>NZ_JALNTQ010000001.1:467634-1408255 GCF_023161745.1 Cobetia sp. 1CM21F | reverse complement strand
GCATTGGTGATCTCGACCGTGGTGCCCGCTTCACCGGTCCCGGCGACGGTGGTGCCATCGGTCTCGCTCAGGACTGGCGCATCCGGCGCGGTGGTGTCGACGGTGAGTGTGAACTCGCCAGACGCCGGGCTTTCGTTGCCGGCGGCATCGGTCGCTGTGACGCTGAAGACATGCTCGCCATCGGTGAGATCAGTAGCCGGTGTGTAGCTCCAGGCACCATTGGCATCGGCGGTGGCTGTCGCGATTTCCTCACCGTTGTGGGTGATGGTGACGGTGCTATTGGCCTCAGCGCTGCCGATGAGGGTCGGCGTCGCGTCATTGGTGCTGTCGCCAGAGGCGAGGGTGCCGGTATCGGCTGGTACATCATCTGTGGCGGAGGTGATGGTTGGCGTGTTCGGCGCGGTAACGTCAGCGTCTTCGGGCACATTAAGTGCCGCGGACGCTCCGCTTTCATTGCCGGCCGGGTCTGTTGCCGTGGCTGTCAGTGTGCTGCCAGCTTCCTGCTCCGGTGAGAGCTCAACCGAGAAGTTGCCTTCTGCATCGACGACCGCTGTTCCCAGCACATCATCGTTGGCATTGGTGATCTCGACCGTGGTGCCCGCTTCACCGGTTCCGGCGACGGTGGTGCCATCGGTCTCGCTCAGAACCGGCGCATCAGGCGCGTTGGTGTCGACCGTGAGCGTGAACTCGCCAGACGCTGGGCTTTCATTGCCGGCTTCGTCAGTCGCGGTGACGCTGAAGACGTGGTCGCCATCGGTGAGATCAGTAGTCGGTGTGTAGCTCCATGTGCCATTGGTATCCGCCGTCACGCTATCAACGACTTCGCCGTTGTGGGTGATGGTGACGGTGCTGCCGGCTTCTGCGCTGCCGGTCAGCGTCGGCGTCGCATCGTTGGTGCTGTCGCCCGAGGCGAGGGCACCGGTAACGGCTTCCACATCGTCGGTCGCGGAAGCGATGGTCGGCGTGTTCGGCGCGGTAACATCCGCCGCTTCCGGCACCACCAGGGTGTCGGAGACTGGGCTTTCGTTACCCGCGGCGTCGGTGACGGTAGCGGTCAGCTCAGCGCCAGCTTCCTGCTTCGGAGACAGCGTGATGCTGAAGGTGCCGTCATCGGCGACAGTACCGCTGCCCAGCAGATCGCCATCACCATTGGTGACTTCGACGGTCCCGCCGGCCTCGGCGCTACCATTGACGGTGCTGCCGTTGGCGGTCTCGCCATCGGTCTCGGACAGGATCGGTGCATCAGGCGCGGCGGTGTCGACGGTGAGCGTGAACTCGCCAGACGGCGCGCTTGCGTTGCCGGCGGCATCGGTCGCGGTGACGCTGAAGACATGCTCGCCATCGGTGAGCTCAGCGCTCGGGGTATAGCGCCAGGCGCCATTGGCATCTGCCACGACCGTATCAACGACTTCGCCGTTGTGGGTGATGGTGACAGTGCTGCCGGCCTCGGCGCTGCCGGTCAGCGTCGGCGTCGCGTCATTGGTGCTGTCGCCCGAGGCGAGGGCACCGGTATCGGCTGGTACATCGTCGGTCGCGGAAATGATGGTCGGCGTGTTCGGCGCGGTAACGTCAGTGTCTTCCGGCACTACCAGGGTGTCGGAGACAGCACTTTCGTTACCCGCGGCGTCGGTGACGGTGGCGGTCAGCTCAGCGCCGGCGTCCTGCTTCGGAGACAGCGTGATGCTGAAGGTACCGTCATCGGCAACAGTGCCGCTGCCCAGCAGCTCGCCATCACCATTGGTGATTTCGACAGTCCCGCCGGCCTCGGCGCTACCATTGACGGTGCTGCCATTAGCCGTCTCGCCATCCGTCTCGGACAGGATCGGCGCATCCGGCGCAGCGGTATCGACGGTGAGTGTGAAATCGCCAGAGGATGCACTTTCGTTACCGGCGGCATCGGTCGCGGTGACGCTGAAGACATGATCGCCATCGGTGAGCTCAGTGCTCGGGGTGTAGCGCCAGGCGCCATTGGCATCCGCTGTCACGTTATCAACGACTTCACCGTTATGGGTGATGTTGACGGTGCTGTTGGCTTCGGCGCTGCCGGTCAAGGTCGGTGTCGCATCGTTGGTGCTGTCGCCGGAGGCGAGGGCACCGGTATCGGCTGCCACGTCGTCGGTCGCGGAGGTGATGGTAGGGGTGTTCGGCGGAGTCACGTCAGCGTCTTCCGGCACCACCAGGGTGTCGGAGACTGGGCTTTCGTTACCCGCGGCGTCAGTGACGGTGGCGGTCAGTTCAGCGCCGGCTTCCTGCTTCGGAGACAGCGTGATGCTGAACGTGCCGTCATCGGCGACAGTGCCGCTGCCCAGCAGATTGCCATCACCATTGGTGATTTCAACGGTGCCACCGGCCTCGGCGCTACCATTGACGGTGCTGCCATTGGCCGTCTCGCCATCGGTCTCGGACAGGGTCGGTGCGTCCGGAGCGATAGTGTCGACCGTGAGGGTGAACTCGCCAGACGCTGGGCTTTCGTTGCCGGCGGCATCGGTCGCGGTGACGCTGAAGACGTGCTCGCCATCGGTGAGATCAGCGCTCGGGGTGTAGCTCCAGTTGCCATTGGCATCTGCCACGACCGTATCAACGACTTCGCCGTTATGGGTGATGGTAACGGTGCTGCCGGCTTCGGCGCTGCCGGTCAGCGTCGGCGTCGCGTCATTGGTGCTGTCGCCGGAGGCGAGGGCACCGGTATCGGCTGGCACATCGTCGGTCGCGGAGGCGATGGTAGGGGGGGTAGGCGCGGTGGAGTCGGTGCTTGAATCTACGCTCGCTGGTGTCGAGGTGCTGCTGATGTTGCCGGCAGGATCCGTAGCGGTGGCCGTCAGCGCCTCGTCATCCTGCTGGGGCGGATCAAGTTCGATGGAGAAGGTGCCATCGTCTTCCGCAATCCCAGTGCCGACGCTATCGCCATTGCTGTTGGTGATCTCGATGTCGCTACCGGCTTCGGCCGTACCGGATGCCGTGGTGCCATCGGTCTCGCTCAGAACCGGCGCATCCGGCGCAGTGGTGTCGACTGTGAGCGTGAACTCGCCAGACGCTGGGCTTTCATTGCCGGCGGCATCGGTCGCGGTGACGCTGAAGACATGCTCGCCATCGTCAAGCTCGGTGTTTGGAGTGAAGCTCCAGGCACCGTTGCTGTCGGCGGTGGTGGTGCCGATCACATCACCATCGAGCGTGACAGTGACGGTGCTGCCGACTTCAGCAGTACCGCCCAGGGTCGGCGTGGTGTCATTGGTGCTGTCGCCATCCTCGAGCGCTCCAGTGATGGCTTCCACATCATCCGTCGCGGAGGCGATGGTCGGGGTGTTGGGTGCCGTGATGTCAGCATCCTGCGGCACGGTGACCGCGGTGGAGGCTTCGCTCACGTTGCCGGCGGCATCGGTGGCGGTGGCGGTCAGTTCGGTGCCGGCTTCCTGCGTGGGGGACAGCTCGACCGAGAAGTTGCCATCGGCATCGGCAACGGCGCTTCCTACGCTGTCGCCGGCGGCATTGGTGACCTCGATAGTGGCGCCGGGCTCACTGCTGCCGGTGAGGATGTTGCCATTGGTCTCGTCGAGGACAGGCGCCTCAGGCGCTGTCGTGTCCTCATCCGAGGAGGAGCTGTCATCGCCAGTGGCAGCGGCCACGCCGACACCGGCGGCAACGGCCACGCCGCCTGCCACGAGGCCAGCGGTGCTGATGCCAGCCCCGGCACCCGCACCTGCGCCCGTTGCGGCTTCTGCACCCGCAGTGCCCGCACCCGCTGCTGCGGTAGTGAGAGCCGTCTCTGCCGTCGTCAAGGTCGCGGTACTGGTGAAGGGCACAGCGCCCCCTGCGCCAGCTTCACCCAGACCCACCTGAAAGAGCTCACCGGCGAACTCATCGCCTTGCAGATACAGGTGGCTGAGCTCGGTGGGGTCTGCGTAGAAGTTTTCGACCGTGATCAGTTCCCCGTTTTCGAGGGTGACAAGCAGGTTGTCTCCCTGGCGGGTCATTACCTCGATATCGCGAGGATGGAGATCCAGACTGACATCCGATGATCTATTGAGGGCAATGGTATCGACTTCACGCAGGACCGTTTCCTGTTCCGCGAGCTGACCGTGGGGAGCGACCTTGGCAGTTACCGGCATATCGTTATCCTCAATGGCACTTCTTGTGCATTCGCGACTTTCTATTAATTATCAATAATCAACACGTTATTATGACCTGGATCATTTTTCTAGTACCCAGACATCAATCTAATGTCGTTGATATATGGTTTATTGGAATATTGATTTTCTTTCGAACCTTTAGTTTCACTGCTCACTATGTCGACACCTCCTTGAGCCCTTGTTCTAAAGGAGATCGGGGAGTTGAGTGTCAAATTCAATAACGCCTGGGAGAGGTATTCGGATCATGCACTGAGTATGATTTTTCTAATCGGCCATGATGCTAAAGGTCAAGTAGTGCTAACTGGTTAATTTGGCGGCAAAAAATGATCTTAATTTAATGTATGCTTATAAACTGTTGGCTGTCGAGGTGTGACATACGTTGTTTAAACGCATGAAATATGTTTTCGAGAATAAAAAAGGCGCCACCCGTGAGGGTGGCGCCTTTGTCGTCCGTGGCGCGCCTTGTATCAATCAGCGCTGAAGGGGGCGGGCATTCTCTCCGCCTTGCCATTCATGGTAGGCGTCGATCTGTGCCTGGGAGGCTTCGATCGGCGTCTGCATGACAAACCAGGTGACAGGCTCAGAGCATGGCGGGGTGGTAAGCGAGCCGGAGTACTGCCAGCCGGCATGCTCGCGTGGCAGCAGCAGGTTGGCAGACAGGCCGCTTGTCAGGGTCTCGGAGAGACCGCGCTGGGGGAGGCGGCTCAACAGGCGGCTGAGGGCCAGGTTGTCATGCCCTTCCTCGACCAGCACGGCCAGCACGGCCAGCTTGCCTTCCGGCGTGCTGTGCACCAGATGGATTTCCATGGCGGCACGCTTGCCGTTGATGGCGTGCTCTGACGGCACATGCAGGTGCACCTGCGACAGGGTGTACTGGGTGCCATCCAGCGTCATGGTATTGCCGCTGGCCCCTTCGATCTGCAGGGTGTGGCCCGTATCGCGCGTGACGAGCAGCGGCGAGTGGTAGTCGAGTTTCGGGCCCGCTTCATTCAGCGTGCGTGACTGGCTGTCGATATCGATCGGCGACTGCTGGCTGCCGGCCGAGCACTCTGCATAGCCCGGGGTGAGCTCTCCCCAATGCTCGGGGCCGTTGGCTCCGGCGTTGGTGTCATCCGCGGATTCACTCGCATAGCTCCATTCAGTGACCGACGTGCCCGGCGCAGGCGACGTGGCAATGTCATCGGCGAGCGCCGGCAAGGATGACGACGTGGTGGCAAGCAGCACAGCCATGGCAAGTGGGCGTAACAGCGCGCGGGGCGACGAGGAAGAGGCTGGCATTGAGTTGTCCTTGCTCAAGAGTCCGTAACCGATCAGTGTCCTGAGCCGCCGTAGGCAGTCAGAACTCAGATGAATGAAGGCAGTCAGTGTGCCGGACTCAGGGGCGAGGTCAAGATGACGCTGGAGTGTCACTAGGGTGTCGCATTCCAGCGTCAGTTGTCGTGACAGTTATCGCGTCAGTAGTCACGACAGTTGTAAAGACAGTTGTGAAAACAGGGAGGGGGAGGTGTCAGCGCTCGAGCCACAGGCATTCCACGCTGTCGCCGTGGTTGAGCTGTGCGTGGGGCGGAATCACTGCCAATGCCTGAGCACCGGCACAGGAGGAGAGTACCGCCGAGTTCTGGTCCGGAAAGGCATGTGCCTCAAGCTGTCCATCACTGCCGGGCGACAGGGTGACGCGCAGATGGTCCTGACGGATGGCGGTGCGGGCTGAGAAGGCCGCGCGTACCGTGAGACGTTTCAGCTCGCGCAATGCAGCGCAGTCGGTCATCTCGCCCAGTAACGGACGAAGGAACAACCAGCCACCGACCCAGCTGGAGACCGGATTGCCCGGCAGGCCCACGACACGCACCGCGTCACCCCGGGGGCTGTTGATACGTCCCAGCGCCAGTGGTTTGCCCGGTTTGATGGCCAGGCGCCACAGATCCAGGCTGCCGAGCGCCTCGATGGCGGGGCGGACGTGGTCTTCCTCGCCGACGCTGACTCCACCGCAGGTGACGATCAGGTCAGCCTGTTGCGCCGCCGAAGCGAGGGCGTCACGGGTGGCCTCGAAGGTATCGGCCACATTGAGTGGCGCCAGCACCACCTCAGCCCCGAAGTCGCTGAGCATCTGGCTGAGCATCACGCGATTGGAATTGTAGATCTGGCCGGGCTTGAGCGGCTGGCCGGGCTCGATCAGTTCATCGCCGGTCGCGAACAAGGCCACTCGTACCTTGCGGCGCACCATCACGTGACTTGCCCCCTGGCCACACAGCAGGCCCAGCGCGGCAGCGTCCAGTCGCGTGCCCGCCGCGAGCAATCGACTACCCTTGCTGACATCCCGGCCTTGAACGCGAATGTTGTCGCCGCGGGTGCGAGGCCCGGGCAGCCAGGCCAGGGTGGTGCCATCTTCGCCTTCACGCAGTGTCACCTCTTCCTGCATGACCACCACGTCGGCCCCCTCGGGGATTTCCGCTCCGGTGAACAGGCGCGCACAACTCGCCACGGCCAGCGGCGTGGCAGGCTGGCCTGCCGCGATACGCTGACTGATCGGCAGCCAGGCACCGTCACCGATGTCCGCCACCCGGGCGCAGTAACCATCCATCTGGGAGTTGTCGGCAGGCGGCACGTCAAGCTCGGCATGCACGTCCTCGGCGAGCACACGTCCTGCGGCGTCACTGACTGCCACGCGCTCGGCTGGCATCAGCGGGCAGCTGTCACGGAGCGCTGCGAGTGCACTGGCCAGGGGCGCCAGCCCCTTGGCGCCGGCAGGCACGGCGTCGCAGCCACATCCTGCCGCCGCGGAAGGCGACGGCTGGGAATGCGGGTCTTTACTGGCGTCAGTGGGCATGGGTTCCGCGCTCCGGAATCACCAGGTTGGCGAAGTTGCAGGGGCGGTGACGGCTGTCGAGCTGCTCCTTGAGGATGCCGTTCCAGGCCGTCTTGCAGGCGCCGGTGGAGCCGGGCAGACAGAACACCACGGTACGGTTGGCCAGCCCTCCCAGACAGCGGCTCTGGATCGTCGAGCTGCCGACTTCCTGGTGTGAAAGCTGACGGAAGAGTTCGCCGAAGCCCTGGATTTCCTTGTCGAGCAGCACGCGAATGGCTTCCGGCGTGGAATCACGCCCGGTGAAGCCTGTGCCGCCCGTCGTCAGGATGACCTGAACGGCCGGGTCCGCGATCCACTCGCTGACCACGGCGCGCAGCTGGTAGACGTCATCGGGCACGATGCGCTTTTCATGCAGGGTATGGCCAGCCGCCGTAAGGTTGTTGACCAGAGCGTCGCCGGAGCGGTCATTCTCTGCGGTGCGTGTATCCGAGACGGTCAATACCGCGATGGTGAGGCCGATCTGTTCGTCATTGCCGCTCATGATCAGTCCTTCTTGCCTTGTTGACGTGCCTCGAGCGCTGCCAGCTGCTCAGGGGTCGCTTTCGCCTGGTGATGTGTCTTCCACTCGGAATAGGGCATGCCGTAGACATGCTCGCGCGCCGCGTCGTAATCGAAACTCACGCCACGCTCCTCGCCAGCGGCCATCAGCCACTTGGACAGGCAGTTGCGGCAGAAGTCGGCGAGGATCATCAGATCGATGTTCTGGACATCCTTGTTGTCATCCAGATGCTTGAGCAGACGACGGAACGCGGCCGCTTCCAGTTCGGTGCGGGTCTGTTCGTCCAGTTGGCTCAGGTCCTGTACGGCTTGAGGGGTCGGGTCGCTCATCGAATTCTCCTGAGAAGGCGCAGCTAAGCGCCTGCCTTCATGCTGTCGGGGTGCCTGGTGGGCCCAGGCGGGATATCTGAAACTTTACGCAACTAATGCAGAGCTGTGAACCAGCGCTGCACGCCTGTGGTTTGGTCTGTGATTTGACAGACGTGTTGGCAGACGGGTTGGCAGATGGAGTGCCAGTGGGTGGCAGAGTCGCGAAAGAGTGTGCGCGGGCAAGCGAGAGAGCAGGCGCTGGCAAGCGAAAACGCCCGGCAGGCGAACCTGACCGGGCGTATCTTCACTCATCCAGCGGATGTCTGACGCCGCGCTAATTCGGACGTTGCTGACGTGCCAGGCTATCGTCAGGCGCCGTGGCGGGGTCTGCTGCCGGGTCTGCCGCTTCGGCCTGCTTGACCTCGTCGTACCACAGATTGTGGTGCTGCTTGGCCCAGGTCTCATCGACATAGCCGGTCTTCATGCCCTCGAAGGCACCCTCGGTACCGGCGGTGCCGATATAGATGTGGCCGAAGGACACCGCGATCAACATCAGCGAGGCGATGCCGTGGAAGACATTGGCCCACTGCATGTTGTCACGCGTCTGGCCGAAGATCGGGAAGTCCAGCACCAGCCCGCTGGCAATCACTACCAGGCCGACCGTCGCCAGAATCCAGTACCAGGCCTTTTCCCCGCCATTGGCGAAGCCGGCGTCCGGATGCTTGCCCTTCATCATGCCGCCACCCTGACGGAACCAGTCAAGGTCATGCTTTTTGGGAAGATTGAGCTTCAGCCACTTGGCCAGTACCAGGATCAGCATGATCGAGAACAGGGGGCCCACATAGTTGTGGATCACCTTGGTTGCCATGATCATGTTGGCCCAGAACACATCCCCGAACACATTGCGGAACACGAACTTGCCCCACAGCAGATTGATGCCGGTGATGGCCAGCGTTAGGAACAGCGTCGCCAGCGTCCAGTGCATGGCACGCTCCAGCGCCGTCCAGCGCAGCATCAGCTTGCCGCTGCGTGGATGGTCCAGATTGTTGCGTCCCACCAGCAGGTAGAAGATCACCAGCACGGCCAGCATGCCACCCAGTGCGATCAGGCCACCCGGTGAGATCCAGCGATTGCGGATCTGGCGCCAGGTCTCGCCGCTCTGGTTGATCAGGCTGTAGTTGGAGTCATGACGGCTGTCGATGGAGTTGCCCCCATTCTTGACCTGCCGCCAGGTATCGGCGTCCACCGTGCCGACCGCCTGACCGATCTCGCCGTCAGGGTTCGCGGCCAGTGCCTGAGGAGCTAGCCAGAGACTGGCCAGCATCAGGCACAGGAACATGGCGACCACGGTCAACCGTGAAGCTGTAAAGTGCGCGCGCATGTCGCCTCCTTACCCCTTGCGGGCTGCGTCGTAGGCCAGGTGGTCCGCCTGCTGAACGCTGCTGGTGGTCAGGTTGGCAGATGTCTCCGGGTGGCTAGCCTTGTCGACCGGCGACCAGGCGCCGTCTTCATGGCCACGGTAGACCACACGCTGACGGAAGATGTCGGAGACGGTCTCGGCATCGCCGGCCAGCAGGGCCTTGGTGGAGCACATCTCGGCGCACAGCGGCAGCTTGCCTTCGCTGATGCGGTTGGCGCCGTACTTCTCGAACTCTTCTTCCGGGCTCTCGGCCGGGCCGCCGGCACAGAAGGTGCACTTGTCCATCTTGCCGCGCTCGCCGAAGGCGCCTTGCTGCGGGAACTGCGGGGCGCCGAACGGGCAGGCGTACAGGCAGTAGCCGCAGCCGATGCAGATGTCCTTGTCGTGCAGGACGATACCGTCATCGGTCTTGTAGAAGCAGTCGGTGGGGCAGACCGCCATGCACGGCGCGTCATCGCAATGCATGCATGCCACCGAGATGGAGACTTCACTCGGCTTGCCGTCGTCCAGGGTCACCACGCGGCGACGCTGAACGCCCCATTCGGTCTCGTTGGCGTTCTTGCAGGCTGTCACGCAGCCATTGCACTCGATGCAGCGCTCTGCATCACACAAAAATTTCATCTGGGCCATGGTGCTTCTCCTTCACGGCCTGTCGCCGGGTTCCTCGGTCAACAGGCCGGATGATTCTGGTAACGGATACGTCCGATCGTGTCTTGCGCTGCGTCCGGGCCGCGTCATCGGGACGCGGCCGTCACTCGAGTCAGGCGAGGCTGACGCGGCACAAGGTGACCTTGGTTTCCTGCATCAGGGTCACGGGGTCGTAGCCGTAGGTGGTCGCGGTATTGGCCGATTCACCGAGCACATAGGGCACGGTACCTTCCGGATAGCGGGACTCGAGGGATTCGCCCTCGTAATGCCCACCGAAGTGGAAGGGCATGAAGACGACATCCGGGCCGACACGCTCGGTGACCATCGCCATCACCTTGACGCGGCCGCCCTCGGCGCCCTCGACCCACACCATGTCGCCGTCCTTGATGCCCTGATCATTGGCCAGGGCCGGATTGATCTCGACGAACATCTCCTGCTGCAGCTCGGCCAGCCACGGAATGGAGCGTGTCTCTTCGCCACCCCCTTCGTATTCCACCAGGCGGCCCGAGGTCAGGGTGATCGGGTACTTGGCGCTGACGTCCTTCTCCTGGATGGAGGCGTAGAGCGTCGGCAGGCGATAGATGGACTCGGAATCCGGCCAGGTCGGGTAGTCCTTCACCAGATCGCGACGCGCGGTGTAGAGCGGCTCGCGGTGCTTGGGGATCGGGTCCGGGAAGGTCCACACCAGGGCACGCGCCTTGGCGTTGCCATACGGCATGCAGCCATGCTTGATACACACGCGCTGGATGCCGCCGGAGAGATCGGTCTTCCAGTTCTTGCCTTCCGCCGCCTGCTTTTCCTCGGCCGTCAGGTCATCCCACCAGCCCAGCTGCTTGAGCAGCTTGTCGGTGAATTCCGGATAGCCATCCTCGATCTCGGCGCCCTTGGACCAGGAGCCTTCCGCGAGGATGTTGGTGCCGTTGTGCTCCACGCCATAACGCGCGCGGAAGTTGCCGCCACCCTCGGCCACCGTCTTGGAGGTGTCATACAGGATGGGCGAGCCCGGGTGACCCATCTCCGGCGTGCCCCAGCACGGCCACGGCAGACCGTAGAAGTCGCCGTTGGCCGGGCCGCCACGGGCCTTGAGCGTCTCGAAGTCGAAGGTGTGCCAGTTCTGCTGGTGAGCCTTCAGGCGCTCAGGGCTCTGGGCGGTATAACCCACCGTCCACATGCCGGCATTGAACTCGCGCGTGATGTCCTCGACGACAGGCACGCTGCCCTCGACCTTGATGTTGCGGAACAGCTCGTCGGCGAAGCCCAGCTTGCGAGACAGCAGGTACATGATCTCGTGGTCAGGCTTGGACTCGAACATCGGCTCGATGACCTGATCGCGCCACTGCAGGGAGCGGCTGGAGTTGGTCACGCTGCCGGTGGTCTCGAACTGGGTCGCGGCCGGCAGCAGGTAGACGCCGTCGGTACGGTCGTGCATGACGGCGGCGATGGTCGGGTAGGGGTCGACCACCACCATCATGTCCAGCTTGGCCATCGCCTTCTTCATCTCCGGCCCGCGGGTCTGGGAGTTGACGGCATGCCCCCAGTAGAACATCGCCTTGAGCGCGGTGCGCTGGGAGATGCGGTCCGGGTTCTCGAGCACGCCATCGACCCAGCGCGAGACGGTGATGCCGTTGGTGTGCATCGGCTTGCCGTCGTGATATTCGGTCTGGTCGTAGCGGTTCTGGATCCACTCGAAGTCGACGTTCCAGACCTTGGACCAGTGCTTCCACGCGCCTTCGGAGAGGCCGTAATAGCCCGGCAGGGAGTGGGACATCAGGCCCAGATCCGTGGCGCCCTGGACGTTGTCGTGGCCACGGAAGATGTTGGCGCCGCCACCGGACTTGCCGATGTTGCCCAGCGCCAGCTCCAGGATGCAGTAGGCGCGGGTGTTGTTGTTGCCGGTGGTGTGCTGGGTACCGCCCATGCACCACACGACGCTGCCCGGACGGTTCTGGGACAGGCGGCGCGCGACGTCGAGCATGTCGGCCTCGTTGACGCCGGTGATGCGCTCGACTTCCGCCGGCGGGAACTTGGCGACTTCGGCACGCACTTCATCCATGCCGTAGACACGCTGCTGGATGTAGGCCTCATCTTCCCAGCCGTTCTCGAAGATGTGCCACAGCAGGCCCCAGATGTAGGCGACATCGGTGCCCGGACGCAGGCGCACGTACTTGTTGGCCTTGGCGGCGGTCCGCGTGAAGCGCGGGTCGACGACGATGATCTCGGCGTTGGAGCGCTCCTTGGCCAGCAGGATGTGCTGCATGGCCACCGGGTGCGCTTCGGACGGGTTGGAACCGATGAACAGGATCGAACGACAGTTGTGCATGTCGTTGAAGGAGTTGGTCATCGCCCCGTAGCCCCAGGTGTTCGCGACACCGGCCACCGTGGTGGAGTGGCAGATACGCGCCTGGTGATCGACGTTGTTGGTGCCGAACAGGGCCGCGAACTTGCGCATCAGGTAGGCCTGTTCATTGCTGAACTTGGCCGAACCCAGCCAGTAGATGCTATCGGGGCCATGCTCCTTGGTGAGCTCGAGCACCTTGTCGCCGACTTCCTCGATGGCCTGCTCCCAGGAGAGCTTCTTCCACTTGCCACCTTCGAGCTTCATCGGGTACTTGAGGCGACGGTCAGAGTGACCATGCTCACGCAGCGATGCGCCCTTGGCGCAGTGTGCGCCACGGTTGAAAGGGTGATCGAAGGCGGGTTCCTGCTTGGTCCAGACACCTTCCTGGACCTCGGCATAGACGCCGCAGCCCACGGAGCAGTGTGAGCAGATGGTGCGCTTCGTCTCGACCGGCGCGTCAGACACTTCGGTCTTGGCTTCGGCGCGTTTCATCATTGGGGTGGCCATGAAGCTCGCGGCGGCAAGGCCGCCGGTGGCGACACCGCTGCGTTTCAGGAACTGGCGGCGGTTGATGCCGAGTCCTGAGGTCTCTTTGGCAGAGGGGGTGGGGGTCAGTCGCATGACATCATCTCTCCTCGTCACCCGAATCATTGCCCGGGCCGCGTGAGCGGGTCAGGGGGCAATGTCGGGAGCGGCGGTCTTTCAGATCAGGGGCAGTCCTGATCCGTGCCGACTCGTCACTGTCGATGGCGGGCGGAAACCTCTCCGCGCTGCCCGTTGTTCAGGCCGCTGGCCGCGCGCATGGCGCAGGCTCGGGGCACTGTCTGTCTTGCATTCAGTCACGCAGCGTGGCGTAGAAGGCCTTGACGTGATCACTCTCGCGATAGTTGTCCGTGCCCTTGTCCTTGACGGGTGCCTCTGGCGCGGCCTGGTCCGGAATCACGGCACCGGCCAATGACCCTGCTGCGGCAACCCCTACGGTGCTGGCGCCCAGTACGCGCAGGAATTTGCGGCGCCCCTGGCGCGCCTGGTTATGGCTGTCTTTTGCGTCATCAGTCTTCATGCTGATCTCCTGTCGGCAATGCTGCTGGGTGATGCGAGATGGATAGCGTTGCAGTCTCGAATGTTGCTTCACGTCATGCGTGACATCAGTGTCTTGCGTCGGGCGCCACACTGGCTGGCGTGACGAGCTGGACGGCCTCGGCCGTCACCTGCTCGCCAGAGTTGTTTTCGGTTGCCGCATGCAGCGGGATCGAGTCACCGAGGTTCAGGCGCTCTGCCCGCAGGAAGGCCTGCCCCAGGTAGCCGACGGCGGCATAGAAGGGGCTCTCGCGTCCCGCGAGGTCGGCGCAGCAGCGCTCGCCCCAGCTGGCCACATGGCGGCGGAAGAAATTGACCTGCTCGCCGGGCACCTCATCGATCAGCATGGCCATCACCTCGCACAGTGCGCCGAGATGATCCTCGGGCTCATGCACGTCGCTCTGGCGTTCGAAGCCGAGGCGTTTGAGATCCTGGCGCAGGGCGACCAGCGGCATCTCCATCAGCGAGCCGGTGAGGTACCAGCTGGCGTAGGGCACTACCTCGCCCTGCACCACGCCTACCAGGCTCTGGAAGAAGTCGTCTTCCAGCCGGCGCGCGTCGCTGACGCGGGCGGCCAATGACAGCGAGGCCAGCGCGCGCGGCAATTGTTGCTCGGCGGCCCCGGGCAGGCTGATGGCGTCATGGTCGAGTTCGGCCAGAAAGTCGATCAGCTCCGCATCCGGCGCCGCGCGCAACAGCCGCGCCAGCAGCCGGTAGAGGTCGGCGCGCAATGCCTGCTGTTCTTCACTATGGCTTATCAGAGAGTCGGCCGCAGTGGTGTCAGGTGCACGATCGTCAGTCCCACCTGCTGCAAAGTCGTCGGGTGTCGACGTGGGTGATGTCATTGGCTCAAACCTTGAGTTGGGCATCGGGATTACGTGCCATTTCGTGCCAGATGTCCTTGACGCGGCAGTCGCTGCACATCTTCAGGCGCAGTGCGCCATCGCCCTGGAAGTAGGCATGCGAGGCCAGTTTGGTCTGCATCGCCGTGATGGTGGCGGTGGAGCCGAACGGCGTGCCACAGCTGATGCAGGGGAAGGGCACATCCTGCTTGATCAGCTGTGGTTCGCGGCGCACGTCGGGCTGCGGAGCAAAGCCTGGTGTCAGGGTGATGACCTGCTCCGGGCATGCCTGCTCGCACAGACCACACTGCACGCAGTCACCTTGAGTGAAGGATAGTGCAGGCGACGTGCGATTGGCCGAGAGGGCGCTGGTCGGGCAGACGGCGACACATCCCTGACACAGCGTGCAGTTGTCGCTGTCGACGTTCACCACGCCGAAGGGCGCGCCTGTCGGCACGGTGACGCTGTCCTGCGCCAGGTCCGCGACCGACAGGGTCGCCAGGTGATCGAGCACCCGATTGAGACGTTCGCGCTTGCCGGGGCGTGCCTGCGGCTGTCCCAGCAGCCAGTCACGAGCGATCGGCTGGCTGGGCTGCTGCTCTTCTTCGCTGTCAGCGCCCGGGGCCAGAGCGACACACAGCGGCGTGATCAGGGGCAGGGGGTCAGCCTCGTAGCTATCCATTTGTGGCAGAGCGGATGGCAAAGAGACGAAGCGAATGCGCGGCTCGCCACTGTCCGCATTGGCAAGCCCCATGCTGTCGAGCAGGGTCAGTGCCAGGCGACGTTCGCTATCGAGCTGCTGGTGCTGGCCTGCGGGCAGGTCGTGGGGCAGTTCGACGATGACCTGCGTCGCGCCGAGTGCGAGAGCGGCCAGCCACTCGTCGTGCCCGGTGGCGGAGATTTCCTCGAGGGTGATATCGAGGCAGCGCTCCTGGTCGACACTCGCCAGGGCAGTCTGCGAGGCAGGGGATTGCTCCAGGCGATAGCGCAGCAGCGGGTAGAGGCCACCGCCATCCTGATAGCGCTCCAGCAGGCGCTGGATCTGCTCCATGCGCTGCTCGGCCGGGGGCTGGGTGAAGCTCAGCGCGCCGGTCGGGCAGGCGCTGACGCAGCTGGCCGCGCCGTGGCACAGGTAAGGGTCGATCTCGATATGCGCATTGCGACGACCGGCCACCGAGAAGATGGCATCGGCGCTGCACGACGACAGGCAACGCGTACAGCCGATATTGCCGGCACTGGAGTGCGCGCAGGTATCGAGATTGACGGTCACGTAATTCGGTTTGTCGAAATTGCCGATCAGGCCCGCGAACTGCATGGCCCAGGCGGTCAGCTGTGACAGTGATTCCTGAGAGGCTTCGGCATCGGCGACCAGCTGATCCAGCTCGGCGATGACGTCCGCGCCGGCTTGAAGATAGCCGGGCGGTGGCAGTTCCGCCTGGTTGAGCGGCTGGCTGGACAGATCGGCGATCAGGTCGAAATGGGTCGCGCTGCCGGCACCTGCCGGCACCAGTGCGGCGGCCAGATTGACGCCATCACTGGCAAGGCTGAACTGGCCGAGGTGACCGCTCAGCGCGAGCATGTCACGCGGAGCACTGTGCGCAGGCAGCGACTCACTGGCGGCGAGATGCTGTTCATCCATCGTCACCAGCGCACTGTTGTCCTGCTCACTGATCAAGAGTGCCACCGGCAGCTGAGCGGTGGCCGGCAGGCGGGTCAGCAGACTCGCGAGTGCTCGCACTCGCGCTTCGCTGCCGATGATCACGGTGCGTCCCTGACTGTGATAGCGGATGGGCGCGCTACCGGCATCCGTCGCCAACAGCGGCAGACTTGAGGCAGGCGAACCACCCATGGCGGATGACAGAGCGCGTTGGCGTGCTTGTTGATTGAGGGCGCGTTGAGCGCTCTCGAGGCTTGAGCTGAGCATCCTCATCCTTATTCGGTCGTGGCGGACCTTGCATGCAAGCTGCCGTCAGGTGGCAGGCGGATGATGCAGGTCCCGGTCGTCGCTGATTCTCGCGGTCTCTCGCGGTCTTTCGCGGTCAGAGCCGGGTCGGCGATCGACAGTCGTTCAGTGGGGGATTCATGACAGGCCAACCATCTTTGCATGCTGTTGATGACATTGCCGTTTTCACGCCCGGCGAGAAGAGGGGCGCGGTCAGGTCGCGCAGGCACTCATCAGCGCAGGCGGTTGACGCCAGTCATCATCTTCAAGGGTTGGCATGTCATGCTGAATCTTGCATGTGCGTTGCAGTCAGTGCGCCTTGATGGGGCGCGTCAGGGTGACTCATGAGGCATCAGGATGACCTCGGTCAGACGTATTCGGCTTACTCGTGGGTCATAATGACGCATGTTGATTGTGCGGCGCGTCATCCTGACGCCCTGGCGCTGGAGGCGTCTGTGGGGCCAGCCCCGGGTCACGGCTTGTGGCGGACGCCGCGGTCATCATCTGACGCGGGAGCAGGCTCGCGCGAGTCTTCTGCTGGTATCGCTTGCGGGGCAGGCGACTCGACTATCTCGTCGCTGGGCGTCGCGTGTGTCTCGCCCACTGGCGCCTCACCGTCAGGCGCCTGCTCAGCGATCTGGTCGTCTGTCTCCAGCGTCGTATCCGCCGTGGGTGTCTCGCTTGCCTCATCGAGCTTTCCCAGGCCTTCTTCGACCTTGCGAGTCCAGCTGCGCAGCGTGTCGGCGACACCATCGGCGAGCGGGCGCATCTGGGAGAAGTCCTGGTCGTAGTCATCCAGCCCATCGCGCACCGAGTGCTCGCCACCCATGAAGATGCGCCGCAGCGCACGCTGGCGTAGCGCCGGGTCCACGCCGTTCTGCATGAAGGCGCTGATGTCGGCGTCTGGGGTCAGGGTGTCGGGGTCTGGCAGCTCGATGACGGGCATTTCTGCGCTGTCAGCGTCCGATGCCTGCTGATCGCTCTCGGCGGCTGCCGGTTGTGCTGCCGTGGAGGGGCTATCGCCGCCCAGGGCTTCGTGCTGCGAGACGCGCGCTGCAGGGGGGGCAACGCTGTTGTCAGAGGCGACTCCCGCCTGTGACGGCGGAAGGCTGTCGCCTTTACTCACCTCGGCGCTGTCCGGCTGTACCACTTGGTCTTCACGGCGGCTGTCGCCTTGCTTGCGGCGTGACCAGCGCGAGAACAGGCCTTCATGGGCAGGGCTTGCGTTGTCGTCGTGCTGGCTCATGACGTGCTTTCCGTACCATCACCGGGCTGATGAGTCTTGTTGGGCGTCACGGCGTGCTGCTCTGCCTGACTGGCGCGCCCGGCGCCCTTGCGTTTCTTCTTCTTGCCTTCGTCGAGTCGTTCGCCGTGACGCGCGAGGTAGGCTTCCAGCCACACCATCAAGGCCGGGGGCATCGGCACATCCAGCACCAGCTGGTCGCCATCCATCCAATGCGATGCTACCTCCTGACAGGCCGTCACCACGCGGGGCTGCATGCCGTCGGCTTCACGCTCATCGCATTGGACGAACAGACGCGGCTGCTCGCAGCGCAGGTTGTAGCGGTAATCGGTGCGCTCGGTGAGGTGAAGCTGCAGCGGCAGGATGCGGCGATGCGCTACTTCATCAGCGGCGGCAGGCTCCGCTAAGTGCGATTCCGTCTCTGGCGTTGCAGAGGGCGAGAGGTCGGCAATCCGCCAGGTATCGATGCTGAAACGCCCCAGCTTCTGCGTGGTGGGTGCCAGGGTGACACTCAACCAGCGAGTATCGTCACTACGGGGAGGGATGGATTCAGACATGGCTTCCTTGTTCACTGCTGTACCCGCAAGCGGGTCTGAAAAGATTGCTGCGATGGTGCTAGTGTGCAAGATACATGCCGGCGCCTGCGATATCAGGGTCACCGTCAGTCAGTGCGGGGACAGCTCTGCCATCGGACTGGTACTCTACGGCAATTCAGCGCAAGAATTGCCATTCCAACCGGCTCGATCAGGGAGACCCGAGTTCATGATGCCCTCTGCACGGCCAGCGATCAGTCGCGCCACACTACCCACCACGCTGGACATCGAAGTCATGGATGAGCGCGGTGAGCGCCATCAGCAGTCCATTGCCGCCGAGCGCTCGCTGACCATCTATCTCAATCGGCGCGAGATCGTCACCTTGATGACCCTGGGTGCCGAACCTGAGGCGCTAGTGGCCGGCTATCTGCGCAATCAGGGCTTGCTGGGTGAGCTTGAGGACCTCGAAGCGCTGCAGGTGGACTGGGAGGTCGAGAGCGCCTCGGTGGTGACGCGTCATCTGCCTGAGGATATCGAGCAGCGCCTCGGCAAGCGCACCGTGACCACCGGCTGTGGACAGGGCACGGTATTCGGCAATCTGCTGGAGCGCCAATCACTGGCTGCGCTGGACGCAGGCCCCTTTAGCCAGGCCTTGTTGTATCGCCTGCTGGAGGCGCTGGCGGCGCACAACGCGACCTATCGCAAGGCCGGTGCGGTGCACGGTTGTGCCCTGTGTCGGGATGATGAGGTATTGGCGTTCATCGAGGATGTCGGCCGCCACAACGCCGTCGATACGCTGGCGGGGCTGAGCTGGTTGGCGCCCCTGAGTGATGATGGCAGTGATTACCAGGGAGCCAACATCTTCTATACCACCGGTCGCCTGACTTCCGAGATGGTGCTGAAGGTGGCTCAGGCGGGGATTTCAGTGCTGGTCTCACGCTCCGGCGTCACGCAGAAGGGGGTGGAGCTGGCGGAACGCTTTGGCGTGTTGTTGATCGCGCGCGCCAAGGGCCGCCACTTCCAGGCGGTGGACCCTGCCGGGCGGCTGGTGCTGGATGCCATCCCGCCCCTGCGTGCCGGCGACGCTCTCAAGTCATCGCGCCATGACGCGTCAGGCAAGCCATCTTCATCAGACGGCGCAGCCGGACATGGCAAGGGGGCGCAGTGATGAGTCGTCTTTCTTCGCCGCTGGGCGTCATACCCTTACAGGGCTTTTCCTCTGAACTCGGCGCACCTGCGGGTGGCTCTGTCGCTGAGTCTTCAGGCGAGGCCCTGAATGCGGCCACCGGCCGTCAGGCTCCGGTCCCCCACGACAACCCCTTCTTGACGGTGCAGGAAGTCGCGCGTCTGCTGCATCTCAACGAGAAGAAGATCTATCAACTGGCCAGTGATGGCACCATGCCGGCGACCAAGGTGACCGGCAAGTGGTTGTTTCCGCGGCGCCTGGTGGAGCAATGGATTCTCGAGTCCAGCCATCATGGTGTATTGGCGGATCGCCTGATGATCACCGGCAGTGACGACCCGCTGCTGGCCGCGCTCTCCATGCGTCTCAATCAGCAGCATGCCGGTAGCGCCTTCTATGGCATGAGCGTCACCGGCACGCGTCTGGGGCTTGATCTGCTCAGCCAGGGGCGGGCTGATGTCTGCGCCATTCACTGGGGGCGCGCGGAGGAGGCGGCGCTGCGGCATCCGGCGCTGATTCGCGGCCACGATGGCTATCGTCAGTGGGTGATGGTGCGGCTTGCGCGTCGTACCCAGGGGTTGATCATCCGCAATGATGATCGTCATCTGTCCATCGATCCCAGCGGCCTGTTCGGTTCGCAGCGGCGTTGGGCGGTGCGACAGGAGGGGGCAGGTTCGCAGCGCTTCCTGCAGGAGTGGCTGTCCGGCCATCAGATGCGTGCCGAGCAGCTCAACACCCTGGCGATCGCCTATTCCGAGCGTGAGGTGGCCTCGATGGTGGCGCGCGGCGAGGTGGATGTCGGCCCCGGTACGCTGTCGGCGGCCAATGAGTTCGGCCTCGGCTTCGTGCCGGTCTGTGAAGAGGCCTTCGACCTGGTGGTACCGCGCAATGTCTACTTCCGCGATCTCTTCCAGGGGTTGCTGGACTATCTTGCCACACCGAATGGCATCCAGCTGGCGCAATCCCTCGGCGGCTATGATCTGCGCGAATGCGGTCAGTTGATCTGGCGCGGCGATGCCGCACAGCACGATTGAGACGCTCGGTATCGAGACGCTCTGTAATGAGACGCTCGATAAACTGAACACCCAGTGGATGCTGGCGGTCAGGACTCGGCGCAAGCCATGAGTGTCTTTGCGATATCCAGAAAAATTGCCCATTAGCGCATGGCTAGTGGGCGATTTTTTTATTTCGAGCTGACGGCGAGCATGGTCAAGCAAGTCATTATTTTGAATGGACCGGCCAGGTGACGCTCGCGTTAAGGCAATCTTTGCGGTTTAGCTTCCTGCCAGTGCGTTACGTGACTTGTCTCACTTCAACACAGCCCAGCTCGCTTCAACACAGCTCGGCTCACTTCAAATCAGCTCAGCTCGGATCCGAATCATTGCGAGTGCACACCGACAGCACGATGGCATCTTCTTCGCTGGTAGAAACCAGAGCGTGACCCATGTCGGAGTCGAAATAGATGCTGTCGCCATCACCCAGCGGCAAGGGTTCATAGAATTCCGAATAGAGCAGAATGCTGCCCGCCAATACCATCAGGAACTCCTCGCCGTCGTGACGCACCCAGTCGGGGAAGTCGTCGAAGCTGCGCGCACGCACGCGAGTCTTGAAAGGAATCATGCGTTTCTGCGCCAGCTGCCAGGACAGCAGCTCGTGCTCATAGGTCGGTGTCGGGTGTGACTTGCCATCACCGACGCGCGTCAGGTCGCGACGCCCGAGAGTGCCACTCTGGCGCTTGGGCGGGCTCAGCAGCTGCGGCAGGTCGATGTTGAGACCATGAATCAGCTTCTGGACCGCCGTGAAGGTCGGCGATATCTGCTCGTTCTCGATCTTGGACAATGTCGAGCGTGCCAGCCCCGTGCGCTGGCTGACATCTTCCAGCGTCCAATGATGGGAGAGGCGGATCTGCTTCACGCGTTCGCCAAGCTTCAGGGGCTCAACGAAGGGTTTGCGACCGGAGGCGATCCGGACGGCGGCGTCCTTGTCTGTCGGTGTGCTCATGAGAGTGGCTTCGCTATGGGCGTGATATTGGCGGCGCACGACATAGGGTGTCGTAGCGCTGTCAGCTGGCGATAAAGTTTACTATCGGAAACTTTATCGCCAGCTTATCACAGCATGGCAAGCGCGCATCATCCCGACACGTAGCCAACATGGCTGTTTGCGACACCGAAGGCTCGCTGGTACTCCCTTGATGCAGCGACAGGTTTCCTGGCTGCGGGAAACCTGTCGCGAGGTGTGGTGCTCGCCAAGGGGAAAGTCACCGGTGCGGGGGATGCCCAGCGCTAGAACAGCTGGGCATTAGAGCAGCCAGGCGCTAGAACAGCGGGTGATCACGCTCATCCTCGGCGGGCTTGGCAAGCGGCGGCTGGGAGCCGTCTGGTGTGCCAGAGGCGGAGCGGGGTGGAAGGGCATCCACGGGGGGAGGCGCGAGATCGAGCTGATCTGGCTCGGGTTTCTTTGACTCGGGCCGCTCTGACTTGGGTTGCTCTGAAGGGAGCTGGTCGGGGCGATGGCTGCCGGCACGTGCATCGAGGCCATCCTGCATCGGCAAGCCCGCCAGCGCCTTGAGATGCGCCTCGGTGCTGCGCCCCAGCGCCTCCAGGCAATAACCGCCCTCCAGCACGGAGACGATACGCCCGTGGCAGTGACGCCGTGCGACATCCATCGCCAGCAGGGTGACCCAGTAATAGTCGTCATCTTCCAAGCACAGTTCCGCCATCGGGTCTTCACGGTGCGCGTCAAAGCCCGCCGAGATCAGGATCAGCTCCGGCTTGAAATCATCAAGCTTCTTGAGCCACTGGGCTTCGATGGCGCGCCGGAAGGCCAGTGAGCCGCTGCCTTCGCTCAAGGGCGTGTTGTGGATGTGCTCCCAGCGGCTCTCCAGGTAGCGCCACGGGTACATGGCGTCCTGAAAGGAGGAGCACACCAGCGTATCGGGGTCATGCTTGAAGATATCGACGGTGCCGTTGCCCTGGTGCACATCGAAATCGAGGATCGCGATGCGCTTCATGCCGTAATGCTGGCGGGCGTGCAGGGCACCCACCGCCACGTTGTTGTAGAAGCAGAAGCCCATCGCATCGGCGCGTTCGGCATGGTGGCCCGGGGGGCGCACGGCGCAGAAGACGTTGTCGGCCTGATCGCGCATCACCTGGTCGACCCCACGTACCACCGCGCCGGCGGCCAGTCGCGCCGCGACCAGGCTATCGGCACACATCACGGTGTCTTCGTTGATGGTCAGCAGCTGCCCGGCCTGGGGCGGACATTTCTCCAACGCCTGCAGGTGGCGCATGGGGTGCACGCGCGCCAGCTGCTCAAGCGTTGCCGCTCGCGCACTGTATTGCTGGACATGCTGAATCACGCCGCTCAGCGCCAGCTGACGCTCGATGGCCTGCAGACGCAGTGGGCTTTCGGGATGGGTGGGGCCCATGAAATGCTGACCGCAGTCGCGATGGGATATGTAGGAGGTGATCATCGGCATGCCTGCGTGAGTGTGCGGGTCATAATGGTCTGCACCATGACGTAACAGTAAGAGTCGTCAATGGCATGAGCCAGTCGCCGATGGTCTACCTTGTTTCACGCATGAAGGGCGCGAGGATGGCTGTTCAGACCTGCGCTTTCGCGGCATGCTGCTCATATCGCGCTGACGAGGCGCAACCGCTGACAGGACAAGCCTATGGGAACGCGATTTCTGCGCAATTTCTTCGAGCCCGCCAGTATCGTGGTGATCGGCGCCTCGGAAAAGCCGCATTCACTGGGCGGGCAGGTACTGCGCAATCTGCTTGAAGGGGGCTTCAAGGGCGCCCTGACGGTGGTCAACCCCAAAGGATATGAGACGGTGCATGGCGTGGCGTGCGTCAAGCGAGTCAGTGAGCTTGAGCAGGTGCCGGACCTGGCCATTCTGTGCTCACCGCCGGATACATTGCCGCGTGTGGTCGAGAAGCTGGGCCGGCGCGGCGTCAAGGCGGCGCTGCTGATTTCGGGAGGTGTCGCCCCGACGCCGGTCAGCTCGCTGGCCCGCGTCACCGGCAAGGGGCTTGAGATGCTGTCACGCCGCGACGGGCTGAACTTCTCTGCCCCGCGCCTGCCGGGCATTCACAGATCCACTACGGGCAAGCCAGGCCCCGATCCCTCCGTCACCGAGTCGTCGCCTTTGGATGAGGCCGGCGAGCCTGGCGCGTCGAGCGCCGAGCGCTACCCGCGGATCGCCGACAGCACGGACGACGTGCTGGATGCCTCGCAGGCACGAGAGCCGGGTGTCGAAGTCCCGCGTATCCACCGTGATCAGGAAAGCCTCAACAGTCGGTTGCTCAAGGCCGCACGAGGCAGTGGGATCCGCCTGCTCGGGCCGGAATGCATGGGCATCTGCGTGCCCAACCGTCACCTGAACGCCTCCTTCAGCGGGCAGCCAGTGGCCAAGGGCAAGGTCGCCTATCTCGGTCAGTCGGGGATGCTGGGCAATGCGATGATCGACTGGGCGGCGGGGCGCGGCATCGGCTTCTCGCATCTGGTGACCCTGGGCGACAGCGTCGATGTGATGCTGCCCGATCTGATCGACTATCTGAACCAGTACGGGCCGTCGCAGGCCTTGTTGTTGCACCTGGAGCGCATTCACGACCCGATGCACTTCATGACCGCGCTGCGCGAGGCGTCCCGCAATCGGCTGGTGCTGGCGATCAAGAGTGGCCGTACCCCAGATGCCGACCTGTTCGGCACACATGTCACACGTGGTGTGCCCAACCGCGACCGGATCGTCGATGTTGCCCTCGCGCGTGCCGGGGTGGTGCGCGTCAATGACAGCGAAGACATGTTCGATGCGCTGGAGACGCTGAATCGCATGAAGCCATTGCGCGGTGATCGGCTGGCGATCGTCTCCAATGGGTTGGGCCCGGCCTTGCTGGCCATCGACAAGCTGATGGCGGGTGGCGGCAAGCTGGCCGAGCTGAGCGAGGAGAGCCGCCAGGCGCTGCTCAAGGCCGAGCTGGATGTCAGCCTGCCGGGGCGCAATCCGGTGGATCTGGGCGGCAATGCCACGCCGGAAGATTTCCTGGCCGCGGTCAACATCGTGGCCAATGACCGTGGCGTGGACGCCGTGCTGGTCGTGCATGCGCCGACACGCCTTGCTCCCTCACGGGCGACCGCTGAAGCCCTGGTGGCACATCGCAAGCAATTCCGGCGCAACCTGCTGACCAGCTGGATGGGGCTCGAGCAGGCACTTTCGGCCCGCCATGAATGCCATCTGGCCGGCATCCCGACCTATCTGTCACCGGAGAAGGGCGTCAAGGCCTTCCTGCAGATGGTCGATTACCACCGTGTGCAGACACTGCTGCAGCAGACGCCGCCAAGCCTGGCCTTCTCGACCAGCGCCGAGATCCGCGCCCGCGCCCATGATCTGGTGCACAGCGCGCGGCGTGCGGGCCGGGAATGGTTGACCCACTCGGAGGCGGCGCAGGTGCTCGATACCTACGGCATCGCCACCGCGCCCAGCCGCTATGTGCTCGACGCCGCCGAAGGCGCGCGTGCCATCGTCGAGTTGCAGCGTTCTGCCACGGATGACGACAAGCCTTCTCGCCAGGGCCCCTATGCGCTGCGCGTGGTGCATGAACACAACAGCCAGCCGTTCCGCTATCGCCGCTACCCACAGCGTCTGTCTTCCGGCGTGGTGCAGGACCTTTCCGGTCCGGAGGATATCGCGCTGGCGATTCGCCGCATCACCCAGAAGGTGGCGGAGGGCGATGCCGAGCGCGGCCGCAGTGACCACGAGCGCACACGCATTCATGAGTTCTGCCTGCAGCCGATGCAGCGTGGCAAACACTCGCTGCAGTTGAGTGCAGGCATCACGCGCGATGACGAATTCGGCCCGGTGATCGTGTTCGGTATCGGCGGTTACAAGGTCAATGTGCTGGCGGACCGCCAGGTCGCCTTGCCGCCCCTCAATATGACCCTGGCGCGTGAGCTGATCTCGCGCAGCCATGCCTCCCGCCTGATCGCCGAGCACTCGCCGGACCCGGAGCGCGATTTCGAGCGCGTCAGCACGCTGTTGATCAAGCTCTCACAGTTGGCATCGGATTTGCCTGACATAAGAGGGTTGGAAATCAATCCGTTGTTGCTCAATCGCGAGGAGGCCGTGGCAGTGGATTTCTCGCTGGATCTCGGCAAACCGGCCCGTTTCGCGATCATGCCGTATCCGGAGGAGCTGCGTGAATGGGTGTCGCTGGACAATGGCATGCACGTCGAGGTTCGCCCGATACGCGGCGAGGATGCGCCCTTGATCACGGCCTTCCATGCCCGGCTCTCCGAGGAGAGCATTCGTTTCCGCTACTTCCATCACAAGGCGGCGCTGACGCAGCGAGATCTCGCGTTGCTCGCCCAGATCAATTACGACCGCCAGATGGCCTTCATCGCCGAGCGTGAAGTGGAAGCCCAGCCAGGCGAGTCGCCGCAGCGCGAGATGCTGGGGGTGGTGCGGGTATGGAATGACCCGGACAACATTCGCACCGAATTCTCCGTCATCATCCGTGATGACATGCAAGGCGAGGGGATCGGCAGCCTGTTGATGGAGAAGATGCTGCGCTATTGCCGCTCGCTGGGCACGCTGGAGATGGTCGGCAAGATCATGATCGACAACCACCCGATGCGCGCCCTGATGAAGCACCTTGGCTTCACCTGTCGCTACAACATGGAGGAGCAGGTCATCGATGCCAGCATCCGTCTCAACGAGCCGGTCAGTGATTGGCAGCGGCTGAGGCTGGAAGCCAAGGCCTGATGCACCTTCGTGGTGCATCAGGCCTGTTGATAGGCGTGTGCCTGGGCTTGTTGATAGGCGTGTGCGGGGGGGTGTTCAAGGGCGCGTGCGTAGGCTTGCCAGGCGGTTCTCGGCAACACGCAATGCGTCAGGGGATGGAGAGCAATGGACCAATAACACCATGCAATGTCGTGATTCAGGGAGGTATCAGCAAGAAGCGTCAAGGGCATACCACCTTGGTCGTATAAACGCCTGTTCGTGTTTGAGCGCTTATCAATAAAACTGTATTGTAATTACAAATATAAGAATCCTTTATGGATAATGGCGCAGGGGATGACACAGTATTCTGTCAGCAGGTCGGCAAGCGATGCTTGCGGCCAGATTGCGCGATGTCAGCGGCAGGGCGAGCCATTCTCCCTGCCGGATTGAGTGCGTAATTGACAGAATCCGTGGATATTTCCTGCCCGCTGACGACAGGAAAGCCAATGACTGACACTCGCGACGTGAAGATTCGAGTGCGCAATCTGAGCAAGGTGTTCGGCAATCAGCCCGACAAGGCGCTCAAATTGCGTGATGAGGGCATGAAACGCCCCGAGATTCTCGAGAAGACTGGCCAGACGTTGGGGCTTTCCAACGTGGATTTCGATGTGATGGAAGGCGAGTTGCTGGTCATCATGGGGTTGTCCGGTTCCGGAAAATCGACCCTGATCCGCTGCCTGAACCGGTTGATCGAGCCGACGGAGGGCGAGATCCTCATCGACGGCGATGATGTCGCCAAGCTGGATGACAAGTCGCTGCTGCGCTGTCGTCGCAAGCATTTCTCGATGGTGTTCCAGAATTTCGCGCTCTTCCCGCACCGCACCGTGCAGCAGAATGCCGAGTTCGGGCTTGAGGTGCGCGGCGAGGAGAAGGAAGTCTGTTATCAGCGCGGCCGCGATGCGCTCAAGCAGGTCGGCCTTGATGGCTGGGAAGATGCCTACCCCAGCCAGCTCTCCGGCGGCATGCAACAACGTGTCGGCCTGGCGCGAGCGCTGGCCAACGACTCCACGGTGCTGTTGATGGATGAGGCCTTCTCGGCGCTTGATCCCCTGATCCGCAAGGACATGCAGCAGGAATTGCTGGCGCTGCAGCACAAGATGAAGAAGACCACCATCTTCATCACCCACGACCTTGATGAAGCCCTCTCCATCGGCGACCGCATCATCCTGCTCAAGGATGGCGAGATCGTGCAGATCGGCTCCCCCGAAAGCATCCTCACTTCCCCGGCCAATGATTATGTGGCGCGCTTCGTCGAAGGCGTCGACATGTCGCGCATCCTCACTGCCCGCTCGGCGATGACCGATGTGCGGGCCACTGCACGTGATGATGATGGCCCGCGCACGGCGCTGCGCAAGATGGGTGACAACGGCCTCGACAGCCTGTTCGTGGTCCGTCGTGATCGCACCGTGCTCGGGATCATCACCGCCGAGGATACCGAACGTGCCGTGCGCGAGAATCTCACCGATCTCTCGAGCATCATCCATTCCGATTGCTGTCAGGTCTCGCCGGAAGAACCGCTGCACAACCTGTTCGCGATGTTTGCCGGTCATCACCACCCGCTGGCGGTGGTCGATGAGCAATCCCGCCTGTTGGGCGTGGTGATCAAAGGGTCCGTACTCGCGGAACTGGCGGAAGCAGGGGAGGCACACGCATGAGCGACGCAACCGGTTTTACCATCCCGAAGATAGAGCTGGGTGACTGGATCGAGACGGGGCTGGATTACCTGACGACCAACTACTCCAGCATCACGCGCGGCATCTCCAAGTTCACCGAAACCGGCATCGACGTCCTGAACGATGCGCTGATGTGGCTGCCCGAGTGGGCGCTGATCGCCCTGGTGACGCTGCTATGCTGGCGGCTGGCCGGCACGCGCCTGGCCATCGGTTCCGTACTGGGGCTGGGACTGATCTGGAACCTGGATCTGTGGGACCCGATGATCGAATCGCTGACCCTGGTGGTGATCGCCACCCTGGTCGCCGTGGTCATCGCGGTACCGCTGGGGATACTGGCGGCACTCTCGGACCGCTTCTACAAGGTCATCATGCCGGTGCTGGATTTCATGCAGACGATGCCGGCCTTCGTCTACCTGATCCCGGCGATTCCCTTCTTCGGCATCGGCTCGGTCTCCGCCATCTTCGCCACCGTGATCTTCTCGATGCCGCCGGCGATTCGCTTCACCACGCTGGGCATTCGTCAGGTGCCCAATGACCTGATCGAAGCCGCCGATGCCTTCGGCGCCACCCGCAGCCAGAAGCTCTTCAAGCTGCAGCTGCCGCTTTCCCTGCCCACCGTGATGGCCGGTATCAACCAGACCATCATGCTGGCACTGTCGATGGTGGTGATCGCGGCCATGATCGGCGCCGATGGCCTGGGGAATGAGGTCTGGAAAGCCATCCAGCGCCTGCGTCCGGGAGATGGTTTCGAAGCGGGCATCGCGGTGGTCATCCTGGCCATGCTGCTCGACCGCCTGACCCAGACCTTCAGCAAGGAAAAGAAGCCCCGTTCATGAGGGGATTCACCAGCGGCCTCCGTGTATTGCCTGACTGTATTGCCTGGCCCATGCGGAGGCCGCCTCGAGCACTTCCATACCCGACTCAACGTTTGGCCGTCGACACGCGTTTTTCGACAGACGTGCTTCGATAAACAATGAGTAAATTCGAATAAAGGGGAAAATGATGAACAAGCAAGATGCCTCCCGCACTACCTTGAACGTCACCGCGAAGATGAATGCCGCCACCAAGGCATTGCTGCTCGGCGCTGTCATGTCCTCCTCACTGGCCGGGGCAAGCGCCGTGTATGCCGCTGGTGACAAGGGCGATGTGACGCTGGCCTACGTTGAGTGGTCCTCTGAAGTCGCCTCCACCAATGTGGTCAAGGCAGTGCTCGAATCACAGGGCTACAACGTCGAACTCAAGGCGCTGTCTGCGGCGGCGATGTTCCAGGCAGTCGCCTTCGGCGATGCCGATGGCATGGTCGGTGCGTGGCTCCCCACCACCCACGAAGACTACATGGCCAAGATCGCCGACAAGGTCGACGACCTGGGCGTCAACCTCGAAGGCACCAAGCTCGGGCTGGTCGTGCCGTCCTACAGCAAGCTCGAGACCATCGACGACATCAAGACCCACGCCGAGGATATCGATGAGCGCATCGTCGGCATCGAGCCGGGCGCAGGTCTGACGCGTCTGACCGAGCAGGTGCTTGAGGACTACGATCTCGAGGACATCGACCTGACCACCGGCAGTGGCGCAACCATGACCGCCGCACTGAGCAATGCGATCAAGGGCGAGCGTGAGATCGTCGTCACCGGCTGGACGCCGCATTGGATGTTCGCCCGCTGGGACCTCAAGTATCTGGATGACCCGAAGGGCGTCTACGGCGGTGCCGAGGAGATTCACACCCTGGCGCGCAAGGGACTCGAGGAAGACATGCCGGAGGTCTACGCGATTCTCGACAACTTCGCCTGGACGCCGGCTGACATGGGCGAAGTGATGCTCAACAACCAGGAAGATGACGCCGACCCCTACGAGACCGCTAAGGCGTGGGTGGAAAGCCATCAGGATATCGTCAAGGAATGGCTGCCGGCTGCAGCTGAGTGATGCCTGACGCATGACTCAGTGAGTCATGAATGACGAAACGCCCCCACAGGGTCTCCTGTGGGGGCGTTTCGTTGTGTGCCTGCAATGACGCGTGGCTCACACTCGGCGAGCTCAGACTTGATCAGAACGGGCGGGCTCAGAGCGGACTGGCGCAGAACGGGCGGGCTCAGAAAGGACAGGGACTGCGCACTTCCATGCGCTCACCACTCACCGGGTGATCGAAGCTGATCATCTCGGCATGCAGCATCAGGCGCTCGGCCATGAAGAAGGCCTCATCCGTCGCATAGAGATCGCAGCCCAGGATCGGGTGGCCGATCTGTTGGCTATGGATGCGCAACTGATGCGTGCGACCTGACACCGGCGTGTATTCGACTCGCGTGCGCGCCGGATTCTCCAGGCGCTCGATGACGCGGAAATCACTGATGGCGGTCTTGCCGGTCTCGTGGCAGATCTTCTGGAGCGGGAACTGATCGACGTCCTTGGCGATGGGCAGCGAGATGCGCCCGCTGTCCTCCTCCAGATGGCCATGCAGGATCGCGGTGTAGGACTTGCCGATGTTGCGGTCCTGAAACTGGCGGGTCAGGTTGCCGTTGGCCGGCTTGTTGAGCGCGACCAGCATGATGCCGGAGGTGCCGAAATCCAGCCGATGCAGCAGCTTGGCGCTGGGGTATTCCTTGACCAGGCGATGATGCAGCGAATCCAGATTGAGCGGATGCTTGCCGGAAAGGCTGAGCAGGCCACTGGGCTTGTGGATCAGCAGGATGTTATCGTCGGCGTACAGCACCGCGTAGGTTTCGTGGCAGACGGGAACGATGAACGGGTCGGCTTGTGGCTGCATAGGGGCTCGTCAGTGACATCAAGGAGGGCGGGGCGAAGCGGCAAGTGGGGCAAGCGCTGGCGTGGTCTAAAGCACGATATCCTGCCAGTGATACTCGTACTCGTCGCCCTCACCATCCTCTGGCGCACGACCGATGAAGAGGCTGGCGGTGAAGGCGCGCACGAAGATCACCTGGCTGCCATCCAGGGCGGTCAGCAGCTCACCCTTCTTGAGCTTCTTGATCTTGCGCTTGCGCGTCGCGGCAGCATCACGCGCCGCGCGGGTGTCGGCGCGCCACTGGGCGGCAATCTCACCGGGCGCTGTCGACTGTTCGAGCAGCTCCTCGGGGCATTGCAGCGGAATGTCTGGCGTGCCCTCGTCACGGATATGGTATTCCCAGCGGCTGGGGTCACCATTCTTGGGGGCCTGCATCAGGTGCTGGCGAATGAAGGTATGGCCGTGAGGATGTTCCAGTACGGTATACAGCACATTGCCGACCACGGCGTGATCGACCAGCGAGATGCCATGACTGTCGGACGGCGTATAGCCGGCCAGCAGACGGTCTACCAGTGTCTGACGTGCCACCTTGGGGGTGCCGCTGTCATCCCAGGCCATGAAGCCTCCAATCTGAGCGTGTCTGGCATCGCAGGCCATGTCGGGTGCGCTATGAAGGGCGCAGGCTGACTGGCGTTCGAGAGGCCGAAAGGGCGGCCATTGTCCGGTTTGTGCCCCGTGAGGGCAAGCCGCTGACCGCGCGAATCTGCACCTGCGGGGTCTCAAGGAATAGCGCAAGCGATAGCAGTAGCGGCAGCCCGGACGGCAACCCGAACGGTAACGCAAGAGGCCCCGCGTTAACGGAGCCTCGAGAAGAGCGCTGTGTTGGCGCAGACTGGCTATCGGCACAGCCTGGCTATCGGTGCAGCCTGGCTAACGGGTCAGGGCGCCAGCAGTTGCTTGTGCCATTCGCCGTCTTCGGTGTCCAGGCGCTGGTAACGCACGCGATCGTGCAGGCGCGAGGGCTGCCCCTGCCAGAATTCGATCATTTCCGGCACCACGCGATAGCCGCCCCAATGCTCCGGACGCGGTACCTCGGTGGTGGCATAGACCTGTTCGAAGCGACCCTGGCGCTCGCTGAGCCATTCGCGATCGGGAATCTCGACACTCTGCTGCGAGACCCAGGCGCCCAGCTGGCTCTCCTTGGGGCGTGAGGCGAAGTACTGATCGGAGGTGGCATCTGCGACCTTCTCGACGCTGCCTTCGATACGCACCTGGCGCTCCAGCGCGGGCCACCAGAAGGTCAGCGCGGCGAAGGGCACATTGGCCAGCTCGCTGCCCTTGTGGCTCTGATAGTTGGTATAGAAGATGAAGCCTTCACTGTCGCAGCCCTTGAGCAGCACGATGCGCGCATGCGGCTTGCCCTGGCTGTCGACGGTGGAGAGCGTCATGACATTGGCGTCGTTGTCATCGGCGGACAGGGCGCTGGTCAACCACTCCTGAAACAGCTCGAAGGGTTCCAGCGGTGTGTTCGCAAGGCTCAGGCCATCACCGGAATAGGTTCTGCGCACATCGGCGATATCGCGGTTCATGGTGGGCTCCCTTGATGAATTGCTCATGTAATGACATGACTGTGACCGCTCACGTGCTGGATCGCAAGCCTCAGACACCGCCCAGCTGCAGCCACGCCATGTAAAGCCCGGTGCCGACGGCAATCGAGAGCAGCGCATTGCGTCGCCACAGATGCAGTCCCGCCACGCAGAGGGCCGCGACCAGCATGCCGGCGCCCTCGGCGCTTACGAGCCAGCTTTTCCAGGCTGAGATGCGGTGCGCGGACTCTGACATGTCAGGCAGTTGCATGGCCGACAGCGAGACGATGATCAGCACGACCATGACGATGGCCGGCAGATAGCGGCCCATATGCAGAATCAGCGGATGGGCCGAATGGCGGGACAGGAACACGAAGGGCAGCGCGCGCGTGGCGAAGGTCGCACCGGCTGACACGGCGATCAACAGCAAGGCCTGCAGGGTCGTCATGGGATGGTGTGCTCCGAGGCTTGAGTGTGCTCAGTCTGGCGCGCGCCAGACGAGTCTTGTGGGGGATGATCGTCACGCGGGGCAGGCGTGACGTGTGGCTGATGTTTGCCACGCTGGTAATGATACTGCCCCAGCAGGAGCGCGCAGGCTGCCGCGATGCTGCCCAGCAACAGCTGATCTTCCGGCAGCAGCCACAGGCCCGCGAGCGTGACCAGCAGACCGAGCATGAAGGGCCAGCGCTCGCGCAGGGCGAACCACTGTTCGATGCCCAGCACCACGAACAGCGCCGTCAACGCGAACTCGATGCCGCTGCTGTCAAAGCTGAGCTGTCCGGCTGCCAGACCCAGCAGCGTCCCCAGTACCCACCAGGATTGGTTGAGGAAGGTGATGCGCAACATCAGGCGCTGGTCATCACGGCGCGCCACGGGATCATCGCGTTCGCCGCTGCGCGGCAGGCTGGCCAGCAGCGAGTAGGTTTCATCTGTCAGCCCGAAGATGAGATAGAGCTTGCCAAGGCCCGCCGCGCGGAAGCGCTCCAGCAACGACAGGCCGTAGAAGAGGTGGCGCGAATTGAGCAGCAGCGTGGCCACGAAGACCTCGGTGATGCCGGCGCCTGCACCGAGCAAGGCCACCGCCAGGAACTGGCCGGCCCCGGCCAGGATGACCAGTGACATGAGAAGGCCCAGCCAGGGGCTCAACGGCAGCTGGGTGAACAGCACGCCGAAGGCAGCGCCCAGCGGGATATAGCCGAACATCACCGGCAGGGTCTGGTTGAGTGCCTGTTGCCATAGGTGGCGACCGCTGACTGGCTGCCGGGGAGGCGAGCCCGCACCGGGGGTGTCGCCCCGAGAGACGTGCGAGGTACTGGCCGTGGAAGGCGATGACATGGCGAGAGTTCCGTTCTGCGCAGGCGGGGTGAAGACGGGCGACACATGCCGGGAGCCTTCAAGAGGCCGAGACCCGGTAAGCCGCGGACAATCTACGCAGCATATAATGTCATCAAGCGTCAGGCGATGCTGCCAAGGTGGCAGCTGGCAGTGGAAAGTGCTGAATCAGCGCTTCATTGCTGATATTTCACATGTCTCATGGCGCCACGGCCGATTGATTTGCCGTGAGCCGCCAGACCGAGTCCACCTATACTGGTCTGTGGCCGCTCGTTGGCTGGCTATCGCTGCCTGAACGCGTGCCGTGCCATCAAAGGTCCATTCGCTGAGGGAGTCACCAGGATGAGTTCGAACCGATCCCGCAAGTCCTCGTCTGAGACGCCGCATCTTGATCAGGGCGAGCCTTCGCCGCTGCGCAGTGTCGTGATCTGGGGGCTGGCCATCCGGCTGTTTCACCTGCTGCTGATTCTGGCGATCATCGGCATGTGGTACACCGCCGAGGTGGGCGCAGGGCTCGATTTTCCGATGGTCTGGCACGCACGGCTGGGATATTGCGTGATCGGGCTGGTAATGTTTCGCGTCATCTGGGGGCTGGTGGGCAGCGGGCATGCTCGCTTCAGCCGCTTTGTGGCGTCACCGCGCACGACCTGGCGCTACGCCGCTGACTTTCTGTCGGGATGCGCGCCACGCCATGCAGGCCACAATCCCCTGGGTGGCTGGATGACGCTGGCCATGTTGCTGGTGCTGGCGATTCAGGGATCGAGCGGGCTGTTTCTCACCGATGATCTGCTGTTCGAAGGGCCCCTGCATGACCGGGTCCCAGCGAGTGTCGCCGAGGGGCTGGCCTGGGTGCATCACACCAATATCACGCTGCTGTGGGGGCTGATCGCCCTGCATCTGATGGCCATCGTCTGGCATGGCCTGCGCGGTGAGTGGTTGATCTGGGCGATGGTGCATGGCCGCAAGCATTTCAGGCGCGATGAGTCGGTGGCAGACGAGGGTGAGCCAGTGCCACCTTCACGCGCACGCAGGTGGCTCGCGCTGGGGTTGGCGATCGGCATTGCCGTTCTGGTCATCTGGCAGGGGGCGCAGTTGCCGTAAGCTCTGCTCGCTCCTGCTCTCGCTCTGATTTTCGCCTTCAGGTATGCCAAGACGCAAAAGCGCCGCCACGAGCAATCTCATGGCGGCGCTTTTGCGTCTTGACGGAGCTTTGGCTATCTCAGTCAGCGCGATACTGCTGATGACAGCCCTTGCAGGTCTTGGCTGTCTCGACGAACTGGCTGCGCAGGGCGTCAAGGTCCTGACTGGCGGCGGCGTCGGCCAATGCCCGACTCTGGGTCATCAGCGCCTCTGCACGCTTGTCGAAGCCTGCACGGTCGCTCTCTATCTTGCTCAGCGCGTCGGTATCACCGTCGTAGGAACCGGCGATGAAGCCCTCCCATGGCATCTGCGCCAACAGCGCCAGTCGCTCGGCGCGAGTGCGAAACTCCTCGGCATCATAATCCTGCTTGCCCTTGACCATCGCGCCCATCGGACTGAACTGCCACGCCAGCGTCTGGAAGACGGCCTGGCGATACTGGATGGCATCTTCCGTCTTGTCAGCCAGTGCCGCTGGCGACGCCAACAGGCTGGCAAGCACCACGCCAGCCGCCAGCACGCCAGTGGTCAGGCGGTTGCGCGATACGCCCGCAGGGCGCGGAAAAGACAAGTGTGTTGTCAGGCCGATCATGGCAAAGCCTCGCTGTGGTCAACTCGCAAAGTCGATACAGCATGGGCGGCTCGCGATGGTTGAGGAGACACGCTGGGAGAAGCAGTGGGTAGCGACGGGGAAAGCGGCAAGCCGCAAACCGATACCCGCCATTCTAGTCGGCTATTCTAGCCGAACAAGGCACGACGAGAAGGGCGGGCAATGGAGAGGCCAGAGCTTGATCAGGCCTGCGGCTGACGCTTGAGGTTGCGCGAGCGGAAACGGGCGTAAGCCATGCTGGAAATGAACAGCCCCAGCGCCGCCAGTGCTTCCAGTACGCCGATGACGGCGTGGCCAGGCACACCGGCCAGCATCACGCCCTGCATGATGTAGAGCAGGCTGACGAAGGCCAGCCAGACATGGCCACGTGCCCGGCGGGTGAAGATGGCGGGCAGAAACAGTGCGATGGGCAGCAGGCGGATCAACAGCGGCAGCAGGCCGCTGTTCTCGCTCTGCGCCATCAGCTGAATGCCGCCGATCAGCAGCAGCAGGGCGACGGCGGCAAAACTTGCGATCACACCACGGCGGCTCTTGGCTTCGAGCGTGTCGAGGCCCTGCTCACGTTCCAGTCGTTCAAGCCAGGCGCGCATCTATTTCGTCTCCCTGAGAGGTTGCATGGCAAGGGCCAGGCGAGCAATACGCTTGCCTTGCGCCAGTGCCAGGCGCTGTTCGTTGTCATCGACATCGTTGTCGCCACGCTTGCCGCTGACGTGGGTCGTGCCGTAGGGCGTGCCGCCCTGGGTGGTCTCGAGCAACTCGGTGGCGCTGTAGGGCACACCGGCATACACCATGCCATGATGCAGCAGCGGGATCAGCATGGTGATCAGCGTGGTTTCCTGACCGCCATGCAGAGAGCTTGAGGCGCTGAAGGCAGTGGCGGGCTTGTCGATCAAGGCGCCGTTCATCCACAGCTCACTGGTGGAATCCAGGAAGTACTTGAGCGGCGCCGCCATGTTGCCGAAGCGGGTCGGGCTGCCCAGCGCGAGGCCCGAACAGTGACGCAGGTCGTCCAGCTCGACATACATGGCCCCGCTGTCGGGGATTTCCGGCTCGGTCTGCTCGCAGGTGGCCGAGATCTCGGGCACCCGGCGCAGGCGTGCCTCGACACCGCTGATGGACTCGATGCCGGCGGCGATCTGCTCGGCCAGCGTGCGGGTCGCACCATGGCGCGAGTAATAGAGGACGAGGACGTACGGCGTCGCGTCGGGGGTCGTTGCGGACATGAGCTTCCTCAGGTGGATGACAATCTATCGAAAGGGGCAAGCGGGACGCTTGCGTGAGCACACCCTGTCATCAGGGGATCAGGCGTCGCTCAACAGCACCAGCACATCTTCGGGCGGGCGACCGATGACGGCACGGGTGCCATCATCGAGAATCGGCCGCTGCATCAATTTCGGCGTTGCGGCAATCGCGTCAAGGCGTTGCGCATCGCTGGGGGCTACAAGACCCAGTGCCTTCCACTCGGCTTCGTTCTCACGGGTCAGAGCCCGCGCGCCGCCTTCCACTCGGGCGGCCAGGGCCGCGAGCTGCTCACGATCGAGGGGATCTTCCAGGTAGCGGACGGTCTCGAAGGCATCGCCCTCGAGGCGCGCGGTCAAAAGCGCCAGTGTTTCCCGTGACTTGGAGCAGCGTGGGTTATGGTAGAGTTTCAATATTGACATGACTGTCTCCGTTTCCGGACAGGTGATGGGTTTCACGCAAGCGCTACTGGCCATGGCCGGCGGTGGCGAATGAATCAGGCACGCATTGTAGAGGGGCGCACAAGAATGCCACAACTGCCAGGGATCTCGCGGGTCATGCCCGCCATCGGCGTCATCCTCAAGCTGGTATCACGTTTCAACTATCACGACGGCAAGAAGACCGCGTCGGCACTGACCTATACGACGCTGTTTGCCATCGTGCCTTTGATGACGGTCATCTATGCGATGTTCGCCGTCATTCCGAGTTTCGACGGCGTGGGCGATCAACTGCAGACCACGGTGTTCTCCCAGTTTCTGCCCTCGACCGGCGCCACGGTGCTCGAGTATCTCAACGAGTTCTCCGGTCAGGCGCGCAATCTGACCTCGGTGGGTCTGATCTTCCTGTTCGTGACCTCGGTGATGATGATGATCACCATCGAAGGCGCCTTCAATGCCATCTGGCAGGTGCCGGAAGGGCGCAAGGGACTGTCGAGCTTCCTGATGTACTGGGCCGTCCTGACGCTGGGGCCGCTGATGCTGGGCTCGGGCTTTCTGCTGTCGTCCTTTCTGACCTCGCTGTCCTTCTTCGACTCGGCCGCCGAGATGCTGGGCGGCAAGGCCCTGTTGCTGCGTCTGTTGCCGCCGCTGTTGAGCGCTGCGGCCTTCACCTTCATCTATGCCGCGGTGCCCAACTGCAAGGTTCGCCTGCGTGACGCCGCGGTCGGCGCGCTGACCACGGCGCTGGCGCTGGAGCTGGCCAAGGCGGGCTTCTCGCTGTACGTGACGCATTTCCCGTCCTATCAGGCCATCTACGGCGCCTTCGCGGCTGTGCCGCTCTTCCTGCTGTGGGTGTTCCTGTCCTGGTGCATCGTGCTGCTGGGGGCGGAAGTCGCGGCCTGGATGGGCGAGCGCTCCAATGCTGACTGGCATCGCTGGCCGCCGTTCTGGCAGACCCTCGGCGCCGTGATGCTGCTCAAGGATGCCCATGAGCGCGGTGAGCCGCTGTCCGATGATCGCCTCACGGAAGTGCTGGGCAGTCGTTACCGTCGTGTGCTCAAGCCGCTCATCGCCGAGAACATCGCCAGCCAGACCCAGGATGGCCAATGGGTGCTCGGGCGTGATCTCAGTCAATACTCGCTGTGGGAGATGGCGCACGCCTTGCCATGGGAACTGCCGGCCGGCGAGGCGGGCGAAGCGCCGCATCCGCGCCTGGAACCCCTGCGTGAGGCGCTGGCGCGTGCGCGTGCCGCCGAGAAGGAGCGCATGACCTGCGGTCTGGTCGAGGTGCTGCCCAGTGTCGGTGAGGTGGGTGATGAGGCCATGACTCAGGAGGAAAAAGACTCGCAAGATCCGCAACTTGCGACTTCCTGAGCGGCACTGGAACGCGATTGCAAGGTGACAGCCTGAAGTCGAATGGGCAGAATGCGCACCCTGTGCCGTCTGCTCATCCCGACGGGGGTTGAGGCGGATGCCGATGCCCCGATATCGAAAGCGATGACGCCAATGAAAAGGCCCGACACCTGTTCGGGCCTTTTCCTTTGTCTCTCGCACATCAACCTCGCACATCAACCGGATCCGCTCGCCTGCCTTGCCGCAATTCGGCCTGCTCGCTGGAGAGCCAGGGTGAGGAGTGAGCGAGGTGTGAGCGAGGTGAGGGTGAGGCGTGGTCGAGGCATGAGTGAGGCCGGTCAGCTGGCGGCGGCTCGCCGGGCAGACACGCAAGTGAAAGGTTGGCATGCCAGACTGGCGACGGCGCCTTGCCGCTGTCTGATGTGACCTTTGCGTAACCTGTGCGCCAGCGCCAAAGCGAGCGGCGAGGCGAGAGCTGGCAGTCAGCCGGTGGCCAGGCACGATGGAATTGACGATGTGGCGTGCCAGTCCCTGGCGCGCCTGACATGCATGAGGGTGCCGTTCGCGGCGCCCGCTGGAGGTGACAACCCGCCGATGAAAAGCTCTGCTCCTGAGAAGGCCCCGCTGGTCAAGCTGCGTGGCATTTCCAAGACCTTTGGTGATCGCAAGGTGTTGGACAGCCTTGACCTGGATTTGAACGATGGTGAGTTCGTCACGCTGCTGGGCCCGTCCGGTTGCGGCAAGACCACCGTGCTGAGAATGATCGCCGGCTTCGAATCGCCGGATAGCGGCACCATCACGCTCGAGTCGACGGCCTTGCATGAGCGTCCCGCTCACCAGCGCCCGGTCAATACCGTCTTCCAGAGCTATGCGCTGTTTCCGCACATGAACCTCTACGACAACGTGGCCTTCGGGCTGCGCATGGAAAAGGTCGCCAAGGCCGAGATTCATGAGCGGGTGCGCGAAGCGCTGGAGATGGTGCAACTGGCCCATCTGTCGGACCGCCGCCCGGACCAGCTCTCCGGCGGGCAGCAGCAGCGCATCGCGATTGCCCGCGCTGTGGTCAAGCGTCCCCGCGTCCTGCTGCTCGATGAGCCGCTCTCGGCGCTGGATTACAAGCTGCGCAAGCAGATGCAGAACGAGCTCAAGCGCCTGCAGCGTCGCCTGGGCATCACCTTCGTGTTCGTCACCCACGATCAGGAAGAGGCGCTGTCGATGTCCGATCGCGTGGTGGTGATGCGCGAAGGCGGCATCGAGCAGATCGGTACGCCGCGTGAGGTCTATGAATCGCCGAGCACGCTGTTCGTGGCGCGCTTCGTCGGTGAGATCAACCAGCTGGCGGCGCAGGTCGTGCGCCCCGCGGCGACGGCCGGGCGCATCGAGATCACGCTGCTCGGTCAGACGCTGGAACTCAGCAGCCATGGCCGGACCTATCAGGGCGGAGAGGCGGTGCAGGTGCTGCTGCGCCCGGAAGACATGCGACTCAAGGGCGCCGAGGACAGCGAAGGCTTCCCGGCGCGTGTCATCGAGCGCAACTACAAGGGCATGACCCTGGACACGGTGCTGGAGCTGGACAGCGGTCAGCAGTTGTTGGCCAGCGAGTTCTTCGACGAGGATGACCCTGACTTCGATTACCGCCTCGGCGAGCGCGTGCGCGTCAGCTGGGTGCCGGACTGGGAGATCATCCTGCCCGATGATGAGCCGTCCGTGACGGGGGCGGGTGCATGAGTCTGGTGCGCAATCCCTTCAAGACCGCCACCCTGACCATCATCTGGGGCTGGCTGATCGTGCTGGTGCTGGCCCCGACGCTGTTGGTGGTACTGGTCAGTCTGATGCCGGAAAACACCGGCCAGCTGCTGGGCGGTGAGCTGTCGCTGAGCACGCTGTGGCAGGGCTTTCTGACCAACTATGGCCAGATGATCAGCCCGGTGTACCTGAGTGTCTTCGGCCATTCGCTGTGGATCGGCCTGATCACGACGCTGATCTGTCTGCTGCTCGGCTATCCCTTCGCGTGGATGATCTCGCGGGCCAGCCCGCGCCTGCAGCCCTTGCTGCTGCTGTTGGTGATCATTCCGTTCTGGACCAACTCGCTGATCCGCATCTATGCCCTGCGCACGCTGATCGCGACGCGCGGCCTGCTCAACGATGTGCTGATGAATCTCGGCCTGATCGATGTGCCGCTGCGTCTGCTGTATACCGAGGAGGCGGTGATCGTGGGGCTGGTCTACATGCTGCTGCCGTTCATGATCCTGCCGCTGTATGCCATCTTCGAGCAGCTGAGCCGCCCGACGCTGGAGGCGGCCCGCGACCTTGGCGCCAATGGCCTGGCCACCTTCCGCCATATCGTGCTGCCGCTGACCATGCCGGGCATCATCGCGGGCGTGCTGCTGGTGTTCCTGCCGGCGATGGGCATGTTCTATGTCTCGGACCTGCTGGGCGGCTCGCGCCATCCGCTGATCGGCAACATCATCAAGGGCCAGTTCCTGGAGGCCAACAACTGGACCTTCGGCGCGGCGATCAGCGTGATGCTGACGCTGGTGATGGCGTTCCTGCTGCTGGCCTATTACCGCAGCGTCAAGCTCTTCAAGCGTGAGGTGACCCTATGAAGGCGAGCGCCGCGCTGCGTTGGTTCAGCCGCTGTTATCTGACGCTGATCTTCACGCTGTTGTATGTGCCGATCCTGGTGTTGATCGGCATCTCGTTCAATGACTCACGCAACCCCTTCGTGTGGGGCGGCTTCAGCCTGCGCTGGTACGACAAGCTGCTGGGCAATGGCAATCTGATGGAGGCTGCGCTCAATACGCTGTGGCTCGGGGTGACGGCGGCGACGCTGGCGACCCTGATCGGCACGCTGACGGCCACTGCGCTTTACCGCTATCGCTTCCGCGGCAAGCCGCTGCTCAATGGCATGCTGTTCACGGTGATGATGATGCCGGACATCGTGATGGCGATCGCCTTCCTGGCGCTGTTCATTGCGCTGGGTATCCAGCTGGGCTATTTCTCGCTGCTGGTCTCGCACGCCACCTTCTGTCTGCCGTTCGTGGTGATCACCGTCTATTCCCGCCTGACGGGCATCAACCCGCAGTTGCTGGAAGCGGCGCGTGATCTCGGTGCCAGTGAAGCCCGCGCCGTCTGGCACGTGCTGGTACCGGCGCTGATGCCGGCGATCGCCTCCGGCTGGCTGCTGAGCTTCACCCTGTCGCTGGATGATGTGGTGATCTCGACCTTCGTCACCGGGCCGACCTTCGAGGTGCTGCCGCTGCGCATCTACTCGATGGTGCGACTGGGGCTCAAACCTGAAGTGAATGCATTGGCAACCCTGCTGTTGGGGCTGTCGCTCTGTCTGCTGTTGATTTCACAGTTGTTGCTCAAGGAGAAAAAATAACATGCAAGGTACCCGTTTCCCGCTGCGTGCCGCTGGCCTGATGGCTGCCGTCAGCCTGGCTTCCGTGGCCACATCCGCCCCCGTTCTGGCCGCGGATGACAGCGACAAGGTCCTCTACGTCTACAACTGGACCGAGTACATGCCCGATGAGGTCATCGAGCGCTTCGAAGAGCAGACCGGCATCGATGTCGTCTACTCCACCTTCGATTCCAACGAAGCGATGTATGCCAAGCTCAAGCTGCTGGACAGCGACAACAGCTACGATCTCGTCTTCCCGTCGACCTATTACATCGACAAGATGGCGCGTGAAGGTCTGCTGCAGAAGCTGGATGTCAGCAAGCTCGACCATTTCGAGGACCTCGACCCGAATCTGGTCGATCGTGACTTCGACAAGGGCAACCAGTACAGCGTGCCTTACATGTGGGGCAGCGCCGGTATCGGTTACAACCCGGACTATGTCGAAGAGGGCGCGCTGACCAGCTGGAACGATCTGTGGAACGACAAGTATCGTGACAAGCTGCTGCTCTCCAACGACATGCGCGAAGTCTTCCATGTCGCACTGGCAAGCCTCGGCTTCAGTGGCAACACCACGGACCCGGACGAGATCAAGGCGGCCTACGAGAAGCTGACCCAGCTGATGCCCAACGTGCGTGCCTTCAACTCCGATGCGGCGCGCGTGCCCTTCATGCAGGGTGAGGTCGATGCCGGCCTGATCTGGAACGGTGAGGTCTATCAGGCCAACCAGGAAGGCGTGCCGGTCGAGTATGTCTATCCCAAGGAAGGCATCATCCTGTGGATGGACACCATGGCGATTCCGTCCAACGCGCGTCACGTCGATGCGGCCTATCAGTTCATCGATTACCTGATCAGCCCGGAAGTCAGCAAGGAAATCAGCGAATACGTGGGTTACACCACGCCGAGCCTGGCGGCCAAGAACATGATGGACCCGGAAGTGCGTGACAACCCGGTGGTCTTCCCGACTCAGCAGGATCTCGCCCGCGGCGAATTCCAGACCGATGTCGGCGATGCGCTGTCGATCTATCAGAAGTACTGGGAGCAGCTCAAGACCGGGCATTGATCCGCCCTTTAGGCGTGATGACGCAAGAAATCACGTCAGCGACTTGAGCTGAACCGACGCCCCGAGGCATGCTCTGTCTCGGGGCGTCGTCGTTTGTCGACCTTGGCTGCGCGCTCCACGTAATTGACACGTCCTGGTGAAGACTGGAGGGTGCCATGTCACGTTTTTCCCCTGCAATGATGTCGGCGGCGCATGCCCGTGAGTTGAGCAGTGCCGAGGCGGATGATCTGTTCAGTCGTGAGATGCAAGGCGTTGCTCCCCTTAGGCGCGGCAAGGACCGCGCCGATGTCACCACGGCCCGCAAGGGCCCCAGCGAGGCTCAGCTGGCACGGCGTGAAGACGCGCAGAAGACCCTGGGCAATGAGCTGGACGGGCTGTCCGACAGCTACGTGGAGCATCTCTCGCCGCATGACCCGGTCGAGTTTCGCCGTGATGGCATCCAGACCGGTGTGCTGGAGCGCTTGCGCCAGGGCGGCTACCCACCCGAGGCGCAGCTCAATCTGATGCGTCGTCCGCTCATCGAGTGTCGCCGTGAGGTGCACCGCTTCATCCAGGATGCCTGGCGCAGCGAGTTGCGCTGCCTGCTGGTGATTCATGGCAAGGGGCGTGACAGCGAATCGCATGCCGCCTTGATTCGTGCCTACCTGGTGCACTGGCTGGAGCAGATGCCCGAGGTGCAGGCCTGGAGCAGTGCCACGCCACGCCATGGTGGGTTGGGGGCGACGCTGGTGATGTTGCGCAAATCCCGCACGGCGCGTGACAACAACCGCGAACGCCATCAGAAGCGGCGCGGCTGATCGCTGCGAGCAGCAAATCCCGCAAGCAGTCAAATCAGACAGCAGAAAGCCGACAATGGACACAAGAAAGCCCCGCCAGGCCGCGATCATCGCGAGCTGGCGGGGCTTTTTCATGCTCATGGCTCAAGCTGACTATTGCACGCTGTAACCGCGACCGGTGAAGCAGGCACTCAGCGCGCGGCGATAGGTGTCTGCGTTGCTGGCGGTCACGGGCGGCGCCGCGGAATTGGCTTCGGCGCCACTCTGCTGATTGGCCCAGCGATGGCACTCATAGCGATCACGCGCTTGCTGGTCTTCACTCTGGCCCTTGGTGGGGTAGGCGATGACATCGACCGCTGCGGCCGTGAGTGTCGCCTGAGCGGGGGCCTGGACGGGCAGATACTGCTGCTGGCTCTCTTCCCACAGGTAATAGGTGCCTGCCGCCAGGAAATACAGCGTAGCGCCCACCCAGACACCGCGCGCCCCTGCGGGCAGGCCATGACCGTGCCCAGGGCCACCCGGTGCCCAGCGAATCAGCCGACCGGGCTCACCATGCCCGATCACGATATCGGGGCCTATGTAGCCCGGCCCATCGAAGCGCCCATGCCCCGGGCCCGCCATGGCGGACGTGGTCGGCAGGGCACTCAACAGGGCGAGAGACAGCGCGAGCGCGCGCAGGGGGCCCTTGCCGGAATGACGATTGCGACTCATGCGTTTACTCCTGTGTGACCAGCATGGCATTTGAGTGTGCCGATGACGTTGGGTGCCAGCGTGCAAGCATCAAGAAAACAAATGGCATCCTGCGCCATCTGTGTGCCGAGAAGTTGGACGGTAGTTGGACAAGACATTGGTCATGTAGTCATCAGGTGATATTATCCGCGCGCAATCTGATCATGTTTTTTCATTATAGTGTTGTTTGCCAGCAGGGCGCCGAGACAGCTCACGGCGTCTCTCCCGGACACTCACAAGGAAATCTCCATGCGCAATACCCCTGCAGCGGGCGGTGGCGAAGATGCCAGTGCCGAGCCGCGCACCGGCTTGTTTGCCAAGGTCAACCCGCCGGTCTTCTTCGGCGCGAATGCCATCATCCTGTTATTGGTGATCTTCACCGCGGTGTTCTCGGATACGGCCATGTCCGTGTTCGAGTCGGTCCAGCATTGGATCACCAACACCGTGAGCTGGTTCTACATCCTGTGCGTGGCCATCGTGCTGATCTCGGTGGTGTATGTCGGCTTCTCACGCCATGGCGAGATTCGCCTGGGGCCGGACCACTCACTGCCGGACTACAGCAACGTCACCTGGTTCGCGATGCTGTTCTCGGCGGGCATGGGCATCGGTCTGATGTTCTTCGGCGTGGCCGAGCCGGTGATGCACTTCCTGAATCCGCCGACGGGCACCCCGGAGCAGGTCGAGACCGCGCGTGAAGCAATGAAGCTGACCTTCTTCCACTGGGGGCTGCATGCCTGGTCGATCTACGCCATCGTCGCGCTGATTCTGGCCTACTTCAGCTATCGCCATGACCTGCCGCTGACGCTGCGCAGTGCCTTGTATCCTCTGATCGGCAAGCGCATCTACGGCCCGATCGGCCATGCGGTGGACATCTTCGCCATCGTCGGCACCGTCTGTGGTGTCGCCACCACGCTGGGCTACGGTGTGGCACAGGTCAATGCCGGACTCTCGCACCTGACCGGCATGCCGAACAATGACTGGACCCAGGTCGCGATCATCGTCGTGATCACCGGCCTGGCCACCATCTCGGTCGTGACCGGCCTGGACAAGGGCATCCGTATCCTGTCCGAGATCAACCTTGGCCTTGCCGTGGTGCTGTTGCTGTTCGTGCTGCTGCTCGGCCCGACCGCCTTCCTGCTCAAGGCGTTCGTCCAGAATTCCGGCTTCTACATGGCCGATATCGTCGGCAAGACCTTCGAACTCTACGCCTACGAACCCAATGACTGGATCGGTGGCTGGACGCTGCTCTACTGGGGTTGGTGGATGTCCTGGTCTCCGTTCGTCGGCATGTTCATCGCGCGTGTCTCGCGTGGCCGTACCATCCGGGAATTCGTGATCGGCGTGCTGTTCGTGCCGGCCGGTTTCACCCTGCTGTGGATGACCATCTTCGGCAACACCGCCATCTCGATGATTCTGGAGCAGAACGTCACGGCGCTGGTCGATACCGTCAACGACAACTATTCGCTGGCCCTGTTCACCTTCCTCGAGCAGCTGCCGCTGTCATCCATCACCTCGGTGATCGCGCTGGTGATGGTCATCGTGTTCTTCGTCACCTCGGCGGATTCCGGCTCGATGGTGGTCGACATGCTGGCCTCCGGTGGTCGTGAAGACACCCCGACCTGGCAGCGTATCTACTGGGCCTTCGCGGTGGGTCTTTTGGCCATCGTGCTGATGCTGGCCGGTGGGCTGGGGGCACTGCAGACCGCCACCATCGCTACCGCCTTGCCGTTCGGCATGATCCTGCTGGCCGCGATCTTCGGTCTGCTGCGTCAGCTCAATCTCGAGTCCGTCAAGCGCCGCTCGCTGTCGGTGAACACCGCAGCCGCGACGCCGATGGGCGAGAAGGGCAACTGGCGCAAGCGTGCCCAGCACCTGATGAGCTTCCCGACGCGCGCCATGGTACGTGGCTTCCTGCGCGGCACTGTCGCGGAAGGCATGCAGGAACTGGCTGAAGAGCTGCGCAGCCAGGGACTGGAAGTCGATGTCACCACCAGCCGTGATCGCGTCTACTTCAATGCACGCCACGGCGAGGAAGATGACTTCATCTATGGCGTGCGCATTCGCTCTCACCTGCGTCCGGACCTCAATCTGGATCAGGAAGACGAGGGGGATGAAGAGGACTACTGTCGTGCCGAAGTCTTCCTCAAGGAAGGCGGTCAGTCCTATGATCTGATGGGCTACAGCAAGGACCAGGTCATCAATGATCTGCTCGAGCAGTACGAGCGTCATATGCACTACCTGCACCAGCTGCGTCTGAGCCAGTCCGTCGGTCAATGATCCGAGCGGGCAGTCAGTGACGCTTCACGCGTCGCCATGACGCAAGAGCCCCTTGTGGAGAGATCCGCCAGGGGCTCTTGTCTGTCTGGATGAGGTTCCCTGAAGGAACCGGCCTGGATAGGACCTCTGCCGAAAGACGCCGCAATGTGAGGCCTCTTTTTCTCATCTCTGGCATTAGCTCTGCTTATCCAGGCGGCGTCGAGATCTTATTGGTCTCGCAAGCGGGGGGGCTATAGCATGGACTCTCCCCACAAAGTCGCATATTGGCTGGGGTCAGATGACATGCCGTGGCGTTGTCGTCTGCCAAGGTTACCGCCCATGTCTGGCCGAAGGTGAACGCGATCTGCCCGCAATGTCCCCATGACGACTGAGGTTCCTTGAGCCCCAGCATCCGCAGTCATGAACGACCATAACGATGTCATGAACGAAGATACCGATGTCACGAACGACGATAGCGGCATCATGAAAAATGATAATAAAAACCCGTCACGAGGTAGAAACATGTTGAAAGGAAAGGAACTGGATGCACTCATCGAGCAGCGAGGTGTCCTGAAGGGACTCAACTCGACGCTCGGTATCACCGCGATCACCATGACCGTGTTCTTCATTCTCTATGCGATTCTGTTGGGCAAGACGGCCAGCGATCAGTTTCTGGGCATCAAGGCCTGGATAGAGAGCACCCTGGGCTGGTACTACGTGCTGGTGATGTTCTCGACCTTCGTGGTCTGTCTTTACGTGATGTGTTCGCGTGTCGGCAAGATTCGACTCGGGCGCGACGATGAGCGCCCCGAGTTCAGCAACTTTGCCTGGTTCTCGATGCTGTTCGGCTGCGGGACCGGCGCGGGCATGCTGTTCTTCTCGATGTCCGAGCCCATGATCCATTTCGCGAGTGACTGGAGCGGCGGCAATCCGTTTCTGAGTGCGGACGTCAAGGCGGCCGTCGCCGCCTTCTTCGAGGCCAAGCAGGCCGCTCTGGCGAGTGGTCTCATGCCGGGGGACGAAGGCTTCCCGGTGCCTGACAGCCGCGTCGCGGAAGCGGCCGCCGGTGGCATCAAGCTCACCGTCTTCCACTGGGGCACGATTGCCTGGGCCATGTATGCCATCGTCGGGCTGTCACTGGCCTATTTCGCCTTCCGCAAGGGGCTGCCGCTCTCGATGCGCTCGGCTCTCTATCCGCTGATCGGCAACCGGATCTACGGACCCATCGGGCACACCGTCGATATCCTGACCGTGTTCGGTACCATTTTCGGCATCGCCACCACGCTCGGTCTGGGCGTCGAGCAGATCGGCTCCGGCCTGATGTCACTGGGCCTCATCGAAGAGAAGTCGCGCATGGTGACCGTGGTCTCCATCGTGTTGATCAGCGTCATCGCTACCCTGTCAGCGACCAGCGGCGTGGCACGCGGCATCAAGCTGCTTTCCACCTTCAATACCTGGGTCTGCCTCGGCATCCTGGCCTACTTCCTGCTGGTGAGCGACGCCAACTATCTGATCGCGAGCTCCATCACCGCGCTCGGGGATTACCTCACCGATGGCGTCTCGATGACACTGTGGACGGCGCGCACGCCGGACGAGCAAGTGTGGCAGGGCGGCTGGACCATCTTCTACTGGGGCTGGTGGATCGCCTGGGCCGGTTTCGTCGGCATGTTCATTGCCCGCATCTCGCGCGGCCGGACCATCCGTGAATTCATTCTCGGGGTGATGGTCATCCCTTCCATCGTGGCGCTGGTCTGGTTCGGCGTCATCGGTTCGGCGGGGATCTATCAGTCCCTGTACGGGGCTGACATGGGCATCTACACGGCTGCGGTCACCAACTGGGACTACGCCGGCACCCTCTACCACTCGTTCGATGTGCTCACACCCGGCATCGCCGCGACCGTGGCCAAGGTGGCCGCGCTGGTCGTGGTGATCATCTTCTTCGTCACGTCTGCGGATTCCGGCACCCTGGTGCTGGGACGCCTGCTGGCCTTCGGTCGTCGTCCTCCGGTGCAGCAACGCATCATCTGGGGCATGATGCTGGGCGCCGTGACCTTGATCCTGCTGTTGCTGGGGGGCGATCAGGCGCTCAAGTCCCTGCAGGCTGCCTCGATCGCCGGCGCCTTGCCGTTCACCTTCGTGCTGATCGCCATGATGATCGGACTGTTGAAATCGCTGCGCGAGGACGGCGAATCGATGATCGAGAACGAGGAGCATATCCGCAAGATGATCGAGAACGAGGTCCGCGACCTCTCCTGAGTTGCCGTTTGCCAGACGTATGCGTCTGGTGTGCAAGACATGAGGCCTCTGCCCCCTGGGCAGGGGCCTCGTTGTTTCTCGCTTACGGCTCAGGGCTGCCTACCTCCTTGGGCTCAGGGCTGTTTCCCTGCTCCAGAGCAGGCCTGCGCATGTCACCAAGGTCGCAAGGCAATATCAAACGTACGTATGTTCCAATGCTGGCAGGTCCATCGATTCCGCCAACGGCGCGCAGCATCGGTTTGCGGCTATGCTGTCGACAGTGAAGGGCCCACAGGCTGACACCCATCCGACGGAGCCCCGACAGCGCCTCACCACGATGTCTTACGACCTGGTCTCACGACGACGTCTTGCAACGAGGTCTTACAACGACGTCTACAACAACAAGGTAGCGGGGGCAGTGACGCCGAGCGCCCCACGTACTGATCAAGGAGCAACGCCATGCATGATCCCCTAGCGGCTCGACCCGATGAGTCAGGCAAGTCCACTAACGATTCCACTGCCGATTCCACTACAGAACCTTCCCGCGTGGCAGATGCCTCGCCCGACGCTTCGAGAGCACAGCCAACGGCAGGCGACATGAGCGGCATGTCGTGCCTGCGGTCTTCTCAGGAGGTGGATTTCAGCGGCTACGACTCCCTGATGGACATGCTGGAGAAGGCCTGCACCGCGCATGGCGAGCGTCCTGCCTTTACCTGCATGGACCGCACCATGACCTTTGCGGAGCTGGATGCCACCAGTCGTCAGCTGGCGGACTGGTTCCAGCATGAGACCGACCTCAAGCCGGGCGATCGGGTCGCCATCCAGCTGCCCAATACGCTGATGTTTCCGGTGGTGGCCTTCGCCGTGCTGCGTGCAGGCCTGGTGCTGGTGAATACCAATCCGCTGTATACCGAACGTGAGATGGAGCATCAGTTCAATGATTCCGGCGCGCGGGCGTTGGTGGTGCTGGCCAACATGGCGGACAAGGTCGAACGCGTGCGGGAGCGCACTGGCCTCGAGTACGTGCTGGTCTGTGAGTTGGGCGACATGCACCCGGCCTTCAAGCGGCTGTTGATCAACACCGTGGTCAAGCACGTCAAGAAACTGGTCCCGAGCTATCACCTGCCCGACGCCATCCCGCTGCGCACGGCCATTTCGCAGGGCAAGGCCGAGCGCTGGGAGCGGCCGACACTGGCACTCGATGATGTCGCTGTGCTGCAGTACACCGGCGGCACCACCGGGGTCGCCAAGGGCGCGATGCTGACTCACCGCAACCTGCTCGCCAACATGCTGCAAGGCAAGATGGCCCTCACGCAGGGCTTGAACCCCGGCCATGAGACGCTGGTGGCGCCGCTGCCGCTCTATCACATCTACGCCTTTACCATTCATCTGGCCTGCATGCTCAGTGAAGGCAATCACACCCTGTTGATTCCCAATCCGCGCGATATTCCGGGCTTCGTCAAGACGCTGCAAAAGCACGACTTCACGATGTTCGTCGGCCTCAATACGCTGTTCGTGGCGCTGTGCAACAACCCCGGCTTCCAGGCGCTGGACTTCTCGAAGCTCAAGATCACCACCTCAGGGGGCGTGGCGCTGACGCGCAAGGCGGCAGAAGAGTGGAAGCGGGTCACCGGCAGCGATATCTCCGAGGGCTACGGCATGACCGAGACCTCGCCGATCGTGTCGTTCAACCCGCTGGATGCCATTCAGCTCGGCACCATCGGTCGGCCGATGCCCTCCACCGAGGTGCGTCTGTATGACGATGAAGGCGCGCTGGTCGCGATGGGGGAGCCGGGCGAACTGTGCGTGAAGGGGCCGCAGGTGATGAAGGGCTACTGGCAGCGTGAGCAGGCGACGAAAGACAGCTTCACTGCCGATGGCTTCCTGCGCACCGGGGATATCGCGGTCTTCCAGGACGATGGCTATATGCGCATCGTCGATCGCAAGAAGGACATGATCATCGTCTCCGGCTTCAACGTGTATCCCAACGAGGTCGAGGACGTCATCGTGCGTCACCCGGACGTGCTCGAGGCGGCCGCCGTCTCGGTGGTGGATGAGCGCAGTGGTGAGGCGATCAAGCTGTATGTCGTGCTCAAGGATGGCGCAGAGCTAGAGGCGGATGCGCTGCGAGACTGGTCGCGCAAGGAACTGGCCAGCTACAAGGTGCCGCGTCAGGTGGTCTTCATCGACGAGCTGCCCAAGACCAATGTCGGCAAGGTGCTCAGACGTGAACTGCGCGACTCGCCGCCGGAATCTGCCTGACCTTGCCTGTGTTTTCTCCCTGTTACAGCCTGAAACACGGGCCGTAATCACAGACGGTATACACAGCCCTGAATCATAGCCCTTGAAACACGAACGCCCCGCTCAATGAGCGGGGCGTTCGTGTTTCAAGGCAAGGCGCAGGCGAGAAGGCCTGCGCCTGGCGTCAGGCGTCCTTCTTGGGCTGGGTCGCGTTGTAGACCTCGAGGTCCAGCTCGTTCTCGGACTTGCCGACCAGGGTGGTGACCATCAGGTCGCCCGCGACATTCACGGTGGTACGCGCCATGTCGAGGATACGGTCGATACCGGCGATCACCGCGATGGCTTCCAGCGGCAGGCCTACCTGGCTCAGCACGATGGAGAGCATGATCAGGCCGGCACCCGGCACACCGGCGGTGCCGATGGAGGCCAGCGTACCGGTCAGCACGATCATGCCGTAGTCCATCATCGACAGCTCGATGCCGGTCATCTGGGCGATGAACAGTGCCACCACGCCCTGATAGATGGCGGTGCCATCCATGTTGATGGTCGCGCCGACCGGCAGCACGAAGCCGGAGACACCTTCCGAGACGCCGAGGTTCTTCTGGGCGCAGCGAATGGAGATCGGCAGGGTGCCGGAGCTGGAGGCCGAGGAGAAGGCCACGACCAGTGCATCGACGATACCACGCAGATAGCGCACCGGGTTCAGCTTGCCCAGCGTCGCCAGCAGGCCGGAGTAGACCACCAGCACGTGCACGATGCTCGCCAGATAGGCCACGCCGATCACCTTGGCCAGCGGCAGCAGCACATCCAGGCCGTAGTTGCCGGAGACATGCGCCATCAGGCCGAAGACACCGAACGGCGCGAAGGCCATCACGAACTCGGTCAGCTTGTACATCACTTCGGCGAAGCTGTCGAAGACGCGCACGACCGGCTCACCCTTGTCGCCGATCATGATCAGCGAGATGCCGATCCCGATGGCGAAGACGATGATCTGCATGATGTTGCCGTTGGCCAGCGCATCGATCGGGTTGCTCGGCACCAGGTCGACCAGAATCTGCACCAGTGAAGGCGCGTCCTTGGTTTCCATCGCCTTGTCGAAGTTGAATTCGAAGCCGGCACCCGGCTGGAAGATGCTGGAGGCCAGCATGCCGATGGCGATCGCGAAGGCGGTCGTCAGCAGGTAGAGGGCGATGGTCTTGCCGCCGATGCGGCCCATCTTCTGCGGGTCACGCATCGAGGTGATACCGACCACCAGGGTGCTGAAGACCAGCGGCACGATCAGCATCTTGATCGCATTGATGAAGATATCGCCCAGCGGCTTGAACATGCTGGCGCTTTCTCCCATCAGGGCACCAGCGAGTACCCCCAGGGCGAGGCCGCCCAGGATCTTCTGCCACAACGGCAAACGGCGCCACAGGTTAGGGCGGGAGGAATCACTCATGGAACTGTCCTTAGGTGTCTAGCGATGATCATCGCTGATGATGCTCAGGGCGCGCCCGAGTCTGTCGTCTCGATGCCTTGTCACGATTGCGCACTGCATTAAGCACTTTTTTGGTGCGGGAAGATTAACAGTCAGCCTGCACTCACCCTCTGCACCTTTAGTCGCAAAAAAGCGTCCTTTCACGCGAATTCAGCTTTCCATGCCGAACGCGCATGCGCTCATGCCGCAAAAGGTTCCACCAAAGAAGTAGTTGTCAGGCAGGCATATCGTCTGCCTTTGCGTTACCTTGACGTTAACGTTAACTGTTAGGCCGCCGGAGCGACTTTCCACTAGTCTGATGGTAGGCACTGTTGTCATCGCCGAATCGACAGCTTGCGGTTCGACAGCTTCCGGTTCGACATTCATGAAGGTACTCCATTGCCTGCCCGGCCTCACGAGGGCTGGGTAATCCCTCAAACGCCTGATCGGTAAGAGAGGACGCTGAGCATGTCCGATACAACAACACGCGGACCCGTATCCCCGGGGACCGCGCCGCCCGATGGCTCACAGCCAGAGCTCGATGACCTGACCGCCATGCCGACGGCAGACCAGATCGCGCCGCAGGGGCCGACGGTGCTGCATCACCTGGCCTTCATGACCGGCGATGAGCTCTGCATCCCGATCTTCAAGCGCCTGCGTCAGGACGGCACTCTTTATCCTGTCGATGCGCCACAGGGGCAGGGAAATGTCTCTCAGGGAGACAAGTCGCAGGACAGTTCACCTATCGACCGCGCTCCGATCGAGCGCGACACGGCGCTCAAGATCTACCGGACGATGCTGTTCACCCGGGTGCTGGATGAGCGCATGCTGGCCGCCCAGCGCCAAGGGCGCTTGAGCTTCTACATGCAATGCACCGGCGAGGAAGCCACGGTGATCGGCAGTGCGGCGGCGCTCCAGGACGATGACATGATCATGGCGCAATACCGTGAGCAGGGGGCGCTGGCCTGGCGCGGCTTCAGCTGTGACGAATTCATGAACCAGATGTTCGGCAACGAGCGCGACTACGGCAAGGGCCGTCAGATGCCGATCCACTATGGGTCGCGTGACCTGCACTACATGACCATTTCCTCGCCGCTGGCGACCCAGATTCCCCAGGCGACCGGCTATGCCTACGGCCAGAAGCTGGCAGGCAAGGGGCAGTGCACCATCACCATCTTCGGTGAAGGGGCCGCCTCCGAGGGCGATTTCCATGCTGCCCTCAACATGGCCTCCGTGCACCGAGTACCGTGTATCTTCCTGTGTCGCAACAATGGCTATGCCATTTCCACCCCGTCATGCGAGCAATTCGCCGCCGATGGCATCGCGCCACGCGCCTTCGGCTATCACATGCAGAGCATCCGGGTGGATGGCAATGACGTGATCGCCGTCTACGAAGCCACCCTGGCAGCGCGCAAGATCGCGGTCGAGACGAATCAGCCGGTATTGATCGAGGCGATGACCTACCGTCTGGCGGCGCATTCCTCCTCGGATGATCCCTCCGGGTATCGCAGCAAGAAGGAGGAGGCCATCTGGCGCGACAAGGACCCCATCCTGCGCATGCGCAACTGGCTGGAGGCGCAAGGCTGGTGGAGCGAGGAGGAGGAAAAGGCCACTGGCGATCAACTGCGCCGCGAAGTGCTTGAGTCCATGAAGCGTGCCGAGAAACTGGCGCCACCGGCGCTGGACACGCTGATCAGCGATGTCTACGACACGCCGACGCCCTTGCTCATACAGCAGCTCGAAGAGGTGAAACAGCACATTCGCAAGTATCCGCATGCCTATCCCAAGGGCGCCGCCAGCATGGGGTTCACTGCGCAGGAGCTGGAAGACAGTCGCAAGGCGTATCAGGCACGTCAGCAGCACATGCAGAGCCAGCAGCCTGTTGAGAACCATCAGCCGGTAGTGAGCCATCAGCCTGTGGATGGAGGCCAGACATCATGAGCGAGCAGATGAGTGAGCAGCCGTTGGAGAAAACACCAGTGACAGACTCAGCTACAAGCGACTCAGCTGCGGTGGGTTCAGCTGCGAAAGAAGCGTCTGCGGCGACAGGCAGCAAGGATGCAGCAGCCTCGGCCTCGGGCAAGAAGCAGATGAACATGCTGCAGGCGATCAACAATGCGTTGGATATCGCCATGGCCGCCAATCCCCGTGTGGTGCTGTTCGGGGAGGACGTCGGGGTATTCGGTGGCGTCTTCCGGGCTACCAGCCACCTGCAGGACAAATACGGTCGAGAGCGCTGCTTCAATACGCCACTCACCGAGCAGGGAATCATCGGATTCGCCAACGGGCTGGCGGCGCAGGGCTCGACGCCGGTGGCCGAGATCCAGTTCGCCGATTACATCTTCCCCGCCTTTGACCAGATCGTGAACGAGGCGGCCAAGTTCCGCTATCGCTCCGGTGATCTGTTCGATGTCGGCGGCCTGACGATTCGCACGCCCTATGGTGGCGGCATCGCAGGCGGGCTCTATCACTCCCAGTCGCCCGAGGCCTATTTCGCGCATACCCCGGGCCTCAAGATCGTGATGCCACGCAACCCCCACCAAGCCAAGGGGCTTCTGCTGGCGGCGATTCGCGATCCCAATCCGGTGCTGTTCATGGAGCCCAAGCGGCTCTATCGCGCCTCGGTGGGCGAGGTGCCAGAAGCCGATTACGAACTGCCCCTGGGCGTGGCCGACGTCATTCGTGAAGGCCGCGATATCACGCTGCTCGGCTGGGGCGCACAGATGGAGGTCATCGAGAAGGCCGCTGCGCTCGCCGAGCAGGATGGCATCGACTGCGAGATCATCGACCTGCGCAGCATTCTTCCCTGGGATATCGAGACGGTGTGTGACTCGGTGCTCAAGACCGGTCGTCTGGTGGTCAGTCATGAAGCGCCGCTGACGGGAGGCTTTGCCAGCGAGATTGCCGCCACCGTGCAGGAGCGTTGCTTTTTGTATCTCGAGGCGCCGATCCGACGCGTCACTGGCCTTGATACGCCGTTCCCGCTGGTACTCGAGAAGGAGCATCTGCCGGACGAGCTCAAGATCTACGAGGCCATCAAGCAAAGCTTGAATTACTGATGACAGGGAGTGATGCGCGCCATGAATGATTTCATCCTGCCCGATATCGGCGAAGGCATCGTCGAGTGCGAGCTGGTCAAGTGGTTGATCAAGGAAGGCGACGTGATCGAGGAAGATCAGCCGGTGGCCGAGGTCATGACAGACAAGGCGTTGGTGGAAATCCCCGCGCCCCACGCCGGTACCGTGGTCAAGCTTTACTGTCAGGAAGGCGAGATTGCCCGTGTCCATGCGCCGCTGTTTGCGGTGGATGATGGCAGTGACAGTAATAGTGACAAGACCGGACACGGCGAGCGTGAGGATGACCACGCCGGCGATGTCATGGTTGCGGCGCCTGCTCGCTCGACGGCACAGGCTCAGTCAGCAGCCAGCCAGGCGGTCAGCAGTCAGTCGGATGTCGCAGCGCCAGCTTCTGCTCTGTCAGTCAGCAATGGGGCAGCTACCACACCGACAGCCGCGGCCCTTGAGCGGCGCTCGCGTGATTTCATCCTGCCGGATATCGGAGAAGGCATCGTCGAATGTGAGGTGGTCACCTGGCACGTTGCAGAAGGCGACACGGTGGAAGAAGACCAGACGATCGTCGATGTGATGACCGACAAGGCGCTGGTCGAGATCACTGCCTCGGAGCCCGGGCGTATCGTGCGCTTCCATTACGCCCAGGGCGAAAATGCCCGAGTGCATACGCCGCTGTATGCCTATGTGCCTGATGAGGAGGCAGAGGCTGAGAGCACTGAGAGCACTGAGAGCGACGTCACCTCGTCTGAACGCAAACAGGCTCAGCCAGAGCGTCTGGCGGAGCACCGCCAGGCGGGCGACGACAAGAGCGACGACAAGAGTAAGCAAGACGGGCGTCACGAGGAGAGCCAGCGTCGCATACCCGCGACCCCAGCCGTGCGCCGTCTATTGCGCGAGCATCAGCTCGATATCCAGGTCATTGCAGGCTCGGGGCGTAACGGCCGGGTGCTGAAGGAAGACGTGCTGGCATATCTCAAGCAATCCGAGGCTCACGAGACTGACGTGACGCCTGATGACTCTCACAAGGTCGGCGCGGCCGCCGAGACCGACAAGACAGCTGCCGAAGCGTGTGCTGTGGTCAGTGACGTGGCCAGTGACGAGGAGAGGTCGTCACGCCTTGAGTCGAAAGCGGTACCGCTCAAGGGTGTCGCGGCGGTGATGGCCAGGCGCATGGTGCAGGCCAGCACGCAGATCCCGCATTTCCATTATGGCGATGAGCTCGATATCACCGACCTGCTGGCGTTGCGGGCCCGCCTCAAGGTACGCGCCGAGCAGCAAGGCATTCGCCTGACCCTGATGCCGTTCATCATGAAGGCCATGGCGCTGGCGGTCATCGAGGAGCCGATTCTCAATGCGCGTCTCAGTGAGGATGAGAGCGAGATTCTCTATCAGGGCGCCTGCAACATCGGCATGGCGGTGGACAGTGCCAGCGGGCTGATGGTGCCGAACGTGAAGGGCGTCGAACGTCTGAGCATTCTCGAGATCGCGCGTGAGGTCGGGCGGCTGACTGAAGCTGCGCGCAGCGGGCGCGTTGCCCAGGCGGACCTCAAGGGCGGCACCTTGTCGATCTCCAACATCGGTGCGCTGGGCGGCACCTACGCCGCTCCGATCATCAACCAGCCGGAGGTCGCCATCGTCGCGCTGGGGCGCACTCAGCGTCTACCGCGCTTCGATGGCGAGGGCAATGTCTGTGCGCGTGACATCATGACCATCACCTGGGCGGGGGATCATCGCATCATCGACGGCGGGACCATCGCGCGCTTCAGCAATCTGTGGAAGCACTATCTGGAGCACCCTGACGAAATGCTGCTGTCGCTATCATGAGGCGCTGCTTGCTCCAGGGGCCCCGGCTAGAGAGCATCCTGCATGAGTGATGCGCGCGCCCACGAGCGCCTGCAACAGTTCTATATCCCGGAAGAGCAGTCGATCTATCTGCTCTCGCATCATGATGCCAAGAAGCTCAAGGACTGGGTGGCGCTGTGCATCTCCCAGCTCGAGGGGCTGGGCTACCGGGATATCCATCTGGTCGGCAAGGGCGCCTACGGTTTCGTGTTCGCGGGCTGGCGCCTGGGCGAAGACCGGCGCACGCGTGAAGAACATGTCTTCAAGTTCACGCGGGTGACTCTTCCCCAGGCCCTGCAGGACCGCCTGGAGGAAGAGGCCTACATGCTCGACCAGGTCGCTCACCCGCTGATTCCGCGTCTGGTCAGCTATCAGCGGGTACGGCGGCAGTCGATTCTGGTCATGCAGCGCGCGCCGGGCATCAATCTCGAGGAGTATTCACTGCGTCACGGGCGCATGTCGCCGCGTCTGGTGGTCAAGATCGCCAGTCAGCTGGCCGACATCCTCAAGTCGCTGCGCGGGGCATCGACGGGAGCGGGCACGCCACCGGTCGTGCATGGCGACATCAAGCCGTCGAATCTGGTCTTCGATGTCGAGCGGGAACAGGTGGCATTGATCGACTGGGGCAGTTCGGTATTCGCTCAGCTCGATGAGCATCAACAGTTCATCACCACCAACGTGATGCAGCTGATGTCGGACAACCTGCAACAGACCAATGCGCGTCTGGGCGATGTCTATTTCATCGGCGAGGAGCAGCTCAATGGTGCGCTGTCCTCGCCGCGCTTCGATGAGCAGGGCGTGGCCGCCACACTTTACGCGCTGGCCTCTGGGCAGTCGTGTCGCTTTGGCGTGCGCGCCATCCCGGCGGTGTCGCTGGGGTTACCCCGGGAATTCGCGCGTCTGCTCGATGGCATGCTGGCGGATGACCCGCAGCTGCGCATGCAGGCCGGCGACTACTTCCTGCGCGAGATGGGCAGGATCGCACGGCTGGTGATGCCGGAATTGCCTCTCGAGCCGCCACTGTCTCTGCTGCCGGTCTGGGTGAGGCCGGCAACGCGCGAGATCGACACGGTCGTCTATACCTCGCGCAAATCCTTCCTGCGTGAGGCCTTCGAGGCGGACGAGACCGGCGAACATGCTGGCAACGCGCTGGACGCCGTCAATGATGTCCAGCTGGATCGTTATTACAAGAACTTCATGCAAGGCATGGGCGGCACCGAAAAAGCCTTCCTGGCCGCGGTCAGTCGTCTGGGCAAATACCCGATCGTCGGCGGTCTGGCGATTCGCTGGGAGCCACAGGGCATCTTCGTGGATACTGCGCTGCACCTGCATGACCCTGCCTTGAAGGCCGCCTTCGTCGTCGCGATCAACAACATGGTCGCTCTGGCGCGTGCCATCTATCGCCAGGGCGTGTTCAAGGCGTGTCTGTTCAATGCCCGCGATACCCTGCATCTGGAGCGCGAAGACCCGGAGGCTGCCTTCGTCTTCGCGCCGACGGCAGACGGGGAGGCCAGACCTCGCTTGAGCTATGAGGTCAGCGCGGTGCCGGAGCTTGAGGATGACTCGCGTGTGCACTCCTACTTCGAGGATGGCCCGGACCCTGAGGAACTGCTGGTGCTGCCCGAGAAGATATTGAAGGTACTGGAGTCACTCAATGCCATCCACCACACCGGCATGCTGATCTTCGAAGCCCTGCCACACCACCTCAAGATTCACAGTTACTACCGACTGCTGGACCCCTCGCGAGAGCAGGAATTCGCGCGTCTGCTGGCGGAGATTCTCGATGCAGTGCCGCTGATCTCCGGGTTGGGAATTTCCGGCTTCATGAAGATGCCCTACAAGAACACCAAGCATTTCGATCATATCGAGGCGCAACCCGAACGCTTCTATCCACGGGATCCGCGTGACCCGCGCGCGGTGTGAAAAGGAGTTTGCCTTGGATGGCAGTCGCATGGTGATGCCGATTTATATAACCGTGATTATCGTGATTCGTGTTAGGGTCACATCGCGTGATCATTGCTGATCTTGCTGAACTCAATAATCAGATCGATAAAAATCGATAACCTACAGGGAACGTACTCATGTCTCGACCTCTCGCCCGGAAATTGCGTCAAGCCTCAGGTAGTTTGGCTATTCTGGCGCTGCTGGCAGGATGTAGCGCGCATACGACGATCAGCAGCCCGTCAGAGACGGCGCGTATCAACTTGAAAGATGTCACCAGAGATCAGTCTACCGTTCAAGAAACGCTTCCCACTACCAGCTTCGGCAATTACGAGTTTGAAGTAGTGGATGACAACAAGATGCCCATGTATGGCATTCTGCCGCTGAAATTCAATGGCGGTTATCTGGCGCTAGATATCCTGTTCTTCGCCCCCGCCGCATTCTTCAATCTGCGTGAAGTCCACCCTTACTATGAAATCGACCATGACGAGGGTGTCGTGCGTTATCGTGATGAGAAGGGCGGAGAATGGACGACCTATACACCTACCGTGGAAGAAGCTGAGCGTGCACGCAAATACTTTGCCGCGCATCGTGATGATGTAATCTCGCAGTCCAGCACACAGCAGTAAGCGTGATGCCCGAAGTCGGTAAAGTCGTCTGACTCATGGCCTTGATACGACAGCGCCGCACCAGAGGCTTTCTGGTGCGGCGCTGTCGCATGTGACAAGAGGTTGATGCGGCAAGAGAGCAGACTCTCGCTGAAGGGTCAGTCCTTCATCTGACGCGGGCGCGTCATGGCCTGTGGGGATAGCAGTGCCTCCAAGCGTGCTTCATCCAGCAGGCCTTCCTCACGTACCAGTTCCAGCACGCTGCGACCGCTGACCAGGGCTTCCTTGGCGATGCGGGTGGCATTGTCATAGCCGATATACGGGTTGAGCGCGGTGATCAGGCCGATGGAGTTGTTGACCAGCTCGGCGCAGCGATCACGATTCGCTGTGATGCCGATCACGCAGCGATTCTTGAGCATGGTCATGGCACGGCTCAGCTGGCGGATGGAGTCGAGCAGCTTGTAGGCGATCAGCGGCTCCATCACGTTGAGCTGCAGCTGGCCGGCTTCCGCGGCCATGGTCAGCGCGGTGTCGTTGCCGATGACATCGAAGGCGACCTGATTGACGGCTTCCGGAATCACCGGGTTGACCTTGCCCGGCATGATCGAGCTGCCCGGCTGCTGAGGCGGCAGGTTGATCTCGTTGAAGCCGGTGCGCGGGCCTGAGGACAGCAGGCGCAGGTCGTTGCAGATCTTGGACAGCTTGACCGCCAGGCGCTTGAGCATGCCGTGAAACAGCACGAAGGCGCCCATGTCGCTGGTGGCCTCGACCAGGTCCGACGCCGGGCGGAAGTCGATGCCGGAACGACGCGCCAGAGCCTCGATCGCCAGTGCGCTGTAGCGCGGGTCGGCATTGATGCCGGTACCGATCGCGGTCCCGCCCAGATTGACCTCCTTGAGCAACTCATTGAGGTTGGCGATGCGATCGACGTCTTCGCGCAGAGTGTTGGCGAAGGCGCGGAATTCCTGGCCCAGTGTCATCGGCACCGCGTCCTGCAGCTGGGTGCGCCCCATCTTGACCACGTCATCGAATTCCAGCGCCTTGCTGGCGAAGGCATTGGCCAGTTCGCTCAGCGCGTCCACCAGTACCGAATGGCTGCGCAGCAGGCCGACACGGATGGCGGTCGGGTAAGCGTCGTTGGTGGACTGCGCCATGTTGACGTGATTGTTGGGGTGCAGCTGCTGGTAATCGCCTTTCTCGTAGCCCAGGAACTCCAGGCCCAGATTGGCGATCACTTCGTTGGCATTCATGTTGGTCGAGGTGCCGGCGCCGCCCTGGATCATGTCGACCACGAACTGATCGTGATGATCGCCATTCATCAGACGCGCACAGGCGTGCTGGATGGCATCGTGCTCGCGTGTCTCGAGATAGCCCAGCGCATGGTTGGCTTCGGCGGCGGCGGCCTTGACCAGCGCGAGTCCTTCGACGAGACGCGGGAAGTGCGACAACGGCACGCCGGAGAGATGGAAGTTGTTCAGCGCGCGCTGGGTCTGCACACCGTAGTAGGCGTCAGCCGGCACCGGCTCGCGCCCGAGGAGATCCTTTTCAAGTCGGAAGCCGTTGGCCAGTGCCTCACGCTCGGCATGGCTCAAGTCGGCCGGCGTGGAAGTTGCCGGGGTGGCATTGGCGGCGTTGGGGGTTTCCGAGAGATGGTTCACTTGGGCGGAACTCCTGGCTGAAGTACACTGTGGCGCTTGAATGGCGGCTAGGTGGACAAGGGTAACCAGCGCAGCCCCTCGGCGGCCAATGCCATTCAACGCTGCCGTATACGTCAAACGCATAAGACGAAGGTGGTGGTGCGCCGCGACGCACCATTCTCCATGACAAGACCCTGCATGACCGGCCAGGCAAGCCTCGCTTGGGCATGTTCGACATTTTTGGGAGTTCGGGTGAACCTGGAAACTAAGTGGTTGGAAGATTTCGTTGCGCTGTCCAATACCCGCAGCTTCTCCACCTCGGCTCGCCTGCGACATGTTACCCAGCCTGCGTTCAGTCGCCGCATCCGTGCGCTTGAACAGGCCGTGGGCACTACGCTGGTCGACCGCTCGACGACCCCGGTCAGTCTGACGCCGGAGGGCCAGCTGTTCCTGGTCACCGCGCGCAACCTGACAGAGCAGCTGTCAGAGTGTCTCGCCCACCTGCGCGGGCTGGGCATGGCCAACGAGACCCTGGATATCGCGGCCGCGCATTCGCTGGCGCTGGCCTTCTTCCCCAAGTGGATCTCGCGTCTCCAGCAGGGCCTGGGGGAGTTGCCGACACGCCTGTCCGCGATGAATGTCGGCGACGCCATTCACTCGCTGCGCGAAGGCAACTGCGACTTGATGCTCGCCTATTACGACCCTTACGCCAGCATGCAGCTGGATGCCGAGGCTTTCCCGTCCTTCTCGGTCGCCAAGGTCAACATGCTGCCGGTGTGCGTGCCGCTGGAGAATGGCGAGCCGCGCTTCCCGCTGACCGGGCAGAGCGAGACCAGCCAGGATGCGATTCCCTTGCTGTCCTACACCCAGGGGGCATTTCTGGGCCGCAGCGTGAAGATGCTGCTGAAGAATGATCCGCTGCGCCTGCGCCTGCGCACCGTCTATGAAATGGCGATGGCCGAGGGCCTCAAGGGCATGGCCCTGCAGGGCGTCGGCATGGCGTGGATTCCGGATTTCTGCATTCGCGATGAGCTGGAAAGCGGCAAGCTGCTGCGCGCGGGCAACGAGGCGTGGGATATCCCGCTGGAGATTCGTCTCTATCGTTGCTCCCTTGTCCACAAGCCCGGCATCGACAAGCTTTGGAAGCAGCTGATGAATCTGCCGCGAGATTTCCTCGAAGCCTGAGCCCGAGAGTTGCAGGCAAAGACAAGGACAGGCGAAGACAAACGAAAGCCAGGTGTCTTGTGACGAAAACGGCAGCCCCTTGGGCTGCCGTTTTCGTTGTGCTGATGCAGGGAAGTGTGAGGCCGTTCTGGGTAGTCAGAAACTGCTTTGGCCTGCATGCAGGCCGAGGAAATTCTGAATGATGAAGAAGTGGTCCTCGAAGAGGGTGTCGGGCTCCAGATCCGCCAGCGCGACCCAGCGTGCCTGCTCCTCGTTCTCGCCGCCGCCGCTTCTGAGTTTGGGGAGCTGCTGCTCCGGTCGCAGGGCGAAGTAGAAGGCCTCTGCCAGGGTGCGTCCGCGCCAGCTGCGATGTGGTGCGTCAAACAGACGCTGTCCGCGCAGAGAGCCACGCAGAACAGGTTCCGGCACCTTGAGGCGCACACGCTCCTTGAGCTCACGCAGACAGGCATCCAGCAGGCGCTCCTGGGGTTGCACGAAGCCGCCAGGCAGGGCGTAAAGCCCCTTGCCCGGCGCCGCGCGCCGCGTGGTGAGCAGCACATGGCCGGACTGCACCACCACGGCGTTGACCGTGATGAACAGTGGCGGGTAGGGCGCATCGCTCCAGGCGGCGCGATATTGCTCCAGCAGGCGACGTTCCTCGACCAGCCCTTGCCACGCGGTCTCATCCAGGAAGCCATGCAGGTGCTGAGCCACCGGCGGTGGCAGCAGCTCCAGTCCCTCATTGTCCAGCCAATCCTCGGCGCGGGCACGCTCGGTGAAGATGACCTCACGAATACGGCTGGCCTCCATCCCCTCGCGCAGTGGCACCGCCACCGACTCCCACTGCGGGAAGAGGCTCAGGTAGTAGCTTGACTGGCTGTTGCTGTCACGACGATTGGCACCGATCAGCGCGATTCTCGGCATCCGGTTGGCCTGCGGGCGCGCGATATCGCGTACCTTGCGCTGCACATCACGCACCCAGACATCGTCGTTGTAGAGGGCGTCCAGCAACGGCACGATTTCGAGACGCGCATTGTCGGCATCGTCAAAGCAACTGCGGATCATGCGCGTGCGTTCAGAGAAGGTGAACGGGTTGCGCAGTGAACGTGCCTGCCAGGCAGAGCCGACCAGCACGATGACCTGCCGCGCGAGGCGCAGGGCCTCTTCCATCACGGCAACATGGCCATGGTGCATGGGCTGGAAGCGACCGATGAAGACCAGGCAGTCGTACTGGGTGTCGGCGATCGCGGGAGAATCCTGAGTGCGAAGCGTTGCAGCGGGTGCAGAGGGCAACGTTGTCGTCGAAGGCATGATGAGCTCCGTGGCAGGCAGGATGGGGCGGCGTATGAGGCGCTTGCCCAGTGAGATTTTGCTAGCGTATCAGATTATGTGCATGCGCCGAACGGCTCGCCATTCACTCTCGTCTGGTAAGGGGTAGTCAAAAGTTTATCCCGTTATCTTGCTGAAAAAATTTCCATAACCCAGCAACTTCTCGGTCTTCGGGGGAATGGGGAGGCCGTTGCGGTACAGGAGAGACGCCAAAGAGGAGGAGAAGGAAGGAGGAAGGAGGAAGGAGGAAGGAGGAAGGAGGAAGGAAAGGGGAAAGTGAACAAATGCGAGTGCTCAAACCGAGACAACGCCCGTCAGCATCATTGCTGGCGGACGTTGTCTCGGTTTGTGGCAAGGCCGATGGCAGGCCCAGGCGGGCCTGCCGGGCGCCGGATCAGGACGCCTTGGCGGTCAATACGTCGGTGATCCACTCGACGACCTTGTCGCCCTGGGCATTGACGCAGACGTCGACCAGCGGCGTCTGGGACCACTGATTGCCGAGGAATTCGCGACCCTCAGGGGCGAACAGCGTCTGACCTTCGGCCAGGCCTTCGACTTCGACATTCAGGTGGCCGCGCTCGGTGGTGAACAGCTCCGGCTTCATCAGCCAGGCGAGGGCGCAGCTGTCGTGCGGGCAGCAACCATCGATGCCGCGCGCTTCCTGATAGAAGGCCTTGTAGAACTGATAGCTGCCGGACAGCACTTCGCCGAGTGCGCCTTGCGCGACACGGATGCGCTCGACATGGGCCGGAGACAGCACGCAGCGGTGCGTCGCATCGAGACCGACCATGGTCAGCGGCCAGCCGGCGGTCAGCACCTTGGCGGCGGCATGCGGGTCATTGAAGATGTTGGCTTCGGCGACCGGTGAGACGTTGCCGCCTTCACGGATGGAGCCGCCCATGATGACGACCTGCTTGACCTTGCTGATGATGCTCGGGTCCAGCTGCAGTGCGGTGGCCAGATTGCCCAGCGGGCCGACGGCGACGAGGGTGATCTCGCCCGGACGCGCATTGACCTGCTCGACGATGAACTGCGGTGCGCTGATGGACAGTGCCTTGCCCTTGGGCTCCGGGATCTCCATGTTGCCCAGGCCATTGGCGCCGTGGATGTGCGCCGGCGCCGGGAACTTGTCCTTGACCAGCGGCTGGGCAGCGCCCTGGGCGACCGGAATCTCCTGACCCGCCAGTTCGCCCAGCAGCAGGGCGTTGGAGGTGGCCGTCTCGATGGTGACGTTGCCGAAGGTGGTGGTCATGCCGAGGAATTCGATGTCCGGATGCGCCAGACAGATGGCAATCGCCTGGGCATCATCCACGCCCGGATCGGTATCAAAGATAATCGGTGTTTTCATGCTGACCTCGTGAAAGAAGTGACCTGCAATAGAGGGCGTTACGCCAACAGGGCGCCCATGAGGTGACACGGGCACGGCACGGGCCACGTGGTGGTGCCCCGTGCAGGTAGTTCAGTTGCTGAAAGGCTCAGTTGCCCAGAAAGTCAGTTGCTCAGAACGTCGAGCGTCGGCCATTCGGCCAGGGCAGCGGCGACATCACTGGCCAGCGGAATGCTCGGCGCTGCGCCTTCACGGCTCACGCACAGGGCAGAGGCAGTGCTGGCACGACGCAGGCTTTCCTCGATGCTCTGGCCTTCGATCTGGCTTGCCAGGTAATAGCCGATGAAGGTGTCGCCCGCCGCGGTGGTGTCCACGGCATTGACGCGGTGCGCCGGCAGCTGGATGCGCTGTTCCCCCAGCTGGTAGCAGACGCCTTCGCTGCCCAGGGTCATGACCACTTCGGTGTCAGGCAGGCGAGAGTGCAGCGCGGCAAGCAGGGTGGCGACAGGTGCGCTCTCTTCCAGCTCGACCAGCTGTGCCGCTTCACCGCGATTGAGGAACAGCACCTGGCAGTGTTCCAGCGGCAGGCGCAGGACATCAGCGCCCATCGGGGCCGGATTGAACGCGATCTTCATGCCCTTGGCGTGCGCCAGCTCGATGACCTTGCCCAGCGCGTTGCACTCATTTTGCAGCAGCAGCCAATCTCCCTGCGTCACGCCGGAGAACAGCGTCGCGAGATGCTCATCGGTGAAACCGTGGTTGGCACCCGGGTGCAGAATGATGCTGTTCTCGGCGTGGTCGTCCACCTGGATGATGGCGTGGCCACTGGCGCTGGCGCTGAGCTCGACCTGCGAGGTGATGACACCGGCGCTTTCCAGCGGCTCAAGTGCCCAGCGATCACTGTTGCCAAGGCGGCCCCAGTGCGTGACGTCGCCTCCGGCGCGCGCAAGCGCGAGCGACTGGTTGGCACCCTTGCCACCCAGTACCTGACGGTAGGAGAGACTCGCCAGGGTTTCACCCGGTCGTACCAGGTGAGGTACCCGATAGACGTGATCGATATTGATAGAACCGTAGTTGTAAAGCATGCAGCCTCCTTGGGGTCGAGCATCCTAGCAAAGCCTTGGCCGCCTGTCCCCAGTCGTATCACCAAGGTCTGACCTTCAGGTCATGTTTAAGCGTTGAAGCTATTAGCCTCTTGGAACGCAAGAGAAAGTGCATACTTCCTGTCATCTCGCTGGATTCAGGATAGTCGCCCATGTCGGAGTCGAAGCAACCCGCCGTCACGATCAAGAAGTGGGTCTGGCGAGCGCTCTTCACCAGTACCATGATTCCGTTGCTGTTGGTCGAGACCGCCCTGGTGGCGGTGTATTTCGTGTCCAATGACGAGATTCGTGATGCCAACCTCAATTACCTGCAATCCCAGTCGAGCAGCGAGCTCAATCTGGCGATGCTGCGAGAGGCCAAGTCACTCAGCCAGCAACTGGAGCATGTCCAGAACCTGTCGCGCGGGCTTGGTGCCCAGGCAGGCGAACTGGCCATGGGTGACACCGGTACCGGGGTGGCGGCGCGCGAGGTTGCCCGTCATGCAAGCCTGCCCAGCGGTGTCTGGGCCAGTCAGCAGACGGCGGACAATCAGGGCAGCGGCTTCTATCCCGCCTTGCCAGGCCTCGAGCAGGACATCCCCATGGCGCTGCGCATGACGGCGGTCGACCCGATCATGCGCAGTGTCGTGTCCTCGCACTCGGCCGTGGTGCAGTCCTTCGTCACGATGGCCGACTGCTATGTCCGCCTCTTCCCCTATGTCGATCTGGCCTCGCTGGTGCCAGCCGACCACGACTGTCGTGATTTCTCCTTCTTCTATCTGGCCGCGCCAGAGGCAAATCCCTCGCGAAACACCATCTGGACCGACATCTACGAAGACCCGGCCGGCAATGGCTGGATGACGTCGGCCGTCAGTCCCTTCCATTCCGAGCAAGGCGAGTTTCTCGGCGTCGCCGGCGTCGACATGACCCTGGACGTGATCGTCAATCAGGTGCTGGCGATGGAGCTGCCCTGGCAAGGCTTCGCGATGCTGTTCGATGCCGAGGGGCGCTCACTCGCCGTCCCGCGCGCCGGTGAGCAGTTGCTGTCGCTGCTGCCGCTGGAGATTCCCGATGCCAATGACCTCCAGGAAGAGGATGTCATTCGGCCCGCCCAGCTGGAGCTGAAAGGTCATGACGTCTTCAAGAGACTCGCACCCCGTATCCTCGAGCAGCGGCGTGGCCTGGAGAGCGTCAATGTGGCGGGAGCGCCCTACAAGGTGGCGTGGGAGCGCTTGCCGGGCAATGGCTGGATCATGTTGAGCATGGTCGAGGAGAGCGCCGTCTTCTTTCGTACCGCCGAGATCGGGCGCAACTTCCAGCTGGTCGGCATGGCGCTGGTCGGTGGCCTGATCCTGTTCTATTTCACCTTCTTCATACTCATGAGTTGGCGCACGCACCACATCAGCCGTCGTCTTTCGGTGCCGCTGGCCGAGCTGCGTGAGCGTCTGCATCGCATCGGCATGGGCGCGGAAGTCGAGTCCGCGGGTGGCAGTGGCATCGTCGAGCTGGATGATGCCAACGCCACCGCCGAAGAGATGTACCAGCGGCTGCGCCAGACCCAGAAGGAATTGCAGTCCAGCGAGCGTCGCTTGCTGGATTCCCTCGAAGCCAGTGGCGATAGCCTGTGGGAAATGGACATTCCTGAGCGCATCGTCCAGATCCACCCCAATCTCTGGAAGATGCTCGGCGCTTCGGGCCACGAGCCGTTGGCGATGCGCGAAATGGACTTCGATCGCTTGATTCACCCGGAGGATCTCGAGCAGGTACATGCGCTCAGACACAAGATCATCACTACCTATGGCGAAAGCTGTGAGTGCCAGTACCGGATGCGTGCGCCGCAGGAAGAGGACCTTCAGCAGATCGAGGCGATGGGGATGAACGAGGCAGGCATGGCGGACGCCACAGGCAAGGCTGGCGACGAGTTCCTGCAACAGCGGAGCCTGAGCGCTGACGATGACGGTGAGCATGAGGACGGCGAGCGAGCGAGCGGCACCCGGTGGGTACTGTTGAGCTCACGCGGTCGTGTGGTGTCGTGGGACGCTGAAGGCAACGCCCTCAAGGCGGCGGGCATGCATATCCGCATCCGCTGACGCCAGGCCACTCATAAAAAGCCCCCGACTCGGCGCATATGCCGGTTCGGGGGCTTTTTTCGTGACGTGCCGATCACACCTGCCACTCGGCGTCAGTGGCTGTCATCGCGAGGTTGAGGCCGTGAGGCTGTGGCCGTGTCAGGCGTGTTCGCTCAGGAATGTCTCGATATTGGCCAGACTGAGATCGAGCATGTTCTGGCGCGCCTCCTGGCTGATCCAGGCATTGTGTGGCGTGACGATCAGGTTCAAGGGCGCACTCGCCGAATGGTGCTGGCTTTCCAGGGCCGAGAGCAGCGAGTGGCCTTCACGTGGCGGCTCCTCCGGCAGGCTATCCACCGCCAGGCCGCCGAGTTGCCCGGTGGCCAGTGCCTCCAGGGCTGCGTCCTCGTCGATGATGCCCCCGCGGGCACAATTGACCAGCAGGGCACCTGGCTTCATGGCGGCGAGCGCCTGCTCATCGATCAGATGCTGCGTCTCTGGGGTCAGCGGGCAGTGCAGGCTGATGGCGTCAGCCTGGGGCAGCAGGCTTTCCAGCGCGGGGCGCTCAGCGGTGGGGGCTGTGCCCGGTCGGGCGGCAAAGGTCACGCGCATGCCGAACGCCTCGGCCAGCCTGCCCACCGCAGTGCCGAGCTCCCCCTTGCCGATGATGACCAGATGCTTGCCGGACAGCTGCACCACGGGGCGTCCCATCAGGCAGAAGGTCGCGCTGCGTTGCCACTCGCCCGCGGCGATGTCGGTCTGGTATTCCGGCAGGCGGCCTGCCAGTGCCAGCAGCAGCATCCAGGTGTGCTGCGCCACCGAGTGAGTGCCGTAGGCATTGACGTTCATGACCCGAATGCCGCGTGCTTCGGCAGCCGCCATGTCGATATTGTTGGTGCCGGTCGCCATCACCGCGATCAGCTTGAGGGTCGGCAGCTCATCCATGTGGTGAGCCTCGATGCGTACCTTGTTGACCAGCACGATGGAGGCACCGCTCAGCCGTGGCACCACTTCCTCGGGCGCGGTGGCGTCATGGCATACCAACCCTTCCAGGCGGGCCTCGAGGCGCGAGAAGTCCAGTCCGTCACCGACGGAGCCGGCATCTAGCATGACGGCCTGCGGGGCGCTGGTGGACGAGGCGGGCTCGCAGTGAGAGGAAGCGGGCGTGGAAGAATGAGAGGGAGACTGCGCAGTACGATCGTGATCGGACATAGGTGCCTCATGATGGCGTAGGAAGATAGATAGGAAGACAGAAAGGCTGGCCCGGAAATGACGAGTACGTAGCGTCTGGGCCGGTTTGTGCTTGGGTGTTGCCCCGCACGGGGCCGAGCACGCTATAATGTGCCCCTTTCGCTTTGACTTGAAAGCCGCTCAACTGGCCTTATTGTAGGCGTCTCTTGCTGGTGCTTGCGAAAGCTCTCATGTTGGGGCCGCAGGTGCGCTGAACGCAAGACGCGCCGCAAGGCATAACATTGTCATGGTTCACGGTGCTCAGACAGCCCCGTGACCAGTATTGTCAGGAAAGAAAACCATGCCGATCTATGAATACCACTGCAAGGCCTGTGGCCATCGGATGGACAAGTTGCAGAAGATCAGCGCTGCGCCGCTGACGGAGTGCCCGGAATGCAAGACGGACCAGCTCGAGAAGCTGGTCTCCGCCGCCGGGTTCCGTCTGGCAGGCAGTGGCTGGTACGAGACGGATTTCAAGTCCGGCAGCAAGAAGAATCTGGCCGGTGGTAGCGACAGCACCGCCTGACACAGCTGGGATAGTGCGTCAGGCATCAGCGTGATGAGGGTCAGGGGCGCCCAGCGGGTACCCTTGACCCTCATCGCCAACGGCAGGCCCTCTGAGACAGATGCGCATCAGCGCGTCGATCATGAATTTGAGCAACAAGGAATCAACATGCGCAGCCACTATTGCGGCAAACTGAACGAGACCCTGATCGATCAGGATGTCACTCTGTGCGGGTGGGTGCACCGCCGTCGCGACCACGGTGGCGTCATCTTCCTCGACATGCGCGACCGTGATGGCATCGCCCAGATCGTCGTCGATCCGGACACCGTCGATGCCTTCGCCACTGCCGACAAGGCGCGCAGCGAGTTCGTGCTGCGTATCAAGGGCCGTATCCGTCTGCGCCCGGAAGGCACCCAGAACCCGAACATGCCGACAGGCATGATCGAAGTGCTGGCCAAGGACGTCGAAGTGCTCAACACCGCACAGACGCCGCCGTTCCAGCTCGACGACCACAACAAGGTCGGTGAGGAAGTTCGCCTCAAGTATCGTTATGTCGACCTGCGTCGTCCCGACATGATCGAGAAGCTGCGTCTGCGCTCGCGCATCACTCACAGCGTGCGCGCCCAGCTCGAAGCCCTGGGCTTCCTCGACATCGAAACCCCGATCCTGACACGTGCCACGCCGGAAGGCGCACGTGACTATCTGGTGCCGAGCCGCACCTACGCCGGCAGCTTCTTCGCACTGCCGCAGTCTCCGCAGCTGTTCAAGCAGCTGCTGATGGTCGCCGGTGTCGATCGTTACTACCAGATCGCCAAATGCTTCCGTGATGAAGACCTGCGTGCTGACCGTCAGCCGGAGTTCACCCAGATCGACCTCGAAGCCAGCTTCGTCGACGAGCAGGACATCATGGGCATGACCGAGACCATGATCCGTGGCCTCTACAAGGAAGTGCTCGATGTCGAGCTGGGCGACTTCCCGACCATGCCGTACTCCGAGGCCATCAGCCGCTTCGGTTCCGACAAGCCGGACCTGCGTATCCCGCTGGAACTGGTCGATGTCGATGACCTGATGAGCGGCGTGGACTTCAAGGTCTTCTCCGGTCCGGCCAAGGACGACAAGGGCCGTGTCGCCGCACTGCGTGTGCCGGGCGGTGCCAGCCTGTCACGCAAGGAAATCGACGCTTACACCAAATTCGTCGGCATCTACGGTGCCAAGGGCCTGGCGTGGATCAAGGTCAACGAACGTGCCAAGGGCGTCGAGGGTCTGCAGTCGCCGATCGTCAAGTTCATGGAAGACGTCGTGGATGAAGTGCTGGACCGCTGTGGCGCCGTCGATGGCGACATCGTGTTCTTCGGCGCTGACAAGGCCAACATCGTGGCCGAGGCCATCGGTGCGCTGCGCGTCAAGCTGGGTGAAGACCTCAACCTCTACACCCGCGAGTGGGCGCCGCTGTGGGTCGTCGACTTCCCGATGTTCGAAGCCGATGCCAACGGCCGCCTGAGCGCGCTGCACCACCCGTTCACCGCGCCGTCCTGCACGCCGGAAGAGCTCAAGGCCAACCCGGAAGCGGCACTGTCTCGCGCCTACGACATGGTCATCAACGGCACCGAGCTGGGTGGCGGCTCCATCCGTATCCACGATCAGGCCATGCAGCGTACCGTATTCGAAGTGCTGGGCATCGGTGAAGAAGAAGCGGAAGAGAAGTTCGGCTTCCTGCTCGACGCCCTGAAGTTCGGCGCGCCGCCCCATGGTGGTCTGGCCTTCGGTCTCGACCGTCTGGTGATGCTGATGACCGGCGCCAAGACCATTCGTGAAGTGATTGCCTTCCCGAAAACCCAGAGCGCCGGCTGCATGATGACCGACGCCCCGGGCGTGGTCAGCGGTGAGCAGCTCAAGGAGCTGAACATCCGTCTGCGTCAGAAGGTCAAGGTCGAGGACGAAAGCGGTCAGGCCTGATTCAGCGGCGCATGACCGAGAGAGTGACTGGTGGGGCCGTCTGGACTGATTCGATCAGACAAGGGCGGTCCCGCAGTGGCAGGTTTGTCCCTTTGACCTGGTAGGCGAGGGGGCGAGCAAGCCCGACAAGGCGGTGCGAGACTGTTTGCTGGCGTTCACGTCAGGCCATGACAGTGTCGCACCGCCTTTTTTGTGGCATGGTGGCTGGTTATATACACAGTAAGAGCGATGGCGCGATGACGACAGCGAAGACGCAAGGTGTGAGAAGCGAGGCGGCAGCATGATCATTCTTGGCATCGACCCGGGCTCACGTCTGACCGGGTATGGGGTATTGGATGTCTCTGCGGCCCAGCCTCGCTATGTGGACAGTGGCTGCATTCGCATGTCACAGGTCAGCCTGGATCAGCGCCTGGCGCAGATCTATGCCGGTATCAGCGAGGTGATCGCCCTGCATCGCCCCGCGGAATTCGCCATCGAGCAGGTCTTCATGTCCAAGAACGCCGATTCGGCGCTCAAGCTGGGCCAGGCGCGCGGGGCTGCCATCGTGTGTGCGGCCAATCACGGCTTGCCGGTGTTCGAATATGGGCCGCGGCAGATCAAGCAGGCCGTGACCGGTACCGGTGCCGCCGAGAAGTCACAGGTGCAGCATATGGTCACGCATACGCTCAAGCTTTCCGCCACGCCGCAGGCCGATGCCGCCGATGCGCTGGCCATCGCCTTGACGCATTGTTTCGCGCGTCGACGCCTGACGCCCGGCAATGACCAGTTGGAAGCCTTGGGGCTGGGGAATACCAGTCGACGCAAGGGAACCCGCGTACGGCGTAGCAGCAGCTGGCGAGACTTCGAGCCCGACGCCTGACATGCCGCTGAGCGACAAATGCGGTATTGTGCTCAATTAATAGCGATTTTTCAGTCACTTGTAGAGTGTCTGCCGAGCCTGGCAGCAGCCGATTGCGTGATGCGCCAAGCCGCGTGGCATCAGGCTTCGTGCCATCACCCAAGGTATGACTGTCAGAAAGATGCGACAAATTCGTCGTGACACTGGGACATGCCGCCTACGCTTCATCTTTGGTAGGCTTGCCCGCATTGTAACAATCCGTGCAGAGAATCGGGTCTGCGAGCAGCACGATCCCACCGAACACGTTCTCTGCCGAGCAAGGACAGCCGCAACATGATTGGACGCCTGACCGGGACATTGCTGGAAAAACAACCGCCGCAGCTGGTGCTTGACGTACAGGGTGTCGGTTATGAACTGGAAGCTTCGATGAACACCCTGTTGGGCTTGCCGGCCGTGGGCGAACATTGCCAGCTTTACACCCACCTGGTGGTGCGCGAAGACGCGCAGTTGCTGTATGGCTTCGGCAAGGAGCCCGAGCGTCGACTGTTCCGTGAATTGATCAAGATCTCCGGTGTCGGCCCGCGTCTGGCGCTGGCGATTCTGTCGGGAATGGAGCAGTCCGATTTCATTCGCTGTGTTCACGACGAAGACAGCCGAGCGCTGACACGTCTGCCGGGCGTCGGCAAGAAGACGGCGGATCGACTGATCATCGAGATGCGTGATCGCCTCAAGCATTGGACGCTGCCGGCGGATGATGGGCTGGATGAAATGGCGCGTGCCTCCCAGCCGCAACCGCCGGTCACCCATCCTCTGGCGGATGCCGAAGCCGCGCTGGTGTCTCTGGGCTACAAGCCTGTCGAGGCGGCCAAGATGCTCTCCGGGCTCGAGACCGGCGCCTCCACCGAAGCGCTCATCAAGGCGGCGCTGGCGCGCAAGATGGCCAGCTGAGGCCCCGCCAGGGCAGCAAACATGCGCCCTATAGTTTCCGTGAAGGAAACGGCGCATCGTGATTGGATTTATTGACTAGGGGTTGGCAGGTTACTGGGGTAGAAAGTGCGCGCTTGAACGCAGATGCGCTAGATCGTTGCACCGCCCTGGCAAACCTTGCCACCTGCCACTGACGCACGTTCATGGCCCATGACCCGCGTCATGTGCGTGACCTGCGTCATCAGGAGTTGAGCAAGCATCATGATGGAGTCGGACCGACTGATCTCCGCGGCGACGCATGATCCGGAAGAGCGGATCGATCGCGCCAATCGGCCACGCACGCTGAGTGACTACATCGGACAGCCCATCGTCCGCGAGCAGATGGAAATCTTCATCAGTGCCGCACGAGGACGAGGCGATAGTCTGGATCACACCCTGGTCTTCGGCCCGCCCGGACTCGGCAAGACGACGCTGGCGCATATCATCGCCAGCGAGATGAGTGTCGATATCAAGTCGACCTCCGGGCCGGTGCTGGAACGGGCAGGGGACCTGGCAGCGATGCTGACCAACCTGCAGGAAGGCGATGTCCTGTTCATCGACGAGATTCACCGCCTGTCACCGGCCGTCGAGGAAGTGCTCTATCCGGCGATGGAAGATTATCAGCTCGACATCATGATCGGTGAAGGCCCCGCGGCCCGCTCGATCAAGCTTGAGCTGCCACGATTCACCCTGGTGGGCGCGACGACGCGCGCGGGGCTGCTGACGGCGCCGCTGCGCGATCGCTTCGGCATCGTCCAGCGCCTCGAGTTCTACGATATCGAGTCACTCACCGACATCGTGGCACGCAGTGCCAGGCTTTCCGGCATGGAAGTCGAGATGGAAGGGGCGCTTGAGATTGCGCGTCGTTCCCGCGGCACGCCGCGTATTGCCAATCGTCTACTGCGCCGAGTGCGTGACTTCGCCGAAGTGCGCTCGGATGGTCGCTTGACGCTGGAAGTGGCCGACAAGGCGCTCAACATGCTCAATGTCGACAGCCACGGCCTGGATCACATGGACCGTCGACTGCTGTTGGCGATGATCGAGAAGTTCGATGGCGGGCCGGTCGGTGTCGATTCACTGGCGGCGGCCATCGGGGAAGAGCGCGATACCATCGAGGATGTGCTTGAGCCCTATCTGATTCAGCAGGGCTTCATGATGCGCACGGCGCGTGGGCGTCTGGTCACACGCTCGGCCTATCTGCACTTCGGGATCACCCCACGTGAAGAGCAGGCGCGGCTGGGACAGGAAGGAAATGACGCGTCATGACATCTGAAGACGCAGGAAATACGTTGAAGGGTGAAGCTGCATGTTTTCACCACACTGTGCGCGTCTACATCGAGGATACTGATGCCGGTGGCATCGTCTACTACGTGAATTATCTGCGCTTCATGGAGCGCGCGCGCAGTGAATGGTTGCGAGCGAAGGGCTTCACGCAGCAAGCCTTGCTTGAAAAAGGCATTCAGTTGGTAGTACACAGTGTAACAAATCGTTATCTTCGTCCTGCGCATCTGGATGACCTGCTGACCGTGACGGCAACGGCAGGCGCCTTGCGCGGTGCACGTTTGACGTTCACCCAGAAGGCGCTGCGCGGTGAGCAGATCTTGAGTGAAGCGGAAGTCGTGATCGCTTGCGTCGATGCCACGACCTTGCGCCCCAGACGCTGGCCCGGGGAATTGCTTGCGGCTCTTGAGGTCTGAGATCACAAGGCGCAGATGAGGCCGCTGCCAGTCAGGTGCCGAGACGCCAGGCTGATGAACAGATTATTTATCGTGTCACTGATTGACGGTGGCACAGACTGAACCAAGTAAAGAGGGATTTCCGTGGAAGATTCGATGTCGATCATTTCGCTGTTCGTGAACGCCAGTCTGGTCGTTCAGGCAGTCATGTTGCTGTTGCTGGCAGCTTCCATTGCATCCTGGGTGGTGATCTTTCAGCGCGGGATGGCATTGTCCCGTGCCAAGCAGGCTTACGCGGCCTTTGAAAAGCGCTTCTGGTCCGGGGTCGACCTCAATCACCTCTATCGTGAATTGCCGACGGATGAAGAATCCACCCCGGGCGCCTCTGGCGTCTTCCGTGCCGGGTTCCGCGAGTACAGCCGCCTCAAGCCCAAGTCCAGCAATGCCGATGCGGTGATGGATGGTGTGCAACGCAGTATGCGCGTCACGCTGTCACGTGAAGAAGAGCGCCTGAACGTTCATCTGCCGTTTCTGGCCACGGTCAGCTCCGTCAGCCCCTATGTCGGCCTGTTCGGTACCGTGTGGGGCATCATGGGCTCCTTCCAGGCACTGGGTACGGCTCAGCAGGCAACTCTGACCACTGTCGCCCCCTGGATTGCCGAAGCACTGGTCGCGACTGCCATGGGCCTGTTCGCGGCAATCCCGGCCGTCATCTTCTACAACCGTCTGGCCAGCCGCGCTGATCAGCTGCTGGGTCGCTATGAAGACTTCGCCGAAGAACTTCACTCCATTCTGCATCGTAATCTGCACGGTCGTGGCAGCAACGACGCTTGAAGGGAGGCGAGTCAATGAAAGGACCGTATAGCAGAGGCCACAAGCGCAAGCTGTCCTCCGAGATCAATGTGGTGCCCTTCATCGACGTCATGTTGGTGTTGCTGGTCATCTTCATGATCACCGCGCCGATGATGACGCAGGGTGTTCAGGTCGAATTGCCCAAGGTCACCTCCAAGCCGATCGACAATCCCGATGATGTGACACCATTGATCGTCTCGCTGGACGACAGCGGCAATTACTACATCGATCTGGGGTCGGATGAAGACAAGCGCACGCCGGTGGCACTGGATGAACTGGGCAGCAAGGTCGCGTCCATCGTGGCCGAGAAGCCCAAGACGCCCGTGCTGGTGAAGGGTGCCAAGACGGCGCCCTACGGCGATGTCATGGGGTTGATGAGCACGCTGCAGGGTGCCGGTGTCCCCAATGTCGGGCTGATTTCAGAACCACCGACCGAGGGCTGATGGATGAGTCAGCCAGAGATAGAACAGCGGGTCGGGTTGGGGTTGCCTGTGGTGCTGGCCGTTGGTCTGCACCTGGGCATCCTGATTCTGACTCTGGTGAGTTGGCCAGAATCCGAACCGGAGAAGACCGACACCACCATCGTCAACGCGACGCTGGTCAGTACCGAGACCACGACCAATCAGGCCCAGCAGGCGAAGTCCAGCAAGGCGCGTGATGCGGCCGAAGAATCCGATCAGCGCCAGAGCGCCAAGGAAGAGGCGGCCAGAGAGGCAGAGCGTGCAGCGGAACAGCAGCGCAGCGCCGCTGAGGAAAAGGCGGCTGTCCAGAAGGCGCAACAGCAAAAGGCGGCTGAGCAGGCCAAGGCGGCGGAGCAGTTGAAGGCTGAGCAGGCGGCGGCCGAAAAGGCCAAGGCAGAAGCGGCCAGGCGTGCAGAGGAAGCCAAGGCGATTGCCCTTGACCGCAAGAAAGCCGAAGCGGAAAAGCAGGCCAAGGCCGATGCCTTGAAGAAGGCGGAAGCCGAGAAGGCTGCCAAGGCCAAGGCGGAAGCCGAAAAGGCCGCCAAGGAAAAAGCCGCAGAAGAAGCGCGCAAGAAAGCCGAAGCGGAGAAGGCGGCCAAGGCCAAGGCAGACGCTGAAGCCAAGAAAGCGGAAGCCGAAAAGGCAGCCAAGGCCAAGGCAGCTGCGGAGAAGGCCGAGAAGGAAAAGGCGGCAGCCGACAAGGCCGCCAAGGAGAAGGCAGCCAAGGCCAAGGCGGCGGAAGAAGCGCGCAAGAAGGCGGCCGCTGAAGCCGCACGCCAGAAGGCACTTGCCGAGAAAGCGGCGCAGGCCTCTGCCGGCTCGCTGGATAGCCTGATAGACAATGAAAGCGACGCCATCAGCGGCGCCAAACAGGCTGCTCAGGTAGCTAACGGCTTTAAGAGCCTGATTCAGAAGTATGTCGGACAGAATTGGAACCGGCCCTCGGGCTCCGTTCCCGGTATGACGGTCACGCTGAGAGTGTCATTGTTGCCGACAGGCGAATTGGTAACGGCAGCGGTCAGCAAAAGCAGTGGTAACGCCGCCTTTGATCGCTCCGCGATTCAGGCGATCCAGAAAGCAGCGCCGTTTACCGAGATGCAGGACCTGCCGGCTGGTGCCAAGAGCCAGTTCCGAAACTTCAACCTGTACTTCAATCCAGAGGACCTGGGCCGATGAGACGATTGACCGCATGGATGATGGCAGCCGCCTTGCTGGCAGTGACCAGCCTGGCAAGAGCTGACCTGACCATCGAGATCACCAAGGGCAATGACAGCGCCACACCTATCGCTGTCGTGCCGTTCGAGAATCTGACCGGGGGAAGTCTGCCGCAGGACCTCGCGCGCATCATCTCCGATGACCTGGCGCGCAGTGGCCAGTTCGACCCGATCAAGCGCGACAATCTAATCGCGTTGCCGGGCACGACCCAGGATGTCTTCGTCAATGACTGGAAGCGCCTGGGGGCCAGTTACCTCGTGGTGGGTCAGGTAAAGACGGCCAGCAATGGCGGTTATAGCATCCAGTATGAGCTGATGGATGTGCTGGGCAACAAGCGCATGCTTGGCGAAGTCATCACCGGAAGCAATGGTGAGCTGCGCGCGCGTGGCCATTATATGAGCGATGAGATATTTGAGGAAATCACTGGAATTCGCGGTGCTTTCTCGACAAAAATCGCATACATTACCGCCAATGGTGTTGGCGACAATATTCGTTTTGCCCTGTACGTGGCGGATTCAGATGGCCACAATAGTCAGGAGGTTCTGGCCTCCGATGAGCCGATCATGTCACCGGCATGGTCGCCGGATGGCAAGAAGCTGGCCTATGTCAGTTTTGAAGCCGAACGTCCCGCTATCTATGTGCAGGAATTGGGCAGTGGTCGTCGTGCAAAACTGACAGGTTTCCGAGGCATCAATGGTGCCCCGGCCTGGTCGCCGGACGGACGTAAACTGGCAATGGCATTGTCAAAGGATGGCCAGCCGGAAATCTATGTGATGGATATTGCCAGCCGTCAGTTCCAGCGTCTGACCAACAATCCTGCGATCGATACCGAGCCGGATTGGTTGCCGGATGGCAGCGGTATGGTGTTCACCTCTGATCGTGCAGGCTCCCCACAGATCTATCGTCTTGATCTGTCCGGCGGCACGGAACGTGTGACATATACCGGCAATTACAACTCCCGCGGGCGCATCTCACCCGATGGAGAGAACCTGTTCATGATCAACCGCGCAGGCAACGGTTATCAGGTTGCCAAGCAAGATCTGAAGAGCGGTCGGGTTACCTCCCTGACCGATACTCAGTGGGATGAATCACCAAGTGTTGCGCCGAATGGCACTATGGTGATATATGCCACTCAGCAAGGAACCCGCGGGGTCCTGGGCCAGGTGTCGGCAGACGGAAGGGCACAATTCTCCCTGCCGTCAGCACAAGGCGACGTGCGTGAACCTGCGTGGTCGCCGTTCCTGAACTAAACCACTAGAATGCAACTGAGCCACCAAGAAAGGCTTGGCATTCGTACCCATTAGAGCAAGGAGTTTCACAATGCAGTTCACCCCGTATGCAAAAGGTCTGTTGGTTGCCCTGTCCCTGAGCGTCATGGCAGGTTGTTCCAGCAGCGGCGGCGCTCAGGACGGCGACATGGATTCAGCCAACAGCGGTGCGAACACTGCCGGCATGAACACTGGTGCCAACAGCAACGCCAACCAGATGAGCAACGCCACCATGCCTGACGTGCGTACCATCTACTTCGCCTTCAACAAGGACACCATCCGTCCTGAGTTCGAAAGCGTCCTGATGGGTCACGCTCAGTACCTGAAAGCCAACACCAGCGCCAATGTCGTTCTGGAAGGCCACGCTGATGAGCGCGGTACTCGTGAATACAACCTGGGTCTGGGCGAGCGTCGTGCCAAGTCTGTCGCACGCTTCCTGACTGTCCAGGGCGTGTCTCCGTCACAGATCGAGATCGTCTCCTACGGTGAAGAGCGTCCGGCTGTTCAGGGCCACGGCGAGTCTTCCTACGCCAAGAATCGTCGTGTGGTCTTCGACTACTAAGTACGGTTCCTCTCCGCGACTCTCCAATGAGGCGTGGAGACGCTAGAAACTTGTGTTGAGCTGGCCCGGGCAAGAGGCGTGACCTTGAACCCCGGGCTTGCTTGCGCGATACCATGATGATTCGGCGGAGCCGACAGCATGAAACACAGCCTGAAAGGGTTGTTCGGTGCGGGAGCCTTGTTGCTCCCGTTGTCCGTTTTGGCCGCACCGACGGTCGAGGACCTCACTGGGCAATCAAACTCGCTCTATCAGCAGGCCAATACTCGTTTGAGTGGCGGCGGCACCCTGACCCTTCTCAATCAACTCGACGAACAGGCACAGGAAATTGCCCGACTTCGCGGCCGGATCGATGAGCTGGAATACCAGTTCAAGCGTCTGACCGAGATGTCGCAGCAACGCTACCTGGATCTGGAACAGCGGGTTTCTGGCGGCGCTTCTGCCGGGGAGAACGGTCAGGTTGTCGATTCACAGGCAGCAGCGGCAGTCACTGGCGGCGCAAGTGCCGGTGGTGCAGCCAGCACCAATGGCGCCAGCAATGCCGACAGCGGTGCAGCTGCCCAGAAGGATTACGAGAATGCCTTCGCCAAGGTGCAGTCTCGCGACTTCGACGGTGCCATTGTCGCCTTTGAAGCCTTCGTGGTGGACCATGGGGATTCCAACCTCGCCGCCAATGCCCATTACTGGCTGGGAGAGCTGTATTCGGCCAAGAACCAGCTGGATGCTTCTGCCCAGGCCTTCGACACCGTGATCAGCGAATTCTCGCAATCCAGCAAGGTGCCGGATGCGATGTACAAGCTGGGTCTGGTCAAGGCGCGTCAAGGCAAGGCGCAGGAAAGTCGCTCCTTGCTCGAGAAGCTGGTCCAGCAGTATCCGGACAGCAAGGCTGGCACCATGGCCAAGGACTTCCTGTCCTCCGGCGCCTGAGTGCCCGTGGCCATTGTCCACCTGTATTCCCCAAAGCCCGCGCTTGGTATTCTACCAGGTGCGGGCTTTGTGTTATTTGGCGCTCGGCGCCTCATGCCATCGGCAGGCGACCCGGGCGCGCTTCATTCGATTCATGTGGCCGAGCGAGTATTGCCGGTGCGGAGACAGTGACTCTCATCGGCGGTTGACGACAGATCTCAGACAGGGATATCACCATGGCAGAGTGCAAGATCGACTATCAGGCCCCGGACGACATGCTGAAAGGGCGAATCATTCTGGTGACCGGGGCGGGGTCCGGCATTGGGCGTGAAGCGGCAGTCGAATATGCGCGTCATGGGGCGACGGTGATATTGCTGGGCAGAACCATTGCCAAGCTGGAAGAAGTCTACGACGAGATCGAGGCCTTGGGAGCACCGCAACCGGCCATCTATCCGCTCAACTTCGAAGGGGCATCGCTCAAGGATTATCAGCAGATGGCTGATACCCTGCACAGCGAGTTCGGTCGTCTGGATGGCCTGCTGCACAACGCGAGCCTGTTGGGCAAGATCACTCCATTCGAGCAGTATGATCCGGCGCTGTGGGAGCAGGTCATGCAGGTCAATATCAATGGACCCATCTGGATGGTCCAGGCATTGCTGCCGTTGCTCAAGGCCTCGAAAGATGCCTCCGTCGTGCTGACAAGCTCCAGTGTCGGGCGCAAGGGGCGTGCCTTCTGGGGCGCCTACAGTGTCTCCAAGTTCGCTACGGAAGGCTTCTCGCAGATGCTGGCACAGGAACTGGAGAATACCAGCCAGGTGCGCGTCAATACGCTCAATCCCGGTGGGACGCGGACCCCGATGCGCAAGTCGGCGTTTCCGGCCGAAGACCCCGATACCCTGCGTACGCCCGCCGACATCATGCCGACCTATCTGTGGTTGATGGGGCCGGACAGTCGTGGTCATACCGGCGAGATGTTCGACGCTCAGCCGCCGAAAGTCTGAGCCATTGTCGACTGTCATCTCACTGGATGACGAGTGACGCCGCCAGGCGGGTCATTCGCCATACCCTGCAACAAGAACGCCGACGGCATTGGCCGTCGGCGTTCTTGTGTCTAGCGGTTTGTTTCTAGCTGCTTGTGTCTATCTTCTGATATTCATCTGCGCATCATTCGCTCGTGGGGGCTGGTTCGTGCGAGCTTCTTGTGAGCGCTACGTGCGTGTCGCTCGGTCAGCGCAGGTCCGCTGCCCGCAGCGCGGCATTGATGACTTCTTCCGAGGTGTCAAACCACACATCGGCAGGCCAGGCGTCTACATCGTCGCCCTCACGGACATAGCCGTAGCGCACCGCGACCGCCAGCATGCCCGCCGCGCGTGCCGCCTGCATGTCACGGTCGTGATCCCCCAGATACCAGCATTCGGAGGCGTCGACACCGAGGCAGCGTGCCGCCTCCCACAGAGGCTCTGGATGCGGCTTCTTGACCGGCAGGTCATCGGCACACAGCAGGCAGCCGGGCGTGAGCTTGAGCGCGGCGATCAGCGGCTCGGCGAACTGACGGGGCTTGTTGGTCACGATGCCCCACGGCAGGCCTGCGCGCTGACAGATCTCGATCAGGGCGTCATAGCCCGGGAACAGCACACTGTGAGCCGCGACATCGCGGGCATAGAATTCCAGCAGGCGAGTGCGCTCGCTGGCATGCTCGGGGTGATCGAGCTCATGACCCAGGGCCAGGGTCACCAGAGCGCTGCCACCATGCGAGACTTCGGCGCGAATCACGTCGTAGTCCAGCGCCGGCAGGGTGTGATGCTGACGCAGCTCATTGGTGGCGCGCGCCAGGTCTGGCGCGGTGTCCACCAGGGTGCCATCGAGATCGAAGATCAAGGCGGCGGGACGAGGTAGCGCTGCCGGCAGGCTCACGCAAGCTCTTCCTCGGTCGGGCGACGCGTGTGCATCAGATAGTTGACGGTCAGGTCGGAGGAATTCAGGCGATATTTGCGCGTCAGCGGGTTGTAGGTCATGCCGGTGGAGCCTTCCATCTTGAGGCCCGCATCGCGGGTCCAGCGACCCAGCTCGGCCGGACGGATGAACTTGCGATACTCGTGGGTGCCACGCGGCAGCATCTGCAGCACATATTCCGCGCCGAGAATCGCGAAGGCATACGCCTTGGGATTGCGGTTGATGGTCGAGAAGAACACCATGCCGCCGGGCTTGACCAGCCGTGCGCAGGCCGCGATCACCGAGGATGGGTCCGGCACGTGCTCGAGCATTTCCAGACAGGTGACGACGTCGAACTGGCCGGCCATCTCTTCTGCGGCGGCTTCGGCGGTGGTCTGGCGATAGTCCACCTCGACACCGGACTCCAGCTGATGCAGGCGGGCAACGGAAAGCGGCGCCTCACCCATGTCGATGCCCGTCACCTGGGCGCCACGATGCGCCATGGCTTCGGAGAGAATGCCGCCGCCGCAGCCGACGTCGATCACGCGCTTGCCTGCCAGGCCAGCGTGGGTGTCGATATAGTCGACCCGCAACGGATTGATGTCATGCAGCGGCTTGAATTCACTGTCACGGTCCCACCAGCGACTGGCCAATGCCGAGAACTTGGCGATCTCGCTGGCATCGACATTGCCCAGATGGTCCTGGGGCTGGGCATCTTGCTGGGTGTCGTTATCGCTCATCTTTGCATCCTTACCGTTACGGAAGTGCTGTTCGGGAAGTGGCAGGCCTGTACAGGCACCTTACCCTCGGGCACGATTCCACCATTCTAATCCGACTGCCGTCGCGGGTCAGCGTCCAGCGCAAAAAACTCATCATGACGGGCACTTGCGTTACGATGGGGCGGGGCGTCGCGCCACGCGCGATGACCAGTCGTCATTATTGTCATGTAGCAACGGGGAGTGGTCATGAGCCTGGTTCCGATTCGCTGGGTAAGCCAGCAAGAGTGTGCGTCGCAGGAAGAAGACACGGCAGGCACCCCGCCCGATGCCAGCGCTGACGTCACTCATGATGTCACTTCTGATGTCACTCAGCCGGCGGTGAAGCTTGCGCTGCTCGACCAGCGTCTGCTGCCGGGTGAGACCCGCGAGGTGCTGCTCGAGGATGCACGCGGGGTCGCGACTGCCATTACCGACATGGTGGTCCGCGGTGCACCGGCCATCGGGATCGCCGCCGCCTATGGCGTGGCGCTGGAGGCTTTCGTCATCAACCGCGAGGGCGGTGACTGGCAGTCACGCCTGGCCAGCGCCTGTGATGTGCTGGCTGCCTCGCGCCCGACAGCGGTCAACCTGTTCTGGGCGCTGGATCGCATGCGCAAGGTGATTGCCGGACACGCCACCCGGTCGCAGGCCCCGTATGAGGCGTTGCTGAAGGAGGCCGTGCGCATTCACGAGCAGGATCTGGATGACAATCTGCGAATGGCCGAGTTTGGCGCTCAGGTGATTGCGGCCTCTCTCGCGCAGGGCGAGACGCGGTGCGAGGTCATGACTCACTGCAATACCGGCGCGCTGGCCACCGGCGGCCACGGCACGGCGTTGGGCGTGATTCGTACCGCCTACGCCCAGGGCATCCTCAGCCGTGTGCATGTCAATGAAACGCGGCCCTGGTGGCAAGGCTCTCGCCTGACGGCGTGGGAGCTGGTGCAGGAGAAGATTCCCGCGCGTCTGGCCGTGGAAGGCGCAGCCTCGCTGATCATGCAGCAGGGTGCCCGGACACCGGAAGGGGTGCGCTGGTTGATCGTCGGCGCGGACCGCATTGCCGCCAACGGCGACACGGCCAACAAGATCGGTACCTTCTCGCTGGCCGTTCAGGCGCGCGCCCACGGCATCAAGGTCATGGTGGTGGCCCCGCTGGCCACCTTCGATGGCAGCCTGGCCAGTGGCGCGGACATCCCCATCGAGACACGTGACGCCGCCGAGCTGCGCGAGGCAGGCGGACGCCAGATCGCGCCGCAGGACATCGATGTCTTCAATCCGGTCTTTGATGTCACACCGCATGAGTATATTGATGCCATCGTCACCGAACATGGCGTGGTAGAGTCGCCCGATAGCGACAGTGTCGGTGCGCTGCTCGGGCGCGCCATGCGCCGCTGATGGCGTTTCACAGGGTGGTAGCGCTTAGCAAGCCTCGGATAGTGCAGGAATTTCGCACTCCTTGATCAAACTGGCATAATCTCTGCCTATGATGAAGGATGGTCGTTGATTGGCTTCGACGACAGTAACCCGGTGGAGGTCCTTCGACGGGCTTCACCACGACATAGACACAAGGAAGACGCTACATGATACGCAAGGCTGTTCTGCCTGTTGCCGGTCTCGGCACACGTTGCCTCCCGGCCTCCAAGGCCATCCCCAAGGAAATGATCACCATCGTCGACAAGCCGGTGATCCAATATGTGGTGGAAGAAGCGGTCGCAGCCGGTATCAAGGAAATCGTGCTGGTCACCCATTCCAGCAAGAATGCCATCGAGAACCACTTCGACAAGCACTTCGAGCTGGAAACTACCCTGGAAGCCAAGGGCAAGCTCGAGCTGCTCGAACAGCTGCGTAACATCATCCCGGATGACGTCAAGATCATCAGCGTGCGCCAGCCGGAGCCGCTGGGCCTGGGCCACGCCGTGCTGTGTGCCAAGCCGATCGTCGGTGATGAGCCGTTCATCGTCATGCTGCCGGACGTGCTGGTCGATGGCGAAGGTCTCGAGAAGAATGACCTGGCGCGCATGATGGAGGCCTATGAAGCCACCAACGCCGCCCAGATCATGGTCGAGAATGTCCCGCAGGACATGGCCTACAAGTACGGTATCGTCGCGATCGACGGTGACACGCCGGAAGCCGGCAAGTCTGCCCTGATCAATGGCATGGTCGAAAAGCCGGCCCCGGGCACCGAGCCGTCGACCCTGGCGGTCATCGGCCGTTATCTGTTGCCGGGCCGTATCTTCGAGCTTCTGGAGAACACTCCGCCGGGCGCGGGTGGTGAGATCCAGCTGACCGATGCCATCGACACCCTGCGTGACGACAAGGCCGTCGCGGCCTACCGCATGGCCGGTGATACCTACGATTGCGGCCACCAGCTGGGCTATCTTGAAGCGACTCTTTCCTTCGCCAAGCGTCACCCGACCTTCGGTGAAGGCTTCCGCGAGCTGCTGACTCGCTACCAGGAGAAATAAGCCATGCAGGTGCTGGTGCACGGAAGCGAACTGGCGGCGGCAACGGCCAGCGCCGCTCTGGCGAGCGTGGGTCACCGTGTCTGGTGGTGGCCACATGAGGACATGGACTGGGCTGCCCTGGAACGCGTCGACTGGTTGAACAGTGAGCCAGGCCTGCGCGAACGTCTTGATCGCCATCGGGAGCGGGGCGATCTCACTCTCATCGAGGATCTCAAGTCACTGCGGCGCATCGATATCCACTGGATCGCCGTCTCGCCGGACCAGCGCGAAAGCGCGCTGAGCCGTGTCGAGCAGCTGGTGGCGACCCTGGATGAGCCGCTGGTGCTGGTCAACAACTCGACCTTCCCGGTGGGCACGACCGAGCGTTTCGAGGCGTTGCTGCCGCGTGACGACCAGTACGCCGTCGCCTTGCCGGACATGCTGGAGGAGGGCCGTTCACTGGCCACCTTCGAGCGTCCGGCCCGCTGGTTGCTGGGCAGCGAAGCGGAACCTGCCACCCTGCGGGTGCAGGAGCTGCTGCGTGCCTTCAACCGGCGTGAAGATGTCTTCCAGATCATGCCGCGCCGCGCCGCCGAACTGACCAAGCTGGCCATCAACGGCATGCTCGCGACGCGTATCAGCTACATGAACGAAGTGGCGGGTCTGTCCGACTCCCTCGGCGTCGATGTGGAATATGTGCGTCAGGGCATGGGCGCCGACCCGCGTATCGGCTTCGGCTATCTCTATCCGGGTTGTGGGTTCGGTGGCCCGAACTTCTCGCGTGACCTGATGCGTCTGGCCGATGTCCAGCACCAGACAGGGCGGGAATCGATGTTGCTCGAGCATGTGCTCGACATCAACGAGGCCAAGAAGGAGACGCTGTTCCGCAAGCTGTGGCAGCACTTCGATGGTGAATTGCGCGGTCGTACCGTGGCGATCTGGGGCGCGGCCTTCAAGCCGGGTACCGCGCGTATCGACCATGCGCCGGTCTTGACTCTGCTTGAGGCGCTGTGGGCCCAGGGCGTGCGCGTTCGCGTGCATGATCCCGCGGCCTTGTCGGCGCTGGGTGAGGCCTGTGGTGCGCATCCGTTGCTGGAGCTGGTCGATGGCAACATGTATGACGCCCTGGAGGGCGCTGATGCCCTGATGCTGGTCACCGAGTGGAAGTGCTACTGGAACCCGGACTGGCAGCGCCTGAAGCGTGAGCTAGGCGCGGGCCTGGTGCTCGATGGTCGCAACATCTTCGACCCGCGTTACGTGGCAAGCCAGGGATTGGTCTATCGCGGCATCGGCCGCCGTGCCAGCCCCTGACGGGCATCTCGGTGGGTCAGGCTGACGGGCTCTGTAATTGATGTTCTCTCAGACTGACGCTCCTTCAGGCTGACCCTTGCGTGCTCAGTATGCAAAAGCCCTCGTCCGGTTTCGGATGAGGGCTTTTTGTCGTGGGCTCAGGTTTAAAATCAAGGCCGCCAGGCTTTGCATGATGACCGCCAGGCCTTTCCTGAAGACCGCCAGGCTGGCTTCAGGCCCAGGGCTCGAGCACGAACTTGCCCACGTGGCCCTTGCTCAGAAACTGCTGTTGGGCAGTGACGATCTCGGTCAGCGGGAAGCTGGCCGCGATCAGCGGGCGAATCTCGCCTTGCTCCACGTAGCGGATCAGATTGGGGAAGGTGGCTTCACACCAGGCAGTGGTGCCCAGCAGGCGCAGGTTCTTGAGGTACAGGTCGCGCAGGTCCAGCGTCACCATCGGGCCGGCGATGGCGCCGGTGGTCACCAGACGGCCGCCACGCGCGAGCAGTTTCATCATGACCGGGAAGTTGTCGCCCGCGACATTGTCGACCACCAGGTCGACGCTTTCATGGCCCAGCTGCTCGAGCAGATCGGCCTTGCGGTCCAGAAGTCTGTCGGCGCCAAGGTCTGCAAGAGCCTCATGCTTGGCGACGCCCGCCACCGCATACACCGTCGCGCCGCGGCGCTTGGCCAGCTGCAATGCAGCGGAACCGACCCCGCCCGAGGCGCCCAGAATCAGCACACGCTCGCCCGCCTTGAGCTCTGCCTGTTCGAGCATGTTCTCCGCCGTGCCGTAGGCACAGGGCAGGGAGCCAAGCTCGACATCGCTCCAGTCACAGTCCACCGCGAACACTTCACTGGCGCGCACGCTGACGAACTGCGCGAAGGCGCCGTCAAAGTCCGAGCCCATCCATTCATTTTCCAGTGAGTCCCAGCCCTCGCTGCGCATGCAGGAGCGCACCAGCACGCGCTTGCCCAGCAGGCTGGCATCCGCATTCGGGCCCAATGCCACCACCTCGCCACAGCAATCCGTGCCCTGTATCAGGGGGAAGGGCGTCTCTCCCTTCCAGCCACCTTCCGGCGGCGCCGGCTTGTCGGTCGCCGCGTCTGCATCCGCGTTGTCATGCACGCTGCTGGCCTGTTGGGTCGCGGTAGTGATCGTGGAGGAATACCAGCCCAGACGCGTATTGATCTCGGTATTGTTCATGCCAGCCGCCAGCACCTTGATCAGCACCTCGCCTTCACCGGGGGCCGGCACCGGGCGCTGCTGCGTCTCGAGGCATTCATAACCCCCATGGCCGGTGGTCACGATCGCCAGCATGGAGTCGGGCAGAGAGGAGGTCGAGGTGTCAGTGGGCATCGGTATTCCCTTTTTTCAAAGTATGTATTTCGTGCAGTCAAAGAATGCATTTCAAGCAGTGTGTGCCAACCATGTCGTCGAGTCTCTTGTCGTCGAATCCCTGTGAGCGATCAAGGGTACGCAACGAGGTAGAGCGTATGTTCTACTTCTACATCATTAGATAGGGGCACCGCCGTCATTTGCAAGTCGACAGACGAGATTCTTCTCCAGGTGGTGCATACAGCGTAGCCAAGCCTTGCGTGTAGCAGGCTCGCGGCTGGGTGACGTTGTCTTGAACGAAAAAAACCCCGCCAGTTGGCGGGGTTTTCAGAGCAGGTCATCCAGGCGTCATATCAGGGTGACGTCGGATGCCTTGGCTCAGCTGGAGTTCCGAGCGGTAAACGACTCGGCCTCCTGAGGCTAGCCAAGCTTGGTCTAGCCAAACTCAATCTGGAAAAGCTCAGGCTGCGAAGTTCTGTGCAGCGAATTCCCAGTTGATGATGTTCCAGATGCTTTCCAGGTACTTCGGACGCGCATTGCGGTAGTCGACGTAGTAGGCGTGCTCCCAGACGTCGACGGTCAGCAGCGGAGTCTGACCAGACTTGGCGATCGGGGTGTCAGCGTCGTCAGTGTTGACGATTTCCAGCTCGCCCTGGGCGTTCTTGACCAACCAGGTCCAACCGGAACCGAAGTTGCCAGCGGCGGAAGTGTTGAAGGCTTCCTTGAAGTCAGCAACGGAGCCCCACTTGGCCACGATGGCGTCTGCCAGCGGGCCGGACGGCTCGCCACCACCATTCGGGGACAGGCAGTGCCAGTAGAAGGTGTGGTTCCACACCTGAGCTGCCTGGTTGAACAGACCACCCTGGGCGCTCTGGATGATCTCTTCGAGAGATTTTTCTGCGTCAGCAGTGCCTTCGACCATGCTGTTCAGCTTGGTGACGTAGGCTTGGTGATGCTTGCCGTAATGGTACTCAAGGGTCTCGGCAGAGATGGTCGGCTCGAGTGCGTTCTTTTCGTACGGCAGTGCTGGAAGTTCAAATGCCATGGGGATCAGCTCCTTTTCCTCACCAATTGGGTCGTACTCTGCCTTCGTGGGGCTTGGGGCTGAGTATTTCAATGCCTGACCTGCCATCGCGTGATGGAAGAGGGTCAGACAAGCACAGACTCAAGCTCCGCGACCAGCATCACTCCCGGCCCTGAAACTGGCCACCCGCTCAGGCAGCGGGCAAGGGCGAAAGTGCATGACTCGCCGTGCATCCTTCATGCCGTGGCTACGCGCATGAAATGTGCAATCAGCGTGAAAAACCTTGTGAATCCAGATAGCTACGAAGACAGAGGCTGCGCGTATCGCAGTGTCTGGCACTATAGCACCCAGACACCGACAGGCCAACGCTGGTGGGCACTGACCGCGGGATCCTCTCAAGCGTCTTGCAAGGCTCACGTGCATTGCCAGGCTTTTGCCACATTCCTGCCACTCTGCCCTCGATGACGGGCCGTGGCGGGAACCTGATGAGATGACCGAGGTCAGCTGTTAGACTCGATTTCCTGTACGTGAACCGTGACTTATCTTTTGCAGAACCTGCATGACTGTATTTTTATACAGCAAGGCGAAAAAGCGCACTTCCGGTCGTCTTGCGCCGCCCTGAAGATGCTGCGCTGAACCTTTCGCTGCTGATCGTTTGCCGGACCTGGAGCCAGAATGCGGCCGCACAATGCTGAACCGTCTCTCAATGACTCACCGGACGATGCGCTGATCGCGCGTCCCGACGATGCGCTTGGCGTGCATCACACCCGTCCCCCCGCGCCCAGACGCTGGCCGACGTGGCTTTGCCTCCTCGCCCTGGGGGGCGTGGTGGGCTGGCAACAGTGGCAGCTGCATGACCTGCAGACCCTCGGGGGTGATCAACGCGATCAGCTTGGCGCGCGTGTCAGCCAGCTCGAACGTTCCGTGGCACAGCTTGAGCAGCAGGGTGATGAGCGCCTGAGCGAACTGCGTGATGCACTGGGTGAGCAACTCAGCGCCCTGGACAGCCAGTTGAATGACACTGTCCTGCCGGCGCTGACCACCCTGCAGAAGGACAAGGCGTCCCTGTCGAGTAAGGCCGTCGCGCGCCTCGAGACGCTGGAAGCCAAGGTGGCAAAGGACGCGGATGGCGCTCAAGCGCGTCTGACCGCCATGGACGAGGCGCTTGATCGCCTGGACGGTCGCGTCACGACGCTTGCCCAGACAGATGACAACCACGCGACCCTGATCACGGCACTGCAAGGCTCGATGGCGGCGCTGGAATCACTCAGCCGTGATGGCCGTGCAGCGTTGGGCGCGCGCCTGGACGCCCAGTCGGCAACGCTTGAACACCTCGAGCCGCTGGTGGACAAGACCTCCAGCACCCTGGACACGCTGGCTGCCCGCATCGAGAGCTTGCAGAGCGATATTGAAAGCGAGGTTGAGAACAATAGCGCCGAGCAGTTGGCCTCGCTCGAGACTCGCCTCACGGCACTCAAGACGGACCTGGCCACGCAACAGACCCAGACGCGCGCCTTGCAGCAATCGCAGCAGCAACTGAGCGAGACGCTGAAGGCACTGCCGGAGCCTGTGGCGGCTGCTGATGGCGATGAACTGGCCAGCAAGCTCAAGGGCCGCTTCGCGCCGCTTGACGAGCTGGCTGCGCTTGAGACCGCGCAACGCTCACTGGCCTCCCAGATGGGCGAGCTGCGCCGTCAGCAGACAGCGCTCAGTGCCGGCCTGGAAGCCAGTTCTCAGGGGGCGTCAGAGGACACGCTAGAGCAGTTGCGCTCGCTGGATGCCAGCCGCCGTCAGCTGAGTGGCCGTGTCGCGTCGCTGCTGGGCCAGGTGTCTGAGCTTGAGCAGCGCGTCAGTCGACTGGAACGTCGCTGAGCTGGCTCCGCAGGGATATAAGCAATGAGATATGGCGTGGTCCGCCACTCTGGCGGGCCATGTGACACGCCCCGTGATGACCGAGCGCCGCACGACATGATGAATGGGAACGATGGACAGTGCTTTCCACCAGCACTCAACAAAGGACGAATCATGAGTGGCGACAACAAAGAGTCTGCTCGAGCGACCGGGACGCGCGGTTTGCCGCATCGCTATCTAACGCCGCTGATCGTGTGTGGCGGCCTGTGCTTCGCGCCACAGGCGCTGGCGATCGATGCCGCCGTCAAGGGCGTCAAGGGCGCGACGGCCACTAACGTGGTCAACTTCCTGGCCGGGATGACGCTTGAGGGCGATGCGCCGGCCGAGCGCTATGAGGATGAGATCATCCGGCGCACCCAGGAAGCGCTGCAGGCCTTCGGTTACTACGATGCCCAGATCACGCTCAGCTATCCCGAGAAGGGGCTGTTGGGCGGCGATGATGTGGTCGTGACGGTGGATGCCGGTGAGCCGGTCACCATCGAGATGCTGGAGCTGCGACTCGAGGGCGACGCCGCGCGCGACAAGGTCATGAAGAAGGTGCTGGCCGACGCCGACCTCGAGGAAGGCGATGTGCTGCGTCACTCTCGCTATGACAGCCTCAAGTCGACTCTTACGTCGCTCAGCCTAGAACGCGGCTATTTCGACACCTCCTTCTCCCAGCAGCGCATCGAGGTACGCCCCTGGCTGCACTCGGCACGCATCTATCTGGTCATGCAGAGCGGTCAGCGCTACCGCTTCGGTGATATCACCTACCTCAACAGTCAGATAGAGCTGGATCGCGTCAAGGCCATGCAGCCGTTCGAGACTGGTGATTATTACGAAGCCGGCAAGTTGACCCAGTTCAACCAGCGGCTGAGTGAGGCCGGCTGGTTCCGCTCGGCCGCGATCAAGCCACAGCTCAACCCGGGCGCCGAACTCAAGGCCACCAGCCCCGACAGCGAGATCAAGACACCTTATGCCGAGGCACAGGGCTATGAGGGCTCATGGCTTGCCGATGTCGAGAGGACTGAAATCGAGAGAGCTGAAGTTGAGGGTGCTGAGGGCGAGCAGACGGGGGATGAGAGCCGTCGCGCTGACGCGGCGTCCCGCTCGGACTCGACGGCGCCCGTCGCGCAGGCCGCCGTGGAGGCTGATGACGTTGGCTCCGCTGTGGCTGGCACTACCGAAGCCGTCGGCAATGACACGCCGGTGCTGACGGGCGATGCATTGGAGGCCGCGGTCAAGACGGCCAACGGTCCCATCATTCCCGTGGACATCAGCCTGATTCCCGCTGACCGTCACAAGTTCGAGACCGGTATCGGCTACGCGACGGACGTCGGGCCACGCCTGCAGTTCAGCTGGGAGATGCCGTGGGTCAATCGCTATGGCCATAGCCTGACCAACAGTCTTTTCCTGTCCTCACCGGAACAGACCTTCGAGGGCGAATACCGCATGCCGCTCGAAGACCCGCTCAAGGATAGCTATGTCCTCGAGTACGGGATGTCGAACACCGACGATGAAGATACCGAGAGTCTCGAGACCACCGTGCGCTTCACCCGCGAGTGGAAGTTCGACAATGGCTGGACCCAGCGGGTGTTCTTCGGTTCCACCTATGAGGACTACACCCAGGCGGATGAATCCGGAGCCGTGCTGCTGCTGTATCCCGGCGTGAGCTGGAACCGTACCCGCACGCGCCCCAAGACCTTCCCGATGTGGGGCGACCGTCAACAGCTGACCTTCGAATACGGCGATCAGATGTGGGGCTCGGACGTGACCTTCCTGCGCTCCCAGTTCAACACCAACTGGATACGCTCCATCGGCGACAACCATCGTTTCGTGGCGCGCATGGGCGTCGGCCACGTCGATACCGACAACTTTGATGACATGCCACCTTCGATGCGCTTCTTCACCGGGGGCGACAACAGTGTGCGTGGCTATTCCTACGAGACACTCGCCCCGGAAGATGATGATGGCGATCTGGAAGGCGGTAGCTCATTGCTCACCAGCAGCCTGGAATACGATTACCGCCTGACCGGCGACTGGTGGGGCGCGACCTTCTACGACGCCGGGAACGCCTTCAATGGCTGGGACGCACTCGAGCTCAAGACGGCGGCCGGCATGGGGATTCGCTGGATTTCGCCGGTGGGGCCGATTCGTCTCGATATCGCTCATCCCTTCGATGACGATGACAACGATTACCGTATTCACTTCTCGATCGGGCCGGAATTCTGAGCGGCTCGCGTCTCTTGAGCGAGTGTCGTGCGGATCAAGCGCCAGCAAAGGACCATCAGCTGAGCGGGTGAGCTGATAAAAAAGATATGGAGATGTTGGAATTGTCTAATCCCTATGTACGTCGGGGCGGCCTGGTCATCCGGTTGCTGATATGGCTGCTCGTGTTCCTGATCGGGCTGACGATGCTGCTGGTCGGGGGCGTGCTGTCCCCGTGGGGCACCGGGCTGGTGCTCGATCAGGCGCGCTCGCGTGGCTTCATCGATTACTCCCAGGCCTCCGGCTCACCGCTGGAAGCACTGTCGCTCAAGGACGTCTCGCTGGACCTGCCGGGGCTGGCCATCAATGCCGACTCGCTGTCGCTGGCCTGGGGCGAGGACTGTCTGCTCAAGGGCAAGCTGTGTCTCGAGTCGCTGGAGTCCAGTGGCCTCGCGATCACCCTGAGCGATAGCGGTGCCAGCAACGAGCCGGAACCGGAGAGCGGCGAGAGTCTCAACGTGCCCATCGTGGTGCCGATTCCCATCGAAGTGCGCAAGGTCGCCATTGATGACTTCGCCCTGGCGCTGGCGGATGGCAGTCGCGTCACCTTTGATCACTTCCATACCTCGGCCGCGCTGTCAGTGAGTACGCTGACGCTGGGCGAGACACGCCTGATCACCAGTCGTTTCATTCCGGCCGATGCCACCGCGGCGCAAACGACGTCAGACACTGTCAGCCTCGAGGGAGTGAGCATCACGCCTGAGGCTCAGCAAGCGGCAAGTGCAGTGGTCCACACTCAGGTCGTGGCGCCTCAAGCCGAGAGCGCCGCGAGGGCCATCTCGAACAAGGCCATCACGGATGAGACCGTAACTGATGAGACCGTCACTGATGACGCCGCAGATGTATCTGGCAAGACTGCCGCTGAAACCATAGATCAGACAGCACAGGCCGGGCGCATCGCCTTGCCGGAAGTCTATATTCCGCTGACCATCGAGGTTCCCGATCTCGCCATCGAAGACTTTGTGCTCGAGGGGCCAAGCCCGTATGAGGTCAGCCGCCTGTCGCTGGCACTCAAGGCGGAAGGGCATGACATCACGCTCTCGCGTCTCGAGGTCGATTCCCGCGACGTGAACGCCGATCTCGTGGCGCAGGTCACCCTGAAGGACGAGTATCCCCTGAGCGCCACGCTCAATGCCGAGACCCTGATTGATCCCATGCGTCATGAAAAGCTGCGCCTGTCTCTGGAAGGCTCGCTGGCGGATCTTGAAGCCTCTCTCAAGGCCGACGGCCCACTTGCCGCTGAGCTTGTGGCCAGCGCGGATGTGTTGGATAGCGATCTGCCCTTCGAGGCACGCCTGAGCTCCGAGCGGATCACCTGGCCCTTTGCTGCCGTCACTGATGCCTCTGATGATACCTCCGCGGGTGCGCAGAAAGGCGGTCAGACAGCGACGCAAGCCAAGGATGGCAACAACACGTCTGCCTCCGCTGCCGCCTTCACGCCTGACTATAAAGTCGAGAATCTGGCGCTGGTCGCCAAGGGCTCACTGTCGGGGTATACGACCACGCTGGATGCCATCATCGAGGGGCGTGACATTCCCCGCGCTACCTTGTCACTGGCAGGCGACGGCGATCTCGCGCATTACCGCTGGCAGCCGCTCAAGATCGCCCTCAAGCGTGGCTCTGCCACTACCCGTGGCGAGATTCACTGGCAGGAAGGTATTCAGGTCGCCGCCGAGCTGGCCCTCGACAAGCTGCATCCCGAAGACTTGCTGCCGGCCCCGACCGGAGGAGGACAGAAAACCGTGCGTGGTGAGCTGAGCGGCAATCTCGTGGCCAGCTTCCAACAGCCGCGGCAAGGCCCGTGGGCCATCGATGTCAGCAAGCTGGATATTCATGGCACCTTGCTCGAGCGTCCGCTCACGCTGACCGGCAAGCTTTCAGGCAATGCCGACATGCAGTGGGACGTCAACGCGCTGGAGCTGCGTCAGGGCCAGAACCGGCTGAGCGCCAATGGCAAGATTGCCAAGACCATCACCCTGGCGGCCAACATCGATTTTCCGGCGCTCTCGACCCTGATGCCGGATATCGCGGGTGAGCTCAAGGGCAAGATCGATGCCTCGGGCACGCTCGACAAGCCTCAGCTGGCCAGCAACTTCACCGCACGACGCCTGCAGATCGGTGAGAACCGTATCTCCGACATGGCGCTGTCGGCCGGTGTCGATGCTCGCAAGCGAGGCATTGATGACCCGGCACTGGATATCGCTCTCAATGCCGATGATGTCAGAGCTGGCGGACAGCAGATCGCGACGGTCGCGCTGACGCTGGGAGGCTTCCTGAGCGATCACACCCTGCAGTTCGATACCGAGATGGCCGGTGAGATGCCGCTTTCTCGTCTGGGACTGACCCTCAAGGGGGGACTCGACAAGGCGCGTGAGCATTATCGCGGTGCGCTGTCTCCGCTGACGGCGAATACCGATTTCGGGGACTTCAACTTCGACACACCGGCGAGCTTCGATGCCAATCTCGCCAAGGGCAGCGTGCTGGTGCAGCCGTTCTGTCTGAGTCGCGAACAGGGCGGCCAGATCTGTGTCGCCGAGCCCTTGAGCGCGGGCAATGACGGCCAGGCCGTGGTGACTCTCGAGGGGATTCCGCTGGACATGGCCCAGAGCGCCATGCCGGAGAGCTGGACCATCGGCGGTGCCACGGGCGGCAAGATCACGGCAAGCTGGAAGCAGGGTGGCCAACGCTGGAATGCTGACGCGGAGCTGGCGGGCAAGTTGACGCTGGCCGGTGAAGACGCCGACGGCAATGCCTGGTCATTGCCCGAGACCACCCTGCAAATGGCGCTGGAAGCCACGCCCGACAAGGCCGATCTCGATACCCAGATTCGCCTCGACAGCGCTGGCGGAATCGGTCTCACCGTGTCGGTCCTCGACCCGGCGGGCGCAGGCAAGCTGGATGGCTCGCTGGCCATCCGCGACATCGACCTCTCGCCGTATCGTCCGCTGGTGGCGGGCATGACTCAGCTGGAAGGCAAGCTGGCGGGTGACGTCGAGGTCGGCGGCAACCTGAGCCTGCCGTCGTTGACCGGCCCGATCGCGCTGACCGGCGTCAAGGTGCAGGGCGAAGGCCTGCCGGTGTCGCTGTCGGATGCCCAGTTCACCGTCGACTTCGATGGCAACAGTGCCGATATCGATGGCTATCTGGTGGGCAATGATGCGCGCTGGGGCATCGATGGCGAGGCGGCCTGGCCGACGCTTGAGGACTGGACGGCGTCATTTAACCTCGACGGTGCGAAGAATCCGCTCGAGCTGCATATCGCCGGGATCGGCCGCATGCGCGTCGCGCCGGATCTCGAGATCAATGCCAGCCCCACGCTGCTCAAGCTGCGGGGTGACGTCAAGGTGCCGTGGACACGCATCGAAGTGGACCAGGTGCCGCCGTCTGCCGTGTCACCCTCCAGTGACACCATCATCATCGAGCGTCCCAGTGATGAGGACACCTCCAACCCGGCCGAGCTTGCCGATGGCAGCGATACCGCCAAGGCGCTCAACGAGGCCGGCATGGCGCTGGATGTGCGTATCGGCATCCATATCGGGCCGGATGCACGCCTGGAGGCGATGGGGCTCAAGACCAAGCTCAGAGGCGATCTCGATGTGCGCCAGTCCAAGGGCGGCGTGCAGGTCTTCGGTGAGGTCAATCTGGTCGACGGGACCTACAAGAGCTTCGGGCAGGACCTGCAGATCAGCAAGGGGCAGGTGTTGCTGGCCGGACCGCCTTCTAGCCCGCGTCTGAATATCGAGGCGATCCGTGATCCTGACAACACCGAGGACGACGTGACCGCAGGGGTGCGTGTGACCGGACTTGCCTCGTCACCCAGCGTCGAGATCTTCTCGGACCCGTCGATGGATGAGTCCTCGGCACTGAGTTATCTGCTGCGCGGCGAAGGCCTGGACAGCGACACCAGCAGTGACAGTGCGGTCACGTCCGCCCTGATCGGCATGTCACTGGCGCAAAGTGGCCAGGTGGTCGGCCAGATCGGGGAAACCTTCGGCGTGCGTGACCTGAGTCTGGACAGCTCCGGCAGTGGGGATGACAGCCAGGTGGTGGTCAGCGGCTATATCGCTCCGGACCTGAAGCTCAGTTACGGCGTCGGGCTGTTCTCGCCGATCGCGGAGCTGACGCTGCGCTACAAGCTGTTCCGCAATCTGTATGCCGAAGCGGTATCCGGCACGGCGCAGGCCGTGGATCTGCTCTACAGCTTCTCGCTGGGTCGCAGCGAGCTGGCGCCCAGAGTCGGCAAGGACAGATGACACGTCAGGCCAATTGATTGCCACAGGTTCAGCCCCCATCGACAGGTTCGGTGGGGGCTGTCTTGTTATGGAGGGGGCGTTTCAGAGGTGCTCGTTTGGCTTATGCTTGAGAGATCAAGCGCACGCGCGACAGCACAGGACGTTGACGGTCACGCAGTGCAGCAACGCTTGATCTTCTTGCCGCTGCCACAGGGACACAGGCTGTTGCGCCCCGGCGTCAGTGTCTGCCACTCGGCATCACCGTCGACATAACGCCAGTGATGGCCATCGTGATGAAAGCGGCTAAGTTCCTGCAATTGCTGGAACTTTCCCTGCTCGAAGAAGGTGGCATGAAAGCGTACCATGCCGGTATCGGCGTCTTGTCCGCTGTCCAGAATCTCCAATGCCAGCCACTGCGGGCCAGCACCTTCGAGATCGGCGCGTGCCGGGCAATGGGCCGGGTCCCAGCTGTCGATCAGGAAATCGCTGAGCGACAGGCAGAAGGCACTGTAGCGGGCGCGCATCAATTGCTCGGGGCGTTCGGCGCGGGTGATGTCAGCATGAATCGGCTGACAGCAATCGGCGTAGCGTCGCGCCTGGGCGCTGTTGGGCTGGCAGGGGCAGATCTTGGGGGGCAGAGATGACATCATTGAACCTATACACGATTGCACGACGCGACACAGGAGAGAGTCCGCCATGTGGATAACGGAAGATAAGCAGACCATTCCTTCAGCGCAGGACAGCTTGCCAGGGCGCAGTGAAGCGGTTCGCATCAGCGGCGTTCATCACGTCAATGGCCGCTCGATTGTACCGCCGTTCGACAGTGAGTGTGAGGAGATCGTGCTGGGGCTGGGCTGCTTCTGGGGAGCCGAGCGCCTCTTCTGGCAGCTGCCGGGCGTCAAGGTGACGGCGGTCGGTTATGCCGGCGGCCATACGCCGAATCCTAGCTATGAAGAGACCTGCACCGGCAAGACAGGCCACACCGAGGTCGTACGCGTGATCTTTGACCCGACGGTGATCGGCCTGCCGGAGATCCTGCGGGCCAGCTTCGAGGCCCATGACCCGACCCAGGGCATGCGTCAGGGCAATGACATCGGCAACCAGTACCGCAGCGCGATCTATTACACCCGCGAAGACCAGCGCGCCATCGTCGAGAAGAGCATGGCCGACTACCAGCAGGCGCTGGACCAGTCCGGCCTCGGCCGTATCACCACCGAGGTCGCACCGCTGCGCGAGTTCTACTACGCCGAGGAATATCACCAGCAGTATCTGGCCAAGAATCCGGGCGGCTACTGCGGCCTGAAAGGCACGGGAATCAGTTGTCCCATCGGCTGACAGCCTCGGCAGTCATGTCCTGCCTGCCATGACATCGCTGTCATGAGCCTGTTGGAGAGAGATTGCCGCTGAGAGACACGAAAGCCTCATGGTCGCCGCGCAGTTCACGGCCACCATGAGGCTTTGTTCTGTCTGGAGCAGCATTCGGTCAGGCGATGCGATGCACAGTGTCAGCGGTAGCGCTGTCGATCCTGCTCGGCCTCTGCAAAGCGATCGATCCACTGCACCAGGGCACCATCGCCGGTGACGTTGCACGCGGTGCCGAAGCTGTCCTGCGCCAGATAGAGCGCCATCATCAGGCCGACGGCGGCGGCATCGAAGCCCAGCAGGCTCTGCAATACGCCCACCGAGGTCATCGCGGCCCCGCCGGGCGAGCCGGGCGCGGCAATGATGGTCACGCCCAGCGCGGCAATGAACGGCAGCAGGGTGGTGAGCTCGGGCGTTGCCAGGGAGGGAGTGACCAGCATCACGCCAATGGCGCACACGGTCAGCGTGATGGCACTGCCGCACATGTGGATGGTGGCCAGCAACGGCACCGCAAAGCTCGCCACGGACGGCGAGATGTGATTGAGGTGCATCTGGCGCACGGTGACCGGAATCGTGGCCGCGGAAGACATGGTACCGGCCGCGGTGAAGTAGGCGGGCAGCATGTGGGCCAGCGCCTTCATGGGCGAGCGACCGGTGCTGGTGCCGCTGGTGACGTAGAGCAAGCTCAGCCACAGCCAGTGCAGGGTCAGCGCCAGCAGCAGGATCATGCCGAAGCTCTTGAGGGTATTGGCCACCGTGCCGGCGATCGTCATCTCGCAGAACAGGCCGGCGATATAGAACGGCAGGGCAGGAATCAACGCCTTGGCGATGAAGCGCTCGACGATGTCGCGGCCGCCGTCGGCCAGCTGACGCATGCCGTCATGCTCGGTGGCGGAAATGCCGATGCCGAACAGGAAGGCCGTCACCAGAGCCGTGCTGATATCGGTCAGTGGCGGAATATCCAGCGTGAAGTAGGGGCTCAAGTGCTTGATGGCATGACTGACCGGCAGCTGGTCCTGTTGCACGATATGCGGCACGACTTCCAGCCCGACGATGCCCGCCAACAGTCCTGCCAGCGTGGTCGAGGCATAGGCCAGCACGATGGTCAGGGTCAGCAGACGGCCCGAGGAGCGCTCGAGACGTGCGATCCCGCTCATGATGAAGAACAGGATGATCAGCGGAATGGCGTATTCCAGCAGTTCACCGAACAGTACCTTGAAAGTCAGCAGGGCGCGTATCAGGGATTCGGGAGCCCATTGTCCCAGCAGTATGCCAGCCACGATGCCGAGCACCAGGCGAAAAATCAGGTTCATTATCAGGCCAGTAGAGTCTTGAACGTAGGATGGGCGCGCAGTCTACCATTCTCCCTCAATCGTGACAGTGATCCGTGTCACCCTTCACACCATACATCCTGTATACCGTTATCGTTTTTGTTACTCAAGATTTGGCTATCCTGAAAAGCATACGGTCGTAGTCAGGGTTAAGACCTTCCCACCGGATCTGAGGGTGGGAAGGCGAGCAAGGGTGGAAGAAGCCAAAAGAGGCATGGAAAGCCAAGGACAAGAAAGCCAGGGAGGGGAAAGCGTGTTGGCGTCTGAATGGCGGGCAATGCCGACAGTTCAATGCAGCCGGTTCAATGCAGGCAGCTCAGTGCGCTTCGCTCTGCACCTCTGCCTGCGCTTGCGGCTTGGGCAGCCCGCTCCAGGCATCCAGTTGCTGACTGACACGGCGAGCCAACCAGGAGCTCAGTCGCCCACGGCGCCACTCGACGAAGCCGACATGCCCACCGCGCTCACTGAGCTCGATACGCACGGCCTCGGAGGGCTGGTGAAAGCGTGCGAACAGATCGCGTGGCATGAAGGGGTCATCCAGCGATTGCAGTATCAGCGTCGGCAGTTCGATCTCGCTCAACAGACGGCCCGCCGAGGAGCGCGTGTAGTAATCACTCGCCGAGGTGAAGCCATGCAGGGGTGCGGTGACTTCGTTGTCATAGGCCCAGAAACTGTTGAGCTGCGTCAGCTGGTGCGCTCCGATCGAGATGGGTAGCGGGCCATTGGCAAGCTTCGCCGCCACCTTGGCCTTCAAGCCCTTGAGTAGATGGCGCTGGTAGAGGCGCGAGAAACCCTGATTGAGCACGTCCGCGCTGGCTGCCAGGTCCAGCGGGGCGCTGATGGCGATCGCGCCGGCCAGGTCCAGACCATCACCGCCTTGCTCGGCCACCAGCTTGAGCAGCATGTTGGCACCCAGCGATACACCACAAGCGACCTTGATGGCGTGCGGATAGCGTCGCCCCAGCTCGCCGAGCACCCAATAGGCGTCTGCGGTATCCCCGCTGTGATAGGCGCGTGGCAGGCGGTTGGGAGATTGCCCGCAGCCACGGAAATGCATCATCACCGGTCGCCAGCCCATCCGGGCGGCTGCATTGAGCAGCTCACGGGCGTAAGGCGAGCTCAAGTCACCCTCAAGGCCATGAAACAGCACGAACAGGGGCGCATCGTCGCTCAGGGCCGTCGTACGCTCACGCTTTTCATGACCGTCGCTGATGACCCAGGCGAGCTCGACGAAGTCACCATCGGGGAGATTGAGAATCTCGGTGCGACGACTCAGGGGCGCGCGGGGCAGAAATCGCGGCAACAAGGTCTGGACATGGCGATTGCGCAGGCCAAGGGCAGGGCGAAACTCTGACGTGAAGATGGAGTGCGGCATGTGAGGTAGCTCCAGTGGCAGGCCAGGGCGATGACGTTGGTGGTCGGGTGATGGACATGCCCTTGATGGCGGTGGCCTGCAGCAAGATCTGACAGGAATTTCTGCACGGATATCGTTGGCATCATTTCACTTGGCGACGCCAATCGCTAGTCGCAGTGCAGCATACGCATCGACGCCAACCGCGTTAGCTCGACCCTGGATCACATTCCTGGCCTGGTGCTCGAATACTCAGCCTCACGACACGCGACAAAAAACCGCCATCGGCACAGGGCCCATGGCGGCGTGAGGCAGGCATGTGACGGCAAGCGTCACAGCGAGAGGCTCAGACAGTGTTGTGACAGGCCTGATTACAGGCCCGTCGCCGGGCTGCGTGTCAGATTGAGGGCACCGTTTGCAGTGATGACCAGATTGTCCTCGATACGCACACCGCCATGCGGTGCCAGCGCCTCGACCAGCTTCCAGTCGATATGCTCACCGCGTGCATCGTTGCGCAGCGGTTCCAGCAGCATGGGGATGATGTAGCAGCCCGGTTCGATGGTGATGGCCATGCCGGTCTCGAGCACACGCGTCAGGCGCAGCATCGGGTGACCTTGCGGCGGCTGACGGATGTCGCCGGTGGTGTGATCAGGAATGCGACCCGCCACATCATGGACCTGCAGTCCCAGCAGATGCCCGAGACCATGCGGGCAGAAGGCTGCCGTGATGCCTTGTGCGACCTGATCCTCGGCGGGCAGGGACACCACGCCCAGTTCCCGCAGCAGCTCACCCAGCTCGCGATGCATCTCGAGGTGCAGGTCGACATAGTCCACACCGGGCGCGAGCCTTGCGATCAGACGCTTCTGCAGCGCCTCCACGCCCTCGATCAGCGCGCGATAGAGCGGCAGCGCATCATCGCCTGCCCAGCTACGTGTGATGTCAGAGGCATAGCCGTGCACGCTGGCGCCGGCATCCACCAGCAGGCTGTGACGGGCGGCGGGAGCCTGCAAAGCATAATGCTGGTAATGCAGGACCGCGGCATGCGCGTTGAGACCGACGATGTTGCCGTAGGGCACATCCGATTCCCGTTGGCGTGACGCGCCAAGATAGGCCAGCTGGATATCGAGCTCCGCGCCGCCTTCCATGAAGGTGCGCCGGGCAGCCAGATGGCCACGCGCGGCGCGCAGGCTGGCTTCTTCAAGACAGGCGATCTCGAATTCGCTCTTGCAGACGCGCCCCTCGTCGAGCTGGCGCACCAGGCCGACCGGGTTGGGCAGTGCCTCAAGTTCGCTGACCACCTGCGGGTTGAGCTCGGCGACTTCACCCAGCAGCGCCACGCGACCCTCGGGACGCTCTGGCAGTGTCGGCTTGCGCAGATGGACGATCTCGAACTGCTCGGCCCAGGGCGCAGTGTCCGGCGTCGGCAGGCTGGGTGACAGATGCCAGAAGTCATCGGGGGCATAGAGGTAAAGCGTCGGGCGCTCGCCCGGGCGAATCACCAGCCAGCTATCGCTGAGACCCGCCATCGGCACCCAGTGCAGGAAATGGGCATGCGACTTGAAGCTGGCATCCTGGTCATCGGCGAAATGCCGTTTCGGCTTGCCACTGTGCAGCACGATGGCGTCCAGATCATGCTGCTGCATGGCGATTTCGTAGCCGGATTGCAGCGCCGCCAGATGCGCGCGGTGTGCCGCGGCGTGGGTGAGTGTCGGGTCGTTGAGCTGGCTGTCAGACATCATGTTTCCTTGCAAACGGTCGGCACGCCTGACCTGGAGGAGTGAACGTCAATGGCGTGAAGTGTTGGAGAATGTAGGAATGAAGGGGAGAGCGCCGCTGAGACGGCGCCGTCGACCCTCCTGCCCGGATGACTCACGAGAAACGGGCTTCCAGCTGGTGCCAGAGTTCACTGACACTGTCGTGGCGCGGCACGCGCGGGCGATACAGGCGGATATGCAGGCTCAGGTCCCAGCGCGGGTCACCGGCACGTACCAGCTTGCCGCTGGCGATTTCCTCTGCGGCCAGCCGCTGCGGCAACCAGCCGATGCCATAGCCCTGCAACACCAGCGCCTTGATGTTGGCCGCCTGGATATTCTCGTTCATGGTGACCAGATGCGCCTGAATCGGGACCTGAGCGAGATGGGCCATCAGCGAGGTGGCGATGACGGCGCGCGGATGCGGGCTGATGAACGGCAGCGGATTGCGCCGCGTGCCCGGCAACTGATGGCGAGGATTGCCATCCGCGCCGGGCGCGCACAGCGGAATGAAGGTTTCTTCGCCGACCACCAGGTATTGGTAACTGTCCAGCTCAAAGCCCAGGTCCACACGTGCCTGGGGCCAATAGCACAGCGCCAGATCACATTCGCCGCGATCCAGCCCGTGGAAATAGTCGGCCGCCAGCCAGCCGGTGGCACGCAGATAGGGCAGCACCTGTTCACGCAGCTGAAGCTGATCGAGCCAATCAGGCAGGAAGTGCGACACCAGAGACTGCGGTGCTCCCAGCGATATCTTGCTGGCTTGCTGCTGGGCCATGTCCTGCAGGCGTTCGCGTGTGATGCGCACGCGCTCGGTGATCTGCTCGCACAGCTGGAGAAACTCGTCTCCGGCGGGAGTCAGCGACAGCGGCAGGGTCTGACGATTGATCAAGGTGGTGCCCATCTCCTCTTCCAGCAACTTGATGCGGCGGGAAAAGGTGGGCTGAGAGACATTCTGTGCATCGGCTGCCCGCGAGAAATGTCGGGTCTGAGCCAGAACGATGAAATCTTCGAGCCAGCGAATTTCCATGTAATCGGAGTGCCTCGTCGGCCGGGGAACAGGCCATGTCAGGAGGTCGGGCGCACATCTCTTCGGACGTGTCACACCAGAGTATCTTGGGGATGCGTCATCGGGGCCCGGTGCCACGCTGAATCTTCTTCTAGCATCGCGGGCAATGGCGCCAATTGACCTGTTGGTCAGTAGCGGATGTGCGAAATCTTGCCCACACAAAACGCGAGATGCAATCGTCAATGAGGGCAAGACGCAAGGTTGCCGATGACAATGGCAACCTTGCGCGGTCTTTCCTTGCTTGGGGCCGGAAACGCAATGATCGATGGCGCCCATCACATCGCCGTCATCACTTCCGTCACTGCCATCACATCAGTCGATGCGGCCTTCTTCCACGGCGTGGCAGGCGACCTGACCAGTTTCCGTGGCGATCAGGCGCGGAATCTCCGTGCGGCAACGCTGATTGGCATGCGGACAACGGCCATGGAAGACGCAGCCCGAAGGTAGATTGACCGGCGTCGGCACCTCGCCCTCGAGGCGAATGTGATTGGGTTTGTCATCGTGCAGACGCGGGATCGCCGACATCAACGCCTGGGTGTAGGGGTGACGCGGGCGGGCGAACAGTGAACGGGTGTCCGCCAGCTCGCACAGCGTGCCCAGATACATCACCGCGACACGGGTGCCGAAGTGCTCGACCACGGCCAGGTCGTGGGTGATGAACAGATACGTCAGGTTGCGTTGCTCCTGCGCCTCCATCATCAGGTTGAGCACCTGCGCCTGGATCGACACGTCCAGCGCCGAGATCGGCTCATCGGCGACGATGAATTCCGGGTCCACCGCCAGCGCACGGGCGATCGAGATACGCTGACGCTGGCCGCCGGAGAATTCGTGGGCGAAACGCTTGCCCCAGTCCGGGTCGATGCCCACCGAGCGCATCACCTCCTCGATCTTGTCGCGCACCTCGCCATCCTTGAGCGTCGGCTGATGGAAGCGCAGCGGCTCCTCCAGCGTCTGCTGGATGGTCATGCGCGGATTCAGCGACGCATAGGGATTCTGGAAGATCATCTGCATGCGACGGCGGTAGGGCAGCAGGTCCCGCGGGGCCATATTGTCGATGCGGGTGCCGTCAAAACGGACCTCGCCACCACTGGGCTTGAGAAGCCCCATCACCGTGCGCGCGACCGTCGACTTGCCACAGCCGGATTCCCCGACCACGCACAGCGCCTCACCGCGTTTGACGTCCAGCGTGACGCCATTGATGGCGTGCACGTATTCCTGCTTGCGACGCAGGCGACCCTTCTCGAAGGTCAGCTGTTCGAGAAAGTCGCCGGACAACGAGAAGCGCTTCTCGAGATCACGAATTTCCACCAGGGTTTCGCCAAGCTCGGCGCTATCCACACAGGTGGGAGCCTGGGAGGAGGACTGAGCGTCCTTCAGAATTGCCGCGCTCATGCGTTCACCTCCGTGCGGTGGCTGTCAGTGGGAGTGGCGCCATTGCCGTTGGCATCGGTGATGATCGGGGTCCAGCGCTCGCCGGCCACCATGGCATCGACCATATGACAGGCCACCTTGCAGTTGCCGGAGTGGGCAAAGGCCGGCACCTTCTCGAGGCAGATGTTCGCCGCGAAATCACAGCGCGGATTGAAGGCACAGCCGGCCGGAATCTTGGTCAGGGTCGGCATCGAGCCACGAATCTGGTTCAGACGGCTGCCCGGAGTGGCCATCTGGGGCAGGGCGTTGATCAGCCCCTGGGTGTAGGGATGCTGAGCATCATTGATGATCTCGCGGGTCGGCCCCTGTTCGATGACGCGCCCGGCATACATCACCAGGGTGCGCTGGGTGACCTGGCTGACCACGCCCAGGTCGTGGGTGATCAGGATCAGTCCGACGTTGTGCTTCTCGCACAGCAGCAGCAACAGCTCCATGATCTCGGCCTGGATGGTCACATCCAGCGCGGTGGTCGGCTCATCGGCGACGATGATGTCCGGGTCCAGCAGCAGCGCGATGGCGATGATGATGCGCTGACGCATGCCGCCGGACAGCTCATGGGGGTACTGATCGAGGCGCTTTTCCGGTGAGGGAATGAAGACCTGATTGAGCTTGTGCAGGGCGATGGCGCGCGCATCCTTGCGCGAGATGCGCCGGTGCGCCTTCAGGCACTCGATCATCTGCTCGCCGATGGTCAGCACCGGATTGAGCGTCATCATCGGGTCCTGGAAGATCATCGAGATGCGGTTGCCGCGAATCGACTGCATCGCCTTGGGCTTGAGGGTATTGAGCACTTCGCCATCGAACTTGATCTCGCCGCCGGCGATGTAGCCGGGCTTGGCGATCAGATTCAGGATGGTGAAGGCCGCGACCGACTTGCCGGCCCCCGATTCACCGACGATTCCCAGACGCTCACCGCGTTCCAGGGTGAAACTGACATCGCGCAGGGCGCGCACCTCACCGCCTCGCATGGCGAAGCGGACGTCGAGGTTGTTGACTTCAAGTAGTGCCATTGTCTTGACTCCTCTCGGCTTCAGCCCTTGTAGAGACGCGGGTTCATGACATCACGCAGCCAGTCGCCCAGCAGGTTGATGACCAGTACCAGCACGATCAGCACGCCACCGGGGATCAGCGTGATCCACCAGCTGCCTGACTGCAGGTAGTCGAAGCCGGACTTGATCAGTGACCCCAGCGACGGCTGGGTCTCCGGCATGCCGAGACCGAGGAAGGACAGCGCCGCCTCCGAGATGATCGCGTTGGCGATCTGCACCGTGGAGATGACGAAGATCGGCGACAGGGTGTTGGGCAGGATGTGACGGAACATGATGCGACGGGAGCGGAAGCCCATTACCCGCGCGGCATCGACGTATTCCTTGTTCTTCTCCGCCAGCACCGAGGCGCGGACGGTACGCGCATACTGCGGCCATTCCGCCAGCCCGATGATCAGGATCAACAGGATCAGCGCGTAGTCCGAGAAGGCGGCGCCGCCGAAGGTCGCCTTGATGATGGCGCCCACCACGATGGCCACCATCAGGGTCGAGAACGACAGCTGGATATCGGCCATGCGCATCAGGAAGGCATCGATACGCCCGCCCAGATAGCCCGCCAGTAGCCCGAAGGTCACGCCGAGCAATGCCTGCAGGATGACCGCGCCGAAGCCGATCAACAGCGACACGCGCGTGCCGTAGAGAATGGTGGAGAGCAGATCACGCCCCTGGGCATCGGTGCCCAGCAGGAAGGCCGGATCACCGCCCGCCATCCACGCCGGCGGCAGCTCCGAATTCATGATGTCGATGCTGGCCAGGTCATAGGGATCAGCCGGGGCGATCCACGGCGCGAGGAAGGCCCCGAGCACCATGGCGATGAACACCAGCAGACAGGCCTGAGCCATCCAGTCACGCTTGAAGCTGTAGACCAGGTAGGACTCACGGAAACGCTGCCAACGGCCGGGGACCACGATGGAGCTGGTCTTCGGGGTGACGGGCGCGTTGCTCGATTGGGTATTGGATTGGCTCATGCCGGTTTCCCCGCAAGCTTGACGGTGGGGTTGACCAGTCCGTAGATCAGATCGACGAGGGTGTTGGTGATCACGAAGATCACGCCGACCATCATCAGGTAGGCCACGATCAGCGGGATGTCGGAGCGGGTGATGGCCTCGAGGAACATCAGGCCCATGCCCGGCCACTGGAAGACGGTCTCGGTCAGGATGGTGTAGGCGACCATGGTGCCGATCTGCACGCCGCCGACGGTGATCACCGGCAGCATGGTGTTCTTCAGTGCGTGCAGGAAGTAGATACGCTTGAGGCCGATACCCTTGGCACGCGCGAACTTGATGTAGTCCGACTGCAGCACTTCCATCATCTCGGCACGAATCAGGCGGATGAACAGTGGCAGCATGATCGAGGCCAGCGAGATGGCCGGCAGCACCAGGTGCCAGAGGCCATCGGCGGTGAAGAAGCCGCTCGACCAGGTGCCCGCGACGTGTACCAGCTCACCACGTCCGTAGGAGGGCATGCCGCCATCGGTGGACAGCATGCCGTTGAGGACACTGCCCCAGGTGGTGTCGCTGGGGAACCAGTCCACCGTCACGCCGATCGCGAACAGCTGGATCAACACGATGGCGGTCAGGAAGACCGGCACCGAGATACCGATGATCGAGGTACCCATGAACAGGCGTGACAGCCAGTTGCGCGGGCGAATCGCCGCGAACACCCCGATGGGCGCCGAGAGCAGGATGATGATCAGGCTCGAGGCCATCACCAGTTCCAGTGTGGCGGGCAGGTGCTTGAGAATCACCTCGGTCGCCGGCTGCTTGTAGAAATACGAGTTGCCGAGATCGCCCTGCAGGGCATTGCCGGCAAAACGCAGATATTGGGTGATGAAGGGGTCGTTGAGGCCCATTTCATCGCGCATGACTTCACGCTGGGCTTCCGACACGGCCTGGCCGGTCATCTCGCGCAGCGGGTCGCCCAGGTTGTCCTGGATGGCGAAGCTGATGATGCTGATCACGAACATGACCAGTACGGCGTGCATCAGGCGTTTGATCAGAAAGGCAATCATGGATCGCCACCTTCCTCGTGAACATCACGGTCTCGCGCGCGTCGGCCCTATCCATGCTGGCCGATCACGCTGGGTGTCAGGTATCCCGCCTGTCGCTGGCCTGCCATCGGGCACAGGCTCCCCAACCCATCACCGACAGGCGATGACCAAGGGGGAAGAACAGGCGGGGGTAAGTCGTCGCGTTCAGGTCAGCAGGGCAACCAGAGAGTTCGCTTAGGCTATCTCCGGTTGCCTGACTTGCCTGTCGCGAGGGGTGCGTGGCCAGGAACATGGCGCTGAACGATGCAAGGCGGTTCAGTGCCTGTCCCTCACTCACGCGGCGGGATCACTCCTGGTCGATGACCAGATCCCCCAGGTACGGGAAGTTCATCACGTTGAGGACCGGCTCGATGTTGACGCCATCACGCGCGCCCCAGGCCAGGTTCTGCCAGTGCAGCGGCACGAAACCGGCATCGTCGTAGACGGCTTTCTCGGCGGCCTGCAGCATCTTGGCGCGCTTCTCTGTGTCGGTCTCCAGGTTGGCCTCGGTGACCATCTTGTCGACGTCCGGATTGCAGTAGTTGCCGGAGTTGTACTGACCGACACCGCTGTCGGCATCCGGGCAGAAGGTCAGGAATTCGAAGAAGTTGGCACTGTCTTCGGTGTCCGAGTGCCAGCCGATCATCATCATGTCGGCCGCGCGCGCATCATATTCCGGCCAGTATTGGGCCTTGGGCAGGGTCTTCAGATCCACCGTGATGTTGATCCTGGCCAGCATCGAGGCCACGGCCTGGGCGATCTTGGCGTCGTTCACATAGCGGTTGTTGGGCGCCATCATGCTGATCTCGAAGCCATCCTCGTATCCGGCTTCCTTCATCAGCTCCTTGGCCTTGGCCACGTCATAGCGCGGGGTCAGCTCGGGGTTGTGGCCCTGATAGCCATCCGGCGACATCTGGGCGGCGGGGGTCGCGAAGCCTTTCATCAGCTTCTGGGCGATGCCTTCCTGGTTGATGGCGTAGTTGACGGCCTGACGGACGCGCTTGTCCTTGAAGGCTTCGACACGCTCCTGGTTCATCTGGAAGGTGATGATGCGGGTGCCGCCCATCTCGACCAGGTGCACGCCGTCTTGCTTGCGAATGCGTTCCAGATCGGTCGGCGGTACCGGCGCGATGAAGTCCATGTCGCCGGAGAGCAGTGCCGCGACACGCGTGGCGTTTTCCTTGATCGGCGTCAGCACGATGTCATCGACGTTACCCGGCGACTCGGTATCCCAATAATCCTCGAAGCGCTCGAAACTGATCTTCACGCCCTGCTGACGGTCCGCGACCTTGTAGGGGCCGGTGCCGGACTCGTTGCGTGAGGCGAAGGTGTTGGCCGCCTTGGCGATCTCATCCTTGGCCTTGCCGTCTTCGGTCTCACCGGAATAGAACGCGCTGTCCATCGGGAAGATGTAGGTGGCGGCATTCAGCACCAGCGGGAACGGCTTGTCAGTCACCAGATCCACGGTGTAGTCATCGACGGCCTTGACGTCGGTGAACGGCGCGAAGATGGCCTTGAAATCGGCACTCTTCTTGAGGCGCTCGATGGTCCAGACCACATCCTTGGCGGAGAAGTCATTGCCGGAGTGGAACTTGACGCCTTCGCGCAGGTGGAAGCGCATGGTGTTGTCATCGACACGCTCCCAGCTCTTGGCCAGGCGGCCATCGAAGCCGAGGTCCTTGTTCCAGCGAATCAGCGGATCGTAGACCATGTGCGACAGCTGCAGGGTGCCGCCGGAAAGCTGTTCGTGGATATCGAGGGTCACGGGGTCAGCGTCGTAGGCCATGCGCAGGGTGACGTCTTCGGCCATTGCCGGAGCCGCCATGGCCAATGTCGCGCTGCCGATCAGCGCACACAGGGTCTTCTTGGGCAAGAAAGACTGGAGGGCATTCTGACGGGTCATGAGCATCCCTTTGCTTGTGTAGTTTGATTGTTGTTGTGGCGATCCTGCGCGGCTGTCGAGGCAGACACGCAGGATGCGTTCTAACAGTAGAGAGTCACTTGGTCGCGGGACAATCGAAATGTTGAGTAGCCGGATGCAGGTGGTGAATAGCCTTTTCCTGACCACGCAACGTCATCCAGGCTGGTGCAGGGCGCGAGATCGATGAAGCGACACCCCGGATGTCACACGGCAACGCCATCTCTCTCATCAATAACGCCGCGAGCTGAGGAAGCTTTCTCTCAGGGCAATACGGAGCGATTCAGCACTGCCATATGCTGGGCAAGCCGCCGTGACACTGGTCTGCCTCGTTCACGCTGCAAGCCTTGATGACAAGTCAATTCCAATAGAATCAACTATTTGAAGAAACATTGATGATAGAGGTCTGGGGGAATTCTCGGGCGCTGCATGGCCGTGGTGTGTATCAGTTCCGTCAGCCGACGGCGCCTGATTGAGAGACATTGCGTACGCTGAATAGCGCCAATCCGGCTTCACGCCACCTGGCGATAAACAGACACCATCAGCGGCAGAAAAGCCGCCAGGATAGGCAGTGATTTTCCAATGCGTGCAGTCTCTGCACTTGATTGGTGCGCCTAGCGTTCTGCGACCAAAGTTGCGCCTCAGAGGCCCTCCACGAGGGCCTGCAGAGTCGATCCTGCGCTGTAAAATCCCCTAACGCTGCGCTGAAAACACGTGAAAGACTTTCCAGCGCCGGTGACTGCCAGGCCTGATTCCATTCAATAGACGCCAAGGCAGTCGATGCAGGAAAGCACTGACAGAGGGAGTAAAGGCGCTGGAGGGTCGGTCTTGATAAGAGGGAGGCCTGAAACGCGACGCGCCTCCCGGGTGGGAGGCGCGTTGGAGGGCGCTGATGTTGCTACCGGCATCCTGCAGTACCGGCAGCTTGATCAGGTCGGCCTGATCAGTCCTGCTGCGGCAAAGGCTCGATGCGGTCCACACGATACAGCTGCGGCACCTGTGACAGGTTGCTGATGGTGCAATCGAGGTTGTTCACTCGACCATCGGACAGGCCGTAGACCCAGCCGTGCACTTCCAGCTTCTGACCGCGCTCCCAGGCACGCTGCAGGATCTTGGTTCTGGCCAGGTTCTGCACCTGAGAGCGGACATTGAGTTCACACATACGGTCGACCTGCTCATCCAGCGGCAGGTCCTTGAGCTCGTCATAGTGCAGGTTGTAGAGCTCACGCAGGGTGTGCAGCCAGTAGTCGACCATGCCATTGTCACCGCCGGTGATCGAGGCACGCACGCCACCACAACCGTAATGGCCGACGATCATGATGTGTTCGACCTTCAGGACATCGACGGCGTACTGGATCACCGACAACGCGTTCATGTCGTTGTAGTGGATCAGGTTGGCGACATTGCGATGAACGAAAACTTCGCCGGGCGGCAGGTCGATGATCTGGTTGGCCGGTACGCGGGAATCCGAGCAGCCGATCCACAGAAAGTCAGGATTCTGCTGGTCCGAGAGGCGCTTGAAGAACTCAGGGTCGCGCTCGGTCATGGATTCAGCCCAGACCTTGTTTTGCTCAAGCAGCTTTTCGATATTGCTCATGGCAGGGAGACCACTTTTTCAAATGACGGGGGCAGGGGACGGTTGTCGCACAGGGGCGTTGGCCGTGGTGCCTCTCGGGCGTAGAGCCTCTTGGCTCAGGCCAACAGGCAGTCATTCACGGCAGTGTCAGGCAAGACGTCAGAGCGCTAATGCTACGAGCAACAATGTTACGCGCCCGCGGAGCGCTTCGCCAATGACGGTGCAAGCCCCTGTGCCAGCACGTTGTAACTTTTGTCTAACATGCTTGTTGGACATATTTACCGTGTCAGAGGCCACAGGGTCAACCTGAAGGCCGATACGCGGGTAACCGTGCCCAGCGACACGGGACTCCCGAGGCCGCGCGAGTCCTGATACCATGTGGCCAATTCATCAAGGAGATTCCCGTGACCGATCAGACCCATCAGCCTGCGACAGGCCAGTTTGACTTCGACCTGTTCGTCATTGGTGCCGGCTCCGGCGGCGTTCGCGCTGCCCGGACCGCCGCCGCGACCGGCGCCCGCGTTGCCGTGGCAGAAGACCGCTACCTCGGCGGTACCTGTGTCAATGTCGGTTGCGTGCCCAAGAAGCTCTACTCCTACGCTGCCCACTACCATGATTCCTTCAAGGACAGCGCCGGCTTCGGTTGGGATCTGGGCGACGCCCCGCGCTTTGACTGGGCGACCCTGCGCGATCGCAAGACCGCCGAGATCTCTCGTCTGAATGGCATCTATCGCAATCTGCTCAACAATTCCGGCGCCACGCTGATCGAAGGCCGTGCCAGCATCGCCGATGCCAACACCGTCGTCGTCAATGGCGAGCGCCACACCGCGGCCAAGATCCTGGTCGCCACCGGTGGCTGGCCGTTCCTGCCGGACTTCCCGGGTCGTGAACATGCGCTGGATTCCAACCGCATCTTCGATCTGGAAAGCTTCCCGAAGCGCTTCTTCGTCATCGGTGGTGGCTATATCGCCGTCGAGTTCGCCAGCATCTTCAATGGTCTGGGTGCCGAGACGCACCTGAGCTATCGCGGCGACCTGTTCCTGCGCGGCTTCGACAACGAAGTGCGCGAGTTCACGCGTGACGAGATGGCCAAGAAGGGCGTCAACCTGCACTTCAACACCACGGTCGAGTCCATCGACAAGCAGGACGACGTCTACAGCGTGCGCCTGAGCGATGGCCAGGTGCTGGAAGTGGATTGCATCCTCGCCGCCACCGGTCGCAAGCCGAACATCGAAGGCCTGGGGCTCGAGAATGTCGATGTGGCGCTGAATGTCGATGGCACCGTGCGCGTCAACGAGCGCTTCGAGACCACCACCCCGTCCATCCTCGCGCTGGGTGACATCATCGGCGGTCCGGAACTGACGCCGGTGGCACTTGAAGAAGCCATGCACCTGGTACGTGCGCACTTCGGCGACGGCGTCGTGGGTGGCCTGGACTACGACAGCATCGCGACAGCGGTATTCTGTCATCCGAACATCGGTACCGTCGGCCTCAGCGAGGAAGCGGCGCGCGAGAAGTTCGACAGCATCCGCGTCTACACCGCTGACTTCCGTCCGCTCAAGCACACCCTGTCCGGCAGCGATGAGCGCAGCCTGATGAAGCTGATCGTCGATGACGCCAGCGACAAGGTCGTCGGCGTGCACATGGTCGGTGATGAAGCCGGTGAGATCATGCAGGGCATCGGCATCGCCGTGCGTGCCGGCCTGACCAAGGCCGACTTCGACCTGACCGTGGGCATTCACCCGACGGCAGCGGAAGAGTTCGTCACCATGCGCAGTGTCACGCGCACCTGACAAGCCAGTCGCGAAGACGGCTCGTCGAAATGACTGAGCTTCGAAACAGAACGTCGAAAACAGAACGCCCCACGGCCTTGCCGTGGGGCGTTCTTGCATGCGTCTTCTGCGTGCTCCCTGGGGAAAATCAACTGCGAAAGGGGAGTCATGGTTACTGAGTAACGGTGCAGGTTACACAGTCAGCAGCAGCGACTATCAGAATCCGCGCTGAAATTTGCACGCAATGAGGAAGTGGCAATCCTCGTGTGGCGGGGGACAAGTCGTTGTCTGCGCAGTTCACTGCCAACACCTACACCTTTCGTAGCATAAAGCATGACAAGCTGGTACTCGCGCACTTCAGCTATGCTAGTCTCAGTGCAGCGTTATGCACCTCAAATTACTGAAATATCAGCCATGTGGCAGTGGATAAGCCTGAAAATCGGCCTGTTTCACACGCGATACAAGCAAGGGCCTGGCCGGTATCGAGGTGCACGACGGCAAGACCAATAACAAGCCAGCAAAGGGAGTTTCAACATGACCATGATCAAGAAGTCGCTGACAGCGGCGGTCGCGACCGCAGGTCTTGGCCTGATGGGGATCTCCGGAGGCGCCAGCGCCGCCGAGCAGACCTTCGTAACCATCGGCACCGGCGGTGTAACAGGCGTTTACTATCCGGCTGGTGGTGCAATCTGCCGCTTGGTCAACCGTGGCAAGGCCGAACACGGCATTCGCTGCAGCGTCGAGTCCACGGGCGGTTCCGGCTACAACCTGAACAGCATCCGTACCGGCGAGCTGGACATGGGCGTTGCCCAGTCTGACGCGCATTACAATGCTTATGAAGGCAAGGGCGATTTCGAAGACTTCGGCCCGAACAAGGACCTGCGTTCACTGTTCTCCCTGCACCCGGAACCGTTCACCGTCGTCGCCCGCAAGGACAGCGGCGTGACCGAGTTCGACCAGCTGGAAGGCAAGCGCATGAACATCGGCAACCCGGGTTCCGGTCAGCGCTCGACCATCGACACTCTGCTGTCCTCGCAGGACAAGGACACCAGCGTGTATTCCGTGGCCTCCGAGCTCAAGGCCTCCGAGATGTCTTCCGCACTGTGTGACAACAAGATCGACGGTTACGTCTACGTCGTGGGTCACCCGTCCGGCTCCATCAAGGAAGCGACCACCACCTGTGACGCGAACATCGTCAATGTCACCGGCGACGCCGTCACCAAGCTGGTCGAAGAGAAGCCTTACTTCTCCGTCGCGACCATCCCGGGTGGCATGTACCGCGGCAACGATGACGACGTGACCACCTTCGGTGTCCGCGCGACCATCGTCTCCAGTGCCGAAGTCGAAGACCGCGTCGCCTATGAAGTGGTCAAGGCCGTGTTCGACAACTTCGATCAGTTCCAGCGCCTGCACCCGGCGTTCCAGGTCCTGAAGAAGGAAGAGATGGTCAATGCTTCCCTGACGGCGCCGCTGCACGATGGCGCCAAGCAGTACTACAAGGAAGCTGGCCTGCTGAGCGAGTGATATGCCCTGCGCGCCTCGCCTGCGAGGCGCCGTGCATGAACGCTCACCCTGCGCTCAGGGATCCGAGCACAGGGAGCACAGGGAATTCCCGGAGACCGCACTCGTTGCGGTCTCCGTGCTTGTGGAAAGTCTGCATTCCCGGGCGGCCACTTAGGTCGTGCAGGAAAAGGTCGAGCAGGAAAGGGCCAACCAGGAAAAGGCCAAGCAGGGAAAGCACAGCAGAGACACCCGCCGTCATTGCGCAATCAAGACTTGCCTGCGAGTGGCAAGTGGCGTGACGGCAGCCGCAGCATGGACAAGCGTGACCAGGCAAGGTCTCACGCTCGTCACGAGCCTAGCTCGCTGCCCGTTCAGGAAATTTACGCCCTGATCGGGTGAATCAATGGAAACATCTGTCAGGCCGGACATACTGAAGACGTAACCAGCTTGATAAGCATGTGGTTGAGCAGGGCCTTCTGGTCGAGCAAGAAGGTGACCTGTCAGCCATCGCCTGACTCGCGTACCGGATCACAAAAAATGACCAAAACCCAAACTGCAGCAACGTCTCAGGCGCCAGACGCCGAGACGCATCATGATGCTGAAGTCCTCGAGATGCTGGAGTCGGAAACCGGCGGCCGTCATCCCGTGGGCTTCGTGGGTCGCCACTTCATGTGGCTGATTCCACTGGCATGGTCGTTGTTTCAGCTTTACCACGCCTCGCCGCTGTCACTGCTCAATTCCGACACCGCGCGCGCCGTGCATCTCTGTTTTGCCATCTCGCTGGCCTTCGTGGCGTACCCGGCCTACAAGGGTGCTCCCGCCAATCGCATTCCCCTCTATGACTGGGCCCTGGCGATCTTCGCCGTGGCGGGTGTCGCCTATGTGCTGATCTTCAGTGATGAACTGGCACGTCGCGCTGGCGCCTATACCACCGTGGACCTGGTGTTCTCGGGGATCGGCCTGGTCCTGCTGCTGGAAGCCACACGGCGCGCACTCGGGCCGCCCCTTGCGGTCGTCGCCAGCGTCTTTCTGCTCTACAGCCTGTTCGGCGCCTACATGCCCGATGTCATCGCGCATGCCGGGGCCAGTCTCAACAAGCTGCTCGGCCACCAGTGGCTGACCACGGAAGGGGTATTCGGGGTCGCGCTCGGCGTTTCCACCGACTTCGTCTTCCTGTTCGTGCTGTTCGGTGCCTTGCTGGAACGCGCTGGCGCCGGCAACTACTTCATCCGCATGGCCTTCTCCATGCTCGGCCACATGCGGGGCGGACCGGCCAAGGCCGCCGTCGTCGCCTCTGGCCTGTCCGGCATCATCTCCGGCTCCTCTATCGCCAACGTCGTCACCACCGGCACCTTCACCATCCCGCTGATGAAGAAGGTCGGCTTTCCGGCCACCAAGGCGGGCGCCGTGGAAGTGGCCGCGTCCACCAATGGCCAGCTGACGCCGCCGATCATGGGCGCCGCGGCCTTCCTGATGGTCGAATACGTCGGCATTCCTTACCTTGACGTCATCAAGCATGCCTTGCTGCCGGCATTGATCTCCTACATCGCCCTGATCTACATCGTGCACCTGGAAGCGTGCAAGGCCGGCATGGAAGGCCTCAAGCGCACCCAGAAGACCAGCATGATCGCGACCTTGCTGACCTTCCTGACCGTCTTCATCGGCATGGGGATACTCACGCTGGTCGTCTACTACGGCATCGGCTGGATCAAGACCCTGGCGGGGGATGGCGCGGTCTGGATCGTGCTGCCGCTGCTGCTGGCCTCCTATGTGGCACTGATCGCCTATTCAGCACGCTTCCCGGAACTTGGGGAAGGCGACATCGATGAACTGCCGCCGGTCGGCCCGACCGTCAAGGTCGGTCTCTACTTCCTGCTGCCGGTCGTGGTGCTGGTGTGGTGCCTGACGGTCGAGCGCATGTCACCGGGGCTGTCGGCCTTCTGGGCCGTGCTGTTCATGATCTTCATCACCGTGACCCAGCGTCCGCTGGTGGCCATCTTCCGCAAGGAAGGCAATGTCGGCGGCGCCGCGCAACGCGGTGGCGAAGACCTCTTCCATGGCCTGGTGATCGGCGCCAAGAACATGATCGGCATCGGCGTGGCCACCGCGGCGGCAGGTATCGTCGTGGGCACCGTGACCCTGACCGGGCTGGGCCTCAAGATGACCGCCTTCGTCGAGTTCATCTCGGCCGGCAACCTGATGCTGATCCTGCTCTTCACCGCCGTGATCAGTCTGATTCTGGGCATGGGCCTGCCGACGACCGCCAACTACATCGTCGTCTCGACGCTGATGGCACCGGTCATCGTCAATCTGGGCGCGGAAAACGGCCTGATCGTGCCGCTGATCGCCGTGCACCTGTTCGTGTTCTACTTCGGGATATTGGCCGATGACACGCCACCGGTGGGGCTAGCCGCCTTCGCGGCGGCCGCGATCGCCAAGGCAGACCCGATCAAGACCGGTATCCAGGGTTTCACCTACGATATCCGCACCGCGATCCTGCCGTTCATGTTCATCTTCAATACCAACCTGTTGCTGATGAACATCGACAGCTACTGGCACCTGGCGATCACGGTGGCCTCGGCCGTCGCGGCGATGCTGGTCTTCGCGGCAGCGACGCAAGGCTACTGGCTGACGCGCACGCGCTGGTACGAGACCATCGGCCTGCTGCTGATCACCTTCACGCTGTTCCGTCCGGGTTACTGGTGGGACATGATCTATCCGCCCACCACCATGGCCGCGCCGCAGCAGATCGAGACGCTGATCGCCGAAGCGCCGGTGGACAGCAAGCTGCCGATTCACGTCTCGGGCGTCAATCTGGACGGCGACGAGGTCTCCAAGACCGTGTTGCTGCCGGTCTCTGACGCCGAGAGTGGCGAAGCCCGTCTGACCGATGTCGGCCTGACGCTGGATATCAGCGACGAGCAGGTACTGGTCAGCATGATCGAGTACGGCAGCGTGGCGCAGCAGGCCGGCATCGATTTCGACTACACCATCGATGGCATCCAGCAGACGGCTGAGCGTCCGCCGAAGGAAATCGCCATGCTGCCGGCACTGGCATTGCTGTGGCTGATCGGCTTCCTGCAGGTACGTCGACGTCGTCAGCAACCCGCTGTTGCCTGACGCCCAAGCGCTATCCGCGCGACAAGATAGCGTTTCAGCGCCAACCCTCACGGCGGATGCCGTGAGGGGATAAACAAAAGCCGCCCCCGAGATGCTCGGTGGGCGGCTTTTTCATGCCTGTGGCGCTGTCTTATACCTGAGGCGCTGACTTTGCCTGCGGCGCGGCTGGCTCTCTCTGCTGCCAGGTGGCGCTGCTCAGCATGATGCTGTCAGGCACCAGGCAAGAGGGCATTTCATGAGGGAGCAACAGTATGCGCCTACCTTGCGTGACCTGTCTGCAAGGCTAGCGTGAAATATGAACGCGTTTTTGCAACACGATCGACATATTCATCATGCTAGCTTCAAGGGGCACACTCCAACGGAAGGCATGTCGCCAATGGTAAGAGTCGAGAAGCAGTCCCGTCGTCTGTACGTCCTCGATACCAACGTGCTGATTCACGACCCCTCAGCCCTGTTCCAGTTTGACGAGCATGATGTCGTCATCCCGATGACGGTGCTGGAGGAGCTGGACAAGCACAAGAATGGCAACAAGGAGATTGCCCATACCGCCCGCCAGATCAGCCGCACGCTGTCCGATCTCACCGCGGATGTCACACCTCAGGAAATCCTGCGTGGAATTCCGCTCCCGCCTTCCATGAATGGCGCGGGCAACCTTCACTTCCTCTCCGGCCATGTCGATCAGAGCGACGCCTGCGCCGACAATCGTATTCTCGCCGAGACTCGCAGCCTGTCTGCACGCTGTCAGGACGCCTCGGTCATCCTGGTGACCAAGGACATCAACCTACGCATCAAGGCCGCCGCCCTGGGCATGGCGGTGGAAGACTATCTGACGGATCGCGCCTTCACCGACAGCGACGCCATGATCGAGGGCGTCAAGCTCTTTCATGAGGCCGGCCACGACGGCCAGGGCGTCTGGGACGACATGCAGGTCGATGTCACCGTCACGCGCGAGCACCATCGCACCTTCTATGAGCTGTCAGGCCAGATGCCCAAGGACTGGTACCCGGGCATGCTGATCGCGGATTGCGATGGGGATGATGGCGCCAGCTTCGAGGCCATCGTGCGCGAGCTGGAGCACGACTATGCACGCCTGGAAGTGCTGCAGAACTATCGCAACGAGCGCAGCGCCTGGGGGGTGAATGCCCATGACAGTCGCCAGAACTTCGCCCTCAACCTGCTGATGGACGACAGCGTCGACATGGTGTCGATCGCGGGCAGTGCAGGCACCGGCAAGACCTACATGACGCTGGCTGCCGCGTTCGAGCAGACACTGGAGAAGAAGCGGTTCGAGCGCATCATCTTCACCCGTGCGCCGATCGCGATGGGCGAAGAGATCGGCTTTCTGCCCGGCACCGAGGAAGAGAAGATGTCGCCGTGGATGGGGGCCTTCCACGACAATATGGACAACCTGCTGCGCAAGGAGGGAGAAGGCACCAGCGCCTGGAACGAGGAGGCCACGCGCGCCTGGATCGGCAATCGCGTCCAGATTCGCTCACCGTCCTTCATGCGTGGTCGCACGCTGAGCGACACCTTCCTGATCATCGATGAAGCCCAGAACCTGACACCCAAGCAGCTCAAGGGGCTGCTGACACGGGCGGGCGCCAACACCAAGGTGGTACTGCTGGGCAATGTGGGCCAGATAGACACTCCCTATCTGACCGCCAACACCTGCGGCCTTGCGGTGGCAGTGCAGCGCTTCAGCTCGTGGCCGCATGCCAGTCACGTGACACTCAAGTGCGTCGAGCGCTCACGTCTGGCGCTGGTCGCGGAAGAGCTGCTGTGAGGTGTGCGCCACACTTTGACAATCTGATAGTCACCCGATGGCGTCGCCATCACGACACTGACGGCTCTGATATCACGAGCTTGCTATCACGAGATTGACATCACGAGAATGAGAACTCGACAGCACTGACAAAAAACGCCGCCCTGATGGGCGGCGTTTTCGTGTGAATTACGTCATGTCAGTCACGGAGTTCACGCCGCAAGTGCGTGGCGATCACTCGACAAGGCTTTCAGCATACGAAGGGCGGCAAGGGCGCAAAGGCCAGGCGTTCCTTGAGCAGCTTGTTCTCATGCGTCAGCTGCCCCAGCTGGGCCTCCAGGCGTGAGTATTCCGCCGAGGAGTGCTCCAGCTGCGCGCGCATGTCCTTGAGCTCCGTCTCGCGCTGCTGGCGAGCCGAGGTCTCCTCAAAGCGGCGACGCTCTTCTTCCTGCAGCTGCTTGCGTTGCTCGGCCGCCTGGGCATCGAGACGCTCGACGCGCTTCTCGAGCTGCTCCTGACGGCGCCGATGCTGCTTGTCGAGCTCGCTCTTCTCGAGGCGCGCATCATCCAGCATCTTCATCAGGCGCGTTTCACTGGCTTCATGACGCGCCTCTTCCTGCGCCAGACGCTCCTTCCACTCGCTTTCCTGTGCCTGAATCGCCTGCTGATGACGCTCATGGTCCACTTCGCGCGTGCGCTCCATGGCCGCGATATCTTCCTGGGCCAAGGTCAGACGCTTTTCGAGCTTGTCCTGCAGCTGCTGCCAATGCTCCTGCTCATTGGTCAACGTCGCCAAGGCCTGCACGCGCTCTTCAAGGCGCGCCTGCACCTGGGCCAATTGCTCGGACAGGGCACTGAGACGCTGTTCGGCATCTTCCGCGCGGCGCTGTGCCTGCGCTTCGGCCTCACGCGCCTCGACGGTCTGCTTGTCCGCTTCCTGGCGATAGTGCACCAGGCTTTCATTGGCCAGTGACTGCGCCTCCTTCCAGACCGTGGCCAGGGTCTCGGTGAGACTGTCAGGCATGGCCTGGCTCAGCGGCTCATCACGCTTCTCGGCGCGCCGCTGGCGCCAGTCACGCAGGTGATCGCTGATGGTGGTGAAGCTGCCAGTCCCCAGCACTTCACGAATCTTCTGCACGCTCGGGGCCTCGCCCCGTGCCATCAGTGACTCGATGGCTCGTTGTACATCCTCGTACTGGACGCCAGTGCGCGCCATGGGAATCTCCGTCCGTAGTCCGTCATTGATACGTAGTCTGTCATTGATACGTCGTCAGTCGTTGCTGCTTGACCGCCATTACGCCACGAAGCGCGGCCAACTACCACTCTCCAGCACGCGCTCTCATACACGCAAAGGCAGCGGATGAGGTGCGCCATCTGGCGAGAGCGTCAGCGTGGATGCCGCTCGCCTTCTTCTGCCGTCAGCCTGTCATCAGCATGGCGCCTATCTTAGCGATGTTTTCTGACAAGATAAAGATAATTACATATTACGTAATACGTAATTTACGATACGGATAGAGCTATAAATTCATGATTACGCGCCTTATCTTGAATTATCATGGCCATAACGTCACAATCATCCCCGAGGACAGGCCAAGCCTGGACAGAACAGGGAAGGACAGAGCAGGAAAGGGCAGACAAGAGAAGGACAGGGGCGCCACAGAGCGGCGCACGCCTCATATGACGCGCCAGACGGGCGATATACAGTCGAGAGGCAGCAATTGGAGTTGATCGGTGGAAGAAAGCACACATGACGGCATTACGGCGCTGGTCGGGCATCTGGAGGGTGAGCTATCCAGAGCGCAGCAGCATGCCCAGCTGACGGCCGCTGATGATCGCTCACTGATTCGCGCCCGCACGGATGTCGAAGCCGTGGCCGCCTGGCTCAACGAATATCGTCATAGCGCTCAGACGCTGCGTGCCTATCGCAAGGAAGCGGAGCGCCTGCTGCTATGGCTCAAGGCCGAGGGAGAGCAGGGCAGAGAATCCGCCCTGGCCAGTCTGGATCGCGAACGCCTCGAGCACTTCGAGGCGTTTCTGGCCGACCCTCAGCCTGCAGAGGTCTGGATCGGCAGCGTGCGCGCCCGCAAGCATCCGCAGTGGCGACCCTTTCGCGGCCCGCTGGCCCCCGCCAGCCGCCGTCAGAGCCTGGTGATCCTGCAGGGCATGTATGCCTGGCTGATCGAGGCCGGCTACCTGTCACGCAATCCGTTCCGCCTGATGCGCGACAAGCGCCGCATGGACAACCGCACGCTGCGCATCGAACGCTATCTCGAGCGCCCCTTGTGGGACTGGCTGTGGGGGCGTATCGAAGCGCATTGCGAGGAGCTGACACCGCTCGGTGCTTCACCTGAGGGCGGGGTGTTCCGCGAGCGCTTCGTGGCCGAGCGCCAGCGCTTTCTGTTCGCATTCGCCTACTTGATGGCGCCGCGCATCGCGGAAATGGCCGCCGCAAGGATGGGCGATATCGTCAAGCGGGAAGGCCAGTGGTGGTGGCGGGTGATAGGCAAGGGCGCCAAGCTGGCCGAGATTCCGCTGCCGCCGCCGATGCTCGAGGCGCTGGTTCGCTGGCGACGCCTGCGCGGGCTCAGTGATCTGCCGCAGGCACTGCCCGCCGACGAGTCGCTGCCGCTGCTGGCACGCCTGGATGGCATGACAGCGCTCGGCGACAACCAGCTCTACCGCTTGATCAAGCAGACATTCACACAGGCTGCCGCTGACATGCGCCAGCGAATCCAGAGTCCCGGCGATGCCAGCGAGCTGATGGCACGCACCCTCGATCAGGCAAGCCCTCACTGGCTGCGCCACACCGCGATCACCCATCAGGCACAGGCCGGGGTAGAGCTGCGCTTTCTGTCGCGCTCCGCCAGACACTCGCGACTGGATACGACATCGCGATACCTGCACGCCGAAGACAGCGAGTGGCAGCAGCAGATGGCCAGACATTCGCTGGCGACGCCAGAACACGACTCATGAGCGCTGCTACACGCGCTCATGCCTGAAGGCGCCGTGCGTCCGGCGAGGTCAGGCGTTATCATGGCGACAGCGTATCTTCAGACACTTTGCAGTGACATCATCGGGAGTCAGCATGAGCGACGCGCAACAAGCGCAGGCGGAACTGGTCGAGGAATTCAGCTTCTTCGACAACTGGATGGACCGCTATCAGTACATCATCGACATGGGCAAGGCGCTGCCGGAATATCCGGAAGCCCTGAAAGGCCCTGAGACCAAGATCGACGGCTGCCAGTCCAACGTCTGGATTCATCCTGAAGTGCGTGGCGAAGGCAGTAAGCAGCGCCTGCATTTCCAGGCGACATCGGACGCCGCCATCGTGGCAGGCCTGATCGCCGTGGTGCTGCGCATCTACAACGACCGGACGCCGCAGGAAATCGTCGCCACCCAGCCGACCTTCCTCAATGAGCTCGGCCTCGACAAGCACCTGTCGCCGACGCGATCCAATGGCCTGCATGCGATGCTCAAGCGTATCTACGGCGTCGCCGAGCTGCACGCCAACGCCTGAGGCCTGGCGTTTTAGCTCTGATTCTTCAGGTCTTGTGCTTCAGATCTGAGCCAACACGAGTAACGCAAGACGCCCGCCATTCCAGTCTCGAGATTTCGAGCGGAATGGCGGGCGTCTTTTTTTTGTGTCTTTCTAAATAATTTCTCAGGGCTTTCTCACCCAGGGCGTTCTCAGGCTAATTTCAGACTGTTCAGCAGGGCGCCTGCACGCTCTCAGCGATGCTCGCGCACTTCCAGCACATGGGTCATGGCCTGATGCTGACCATCCCAGACATAGCGCAGATGCGGCCCCTGAATGGGAATGCTGACCGCCGGCGGGCGCAGAATGGCCGCGCACTCGGCGCTTGCATCCACCTCAGCGTGGCGCACGCTGGGGTAGAGCAGGCCGAAGCTGCCAGCCTCCCGCAACCTGGCAGCAAAGGCCTGGCCGGCAGGGTAGCTGGCCATATCTGGCTGACAGAGGGCGTCATGGCCCTCGCGGATGTCATGCAGTGGCTGCGTCACGCGATTGACGTAGCTGCGCATGGTCATTTCCTGACTGGGCTGCGCGGTATCGGCCAGAAAGCGCGCCATGTGGAAGCGGGTCTCGCTGATCGCGGTATCCAGCGTACTGGCGCAGTAATAGACCCCGAAACTGCCATCGGTGAAGCGCGAGGCACGCCCGATGTGCGTGAAGGCCGCCATTACCGGCGTGGAGCCCGGCCCACTGATGCGGTCTTGCGGCGCGACACGGCTCAGCTCGCCGGCTTCTTCGCGCAGGCGGTCATTGGTCAGCGCCTCGATGGCAAACGCCATCTCCAGCTCATCAGGCTCGAGAATATCCTCGAATACCGAAATGGGCGGGAAGGCGCTGGAGATCACGCGCCAGGCGTTCTGCCAGTCCGGCAGCGTCAGCGCGGGCAGGGCGGAGTCATCGACATGCTTGCCTTCGCTCGTCCATTCGCTCATCCACGCACTCCGTCGAGATAACGGCGAGTGTCGGCCAGCGAGACCACCTGACCGGCCAGCATGTAGTCCAGCGCACTCTGGCCATTGAAGGGCGCCGCCCGATTGGGGCGCCGCACCCATTCATGGGCCATCTCGGGCGTATTGCTGAACAGGATGCGCAGGGCCTTGTGGATCCCCATCACGTAGGAGATACGCTCCAGGGTGTCGTTGGGCAGGCGCACTTCCGGCAGCTTGCGATACTTGTGATAGGTGGTGGTACCGATGCCCCCCAGCAGCACGCGCTGATCCGCCGCGCTGCACTGCCACTTCTCCATGATGTTGAAGAAGGACTTGAGGGCAACGCGGCCCGCACTGGGGCTGGTCGGGGACACACGATCGAGGGCGGCTGCGGTGGACATGACATTCTCCTGCTGACAGACGATGACGTCACAGCTGACGCCATACACATGTGAATAATAACACAGAAACACTTCACATGCGCACAGCCAGCCGCAAGACTCCGCCGCTCGCAGGGCACTCGACCCAGTCACTCACAAGGCGTATGCCCTCAAGGCCTGGGCGCGTCGTCCTGATCATGCGCATCACAGCAGCTGGCAGACGAGGCGTGATCCTTGCGCGGTGGCACGGGGTCCACGCCACCCGGCCCACCCAGTGGGTGACAACGTGACAGACGCCTGGCCGTGAGCCAGCACCCCATGAGGGGCCCATGCACCTTGATGGCCTCCAGTCCGTAACTGGAGCAGGAAGGATAGAAGCGACAGCGCGGCCCCAGCAGCGGGCTGAGCACCAGCTGATAGCCGCGCAGCAAGCCGGTCAGCAGGCGCGTCATGACCGACGTCACGCCGCGCCTGAGGGAGTGGCGACGTTCAGGCGTTGCCATACAGGGTGTTCGGATCAATGATCGGTGCATCGGTAATCTCGGCACCTTCAGCATCCAGGCGCCAGTAGAAGCAGCTCTTGCGGCCGGTATGGCAGGCAGGGCCCGTCTGATCGACCTTGACCAGCAGGGTATCGCCATCACAGTCCAGATGCGTACTGACCAGCTTCTGCTGTTGGCCCGAGCTCTCGCCCTTGCGCCACAGCTTGCTGCGCGAGCGTGAGAAGTAGCACACGCGACCGGTGGAGAGCGTCTCGCGCAGGGCTTCGGCGTTCATCCACGCCATCATCAATACCTCGCCGCTGTCATGCTGTTGCGCGATGGCGGGAATCAGGCCGTCGCCATTCCAGGGCAAGGCAGCGATCAGCGCCTCCAGCGCGACCTTCTCGCCGACGTCGGCATTCTCCAGCGACTTGAGCAGTCCATCCTGTGCCATTGAGGGTGTTTCCTTGCAGAGTTCATATCGAAGCCCCCTCAAGCGTCATGTCACGCTGGCAGGGGCTCACGCAGTATTCAATATCACAAGCCGCGAATCAGCGACGCAGTCCGCCACGGGCGCTGCGCCAGATGAGCGACAGCAGGTAGGCGACACCGGCCACCAGCACGATGGTCGCGCCGGCGGGCAGGTCGAACTGCCAGGAGAGCGCCAGGCCGCCGGTGGTGAAGGCCATGGCCGCCAGACTCGCGATCACGATCATCATGCCCAGTGAGCGGGCATGATGACCGGCAAGCGCGGCAGGCAAGGACAGCAAGGCCAGCACCATGATCAAACCCACCGCCTGCAACAGCAGCACGACGGTGATCGCCACCATCACCAGCAGTAGCAGGTAGAGCGTCTTGACCGGCACGCCCCGCAGACGCGCGAACTCTTCATCGAAGATCACCGCGGTCAGCGGGCGATGCACCAGCAGCAACACCAGTGCCAGGCCTCCCACCATCCAGGCCAGGGTGCCGATGGCATCCGCGGGCACCAGCAGCAGATTGCCGAACAGATAGCTCATCAGGTCGACCTTGTAACCCGGGGTCTGACTGATGAACAGGATGCCGGTGGCCATGCCGATGGCCCACAGCGCACCGATGACGGTGTCTTCCTGATCAAAGCCCTTGAGGCTGATGTAACCGATCAGCAGGGCGGCGAGAATGGCACTGATGAAGGCGCCGACCAGCGGGCTTGCGCCCATGAAGTAGGCGATCCCCATGCCGGCAAGCACGGTATGGGCGATACCCCCGGCCAGATAGCCGATGCGGCGTACCACGACATAGGGGCCGACCAGACCGGCCGCAAGACTGGCCAGCAGACCGGCGAAGAGGGCGTTCTGGAGAAAATCCTGGCTGCCCAGGGCGGTGATGAAATTCATGTAATGTAAGCCTAGAGCGCAGAGCGGGCGACGTGAAGGAAGTGAAACAGGCCAGACGGACAGTCACTGGCCGCGACATCAGTGATGGTGATGGATCATCTGGACGTTTTCACCATAGAGCCGCTCGATCGATTCAGCGGTGAGCGTCTCGGTGTCATGGACGATCATCTTGCGGTTGAGGCAGGCGACCCGATCGACGTAGTCGCTGATGAAACCGAGATCGTGACTGATCACCACCACGCTCATGCGGTTGGCCAGCCGATTGAACAGCTCGAACAGGGAGCGCTCGCCGTCGCTGTCGACACTCGCGGTGGGCTCATCCAGCAGCAATAGCTGAGGCTCGGCCGCCAGGGCGCGGGCGATCAGCACACGCTGCAGCTGACCGCCGGAGAGGGCATCGATATGCCGACGGCGCAGATGACTGATGCCGACTTCCTCCAGCACCGCACCGATCGCCTCACGGTCCGCGCGTGGCCAGGGTCCCCACTGACGACGACGCCCCTGACGCCCCATCAGCACGACATCTTCCACGCGGATGGGAAAGCGCTTCACGAAGTTGGCAAACTGCGGCACATAGCCGATATGGCGCGCGGCAGCCTTGGGCGAGCGCCCCAGCACACGGACACAGCCAGCCGCCGGCTTGTGAAGACCGAGTATCAGCTTGAGCAGCGTGCTCTTGCCGCCACCGTTGGGCCCGATCAGTCCCACTATCTCGCGCGCGCCGACCTGAAAGTCGACATCGTCAAGAATGACCTGCTCGCCATACCGGAAGGTCACGCCGCGAATATCAATGGCATCCGGTGCATCTGCCGGCACCGGGCGAAAGACCGGTCCGACACTGCGCCCGGTGGCTGACGCCTCCGGATGGCTGTCCGTGCGCGGGTGCGCAACGGAGATGGGGCTGACCATGACGTAAGGTACCTCGTTGCAACGCAGACGGGCGCATGAGCGCCCGTCTGACTTTTCGATGGGGCAGGGCATTGTGCAAGAACAGACGATATGCGCAATACCCGGCCGGCAATTACTGGCTGTCAGTCAACTCGAAACCCGCCTTCAGCGCTTCGGTGGCGTGCTTCAGGTTGTCGAGATAGTCCTCTGCCAGCGGGTCCAGCACGGCCACTTCGGCCTCCAGCGAGCTGGCGATCCGCTTGGCCGCCGTCTGGGAGAACTGCCCCGAGACGAAGATGGTGCCGATGTTCTCATCCTTGGCACGCGTGATCAGCGTGGCCATCTCGCGCGGCGTGGGCTCACGGCCACTGACTTCAATGGCATGCTGCTCGAGCGAGTAGCGGTCCGCGAAGTAGCCGAAGCTGGGATGGAAGATCAGGAAGTTGCGGCCCTTGTAGGGCGCCAGCGTCTGAGCGATCTGCGCATCCAGCTCGCTCAGGGTCTTGAGCAGACGCTGCTCATTGGCATCGATCTCGCCGGCATGCTGCGGCAGGCGTGCCTCGAGCACCTCGGCGGCACGCTCGACGACGGTCTGCATGCGCTGCGGGTCCAGCCAGAGGTGGGGGTCGGCTTCGCCGAGGTCCTCATCCTCGTCATACTGGGCACCATGCTCATGATGATCAGCATGCTCATCGTGGTGCTCGGCGTGATGTTCTTCGTGACCTTCGTGCTCGCCGTGATGCTCGCCGTGTTCATCATGGTCGGCATGATCGTCGTGCTCATCATCGTGATGCGCGCCGTGATGCTCATCATGCTCTTGCTCATGAGCATGCGCTTCATCATGCCCATGGTCATGCGCCTCACCACTGCCGAAGTGGCGTGTGTTGAGCCCCCCTTCCAGATGCACGACCTGCATCTCGGCGTTGTTCTTCACCAGGCGCGGCAACCACACCTGCTCGAAGGGCACGCCGATGGCGAGATAGAGCGGAACCGTCGACAGCTCGGCCACCTGGCGCGGGGTCGGGTCGTAGGCGTGCGGGCTGTCGCCCGGCTTGACCAGCGTGGTGATCTCGACATGCTCACCGGCCAGCTGATCGACCATCCACGCGATGGGCGGCACGCTGACGGCCACATGCAGAGGGGCGCTGTCCTGGGCGTGGGCGGCAGGCGTCGCGAACGCGGCAAGCGCGCCCAGCACACTCAGCGGCAGGGCACGCGCAGCCCGCGGACCCAGCGTGCGCTGGACCCGGGACAGCAGCTTTTCACACAACACTTGGCGAGACGACAGGGGAGAGCCCGCATGCATACTCATGACACCACTTCCTTTGCTAGTGATCACGGCATGATGCGGGCAGGACGTGCCGAGAACCGGCACGCCAGGACCGCCATCAGCCGCGGTTGAACGAGAGTCGCTGGCCGTTGGCCACCGGATTGACGGTCTTGCCGTCATAGGCTTTCACGCCGTTGACGAAGGTCGCATCGATACGCGCCTTGAAGGTCACGCCATCGAAGGGGCTCCAGCCACACTTGTAGAGCACGTTGTCACGCGTGACGCTGGTCTCGCCATTGAGGTCGACCAGCACGAGATCTGCGAAGGCCCCTTCACGGATGTAGCCGCGATCGACGATGGAGAAGCGATCCGCCACGTTGTGGCTGGTCTTCTGCACCAGGGTCGCCAGGTCATAGATGCCGTCCTGTACCTGATCGATCAGTGACAGCAGGGCATGCTGCACCAGCGGCAGGCCGGAAGGCGCCTTGAAGTACGGGTTCTGCTTCTCTTCCCAGGTATGCGGCGCGTGATCGGTGGCGATGATATCGATACGGCCATCCATCACGGCAGCGCGCAGGGCGGCGCGGTCTTCGGCGGTCTTCACTGCCGGGTTGCACTTGATCAGGCTGCCACGGGTGTCGTAATCGGCGTCGCTGAACCACAGGTGGTGCGCGCAGACTTCGGCGGTGATCTGCTTGCCCTTCATCGGGCCGGCCTTGAACAGCGCCATTTCCTCGGCGGTGGTCAGGTGCAGGACATGCAGCTGGGTACCGTTGCGGGTCGCCAGGTCGATCGCCAGACGCGAGCTCTTGATGCAGGCTTCGCGCGAGCGGATCAGGCCGTGTTCGGAGAAGGGCACGTCTTCCCCGAAACGCTCACGCCAGCGCGCCTCGTTCTCGAGAATCATCGGCGTGTCTTCGCAATGCGTGACGATGGGCGTCGGTGCATGCTTGAAGATGCCTTCGAGAATCTCCGGATCATCGACCAGCATGTTGCCGGTAGAGGCGCCCATGAAGATCTTGATGCCGCAGGTCTGGTTCGGATCCAGCGTCTTGATCGCTTCCAGGTTGTCGTTGCTGGCACCCAGATAGAAGGCGTGGTTGGCATGGGCACGACCGGCCGCCACGGCAAACTTGGCTTCCAGTGCATCGCTGTCCAGGGTCGCCGGCTTGACGTTGGGCATGTCGAAGAAGGTGGTGATCCCCCCGGCCACGGCAGCGGCAGACTCGGTGGCGATGTTGCCCTTGGCGGTCAGGCCCGGCTCACGGAAGTGCACCTGATCATCGATCATGCCCGGCAGCAGATGGCGGCCGGCGGCATCAATCACTTCACGTGCATCGAGGTGAGACAGGTCGCTGCCGATGGCGTGAATACGCCCGTCCTTGATGCCCACATCCTGAGTGGAAATGGTGCCTTCGTTGACGACTTGAGCCTGTGAGATGCGGATGTCCAGCATGTGACGTCCTCCGTGGGAAGCAAATGTTATATCGTATCAAAAGCGCTCGCAAGCGCCGTTCACTGAGCGTTTTCTGCCATGGCAGCTGCTTGAGAGGTGCAATCCTGGCAACGCCCCTCGAGTTCGATGGTCTGGCGTTCGATCGAGAAACCATAGCGATCGGCGCTGGCGACTAGCCGAGTACCGAGATCGTCATCATGCATTTCCTCGACACGACCGCAGCCGCGGCAGATCAACAGCTGAAAGCCGTGCTGATGTTCCGGGCAGTGGCAGGCAAGGTAGGCATTGAGTGATTCGATGCGATGGACGAGGCCCTGTTCGAGCAGGAAGTCCAGTGCACGATAGATCGTGGGAGGGCGGGCAGCGCCATGTTCCTTGGCGAGCTGATCCAGCAGGTCATACGCCTTGAGTGCGCCATGACTGGTCGCGATCATTTCCAGTACACGTCGCCGAATCGGCGTAAATCGCACACCGCGCGCCAGACATTGACGTTCGGCCTGGTCGATCAGCGAAAGTGGCTCTGGCATGAAGAATCCTGAGTGTCGTGAATCCCGGATGTCAAAAGGCGTCAAGCGCGATGAGGGCAAGTGCGTCAGCGCGCAGCCTGAATGACCAGATGCTTATTCTAGGGCAAATGGGCCATGACGGGCCACCGGCAAAGGCATCGGGGCTGCGTGAGTCACTCAAAGGCAACGCACGGCGCAGGGGCCGACATGAAAGCATGGACAAGCCATCAATATGATATAACATAACAATTATCGCTTTCTGGTCGCGGGATAGACCCGCGACCATCCCTGACAGGAGGATTTCATGGCCCAGTTCGAGGCGCTGCACCCACCCCTTCACACACGGCCCGAGACACGCCTGGCAGCCAGTTCGTCACCTTCGACCCTCGCGTCGGCGCCAAGGCCCGCGGCCCATTGGCATATCGGTCACGAGGCACATGACCTGGGGGCGATCTTCGATCCCGACATCAGTCTGGCCGTGATGCAACGCCGCATCGATGCGGCATTGAAGTTGGCGGTCAAGGCTCAATCTTCGGGTGCCTACCCGCTGCGCATGCGCTGGCGCGGCCCGATCAGTGATCTGCGTGAGGCGCTGGAGCGCTACCTTCCGGCACCGGATGCCGGGGCTGCGCTGATAGAGGACATCTGCGTGCTGGGTGAGGCCATGGGCGAACTCTTCGAGGTCAAGGATATCGGCATGCGACTGGAGATGACCCAGAGCGCCATGTGCCCGCGCTTTCATGTCGATCGCATCCCAGTCAGATTGGTGACGACCTACGATGGCCCGGGCACCCAGTGGTTGCCGGAACATGCCGCCGACAGACTGGCGCTGGGCCACGGCCAACCCGGCCATCAGGACATCTGCCTGGCCCCCGGCGAGATACATGAGCTGCGTCCGGGCAGCCTGGCGTTGCTCAAGGGCGAGTGCTGGCCGGGCAACGAAGGGCGAGGGCTGATCCATCGCTCACCGGTGGTGCCCAATGGCAGTCGCCTGATGTTGAGCATGGACCCCGGCTGAGCCGAGGCTTCGCTTGCGACTTACCAAACAGAAACACCCCGCCAAGGCGGGGTGTTTCTGTCTTTCCAGACGCTGGAGCGGTCGATCAACCAAGGCATCGGTCAGCAAACATTCGGGACCGACATCAGTCCGCGATGGGCGCCATGCCGACATTGGCGACATCTTCCTTGCTGCGCGAGAAGTGCTTGCGCGCAAAGGCGACACGCTCGGCGACCGGCACGCCGTCGGGCTGACGCTCGATCAGCTCGAGCCGCTTGCGCAAGCCCTCGCCATTGGCCATCTGGATGGCGAGCCCAGGTCGGGCGTTGAGCTCCAGAAGCATCGGGCCATGGCGACGATCCAGCACCATGTCGGTGCCCAGATACCCAAGCCCGGTCATCTCGTAACAGCCGGCAGCCAGCTCGAGCAGGGTGTCCCACTGCGGCACCTTGAGCGAGAAGATATCGTGCCCGGTATCAGGGTGCGCGAACTGCGGGCGATCGTACTGCACGCCGCGCACCGCCCAGCCACTGCCGATATCCAACCCGACACCGACCGCGCCCTGGTGCAGGTTGGCCTTGCCATCCGAGGCCGCCGTCGACAGGCGCATCATCGCCATCACGGGATAGCCCTTGAAGACGATGACGCGAATGTCCGGCACACCCTCATAGGTGAACTCGGCGAAGGCCTGATCGAAGGAGATCAAGCCTTCGACCAGCGCCACGTCCGGAGAGCCGCCCAGCGAATAGAGCCCTGACAGGATGTTGGAGACGTGGCGCTCCATGTCGGCACGCGTGATGCGCGCGCCGCTGGGCTTCACATACTCTTCGCCATCATGGTGCTCGATGACGAGGATCCCCTTGCCGCCTGAGCCCTTGGCCGGCTTGATCACGAAGCCCGCGTGATCGCGCACCATGTCGACGACACGTTCGACCTCGAACTGGCTGGCGACCTTGCCGATCATCTCCGGCGAGGCCAGGCCATACTTCTGACATAGCAGCTTGGTCTGCAGCTTGTCATCGACCAGCGGATAGAGGCGGCGGTCGTTGTATTTCGAGATATACCCGATGTTGCGGCGATTCATGCCGACAACCCCCCGGGCGCGCAAGGCGCCCGGCGTGGTCCAGTTGCGCGACCAGCGATTCAGCCATGACGAGAGCATCTCAATCCTCCGTCAGCGGCTTGAAGCGGCGCAATTCCAGCAGACGATAGCCGGTGTAGTTGCCGAGCAGCAGGATGAAGGCCATCAGCACCAGTTGCAGACCGAGGAAGTTGAAGGTCAGGTGACGCACCCACGGGTTGTTCATCGCCAGATAGGCCAGCACAGCGGTCAGAAGGCTGCCACCACCTTGCTTGAGCACTTCCTTGGGACCTTCCTCTTCCCACAGGATCGACATGCGCTCGACGGTCCACGACAGGATGATCATCGGGAAGAAGGTGATGGTCAGGCCGGCGTTCAGGCCGAAGCGATAGGCGAGTACCGAGAAGATGGAGATGATCGCGATCACCGTGATGATCACCACCGAGACCCTCGCCACCAACAGCAGATTGAGCCGCGACAGGTAACTGCGGATCACCAGGCCCGTCGCGACGATCAGTAGGAAGCCGATCAAGCCGGTCACCAGACTTGTCTGGATGAAGGCGAGGGCGATCAATACCGGCATGAAGGTACCGGAGGTCTTGAGACCGACCAGTACACGCAGCAGCACCACGACCAGCGCGCCGATAGGGATCAGCAGGATGGTCTTGAACAGCGCCTGCTCTTCCAGCGGCAGGGAGTGGATCGAGAAGTTGAGCAGCTCGTCATTGGCCAGCTTGTTGCGTACCGCGACGGCCGCCGGCTCGTTGTGACGGATCATCGAGAAGCTGACACGGGAATTCACGCCGCCTTCGACTTCCAGCATCGGCGCGCCACGACCTTCCCACAGCAGCAGGTTGTCCGGCTCACCTTGCTTGCCGGTTTCCGGGTTGATCAGCACCCAGTCGGTATTGATGTCTTCAGCGTCGGCGGCCTCGACATCCACCGCCTCATTGCCTCGCGGCGTTTCGGCGAAGACCTGCAACCAGGACGAGACCGTCTGGCGACGACGACCGTCTTCCAGGCTCAGGCCGCTGACCAGACGCGCACTGACACCGGCCTCATTGAGCAGGCGCAGCATGAGCTCGGGACGCTCGAACTGGGTCAGCAGCAGGCGCGCATTCTCGCCCTGACGCTGATTGTCGAACTGCTTGATCAACTCACGTGCGAAGGTGAACGAATCGGCACTGCGCTCACGGGCCTGATCGATGACCTGGGCCGCGGCGGTATCGTAGGGACGCTCCCAGGAGACTTCCTGAGGGGCCGGCAGGCGCTTGATGGCCGCAGGCGTCGCGTTGTCGGACTCCAGCATGGTCACGGTGTAATACAGCAGCTGCGAGCCTGCCGCTTCACGGATCGACCATTCGGCACGACGGCCCGGCAGGTCATCCAGATAGGACAGCCCGAAGCCCGAGGACGCCGTGTTCTCGGTCAGGACGCTGTAGCCTTTCTGGTTTTCCGGCAGCGCCAGCGACGCCTTGACCGGACCGCCAGTGGCCGTGAAGGCCACCTGGGCTTCGATATCCCACACTTTCTGCTGTGCACCGGGCACCCAGGGCACATCAAACGAAATATGGCGATAGGCGGTCAGGCCCACACCGATCAGCATCAACAGGCCGACCAGAAGATAGAAAGCAAAACGCGACATGGGAGTCCTTGAAATGTCTGGAGCAGTCATGATGGCTCGGTGGAGCACCGAGCCATGTCAGGCAGCGAAGCCGGGCAGAGGAGACAGGAGGGCGCTTGCCACTCAGTCGCGGTTGCCTTCGTTCGGGTCCTCGTCCTTGGCCGCTTCGTTACTGGGTGCACTGCCCGGGTACTCCGGACGTGCATTGATGAAGGTACGGCTGACGTCCACCGCAGCGATGTCCATCATGAAGCGGCGGCCCAGCAATACCGGATAGGTGAGATCACGACGATCATTGAGGGTGAACTCGACCTTCTGCTTGATGTCACCCAGCGTCATCAGCAGGCTGACGACGGGACGCTCTTCGCGGCCGGAGGCCTGGATGATGGTCACCGTGCGGCTGACCTGGGCTTCGACCCACTTGTCACGATCGCCTGACACGAAATACTTGCCGTCATCCCGCAGCGCGAGCTTGAACTTGACCCACTTGGCGCCGTCGCGCTCGAATTCGGTGATATCACGCGCCGACAGCGACGAGGTATTGGCACCGGTATCGATGCGTGCCTTGAAGTAGCTGCTGATGGTCGGGAAGCCGACCCACTCGACGCGCCCAAGCAGGGTCTTGTCGAGGATGGGGTTGTCGGTCACGGCCTTGCAGGCTTCCACGGCCTGCGGCTGTGCGGGCTGTTCCATCTCGGCATGGATCTGACGCAGCTGACTGCCGACTTCTCGCACGTCACGACGCAGAGAGCGGCTCAGCGCCTGCTGGTCGGCAAGTTGCTGCTGTTGGACGTTGCATTGGCCTGCCAGCTGTTCCTGCAGGGCATCGATGCGCTGTGAAAAGGCATCTGGCGTCAATACCGGTTTCTGCGGTTGCGGTTGTGCCGGGACGCAGCCGGCCATGACGACGACACTGGTCAAGGTAACAGGCAATAGCAGCTTGCGGATCAGCATAGGGGAGAAGGTTCCTGTTCAGCCTTGCTGCCGCTCTACATCCTGTGTGAACGGCAGACATAATTCTTGTCCATCGTCAGTCAGTCAGCACACTGATCCGACGATGCCTGGGTATTCCCTTGTATAGCTTGGGCGTTCTAGCACCGAAGCGTTACTGGGGGCGATCATACGTAGCCCGAATGGTGACTGTCCATGTTTCAGCACCTGACGCCGAGCCATTTCCTGCGATTCACCAACGTAGCGATCACTTTCTGTCGCCAGTCGAGGACAGGCCACACGAGCTCCCGCCAGGCGTGGGTCAGGGCCGCTGTCAGCCGGCTGGAGATATAACGCCAGCTTGGCTTGCGTCGCCTTCAGGTGACGAAAACCTTGATGGAATCCAGCCTCCAGACAGGGGCAATCTTCGCGGCAGTTTGCACAGCCAGACCTCACTGTTTGCGCATTGTTCAGGATGCCACTGCATCATCAGCGCGGGATCACAGCATGGCAGTGACACGATCTCGGATGCGAGCCCGCCGGCACAGCGAGTCAGACTGTCGCCAAACTGATCAAATGCAGGCCACTCAGCAAAAGATAGGCGGGAACGTCGACTGACTCCATCGGCTGACTTTATCGACTGACTTTAATGACAAGCAGAACCTGAGGTTCACAAGCAGCTATGCAGAAGCTGACATTCGCGCGGAGGAGGTCAGGTGCCTAGGCGCCTGAAGATCGACGCTCAAGCATTGACGTACACAGCCCGGATGAACAAGGCACCGACGTATACGGCTTGAGCTCGCTCACGAACTAGCGTATTTAACATAATATATATTATACGAATCATAGGGTATGCGGGTTACATCAGTGATCCTGGGCGCCCGTAGAGTCAGTTGCCTTGATCCATCAGGTCAGGTCCATCAAGTCGAGCCGTCGGGCCAAGTCCAGCGAGTTGAACCTGTCGGCTTGCATCAGCGACGGCAATGATCACGATCCACTTGAACTCCCATCAGACACTCCGAGCCAATTTGCCAGATTCCAAGTGCCAAACAGCCCGTTGCCCAAGAGCGCGAACAAACTTATCCTTGATAGCATTCATGCACAAGTGTTGTAGAATAATTCGGGCCACATGTGACCCACACCGCTCATCTTGTCACTCAACCTTGCCGCGCGCCGTGATGACTCACGGGTCGGCGCGAACCGGAGTCAGCGATGCCCTCCTTCCCGTCCTGCCTGTCAGCAACCTCTGGATTCGCTCACAGCGGCATTCGACGCCTTCAGCGTATCAGCGGCCGCGCAGCCGTGATGATCATGGCAGCGGGCTTGTCAGCCTGTAGCGGACCACAGATAGAGGATTACGCGGGCAGCGGCCCTGAGCTTCGCATCGACGACTACTTCCTGGGTCACACACGTGGCTGGGGCATGGTGCAGGATTACCGTGGCGAGGTGACGCGGCGGTTCGTGGTCGATGTCATCGGCAGCATGCAAGGCAACCAGCTGATTCTGGAGGAAGACTTCGTCTATGCCGATGGCGAGACGCAACACCGCCGCTGGACCTTTACCCCGGCGGGTGATCGCCAATGGATTGGTCGAGCGGCGGATGTGACGGGCGAAGCGACAGCGACGACCCGCGGTAACGCCTTGCGCATGAACTACGTGCTTCAGGTACCGATCGACGACAGTACCTGGGAGTTCAGCATGGATGACTGGATGTATCTGCAGCCGGATGGTCGCATCCTGAACCGGACCTCGATGCGCAAACTGGGCCTGGAAGCCGCCAGTATCACCCTGGCATTTCAGCGCTGTCCCTGTGACTCACCGGCAACCGAGCCGAAATGACAGCTCGTGCGCGGCAATGACATGAGCCCCTGAAGGCTTCAAGCCTTGCCTGATAGCTTCACCCCTTGATAGCGCCAGCCTTGTCGGTTCCAGCACCTGACAGCCCAACCCTCATGAGGCGGCGGAGTCACCCGCATGCTGCTCGAGCGATGTCTCCACCTTGGACAGCCACTTGCCGTAATCCTCTTCTGGCGCCATGGGCTCTCCGAAGGCGTATCCCTGCAACTGGTCAAAGCCCAGATCAATCATGGTCTGGCGCTGGCGTGAGTGTTCGATACCCACTGCCACGGCGGAGATCTCCAACACATGCAAGGCTGCCGTCCAGGCTTTCAGCAGGCGCGCCTGACGTGGATCCGTCTGCAACAGACTGATCCAGCGCGGATGCAGTTTCACGCTGGTGATGGGCAGCATGCTCAACAGGCGCAGGCTGTCATGCTCAGGGCCGAAACGGTCGACACAGAAGCTGATGCCGTCATTGGCCAGCGATTTCATCGCCAGCACCAATGGCTCAGGCGTCGCGGAAAAGCTCTCGACACCGCTGACATCAAGGCGCAGGCAATCCCCCTTGAGCCGGTAAAGGCGCAGGACACGACGCAGGGCATCCATGTATTCGGTTTCGATCAAGCGCGACGCCGTGATGTTCAGCGATAGCGGCAACAGGCTGTCGTTGCCCTTCCTGGTCGCCAGCCAATGGCTGAGCAAGGCGCAGCTTCTGCGCAGCACCCAGATATCGAGCTCCTCATCCAGCCCCGCGTGTCTGGCGATGCGCAACATCTGATGGGGTGTGATCCAGCGGTTCGTGTCCTGCCAGCGCAGCAGCACTTCCTGGCCGCTGAGGCCTTGGCTGCCCGCAGTGACGATGGGCTGCAGGTGGATGCACAGCTCATTGTCGCGCAGCGCCTGGGCAAAGCGGTTGTTCATCTCGAGGCGCAGATTGAGGTTGTCCGTGAGATCCGCGAACTGGACGCCCTTCTCTTTTGGCGCCCATTCACTGGCACAGGCAAGCTCCTCTTCCACCACCTCGACCAGTTCCGCCGCTGACATGCTGTCGCTTACGAAGGTGCCCGCCCCGATCAACAGATCAGGCCGGCTGTTGGCGGAGAGATGCAGCAGCCAGGGTTGCTCCACGAAGCGATGCCAGCGCATGCCGTGCAATGCCTGGTCACGCGGCAACAGGACCATCAGGGTGTCGTGACTGACGCGTCCCTTGAGCAGACCCTCGTCATCGAAGTTTTCATTGAGCTGGTGGGACAGGGATTGCAGCACGCCCTCGTAGAAGTCGACGCCCTGCTGCTTGCGCAGCCTTTCGGCGTTCTGCAGCTTGACCAGGATGACCTGCAGCTCCCCCTGACTGGCGCGCTCCTGCAGCCAGGCCGTCATTCGCTGCAGGTAGCGGCGACGCAGACTGTAGCCGGTGATCGGGTCGATATTGGCTTGCAGGGTGGCGCGTGCGCGCTCTGCCAGCAGCGCATCACGCTGGATGAGCTCGTTCTCGACCAGCAGTGCACAGCGCTCCAGCCGCTCCAGCTGTGCCGTATCCAGTTGGCGGGGCTTGTGGTCGATCAGACACAGAGTCCCAAGCGGCAGGCCGCTGCTGTCACGCAGAACAGCACCCGCGTAGAAGCAGACATGCGGTGGCCCCGTCACCAGGGCGTTATCAAAGAAGCGCTCATCCTGGCGCGCATCATTGATGACCAGAAAGCGCTCTTCATGCAGCGCGTGGGCGCAGAAGGCGAGATCCCTGCCCGTCTGTCGTGCATCCAGCCCGCAATGGGCCTTGAACCACTGGCGGTCTTCATCCACCAGCGATACGAGGCAGATGGGCACATCAAAGATATCAGCGACCAGGCGCGTCAGATCGTCATAGCGCTTTTCATGGTCACTATCCAATACATGCAGAGAATGCAGACTATTGAGACGCTCTTCTTCACGCGGATGAGGCGCCGCCGGCCTGAAGCCGGGCCGGCCACCCGGCGCGAGGGTCGTCTTTGGGGTGGAATCTGCCATGGCCTACTGCCTCGTTGGAATTTCCAGGAGATATAACCGCATGTTCGTACTTGAGCATACTCGTCTCGACTGTTGACAGGCAGAGCCGGCAAGCTGCGCACCACTAACGATAATTGAGCGTGGAAACCCCTGCACGTTCTGCTGCGCGGCAACCTCACGGAGCGGTTTCTCACCACCACGACGCAGAAAGCCCCGCAGCAAGGCTACGGGGCTTTCTGGATGACGCTTGTCCCTTTGAGGTCAGACGCTTCGCGCCTCACTCACGTCGAGACAGGGTATCAGGCTTCGGCAGGTGCATAGGAGCCATCTTCACGATGGACTTCCTTGCCGGTCAGGCCCGGGGTGAACACACAGGCCAGGTGCATGGTCTTGGTGGCACGCAGCAGGTGATCATCGTGCTCGTTGAGGATATAGATGTCGCCCGGCTTGATCGGCCAGATCTTGCCATCGGCCAGGGTTTCGACTTCACCCTCACCTTCCATGCAATACACCACTTCATAGTGATGCTTGTAATGGATGTGGGTCTCGGTGCCTTCAAAGATGCGGGTGATGTGGAACGAACACTTGCCACCATCTTCATCGAGCAGCAGGCGCGTGCTATCCCAGTTGCCATTCTCGGCCTTGACCAGACGATCGGTGCTGCGGGCTTCTTCGAGATTGCGAACGATCATGTGTTTTCCTCACTAGGCTGCCTGACATCGACAGCTGACAGATGGCGATTACCGTAACGAAGGGATGACCTGGATGGGCAATCGGTGGGGATGGCAAGCCAAGAGCTCACCAACGACCCGCGGGGCGCCGATGACCGGGCGCCCCGCGGGTAGACAGCGTTACTTGGACAGCACTGCGGCAGCGTTTTCCTCGATGATATCGAGGGCTTCCAGCAGGTCTTCGTCGCGGATGGTCAGCGGGCACAGGCACTTGACGACCTGACCGGAGTGACCACTGGTCTCGATGATCAAGCCCTGTTCGAAGCAGCGTGAGGTGATGGCATCGGCCAGCTCACCGTCACGGACATCGATACCACGCATCAGGCCACGGCCCTTCTCGTGCGCTTCGAAGCCGTTCTCGCGGGCCTTGGCGGCAATCTTCTGGAAGCGGTCTTCGACGATACGGCCCTTGCGCTGGATATCGCGCTCGAACTTGTCATCGCTCCAGAAGTGGCGCAGCGCGGCGGCGCCGGTCACGAAGGCCAGGGCGTGGCCACGGAAGGTGCCGTTGTACTGGCTCGGCTTCCACTGGTCCAGCTCGGGACGCATCATCACCATCGCGAACGGCACACCGGAGGCAGACAGCGACTTCGAGTTGCAGACGATGTCCGGCACGATGTTGGCGTGCTCGAAGCTGAAGAACTTGCCGGTACGGCCACAACCCGCCTGGATATCATCGACGATCAGCAGGATCTTGTGCTCCTTGCACAAGGCATCCAGACGCTGGAGCCATTCGATGGAGGCCGGGTTGATGCCGCCCTCGCCCTGCACGGTCTCGACCAGCACCGCTGCCGGGCGATCCAGACCGCTGGAGGAATCCTTGAGCAGCTTGTCGAGGTAGGCAACGGTGTCGATGCCCTCACCCATGTAGCCATCGTAGGGCACGAATTGCGCACCCTGCGCCGGCAGACCCGCCGCATCACGGAACTTGGCGTTACCGGTGGTGGCCAGCGCACCCATGGTCACACCATGGAAGCCGTTGGTGAACGACACGATGTTGTGGCGGCCGGAAACCTTGCGCGCCAGACGAATGGCAGCTTCGACCGCGTTGGTGCCGGTCGGCCCCGGGAAGTGGACCTTGTAGTCCAGACCTCGCGGCTTGAGGATCACTTCCTCCAGCGCTTCGAGGAAATCGCGCTTGGCGGAAGTCCACATATCCAGGCCGTGGATGATGCCATCATTGCTGATGTAATCGACCAGTGCCTTCTTGAGTACCGGATGGTTATGCCCGTAGTTGAGCACACCGGCACCGGCGAGGAAATCGATGTAGCGCTTGCCGTCCTCGGTGAACAGGTGGGCATTCTGCGCCTTGGTGAAAACGGTCGGGAAAGAACGCGAATAAGTGCGTACCTCGGATTCCATCTGTTCGAGAATCTGCGTATTCATGCTGTCACCTCCCTGGTGATGGATGGCCGACTACTGAAATGGCCATACCAGAATGTAAAGACGATCCAACGAATGACACTGACCCTACCTCACTCACACATGGGGTCAGCAGGAGATGTCACAACCTTCCTGTCGTGAACATCTGCCGGACGGGACGTGATTCTTCTCGACGACCGACACAAGAATCATGACGGCGTCCCGTCCGGGACTTCTTGCGGCTTGCTACCCGCCCTTGCTGCGCATGGGCCCTGACTGCACAAGAGCCTTGAGCGCGTCGAGCACTCAGATCTCGCTCGGCAAAAACGGGCCGATGCGCACCAGGTTTTCGGCAAGGTGCTCGCCACCCAGCTGGTCTGAAGAGAAGTACTCACGCGAGTGCAGCGGCACCTGCCAGCGCTCGGCGAGGCGAGTGAACAATGCCCAGGACGCCTCGTTGTCCGGCGTGATGGTGGTCTCGAGATGACGCACGTGCGCCATTTCGGGACGCTTCATCACGGCTTCGATCAAGCGACGTGCCAGGCCAGTACCACGCGCCTTCTCACCGACGGCGATCTGCCACAGGAAGAAGGTCTGCGGGGCGTCGTTGCGGGTGTAACCGGAAACGAAGCCGACGACCTCACCTTCCTCATCTGTCGCGATGGCGCAGCTGTCACGGAACTGCGTGGCCAGCAAAACGTACGAATACCCTGAATTGAGGTCCAGCGGCGGGCAGGCCTTGACCAGCTCATAGATGCCCCAACCATCATCGGTAGTCGGCTGACGGATGAACAACGGCGCGCTGGCGCGGTTGATCACGGCATCGTGGGTGTGGTGGGCCAGGCCCTGAATCGTGGAAGTCATTGTCATGGTTTTCATAAAATATTTCGCAGTTGGCGAATTCGCTATAAACCATAACAAACCGTTATGGATGTCGCAAACCATAAATTATTCTCGCGAAGCGTATGGATAACGTAGAATTATCCCAAGCCCCGTATCGGTGAGCGTGCAAGCTCGGGCCAGTACAAGTACCAGTAACCAGTACCAGTACCGGGCAACTCTCGCCCTTGCCCACCGCCGCTGATGATTTGTCCCCACCAGACGCAAGACGGCGCCCCGAGGGGCGCCGTCTGTTTGGCTGCTCATGCGACATCTGGCCTTGCTTGCGTTGCCGCTGCCTTTCCATTGCCGCAAAGGCGGCTTCTGCTCTAGTGCTTGAGCCCCAGGGCTTGAACTCTAGTGCTTGAACCCCAGGGCATCCGTCACTGCTGTTTCTGCCCCTCACGCTTCTTGCTGGCGGTCGCGACAATCTGGCCCAGCTCATCATGGCGGCTGAACTGCACCGCGCAATTGCGTCCCTCGTGCTTGGCGGCGTAGAGCGCCATGTCCGCATTGTGTGATAGCTGTTCACGGTCGCTGCCATGCTGAGGGGCGATGGCAATCCCGATGCTGCAGCCCACTTCCAGCTTGTGCTCTTCATACAGGAATGGCTTGCCCAGACTGTCGATGATGCGCTGGGCCAGCTGGGCCAGCTCCCCATGGCGACCCAGATTCGCCTGGATGTCGGCATTGTGAACCAGCACCACGAACTCATCGCCTCCCAGACGCGCGACGAAATCGCCCTTGCGCACCACCTGGTTGAGTCGCTCCGCGATCACCTTGAGCGCCACATCCCCGGCGGCATGGCCATGGGTGTCATTGATGGGCTTGAACTTGTCGATGTCCAGCATCAGGCACGCCAGCTGCCCGCCGTCGTCACTGACGCTTTCGAGCCAATGCTCGACCCGCTCATAGAAATGCTGTCGATTGGGCAGCCCCGTCAGAGAGTCATGCATCGCCAGTTGCGTGATGCGCTTCTTGTAGTTGTTGCTCTCGATGATGTTGTACTTGAACTTCTGCAGCGCTCGCGCCATCTGACCCACTTCATTGGTGTGCTGGGTGCTGTCGATCACCACGCTGACATCGTCATTGGCCAGGGTATTCATGGTCTGGGTCAGACGACGGATCGGTACCAGCACATAACGCCCGAACAGCCACATCGAGATGCCGATCAGCACCACGATCATCGCCAGTGCCAGGCCATTGACCACCGGGGCCACCGTGGCCAGCAGCTTGAGCGTTTTGCCGACCGCGGCAGAGGTGGCCGCGATCCGCATGCGGCTTTCATGATCCAGCACCGCCAGTGCGTCAAGCGCCGGGGCATCATTGACCTTGACCAGCTGATCGATCTCACGCGGTGAAAGGTCTGCCTGCTCGTCATGCAGCTGGTTGACCTTGTTCAAGCGGTCACCGTAGGACTGGATGACATCGGCGATATCGCGGATGGCACGTTGCTCGGCGGTGTTCATGCCCAGCGCACGATAAGCCGCCAGGGTGGCGCGCAGCGATTCGATGTCCTGCGCCGCCTGCTGACCGTAGATGGCGTCACTGCGCAGCACGTAATTCTTGAAGTGGTGGATCATCTCGCCATAGCCGAGGTCACGGCGCAGGTTGGCCACCAGGCGAGCCTTGCCCATGCCGTTCTCGAGCGGATTGTCATTGTCACGCAGCTCCGCGATGGAGATACGCCGCAGGGTATCCAGCCCCGAGACGGCCTGGAAATCATCGATCTGAACCAGCTTGTCGATATCGGCACTCGAGCGCCCCTGCTCGATCATCGTGCGTATTTTGGGCACCATCAGCTCATAGCGGCTGATGGTGGCACGCAGGCCCGCCACCGCATTTTCCTCCCCCTGGGTCAGGCCAAGATTCTGGTAACGGCTCAGAGCGCTGCGAGCGGCACCGATCTCGTTCTGCACCTCGCCGATCAGCTCGAGGTCCTGACGCAGCACGAGATTCTTGAAGTCATGCACCATGCCGCCATAGCCCAGAGCCTTGGTCAGCTGACCTTCCAGGCGCGGCTTGTCGGAGCGTGCCTGCTGATATTCCTGCCAGTCGCGCTGCAGGTCGGACACGTTGCGGGTAATGAATGCCAACACGACCAGCAACACCAGTCCCGCCAAGGCGGAAAGCGCACAGATGATGATGTTGATGGTGCGAAAGCGCAGGTTGGCCAGACTCATGAAGGCTATCTCTTGACGATGGGAGGAAACGTTCGACGGAAAAACGCGTCACGCCGGCCAGCCGATGGGCGCTGCCAGCATGAAAAAGATACTGCCACGATACCAGATAAATCTAATACTTTACGCAGCGACTTCCCCCGAACCTCCCTTCATACGCCGAATGCCCTGGCCTGGATGTCCCAGGCTCGCGTCAGGTCGCCTCAGCCCCTGACAGGCTGACGTCGCGCCCATAAAAAAATCTCCCACCGAAAATCGATGGGAGATTGCGTTTCTGGCCTGTGCTTGGCTTCGACCCTGACCTCGGGCCCGAAGCCAGACCCGACATCAGCTGTAGTAGGCGTTGGTCGTGTCGGTGTGGTCGGTGACGTCACGCACACCGGTCAGCTCCGGGATACGCTCCATCAGCGTCTTCTCGACACCATCCTTCAGCGTCAGATCGACGGCGGAGCAGCCCTGGCAACCGCCACCGAACTGCAGCACGGCGACCTGCTCTTCGGTCAGCTGCACCAGCTTGATCTCGCCACCGTGAGCCGCCAGACCCGGGTTGATCTCGCTGTAGAGCAGATAGTTGATGCGGTCTTCCAGCGGGCTGTCGGCGTTGACCTTGGGCATCTTGGCGTTCGGCGCCTTGATGGTCAGCTGGCCGCCCATGCGATCGGCATTGAAGTCGACGGTCGCTTCTTCCAGGAACGGCACGCTGTGCGTGTCGAGATAGACCTTCAGCTTCGGCAGATCCAGGATCTCATCCGTCGGCTCTTCTTCGCCGGGGCGGCAGTAGGCGAGACAGGTCTCGGCATACGGCGTGCCCGGCTGGGTGATGAAGATGCGCACGCCAATGCCTTCGACGTTCTGCTTCTCGAGCAGCTCGGCAAGATACTCCTGGGCGCTATCGGTAATCTGGATGCTCTCACTCATGGCGCAGAGACTCTCTTGATGTCAGGTGACTAATGGCTCCATGTTAAGGAAAACCTGCTGCACTCGCAATCCTGAGCAAATCACTCGGGTTTGGTGTCCTGCGCGCAGCCACTCCCTTGCGGGCACTCCTGGCTGACTCATGTTGCGCATGAATCATGCTCATCGTGACGATTCTGCAGTCTGATACGATATCCCAAACTGGCCAGGCGGGGATTTCGTGAGCAGATCCCTCGCCAGCGCCTCTCAATAGCAATGAGTTCGCGCCTGTGGCGTGTGACTTTCTCGGCTAGGTGCTGGGCTCAGAAGGTACCGGCTCAGAAGGTACTGGCTTGGCAAAGTACTGGCCTGACAGAGAACGCTACACGCTCGGGAGACAACGCGACAGGTCACGCACGCTGGAGTCCGTCATGGCGCAAGCCCTATCCCCTGTACCCTATTCTCTGCCCCTGCCCGACGCGCTGAGCCAGGCGCTGCAGGAACGTATCCTGATCCTCGATGGCGGCATGGGCACCATGTTGCAGAGCTACGGGCTGGAGGAGGAAGACTTCCGTGGCGAGCGCTTCGCCGACTGGCCCAGCGACATCAAGGGCAACAACGACCTGCTGGCGCTGACCCGGCCGGACATCGTCGAGGCGATCCACCGCGCCTACTTCGAGGCCGGCGCCGACATCGTCGAGACCAACACCTTCAACGCCACTCAGCTGTCGCAGTCCGATTACGGCATGCAGGCGCTGGTCCACGAGATCAATCTCGAATCGGCACGCCTGGCGCGCAAGACGGCGGACGCCGTGGCCGCCGAGACCGGCATCCCGCGCTTCGTCGCCGGGGTGCTTGGCCCGACCAGCCGCACCTGCTCCATCTCGCCGGACGTGAATGACCCCGCCAAGCGCAACGTCACCTTCGATATCCTGCGCGACAACTACCGCGAGGCCGCATTGGCGCTCTTCGAGGGTGGCGCGGACCTGATCCTGATCGAGACCATCTTCGACACCCTGAATGCCAAGGCGGCGATCTACGCCCTCGAGGAGCTGTTCGACGAAGGCCATCCGCGCCTGCCGGTGATGATTTCCGGCACCATCACCGATGCCTCGGGGCGTACGCTGTCCGGCCAGACCACCGAAGCCTTCTGGAACTCGGTGCGTCACGCGCGCCCGCTGAGCATCGGCCTCAACTGCGCGCTGGGCGCCGAGGAGCTGCGCCCCTATCTGCGTGAGCTGTCCGAGAAGGCCGATACCTTCGTCTCCGCGCACCCCAACGCCGGCCTGCCCAACGAATTCGGCGAGTACGACCAGACCCCGGACGAGATGGCCGAGATCATCGGCTCCTTCGCCGCCGCGGGCCTGCTCAACATCATCGGCGGTTGCTGTGGCTCCACCCCAGAGCATATCCAGGCGGTCAAGCGTGTGGTGGCCCAGTACCCGCCGCGCAAGGTGCCAAAGATCGCGCCGGCCTGCCGCCTGTCAGGGCTTGAGCCCTTCAACATCCAGCCGGACTCGCTGTTCGTCAATGTCGGTGAGCGTACCAACGTCACCGGCTCCGCGCGCTTTCGTCGCCTGATCAAGGAGGAGGACTACACCACCGCGCTGGAAGTGGCCCTCGAGCAGGTCGAGAACGGCGCGCAGGTCATCGACGTCAACATGGATGAGGGCATGCTGGAGTCACAGGAGGCCATGGTGCGCTTCCTGAATCTGATCGCCTCGGAGCCGGACATCTCGCGCGTGCCGATCATGGTCGATTCCTCGAAGTGGGACATCATCGAGGCGGGGCTCAAGTGCATCCAGGGCAAGGCGGTGGTCAACTCCATCTCGCTCAAGGAAGGCGAGGAAAGCTTCCGTCAGCAGGCGCAGATCTGTCGCCGTCACGGCGCCGCCGTGGTGGTCATGGCCTTCGATGATGTCGGCCAGGCCGATACCTATCAGCGCAAGATCGAGATCTGCGAGCGCGCCTACCGGATGCTGGTCGATGACATCGGCTTCCCGGCCGAGGACATCATCTTCGACCCCAACATCTTCGCCATCGCCACCGGCATCGAGGAGCACGACAACTACGGGGTTGATTTCATCGAGGCCACGCGCTGGATTCATGACAACCTGCCCCACGCGATGATTTCCGGTGGCGTCTCCAACGTGTCCTTCTCGTTCCGTGGCAACAATCCGGTCCGCGAAGCGATCCACTCGGTATTCCTCTATCACGCCATCCAGGCGGGCCTGAGCATGGGTATCGTCAACGCCGGCCAGCTGGCGCTCTACGATGACCTGCCCGGGGAGCTGCGCGACGCCGTCGAGGACGTGGTACTCAACCGCCGCGATGACAGCACCGAGCGTCTGCTCGACATCGCCGACAAGTACAAGGGCGATGGCAGCAGCGGTGAGAAGAAGGAAGACCTCGAATGGCGCAGCTGGTCAGTCAACAAGCGCATCGAGCACGCGCTGGTCAAGGGCATCACCGTCCATGTCGAGGAAGATACCGAAGAGGCGCGCCTGCAGGCAGCCCGCCCCATCGAGGTCATCGAAGGGCCGTTGATGGACGGCATGAATGTGGTCGGTGACCTGTTCGGCGCGGGCAAGATGTTCCTGCCCCAGGTGGTGAAGTCGGCGCGCGTCATGAAGCAGGCGGTCGCCCATCTGATCCCCTTCATCGAGGCCGAGAAGAGCGGCGAGACCCAGGCCAAGGGCAAGATCGTCATGGCCACCGTCAAGGGCGATGTCCACGACATCGGCAAGAACATCGTCGGCGTGGTGCTTCAGTGCAACAACTATGAGGTGATCGACCTGGGCGTGATGGTGCCGGCGGAGAAGATCCTGCAGACCGCCATCGACGAGAAGGCCGACATCATCGGGCTTTCGGGGCTGATCACGCCGTCGCTGGACGAGATGGTCAATGTCGCCAGGGAGATGCAGCGCCGTGGGTTCGAGTTGCCGCTGCTGATCGGTGGCGCGACCACATCCAAGGCACATACCGCAGTCAAGATCGAACCGCAGTATGATCAGCCGGTCATCTATGTCACCGACGCCTCGCGCGCGGTGGGCGTGGCCTCGCGCCTGCTGTCGCCGGAACTCAAGGCAGCCTATGTCGATCAGATTCGCACCGAGTACGCCGTGGTGCGCGAGCGCAATGCCAAGCGCCGCCCCAAGGCCGCGGATCTCGACTACCGCGAGGCGCGCAAGCGCCGTTTCCAGCCGGACTGGGAGCATTACACCCCGCCGGCCCCCAGCTTCACCGGCCTCAAGGTCTTCGATGACTACGATCTGAATGAACTGGTCGAGCGCATCGACTGGACGCCCTTCTTCATGAGCTGGCAGCTGGCGGGCAAGTACCCGAAGATTCTGCAGGATGAGACGGTCGGGGAAGCGGCGCGTTCGCTTTTTGCCGATGCCAGGGTGATGCTGCGCAAGCTGATCGATGACAAGGTGCTGTTGGCGCGTGGCGTGATCGGCTTCTGGCCGGCCAACTGTGTCGACGACGACACCCTGGAAGTCTACGCCGATGAATCACGCACCCAGGTGGTCGAGCGCCTGCATCATATCCGTCAGCAGATGACCAAGAACCGTGATGGCGTCTGTCACAGTCTTGCCGACTTCATCGCCCCGCGTGACAGCGGCAAGCCGGACTGGATCGGTGGCTTCGCCGTGACCACCGGGCATGGCGCGGATGAACTGGCCAGGGAGTACGAGGCGGCGGGCGATGATTACAACGCCATCATGGTCAAGGCGCTGGCGGACCGTCTCGCCGAAGCCTTTGCCGAGCGCCTCCACGAGCGCGTGCGCAAGGAGTTCTGGGGCTACGATAGCCAGGAAGTGCTCGACAACGAGGCGTTGATCGCCGAGAAGTATCGCGGCATTCGCCCGGCGCCCGGCTATCCGGCCTGTCCGGATCACACCGAGAAGGCCACGCTGTTCCGCATGCTCGAACCGGAGACGCATGCCGGCATGGTGTTGACCGAGAGCTTCGCCATGTGGCCGGCGGCCGCCGTCTCTGGCTGGTACTTCGCGCACCCGGAGTCGAAGTACTTCTCCACCGGCAAGATCACCCGCGATCAGGTGCAGTCCCTGGCGAGCCGCAAGGCAATGGAGCTTTCCGAGATGGAACGCTGGCTGTCACCGGTGCTGAGCTACGATCCCGACGCCGATTGATCTCCTCCATCAGCCGCCCCGCCGGTTGATGCAGCCAATGTCAACTCCACGCGCCTCACCTCTCAGGAGATGGGGCGCGCTGTCGTCTGAGAGGCGATGTCTTCAGTTTGCCGAGCGCGCTATCATGGCGCTCTTCCTTGTCTGCTGTCGTGAGTCGCCCGTGCTGCCGTTGTCACTGCTTTGTTTATCACTGTCCTGTCTGTCTCTGCTCGGTTTCTCGCTGTTCTGTTCATCGCAGCCCCGTTCCCTGATTTCCCGCTTGTCAGCCGCCTTCGAGGCTTTTGACCCCTCCTGCTCCTATCACCTTTCCGACTCCCCGCGTGGGAGCGTCTGATGCTGGGGGATCTTGCGCGCAACACACGAATTCTGAAGCTGGCGCTGCCGATCATCGGGGCGATGCTGTCGCAGAGTCTGCTCAACCTGATCGACGCGGCACTGGTCGGCAGCCTGGGCGAGACGGCGCTGGCGGGTGTGGGAATCGGTGGCTATGCCATGTTCATGGTCACGGCGCTGATCTTCGGGCTGTCCTCCGCCGTCCAGGCCCAGACCTCGCGACGCCTGGGCGAGGAAGCGCCGGAGCGTTGTGGCGAAGGCCTGAATGCCGGTCTGGTGCTGGCGTTGTCGATCGGCATTCCCGTCACTCTCGCCTGCCATCACTGGGCTGAGCCGCTGCTGTCGCTGATCAATGACCAGCCCGGCGTGCATGAAACCGCCGCCTCGTATTTCCAGTGGCGCGTGCTGGGGCTGATCCCGGTCGCCATGGCGTTCTGCTTCCGAGGCTTCTGGAATGGCCTGCAGCGCACCGGCATCTATTTGCGCATCATGTTGATCACCCAGGCGGTCAATGTCGTGCTCAGCATCATTCTGATCCACGGTCTGTTCGGCGCCCCGCAGATGGGTGCCGATGGCGCCGGGGCCGGTACGACACTATCCCTGCTGGTCGCATTGGCGCTGTGGATCAAGGCGACGCTGGGCGAGCGCAGTCTGCACGGTGTCCTGCATGCCTGGCCGCCGATGACGCATTACCTGACGCTGCTCAAGCTGGCGGTGCCCCACTCCTTTCAACAGCTATGGTTCGCGGCGGGCTACGCGATGCTGTTCTGGATACTCGGTCAGATCGATGCGGCCAGTGTCGCGGTCGGCCATGTGCTGGTGAATCTCTCCCTGCTGCTGATTTTGCCCGGGGTCGGACTTGGGCTTGCCGCCATGAGTCTGGTGGGTCAGGCGCTGGGCAGCGGCGAGCATGAAGAGGCCCATCGCTGGGGGTGGGACACCGTGCGCGTGGCACTGCCGTGTCTGCTGTTGCTGGGCTTGCCGCTGTGGGTCGCGCCCCAGAGCGTGCTCGGGCTGTTCCTGCATCGCCCGCCATTGATCGAGCTGGGCCTGCTGCCGCTGCAGATGACAGCCGCCATGATCGTGCTCGACTGCACCGCCATCGTGCTGGCCCAGGCACTGCTGGGCGCCGGCGCCCATCGCACCGTGATGCTTGCCACCTTGAGCCTGCAGTGGCTGATCTTTCTGCCCGCGGCCTGGTGGTGGGGCGTCCATCAGGAAGGTGGCCTTGTCGCCATCTGGGCGATCCAGCTCGCCTATCGCCTGCTCAACTCGCTCGTCTTCGGGTTTATCTGGCAACGCAGAGCGTGGCAAGCCTTGCGCCTTTGAAGGTGTTCTCTGGTGCAGCCAGCCAGCAGCCTCTGCGGCCACTCGCGCCTGTAGCCCATGGAAGACATCAAGTGATAATGATATATGTCGTTCAATCGTTGAAGCTTGGTAAATGGCAGTCTTGTTGAAGTCCATACCCAGCTTGCCCAGTCGCGTACCCTGATAGAAACAAAAGTCAATGCACTAGGGAGAACGCCATGTCCGCTGCCACCATCAGGACAGGACGAGCACAACTTGGCTTGCCAAGGCTGATCGTCCTGTGTGGTTGCCTTGCCCTCAGCGGGCTGGTCAATGCTTCATCCTCTTTATCAACCTCTTACTCTTCCTCCTCCGATCTCACGACTCGAGCCTCCGAAAACACTCAAGCCCCTGCCTACCCTTCAGGCCAATCGAGAGCGCGTGGTGCACAGGAGGCGATGCCAGGACGCCCGCTGACCGCCACCTTCGTGAACCCCGGACTGCGTGGCGAACGCTTCTGGGACATGGTGACCGACACCATGCAAGCAGCCGCCATGGACCTGAATATCTCACTGGAAGTCGTCTACGCCGAGCGCAATCCCTACCTGCTCAAGAAACTCGCGATTCAGGCTTTGGAAAGCCCTGCCGCTCCGGATTACCTCCTGCTGGTCAATGAAGAGCAGGCGGCATCCGAGTTGTTGACGATTGCGGATAGCCACGACACCCATGTCGTGATGCTGTTGAACGGACTGACCCGCGAAGAGGCGCTGACCCATGGCACCCCGGGGTCCCTCCACCCCTCCTGGATCGGCAGCGTCATCCCGGACAACCATACTGCGGGCAAACGCATGGCGACCCAGCTGATCAAGGTGGCGCGAGAAGGTTCGCCCACCGGCCAATTGCATGGGCTTGCCTTGATCGGTGACACCCGAACCCCTGCCTCGATTGCTCGCAATACCGGCATGGTGGCCGGCTTTTCCCAGGACCAGGATGTCCAGATAGACCGCATACTCGAGGCGCGCTGGAATACCCGGGATGCCGAACATCTTACTGCGCAATATCTCAAGTGGGTCAGCCGCTCAAGCGGTCAGAATGATCTGATCTGGGCGGCGAATGATGCCATGGCCGAGGGGGCCATTCTTGCGCTCGAGTCAGCGGGCCTCACGCCCGGCGTGGATGTGCTGGTGGCAGGGCTCAACTGGTCACCGGAGGGTATCAGCATGGTCAAGGACCAACGCATGCTGTTGACGGACGGCGGGCATTTCATGGCGGGAGCCTGGGCGATGGTGATGGCTAGAGATCATGCCGATATCGAGGGCTGGTCCCCCAGAACCGTCAACTTTCCGATGAGCGCGATCACGCATGACAATGTGGCGCGATACGGCCCGCTTCTGGAAAACCCTGACTGGGAAGCCGCAGATTTCGCCGCCTTCGGCTTGCAGGCATCGCGGGATGACTATGAGTTTGATCCGATGAGGGTATTGACGCAGATGCTTGGTCACCAGGCCCCGGCATCCGGATTGCCCCCTCAGGCTCCCGCCACCCAGAAGAAGACTGCACGTTCCAGCGCGCTCATGGACACCCCTCAATGAGGAGGCGCAAGGAGAGCTCGCAGGGCAACGTCCATCGCCACCGAGGGAGAACAGCGTGATCAATGATGGTCAGAAACTCGCCAAGGCCCCCGGTACGGCGCCCGAGAGTGATGGCGAGCATGCCTCACCGCTCAGGTGGCGAATACTGCGGATACTTGCACCGCTGGTATTCACCATCTGTGCCATCAGTGGAGCCGTGAGTTATTACCTGTATGCCAGCGAGGCCGTCGAGCACATGCATGATGACCATCAGGAAATGATGGATATCGTGGCGCTGTCGATGCCGGACGCCATATGGAACTTCGACGATGAGAGAATCCATGCCTACCTCGAGACTCTCAGTCACCACGCCAGTGTTCATGCCGTGCGCTACTTCAATCATGAGGGGGAGCTTGTCGAGGAGATTGCCAAGAGCGGCACAGCATTGGATCCCGTTACGCATTCGAAGCCACTTGTCTATCAGAACTCGCTGGTCAAGCAGGCCGTTGGCAGGCTTGAACTGGAGAGCACCAACGCCCCGTTGCTTGCCGCCCGTTACCAGGGTGGAGCTGTACTGTTCGGGATCGCCCTGACCATCATTCTGTCGATCCTGCTGATGCTTTCCTGGCAGTTGAAGCGCTATGTGATGATCCCCTTGAGCAAGGCCGTGAGGCGCATGCGGCAGCTGGAGGGCCAGCATGCCACCTTCCAACGTATTCCCCCCGTTCACTCGCGTGAGATCAACAAGGTCATCGTGGAGCTGAACAAGCTGGGAGAGCGAATCTTCAACATGATGGAAGCACTGCGTGACAACGAAGAGCGCTACCAACACTTCTATCGTGATACCCCCGCGTTGCTGCTGGTGATCGACGACAAGGGCACTGTGCAGGATGCCAGCGAGCAAATGCTGGAGGTGACCGGCTGGGCTCGTGAACATCTTGTCGGCATGCCCTTCCATGCTCTCATCAGCAGTCAGAATGGCAAGCACATCCATCGCATCAGCACGGCCTTGCGACTGGGCAATGCCTGCAACGATCTGGTGATGACATTGAACTGCCAACACCAGGAAGACCGTCAGGTTCAGGTGGTCATTCCCGCCGCCAATGGCAGCCAGGCCCGGGGCACGATGATGCTGCTGACGGACATCACCGAACTGACCAGGACCCAGCAACGGCTGTTGGAGCATGAGCTGATTGACCCCTTGACGCAGTTACCCAACCGGCTGTCGCTCAATCAGCATGTCCAGCAGTTGATCGCACGTGACGCTGCCTTTGGTTTGCTGCTGGTCAATATCGATCGATTCCACAGCATCAATCACCACCTGGGGCCGATGGACGGCGATCTTCTTTTGAAAGAGGTTGGCGCACGGCTCAAGGAGTGTGCCCCCGACTGGATCGCACGTACGGGTGGCGATGAATTCGTCATGACCTGTGATATCAATGACTTGCGCCCACTTGTCCACCGGATTCAAATCGCTTTCTCCCATCCGCTGCTCAAGGCTGGCGAACCCATCCATCTCAGCCTGAGCATGGCGGGCCTGCAGGCGCAGGCAGATGACGAGAGCCCCAGCCGCCTGATGCGTCTACTGGAACTTACCGTGGTGGACATCAAGCACAAGGGGGGAAATCAATATCGCACCTGTGTCCGCGATAGCGCGCTGGAAGACGGTGAGCCGTTGTTCCTGAAGGAGCGCATGATCCGCGAAGCCTTGACCATGGGCTGGTTCCGCCTTTATCTACAGCCCATCTTCCGGGCGGCCAGCGCGGACCTGGAGGCTCCGGAACTGCTCGGCGCGGAGGCACTGATCCGCCTTGAGCACCCTGATCTCGGCCTGGTGCCCCCCGATGAGTTCATTGCGGCGGCAGAAAAGACCGGACAGATCGTCGAGATCGGCAACTGGGTATTGGAAGAGGCTGCCATCATTCTGTGCGAATGGCGACGACTCGGGATCGAGGAGCGCTATCTGTCCGTCAATGCCTCCGTCATCCAGTTCAGGGATCAAGGTATTCTGCACCAGCTCGAGTCACTGCTCGAGCGCTACCCGATTCATCCCTCGCAGCTGGTGGTCGAGGTCACCGAGAACCTGATGCTCGACAGCAAAGACAGCCTGCGTTATCAACTGCAGGCAATACGCAGACTGGGCGTCAACCTCTCGCTGGATGATTTCGGGACAGGCTTCTCATGCCTCTCCTATCTGCATGATCTGCCTTTCGGCATCCTGAAGGTCGATCGCTCCTTCGTCATGAATGTCGAGACCAGTCGCCGGGACAGGGAGCTGGCACGGGTCATCGTCGCGATGGGCCAATCACTCGGCATGCAGGTCGTTGTCGAGGGGGTCGAGGAGCGGGGGCAAGCCGAAATCTTCCAGGCCATGGGCGTCCACGCCTTCCAGGGCTATCTCTTCGGTCGCCCGATGCCGCAGCAGGCCTTCGAGACTCGCTTTCACGCCAACGCGGATGCGCGTGTCAGTCTGTTGAAATCTGTCAGGAGCGCACCAGGCACAGGCAATGACACGGGCTGATGGCATCTGACTGAGGCCCTCCGTTCTGCGCAAGCCCGGCATGCGGCAGGCCCGTGCCTGTCGTGAGCCCCCCGGCAACATGGCCAGACGCCTTACCCTCCGGCGGCTGGTCTTTTCTTTTTCGCTGCTGGTAGGCAAACTCAACGCGCCTTCTTAATAACGCCATCGTCGAAAACTATGAGGATTTATTCTTTTAAAGAATAAAGAATAGAGGGTATGGTGGCTTCAGCATCAACAAGATTCGCATCAGTGGACGATCATCTGATGCCCGACCGCAGGACACCCCTGACATGTATCGCTATGACACCTACGACCAGACGCTGGTCGACGAGCGGGTAGCTCAGTTCAAGGACCAGATGGATCGCTATCTGGCGGGCCGTCTGGGAGATGAAGAATTCCGCCCTCTGCGCCTGCAGAACGGCCTCTACATCCAGCGTCATGCCCCGATGCTGCGTATCGCCATTCCCTACGGCATGTTGAGCGCTGTCCAGCTGCGCGCCATGGCGGCCATCAGCCGTCGTTATGACCGTTCCTATGGACACTTCACGACTCGCCAGAATCTGCAGCTGAACTGGCCGAAGCTGGAAGATGTCCCGGCGATTCTCGCCGAACTGGCTCAGGTCGAGATGCATGCGATCCAGACCAGCGGCAACTGCATCCGCAATACCACGACTGACCAGTTCGCCGGTATCGCGGAAGACGAGACCGTCGATCCGCGTCCCTGGTGTGAGCTGATCCGTCAGTGGTCCACGCTTCACCCGGAATTTGCCTATCTGCCGCGCAAGTTCAAGATTGCCGTCACCGGTGCCAGCGCCGACCGCGCTGCCATCCAGGTCCACGATATCGGCATTCGTCTCAACCGCGCCGACGATGGCAGCGTCAAGGCCACCATCCTGGCGGGTGGCGGTCTCGGCCGTACGCCGATGGTCGGCGACATCGTGCGCGAAGACCTCGACTGGCAGCACCTGCTGACCTATCTGGACGCCATCGTGCGTGTCTACAACCAGTGGGGCCGTCGCGACAACAAGTACAAGGCGCGCATCAAGATCCTGGTCAAGGCACTGGGAATCGAGGAATTCCGTCGTCGCGTCGAGGAAGAATGGGCCCACCTCAAGGATGGCCCGGAGACCCTCACCGACTCCGCCGTCACCAAGGCGACCAGCTACTTCCCCGAGCCTGAGCGCCGTGAAGTAAGCGCCGAGGCCATCGAGGCCTATGAGACCCTGCGCCGCGAGAACCGTGCCTTCGCGCGTTTCGTGACCAACAACGTCGTCGGCCACAAGGTGCCGGGCTACAAGGCCGTCACCCTGTCGCTCAAGCGTCGTGAACTGGCCCCGGGTGACGTCACCGCCGACCAGATGGACGCCGTGGCTGACCTCGCGGAGCAGTACGGCTTCGGTGAACTGCGCGTGACTCACGAGCAGAACCTGGTGCTGTCTGACGTGCCGGTCGATGAACTCGAGACACTCTGGAAGGCGCTGGAAGAACTCGGCATGGCCAACCCGACCGTGGGCACGCTGGCGGACATGATCTGCTGCCCGGGTGGCGATTTCTGCTCGCTGGCCAATGCCAAGTCGATTCCCATCGCTCAGGCACTGCAGGACCGCTTCGAAGACCTCGACTTCCTGTACGACCTCGGCCCGCTGGACCTGAATATCTCGGGCTGCATGAACGCCTGTGGCCATCACCACGTCGGCAACATCGGTATCCTCGGTGTCGACAAGAAAGGCCAGGAGTTCTACCAGGTCTCGCTGGGCGGACGCAGTGACGACAACGCCACGCTCGGCAAGATCCTCGGCCCGTCCTTCAATGCCGAAGACATGCCGAACGTCATCGACAAGGTGCTGCAGGTGTACGTCGAGCAGCGTCTGGAAGATGAAGTCTTCGTCGATACCTACCACCGCATCGGCATGAAGCCGTTCAAGGAGCGGGTCTATGCCTGAGGTGACAGCAGAAATGACATCAGCACGTGAATTGACCGATCAGCGCCAGGGTGGCGTCATCCGTCAGAATCAGCTGGTGAGCGAAGATGCCTGGCAGGTCGTGCGTCTGGATGAAGACGGCAATCTGCCGAGCTATCAGCAACCCGCCCTGCTGCCGCTGGCAGAATGGCAGGCGCTGGTCGCCGCCGGCGAAGGCTCTGATCATCTGGCGCCCTGGCTTGCCAGTGACACCGAGCTCACGCCGGAACTGGGCAAGGCACTGGCGGACGCACCGCTGCTGGCGGTCGACTTCCCGAACTTCAATGATGGCCGCGGTTACACCATCGCCCGCCTGATGCGCGAACGCTTCGGCTATCAGGGTGAGATTCGCGCCATCGGTGACGTGCTGGTGGATCAACTCCACTACATGAGCCGTTGCGGCATCACTGCCTTTGCGCTGCGTGACGATCAGTACGTGGAAGATGCCTTGCATGCCCTGAGCTCGTTCAGCGTCAGCTACCAGACCGGCGTCGACCAGAAGACGCCGCTGTTCGCGCGTCGCTGATCGCCCGCTCTTGATCACTCACTGCTTCTGCCTTCGGATAGACACTGGATAGAAGGCAATCGCAGCCGAGTGAGCCAAGCAAAAGCCCCCGTCCAGGATGCTCTCCTGGGCGGGGGCTTTTTTCATGCCGGATGTTTCATATCTGAAGTGTCTTGTGTGACGTTTCGTCTCTGTCACCTGAGCGGCTCATCAGCCGGCGACGACCGTGGACAGCAATGCCATCCCTCCCACCAGCAGTGCGGCCATCACCAGTCCCACCACCAGAAAGTCCAGCGCATGGCCGTGCTCGAAATCACGCTTGCGATTGGCCTCCTTCTGGACACCAAAGAATGCTGCCAGTACGGATTTGACTTCATTGATCATGATCGCCTCCTTGTCGGTGACCTCACGCAATTCATCATCTGGGCACAGGATTGTCTGAGAATAGGGTTGTTGAAGCCAGGGTTGTTGAAGACAGAGTTGACTGGGGACAGCACAGGATGCTCGCGCGCATTCCAGCAGAGGGAGCTATGCTCAACTCAGCTCAGGTTGCGAAGCCTGTGCCACCAGACACCAGCCACTATCACTATTGGTCACAATAACGCCAAACACCAGCTGCCCCGCAGGTATTTCCCCCAAGGTTTGCACTCATCAGCTATCAGATACCATGAGACAGGAGTCCAGAATGCCAGTCGCCAATCAACCGATGCAGCCTTTCGCTGCCATGTTCAGCACCCCACTGCCCTGGATGAATCGCCCCGACGACCTCGTGCATCCCCTCGCCCCCTTGATGCGTTGTCAGCAGGTATGGTGGACCCTGAGCCTCAAGGCATATGAGCAGGAAATCGAGTTTATTCGCATGTGGCAGACCAAGAGCATGGAAATGGGCCAGTGCCTGCTATCGACCGGGTTCGTTGACCCACACGAGTCGAAGGAGTGCCTGACGGAGATCGTCAGTGATGTGCAGGAACATACCGTCAAGCGCCTGCAACGCCTGCAAGGCCTGACAGATGAATTGAAGGAAGCCATCTGGGAGGAGATCTAGACCCAAGTCCGAGGGCCGGTGGAAGCGATGCCGAATGAAGCTAGTCATCAAGCAGACAAGCGGTCTCGTAGATACGTCGGCAAGCCAAAAAGCCAATAACAAGACGTCAGAAAATCCATCGGGCTAGATAACCATTGGACCCAGATGCGCCAAGCGACAAACGCACAACGCCCAGCCTTCAGGAAGAAGTGCTGGGCGTTGTTCTGGCAGGCTTACAGGCTTGCACGCTTGAACAGACCATCGCGACGCGCAGCGCCATATCTGCGTAGCTCAAGTGATAGTTCAGGGCTTGCTCAAGGCAGAGTGCAAGAGACGTCAGCCAAGACTGAGGCTTACGCTGATTCCTCTGACTCCGCGTCTCCCTTGAAGGCCTCAAGCTCACGCAGCCATGTCTGGGCGGCCTCGCGATCGAGATCGAATTCCGCGATCAGACTCTCGAGCCGCGCCACGAACTCCGCTTCACGCTGCTGGGCGCGCGCGTCGTCGGCGTCGTGGTTCGACTCAGCGGCGGGCGCAGGCTGAGAAGAGCGATCCAGCGCATTCAGCTCTTCCGCCAACGCCTTTTCGAGCTCATCAAAGAGAGCACGCTGCTTGCGAGCACTGGCAATGATCTTTTCATCATGTCGGTTCATGCACGATTTTCCACTTTTGATCTTGTCGACAACAAGAAGACAACGCTATGAGTTCACTGCAGGACGATGAGCGACAATTTGACTTGCAGCTTATGCACGACACCTTCAACACTCGACCGGCGCGCCTCAAATCAAGATGTTAGCGAGCCTCTTCTGGACAGCCATAGACAAATGACAGATATCTTCTTGAAAGCCATACAGAAAACTAGCTTCATCATGCCCCTTTCAACGCCTGCTCGCAAGACATCGCGCGATACGCAAAGCGCGCAAGTGCCCTGAACTGGGGCTTCACGGAGTGTTGGGCACTCTCACTTGGCATCTGGACGCCAACACCGTAGCGTTGGCTGGATGATGTCGATGCCTGAAACGACATCTCATGGGTGTTGCGCTAGCCGCTATGCTCGAAACAGTGTCATCATCGCCCTTCGCAGCGCCACCGCATCACTCATGGATGACGTGACTCGATGATCAAGGATAGTGATCTCTCTCGACATGGGCCAGATACCGGCCCGCCCGATCTTCGCTCCCCGGACAGACAGCGTCCGTTCGGCAAACCCTTGCGCCTGTGGCTGGGGTTGACCGCACTTTCCTGTCTCTCGCTTGGCGGCCTGCTGGTATTTCAGGAATCGCAGAGTCGCGAACAGGACATTCTGCAGGCCCAGGCGACCCAGATGCTGGTCGCCAGGGAGCGGCGTCAACAGGCCAGCCTGATGGTGGAGCAGACACTGGGCATGATCGCCTCGCGACATCGCGATTACGAGCATCGTCTGCAACGTCTTCTCATCACCACCATGCGTTCCCCATCGCTGGGCATTAGCCATCTGAGTGGTCGTGATCGCTCCTTCGTCAGCACCGAACTGTTGCGCCAGTTCCCGGACCTGCGCATCAACCCGGACTGGATCGACATCGTGCAGCTCCCCACCACGCTCCACCCTGACTGGTGGAATCAGGAGCTGAATCAGCGCCTCAACGCGGGCATGCTCAAGGCACAATTCCTGCGCGGCACGGATGCCGGACTGGTGTTTGCCGTGCCTCTGGGGCAAGAGGAAGACAGCCCCGGCGCCGTGCGACTTGATCGACGACAGCAGCCTGCCCCTTGGGCGCTGGTGCATATCGACCCGAAGATGGTGGCCTTTCTGGTCGCCAATGAGCTGAGACAATCTCTGCACGCGAGTATCGAGCGCGAGGAAAGCCGCTATGTCTGGATCAACGAGATCCTGGACCCGGCCGGCGGTGAGGGCTATGCCCGCCGCTTGATCCATCCTCTGCTGCCGGCCACCGAAGGCAAGTTGCTGTCGACCGAGTACCAGGACAGCAGTGGCCGCTTCCCGTATCGCACCGAGCTCGAGGGTGTCTTGAACGGCAGTGGCATTTACTTCGATTACCGCTTCCCCAAGCGCCCGGGCGCCGAGCAGGTCGACAAGACCGCCTACGCCGCCCTGTATCCCCCCTTCCAGTGGATCATCGCCAGTGGTGTCTATCTCGATGACATCAGTGAAGCCGCCTTCCAGGCGCACGCAGACTTGATGAAGAAGAAGCACGCGCTGGAGCGTTGGCACTTCCTGATCACGCTGCTGGTGACCTTGATGCTCTGCCTGGCCTTTGGCTACGCCTTCCTGCGCCAGTATCGCGAGCGACAGCTGCAGATGCGCCAGCGCATGAATCAACTGGAGCATGAGCTTGAGCAGCGCGGCGAAGACAGGCTCGGGTCGGTGATGCGCATGATCCGTGAGGAACGCTGCCCCGAGCGTTCAGGTGAAGACTGGCTGGCCGCCAATCTTGTCAGCGCCATCGCGACACGACTCGGGATGGACCGCCAGGAAATCGCCACGCTGGAACGCGTCGCCATGCTGCATGATATCGGCAAGCTGGCGCTGCCTGACTCACTGCTGCGACCACGCGATGAACTGCATTTCGATCAGTATCACTTGCTGCGTCGCCATGTCGAGATCGGGGCACGCATGATGGAAGATGCCCTGATGGCGCCCGCCGAAGCTGACCTGCTGCGTGCCAGCCAGCAGTTCATGCTGGGGGCCTGCAGCAGGTTGGCGCCGCATGCAAACGGCAACGCTGACGCGCCCTCCCAGCTCTCGCAGTCCTCTACAACACCTCCTTCTGAGCTTCCCTCTGCTCCTCCTCATACAGACACCCCACAGGCGGAGCAGGCCTCTACCGATATTGCTGCAACGTCGCTTGGTGAGACGTCGCTCGCTGCCAGCACTCTGGCGCTGGTCGTGCAGGTCATCGAGCTGGTGCGGCACACCGAGCTCAGTGAGGCCCAGGCGCTGTGCGATATCGAGCACCGTCATGGCCATCTACCACCAGAGTTGCTGCAGGCGGCGCGTGAAGTGCTGACGGAGCAACCGATACCGCCGGCGCCCACCCTGCATCGACTCTGCCCGCAGCAGGTAGAACGCGACCCGAACCGGTGGCGCGACAGCCACAGTGGCTGCTTCACCCGCGCATTGCTGGATGCCGCTCTCGAGGCGCTGGCCCGCGAGTGTCAGGACGCCATGGGACAGCACATCACGCTGTGCCATCTTCGTCTGAGCCGGAAGGGAGGCGCGCGACGCGACGCTGGCGACAGACAACTTGCGCCACTCGATGCCCAGCTTGGCCCGCACCTGAATGCCTGCTTCCATCCGCTGCGTGTCTTCCGCGTCAGTGAGGGCAACTTCATCGTGATGGGCCATCAATGTCGGGATATCTCGCCTGCGCAGAAAGTGACTCGCCACCCTGAAGGCAATGAACTACTGTTCGAGGCGCCAGCCAATGGCACCGCCTCGCCGCCCACCGCCGATTCCCTGACATCGCTGCTGTCATCGCTGGAGGTCACCGCGACGCTGGAGGTCACGCTGCTCGATCTCTCCTGTGCCCAGACTCTCAAGGAATGGCAACTGACCCTCAATGGCCACCTGGCTCGCTACCCGCCATCGGCTTGATCCAGTCTGGCACCAGGCTTTCCTTGTGACCCGCTTCCCTATGACCCGCTTTGCATGTGACCCGGCTTCAAAAGGCCACATGACGTGACAGGGGCCAGACATCGTGTCTGGCCCCTGTCGTTGTGGGCACACCCCTTTTTACTACCATCCTTGTTAGCTTCGCCCTTGTTAGCTGTGTCGGGCGGGCTTCTCGCGCGACCAAAGTTGAAGTGTTTGCGTCTTGTTGAAATGTCCGACATTTATTAATGTGTGTTCAGACATTTATTCTGATGCTCGGAACCTCATGCATCAGCGCCGCGCTCCAAGGCGGTGCGATGCAGTGACTCACCTGGCCATCTCCTCACGACAGGCATCTCAATGACCGACTCTCTGGCGACAGCCGCGCTCGCCACTGACAGCGCTTCGGCGGACGACGCGACCCCGCGCAGCATGGAGGCCATGGCCACCTGCATGGCGCGGGAAATCCTCGCGGGCAGCTTCGGCCCCGGTGACAGCTTTCCGCGTGAACTGGACCTCTGCCAGCGCTTCGACGCCAGCCGCAACCGTGTTCGCAATGCCCTGGCTCAGCTGGTGAGCGCCGGGCTGCTGGAGCGCACCGCCGGGCGTGGCACCATCGTGCGCGAGATGAGCGAATGGCAGCTGCTGGACCCGCTGATGAGCCATTGGGTCAGCGGCCTCGACGGTATCAACCCGGACCTGATGCGCGAGATCTACGCCTTCCGTCTCTCCGTCGAGCCCTACGTCAGTGCGCTGGCCGCGATGAAGGCCAATGCCCAGGACCTCGCGCGCCTGGAGCGCGCCTTCGAAGGCATGGTCAATACCGCCAATGACAGCTCGCGCGAGGCGCATGCCGAGCACGATGTCGCCTTCCACGAGGCCATCTACCACGCCACGCACAATCTGGTATGGACACAGCTTGGCAGTTTGCTGCGCCCTTCCATCAGCCAGCTGATCCACAGTACCCAGCAGTCCGCGCAGCAGCATGATCACAGCCATCATCGCGCCAGCCTCGATCGTCACCGCGCGGTGATGGAGGCCATTCGCCTGCGCCAGCCCGAGATGGCACGCACCTGTGCCGAGCGGGTGCTGGAGACCGCAGCGCGCGATCTCGGCTTCTCACCGGACCACCCGCAGCTGCGGCACCGCCGCTTCTGATGCTGATCGGGCGTCAGTTGATGACGGCCGATCCCACCACTCGCTTCGCCTGGCGCTGAGCCTCGTTCAAACGCCCATTCTCAACAAGGATGCATCCGTGAAAATCACCCGACTCAAGACCTGGCAAGTTCCGCCGCGCTGGCTTTTTCTCAAGATCGAGACCGATGAAGGCTGCTATGGCTGGGGCGAGCCTGTCATCGAGGGCCGCGCCGCGACGGTCGAGGCCGCCGTGCACGAGCTGTCCGATTATCTGGTCGGTCAGGACCCGCGCAATATCGAGCACCTGTGGAACGTGATGTACCGCGCAGGTTTCTATCGTGGTGGCCCGATCCTGATGTCTGCCATCGCCGGCATCGATCAGGCGCTGTGGGACCTGAAGGGCCGTGATCTGGGCGTGCCCGTGCACCAGCTGCTCGGCGGCCCGGTGCGCGACAAGATGCGCATGTATGCCTGGACCGGCGGTGACCGCCCGTCAGATGTCGGCGCAGGCGCCAAGGCACTGGTCGATCAGGGCTTCACCGCCTTCAAGATGAATGGCACGCCGGAGATGCAGATCGTCGATTCGCACAAGAAGATCGATGACGCCGTGGCGCGTGTCGCCGAGGCTCGTGATGCGGTCGGTCCGGATGTCGGCATCGGTATCGACTTCCATGGTCGCGTGCATCGCCCGATGGCCAAGGCGTTGCTGCGTGAGCTGGAGCAGTTCCACCCGATGTTCATCGAGGAGCCGGTCGCGCCTGAGCACCTGCCGTCGCTCAAGCACATCGCCGAAGGCATCGCGACGCCCATCGCCACCGGCGAGCGCCTGCACACCCGTTTCCAGTTCCGCGATCTGCTGGCGGACGGCATGGTCGACATCATCCAGCCGGACCTCTCGCACTGTGGCGGCATCAGCGAAGGCCTGAAGATCGCCACCCTGGCCTCGGCCTACGATGTGGCGCTGGCCCCGCACTGCCCGCTCGGCCCGCTGACGCTGGCGGCCTCGCTGCAACTGGACGCGGTGTGTCACAACGCCTTCATCCAGGAGCAGAGCATGGGAATCCACTACAACAAGGACAACGACGTACTGGATTACCTGGTCGTCAAGGATGCGCTGGCGATCAAGGACGGCTTCTGCGCCATTCCGCAGGGCCCTGGGCTGGGCGTCGAGATCGACGAAGCCTTCGTCGAGGAGCGTGCCAAGGTCGGCCATCGCTGGCGCAACCCGCTGTGGACCCACGAAGACGGCTCCGTCGCCGAGTGGTAATGCCGAGCAAGCCGCAACGCACACACTGACAACACAGACGCCATGCCAGGACAGGTCTTCCGCCGAAGGCCTGTCACGCTCAAGGAAGGATTCGACATGACTCGTACCGCATCATCCGAACGCCCCGCCTTCGCCGACTTTCGCTACCCGGACCTCGAAGGCGCCAGCGTCTTCATCACCGGCGGTGGCTCCGGCATCGGCGCCGCGCTGACCGAAGGCTTCCTCGCCCAGGGCGCCAAGGTCGCCTTCGTCGGCCTGTCCGATGCCAGCGAATTCTGTGACGCCATGGAAGCTCGCTACGCCAATCGCCCGCTGTTCATCCCCTGCAACATCCAGGATATCGAGGCGCTGCAGGCCGCCGTCGCTCAGGCGCGTGAGGCCCACGGCCTGATCAACGTGCTGGTCAACAACGCCGCGCGTGATACCCGTCATACGCTGGATGAGTGGACGGTGGAACAGTGGGATGAATCCATCGCCACCAACCTGCGCCCGCAATTCTTCACCGCCCAGGCCGTCGCCCCCGACATGCGCGCGCTGGGTGGTGGCGCCATCATCAATCTGTCCTCCAACAGCTACATGCTGGGACTGGGCGGTTACCCGACCTACGTCACCGCCAAGGCCGGCATCATGGGCATGACCAAGGCGCTGGCGCGCGAGCTGGGCCCGGACGCCATTCGCGTCAACTGCCTGATTCCGGGCTGGGTGATGACGGAGCGTCAGCGCGAGCTGTGGGTCAACGACAAGGACCTGAACGAGTGCATTGATCAGCAGTGTCTGAAAGAGGCCATTCCGGTCGAGGACATGATCAATCCGTGCCTGTTCCTGGCCTCCAGCGCCTCGCGCATGATGACCGGCCAGCCGATGGTGGTAGACGGAGGCCGAGTGTGAGCGCCGTCAGCGTCACGCCGGCCTGGATCGCCGTCGACTGGGGTTCCAGCAATCTGCGCGCCTGGGCCGTCAATGGCGACGATGAAGTCATCGCCCAGGCCAGCAGTGCCCGCGGCATGCTGGGACTGGCGGCGGATGAGTTCGAGGATGTACTGCGCGTGCTGATCAATGATTGGCTGCCCGACGATGCGACCTCACCCATGCCGGTGCTGATCTGTGGCATGGCCGGCGCGCGTCAAGGCTGGCAGGAGGCGGCTTACCTGCCGTTGCCCACGGAGAAGATGCCTTCCCGTGATGTGCTGGGGGCACTCTCCGAGCAGCTGACCCACGTCGCGACCCGCGACAGCCGCCTTGCCGTCGCCATCGTGCCGGGCCTCTGTCAGCAGCAGCCGACCTACGATGTCATGCGTGGCGAGGAGACCCAGCTGGCGGGCCTGGTCGCTGCCCAGCCCGACTACAGCGGTGCGGTGTGTCTGCCCGGCACCCACGCCAAGTGGGCACATCTCACCAGTGGCGCCATCACCGGATTCAGCACCTTCATGAGCGGCGAGCTTTTCAAGCTGCTCAGTCAGGATTCGGTGCTCAAGCACTCCGTCGCTGCCGGAGATCTCAGCGACGCCGCCCAGCGCGATGCCTATCTGGAGGGCATCGATACGGCGCTTGCCGCCCCGGAGCGCACCACCGCGCAACTGTTCGGCATTCGTGCCCGCGATCTGCTCGATACGGCTCTGCCTGAGGGTGATGCTCGCAAGGCGGTACTCGGAGCACGCCTGTCAGGCCTGGTGCTGGGGCTTGAGCTGGCGGGCGCCACTGCGGAGCTTTCGGATCATGCCACCATCACCCTGATCGGCGACGCCGTGCTGTGCCAGCGCTATCAGGTCGCGCTGGAGCATCTGGGCTATCAGGTCACCACCGCGGCCAACGCCGACATGATTCTGGCAGGCCTCGGACGCATCCAGCGTGCACGATCAGCCGCGCAGCCCTCGTCATCAGAGCGTGGCTTGTCATCGGCCCGTGCGTCGTCATCGGATCGCGCCTCTGTGAGCCATTGATTCAGCATTGCTGACATTACCAGTCAGTGAGCCAAGTCACTCCTCACTTCACACAGCCCTTATTCAAAGAGCTCCTCTTCAAACAGCTCCTCTTCAAACAGCCCCATTTCTGGAGATCGCCATGAGCCTGCCTCTGGTCGCCATACTGCGCGGTGTGACACCGCAAGACATCATCGCCATCGCCGACGAGATCATCGCCGCCGGCATCACCCGCATCGAAGTCCCGCTCAACTCCCCTCAGCCGCTGGAGAGCATCGCCGCACTGGTCGAGCACTGCGAGCGCGCGCACGGCGGCAAGATCCTGATCGGTGCCGGCACCGTGCTGACCCCGCAACAGGTGCGCGATGTGCACGCCGCCGGCGGCCGTCTGATCGTCTCGCCCAATGCCGATGTCGATGTCATCCGCGAAAGTCGCCGGCTGGAGATGGTCTCGTTGCCCGGCATCGTCACGCCGACGGAAGCCTTCGCCGCCCTCGCTGCCGGCGCCTCGGGTCTCAAGCTGTTCCCGGCGACTCAGGTCGGCATCGTCAACATGAAGGCCATGCTGGCCGTGCTGCCCAAGGACACCGAGCTTTATGCCGTCGGCGGCATCGGCAGTGACAACTTCGCCGAATGGCGCGCGGCGGGTGTCCATGGCGCTGGCCTCGGCACGGCCATCTACACGCCCGGCCTGAGCGCCGCCGAGGTTGGCGAACGGGCCCGCACTCTGGTCGCGGCATGGCAGGCGGCTGACTGATAGCCACATACGGATGGCGACAAGTCGCGCCGCCGCAAGAGTGACGAGACAGCGTAAAGAGCCCACGGATATCGCAAAGGAGCAGCAGATGACGTCATCACCATGCCTTGGCACTGCCAGGCGCCTCGTGGCCAGTGGCTGCGAGCTGGGCGAAGGACCGGGCTGGACGCCCGCGACCAAGGCCCTGCCTGCGCGGGTGCGCTGGCTGAACATCCTCGCCGGCGAACTGCATCACGCCGCCGCTGACGGCAGTGATCACGTCATCACTCAGCTCGCGCGCCGCACCTCCTACGCAGCCGTTACCCAAGAGGGCGATTACCTGCTGGTCGCGCAGGGGATGCTCTCGCGCTTCACCCCCGAGACCGGCGCCGTGGAAGATGTCATGCCCTTCGAGGCGGACACGACGCCGGCCACGCGCAGCAATGACGCGCGGGTCGATCGTCACGGTAGTCTGTGGTTGTCGAGCATGGGCTGCAACGCCGAGACCGGCGCTGGCAGCCTCTATCGGCTGCATCGCGGTGAACTGACCCGCGTGCTCGAGGGGCTGAGCATTCCCAATGCGCTGTGCTTTTCGCCGGAGGGCCGCTTCGCCTATTTCACCGACACCGTCACCGGTCAGGTGATGCGCTGGCAGCTGGACGCCGATGGCTGGCCACTCACCTCGGCAGGTAAATACAACGCCCCTGAGGTCTGGGCCGATCTGCGCGTTGCCGGTGGTGGCCCGGATGGCGCCGTGATCGATGCCGACGGCCACATGTGGATCGCGCTCTGGGGGGCCGGCCGCGTGGCCAGGCTGGATCACGATGGCAAGGAAATCGCCCATGTGGCGCTGCCGGTCAGCCAGCCTTCGTGCCCGCTGTTCGGTGGCGAGGGGCTGAGCACGCTGTACATCACCACGGCGCGTGAAGGCATGGCCACGCCGGATCATGCGGCGGGTGACGGTGACCTCTTCGCGCTGGACCTGTCAGCACACGGCTTCAAGGGACTGGCAGAGCCACCGCTGGTGCTGGGCTGACACTGCCATTCCGTCTCTGATCTTTCTTCATTTCTGGACCTCTCATGATGACCGCAGACGCCCCATCTTCCCGACCGTCGGCCGCGCCTGACGCGACCTGGTCAAGCGATCAGCAGTGGTTGAGCCTGAGTGCCGATGGCATCCAGCTGCAGCTGGATCTCGCCGATGGCCTGCTCAAGCTGGCCCATTTCGGGCGCATCGCGCCCATCAATCCGGATCAGCACCGCCTGATGAGCGCTGCCGCCACGCCTCAGGCGAGCCTGGATCAGCTGCCGCCCAACACCCTGTTCAATGATGCCGGGCTTGGCTTTGCCGGCTATCCCGCGCTGATCGGTGATCGCGAAGGCCGCGACTGGCTGACGGCGATGCGCCTGAGCGATGTGGCCTGCTCGACGGATGCCACCGGCGCCCACGCTCGCCTGACGCTTCGCGACAGCCTGAGTGAGCTGGAAGTGCTGCTGGCGCTGACCGTCACCCGCGAGGGCGTACTGCGTCAGCAGACGACCCTGACCAATCAGTCATCAGCGCCCTACCGGCTCGAATGGCTGGCGGCTGCCTGCCTGCCGTTGCCGGTCCGCTTCGAGGAGTGCCTGAGTTTCGGTGGCCGCTGGGTGCAGGAATTCACCGAGACGCGTCATCGTCTCAGCGAAGGCACTTTCACGCTCGAGAACCGTCGCGGGCGCAGCTCGCATCAACGCGTGCCGACGCTGATCACCGGCACGCCAGGCTTCAGCGAGCAGCGTGGCGAAGTCATCACCGCGCATCTGGCGTGGAGTGGCAACCATCGCGCCCTGATCGAGCGGCAGTTCGATGGCAGCACCCAATTGCAGATGGGCGCCCTGCTGCTGCCTGGCGAGCAGATGCTGGCCGCCGGCGACAGCGTGACCACCCCGGAAGTGGTGATGGCCTGGTCGGATACGGGCATCAATGGCGCCAGCCAGCGCATGCATCGCACCCTGCGTGCGCGCCTTGACTGGCCGGTGGCTGACAAGCCGCGCCCGGTTCACGTCAACACCTGGGAAGCGCTCTACTTCGATCACGATGCGACGCGCCTCCAAGAGTTGGTCGTTGCCGCCGGTGAGGTGGGTGCCGAGCGTTTCGTGCTCGATGATGGCTGGTTCGTCGGCCGGGATGGCGAACGCGCCGCCCTGGGCGACTGGTATCTGGATACCGCCAAGTACCCGCAGGGGCTGGGGCCGCTGATCGAGTCCGTACAGGCGCACGGTATGGAATTCGGCCTGTGGGTCGAGCCCGAGATGGTCAATCCGGACAGTGAACTCTTCCGCACCCATCCGGACTGGATTCTCGGGCTGGAGGGGCGTGAGCAGCCGCTGGGACGCTATCAATGCGTGCTGGACCTGACCCGCCGCGAGGTCTGTGACTACCTGTTTGCGCGCCTCGATGCGCTGCTCAGTGAGTACCCGATCAAGTATCTGAAATGGGACATGAATCGCGACCTGACCCACGCGGGAGGCCAGTCGGAAGAAGGTCGCGGCAAGCCTGTCGCCCATGCTCAGGTCAGCGCGCTCTACTCGCTGCTGGCCCGCCTGCGAAAGGCACATCCCGGCGTCGAGATCGAGAGCTGCGCCTCGGGTGGCGCGCGCACCGATCACGGCATACTCCGGCACACCCATCGCGTCTGGACGTCCGACTGCAATGACCCCCACGAGCGCACGCATATCCAGCGCGGGGCCAGTCGCGTACTGCCGCCGGAGCTTCTGGGCGCGCATATCGGGCCGCAACACGCTCACACCACCTCGCGGCGCACGACGCTCGCCTTCCGCGCCTCCACGGCACTGTTCGGTCATCTGGGGCTGGAGCTGGATGTCAGCCAGCTCGATCAGGCGGAGCGCAGTGAGCTGGGCGGCTGGATAGCGCGCTACAAGACGCTGCGTGGTCTGCTGCACAACGGCGTCAGCTGGCGTCTGGATTGCCTGGATGACAATCAGCATGCCCACGGCGTGGTCAGTCAGGATGGCCAGCAGGCCCTTTTCAGCATCAGCCAGCTGGCCATGCCACGCCACGCCGTGCCCGCCGCCCAGCCGCTGACCGGCCTGCAAGCCGACACGGCCTACCGGCTCGAGCTGCTGGAACTGCCGGAGCACCCGGAGCGACGCATGAAGCAGCTGCCCGCCTGGATCAGCCGACAACAGGCCGGCGAGCCGGTCGTCGTCTCCGGTGAGTACCTGATGCGTGAAGGCCTTGCCCTGCCGGTGCTGGACCCTGACCAGGCAATCCTGATCCACCTTCAGGCGGTGGCGGCATGACCCGTGCCGCGCAGGCTGTGATGGCCTGCGCCGCGCTCGCTCCCCATTTTCAGCTTCAAGGATGAACCCCATGCAGCTCGGTGTCTGTTACTACCCGGAACACTGGCCACGTGATCGCTGGCCGCAGGATGCTCGCGACATGATGGAAGCCGGCATTCGTGTCGTGCGTATCGGTGAATTCGCCTGGAGTCGCCTGGAACCCGGCGCGGGTGACCTGCGCTTCGAGTGGCTGGATGAGGCCATCGAGGTGCTGGCGGCGGCCGGTCTCAAGATCGTGATGGGCACGCCCACGGCGACACCGCCGAAATGGCTGGTGGATGCCCACCCGGAGATTCTGGCCGTCGATGAGAATGGCGACACGCGTGGCTATGGCTCGCGTCGTCATTACTGCTTCTCTTCACCGACGTTTCGTACCTTGAGTGAGCGCATCGTGCGCCTGATGGGCGAGCGCTACGCAAACCATCCCGCGATCATCGCCTGGCAGACCGACAACGAGTACGGCTGTCATGACACCATTCTCAGCTACTCCGCGGCCGCCCGCGCCCGCTTCCCCGAATGGCTCGAGGCACGCTATGGCACGGTCAAGGCCCTCAATGAGGCCTGGGGTACGGTGTTCTGGAGCATGGAAGTCAGCGAGTTCTCCCAGGTCGAGGCGCCCGTCGGCACCGTGACCGAGCCGCATCCGGCCATCGTGCTCGATTATCGACGCTTCTGCTCCGACATGGTGGTCGAATACAACCGCCTGCAGGTCGACACCCTGCGTGCCGCGGGTGTCAGCGGCGATATCGTGCACAACTTCATGGGCCTGTTCACCGAATTCGATCACTTCGATGTCGCCCGGGATCTGGATATCGCCAGCTGGGACAGCTACCCACTGGGCTTTCTGGAGCGCGGTGCCCACGACGATGCCACCAAGGCCCATTATCGCCAGCAAGGCCATCCGGACTTTGCCGGCTTCCATCACGACCTCTACCGCGCCATGTGCAAGGGCCGTTGGTGGGTGATGGAGCAGCAGCCCGGCCCGGTCAACTGGGCGATCAGCAACGCCGCGCCCTTGCCCGGCATGGTGCGACTGTGGAGCCACGAAGCCTTCGCACATGGCGCCGAAGTCGTCTCCTACTTCCGCTGGCGTCAGGCGCCCTTCGCCCAGGAGCAGATGCACGCTGGACTGCTGCGCCCGGACGGCTCGCCCGCCTCGGCCTGGCCGGAGCTTTTGCAGGTGCGCGATGAGCTGGCGACACTCGCGGAACATGACACGACGACTGCCCAGCAGGCCCCCGTCGCCCTGATGTTCGATTACGCCTCCATCTGGGCCTGTCAGATCCAGCCCCACGCCGAGAACTTCAACCCGCTCGAGCTGTACCTGAGCTGGTACAGCGCGCTGCGGCGACTCGGGCTTGATGTCGATATCGTCTCACCGCGCGATGCGCTCAGTGGCTATCCACTGATCGTGCTTCCCTGCCAGGTGATCGCCGATGAGGCACTGACGGCGCGTCTGAGCGCGGCGCGCGATTCAGGCAGTCGCGTGGTGATCGGCGCACGCTCCGGCTCGCGTACGCCGGAGTTTCAGATACCCGCGCAGCTGGCGCCCGGCGCACTCAGCGAGCTGACGGGCGTCACGGTCGATCGAGTCGATGGTCTGAGGCCAGGGGCCGAGCCGGCCGTCACGCTGAGCAACGGCGCACGCGGTCACGCCCTGCGCTGGCGCGATCTGCTCGATCATCAGCGCACCCGCGCACAGGTGGTAACGCGCTTCGAGGATGGCGAACCCGCCATCCTGCATCATCGTGGCGTCAGCTATCTGACCGCCTGGTTGAGTGAAGACAGTCTGGTGGCGATTCTGCAGGCGGAGTGTCAGGCCTGCGGCATCACCACCCATGCCCTGCCCGACGGCGTGCGCCTGCGGCGGCGCGGGCCGCTGAGCTTCGCCTTCAACTATGCGCCCGAGCCGCGCTGGCTGCCGGAAGGCCTCGTCAATGACAGCGGGCTGCTGGCCGGTAGCCGGGGGCTGGCACCCGCTGACGTCTGTATCTGGTTCAGTGACGAAAAGCGCCCCTGAGTGAGGCGGCTCCTGCCCACTCATTCAACGCGAAAATCGACTTTGCTTGAAAGCAGGACATCTCTCGGATTTCGCGACCGGCAGACTGTTCGATCACTTGCCGCGGCGCCTTCGGGCGCCGCTTTTTTGTACAGCTATTCTGGACAGCTATTCTAGGTCTCCATGTCACCTGCCCAGGCTTCATGACTGACTACAACAGCGTGCTGACACAACCCCCCTGCTTACCAGATGACTGAGGTTGCTACTTCGTTGCAATGAAGCAGACAGGAAGATAACGGTATATTTTTTAAATGTAAAACGACCTCTCTTTTCGCTGCGCAAGGCCAGAGGGAGTCTGCCCTTGAGTGCTCGCTGACCGCACAGCGCTGCCACTTAAGGCGCATTGTTCTCATGTCAGACAATCTCTAGTGTGCTGGATGTCTCTGTATATAAGCCAATAAATAGCAAAAACAACAGGCCACGCACCTGTAGACAGGACAACCGTCGTCAATGGCAGACGACCCACGACTACGATAACGCCAACTACGAGATACCCCCATGAGTATTCTTGCCATTCTGATATCGCTCGGGCTGCTGATGTTCCTGGCCTACCGCGGTATCACCGTTCTCTTGCTCGCCCCTCTGATGGCCGCCCTCGCCGTCGTCCTGTCAGGAGATGCAGCCGCCCTGCTGCCCAGCTACACCGTGACCTTCATGAGCCAGCTGGGCGGCTATCTGGCCAAGTTCTTCCCGCTGTTCATCCTCGGCGCCCTGTTCGGCCAGCTGATGGCCGATTCCGGCGCCGCGCATGCCATCTCCGAAGGTCTGGTCAAACGCCTGGGGACACGCCATGTGATCCTGACCGTGGTGCTGGCCTGTGCACTGCTCACCTATGGGGGCGTCTCGCTGTTCGTGGTCGCCTTCGCCGTCTACCCGATTGGCGCCCAGCTCTTCCAGCGCACCGGCACGCCCAAGCGATTGCTGCCCGCGGCCATCGCCCTCGGCTCCTTCACCTTCACCATGACGGCACTCCCCGGCACGCCTGCCATCCAGAACGCCATCCCGATCCCCTACTTCCAGACCAACAGCTTTGCAGCGCCAGGCCTGGGCATCATCGCAGGCCTGATCATGCTGGGGCTGGGCACCTGGTGGCTGAAGGGACGTGCCAGCAAGGCTCAGGCACAGGGGGAAGGCTACGGGGTCCACAAGGACGAAGCGCTTGAGGAATCCCCCGCGCCCGCCGCACGGATGGGCATGATCACGGCGCTGATTCCGCTGGTGATGGTCATCGGCCTGAATGCCCTGCTGACCTATCTCGTCTTCCCGCGCATCGATTTCTCCTACCTGAGCGAGGCCTTCCCGGAGCTTGACCCGGCGGGCGCCACCGGCATGTGGTCGATCCTGATCGCGCTGGCCTTCGCCTCCACCTGGCTGGTCATTTCACGCTGGAAGCAGTGGGCCGACCTGAAGACCACCGTCAACAATGGCTGCTTCGGCGCCATGCTGCCGGTCTTCAATACCGCCTCAGAGGTGGGATATGGCGCGGTGATCGCCAGCCTGGCCGGTTTCGCGATGGTCAAGGAGGCGGTGCTCGGCCTGTATCCGGCCAACCCGCTGATCTCGGAAGCGGTAGCGGTCAATGTTCTGGCCGGCATCACCGGCTCGTCATCCGGCGGCATGAGCATTGCGCTGTCGACTCTGGGCGAGACCTACCGCGAGATGGCCGTCAATGCCGGCATCGATCTGGAGCTGATGCACCGCGTGGCGGCGCTGGCGGCGGGCAGCATGGACACCTTGCCGCACTCCGGCGCGGTCATCACCCTGCTGGCGATCTGCAAGCTGACTCACCGCCAGTCCTACGGCCAGATGTTCATGATGACGGTCGCCTTCCCGATGCTGGCCCTGATTGCCGTCGTGACCCTGGGCAGCCTGGTCGGCAGCTTCTGAGCCCTGAAGCTCCACAACAGTGGGAAGTTTTCGAACATGAATGGAGCAAAATGACGCCAGGCCTATGACAAGAAGGCCAATGACAAGAAGGCCACCCATTCGGGTGGCCTTCTTGTTGAGAAATCATGCTGGCCAGCGACGCGCTGACATCTCAATAGACGTGGTGAGCCCGCTTCGGGTCCAGCGTCTCATGGCGTGCCCGCGTCTTGATCCACAGCGTCAGGTCATCGCGGTCGGCGCCGGGATTCTCGGCGACCCACTCGACGATACGCGAGGCAATGAATTCGGCATGAAACTCATCGTCGAACTGCAGCAGCATGAGGTCCTCGCCCGCCTGGGAGATGCGCAACAATACCTCGCTTGCCGGCAATACATAGAGATTCAACTCATGCAGATATTGCGTCGTGAAGGTCACGCGCCGAAAACGCTCGGGAACATTGCGCCCACTGTTGCTGATATCGTTCATGAAAGCCATGGCTCTCTCCTACAGTAAGGCGCTAATACATTTCGCTCATTTTTGAGCTGACCTTCTTATCATAGCGCAGAAGATATGCTGCGGGCCGGTTTATAAGAACATTTTGTTGGAATCTGCAAGTGACTCTCCTTAACGCAATATCAGCTGCGTTGTTGGCGCAGGGCATCACTTTGCAAGGTTAGCTGAACTCGCGTCAGCCAGCCCGCCAGCAGCGCCTGCTTATGCCGACTCATGGTGCGATGTTGCTCGATCACTTCGCATAATCGGTCGCCGGCCGCCCGCATTCTGGTAGGACTCTCTCCTCGGGCACAGCGCTGATAATCATCCGCCAGTGCATGGATCAATTCGCGCAAGGCGTGCTGTACCGGGCGTGGCACATCGTTGCCCAATTCCCGCCGCACGAAGCCTATGCCGCGTCCGATATCCATCCCTGTCAGCCCCAGCGTCAGTAGCGGCATGCCGAGCACTTGCTGCTGTGCATCATCGGGCTGACCACTTGCATTCTCGCCACTGCGACGCGCTTCCTGTTCACGACTGCGAGTCTGTTCATGCCGGGCCAGGCGCAGCAGCCTGTCGCCCATGCGCCCGCCGAACCAGCTGTCCAGGCGCTCGGTGGAGCGTTCCGCCAGCTCACGAATATCACTCGCCGTGGCGCGAATCAGCTGACGCTTGTCCCAGCCGGCCCCCGGCACGGGAATCAGGCGGAAACCGATGATGGTCACGATCAGACCGATCCCGGCCGCCAGACTCCGGTTGAGGGTATAGGCGACATCGAAGGTCATGCCGTTGTCCGGCATCACCAGCAGAATATTGAACACCACGAAGGGCAAGGCGATCCCCGCCAGCGCCGGCACGACAGAGCCCATCAGGCCAAGGAACAGGGGGATACTGAAGATGATCACGAAGGGCACGAAGTGCTGGGCGTGACTGAGCATGACATTGCCGAACAGCAATACGCTCGGCACCGCCAGCAGCAGGCCCTTGAGCACCATCGGAATGATCGGTGCCGGATCACCGCGACTGACGAAGATGCCCGAGAACAGCGTGCCCAGCAGCATGGCCACCGCCCCGTTGTCCCATGCCGTCGCAAGCCAGAAGATCGCCGTGGCGCTGAAGATGGCCATCGCGCGCAGCGCATCGATGGCGGCGCGTCCGTGATCGCGGTGCCAGCTCATGCTTGGCTGACGCAGCTGATGACGGCCGGGATGATTGATGACCTCGCGTGCCTGCAGGATAACCAGCGCATGCCCCAGCACCTCACGCAGACTGAACAGCAGCCTGGCTTCCAGCGCGGTGATGCTGCGCTGACCGCGAGACAGGCGCAGACATTCCCCACGCAGCTCCTTGAGCGTCTTGCGTGCCTGGGCCGTGCCCTGATTGTCGGCCATGCTCTGAAAGGCCGCGCCCAGGCATTGCATCAGGTCCTGGGTCGGCTGACTGAAACGTTCGGCTTCCTGTCTGTGGGTCTGGTCCAGCTCACTGGGGTGTGCGCTCGCCTCACCGTCATCGCGCTGTGAAGACACAAAGAACTCAGGATGACGCAGCTGGTGCAGGGCCTTGAGGGTCGCGTAGAGACGCATGCTTCGCCGCGTCAGCAGGTGTACGCCGCGAATGCGCCCCTTGCCCTGGGGGCCTTCATAACGCGCCGAGTGGGCGTCGATCTCGAGATTGTTGAGCGCATCCAGCCCGGTCATCATCTGCTCGAGCATCGCCATGCGTTCACGTTGCTGACCTTTTAACTGGGCTTGTGACAGGCCTTGTGAATGAGCTTGTGACTGACCGTCAGCATCTCGACTCCCAGCCCTATCAGCCTCCAGCGGCATCGAGAAGGCCAGCGCCATATAGCGGAAGGTGGCATTCACCGCCGTGTCCGCCAGCTGGCCGAGATGATCCCGCACACGAATCGGCCAGACAAGCGCACTCACGACGACAGCACACAGCGCGCCGAGACTCAGCTCGCTGAGACGAGCCAGCGCCACCGAGAAGAAGTCATCCGGCGCCGAGGACGTCAGCACCACGATGATCATGCAGGCCACCGCCGCCATCACACAGCCATAGGACAGATTGTTGTGCGTCAGCGAGGCGCCATAGATGCATAGCCCGATCCACAGCGTGACCGAGCCCAGCGCCAGTTCCGGCACCTGGGCAAAGCAGCCCATGATCACCACGGCCACACAGGTACCGACGAAGGTACCCGTGACCTGACAGATACCCTTCTCGACCACCATGCCTGACATCGGACGTGTCTGCAGAAACGCCGCCGAGATCAACGCCCAATAGGGGCGATCGAGATCGAAGAAGAAGGCGGTGTAGAGGGCCAGCGCCATCGCCAGCACACCCTTGGTGGCGAACTTGAGGGCGAACGGCGAAGGCCTTAAGAAGGCGGCCAGAGCGGGAGACATGGATCAGTGCTTCCCGTCTACGTCTTGGACGGCCTGAGCTGTCTCGACCGGTTCCGCCTCGACAGGTGCCGCCTTGGCCTGCGTCGCCTCATCATTGCCATCTTCCGCCGTGATCAGCCTGACACTCGCCGTCATGCCGGCGGCAAGATTGACACCTGAGGCACGTACCGCCTCGATATCATCGAATTCCACCCGCACCGGAATGCGCTGCGCCAGACGCACCCAACTGAAGGTGGCGCTCACCTGGGGCAGTTGCTGGGCATTGGTCGCGGTATTGTCATCGGCGATGCCCTGGCCTATCCCCACGACTCGCCCCTTGAAGTCTTCATTGCCACTCATCAGCGTGATCTGGACCGGATCGCCCGCACGCACATGCTGCAGCTTGGTCTCCTGGAAGTAGGCGCTCAGGTAGAAGGAGTCATCCTTGATCAGCGCCATCACCGCCGTGCCTGCCGTGACGTAATTGCCCTGACTGAGGTGCATGTTGAGGATGCTACCGTCGGCGGGCGCCACCAGACGCGTACGATCGAGATCCAGCTGCGCGGATTGCACCGCGGCTTCGGCCTGTTGCACATCAGCGCGGGCGACCTCGGCCTCCAGACGCGCACTGTCGCGCTCTTCCTCGCTGATGGCACGATTGGTCAAGCGACCACGACGATTGGATTCATGCTCCTTGAGGCTCAGGGTCGCCTTGGCACTGGCGAGACTGGCCTCGGCCTTGGCAAGCGCCGCCTCATAGCGCGCACGATCGACCTGAAGAATGACGTCCCCTTCCTTGACCCGCGTGGTATCCGCCACGTTCAGCTCACGCACCCAACCGGAGACATCCGGGCTCAGCGTGATCACCTCGGCGCGTACCCGGGCGTCACGCGTCCAGGGACTGTACATGTAGGTATTCCACAGCCACACCGCACACCAGGCTGCAGCCGCCACCAGACATAGAGTGATGATCCATTTGACGGCTTTCTGTCGCAGGTTGCGCATGCGGTTTCCTTGGGGGATAGAGGGGCTGGAGGAAATGGGTGCCGCGAAAGGGTTCGCGGGGAAATCGGGATGACGAATAACGAGACGCTGGGGCAATGACGTACATCACGTCACGAGGGCAACCACCGCCGCCAGACAGATGACAAACAGCGAGATATCGAACCAGGCCTCGAACCAGAGCTCGTGATTGGCCAGCAGACGATGCAGCAGCGTGCGAATGAGCCCCGCCGCCAGCAAGGCGACCAGCGCATAGACCAGCATCGGGCTGATCAGGAATTCCCCGACCACCATTTCATGCAGCGCATTGAAGCCAGACGTAACATCATTGCCTGCGGCGATTTCCTTCATCGAGATGTCCTTGACTTGCGTTGGGCGAGAGCTGGCTTGCGTATGCGAGATCTGGCTTGTGTATGCGATAGCTGAATAGCGACTGCCATGCGTGCAATCAGCGTTCAACGATGGTGGCAGCCTGGCGTGCATTCAAGGCCCACGGGTGAACTGTTCCACTGCGCGAATCTTGAGGGCAGTGTCATCGCTGAGAATATATGCAGGCTAACATTTTTCGCCGGCGTGCACCGTTGCGTGAGAAGAATCACCCCATTCCTTGTACAGCGCGCGACCAGAATCCGCTCTCCATTTGGCTGTGCGCTAACCGGCACAACCGGAATGGTCACCAGGCATTCAGGTGGTAGCAGCCTCCGAGGTGGCCTGAGACGCAAAACGGCTTACCCATAGGGCAAGCCGTTTCATTTCGCACAGTGAAGACCACAAGTGATGATCGTGAGGGCCGACTACACCGCGTAGCCGAGCACGCGTGGCAGCCACAAGGCCAGCTCAGGGAACAGCATCACCACCGCCAACGCCGCCAGCATCGCCACCACGAAGACCATCGCCCATCCGACCGTCTTCTCGAGCCGGACCCCGGCCACACTACTGGTCACCATCAGATTGACCGCGACTGGCGGGGTGAACTGCCCGATCGCGATATTCATCGCCAGCAGGATACCGAACCACACCGGATGCCAGCCGAAGTGCTGCATCACCGGAATCAGCACCGGCATCAGGATCAGGTAGATGGAGACCGCATCCAGCAGCATCCCGGCGATCAGCACCGCCACCATCACCAGAATCAGCAGCGTCGTTCCGCTATCCGACAGCGTGATCAGCCATTCGGCCAGATGCCGGAAGGTACCCAGCATGGTGCCCGCCCAGGCGAATATGCCCGCCAGCGCGATGATCAGCATCACCACACCGGAGATGACGGCCGCCTCCCGGAGCAGCTCCCATACCTGAGAGAGCTTGAGCTCGCGGGTGATGAAGAGCCCGACACACAGCCCATAGGCGGCCGCGACCACCGCCGCTTCCGTGGGCGTGAAGAGGCCTGAGCGCAGCCCGCCGAGGATGATCACCGGCGCCAGCAGGGCCGGGATCGCTGAGCGAAACGCCGGACCCAGCGCGATACGCTCGACCTGAGTCGGGTCTTCCCAGCGATAGCGGCGCGAGAGGAACCAGGCAGGCAGCAGCAAGGCCACGCCCACCAGCAACCCCGGAATCAGGCCCGCGGCAAACAGCGCGCGTAGATCCACCCCCGGTACCACGATGGAGTAAAGGATCAGCGCGATGGACGGCGGGATCAGGATCGCCGTGGAGGCCGAGGCCGCAATCAGCGTCGCCGAGAATGCCTTGGGATAGCCCGCCCGCGTCATGCTGGGGATCATCACCATCGCCACCGCGGCGGCATCCGCCGGGCCAGAACCACTCATGCCGCCCATGATCAGGCACACCAGCACCGCTACCAGCGCGAGACCGCCATGCCGTGGGCCGATCAGCGCCTGGGCGAAGCGCACCAGCCGCGCCGCCACTCCGGCACGCTCGAACACCAGGCCGGTCAGGATGAACAGCGGAATGGCGATCAGCGGATACTTGGCGATGCTGTTGTAGGTATTGGTGCCGAGGGTGGCCAGCATGCTGACCGGCAGCCCCGCCACGATCCCCACCGCACCGGAGAGCCCCAGCGCGAAGGCCACCGGCACGCCGAGAATCAACAGCGCGGCAAAGCTTGCGAGCAACCAGAGATCAGGACTCATGATCAGACTCCTTGTGCTCCGGCGACGCATTCTGTGCGGGCCCCTGCCCAGGCCCTTGCGCAAGACGCTCGACACACTGCTGCAGCTGACGCCAGGCCATCGCCAGCGCCAATATCGGCAGCCAGATCACGTACCACCAGTTGGGCAGGCCCAGTCCCGGCGACAGCGAGTCCCACTGATACTCCTCCAGCGCGAAGGTGCCCCCGAACCACACCACCAGCCCCAGCACGATCAGTACCGCCAAGGTCTGCACTATCACGACCAGTCGCCACAGCGGCAACGGCAGCACGTCTTCCAGCAATGCGATACGAATATGTGCCTGACGGCGAATCGCCACCGAGGCGCCCGCCAGCGTCAACAACACCAGCAGGAAGACCGAGAATTCCTCGGTAAAGGCAAAGGAAGCATCGGTGGCATAGCGCACCACCACATTGGCCAGACTGATGATACCGATCAGCCCCAGCGCCAACGCCGCCAGCCAGGATTCCGGCCGCACGCGTGGCGGTGGCCTGTCTGCGGGAGCAGGCGCTCCGTTGGCGCCGTCTTGCAAGGTTTGCGGTGATGCTTGTTGAGAGGTTTGTTGCGACTTTTGCGACATGACACGCGATCCACACGAACGCCGAGGCTGTCAGGCCCCGGCGTGGTTCTTCACTCAATAACGCGCACAGACCGCATTATTCCCGATGTCATCTGCTCAGTGAGCAGCAGCGATGATGGCCCTGGCCGACTCAGCGCGAGGCCTCGACCTCGGCACGTGCCGTCTCGACCAGCGCCTCACCGATCTTGGGTGTCCAGCTGGCATAGACCGACTGGGTGGCGTCACGGAAGGTCTGCATCGCATCCTCATCGAGCTTGACGACATTCACGCCGCGCGCCTCGATGTCCGCCAGCCGCTGGGCATTGCCCTCACGACTCATGGCGATCTCCCAGGCACCCGCTTCCCTGGCAGTCTCGGTGAGCAGGATGCGCTCCTGTTCACTGAGCGACTTCCACACGCGCTGGTTGGCGGCGAAGATCAGCGGGTCTGCCATATAGTGCCAGAGAGTCAGGTGGGTCTGACCGACCTGATCGATGCGCGCGACATCGAACACCGACAGCGGGTTCTCCTGCCCATCCACCGCGCCGGTGGTCAGTGCCGGCTTGGCATCCGCCCAGCTCATCTGGGTCGGGTTGGCGCCCAGCGCCGTGAAGGTGTCCTGGAACAGCGGCGAGCCCACCACACGAATCTTCAGGCCCTTCAGGTCGTCCGGCGAGGTGATCGATTTTGAGGAGTTGGACACCTCACGGAAGCCGTTCTCGCCCCACGCCAGCGGCTTGATGCCCTTGGACTCGATGGCGGCGAAGACCTGCTTGCCCGACTCGCCCTGGGTCAGCGCATCGATGGCGGCGTGATCCGGCATCAGGAACGGCAGCGAGAACAGATTGAGCTCCGGTACCTGGGGCGACCAGTTGATGGTCGAGCCCACCGCGAGATCGATCAGTCCCTGACGCATGGCCGAGAACTCCTTGGTCTGGTCCCCCGCCACCAGCTGGGCATTCGGATAGACGCGCAGGGTGAGCTCGCCACCGGAGCGCTCCTCTACCAGCTCCGCCCACTTCTCGGCCGCCTGCCCCCACGGGAAGGCATCCGACAGCACGGTGGAGACGGACAGCTCACGCGCCTCGGCATCACTCGCCATCAGCGGTGACAGCAAGGCCAGGCCAAGCACGCCGGCCATCAGGGCAGAGCGACCCGTGGCAGCGACACGCGGGCGCGCGGTATGGCTTTGAGAAAGAGCCGGAGAATGATCCGCAGAGCGGTGACGCAAGTGATGAGAGGCGGGGCCAGCGTTGGCGTGTGCAGCGGTCAGGGTCATGAATAACCTCTTGATTATGATGTTGTTGAGTGTGTCCAGAGGCAGATTCGCATCTACTTTGGTCGCTGACCATTCGACCATGCGACAGATCGGCGCTTTTTCGACGCTCACATGCTAACTCGCTGCATTACCGATCACTGTATATTCATCCACCCCTCGGATTTTCCGAGACCTCTTGCGTACGAAACGCTCGACCATGTGGTGTCATCAGCGTGTGTTGCCAAGGAGTGCATCCAGCGATGCCAGAGGGCCAACCCTCGCGCAGGCCCCGCCAACAGGGAGCTTGGCGATATTGCCCTTTGCAGGATGCCGTGCCTTTTACAGCGCCAGCGTGTCCCGAGTCCGGGTCGGGTCAGGATTTCATGAGGATCTGTATATTTATCCACCCCATTACATCCTTGAGACAAATTTCACGATATGTCGCCTTTCAACCACACAATGGCGCACCACGGGTCGCAGACTCCGGATTCGGTCGGTAGACTGAGCGCCGTTCCCGCAAGGACCGACCACGACTGACCAACATCACGCACGCAAGTGTCGTACCTGACATCTCGTCGGCACCGCTCCCACGGTCCCGACCCTGACCGATGAGGCCCCCTTCCATGCCGAACCCCCAGCAGGAAGCCATACCCACTCCCACCTTCGAGGCCGAGCCGCTCGACACCTCGCGCAAACTGCAGCCGACCAGCAGTCTCGGCGCAGCGGTCGTTCTGTGGTCGCTGCTGCTGGGAATGGGGATGCTGATGCTGGCCAACGGACTGCAGGGCAGTCTGTTGGGGATTCGCGCCTCCTCGGAAGGCTTCAGCAACACCATGACGGGCATCATCATGTCGGCGTACTTCGCCGGCTTCCTGCTCGGCTCGACACTTGCGCCCCGCAAGCTGCGCCGGGTCGGCCATGTGCGCACCTTCGCGGCGCTGGCCTCCATCACCTCGGTGTGCATCCTGATCCACGCACTCTATGTGGTGCCCGAGGTGTGGATCGCCATGCGCTTCATCACCGGCTTCGCCTTCGCCGGCCTCTACGTGGTGGCGGAGAGCTGGCTCAACAGCCAGGCGACCAACCAGATGCGTGGCCGTCTGTTGGCCATCTACATGGTGATTACCTATCTGGGCATGGGCGGCGGCCAGTTGCTGCTCAACGTCGCCAACCCGGACACCTATCTGCTGTTCATCCTGGTGTCGGTGATCATGTCGCTGGCGCTGGTGCCGATGCTGCTGTCCGCCTCACCGCAACCGGAAGGCGCACAACCGGAGGCGATGGGGATCGTTCGTCTGCTGCGCCTGGCACCGCTGGGCACCCTGGGCGGCTTCGCCACCGGTATCGCCAACGGCACCGTCTTCGGCATGGGCGCGGTGTATGCCGACCGCGCCGGCCTGCCGGTGCAGGAAGTCTCCTGGTTCATGGGTGCCTTCATTCTGGGTGCCGCCCTGCTGCAATGGCCGCTGGGCAAGCTCTCCGACAAGCTCTCGGCCAAGAAGGTGATTCTGGGCTGCAGTCTCGGGGCGATCGCGCTGTCCATCGGCGGCGTGCCGTTCAGTGGTGGCAGCATGCTGACCATGGCGCTGCTGGGTGCGGGCCTCGGCGGGTTGATCCTGACCCAGTACTCGCTGTTCCTGGCCGCGGCCAACAACCTGCTGACCACGCCACAGATCATCTCCGCCAGCGGCACGCTGGTGCTGATGCATGGCGCGGGCGCGATTCTGGGCCCGCTCACCGCGGGTCTGCTGATGGAGCGCTTCGGGGCCGTCGGCTTCCTCTATACCCTGACCGCCATTCACGTGCTGATCGTGATTCTGGCCGCCAGTGTCACCAGCAAGCCGCGTCAGGAACTGGATGCCGAGGAAGGCGATCACCCCGGCCACTATGTGGTAGCGCCCTCCACCACCAGTCCGCTGAGCGCCGCCTGGGTCGAGGAAGCCATCACCGAGCCGGAAACCGGTCAGCTGGAATTCGACTTCGATGCCGAACCTGAGCCGGAACCGAGCGAGGAAGAACTCGCTGCCCAGCAACAGGAAGCCGCCGCTGAAGCAGAGGAAGGCGTCGTGCAGCAGGTCGACAATGAGGAAGGCGTGATGAACGACCGCGTCACCGGCATGGAAGACGACTGGCATCTGGATGGCCATATCGACGAACAGGCCCAGCACCTCAGCGAAGAGGAACGCCGCGTCAAGTCGGAGCCGGAGCGTGAGAGCTATTGATCACGCCTGACGACATGCTCGAGTGATAAACAGGAACACCGCCTCTCAGGGCGGTGTTCTTGTTTTGGGCGGGCGAAACTGAGATAGGAGAAACTGGGACAGCAGAAACAAGGCAGGCGTAACAGCAAGACGGTACAGCGAGAGGATAAAGCTCAGGGAAACGAAGAAGGCTCACAACGATAGAGACTCAGGATAGAGGCTCAGCGACGACGCTTGCCCGCCCGCGCCACCAGATGCGGTGCCAGCACACCCTGCAGCCGTCGCACGGCCTGGGAATGCAGCTGCGAGACACGCGACTCGGTGACATCGAGTACCGCGCCGATCTCCTTGAGGTTGAGCTTCTCCTGATAATAGAGCGCCATCAACAGCTTCTCGCGCTCCGGTAGCCGCGCGATGGCCTCATTCAAGGCCCGCCGCGTATCGGCCTCTTCCAGCGCATCATGCGGCAAGGCAAACGGCGTGGCGAAAGGCGTCGCTTCAGGCGAGGCATAACCGCCCGCCAGCCCGCCTTCCTCATCCATCATCTCGTCCAGCGACATCACCATGCCGTTGTTGGTGTCCAGCAGCAGGCGTCGATAGTCCTCCAGTTCAAGCCCCATGGCGGCGGCGATCTGGGTCTCCTCGGGCGGATAGCCCAGACTCTGCTCAAGCTGCTGGATAACGCTCTCAAGCTCGCGCCCGGCCCGGCGCACACTGCGCGGCAACCAGTCGCGCGAGCGCAGCTCATCGAGCATCGCGCCGCGGATGCGCTGACTGGCATAGGTGGCAAAGCTGGCGCCGTGGCCCTGCTCATAGCGGCCCACGCATTCACACAGCCCCAACATGCCGGCCTGAATCAGATCCTCGAGATCGACACTCGCTGGCAAGCGCACCTGCAACTGCAGCGCAATCCGGCGCACCAGCGGCTGATACTCGGTGTAGATATCCTGCTGGGCCATGCGCCCATTGGCGGTATACATCGGCGTCCTGGTCCTCGCTTGCATCCCTCGGGGTCGTTTGACTCAGGGTCGTGCCCCCATCCTCGGGACTCCTGTTCCCAGCGTATTGTCGCGCCCCCGCCACAAACCATTCGCTCGAATAGCTACCCTCAGCGACGGCTTTCCTGCCTTACGTCGCCACTCCGCCTCGGGGAGGCGGAGATGAAGGCCCACAGGAAGAGACAGTGAGGGAAGACGACACGCACAACGCCCGCCAGCAGGTCGACAGAATGTCACGAGGGTGGCGCGAGGATGTCACGAGGAGCGCCCGTATGAAGAGCACATGAGGAAAGCCAGCGGGACAGCCGAAATGAGAAAGGTCAAAAGGCCGCAAAAAATTTCTAAAGTTCTGTCGCGCCGCGACGATAACTGAAGCAACGGCACAGGAGTCGTTACTGGCGACACGCCATCTATCTCCCCATTACGACAGGAAGTGACACATGGCTTCAGTGATCAATACCAACACCCTTTCCATGGTGACTCAGCAGAACCTGAATCAGTCCCAGAACGCCCTGAACACCTCCATGGAACGTCTGTCCTCCGGCCTGCGTATCAACAGCGCCAAGGACGACGCCGCCGGCCAGGCCATCGCCAACCGCATGGACTCCCAGATCACCGGCCTGTCCCAGGCACAGCGTAACGCCAACGATGGCATCTCTGTTGCCCAGACTGCTGAAGGTGCGGCTAATCAAGTCAACGATAACTTACAACGAATTCGTGAGCTTACAGTTCAAGCAGCAAATGGAACTAACTCAAGTGAAGATCTCGAGTCTATCCAAAATGAAATAGGTATGCGACTTGACGAAATTGATCGCATTTCTGAGGAAACAAGCTTCAATGGCACAAATGTCTTAGCAGAAGATCAATCTATAGAGATCCAAGTTGGATCAGAAGATGGACAGACTATCGAAATAGATCTAAAGCAGCTGAATAGAGATACATTAGGACTTGGATCTTTTGATGTCACAAAAATGCTAAACACTGAAGACTTAAAAGCAGATGATGGTACAGCAGTATCAACATCTGTCACCCCTGTAATAAATGCTGATAGCGGTGGAGCAGAAACTGCTGAAGGATTGTACACTGATGGAACGAACTATCTTGTTAAAGATGGTAACGGCGACTATTTCACTGCCACAGATAATGGCGACGGGACTTTTGATTGGGATTCTTCTTCTACTACTGCATATGCGGATGATGCAGCTGCAAGTGCTGATGGTTACGACACAACCACTGCCGTAAGTGAAGTTGATGCTGAACTAGATGTTTCTGGAGCTATCGCAACAGGTGATACGCTAATGGAAAAAGTAGATAGTGACGGAAATGGCACCGGGGAGTATGTGATTAAGTCTCAAGATAGCGATGGCAACGATGTGTATAACGCAGCAACCATAAATGCTGACGCAACCATCACTAAAGGTGAGACTCTTACCGACGACCCATTAGCCACACTCGATAACGCATTGAGCGACGTTGATGACCTGCGCTCAGATCTTGGTGCTCTGCAGAACCGTTTCGATTCTGCCATCACCAACCTGGCGACGACTGAAACCAACCTGGCGTCTGCCCAGTCGCGTATTCAGGATGCCGATTACGCAGAAGAAGTCTCCAGCATGACCACTGCACAGATTCTGCAGCAGGCGGGGACTTCCATGCTGACCCAAGCCAACCAGGTGCCGCAGAACGTGCTGTCCCTGCTGGGCTGATCTCTGGCTCGCATGCTGCTTAGGCCTGTCACTGAGCAAGAGTGGCAGGCCCGTCGCTGGCAGAGGATAGTGGCCTTGTTGATATTGCTCCTTTTAGTCAACAGCGCTCATGCATTTCAACCTCCGCCAGCAATATCCAGCACCACCGCCAGAAAACAAAAAAGGGCAGACGCATCGCGTCTGCCCTTTTTTGGGAATGCGGACATGAATCACACCGCCATGTTCATGATTTCCTTGTAGGCGCTGAGCAACTTGTTGCGCACCTGTACGGTCATCTCGAATTCCAGTGAGGCCTTCTGGCCCGCCACCATGACCTGATCGAGGCTGACATCCGGGCTGCCCAGCTCGAAGGCCCTGGCCTGGCCTGCCGCGACCTGCTGTGACTGGCTGACGCGCGCCAGCGAATCCTTGAGCATGCCGGCAAAGCCCTGTGCATCTGTGCCACTGGCCTCTGACACTGCGCCCGCAAACTGAGCGTTGCTTCCGGCCGCCTGCGCCGCCATCTGATCGAGCTGCTGCAGACTGCCCGTCATCGCGGATGACATCGCCGCGCCGACTGCCTCAATCGCCATCTCGCCTCTCCTTTCTCAACACGCGCCATTCGTCTGCCGCTTTCAGTGGGGCTCAGACTACCAGTCAGTCGAGCGGCTGAAAGTGACTAATACCCCTGTTTTGCGACGCTATTCGTCTGATTGGATGTGCGCCCAGCTTCGATAATGGCCAGCCTACGCAAGAAGGCGCTGCGAAACGCGACATTGTTGATCCATCGTTTTCATGTTTCGCCCTGCTTGCTGGAATCACCCGCTGCGAGTTCAGACCACGGCGCTTATCGGACATCTGCATGAGTACACCCAGCCAGACAGCGCCCCAGTCGGGCACCTCGACGACGTCACAATCACCGGACAAACCAGCCAATCCCTTGTTGGCGCGCCTGGCGGCATTGCCACGTCTGCCGCTCATCATGGCGGCCGCCTTCAGCGTGGCTGTCATCGTCGCGTTGTTGCTGTGGGGCGCTGGCACCCATTGGAGTGTGCTCTATCGTGATCTGCCCGCCAGCGAAGGCGGCGAGATCGTCGCGCAGCTGGAGCAGACCGGCGTGCCCTATCGGCTGAGCCATGAAGGCGCCACCGTCGAGGTCCCCAAGGAAGATGTCTATCGCCTGCGCCTGGCACTTGCCCAGCAGGGCCTGCCCAGCCAGGGCGGTTCCGGCTTCGAGCTGATGGATACCCAGGCCTTCGGCATCAGCCAGTTCACCGAACACGTCAATTACCAGCGCGCCCTGTCCGGCGAGCTGTCGCGCACCATCGCCAGTCTCGAGCCGGTGTCCAGCGCCCGTGTGCACCTGGCACTGCCGGAAGATTCCGTCTTCGTGCGCGAGCGCCGCCCAGCGACCGCTTCCGTGGTGGTAGAACTCAAGGGCGGCCAGCAGCTCAAGGCACGTCAGATCCAGGCCATCCAGCATCTGGTGGCCGGCAGCGTGCAGGGCCTGGCCAGCGAAGACATCACCGTCGTCGATCAGGACGGCAATCCGCTGTCGCGCCCGGCAGGCGATGCGCTCAATCTCGATGGCAGTGCGCTGGAATATGCCCAGGCACTGGAGCGCAGCTATCAATCGCGCATCAATGCCCTGCTGACGCCACTGGTGGGACGCGACAACTTCCGCGCCGAGGTCAGCGCCCAGCTCGATTTCTCCCACGCCGAAGAGACCGAAGAGCACTACACGCCCAATCAGCAGCCGGGCAGCGCAGCGGTGCGCAGTGAACAGCTCAACAATACCGGCGCCGGCGAGATGCTCGGCATCGGCGGCGTGCCGGGCGCCCTCTCCAACACGCCCCCGGGAATTGCCGCCTCGCCCATCAATGCCGATGACGCGGCGAATGGTGACGGCACCACACAGACTGACGACGCAGCCAGCGGTCTGAGCAACTTTCAGCGCAGCAGCACCATCAACTATGAAGTCAACAAGCGCGTGCGCCACACCCGTGCGCGCCTGGGTCGCCTCGATAATCTCTCGGTGGCGGTGGTGATCAATCACCGTCGCATCATGGACAGTGACGGCAACCCGACCAGTGAACCGCTGGCAGACGACCAGCTGGCACAGATCGATTCGCTGGTGCGCGAGGCGATGGGCTTCAATGCCGAGCGTGGCGACAGCCTCAGCGTGATCAATGCGCCCTTCATGACCGCCGAGCAGCAGAACGCCGGCCCGCCACAGCAGTGGTGGGAGAAGTGGCTCAACAATCCCAAGATGCAGGCGCTGGCCATCGAGCTTGGCCGATACCTGATCATCGGCTTCATCGCCTGGCTGCTGTATCGCAAGTTGCTGCGTCCGCTGTTGCAGCCGCTGCTGCGTCCGCAGGAGGCATACCAGACCATCGGTCAGCCGCCCGGCACTCAGGCAGCCGGCAGCGCAGTGGGTGGTATCGGCGGCATGGAGCCTGGTCTGGCGACGGCCAATGGCGATCTGGGCAGCATGATGGCGAGCCAGACAGCGCCGGCCAGTGGCCCGCGCACGCCGACCACCTATCAGCAGAATCTCAAGGATGCGCGTGACATGGCCCGCGATGACCCACGCATGGTCGCCATGATCCTCAAGAACTGGATGAGTCACCATGAGTAAGACACTGACAAGCATGGAACGCAGCGCGGCCCTGATCATGAGCCTCGACGAGGACAGCGCCGCAGAGGTCTTCAAGTTCCTGTCTGCCCAGGAGATCCAACGGCTCAGCGCGACGATGACCAACATGCCGCAGGTCACCCAGGAGCAGATGGCGAAGACGCTGGAGGAATTCCACGCCGACAGCGAGCAGTTCAGCGCCGTCAATCTGCTCTCTACCGACCATATACGCTCGGTGCTGGTGAAGGCGCTGGGGCAGGAGCGCGCCAGCTCGCTGCTCGAAGACATCTACGAGAGCTCCGGTCAGAACAATGGCATCGAGACACTGAACCTGATGGAGCCGCCATTGGTGGCCGAGATGATCCGCGACGAACACCCGCAGATCATCGCCACCATCATGGTGCATCTGGAGCGCCATCAGGCCTCGCAGATTCTCGAGCACTTCTCCGACACCCTGCGCAACGATGTGCTGCTGCGTATCGCCACCTTCAGTGGCGTTCAGCCGGCGGCCCTGCAGGAGCTGACCGAAGTGCTGAGCAACATGCTCAGTGGCCAGAACCTCAAGCGCAGCAAGATGGGCGGCATTCGTACCGCGGCCGAGATACTCAACCTGATGCCGGGCCAGCAGGAAGAGCAGGTCCTCGAGGCGGTACGCAACCACGACGAGAGTCTGGCGCAGCAGATCATCGACGAGATGTTCGTGTTCGAGAACCTGGTCGGGCTCGAGGACCGCTCCATCCAGCTGCTGCTCAAGGAAATCGACAACGAGACGCTGGTCACGGCGCTCAAGGGATCCCCCGAGGCGATCATCCAGAAATTCCTGCAGAACATGTCGCAGCGTGCTGCCGAGATGCTGCGTGATGACATGGAGGCGCGTGGCCCGGTGCGTGTCACCCAAGTGGAAGCCGAACAGAAGAGCATCCTGCAGACGGTGCGTCGACTGGCCGACAGCGGCGAGATCGTGATCAACAGCGGTGGCGAGGACTATGTCTAATGAGGACCATGTCTAGTGAGGCCTACGTCTAGTGAGGACCATGTCCAGTTCTGATCCGCATCATGACGCGCCTGACCCGTGGGCCGAGCGCGACGTGGCAGGCAGCGATGACATGCATCAGTGGCAGCCGCTGGAGCTCGACGCGCTGGATGGCAAGCCCGCATCGCCTCAGTCGGGTGGCGGCTTTCAAGCCGGCATGCCGCAAGCTGCGGCGCCGGATGTCGGCCTGATTCGGCGCATGGCGCAGCGTGCCCGCTCGACCTTCGAGCAGGAGACGCTACAGCAGCAACAGGCGGCGCGTGATGAAGGCTATGCCGCGGGCGAGAAAGCCGGTTATGAAGCGGGTCTGGCGCGCGCAAGGCAGGAAGCCACCGAGCAGGCGGCGCGTCAGGCCGAGGCCGCCCAGCAGGCGCTCGAACAACAGGCTGCCCAGCTGGCACCGTTGATCGAGAACCTGCAGCAATCGCTGGCGTGCCTGGATGAGCAGATCAGCGATGAGCTGGCAGCACTGGCCATCAGCGTCGGTCAGCATCTGGCCCGTGAGGCATTTCGTGCCCATCCGGAGCACATCATCGACAGCGTGCGCAGCCTGCTGGCGGCGGATCCGCCGCTGATCGGCCGTCCGCGTCTTTACCTGAATCCGGACGACCTGCCGCGCGTCGAGCAGGCGATGGGCGAACAGCTCGCCAAGCTGGGCTGGCAATGTCTGCCGGACGCCAGCCTGAGCCTCGGCGGGTGTCGCGCCGAAGCCGACAGCGGCTGTCACGATGCCAGCCTCGAGAGTCGCCTGGAGATGCTGTCACGCCAGCTGCGCCATCGCGGCAGCGCCGACGGCAGCCTGCATGGCAAGGACGAGGCCAGCGGCTCGCGCATCGTGCACCGCCAGTCGTCAGAACATGTACAGCCAGAGCAGGCACGCACTGAGCTGGCAGGAGATCGCACATGAGTGACACGCCATGAGCCCCTCTTCCGCACAGCAATGGCGCAGCGCGCTGGGCGCCATTCGTGAGCGCGTCGAGAGCCTCGAGCCCCAACGCAGCAATGGCCGCCTGGTGCGCGCGACCGGCCTGGTGCTGGAAGCAGTCGGCCTGCGCCTGCCGGTGGGTGCCAGCTGTCTGGTCGAGCTGGGCGCGAACCTGCCGCCGGCCGAGGCCGAGGTGGTCGGCTTCGCCGATCAGACCCTCTACCTGATGCCCATCGACCCGCTCAGCGGCGTCGCACCGGGCGCGCGGGTATTTCCCCTCGGCCATGGCAATGTCGGCGAGCGACGCTACCCGGTCGGCGAAGCACTGCTCGGGCGGGTCGTCGATGGCGTGGGTCGACCGCTGGATGACCTCGGCCCGCTGGAAGATGTCGAACATGCGCCGCTGGAGAGCCGTCCGCTCAACCCGCTGGAGCGCGCGCCCATCGACACGCCGCTGGATGTCGGCATTCGCGCCATCAATGCCTTGCTGAGCGTCGGCCGTGGCCAGCGCATGGGGCTGTTCGCCGGCTCTGGCGTCGGCAAGAGTGTGCTGCTGGGCATGATGGCGCGCTTCACCGATGCCGATGTGATCGTGGTCGGCCTGATCGGCGAACGTGGGCGCGAGGTGCAGGAATTCATCGAGAACATTCTCGGCGAACAAGGCCTCAAGCGCGCCGTGGTCGTGGCCACGCCGGCCGACATGACGCCGCTGCATCGCCTCAAGGGCGCCAGCTACGCGACGCGCATCGCCGAGTCCCTGCGTGACAAGGGCCAGAATGTGCTGCTGATCATGGATTCGCTGACCCGTTACGCGATGGCCCAGCGCGAGATCGCCCTGGCCATCGGTGAGCCGCCGGCCACCAAGGGCTATCCGCCCTCGGTATTCGCCAAGCTGCCGGCGCTGGTGGAACGCACCGGCAACGGCCGGCGTGGCGGCGGGTCGATCACCGCCTTCTATACCGTGCTGACCGAAGGCGATGACCAGCAGGACCCCATTGCCGACAGTGCCCGCGCGATTCTGGATGGGCATATCGTGCTGTCGCGGCGCATCGCGGAAAGCGGCCACTACCCGGCCATCGATATCGAAGCCTCGATCAGCCGCGCGATGTCGGCAGTGGCGCCGGAGCGGCAGCTCACCCGCGCCCGTCGCTTCAAGCAGTTCTATTCCAGTTATCAGCGCAATCAGGACCTGATCGCCATCGGCGCCTACCAGCCCGGCAACGACAAGGTGCTCGACGCCGCGGTGCGCCTGCACGAGCCGATGGGACGTTTCCTGCAACAAGGCACTACACAGCACGCAAGTCTTGCCGATAGTACGAACATGCTCGAACAATTGCTGGCCCAGCCATGATGGCCACCTTCACCTGTCATTGATCGGGAACTCTCACTGAATGGCCATCTCATCGTCACGTTTCGACACCCTGACCCAGCTGAGCGAGCGCCGGCGTGATGGCGCTGCGCGCCAGCTCACCAGCCAGCGCCAGCGTCAGGAAACCGCCGCCCAGCAACTGGTCACCCTCGAGCAGTACCGTCTCGACTACTGCCAGCAGATGCAGGCACGCCTGACTCAGGGGCTGGACCCGGCCAGCTGGCACAACTATCAGGCCTTCATCGCCTCGCTGGACAAGGCGATTGCCCAGTGTCGCGCACGGGTAGCCCAGGAACAGACCCAGACGCACCATCAGCATCAGCGGCTGGTGAAGGAACAGCAGACCCACGCGGCCTGGCAGGGCCTGGCGGATCGCGCCAGCCTGAGCGCCGCGCTGCAGGCACGTACCGCCGAGCAACGCCAGAGCGATGAGCAAGCCACCCAGGCCTGGTTACGCCGTGCCAATGGCTGAAAACGGCCAGTCGAAGGAGTGACACCATGACGGACACTGCACGCATCTCGATGTTGTCGGCCACCTCGCCAACCAGGGTGCCGACCAGCGCCAAGGTCTCCTCTGAGGAGGCTCGCTCGCGCGACGACGTCAGCTCGGCTTCCGCAGAGAGCGCCTTCGAGGCACATCTGTCCCGCGCCCAGCGCGAGGATCGCCAGCAGGACAGGCAAGCGGCGCAGGTGCAGGTGCAGACGCAAGCGCAAGACGCACAGCAGCAGCGTGTCGAGCGTCGCGAGGCCGCCGAAGACAAGCATGCGCAGCACCTCGAGCAGGCTCAGGCAGCCTCGTCAGAGACATCACCCACTCCGGACCCCGCCGCTGCCGCCCTCCAGAATGGCAACCTCCCGCCTGCCCAGTCCTCATCGGCAAGCCAGACAGCAAGACAGCCATCAGCGCAGTCACTTGAGGCCTCACGACTGGATAGCAGCGTCGAGCGCGGCATCTCGCGCATGCAACAGCTGCAGCAACTCACGCAAGGCGGCCAAGGCGCTTCTGGCGGCGACGAGGCAGCACTGAAAGCGGCAGCGACAGCGCCCGCTGGCGCGCAGGCGCTCTCTACAGCGGCCAACACGGCGCTGCAAGGTGACTGGCTCGCCGCGCTGCGTAACCCTGCGGCGGCTGGGCTGGACGGCGCGATTGCGGATCAGGCTCCCAGCAGCAAGACCTCTCCGACAGCGGCTGGCAGCCTGAGCACGGATGCGCCCTCCTCGCTGACGGATGGCGCGCTGGGCCCGCTGACCGAGGAGGCCATTGAAGGCATCACCGCCAAGGCCGACGGCGCCCTGCTTGATGCCAACGGTTCACGCACCGGTGGCGATCTGTCCCAGCTCTCCGGTGCGTCATCTGCTGGCGTGTCAGCCGGCGCGTCGAGTTCGACCGCTGCAGGCAGCGGTGCCCTGCTCAATACTGCCGGCAATCCAGCAGCCAATCCAACGGGCATGGCATCACAGGCGGGAGCCTTGATTCCCGCAAGCGTCGGCACTCAGGCCTGGCAACAGGCACTCAGCGAGCAGGTGGTACGCATGCAGCTGAGCAAGTCGCCACAGGCCGAGATCGCGCTCAATCCAGCCAACCTGGGCAAGCTGACCATTCGCCTCAATATCGGCGAACAGGGCACCAGTGCGCACTTCGTCGCGGGCCACCAACAGGTGCGCTCGGCTGTCGAGTCATCCTTGAGCGAGCTGCGTCAGGCGCTGGAATCCCGGGGGCACGAGCTGACGGCGATCAGTTTCAGTGCTCAGGACGACACACCTGACAACACACCGGACGAGGCGGCGGACAACTCCGCCAATCAGGGTCAGTTCGCCCAGCACCGCGAGGGTCAGCCGGCGAGTGATACCAGCACAAGCGCTGACGCCATGGAGGGAAGCCTCGCCGCGGGCAATCTCACAAGCAATCTTGCAAGTGCAACCCAGGCAGCCTGGGGGCAGCGTGAATGGCAGGCATGACGGGCCTGGCGCTTGCCAGGTGCTTGTGTCAGCGGCTCCCGTCAGGTGGCTGTCAGATGAGCCCGCCTGGCGCGTCATCATTCAAGTAAGCGCTCGCACGTGGCGTTATTCCGCCGTTCGATAACCACGCCTTCGGTCATACTGGCCCCGCCACCGACTCCAGGGACACCGCACCACGATGTCAACGATTATCACCACCCCCGCCAGTCAGCGTCGCTCCTGGCTGCTGATCGGGGTCATCAGCCTGATGAGTGCCGTGATCGCGGCGCTAGTGGCCGTCTATTTCGCACTGCCGATGCTCAGTGATCAGAAGGCCGCACAGGACGCCGAGCCGGAAGTCGTGGTCGTGCCACCGCCGGTCTTCATGCCGCTGGCGCCCTTCACGGTCAACCTGGAAAGCCCGCGCGGCAATCGCCTGCTCTATATCGGCATCACGCTCAAGATGGCCGATCAGGACGCGGTGGCGCGCGTGGAAGAACTCAAGCCCGAACTCAAGAGCCGTCTGCTGCTGTTGCTGTCGGGCCAGAGCCCGGATGAGCTGATCACCCAGGCCGGCAAGCAGACACTGCAGAGCACCCTGACCGAGGCGCTTTCGCGCCCCTACAGTGAAGGCGGCCAGCCACTGGCCATCTCCGGCGTGCTGTACAACGACTTCATCGTGCAATAACTGGCCATGGCTCAAGACGATCTGCTGTCACAGGACGAAATCGATGCTCTGCTCTCCGGCGTGAACGGTGACAGCGGTGCAACGGCTGACGCCTCGAGCACGCCCGCCGAAGCGCGCATTCGCCCCTTCGACCCGGCCAGCCAGCACCGCATCATCCGGGATCGCCTGCATGCTCTCGACATCATCAACTCGCGCTTCAGTCGCCAGTTCCGCATGGGGCTGTTCAACCTGATCCGCCGCGGCGCCGATATCACCGCCGGGCCGGTGCAGTTCCTGAGCTACAACGAATTTTCCCGCAACGTGCCGGTGCCGACCAACATCAACCTGTTCACCATGAAGCCGCTGCGCGGCACCTCGATGCTGGTGTTTCCGCCCAGTCTCGTGTTCATGGTGGTCGACAGCCTGTTCGGTGGCGATGGCCGCTTCGTGACCAAGTCAGAGGGTCGCGAATTCACGCGTACCGAACAACGCGTCATCCAGCGCCTGATGCAGCTGGCCTTGAATGCCTACCGCGACGCCTGGTCGGCGGTCTATGCCGTGGAAACCGACTATCTGCGCAGCGAGATGCAGGTCAAGTTCGCCAATATCACCAGCTCTCCCAACGAGATCGTGGTGTGCACCAGCTTCCATCTGGAGGTCGGCAATCACAGCAGCGACTTCCAGATCTGCCTGCCCTACTCGATGATCGAGCCGCATCGCGAGCTGCTCTCGAGCCCGCTGCAGGAAACCAGCGCCGAGGGTGACAGCCGCTGGGGCGAGCGCCTGCGCAAGGAAGTGCGCGCCACCGATGTCGAGCTGCACGCAGACTTTGCCAGCATCACCACCACGCTGGGCGCCTTGGCCGAACTTGCCGTGGGCGATGTGCTGCCCATCGAGAAGCCCGAGCGCGTCAATGCCTACGTCAACAATGTGCCGGTGCTCGAAGCCGGTTTCGGTCGCGCCAATGGCCACCGCGCCCTGCGCGTGACCCGCATCATCAATCATCCGATCAACACTGCCAGCGAGGACAGCGGCGATGAGTGAGCCCAATTCGCCAGACGCGCCCGCGCCCAAGGCCACCCCGAATTCCCCGACATCCGGCACTGACGACCCCTGGGCCGATGCGATGACCGAGCAGATGGGCGACGAGTGGGCCAAGGCGCTGGAAGAACAGCAAAGCGAGGCTGCCCCCCAGGGCGGCGATATCTTCGAGCCCCTCGATGGCAGCGGTGGCGGCGCACGTCCGCGTGAGCTGGACATGATCATGGACATCCCGGTCAAGATGACCGTGGAGCTGGGGCGCACGCGCCTGACCATCAAGCAGCTGCTGGAGCTGTCGCAGGGCTCGGTGATCGAACTGGATGGCCTGGCCGGTGAGCCGATGGACATCCTGATCAACGGCTATCTGATCGCCCAGGGCGAGGTAGTCGTGGTCGAGGACAAGTACGGTATCCGCATCACGGAAATCATCACCCCCAATGAGCGGGTACAGAAGCTCAACCGCTAAGGCTGTTCCTGTCATGACCTCCGATGCCCCTGACGGCGCGATCTTGCTGCCGGATGCCAGCCCCAATACCAGCGCCACCACCCAGGCGCCGTCACCGGCCTTTCTGGGTAGCGATGCAAACCTGACTGCCGACACATCCAGCGGCTCACCGCTGGGCGCGGCCAGCCTGGTCAATACCGGGTTGGCGCTTGCCGCCGTGATCGGCGTCATCCTGCTGCTGGCATGGCTGATGAAGACACTCGGGGGTGCCCAGACACTGCGCGGCAATCGCATTGCCCTGCGCCCGCTGGCGCGGCTGGCACTGGGTCACAAGCAGAGCCTGGTGGTGGTAGCGGTGGGCAACCAGCAATTGCTGCTGGGCGTCGGGCCGGCGGGTATCACCTCCCTCGGTGAGCTGACGGCCGAGAATGGCGGCCTGGTGCCCGCAGACGATGGCAGCACTCCGAACGACGCATCGCTGGCCTCACCTGCCTCCGCAACAGGCAGTAGCGGTGCCGCGGCCGGCTTTGCCGAGCTGCTGCGCGACCGCCTCGCCAGACGCTCGCCGGCTGCTACATCCGCCACGATGCCCTCTGATGTGACGCAAACTGCCACATCAGACAAGACAGATGATGCGGAGCCACGCTCATGATGGGGCTGGTGAGGTTGTCGCCGGGCTTGAAGAAAGCAAGAAGGCTGAAGACAAGAGAGCTGCTGACAGGGCTGTTGATCGCATTGTCGGCATGCCTGGTGACCAGCCAAGCAGTACACGCCGATGTGCTCAGCGGCCTGACCAGCCAGCCACTGCCGGACGGCGGCGAGTCCTGGTCGCTGAATATCCAGACGCTGATCCTGCTCAGTGGCCTCGCCCTGCTGCCGGCAGCCTTGCTGATGATGAGTGCCTTTACCCGCATCATCATCGTGCTGGGCCTGCTGCGCACCGCGCTGGGCACCGCGTCTGCGCCGCCCAATCAGGTGCTGGTCGGCATCGCGCTGTTTCTGACCTTCTTCGTGATGTCGCCGGTGCTGGAGCGCATCTACGACGAGGCCTGGCAACCCTATGACAGCCAGGCCATCAGTCTGCAGGAAGCCATCGAACGCGGCGGCGATCCGCTGCGCGAATTCATGCTAGGTCAGGTGCGTGAGCCGGATATCGCCCTGTTCGCGCGCCTGGCCAGGGTCGAGGAAATCCAGACCCCGCAGGACGTGCCGTGGCGGGTGCTGCTGCCGGCCTTCGTCACCAGCGAGCTGAAGACCGCCTTCCAGATCGGCTTCAGTCTGTTCGTGCCCTTCCTGATCATCGATCTGGTGGTGGCCAGCGTACTGATGGCGCTGGGGATGATGATGGTGCCACCCGCCACCATCTCGCTGCCCTTCAAGTTGATGCTGTTCGTGATGGTCGATGGCTGGCAGCTGCTGCTGGGGTCGCTGGCCGAGAGCTTCTATTGAGAGAACTTCTACTGAGAGAGCTGCTACTGAGCCAGGCCCTGACATCACGCCGTCACCGGGCTTTCTCGTCGTGACGCGCAACCGTGATGCGCAACCGTGACGCGCAACCGTGCACTGCCAGCCTCGACACCTCCCATCTGCCCATCGAGAACGCGCCGCCATGACACCTGAAGTCATCACCAGCCTGGCCTCGCATGCCATGTACATCACCCTGTTGGTGGCAAGCCCGCTGCTGGCCAGCGCCCTGTTCATCGGCCTGATCGTCAGCCTGTTCCAGGCCGCGACCCAGATCAACGAGATGACCCTGTCCTTCATCCCCAAGATTCTCGGCGTGTTCGGCACCCTGGTACTGGCCGGCCCCTGGTTGCTGGAGACGCTGATGGACTTCACGCGCAGCGTCTTCACCGGCTTCCCGCACCTGATCGGATGAGCGACGCCTGCATGAGCATCGCCAACAGACCTGACGCAAGCCCGGCGGGAGGACGCTCCATTGCCGAATGACCTGCTGTCCCCCGAGCATCTCCAGGCCCTGTTGCTGAGCGTGATATGGCCCTTCGCGCGCCTGTCCGGTTTCATGATCAGCGCGCCGCTGTTCGGTCATCGCAGCCTGCCCACGCCGGTGCGCCTGTTGATGGCCTTTGGCCTGGCGCTGATCATCGCGCCGCTGGTCGAGAGCCCGCCACCTGTGGACGTGCTCGGCCCGGCCGCCGTCTGGCAGCTGGCCTTGCAGATGGGCGTCGGCCTGGCACTGGGCCTGGTGATGCGCATCACCTTCGCCATCGTCGAGGCGGCCGGGGAATTCATCGGCTTGCAGATGGGTCTGGCCTTCGCCAGCTTCTTCTCGGCCGACACCGGCACCAATACCCAGGTGTTGTCACGTCTACTGGGCATGCTGGCCATGCTGCTGTTTCTGGCCTTCAATGGCCATCTGCTGGTATTGGAAATCCTGGTCACCCACTTCCATGAGATCCCCCTCGACCTGCGCCGCATGGGGCCCGTCGGGCTCGAGAATCTGTTGCTGTGGAGCGCCAGCCTGTTCAGCGCCGGCCTGCTGCTGGCCTTGCCGCTGGTCGCCTCGCTGCTGGCGATCAACCTCGCGATGGGCGTACTCAACCGCTCGGCACCGCAGCTGTCGGTGTTCTCGATCGGCTTCCCGCTGACCCTGCTGCTGGGCATCGCGATGCTGTGGCTGATGATGCCGGGCATGACGGACTGGCTGTCGCTGTTGTTCCGTCAGGCGCTGGGCGCCTTCCAGGCCGTGCATGAAGGCCTGGGCACGATGCCATGACACGCAAGCACTGATCTGAAAAGCAACCACCAGCACGCAAGAGCCGCACCGAATGCCATCGCGAGAGCGAGTATCCAGTGCGGCTTTTTCATCATTTCTCGAACGCGGTCACCTCATCACTCAGCGCAGATAGTCGAACAGCGACATGCCCGAGATATCCGAGAACGCCTGCTGGGAGGCCTGCAGCCCCACCTGGGTCAGCGAGTAGTCGGAGATCGCCTCGTTGTAATCCAGATCGATCAGGTCCGAGCGGGTCGAGGCATAGTTGAGCTCACGGTCATCCCCGATGATATCCAGCGAATCCAGCTCGTTGAGCTTGGTGCCGACATCGGCGCGCACCGTCAGCACATTGTCGAGACTGTTGCTGAACTGGCGACTGGCGGTCGAGATGGCGTTGTTGAAGGCGGCCTGGTCGGCCTCGCTCTCGATCGGCGTGCTCAGCGCGCTGATCAGGCCATCCAGATTGGCGAACAGATCGGCGCTGGCCTCGCCCTCCTCGACCACCAGCTGGGTTGCCTTGCCTTCAGCCTGTGCCTCAGCGACCTGTTGCTCATCACCGGACAGCGTCATCGACAGGCCATTGAACGCAAGCGTCATGCCATCGCTGTACGCCACGGGCGATGGCAGCGGGTTGCCTTCGCCATCCAGGACCTGGAGATCATTGCCATCGGCATCGGTGCCGCTGATCGTGACGCCAGCGGCATCGATGCTGACGCTGTAGGCCGCGCCATCGACCCGCGCCGCGGTATCGATGACTTCCGGCCCCTTGAAGGTGATCGGCAGTGACGACTCGCTCTCGCTGGTCTGGCGGGCCAGCTGCTGATTGCCGGATGCCACGCCGCCAAAGATCTGGCTGCCGGTATGATTGACCTCCATCAGGCGCGAGCTGTCGACGCGTTGCTGGCGCTGCTCATCATCGCCGCGATAGCTGCCATCCTCGCCAAAGGGCGCCGTGTCACCGCTCATGCCGCCGAACAGATAGTTGCCGTTGCCGTCGGTGCTGTTGGCCAGTCCCAGCAACACCTCACGGCTGCCTTCAAGCTCGGTGGCCAGCGCATCACGGTCGCTGTCACTGAGGGTGCCGTTGCCCGCCTGCACGATCAGGCTCTGGACACGCGTGATGGTGTCGGTGACCTGATTGAGCGCGCTTTCCTCGATGGACAGGTTGTTGCGCGCCGTGGTGCGGCTGTCACTGAACTGCTCATTGACGGCCTGGGACTGCGAGATCGTCACCGCCTGGCTGGCCGCACTCGGGTCATCCGAGGGATTGACCACGCGCTTGCCGGTGGCCAGCTGCTCGGACACCTTGGAGAACGCCGCCTGCTGATCCAGCATCGAGGTGACGCCCTGGGCATAGAGGGTTTGGGTACTGATGCGCATCACGGCCTCGTTAACGGATGTTCAGAATGGTATCCAGCACCGTCGACGCGGTCTGGATGACCTGGGCGTTGGCCTGGTAATACTGCTGATAACGGATCAGGTCCGCGGCTTCTTCATCCAGATTGACCCCAGAGATCGACTGGTCTGCCGCCGACAGCTGCTCGGTCAGGCCCTGCTGAGCCTCCAAGTTGACCTGCACCTGGCGGGTCTGGTTGCCGACCTGGCTGACCAGCGACGCGTAGTGATCATTGAAGCTGCCGGCGCTGCCCAGGGCGTCGCTGCTCTGCAGTGACTGCAGGGCGAGAATGTTGCGGTTGTCGAGACTGGCGTCGCTTGAGCCCGCCGCGATCTCGGCGCCCTCATCGATCGCGACCCCGAAGGTGTCGGCGATATTGCGCGTCGGCTGGATGGTGAAGCTGTCACCGTCCGCCATGCCGGTGGCGGTGAACACCAGGCCATCCTGGCGCATCACGCCTTCGCTGTCCGGGGTCAGAGTCTGCACGGCGCCGCTGCTGAGGTTTTCCAGCTGATAGTTGCCGCCGTCAAGACTCAGGCGGTAGTCATCGCCGGTCAGCGCGACGCTGTAGAAGTCGTCACCTTCCTGCTGGGTGGCGGGGGCGAATGTCACCTCAAGGTCCGCTCCGGCGGCGTTGCCGCTGGCCGGCAGCACTTCCGGATCGCCGAGGGTGAAGAAGTCGCCCCCCGTGTTGCCATTGGCGTCGACACCGTCGGCGTGCTGGGCATTGAAGGTCAACGCCAGCCCCGCAGCCAACTGGCCGAGCTGATTCTGGGTCGGCTCGAGGCTGTCGGCGCGGAAGCTCAACAGCCCGCCCAGGGTGCCGCCTTCGAGCTGCCCCTCATCGATGGCGCTGGTCACGCCCGGCGCCACGCTGTAGGTGACCACCGAACGACTCATGTCCTGCGGGTCTGGCTCCACGGCCAGTTCGTAATTGCTGCTGCCGTTGACCAGCAGCTGGCCATTGCCGAGGCTGACGCTCAGCCGGCCATCCTGCTCCTGCACCTCGACGCCGACCAGCGTCTGCAGGTCGGTCACCGCCTGATCGCGCTGGTCCAGCAGGCCCAGTGGCTCTTCGCCGGTACGCGCACGCGTCAGGGATATCTGCTCGTTGAGCGAGGCGATCTGGCTGGTGGCAGTGTTGATGTCGCCGACCACATCGCCGAGCTGTGAATTGACCGCAGCGTCCATGTCATCCAGATAGGCGGAGAAGGCATTGAGCTGCCCGGCCAGGCTCTCGGCACTGCCCAGCAGGCTCTCGCGCGCCGCCGGATCACTCGGCTGACTGGCTACGCCTTCGATGGCGCCGAAGAACTCCTGCATCAACGGCGCCAGGCCCGCCTCGTCATCGGCGAGCAGATTGTCGATCTGACTGATGTTGGCTTCGTGGGTCTCAAGCGCCGTGCTGGCGCTCATGGCGCTATCCAGCTGCGCCGAGAGATAGCTGTCGGTCTGACGGCTGATCGACGCCACACTGACACCGCCACCACTGCTGCCACTCAGTTCGACCGTTTCACGGCTATAGCCCGGCGTGTAGACGTTGGCGATGTTGTTGCTGTTGGTGGCAAGCGCCGTCTGGGCGGCTTGCAGACCACTGACACCGATACTCAACATGCTGCTGGCCATGGCGTTTACCTGAAAGGAACAATGGGAAAAGGGAGAAGGTGAATGACGCCACACCGGCGCACGGATGCTGTGATTATCGGCGCGCCAGAGGCCAACTTGAGGCCCCAGGCAGCAATAGTTGCCCGCAATTCATCGACAGTGAATCGTCATCAGCGGCTCTAGCGGATCAGCGGCTCTGAACGGCCCATCGCCAACTGGATGGCCCCTGATGCAGCGCCTTCACTGCCAGTACCGATCTCTTTATCCGCCGCAGGCGCCATATCCGTCGCAGACGCCACAGACGCCACACCCGTCTCAGACACCGCATCCGTCGCAGCCGCCATCTGGACCAGCGGCTGAGCATCGCGCGCATCGAGGGCAAACAGCGGCGCGGAGGCCTCAAGCAGCCCGCGCGGGGAGCTTGAGTTAGCGGTTGCGACAGACGCTGACGCAGGCACGGCATCGCGTGACGCCAGGCGGGTCTCCGCTGTCTCGCGAGTGCCGCTGGCCTCCAGCGGGCCGACCCGACTCATGATCGAGATCAGCTTGTCGGCATAGTGCGGGTCAGTGGCGTAGCCCGCCTCCTGCAAGGCGCGCGCGGCACTCTCGGCGTCCGGCGACCGGGTCACGTGGGCATAACGCTGGGCGCCGGTCAGCAGCGCGGCATGATCGCGCAGCGCACTGGCCTGATCGGGATAGACGCGGAAGCTGTCTTCGAGACGCATGCGGCGCCCATCGCGATATTCGGTGGTCAGCACCGTGGTGCTGTCGCCTTGCCAGCTGCTGCCGGCCTTGATGCCGAACAGGTTATGGCTGTCGGTGCCGGCCTCGGTGTGAATGCGACGCTCACCCCAGCCCGTCTCCAGCGCGGCCTGGGCCAGAATCAATTCTGCGGGCAGCCCGCTTTCACGACTGGCCGCCTGAGCGGCGGGGGCAAATTCCGCCACGAAGCGCTGTACATTCTCGGGCTGACGGCGTTGCTGCTCGCTGAGCACTGCCACGTCGGTCACTGCCACCGGGCTGACGGTGTCGGACACGTCATCCTTGCCTGTCGTCGCCATCGGCAGCTCGGCGTAGACGCCTCGCGCCGTGTCGCCGGGCGCCAGCGTATCGAGCATCGCCATGAAGCCGGCAACCTCATCTGCGGCGCGTGTCTCCACCGCCGCCTGCCAGTCATCCTCGCGTGCCGCGCCCCCCTCCGGGGTCAGCCCTACCGCCGACAACCAGCCACCGGCACCCTGTTCAGCGACCGACTTCCCATCGGCTGCTGCGCTGGGGGAGATTGCCGCAGAAGGCGTCGCGCTGCTGTCAGTGCTCATCTTCGTGTCAGTGCCCGTCGCCGTGCTGGAGGACAACTGCTGAATCAGGATCTTCGACAAGCCGATACCGTCGCCGACACTGGCCAGTTGCTGGGAGAGCTGCTGGTCCAGCATCGAGGTCATCATCTCTTGCTGCTGGGAGCCGGTCAGCGCTGAATTCTCGGTCGCCGAGCGCATCTGCTTGAGCATCATGTTGAGCATCAAGGCCTCGAATTGGCGCGCACTCTCCTCCAGCGCCTCCTGCTGGCGCTCGCCGCCACTGCTGGCCGCCCCCTTGAGGCTCGCCAGACCCTGGGTATCGAAGGCCAGACGACCGGCATCCACGTTGGCACCGCTACCAAGCACACTCATCAGATCACCTCGAGATCAGCACGCAGCGCACCGGCTGCCTTGAGCGCTTCCAGAATCGAGACCAGATCCTGCGGCGTGGCGCCCAGCGCATTCAGGCCATCGACGACCTCCTGCAGGCTGGCAGTCCCCTCGACCATGCGCAGCGCACCGCCCTGCTGGTTCACGCTGATATCGGGGTCGTTGACCACTGCCGTCTGCCCCTGGGACAGCGGCGCAGGCTGACTGATCACCGGATTGGCGTCGATCACCACCGACAGGTTGCCGTGGGTGACCGCAGCGCGCGCCAGGCGCACTTCGGAGTTCATCACCACCGAGCCGGTCCGCGCATTGACCACCACACGCGCACGCGGCACGCCCAGGGCGACCTCGATGTTCTCGAGTCTGGCGATGAACCCGACACGCTGGCTGAGATCACGCGGTGCCTGCACCACGATATCGCGACTGCTGAGCGGCGAGGCCAGCGAGCCGCCGAAGTTGCGATTGATGGCACTGGCGACGTTCTGGGCATGATTGAAATCGCCCTCGAACAGATCGAGATGGATCACGCCATTCTCATCCCCGAGACGCGTCGGCACGCCGCGCTCCACCGTCGCGCCACTGGGAATGCGCCCGGCGGTCAGCTGGTTGACCTGCACACTGGAACCGCCGGCCGAGGCACCGGCGCCACCGATGATCAGATTGCCCTGCGCCAGCGCGTAGACCTGGCCATCCACGCCCTTGAGCGGCGTCATCAACAGGGTGCCACCGCGCAGACTCTTGGCATTGCCCAGCGACGACACCACGACATCGATGGGCTGACCGGAGCTTGCGAAGGCCGGCAGGCTGGCGGTGACCATGACCGCCGCCACGTTCTTGAGCTGCATGTTGGTACCCGACGGCACCGTCACGCCCAGCTGGGAGAGCATGTTGGTCAGACTCTGGCCGGTGAACGGCGCCTGGGTGGTCTGGTCCCCACTGCCATCCAGCCCCACCACCAGGCCGTAGCCGACCAGCGGGTTGTCGCGCACGCCGCGCACCTGGGCGAGGTCCTTGATGCGATCGGCCTGCGCCGACTGCAACGTCAAGGTCAGGCAGCTCACCAGCATCAGGCAGGCGGCCAGCGCAGCGCGCCAGCGGGGATAAGGGAGCATCTCAGGCATCGGATAGCGACTCATGATGGGACAGCGTGGTGAGAGATCTGGACGAAGCATTCAAAACAGGGCAATCCTCTGCAGAACAAGCCGCGGCAATCGTCATGCCAGACTCAGAACGGCGCCAGATTGAGGAAGAAGCGCTGCATCCAGCCCATGTTCTGCGCCTCGTTGATATAGCCATCACCGACATATTCGATGCGTGCACTGGCCACCTGGGTGGACTGCACCGTATTGGCCGAGGAAATCGTGCGCGGATTGACCACTCCAGAGAAGCGAATCGACTCGGTGCCCTGATTGATCGCGATGCGCTTCTCGCCGCGCACCTCCAGGTTGCCGTTCGGTTGCACCTGACTGACCGTCACGGTGATGGTGCCGGTGAAACTGTTGTTGGCATTCGAGCCACCACTGCCGGTGAAATCATTCTCGCCCTCGATATCGGCATCGGTGCCATCCAGCAGCCCCGTCATGAAATCGGGGATGGCGGTCAGCGAGAAACCGAGGCTGCCGTCGCGGCTGGCATTGCTGGCCGAGCTCTTGCTGGCGCTGACATTCTCGTCGAGCAGGATGGTGATGATGTCGCCGATGGCACGCGGGCGGCGATCCTCGAACAGCGGCTGGTTGCCATACAGTGGCTGGAAGATGGCGCCATTGGCCATCGGTTCCGGACGCGGCTGCATCGTCGATTCCATTGGCGTGGTATCGACCAGCGGCTCGCTGGGGATATGGGCACACCCGGCGCCTACCAGCGTCATGGTCAGCATCGCCAATCCGACCAGCGCGCGGCGCATGCGACGCCAGCCAGGCAACGCCAATCCGGGCATCGCCAAGCCAATCTGGCGTGGGCAAACAGCTGACAGGGATGGCAGCGCCACCACCGGGAGATCACGCGAAATCGACATGCGACAACCCTTACATCTGGACCAGACGCTCCAGCATCTGGTCGGTGGTGGTCACGGCCTTGGAATTGATCTCGTAGGCACGCTGGTTCTGGATCATGCCCACCATCTCTTCCACCACGTTGACGTTGGAGGTCTCGACGAAGCCCTGATAGAGAGTGCCCGCCCCATTGAAGCCCGGCACATTGTCACTGCGCGGCCCCGAGGCATCGGTCTCGGAATACAGATTCTCGCCACGACTGAACAGGCCCGTCGGGTTGATGAAGGTGGACAGCTGCAGCTGACCGACCTCGGTGCTGTTGGTGGAGCCGGGCTGGGTGACGCTGACCACGCCATCGGAGGCGATATCGACACTCAGGGCATTGGCCGGAATGACGATCGCCGGGTCCAGCGGGTAGCCACTGGCGGTGACCATCTGGCCGGTGCTGTCGAGCTGGAAGGAGCCATCGCGGGTATAGGCATTGGTGCCATCCGGCAGCATCACCGCGAAGAAGCCCTGACCATTGATCGCGACATCCTTGGAGTTCTCGGTCTGCTCCAGATTGCCCTGGATGTGCAGACGCTCGGTGGCCACGGTGCGCACCCCGGTGCCCACCTGCAGCCCCGAGGGAAGCTCGGTGGTGGCAGAGGAGGCAGCGCCGGGCTGGCGCATGTTCTGGTAGAGCAGATCTTCAAACACCGCCCGCGACTGCTTGAAACCATTGGTCGAGACGTTGGCCAGGTTGTTGGCCGTGACGTCCATCTGCATCTGCTGAGCTTCAAGGCCGCTCTTGGCTGTCCATAGGGCACGAATCATCAGGGGGCTCCGCCGTGATTACGAGGTCAGTCGGTACCAAGCAGGCTGTTGCCACGCTCGGCCATGCGCTCTGCCGTATCGATGCTCTTCATCTGCATCTCGAAACTGCGCGCGTTGTTGATCATGGCGACCATCGCGTCGGTCGCCGAGACGTTGCTGCTCTCCAGGGCGCCGGAGACGACCCGCACCAGCGGGTCGGCAGCCAGCGGTGGCGCGGCCTCCCCCGCCGCAGTCGGCGGCTGACGGAAATAGCCGTTCTCGCCGCGCACGAGCGCCGGACTGCCGGGAATGGCCTCGGGATTGACCAGCTTGAGCTGGGCCTGCAGCACCATGGTGTCAGGCGCATCCGCCGCCGAGCGCGCACTCACGCTGCCATCGGCGGAGATATGCACGATGGCGTTGAGCGGCAGCTCGATCGGCCCGCCATCGCCCATTACCGGCAAGCCGCCGGAGGTCAGGACGCCATCGGCATCGATCTGCAGCGCGCCGTTGCGGGTGTAGAGCTCCTCGCCATTCGCGCCCTGCACGGCCAGCATGCCGGGGCCGTCCAGCGCGACATCCAGCGAGCGATCCGTGGTCTGGATGGTGCCCTGGGCCATCGAGGCGCCCGTGGTGGTCAGCTGACTGGAGACGCGTGTCGCCAGCCCTTCGCCTTGCACATCTACCGCCCGCGACAGTGTCAGCATCTCGCGAAAGCCGGTGGTCGAGAGGTTGGCCAGGTTATGACTGGCTACATCCTGAGCCGCCAGGCTGCGCTGGGCGCCGCTCATGGCGGTGTAGAGCATTCTGTCCATCCGCTATTCCCTCACACCTTGCCGTGTTGCAGTCAGCGCCCGACCCTCAACGCCCGCTCTTGAAGCGCTGGTCCGCCGCCTGAGTACTGACGCTCGAGATGACCCGGTTCGCCCCGACATCTCTGCTGTTTTCATTGCAGAAGACGAACCGAGTCACATGTCAGGAGTGGCATTAGCGCATGTTGATGACGCTTTGCTGGACCTCGTCCTGGACCTTGATGGTCTGGGCGTTGGACTGATAGTTGCGCTGAGCGATGATCAGATCGACCAGCTCAGTGGTCAGGTCGACGTTGGAGGCCTCGACGACCCCGGACTGGACCTCACCGAAGACGCCCTCACCCGGCACACCGACCAGCGGAACACCCGAGGAAGCGGTTGCGACCCAGCCGTTGTCGCCATTGGGCTGCAGACCCTGCTCATTGGCGAAGTTGGCCAGCGCAATGGTGCCCAGTGTCTGCTTGAGCTCATTGGAGTAACTGCCGATCACGCGGCCATCTTCCTCGAAGGACACGCCGACAAGACTGCCGGAGGTATAACCATTCTGGGACAGGGTGATGACTTCAAAATCGTTGGCATATTGGGTGCTGCCGGTGAAGTCGATACTGAAACTAAGATCACTCGCGCCATTGGCCAGGGCGTAGGTCTGGGCCGTCTGACTGTAATCAAGGAGCTGACCGCCTGCCCCGAAGGTGATCACCTCTGTCTGAGGATCAAAGTCGACAGAAGGGTCAGCAACGCCTTCGTCGATCTGTTCCTGCAATTCCGCAGCCTTGCTGGAAAAGTCCATCACGTGATGGACGTTCCAGGTGTTGTTTTCTGTCTTGGCATAAAAGGACGTCACGACATGTTCATCGCCAAGACTGTCATACACCGTCATCGCCGAGGCGTAGTTGTAGGTCGCGGCATCCGTCGGATCAAAATCGGCAGTGGCCGGCACAGGGTCCGCGGCATCCAGATTGAGCGCGACTTCAGCGCCATAGACCTCGAGAGCGATGTTGTCCTGCGTCGCTTTTGCCGCCAGAGGGGCTGTCGGAATCTGCAATACCACGGGTTCCCCGGTGACACCTTCACCGGAATAGCCTGTCAACTGGGCACCCTGGGCCGTGACGATATAGCCCTCGGCATCGATGTTGAGCTGGCCATTGCGCGAATAGACGATCTGACCACTGGTGTCCGAGAAACGCAGGAAGCCATCTCCGGAAATCGCCAGATCGAGATCGCGCCCGGTGGATTCCAGCGAGCCGGAAGTGAAGTCCTGGGCAACGGATGCCAATTGCACCCCGATCCCTGCTGCCTGTGAGCCGGCATAGATGTCGGAGAATTGCGCCTCAGAGGATTTGAAACCCACCGTTTCCGAGTTGGCGATGTTGTTGCCGATCACATCCAGATTGGTAGAAGCCGCACTCAAGCCGCTCAATGCCTGTGAAAACGCCATGGTCTGTCCCTTTGATCGCGATGAAGATGAAAGCCCGAGACCTGTCAGCGAGCTCGGGGGCGGCCAAACGGCCTGAAACTGGTGGCCCGTCCGGCGGGCTCGCTGGCGCTATCCCGGCGCCATGGGCTCAGCTCAAAGCACCTGACGCACGGCGTCCAGACTGACGACACCCAACACCGGACCCAGGTCCAGCTGAGCACCGCTGTCGGTCTGATTGACGCCACTGACCACGCCATAGCTAAGCGTCTGCAGGTCGTCATAGCTCTCGCCTGCCCGCTCGGCCGTCACGGCCAGCTGGTAGGAGCCATCGGCGGCTTCAGTGCCATCATCCAGCAAACCGTCCCAGACGAAGCCATGAATACCCGCCTCCAATGCGCCCAACTCGAAGGTCTTGACCACACTGCCATCCGCGCCCAGCACCTCGACGGTGGCGTTGTCGACATCGTCGACCAGCTCAAGACCGAAGGGTGTCGAGGTCGCGTTGCCCACCAGCACCGCATTGCCGCCGACCAGCACGCCCTGATCGAGCAGACTGGCCGCCTGCAGCGCTTCACTGCTGGAAATCTGCGCCGTGATGCCCTCAAGGGTGGTGTTGAGCTCTTCGATACCACTGACGGTGCTGATCTGGGCCAGCTGCGCGGTCAGGTCGGAATTCGACACCGGGTCCATCGGGTCCTGGTTCTGCATCTGCGCCACCAGCAGGGTCATGAACTGATCATTGAGCTCCTCGGTACTGCTCACCGACTGCGTGCTGTCGATGACGCCGGAGGTCGTGGTGGTCTGGTTGATGCTGTTGAGCACACTGGTGTCTAGCGTCGCCATGCGGTTACCCGAAATCAGAAGAAGCGGTCAGAAGGCCAAAGCCCTGAGCGAGGGTCATTCCCCCAGCGTCAGCGTCTTGCGCAGCAGGGATTTGGAGGTATTGAAGACCTCGACATTGGCCTCGTAGGACTTGGAGGCCGCGATCATGTCGACCATCTCGGCGACCGGATCGACATTGGAGAAGGTCACATAGCCCTGCTCGTCGGCGAGGGGATGATCGGGGCGATACTCCTGGCGCGCCGGGGCATCGCTCAGCTCCACCGAGCTGACCCTGACACCACCGAGGCCTGCACTGCGTGACGCCATCTGTGTCGCCAGACCGCCACCGGCCAGGTTGGCCGTCGCCAGCGAGGCATTGGCCTGACGCGCGAGGGGCGCGTATTCGAACACCACCTGACGCGCCTGATAGGGCTTGCCATCCGGGCCCGCCACGCTGTCGGCGTTGGCCATGTTGCTGGCCACGGCATTGATGCGCTGCGACTGGGCCGCCATCGCGGAACCCGCGACGTTGAAGATGCTGAACGCTGCCATCAACTGTTCTCCGATTGCATGGCCAGACGCAGGCCCTGGATCTTGCCAGTCAGAAGCTCAAGGCTGGCCTCGTAATGCAGACTGTTGTCCGCGAAATTGACCCGCTCCACATCCATGTCGACGGTATTGCCGTCCAGACTCGGCTGTGTCGGCACGCGATAGAGCAGGTCCGCGCCCAGCGACAGCCCCGCCCCGCTGGCGGCCTGGTGGCCGGCCTGGGTCGTGTTCAGCGCAAGCGGCCCCGGCGCGGCATTGCCCGCCGTCGCCTTGGCCAGGGTGGCGGAGAAGTCGATATCGCGCGCCAGATAGCCCGGCGTGTCGGCATTGGCGATATTGGTGGCCAGCACCTGCTGACGCTCGGCGCGAAGGCCCAGCGCCTGCTGGTGAAAGCTCATGAGGGAATCAAGTCGATCAAACATGGAAGTGCCCCGCTGTCGGCACCTCGCCCTGACGTGAGCGAGGGAACATCCATCGGTCAGCTCACGCGTAGGGGAGCATGACGGAAAGCAGGACTGAGAATAGTCAGCCAGCGCCAGGATGAAGGTAAGAACAAGCCACTTTATCGCGGCTATTTCTGGCCATGCCGGTGTCAGGGGCGGCTTACAATCTCTCGCGGCACTGATCCAGCGCCCTGAACCTTGTGCCCTGAACCAGGGGCGCTTGACCCCGCCTTCCGCCCCGGACGCCACTCGCGATGAGAGACAGCATGCCGAAAATCAGCGTAGCGAAGGGCCTGACGGCGGCAAAAGCGCTGTCTGATTCAAGAAGAGTGGTGACGGGAAAAGGACTGTGGCGCACCATCGCCAGCACCGGGCTGTTGGCCCTGCTGCCCGCGGGGGTCGCTGTGCATGCCAGCACCTCAGACGCGATCGGCTCTGCCATTCAGCTGTCTGCCGCCCAGGCATCAGCATCAGTCTCAACAACAGCCTCAACAACAGCGCCATCAACCAAAGACGCGCAGACACGCGCCGTCGAGGCCCTGCGCTGGCAATTGAGCGACTTCTTCACCGCCGAGGACAGCGGCCCCGTCAGAGTGCGCATGCCCGGAGAGCCACCACTGGGCGCGCCCAGCGAGGCCTCCGTACAACTCGAGCTGCGTCGCCTGCCCGCCCGCCTGAAAGATTGCTCGGCACCCCAGCTGAGCCTCAATGCCGCGCGCAGTGACCGACATGCACCGGGACTCAAACGTCTGCAGCTGCTGTGCGCCAACGGCCAGCGACATATCGTCAGCGTTCGCATGGAACGCTTCGCCTGGCGCCTGAACACGCCACAACCGCTTGCGAGCGGCACGCCGCTGGCACCCGCGAGATTGACGCCGGTGCTGACGCCACTGGGCAAGTTGCGTGGCAATGGTTTCGAGAGCGCCGCGGCACTGTCAGGCTTCGAGGTACGCCGCCGCCTACGCGCCGGCGAGGTCATCACCCGCAACAGCGTGCGCGCCATCCCGCTGGTAAACTTCGGCGATACCGTGACCTATCAGGTCAGCGGCACAGGCTTCAGCATGCAACGCAGTGCGCGGGCACTGGAGGCTGGGGGGCTCGATGAGCGCATCCGCATCGAACTCGCTCCGGGCGACTGGGTGCGCGCCCGCGTCATCGGGCCGCGGCGGGTAGCGCCATGATGACTTCAGTTGAGTTGAGTTGAGATGAGTCGCGCCGAGCCAACTCGAATCATCCTGTTGACTGCGCACATTCAGCCACGACACGCTGACGCACCGGAACGACACGCTGACGCTCGAAGGCCGAAATGCTTGATACTGACAAGCCGCCACCCGCACCAGATATCTCATTCCTGAGGGACCATATTGCCTGTGTGGGGTAAAGCTTGTGCCGGCATGGCCGATAGTCGATTCAAGCGCGCAGATGACGCACGCAACCCATCCATGACAGGCTCGTCGTCGAGCCCGGCCCGACGGCCAGAGAGGACAGTCAATGAAGATTGAACATGGCGGCCCGATACAGCGCAGCGACACTCAAGCCCCGCGCGAACTGCGTCCCGAGACGGCCAAGGACAGCACCGCCACCACGGCGGCGGCCTCCACGGCCGACTCCACCCAGGTCGAGCTTTCCAGCAGCGCGATCGATGCAGGCCAGGACATCGACCAGGCGCGCGTCGACAGCCTCAAGCAGGCCATCGCCGATGGCAGCATCAAGATCGATGTCGACCGCATTTCACAAGGGCTGATCGATGCCTTCGAAGGTGACGCATGACACTCGATGACACCTCGATGGCCTTGCTGGGCGAGATCTTTTCCGGCCTCGAGCAGGAGCTGAATGTCTTCATCGCCCTGCTCGAGGAAGAACAGCGCCTGCTGGGCCAACGCCTGCCGAGCGCGGCAGACCTTGAGGCCTCGCGCGAAGCCAAGCTGGCCAACGCCGCCCGCCTGGAAGCGCTGGAGAGCCGCCGGCGCGGCTGGCTGAGCAACGCAGGGCTCACCAATGACCCACTGGAGCTGCATACTGTGCTCGCCAGCCAGCCGGTATTGGCTACCCAGTGGTGGCATCTGGTGACGCTGACGCGCCGCGCCCAGGCACGCAATCGCCTGAATGGTGAGCTGATCGGTCAGCGCATGGCGCTGCACAGCAAGATTCTCGACAGCCTGCATCAACGTTCCCCCGGCCATTACGGCGCCGATGGGCGGCCTGCGGCGGGCGCCTCACGCCTGAACGTCTCGGCCTGACTGTCCTGGCCTCAGCGTCCTGACTTGAAAACCTAAGGCGTGAGGCCCGCGGGCTGCACCCCCGACTGTCTTTCCTTTTACTGACCCAGAAACACGCGAGGCCCGGCATTCTGCCGAGCCTCCAGACACTGCTGCTGCACGCCACTCGCCAGCCAATCAGCCAGCGATCGTCAGCCACTCATCGCCAGTCATTCATCGCCAGTCATTCAAGGACAGCTCCCTTTCGCTGGCAACGCCGCCAGTCACGCGCCTTCCAGGCTTTCGACGTCGATCACCAGCTGGATGTCATCCAGATGTGCCGCCGGCTTGAGTACGCCACGCCCATTGCGATAGACCTTCAGCGAGAAAGGCGCCGTCGCCAGCTCCCGGGTGGGCAGGGTCAACTTGCCACGCCTCGCCGCGAGCATGGCGCAGCGCTCCTCCAGGCAGAGCATGACCTGCCACTCCCCCGGCGCACTCGTGAGCGAATAGCGCCAATGAATCGCGGTGACGCGCGTCCTGTCAGGCGCCATCAGCCCTGAATCACGCACGGCATCTGCCACTGCCAGAGGGCGCATATACCAATGCCCTCGCTGAGCGATGGTCAGCGACTCGACGGACATCATCACCGCCGCGCTGGCGGCCTGTGCCGGCGCGGCCAGCGTCGCGGCCCACAGCGCTGCTGCCGTCATCAAGGCCGCCATCGGTGTTGTCCTGCTTCCAAGCTTCTCACTCAGCTTCGCTCTCGACGCCACTCCCGCCCTGGATTTCCTGAATCCTGTCGCCACTCGCCTTCTTCTCTGCACCGCTGACTCCTTCAGATCCGTCTTGCTGCAGACGCTCGACACACCCCTTGCCGGCGCCTTCCCTGTCGCACTTCTCTGCCTTTGCGGCATGTTGTTGTCTTGCTCGGTGGTGAGTCGCGCTGCCCCGTCGTCACGCCGCACGACCCCCGATCATCTGCGTGACCCGCAGCTCGCGGTCATCGGGAATCTCTGCCTGGGACAGCACCGCCAGGCTCTTGAAGCGACGACGCAGGAAGCGCCCCACCAAGGGTCGCAGCGCATGCCCGACCACCAGCACGCTGGGCTCGCCATTGGCGTCCTGCGCGGCGACGGCATTCTCGGCATGCTGCATCAGGGTATCGGCAAGGCCGGGCTCCAGCGCATTGCCACTGCTCAAGGCCTGCATCAGCACCTGCTCGAGCTGCGCCTCCAGACCGATCACGCGCAAGACGCGCTCGGCGCCGAACCAGTACTGGGTGATGGCACGCCCGAGCGCGACGCGCACCATAGCGGTCAGGTCGTTGGGGTCCTTGCTGTGCGGGGCATGTTCCGCGAGCGCCTCGAGGATGGTACGCATGTCGCGAATCGAGACCTCCTCATCCAGCAGGTTGTGCAGGATACGCTGCAGGGTGCCCTGACTGATCAAGGCCGGCACCACTTCCTCCACCAGACCGCCATCCTGCGGGCCCAGCTTCTCGAGCAGCTTGCTGACCTCACTGCGCCCGAGCAGCTGATCGGCATGGCGAGTCATCAGATGATTGAGGTGGGTCGTGATCACGGTCGGGGTATCGACCACCGTGTAGCCATAGACCTGGGCCTGCTCGCGGGTTTCCGGCTCGATCCAGGTGGCGGCCAGACCGAAGGCCGGCTCGGTGGTGGCCACGCCCGGCAGCTTGCCGGACACCTTGCCCGGATTGATCGCCAGCCAGCGGCCCGGATAGGCCTCGCCCCGCCCGACCTCAGCACCCTTGAGGCTGATGACATACTGATTGGGCCCAAGCTCGAGGTTGTCGCGGATATGCACCACCGGCGGCAGGAACCCGATCTCCTGGGCGTACTTGCGACGCACCCCCTTGATGCGCGCCAGCAACTCACCGCCCTGGCGCATGTCGACCATCGCGATCAGGCGATGACCGACCTCCATCGCCAGCGGCTCCACCAGTCGCACGTCATCCCAGCTGGCCTCGCTGACTTCCTGCACGGCCGCCGCAGGCGCGGGCGCCGCCTCTTCCTTCGTCTCGCTGCTGCCCTCCTTCTCGCGCTGGGAGGCCCACCACCCCAGCCCCGCCAGCAGCAAGGTGAAGAGAATGAAGACCATGTTGGGCATGCCCGGTACCAGACCCAGCAGCCCCATCACGCCAGCCGCCAACCACAGTACCTGCGAGCTCTTGAACAGCTGGCCGATCATCTGCTGACCGACGTCTTCATTGGTGTTGACCCGCGACACCATCACCCCCGCGGCGGTCGAGATGACCAACGACGGAATCTGGGCCACCAGGCCATCGCCGATGGTCAGCAGCGTATAGGTGCGCGCCGCATCGGACATGCTCAGGTCGTGCTGACCGACCCCGATGATCAGCCCGCCGATGATATTGACCACCATGATCACCAGCCCCGCCACCGCATCGCCGCGCACGAATTTGCTGGCACCGTCCATCGAGCCGAAGAAATCGGATTCCTGCGACACTTCCCGGCGGCGCTCGCGCGCCTGGTCTTCGCCGATCAGGCCGGCGTTGAGATCGGCATCGATCGCCATCTGCTTGCCGGGCATGGCGTCCAGCGTGAAGCGTGCGCCGACCTCGGCGATACGCCCGGCACCCTTGGTGATGACCATGAAGTTGATGATGACCAGAATCGAGAACACCACCAGGCCGACGGCGAAGTTGCCGCCTACCAGAAACTGGCCGAAGGCCTCGATGACCTTGCCCGCCGAGTCACCGCCGTTGTGACCTTCCAGCAGCACCACCCGCGTCGAGGCGACATTGAGGGACAGGCGCAGCAAGGTCGAGAACAGCAGCACCGCGGGGAAGGCCGAGAAATCCAGCGGCTTCTGCGCAAACATGCTGACCATCAGGATCATGATCGACAGCGCGATATTGAAGGTGAACAGCAGATCGAGAATGAAGGGCGCCAGCGGCAACACCATCATCGACAGGATCATCATGATCAGCAGCGGACCGGCCAGCACCTTCAGCTGGCTGGAGGTGTTGAGCCCCACGCGGTCAAACAGTGTCAGCAAGGTATTCATGCAAGCGGCTCATCGATCGTGAAGGGCATTGCGCATGCTGCGCAGCGGCCCGGGCTTGGGGTGCAGAAATGGCGGTCAGTCATGGGGCTCGGGCAGCAGCATCGGGCAGCAGGACGGTTATCAAGTTCGGGCCTCAACTTCGATCATCAACTTCCGACGCGAGGATCCGTCGTCGCATCACTGTCCGGCCCGGGCTTGGCGCTGGGCTGGAACACCGCCCCGGCATCGGCGTCATCAGAATCATGATCAGAAGACATCGCGCCTGCGGCTGAATCCTCAGCTTCGGCTGCCGGCTCCCCGTCATCACGCTCGGCGCCTGGCGGGCCAGCCTCCTCAGCCGCCCCTTGCGCCTCCTCCGGCACCTGATACTCATCGGGAACGGACAGATCTACCGGCAGACTCGGGCGCAGGCCACCCTGCTGGCGCGCCCGCTTGAGACGCATCGCCCAGGCCAGCACCTCGGCGATCACCTGATAGAGCGCAATGGGAATTTCCTGCTCGAGATCGACATGGGTGTGCAGGGCACGCGCCAGGGGCGGCGCACTCAGCATCGGCACCCCGTTTGCCTCGCCCACTTCACGAATGCGCAGCGCCACCTCATCACGCCCCTTGGCCACCACCCGCGGTGCGCGCATGTCGCCCTCGTGATAGACCAGCGCCACCGAGTAGTGCGTCGGATTGTTGACGATGACATCGGCAGTGGGTACGGCGCTCATCATGCGCGCGCGCGCCATGGCCTGCTGCTGCTGACGGATGCGCGCCTTGATCTGCGGGTCGCCATCCGTCTCCTTGTGCTCGCGCTTGATCTCCTCGAGGCTCATGCGCAGCTTCTTGGCGTGACTCCACAACTGATACGGCACATCCATCAGCGTCGGCACGATCAGCATCAATATCGCCAGCGCCGTACAGCGCGCCACGATCGCCAGCGCATCCGCCATGGCGTTGCCCAGCGGCATCATCATCAGCGCCATCAATTCCTGGCGCTGGGCATGCAGATACATCACCACCACGCCACCGACCAGTATCGACTTGGCGATGGTCTTGAGCAGCTCGGCCAGCGCCTGGGAGGACACCATCCGGCCCAGCCCCTTGACGGGATTGAGCTTGCCCAGCGACGGCGCCAGCGACTTGGTGGAGAACATCCAGCCGCCCAGCAGCACCGGGCCGACCAGCGCCAGCACCATCAGCAGGGCGAACAACGGCAACAGTGCCAGCAAGGCCTCCTGGCCCAGCATCAAGGCATTGGCAAGCATCACGCGACTGTCGAGTGCCTGAGCGCGATCAAAGCCGAACGAGGCGCCCAGCACTCGCTCCAGGGTGTCGCCAAGCGGCCCCGCCAACAGCCACAGGCCTGCCGCACCTCCGCCCAGCAACAGAAAGGTCGCAAGCTCCCGCGAGCGGGGCACCTGCCCTTCCTCGCGGGCCTTCTGTATTCGGTGGGGCGTGGCGTCTTCTGTCTTGTCGTCGCTGCTCTGCTCGTCAGCCACCGGCTACTCCGCTTGCCTGGGATCGCATCTGCCTGGACTGCCTGGGAGCATGACGCTCGCTCACACTGGCGCGCACGGCGAACGCATCATGCCGAGAATGGGGCTTATTGTGCCAAGCACGGCTGGGATCAAAGCGCGGAATAGCGCCCAAAAACGCCCTTGCCCGCCTTACGGGACGTGGACGGGCAAGGTATGAAGAACAAGGACCAGCAGGAGCCACTACCGGGAAGGCGGCTAGAAACCGAGGCTATCCAGCAGGTCATCGACCTCATCCTGACTGGCGACCACCCCCGGTGCATCGGCTCGCACCTGGGGGCCATTGAGCAAGGCGCCAGACTGGGCGTCCACGTCGCCGGGGGCTGCCTGCTCATCCAACGCCGAGGCTGAAAGCGCTGCTTCCGAAAGCCCTGCAGCGGTCGCTGTGGTGACGGCCTGTCCGGAAGGCGCCAGCGCCGAACGTGCATGGCCCTCCGGGACATTGTCGAGCAGCAACTGCAACAGCTGCATCTCGATCTGCTGGATGACATCCATCATGCGCTTGATCACCTGACCGGTAAGGTCCTGGAAATCCTGCGCCATCATGATCTCGAGCAATTCGCTGTTGGTGGCGCTGGTCTGATCAGGCACCACGGCCAGATAGGCACGCGTGTCGATCACCAGTTCACGCGCCTGATCCAGGGCCACCGGCTCGGCAAACCAGGCGTCCCAGCGCCCGCTGAGCGACTTCGCCTCACTGGCCAGGGCATCCTGCAGCGGCTGGGCCCGCTCACAGGCATTGAGGGCACGATCTGCTGCCTGTTCCGTCTTGCTGGCCACGTAATTGAGGCGATCACGAGCATCGGGGATCGCCTCGGCAGCACGTTCGATCTCCCGATCCAGCCCCAGCTCACGCATGTTGTCGCGCAGCATGCGCGTCAGCTGGCCGATACGCCGAATCAGGTCTTCGCTGCTATCCCCCGCCCTGGCGAGGGTGGCTGCCCCATCGCGCGCCATCACACCAGGATCAGCGCCCGAGGATGACTGGGGTTCAGATGATGATTCCAGATGACTCATGACACCCTCCTTGATGTGACCAACTACGCTGACCGCGCCAGCCTTGCCTGACCAGCGTGACGCGGCCAGCGTGGCCCGGCCAACGTGGCGCGATGGCTCAGAGGCCGTGTTTCTCGAAGACCTTGCCCAGCTTCTCTTCCAGCACCGCCGCCGTGAAGGGCTTGACCACATAGCCACTGGCACCGGCCTGGGCGGCGGCAATGATGTTTTCCTTCTTGGCCTCAGCGGTGACCATCAGCACCGGCAACGTGGTCGTGGCGGGATTGGCACGCACGCGTCTGAGCATCTCGAGCCCATCGAGGTTGGGCATGTTCCAGTCGGAGATCACCAGCTCGAAGCTGCCTTGATTCAGGAACTCCAATGCCTGTTGCCCATCTTCGGCTTCCTCCACATTGATGAAGCCGAGCTCCTTGAGCAGGTTGCGCACGATCCGACGCATGGTGGGAAAGTCGTCGACGACGAGGATTCGCAGGTTCTTGTCGGCCATCAGCGGTCGGGCTCTCTTCCAGAATCACATGAGGGAACGGCTGAAAATTCCAGCCTTGTGAGGGGGTTATCGGCCACAAGCCGGCAGACTTTACCCTCTGCGGCCATCTTCTCCTTGCCGGCAACTCACACCCATTTACCTCCACGCCCAGGCAGATCGAAGCGGTCTAGACGCGTTGCGAACGCCCGGCCAGCTGTGCCTGGTGGAGCAGATGCCCACTGATGCGACTCAACGGCAACACGCTTTGTGCGGCCCCGAGCTCGACGGCTTCCCGCGGCATGCCGTAGACCACGCAGCTTTGCTCGTCCTGGGCGATGGTGTGGGCGCCGGCTTCGCGCATCTGCAACAACCCCCGCGCGCCGTCGCGGCCCATGCCGGTCAGGATCACGCCCACGGCGTTGCGACCGGCCACCCGCGCCACGGAATCGAACAGCACATCCACCGATGGGCGGTGACGATTGACCGGCGGACGCTGATCGAGGGTTACCACATAGTTGGCCCCGCTGCGCGACAGCGTCAGGTGGGCGTCGCCAGGCGCGATATAGGCATGCCCCGGCAGGATGCGCTCACCGTGCGCAGCTTCCTTGACGGCGATACGACACAGTCCATTGAGTCGCTCGGCGAACGAGCGCGTGAAGCCCGGCGGCATGTGCTGAGTCACCAGAATGGCCGGCGCATCCGCCGGTAACGACTGCAACACCGCGCGTATCGCCTCGGTCCCGCCGGTCGAGGCCCCCACCGCGATCAGCTTCTCGCTCGACAGCAATGGCCGTCGGCTGGCAGCAGCGGCCGCAGACGGACTGACCGTATCCTGACCAAGCGTACCCTGACTGACCGAAGCGGCGACTGACCTATTTGCCAGACTGGATGGATAAGGGTGGGACTGAGCCGAATTGGACAGGGCCGTAGTGGACAGAACCGAGCCGGCCTGTGCACCGCCAGCAGATGGCGACGTCACGGCGCGACCCGCAGGCCGCACACGCGCCCGCGCGGCGGCGCGAATCTTGTCGGCAATCGTCTCGGCATACTCGAGCATGCCGCCACGTATGCCCAGACGCGGCTTGGAGACGAAATCCACCGCGCCCAGCTCCAGCGCGCGCAGCGTGATTTCCCCGCCGCGCTCGGTCAGCGAAGACACCATCACCACCGGCATCGGCCGCAGACGCATCAGGCGCTCGAGGAAGTCCAGCCCATCCATGCGCGGCATTTCCACATCCAGCGTCAGCACATCCGGCTCGTGACGCTTGATCAGGTCTCGCGCGACCAGCGGGTCCGGCGCGGTGGCCACGACCTGCATGTCAGGCTGGGCATTGATGATCTCTGCCATCAACTCACGGATCAGCGCGGAGTCATCGACACACAGCACACGGATCATGCGCCCGGCCCCGGCCTGGGACGTGCCTGCGCCAGCAGCTGCACTTGAGTTCGAATCTGACCTTGAACCAGCATTTGAGCTTGAGACCGAGCATGACGATGAAGCGGGAGTAGGCATCCAGACACTCCTGGAGAGTGGGTAAGGGAAAGGGAATCATCACCAGCCATCACGACGCATCACGCGCCCTCCGTCCGGCGGCGAGACAGGGTATAGACCGTCTGGCCGCGCAGCGTGAAGGCATCATTGAGCCATGAGAAATTCTCGGAATGACCGGCAAACAACAGTCCATCGGGCTTGAGCATCAGTGCGAAGCGGTCCAGCAGACGTGACTGGGTCTGCTTGTCGAAGTAGATCATCACGTTGCGACAGAAGATCACGTCAAAGCCGCTACCGAGGTCCCAGAGGCTATCCAGCAGATTCAGGTGGCGAAAGCGCACCAGCTGCTTGATCTCCGGGCGCACCCTCACCTGCCCCTGGCGACTGCCGCTGCCACGCAGCATGAAGCGCTTGCAGCGTTGCTCACCCAGTTTGGCGATGCGCTCGAAGGGGTAGATGCCGAGTTCGGCTTCCCGCAGCGCATCCGTGTCGATATCGGTGGCGATCAGCTCGACCTGATTCGCCGCGGCCCCCAACACCTCGCGCAGTACCATCGCGATGGAATAGGGCTCCTCCCCGGTCGAGGCGGCCGCGCACCAGATACGCAGCGGCGCTCGCTGACCCGACACCTGACGCTGCAGGCGCTCGCGCAGGAAGTTCTCGAGCATCACGAAGTGATGGGGCTCGCGAAAGAACGCGGTCAGATTGGTGGTCAGCGCATTGATGAAGGCAGGCCACTCGTCGTGATCACTGCGACTCAGGCTGGCCTCCAGCATGGTCAGATAGTCATGGAAACGTGTCAGACCATGCACTCTGAGCCGGCGTGACAGACGGCTGTAGACCATCTCACGCTTGTGACGCGCCAGCACGATGCCGGCGCGCTGATAGATGAGGCGCGCGATGCGCTCGAAGTCGTCATCGGTCATCACCAGGTCCCGCCCGAGGGCATGGGAGGCCGGTGACGGGGCGGACCAGACGGGTGGCGGCGTGAGATCTGTCACCGTCGCGAGCCCTGTGAGCCACCAGGCACCTGCGCTCGAGTCGCGGCCTGAGCGTGCACAGAAGAAGACTGCTCGGCTGATGCGTCCCCCGGCAGACGTGCGGGGATCTGCTCCGGGCCTTCGCCGCCAAAGCGGAAGACGTTGACCGCATGCGACAGCCCCGCGACCGAACGCTCGAGATCCTGCGCCAGATGGGCGCTGCTCATCACACGCTGGGCGTTCTGCTGAGTGGCCTGGTCCATCTCGTTGATGGCGGTATTGATCTGCTCGATACCGCCGCTCTGCTCACGCGAGGCCGAGGAGATCTCGGCGATCAGGTCATTGACCCGCGAGATGCCGGTCACGATCGCCTCCATGGTGCCGCGCGCCGCCTCGACCTGATCCCCGCCATCACTGATCTCCCGCTGGGTGGTGTCGATCAGCGCCTTGATCTCGCGCGCCGCCTCGGCGCTGCGAGAGGCCAGATTGCGCACCTCACCGGCCACCACGGCAAAGCCGCGACCATGTTCACCGGCGCGTGCGGCCTCCACCGAGGCATTGAGGGCCAGCAGGTTGGTCTGGAAGGCGATCGAGTCGATCACCTTGATGATGTCGGCCATCTTTTCAGAGGTGGCGGTAATCCCCTGCATGCGGACCACCACCGCCTGCATCGCCTCGCCACCTTCATTGGAGGAGCGCGTGGCCTGATCAGCCAGTTGCGAGACCTGGATGGCATTGTCGGCATTCTGGCGCACGGTGCCGGTCATCTGCTCCATGCTGGCCGCCGTCTCTTCCAGCGATGCCGCCTGCTGTTCGACCCGCGCCGAGAATTCCTGATTGCCGTGTGCCATGTCGCCAGCGGCAGGCCTGACCACATTGATGCCCGCATTGACCTCGCTGACGATGCCGACCAGCGACTTGCGCATGCTGTCCAGCGCTCGCACCAGACGTGCCATCTCATCATTGCCCGCCAGCGTCATCGACTGGGAAAGATTGCCCGCGGCGATCTGGCGCGCGAAATCCAGTGTGCTGCGCAGCGGACGAACCAGACTGCGGTAGGTACGCAGCGCCAACCATAGCGACACCACGCCCACACCAGCGAAGGCGATCCACAGCCCCCACTCCAGACGCGCATGGCTCGCCTCAAGCGCTTGTTGGCGCTGCTCGAGCGTCGCCAGCTGCGCCGCGGGTAGCTCGGCAGACAGCTGGGCCAGCACGGTACGTGCATGCGCCTGGCTATCGGCCAGCACCTGCAGCAGCTCGCTGCCCATCAAGGCTCCGCCCACCAGCGGCAGTGCGGCCAGCAGCGCGATACGCGGCGCCATGCGCCACTGGGTGAGGCGCTGGAAGGCCCCCGTAAGGCCAGCACGCACGATGCGGCCCTTGCTCAAGCGATAGTCGCGCTTGCCCTGCTTGAGGCCCGCGTAGACCTGCTCGGCCTGGGCGATCTGCTCGCGACTGGCCTTGACGCGCACCGAGGCAAACCCCATCACCTCGCCCTGCTCGATCAGCGGCGTCACACAGGCGTCGACCCAGTAATAGTCGCCGTTCTCGCGTCGATTCTTGACCAGTCCCTGCCAGCTTTCGCCTTGCTTGAGCGTCGACCAAAGATTCTCGAAGGCGGCTTCTGGCATGTCGGGGTGGCGCACCAGATTGTGCGGCGCACCGATCAAGGCATCACGCGTGAAGCCACTGACCTCGATGAAGACAGAGTTGGCGTAGGTGATGCGTCCCTTGAGATCGGTACGCGAGATCAGGTAGTCATGCTCACCAATGGGGTATTCCCTTGCCGTCACCGGCTGATTGTTTCGCATTGCCCTTGCTTAGCCTCGTACTCGTCACAGCGTGATCGTCATTGACCCGGCGAGACCACTGACCGGCAGCATGACCGTCATTGCCCGGTACAGCCGCCCACGACCTTGTGGTGCACACCTTATCGGCCGCTGTCGGCCGTTCTTGAACGCAAGAACGCCGCTGACCAGCAGGCCAGCGGCGCTCGAGACGAAACGGGTGGAAAAGCTCGCGAGATCAGGCGAGCACACGCCGCAGGCAACATGCCGCCTATTGCGCCTGACTCATGCCGCGAGACAGCAGGTCATGCCGGCTGCGCCGCGGGCTCCATCAGCGCCATTTCATCACTGGTCATCATGTGCTCGATATCCATGATCAGCAGCATGTGGTCATTGACGGTCGCCAGCCCCGCCAGGAAGTCACTGTTCATGCGCGCACCGAATTCCGGCGGCGGCAGCACCTGATCGGCCGCGAGGCTGATCACATCGGAGACACCATCGACGACGATGCCGACCACACGCTCACCGATATTGATCACGATGACCACCGTCTGCGCCGTGTATTCAGCCTGCCCCAGTTGAAACTTCAGCCGCAGATCGACGATCGGCACGATGACGCCACGCAGGTTGGTCACGCCCTTGATGAAGGCCGGTGCATTGGCGATACGCGTGACGTTCTCGTAACCACGAATCTCCTGCACCTTGAGGATATCCACGGCGTAGTGCTCCTCGCCGAGGCTGAATACCAGGTATTCGCCGCCGTCATTGACCTTGGAGGCGTGGTCCTGCGCCAGGCCGACATTGGACGTCTGCGCCGCGGCAACTTGAGTGTGAGACATGCTCATCTCCTGTCTGTGATGGGGTGGAGCTTCGCGCCGAGGCGCAAGGGGCGAGGATGCGACCGGTGAACGGCCAGCGCCTCAGCTGACAATGGCGTCCCGGGGCATGATGGTGCCCCGGAGCATGGCCGACTCAGTGACGACCTCTGCCTGCCGCTGCACCGCTGGCATCTGATTGGCGAGGCGATGCAGGTCCGAAACATCCAGAATCAGCGACACCCGCCCATCGCCTAGGATCGTCGCCGAAGAGACGCCCGGCACCTTGCGATAATTCCTTTCGAGATTCTTGACCACCACCTGCTGCTGACCGATCAGCTCATCCACCAGCAAGGCGTAGTGGCGCCCCTTGCCCTGCACCACCACCACGATGCCCTGCTCCGGCTGCGTCTGGGCACCCGGTACCGCGAACACCTCATGCAAGGCGACCAGGCTCAGGTATTCATCTCGCACCTTCAGCAGGCGATCATTGCCGACCATGCTGAACAGCATGTCGGCCTGCGGCTGCAACGACTCCACCACCACCGACAGCGGCAGGATGTAGATTTCCTCGCCGACGCGAATGGCCATGCCCTCGAGGATCGCCAGCGTCAGCGGCAGCACGATACGCGTGGTGGTGCCCTGCCCGGTCACGGAGGCAAGCTCCACATGCCCGCCCAGCGCCTGGATGTTGCGCTTGACCACATCCATGCCGACTCCACGCCCCGAGACGTCACTGACCTGCTCGGCCGTCGAGAAGCCGGGGGCGAAGATCAGCTGCCAGACCTCGTCGTCGCTCATGCCATCGCTGACCGCCAGGCCGTTGCTGCGCGCCTTGGCCAGAATGCGCGCGCGATCGAGGCCGGCGCCGTCATCCATCACCTCGATGACGATATTGCCGCCCTGATGGCGGGCAGACAGCGTCAGGGTGCCGTGGGCGCTCTTGCCACTCGCCTCACGCTCGCTAGGCGATTCGATGCCATGATCGAGGCTGTTGCGCACCAGATGGGTCAACGGATCGATGATCCGCTCGATCAGGCTCTTGTCCAGCTCGGTGTCATGCCCTTGGCTGACCAGCTCGACCTGCTTGCCCAGCCGCGAGGCAAGGTCGCGAATCAGGCGCGGAAACCGCGAGAACACGTAGTCCATCGGCATCATGCGCACCGACATCACCGCTTCCTGCAGATCTCGTGCATTGCGCTGCAGCTGGCTGATGCCACTGACCAGCGCCGCCTGATCCGGCGGCGTGGTCGCCGATGCCGTCTGCTCCAGCATCGACTGGGTGATGATCAGCTCGCCGACCAGGTTGATGATGGTATCGACCTTGTCGACGCCGACGCGGATGGAGCCCTGCTCAGTGGGCGCATCAGTGGCGCGCCGCCCCGACTGGCTGCGTCGCTCGCCACTCGCCGGGGTAGCGGCAGATGACCCTGCCGCGCCAGTGGAGGACGACTCTTCCATGCCAGTGGAAGAGATATCTGCCGACGAGCCTGCATCGACAGCCGCTTCAACCTGACCATCCGCTACGCCACCCACTACGTCATCAACTACGCCATCAACCTCCGCTGGTGGAGCAGCTGTCGCGGGCTCGATCAGAATCTGCTCCGGCTCGATGACGAAGCACAGCACCGCCTCGATATCCGCGGCGCTGACCGTGGTACTCACGATGACGCGACATACCTGCTCGTCACCGCTGCTGGAGATGACCTCTCCGAGGTTGGCCAGCTCTTCGATCAGCAGTTCACGCTCGCGGTCGGCGACGAACATCAGAGTGACCGAGAGCAACGGCACACTTGCGTCGGCGTTGGGCCGTGGCTCGAGCGCAGACGGCGTGGCCATATCGCTGCCGACTGGCGCAGACGCTTCGCCTGACGGCCCTGGTGCCCCCGGGCCATCAATGTCAGATGGCACTGGTACGCTCGGGGCATCCATCACCGACGGCTCCTCGCCCAGCTGCTTGAGCACCGCAACGATATGCGCGTAGGCCTCGGGGTCGGGGGACTGGGCATTGCGATAGGCCGCCAACTGGTCGTCGAGCATGTCCTTTGTCTCCAGAAAGCGATCGATATGCTGAATGCTCAACCGCAACTCGCCACGGCGGGCACGGTCCAGCAGGTTCTCGAGGTGATGGGTGGTGTCCTGCAGGACCGTGAAGCCGAAGGTCGCGGCGCCGCCCTTGATGGAATGGGCCGCACGAAAGATGGCGTTGAGCTGCTCGGCATCCGGCGCCTCGACATCCAGCGCCAGCAGCAGGCGTTCCATCTCGGCCAGCAGCTCCTGCGCCTCCTCGAAGAAGGTGTCGTAAAACTCACTGATATCCATGCATGTTCTCGCTGGCTGTCATTGCGCTATCACACGGGAAGCGGCGCCGCTTGAGTTCTGACATGAGGCGCCTTGAGCGCACTCAGCTGTCCAGCCCGGAGGCGACGGGGCTGTCGGTGACAGGACTGCCAGCGACGGGATTCGTCACGCGTACCGGGCTTGCCAGCTGCTCGAGACGCTCGCGCAGGCTGTTGATGTCCTCGGCGGGCCGGGGATTGACGCCGTTGCTGTCGGTGATATCGCGATAGGCCGACTGGCTGAGCACCATCAGGCTGATGCGACGATTGATGGCGGCCTCGGGGTTCTGGCTGTCGAGGCTGATGCGCGAGCCCATGCCGACCACGCGCACGATGCGCTCATAGGGCAGCCCACTGTTGCCCAGCACGCGGCGCGCGGCATTGGCGCGATCGGTGGAGAGCTCCCAGTTGCCGTAGCCGCCTTCACCGACGAAGGGACGATTGTCGGTATGCCCGGTGATGCTCAGATGATTGGGCAGCCGCTTGAGAATCGGCGCCAGCAAGCCAAGCAACTGCGACAGTTGTGGCGAGGGTTGCTTGCTGCCCAACGCGAACATCGGGTGCTGATCGCTATCGGTGATCTGGATGCGCAAGCCTTCGGAGGTCAACTCGATCTGCAGCTGCTCACGCAGTTCGGCCAGGTCCGCGTCATCGGCCATGCGCTGCGTCATGGTGGTATCGATCTCGTCGCGAATGGCGGCCATGCGGGAATCATCGGCCAGCGCCTGGCGCTGCAGGCGTTGCAGATCAGCGCCCTTCTCGCCCTGGGTCTGCTCGGCCATGAAGCCGCCACCGGGAATGGCACTGCTGGAGGCCGAATTGCGATCGCCCCCCAGCAGCGAGACTTCCAGCGGTGCACCGAAGTAGTCGGAGATTTCCCGCAGGTCGTCATCCGAGGCATTCGAGATCACCCACATCACCAGGAAGAAGGCCATCATCGCGGTCATGAAGTCGGCGTAGGCGATCTTCCAGCCACCGCCGTGATGCCCTTTGACGATACGCGGCCGCTTGATGACGATGGGTCTGCGCTCTTCACTCATCGAGACCTCCGAGCTTCAGTCCAGAGACACCCACTGCCTCGACCACGACAGCCAGCGGCACCTGTGCCACTGACACGCAGGTGACGGACGCGCTTGCGACTGACGCACTTGCGAGAGACGCATTTGCGACTGACGCACTTGCGAGAGACGGACTTGCGACTGACAGAATCGCCATATCAGCCCGCACCCTTGTTCTTGATCTCGCGTACATGCTCTTCCAGCTCGTTGAAGCTGGGACGCTCGGCGGTGAACAACGCCTTGCGGCCGAATTCCACCGCGACCTGCGGAGCGTAGCCATTGAGCGAGGCCATCAGGATGACGCGAATGCACTGCATCATCTTCACGGCCTCGTGCACCTCGTGCTGGATCTTGTTGGCGACCGGCGTGACGAAGCCATAGGCCAAAAGGATGCCGAGGAAGGTGCCGACCATGGCATTGGCGATCAACACGCCCAGCTGGGCGGCGCCCTGGTCCGCCGAGGCCAGCGCATGCACCACCCCCATCACGGCGGCGACGATCCCGAAGGCCGGCAGACCATCGGCCACCGCCGAGAGGGAATGCACCGGAATCTCGGTCTCGTGCTTGAAGGTCTCGATCTCGTGTTCCATCAGCGACTCGAGCTCGAAGGGGTCCATGTTGCCGCTGACCATCAGGCGCAGGTAGTCGGTGATGAAATTCATCAGAATGGGGTCGGAGAGCAGGCGTGGATACTCGGCGAACAAGGCGCTTTCCTGCGGATTGTCGATGTCCTGCTCGATCGCCAGCATGCCCTGCTGACGGGCACGCGACAGCAGCAGATACAGCAGCCCGATGACTTCCATGTACAGGGACTTGTTGTAGCCACGCGTGCGCTTCAACTTCGAGAATGCCTTGCCGGTGGCCTTGATGGCCTTGCCGTTGTTGCCGGCCAGAAAGGCGCCGACGGCAGAGCCACAGATGATGAGCAATTCCGCGGGCTGCATCAGCACCGCCAGGTGCCCGCCCACCATCAGATACCCGCCCAGGGTGGACCCGATGACCACTAGATAGCCTATGAACAACAACACAATAACCCCCTTGGCATTCGGTCAACGTCGCATGAATCTGACTATCGGCGTCGCTGAGCATGTCTTTAGGGTCACGGCGGAATATTCGTTGAGGCAGTCGTTGTGTAAAGCACAATGGCCGAATGAGCCATGGGCGAAAGCACAATGGCCGAATGAGCCATGGTCGAAAGCACCATGGTCGAAACAGTCATGGTCGAACAGTCGGCACAGAGACAGGCGGGCAATCAATGGTGCACAACGCAAGAAGGCTTGCCCGGGGATGGGCAAGCCTTCTGGTGTTTGCACGCTCGTCTTGCTCGTTCGCCTGGCGCCATCCTGGCGCCTTCGCTGACACGAGACAGCTATCAGCCGAGACTGGCGACGGCTGCCGACTGCTCCAGTGCCAGTTCTTCACGGGCCTTGCGACGGGCTGCCGTCTTGCCGGCACGCGATGGCGGCTGGCAGATGCCACACACGTAATCGTGTGATGGCGTGTGGGCGTGCACCACGAAATGGCCACTGCAGGTCTTGCAGCTGGCCACTTCCAGCAGATCACTTTCGAAAAAGCGCACCAGTGTCCAGGCGCGCGTGAGCGCCAGCACCGGCTCGTCTTCGCCGACATGCTCCAGGTAGAAGCGATATGCCTTGACGAAGGCATTCATGCGCGACGCGCCCTGCGCCTTGAGCCGACGGTAGAAACCGTGGAACAGCGATGCATGCAGATTGGGCTGCCAGGTCATGAACCAGTCGGTGGAAAACGGCAGCATACCCTTGGGCGGCGAGACACCCCGAACTTCCTTGTACAGCTTGACCAGACGCGCGCGGCTGATCTCAGTTTCCGTCTCGAGCACCTGCAGGCGGGCCCCCAGTTCGATCAACTCTACTGCCAACTGCAGCTGTTGCAGTTCATCGACGAGACTTTTCTGGGTCATCAGCTGACTCCCCCCTGGCGAAGTCCAGCATCGTTCTGACGCGCATTCAGCAGCATGGCAGTGTGCATCGCGCTGAAATCCTGGTCGCGTCCACCCTGCAATACCCCCTTGAGCTGCGAGGCATCATCCAACGCCAGCTCGCACAGCAGTTGATTGCAGGACGACAACGACACCAGCTGACTGACACTCATGCCAGACAATAGATCCGCCATCTCTTGATCGAGACCCAGGCGTACCAGCGCCATTTCCGTATCTTCGACCAACAAGCGCTGCACAAGCAGAAGATACGACAGATTGACACTCTGTATATCATTGAGCAGTGAGGACATCATGATTCCCTGAGTGGTCTGATCGTCCCGAGCTACCGCCAACCCTGGCGCTCGACCGTCATTCCTTATGGTTTTGATGTGATGAAACGAAATACTCAATGGCGCCGGACCAATGGCGCCATGCGGGCTAGCGGCTTCATGATCAAATGAGCCACCCACTTAAAGATGGCGATTCTAATACTTAATCACGTAATGGACCAGACTCTTCATCAACATTTTTTTACATACCACTACGCTATATGCACAAAAGCTGCATCAAGGCGCCGAAATGGCAGCAAGGTGTGTCAGAAAAGCCCTCAATCTTGTCTTCAAGACGACTTGCATAATCACGATGCACCAGATTTGTCATACAAAGCAATAGCAAGCGGATGGTGCGCACAGTGTGTTGCATTTTCGTGAAAGGCAGCCCTGACCCTTTCCCGCCGCCCGGGGCATGCCTTGTACAATATCGAGCAATTGCCCCGAACGGGCCGCCAACAGGCAGCAAGTTACCCCTGCGTAAAGGCGAGGAATAACGCAATGTCAGCACTTGTCCAGAATGGGCTATCTGCTATTTCAACGCTGTGAGAGGACCCGCCAGCGACTCGCCCAAATGGGTTTCTCTCGCCGCTTCAACGCAATAAAACACTGCATATGAGGGTTCTGGCACAAACAACATGCAGGATCGAGCTGCATTTACAGGGCGACCCTCGGCGGAGTTTCAATACCGTATCCACGCAAGCAGTTCGCCTGAGTGACGCTTTATTTAAATATTATAAATAAATTATATTTCTCGATATCCCGGCCTGTGGCGTGACGCCTGAAGTGTCACTTCACACCTCCACAGTCGCCATGCAGTGGCATGCCATAAAAACATTCGCCAGGACTCAATGAGCAAGAATCGTACAAGGATGAAACATCATCCTGTAGAGCGGGACATTCGAGGATTTTACTCAGAAGGCGCCTTCTGTGAGCGATGCCTCTCGGCCCATAGCTCGGCGATCTTGACGACGACCTGCATCAAGGCTGTAGGCAAATCCTTGCGTGCCGGCAGGCCGGTGGCCAGCATTTCGACCAGCTCGGGCATTTCATGCACGCTCAGACCCAGCGAGTTGGCCCGCTGCTGGATGCGCTGCCCCAGCCTCTCACCCTGGGTATGCATGAAATCCGTCGCTTGCTTTGCCGTGGCCCAAGGGGCATCGACAGATGCGCCATCAGAAGACGCGGGCGCCTCATGATCAGGCACTGCATCGACGGGGCGTACGTACACCCGGGGCGCCAACCCGGCCAGACCTTGCGCGAGCGAATGCTGCAGCTCGCGCAAGGCCGTATCACGCTCGCCTGCGTTGCTGGAAGGTTGCGTCAGTCGCTCTATCTCGACCACCAATGCCACAGGCGCATCAAGCTGATACCAGGTCAGCTTCAGTGCAAGCGTTGCCCGCGCGGCAGTATCACCGCTCTCACTGCTCCTGCTCTTCTCACCACCCTCACTTTCCGCACTTTTCACACTACTGGGCGATTGCATCTGCCCTTCGCCCTGCTCCGCAGTGTCTCGCGCGGCAAGATTTTCCGGCTCGGAAGTCACCTGTGGTTTGCGATCGCTGCCCTCCTCGCCATCGCTGTCGCCTGCCACCAAGGTCAGCGACATCTTCCACTGTTGAGCCTCGCCGTGATCACTGCGGCGACTGTCAGGTGTGGCGTCATGCGCAGCCACGGGCGTCACGGCCAATGGCGCTGTACGTCGCTCCTCCTCATCCCGCGAGCGATGCCGATAAGGCGGCCCCGGGAAATAGAGGCTGAAGAAGACATGCAGGCCGGGCATCAACAGGCCCTGCCAATGGAAGGGCTGACCCAGAATCAACAACAGCTGTTGCTGTACCAGCCCGCTGGCAAGGGCGTCTGAGCCAATCGCCTGGCGAGACACATCAGAGGCGGCAGGTTGAGCGACGCCCAATTGCATGTTGGCGCGATAGGCACCCAGCGCACTGGCTTCATGGGCGCTGGCGCCCTGTCGGGCCGCGTCAATGCCACCCGGCGGCAAGAGCATGTCACTGCTCGGGCGAGCCATGCCCGGGCGCGACTCACGGCGCAGCTCTGCTCGCATGTCTCGCATGCGCCAGACAAAGGCGTCCTCACGTGCCGCCTCCCAGGGGATGAAGCGCGCCTCCGCCAGCACCGGCCATTGCCGCCAGGCCAACAGAGCCTCCAATCTGGCATTGGCAAGCTGCGGATGACCGGCGAGGTCGGCCAATCCCAGCCGATTCTCGACCCAGGCGAGCAGGTCCGCTTCGTAGAAGAGCCCGCTCTGGTGGATCTGCTGGCTCAAGGCCGCCGACAGACTGAGAAGTGATGCGCTGGACAACGCCATGGGCGCCAGAAGACCGGGCAAGGGTTGGCCGCGCGCCAGCAGAGAAACCAGCGATTGCCCTTCCGGCAGCGCCAACCCGACCCGCGCGGACGGCGAGCCGCTGGCCACCAGCTGTGACAGGGCATCGAGCAAACGCGACATCGTCTGTGTCTGCGTCGTCAGCTCGACGGAAGCACCGGACGGTGGGCGGGAAGAGGAAGCTGACGCGAGGGCGCCAGTGGGAAAAGTAGAGGCTTGCGAGGCTGTCAGCAACGCTGAGCCGGCATTCAATGACGGAGCCGCAGGCCTTGCGCTTGCGCCTGATCCTGTTCCAGCGCCTGTCTGGAAGAGCGGACTGGCGCCATTCTGGCCGCCACTGCCCTTGCCGTCTTCCGCCCCCAGCCCCTGGCGCGACTGGAGAGCGGAGGTCGGGAAGACGACACCGGAGTCCGCCGGCGGCGGGCGTTGTGCCGCCCTTCCCAACACCTGATGGAGCAGACTATCGATCAAGGGATTGATGCCGCTCATGTCGTGCAATCCTCATTGCCAGGGAGGCCGTCAGGGAGTCATGCGCGAGGCATTGAAGACTCGGCTCTCCCCGCGCCCGATCAAGCCCTGCTCTGCTGAGCCTGGCCGCCCTGATCGTAACTTGCCTGATCTTGGCTGTTCTGGCCTTGGCTACTGTGGCCTCAGCTATTCTGACCGTAGCTGCCTTGGCCATAATTGCCCTGGCCATAGCTACGTGCCAGCTTGCGGCGCGTACCCACATCCCCGAGCACTTCCTGCAACTGACTCTGGCGCGCCTTGAGCTGGACGGTCAGCTCTGATTCCAGCGTGGTCAGCGTGCGCAGGCGTTGCTCCAGCGCACTGCGCGTCTCGGCGTTGCCACCTCGCGGCATGCGTAGCTGCTGCATCTTCTCGATATAGCTGGCCTGCCCGCCGAGAACCGCGGGCCAGTCACCCAGGCGTGCTGAACGCAGCATGGCATTCATCTGCTCCAGCAGCTCATCGCATTGCTGGAAGGTGTCATCGGCGAGCAGTGCATTGCTGTCCATGGTCAGTCCAATCCCTTGTCGTGTACGGCAATCTGACGCCAGGCGTCTCCCAGCTCGTTGAGCAGGCGACGCGCCTCGTCGAGCTTTTCCGGGCTATTGCCCAGGTTGGCCTGCATGATCAGGCGCGCGATGTAGTCATACATGCGATCGAGATTGGTCGCGACCTCATTGCCCTGCTCATGATCCAGACAGGCACGCAGACCTTCGGTGACGATACTGGTCGCCTTGGCCAGCGACTGCCCCTTGGCGGCCACGTCGCCGGCCTCCATCTGCAGACGCGCCGCCGCCAGCGCGCGGTCGGCTCCCTCGAACAACATCACGATCAACTGGTGTGGACTGGCGGAAAGTACACCGGATTCCACGCCGACACGGGCATAGGCATTGGCGCCACGATAGCGACTCATGGTGATTGGGTTCCCTTGTTCATGGCGTTTGTCAGTATCTCTGTCAGATATGGAGCCGTCGTCGGCATGCCGTCTCGACTGCGGGCATCGCCGGACGCATCGAATCTCGCAAGCGGATCGCGGATGGCCAAGGCATCAGCCACCGATCAGCCCGTCATGTCCCAGCTGTTTTCCAGCGTTTCCAGCTGACTGGTCAGGTAGTCACTGGTGGATGTCAGGTTGGCCACCAGGATGTCGAGTTCCGTGAACTGCTCCCGATAACGCTCGATGGTGGCCTCGATGGTGTCTTCGGTCTGCTCATACTGACTGGCGAGACTCTCCAGCGACCCCTCGATGCCTTCCGTGGTGCTTTCCAGCGTGCCGTCCTCCCCGACCACCTCTTCCAGCAGACTGGACATCTGGCTGGCAAAGCCGCTGGTGCCCGCCTCATCATCGGAGATGAAGAACCCCGACATCGCCGCCAGCTGCTCACTGTCGGCGGCCTCGATCACGGCGCTGTCGAATTCGAGCTTGCCATCGTTGGTACGGCTCACTCCCAGCGAGGAGAGCGCATAGAAATCGCCCTCACTGGTGAAATTCAGCGCCGAGGTCAGGCGACTCTCGATGGTGCGCAGCGTCGAATCGCCCAGCAGTTCCCCCGCGGTCCCTTCATCGGCATTGAAGGCGGTGTAATTGTCGATGGTGTCCTGCAGGTCGTTGTAGGCATTGACGAAGGTTTCCATCGCCTTGCTTACCGACTCGGCGTTCTCCTTGACGGTGACCACGCTGGCAGTCGTGTTGGTCTCGCTCAGCGTCAGGGTCAAGCCATCCACGGCATCATCGATGACATTGGAGGTGGCTTGCATGCTGATGCCGTTGACGCTGAACTCGGCATTGCGCGCCGCGACGACTTCTTCCATCCCGCCGGCGGCCGGGTCACTACTTGTCGGGTCATAGCTCGCCGGGTCATGGCTGAGCAGGCTATCGAGCTCTGCCACCTCGCCGCTGGTCGAGAGGCTCATCACCGCCTCGTTGCCCGTCTCGTCCGAGGTCATCACCAGGCGATACGGCGTGTCAGAGCCATCATTGACGATCGAGGCCGTGACCCCGAGACCCGCCTCATTGATGGCATCACGAATGCCTTCCAGCGTGTTGTTGCTCTCGTCGATGACGATGCTGGCGCTGCGCTCGGCGTCCGCCGCATAGCTGCCATCACTGGCCAGCGTGCCCAATGACAGCGTCAGCGTGGTCGCGGTGCCATCACCGATGGCCTCATCACGACTCGCCTGGCCCGTCGTCGCCAGACTCTGCGCCTGCGCCAGCTGGGTGACAGCCACCGAATAACTGCCCGCACTCACTTCCGAGGTTGCCGTGGCACTGACGCCCGAGCCACTGGCGGTGGTGGTCATGCCGGCATAGGTGTCGGCATCGGCCAGCGCCGCGGCGGCGGTATCCAGGGATTCCAGGCGACTTTGAATCGTGCCCCAGGCCGACAACTCGGCCTCGTAACTTGCCTGCTGGGTCTCAATCGGCGTGAGCTTCTGACGCTCTGCCGTCTCCAAATCCGTCAGCAGACTGTTGAGGTCGAGCCCAGAGCCAATCCCCAGCGATGAAATCGTCGCCATATGCACCTCTCGATAGGGTGAAGGTATTTTCACATGCCCGCTGAGTCGCCATCAGGCGAAAAAGCACGCATACCGGGCGTATTTGTCTGTCTGAGTGTGGTGGCTATCGGCACCGGCCTGATGAACTTGAGGGCTTTGTTGTGCAGACCCTTTCTGTGTGAGCGTCTTCTTCTTTCGATCACCTTCTTTCGACCCCCTTCTTCTTCCGACCACCTTCTTTTTCGATCGCCTTCCTTTCGATCGCCTTCCCTTTTGATCACCTCCCGAGCACACCCCGCATTGGACCTCAGACTACAGAAAGGTAGTCACCCTACAGCGCCTACGACGTATCGCTTACCGCACCGCAAACGTTTGCGGTTCATAATTGGCGCCATTGTGAACCAGCGGATTCAGACACTGGATCGACTCATTCCTGCTTTACCCAAGGACTGCGACGTGAAACGACACGGCATCTTGAACGGACCTCTCAGTGGCCACCTCGCCCGTCTCGGCCATACCCACACCGTGGTGATCGCCGACGCCGGCCTGCCGATTCCCGAGGGCGTGCCCTGTGTCGATCTCGCGGTGGTTCCCGGCCTGCCCGCCATGCTGCCAGTGCTGGACGCCCTGCTGGCCGAGCTGTGCATCGAGGCCACGACCCTGGCCGAGGAGTTGCCGGTCAAGAGTCCATCCTTCCATGACGCCATCGTCGAACGTCTGGACACCCTGGACCGCCTGTCCCTCGCACCGATCGCCCGCCAGCAGCTCAGTCATGAAGCCTTCAAGGCGGCGCTGCCCGAGGCGAGCGTCATCGTGCGCACGGGCGAGTGCACGCCGTACGCCAACGTGATCCTGCACTGTGGAGTGCCCTTCTGATGCAGAGCCATGCACAACCGCGGGTGCTGATGGCACTCAAGGGCATCGACAAGGGCTTCTCCGGGGTCAGCGTGCTCAAGGGTGTCGACCTGACGCTGCGCGCGGGGCGCGTGCATGCACTGGCCGGCGAGAATGGCGCCGGCAAGTCGACGCTGATGAAGATTCTCTCCGGCGTCTATCGCTACGACGCCGGCACGCTGTGGCTGCGTGACGAGGAAGTGGTCTTCACCACCCCGCGTCAGGCGATGGACAGCCGCATCGCCATCATCCACCAGGAACTCAATCTGGTGCCGGGTCTGTCCGCCGGCGAGAACATCTTCCTCGGCCGTGAGCCACGCACCGCGCTGGGTACCGTCGACTGGAAGCGCCTGCACCGTGATGCCCGCCAGCTGCTCGACCGCCTGCGCCAATCGCTGGATTCCCGCACCGCCGTCAGCGAGCTGAGCATCGGTCAGCAGCAGATGGTCGAGATAGCGCGGGCGCTGTCGCTGGACGCCGAGATCATCATCATGGATGAGCCCACCGATGCGCTGACCGACATCGAGACCGAGATTCTCGCCGAGGTCGTCGCGGAGCTGCGCGCCGAAGGCCGCTCACTGGTCCTGATCACCCACCGCCTGAACGAGATCTTCAGCATGTGCGATGAAGTCGCCGTGCTGCGCGATGGCCAGATGATCCACCAGGGGCCGACGGCGGAACTGGATGAGGACGGCCTGATTCGCCTGATGGTCGGTCGCGAGCTGGCAGAGCGCTACCCTTACACGCCCGCCAGCCCTGATGGCGAAGTGATGCTTGAGGTGAAAGATCTCGAGGCACCGGGCGTCAAGGGCATCAGCTTCTCGGCCCGCCGCGGAGAAGTGCTCGGTTTTGGCGGCCTGATGGGCGCCGGGCGCACCGAACTGGCCCGCGCCCTGTGCGGCGATACCCGTATCAGCGCCGGCAGCGTGCAGCTGCATGGCCAGCCGGTGAGATTTTCCTCGCCGGCCGAGGCATTGGCCGCGGGCCTGGTCTATGTACCGGAAGACCGCAAGCAGGCGGGCCTGATTCTCGCCCACTCGGTGGCCAGCAACATGTCGTTGAGCGCCCTGCCGAGCTTCTGTGGCGCGTTCGGGCGCATTCGTCATGGCGAGGAAGCCGCCGCCGTCGAAAGCTTCGTCAAGAGCATGCAGATCAAGGTCAGCAATACCGACCAGCCGGTCGATACCCTGTCCGGCGGCAACCAGCAGAAGGTATCGCTGGCCAAGGCATTGATGCCGGCGCCGGAGCTGGTGATTCTCGACGAACCGACCCGTGGCGTGGATGTCGGCGCCAAGCGCGAGATCTACCTGCTGATCAACGAGCTCAAGCGCCAGGGCAAGTGCGTGCTGCTGATCTCCTCCGAGATGCCCGAACTGCTCGGCCTGGCCGATCGCATTCTGGTGGTCGCCGATGGGCGCATCTCCGGCGAATTCAGCCGTGAGAACGCGACCCAGGAAGCGATCATGACCGCGGCCTCGGGCCTCGAGAGTCCCCTCAGCAGCGGCAACGACGCCGCGAATGGCACGTCAACGTCCAGCGCTGCATCACGCGCTACCGCCCGCCCGTCTTCTACCCCCGATTCCTCCGCTTCCCGCCACGAGATGCCGAACTGATGTCTACTCCTTCTTCCTCTGCCGCCAGCGGCCGCCGCCTCGACGTCATGCGCCTGCTGGTCGACAACAAGGCGCTGATCGCGCTGGCCCTGCTGATCGCCGTGAGTGCCGGCCTGTCCGACAACTTCCTGTCGTCCGACAACCTGCTCAACGTGCTCCGCCAGACCAGCATCAATGCCATCATCGCCATGGGCGTGACCTTCGTCATTCTCACCGCGGGCATCGATCTGTCCGTCGGCGCGGTACTGGCGCTGACCGGCGCCTTCGCGGCCTCGATGACCGCCGCCGGCCTCTCCCCCTGGCTGAGCGTGCCGGGCACCATCATCGCCGGTGCCGGCCTGGGCGCCATTTCAGGCCTGTTCGTCGCCTTCGGTCGCATCCAGGCCTTCATCGTCACGCTGGTGGCGATGACGGTGCTGCGCGGTGCCACGCTCGTCTACACCGATGGTCGCCCGGTCTCCATCGGCGTCAGCGAAGCCGCTGACAGCTTCTGGAATCTGGGCGGCGGTTACTGGCTCGGCGTGCCGATCCCGATCTACATGATGTTCTTCGTCTACGTGCTGTGCTGGGGCGTGCTGCACCACACCCGCTTCGGGCGTCACGTCTATGCGGTCGGCGGTGGTGAGAAGGTCGCGCGTCTGTCCGGCATCAACGTCAATCGCATCAAGATCAGCGTCTATGCCATCGCGGGGGCCTTCGCGGCACTGGCCGGTGCCATCCTCGCCGCCCGTCTGGGCTCGGCACAGCCGAATGCCGGCACCGGTTACGAGCTGGACGCCATCGCGGCAGTCGTCATCGGCGGCACCAGCCTGATGGGTGGCCGTGGACGCATCTTCGGCACCTTGATCGGGGCACTGGTGATCGGCGTGCTCAACAATGCGCTGAACATCATGGGCGTCTCCAGCTACTACCAGATGATCGCCAAGGGCGCCGTCATACTGCTCGCGGTACTGATCGACAGCCGCGCGCAGAAATAGAAGAGCAAGTACCGCAGAAATAGAAGCACAAGTACGTAAGACACGACACGGTTTCATTCCCGGCAGTATCGAAGACCCTCGCCCCCGTGCGCCAACCACGGGGGCCCTCCAGCGGGTCGCCGACAACAACGAAAGGACCATCGCCATGAAGAAGAAGAACGGAAAACTGCTCACCTCCACGCTGACCACCGCCATCACTGCCGCAGGCCTGAGCTTGATGCCGGTGCAATCCGCCATGGCCGACAAGATCGCGCTGGTGGTCTCGACGCTGAACAACCCGTTCTTCGTCAGCCTCCAGCAGGGTGCCAAGGACAAGGCCGAGGAACTGGGCCACGAGCTGATCGTGCTGGATTCCGGCGATGACGCCGCGCGTGAGCTGTCCAATGTCGAGGACGCCCTGTCCCGCGGCGTCGATCTGCTGCTGATCAACCCGACCGATTCCGATGCCGTGGTCTCCAGCGTGCGCACCGCCAATGGCCGCAATGTGCCGGTGGTGACACTGGATCGCAGCGCCAACGGCGGTCGGGTCGCGGCGCACGTCGCCTCCGACAACGTCGCCGGTGGCGAACTGGCGGGCAATTTCATCGCCGAGAAACTCGCAGGCAAGGGTGAGATCGTGCAGCTGGAAGGCGTCGCCGGTGCCTCGGCCACGCGTGATCGCGGCGAAGGCTTCATGAAGGCCATCGACGGCCAGGCAGGCCTCAGCCTGGTCGCCACTCAGCCGGCCAACTTCAACCGCACCCAGGGCCTGAACGTGATGGAGAACCTCCTGCAGGCGCATCCGGGCGTGAATGCCGTCTTTGCCCAGAACGATGAAATGGCGCTGGGCGCCCAGCGTGCCCTGCAGGCCGCCGGCAAGGACATCCTGCTGGTCGGCTTCGATGGCACCGATGAAGGCATCAAGGCCGTGCAGGCCGGCAAGATGGACGCCACCGTCGCCCAGCAGCCGGCACTGATCGGTAGCCTCGGTGTCGATACCGCCGACAAGCTGCTCAAGGACGAGGACGTCGAGAAGACCATCTCCGTGCCGCTCAAGCTGATCACCGAATAAGCGCTCACAAGGCTCACGCCGCCTGCATCGCGGAACAGAACGCCGGCCACTGGCCGGCGTTTTACCGTCTTTTTGCGTCTTTCCATCAATGGCGTGTCTTGCTCGCCTCGCAGGGCCAGTGACGCCCGCTCGACTTTCACCATCAGGCTCATCACCAGGGATAGAACAGTGATTCGACTCAAGGATGTGGCGGCACACGCTGGAGTTTCGGTAACCACGGTGTCGCATGTCGTGAATGCCACCCGCCCGGTGGCCAGCGCGACCGAGGCTCGGGTACGCGAATCGATCGCTGCGCTCGGCTATCGCCCGGACAGCGTCGCTCGCGCGCTGAAATCCAACCGCAGCCGCACCCTGGGGATGATCGTCACCAGTGCGCACAACCCCTTCTTCGCCGAGGTGATCCGTGGCGTCGAGGACCGCTGCTACCAGGCAGGCTACAGCCTGATCCTGTGCAACAGCGACGATATCGATGCCAAGCAGCTCAGCTATCTCGAGACGCTGCGGGACCGGCGCATCGATGGCCTGGTGGTGATGACGGCCGAGAACGGCGCGGGCTTTCTCGAGGCGCTCAGCGCCCTGCCACTGCCGACGGTGATGATGGACGCCGAGCCCCAGCCGGGCTGGGACATGACGGTGGTCAATGACGATTCACGCCTGGGGGGCAGGCTTGCCATCGAGCACCTGCTGGCGCAGGGGATCGAGCGCATCGCCCTGCTGACCGGGCCTCGTGATCATGCGCGTTCCCGCGAGCGCCTGAGCGGAGCACTGGACGCCCTGCACGCCGCCGGTCTGGGGCTCGCCGAGGACTGGCAGATCGCGACCCAGTTGATGCTGGCCGACGGTCATCGCGCGGCCCACCTGCTGCTGGCCAATCCGGCCGACAGACCCGATGCCATCTTCGCCTTCAATGACCTGCTGGCGCTGGGCTGTCTGCGCGCCGCCCAGGACCTGGGCCTTGAGGTACCGAAGCAACTCTCGATCATCGGCTACGACGATATCGAGATCAGCGCCTACCTCTCACCCGCTCTGACCACCATCCGCCAGCCGATCTATGCGCTGGGCACCACGGCCGTCGATCAGCTGATCGCGCGTCTGGAAGGCACTCCCTTCCCGGGCCAGACCCAACTGGCCCCGAGGCTGGTGGAACGCGACAGCGTCGCGCGGCCAGGCCAGTGACTCCAGGCAACGTTTAAGCACAGTCAGGCTTGAGCACAGCCAGGCTTGAGTGCAGCCAGGCTTGAGCACAGCCACGTTTGAGCACAGCCAGGCTTGAGGGCAACCAGGATTTAACGCCTCCAAGGTAGATCACAGATCTATACCGGATGAGCATCAAACATATCAAACAACAACATTTCTCTTATAGGTGAACACTGCCTACTCTGCCCCTCATGAATCACCGCTGCCACGCTTGGCAGCACGAACATGAGGACACCCAGGTGACAGGCACTTCTTCAAGCACTTCCCCTTCAAGCACTTCCCCTTCAAGCACTTCCCCATCGGACACTGCCCGATCAGATACTGTCCCGTCAGGCACTGACACGCCGACATCGACACCAGACGCCGACAGCCCCCCCGCCATTGGCCGCGGGTTGTTGTTGCTGATGGCGATCGCGGTCGCCGCGACCGCCGCCAATCTGTACTACAACCAGCCGCTGCTGGCGGAGATGGCCGGCTCACTGGGCGTGAGCCAGGGCATGATCGGCCTGATTCCCTCCGCGACCCAATTCGGCTATGCCGCCGCCATCCTGCTGATCTCGCCGCTGGGCGACACCATGGACAGGCGCCAGCTGATCCGCAATCTGTCCATCACCCTGGCACTGGCCTCACTGGGCATCTTCCTGGCCCCCTGCTTCTGGCCGCTGTTGCTGGCAAGCTTCGTGGCCGGACTGGGCGCCAACATCACCCAGCAGCTGATTCCGCTGACCGCCTCGCTGTCCACCCCCGAGGCGCGCGGCAAGAACATCGCCACCCTGATGACGGGGCTGACCATCGGCATACTGCTGTCACGCACCCTGAGCGGCAGCATCGGCGGATACTGGGGCTGGCGCAGCGTCTTCCTGGCCGCGGCCATCATCACCGTCATCATCGGTGTGCTGCTGCACCGTCACCTGCCCAGCCGCGCGCCTGCCGTGCAGATGGCCTACCCCAGACTGATCGCCTCGATGGGCACGCTGTTCAAGCAACACGCCCTGCTGCGGGAATCCGCGCTGACCGGCGCGCTGTGGTTCGCGGCCTTCAATGCCATGTGGGCGACGCTGGCCATTCACGTCACCGATGCGCCGTTTGACTACAGCGTCCAGCAGGCGGGGCTGTTCGGCATCATCGGGCTGGCGGGCATCTTCGGTGCCAAGGCGGCGGGCCGACTGGTCAATCGTGTCGGCGCGGGGCGTCTGATCAGCTTCGCCCTGGTGATGGTGCTGGCGTCCTTCGCGGTGCTCGCCATGTGGGGTGACAGCCTGGCCGGACTGATCGTCGGCATCATCCTGCTGGACCTGGGCGTCTTCGCGGCCCAGATTCCCAACCAGGTGCGCGTGTTCTCGATCGACCCCAAGGCCCAGAGCCGCATGAACGCCGTCTACATGCTGTGCTACTACCTCGGCGCGGCAGCCGGTTCCGCCATCGGCGTCAAGATGATGAGCGTGCATGGCTGGCAGGGCATGTCTCTGTTCGGGCTGGCACTGGCAGCGGTGGCACTGGTTCATCATGGTGTGAAGCAACGCCGCTCGGTCTCTTCATCACAGTGAGATCAAGGCAGTGAGATCAAGACAGTGAGACGAGAGCTAAAGCGAAGCGCTGGGTGGGCAAGCGAGGCGCGAAAGAGAAAACGCGAAAGTGATGAGAGCGAAGCGATGAACGGCTGAGAGCCTGAAATGGCGCCTGGTCAGCACGTCGAGTCATGGGCATTCACACCCCATGCCACGGCAGCTGGCCAGGCGCCTGAAATGGTGGCGCAATTCAGGTAAACTCTGCGCGCCATTTCGGTGCGTCGCCGAGGTGGTACGCGATTCACGACCCGTTATCGGGGCAAGAACCCGTCAAACCCTCGAGATCCACATGAAGCTCATCGTCAAACTTATCCTCGGCATCATTGCCGGCCTGCTGATCGGCCTGATGGCCCCGGATGCCCTCGTACGTGCCGCGCTGACCGCCAAGGTCATCATCGGCCAGCTGATCAACTTCACCATCCCGTTGATCATCCTGTTCTACGTCATGAGCGGCATCGCGTCGCTGCCGAAGAATTCCGGCGCCATGCTGGGTCGCACCGTCGGCATGGCCTACGGGTCGACGATTCTGGCCGGCATCTTCGCCTTCCTGGTGGCCAGCAACCTGCTGCCCGGCATGCTGTCCGGCATGGCGCCGGTCGCTGAAGGCCGCGATGCCCTGACTCCCTTTCTCGATCTCGAAATCCCCGCGGCACTGCCGGTGATGACGGCCCTGGTGCTGGCCTTCGTGTTCGGCGTGGTCATCAGCCGCCGCGAACTGCCGACCCTGAAAAGCGCCGTCTTCGAATCGCGTGAAGTGGTCGAGGTGTTCCTCAATCGCGTCATCATCCCGCTGCTGCCCCTGTTCATCGCCGGCACCTTTGCCGAGATGGCCTACGAGGGCAAGGCGCTGTCGACACTGGATACCTTCTGGAAGGTGCTGGTGCTGGCGATCGTGATGCACTGGATCTGGCTGAGCACGGCCTACCTGATCACCGGCCTGATCCAGCGTCGCTCTCCGCTGGGCCTCTTGCGCAACATGCTGCCGGCCTACCTGACGGCGCTGGGCACCATGTCGTCGGCGGCGACCATTCCGGTCAGCCTGCGCCAGACCAAGGCCAATGGCGTCAGCGATGAAGTGGCCAACTTCAGCGTGCCGTTGTGCGCCACCATCCACCTGTCCGGTTCCACCATCACCATCGTCACCTGTGCCACCGCCGTGATGATGATGAGCCACAACCTGGCACTCGCAAGCCTCGGCGAAGTGATTCCGTTTCTGATCATGCTGGGCCTGACCATGATCGCCGCGCCCGGGGCACCGGGTGGCGCGGTGATGGCGGCGCTGGGCGTGCTGGGCAGCATGCTCGGCTTTGGCGAGGCGGAACTTGGCCTGATGATCGCGCTGTATCTGGCCCAGGACAGCTTCGGTACCGCCACCAACGTCACCGGCGATGGCGTGATCGCGCTGTGGGTCGATCACTTCGCGCGCCGCGATGGTGTAGTGGCCACACCGGAGCCGGTTGCCGCGACCGGTGAAGCACCGGTGGCACGCTCACAGCCGTGAGCTGCCCTATGTGCCGAGCCGTGAGCTGCCGCATGTGCTCAGCCATGAGCTGAAGTGGACTGAGCCACCTGTGCTGACAGTCGTCAAAAGCCCCGCCTCCTTTCGGAGACGGGGCTTTTTCATGCCCGCGGTCATCCATACGCTCATCTCCACGGCCATCCTCACGATCATCTTCACGGTCACCCCGCAGGATGGCGGGCCTGGCGGCGAGGTGAGACATGACGCCGCGCCGTGCCTGACACCCACAGGCCAAACGGCTACCATTGGCGCCCACGCGCGAGCGCTGTCATCGCTGCCGTACGCCATCACCCTGTTACCGTTGCCGGAGTGCCAGATGTCCCTGCTTTCCCCTGCACTGTTCTGTCCTTCGATATCACTACCGATATCTCGCCCGCGTCTGGCACGCATGTTCGTGACCCTATCGCTCACCACTGCCAGCCTGACCCTTGCCCAGCACGCCAGCGCGCTGGAGATCGGCATGCCCGCCGATGGCGGTGTCAGCGTCAGTCCCGCCGTGATGCTCGAAGCCGAGGGCACCCTCGATGAGCAACTGAGCAGCCCGCTGTTGCTCAAGCAGTTCTCAAGCCCCGAGGCCGTGGAGCAAGGGCTGAGCGATGGTAGCCTCGACGCCGCCTACCTGACACCGCAGATGCTCAAGGCACTGGCCGAAAGCGGCATGTCACTGCGAGTGCTGGATGGCGCGGATCTCGACGATGTCAGCCTGGTCGCGCGTGACGAGCTGATCCGCTACACCGAATTGTTCGAGCCGCAGGAGCTGCTGATCCGCTTCCTCAACGACACCACCCGCGCGGTGCGAGTGGTGATCAGCGATGACGATGCACGCTCGCATCTGGCCTTGAAGCAGTGGGTGGAGGTCAAGGTCGGCTCCAGCATGCAGCTGGTCAGCCCGCGCTCACTGGAAGAGCTGGAAGGCGATGAATATGTCGGCGATGCGCCCCAGGCGCTGATCAACAGCCGCAAGATGCACGCTGCCTTCCTCAACGGCGATGACGCGACGCGTCTGGTGGCGCTGCATCCGCTGTCCAAGGACTGGCTGCCGCGCGCCGACATGCTCGACCTGCCGCGCATGCTGCTGGTCAGCCGCGCCGATATCGAGGATGCCAGCCTTGAGGCCGAGCTCGAGTCGCTGGCCGTGGAACACGCCCGCATGCAGCAGAGCCTGCACGGCGAGGAGCCGATGAAGCTCGCCTTCACGCTCAAGCAGGCCTGGCCAGCAGATGCCGGTGAGGCGCCGAGTCTGCCCAGGGTGGTGCATGCGCTGAACGGACGCTCGATCCCGACCGCCGACATGCGCACCGCCCTCAAGGACTGGCTGGGCGAGCAACAGTCAGCGGTCAGCTGGCCTGAGCTCTAACAGTAGACCCGGGAGTAGACGCAGCATTAGGCCATCAGTCACGCCCGCCACAGGGCGAATGATAGACACAAAAAAACCCGCCGATTGGCGGGTTTTTTCGATCAACGGCAACGATCAGGCGTCGAGGGCTTCAGCGATCTGGGACTGAGCCTTCGGGCCGATGCCCTTGACTTCAGAGATCACGCCATCGGCGTGAGCCTTGCGAACCTTGGCGACGTCGTCGTAGCCAGCGTCAGTCAGGGCACGGATAGCGGCAGCGTTGAGGCCGAGGTCTTCCAGAGAGGCCGCATCGGCTTCTTCGGTCGCTTCCTCGACGGCTGCGCCCATCGGCATCATGCGAGACTGGGCGATGGCCTGTTCGCGTGCCAGACGTGCCTTGTACTGCACCAGCTTCTGGTTGAACTCGTGTTCGACCTGCTTGCGGTGCTTGTCAGAGGCTGCGGCTTTCTCGCTCAGGCGTTCGTTGCGAGCGCGCAGGTCTTCGACTTCCTTCTTTGCCTTGTCACGGGCATTACGGAGCTTGTCGGCTTCTTTGCTGGCTTCACGCAGCTGACGCTCCAGCTCCTTGATGCGGGCGTTCTGGTCCTGCTTGGTGTCCTGCTCCTGAAACAGGGATGCAAGCTGGTCGTCAAGATTAGCGTCGGTCATACTGCTATGTTGCCTCGAATAATTGATAAAGAGCTAAAGTCTGGGCGCACATTCTACCGCAGTTCTTCAGTTTGTGCTGCATTTGAGCGCAACCCGAGCGGGATGAATGTGAATCGGGGGTCCTGCATGGGGCAATATTACCCCAACTGTGTGACATCGCCAGTCACGGATGATCCAGTCACGGGAAACTGAACACGGGATGAGACGGCCTGAACGCACACGACAACCGCACTCTCGGCGCCATGGCGCAGGTCACGGAAAAGACAGCCCACTTTCAAGGGCTGTCTTTTCACTCGGCTACCCAGCACTTGCGCAGGCCTGTCAGCACAGACCTCTGTGCCTGCACCGGACTCAGGCCTGCACCGGACTCAGCGCCTGCACCGGACTCAGTGCTTGCGCCAGTCCTCGAGCTTGTCGCTCAGCTGCTGACGACGCGTGTCGGGCGATGCCAGCGTCTCGGACTGATGACCTTCCCCGAAGCGACTCTCGAGATAGTCCATCAGGTTGATCAGCTCATCATCGGTCAGGCTGTCATCGAAGGCCGGCATGAAGACACTGTGACCATTGTTCTCACGCTGCACGCCATTGAGGATCGCCTGGGCCAGATTGTCCGGATAGACACTGCCGGTCACGCTGTTGTGGAACAGCGACGGGTAGTAGCCATCCTGGGTGCCGGCGCCATCCGCGCCGTGACACATGGCGCAGTGGCCCAGATACAGACGCACGCCCGGCGTGGCGTCGGTCAGCTGACCGATCAGGTCTTCATCATCGGGGCGCTTGTCCAGCGGCTGACCGCGCAGCAACAGCACATCATCGGCCGGTGCGCCCTGATTGAAGCGCGTGGCGACCTGCGGCTCGCTTTCAGCCTCGCGATCGCCATCATTGACCGCCTCGCCCTGCTCGCCCTTGCCATCCACCGCCGGAATCGACTTCAGATAGACCGCGATGGCGCGCAGGTCATCTTCACTCATGTGACGCATGGAGTGCTCGACCACATCCGCCATCGGGCCGCCAGCCTGCGCCTTGCCCTTGAGGTTGCCGGTCGCCAGATAGGTCTGGATATCCTGCTCGCTCCAGCTGCCCAGACCATCCTGCATGTCCGGCGTGAGGTTGAAGGCGCGCCAGCCTTCGATCATCGCCCCGCCGAGATAGCCTTCTTCATCACCGGTCAGTGCCGTTTCCTGGAAGGCGAAGCCACGCTCGGTATGACAGCTACCACAGTGGCCTGACCCCTGGACGAGATAGGCGCCACGGTTCCAGTCGGCACTCTTGTCCTCGTGGTCCTGCCACGGCTCCAGCGGCGAGAAGATCTCTTCCCACAGTGCCATCGGCCAGCGCATGTTGAGCGGGAACGGAATCTCGCTTTCGCGGTTGGGCGTGCTGCTCGGCGTCACCTCATGCATGTTCCAGGCGTAGAGCGCCTTGATGTCCTCATCCGTCAGACGGGCATAGGACGGGAACGGCATCGCCGGATACAGGTTGTGGCCATCGGCGGCCTCGCCCTCGCGCAGCACACGGGTGTACTCCTCGAGGGTGTAGTTGCCGATGCCGTGCTCGGTATCCGGAGTGATGTTGGTGGCGTAGATCTCGCCCACCGGGGTCTCGAAGCCGAGACCACCGGCGTATTCATCGCCGTCCTCGGTGCTGTGACAGGCCGCGCAATCGCTGGCGCGCGCCATGTAAAGACCCTTCTCGATCAGCGCGGGGTCATTGGTGGCGGCCTTGTCGGCTTCCACCTGGCTGGCGTGCTCGTCCTCGCCGCTACCACAGGCGCTGAGCAACAAAGCGCTGGTGCCCGCAATGGCGGCCAGGCGGACGGCACGGGTCAGGCGTGCGGGGCGAAGGATCGGGCGGGCACCGCGACCTTTCTCATCAATGGCATCACGGGTGCCAGCAGTACGGACGTGCGGGACCATGCTTATATTTCCTGTTCGAGCAGATCGGCAATACGCAGAGACAACGCCGCGATGGTCAGGGTGCAATTGACCGACCCGACGGTGGGCATGCTGCCGGAGCTGGCGACAAACAGGTTGTCATGGCCATGCACTCGGCAATCGCGATCCACCACGGAGTCTTTGGGGTTGTCTCCCATCAGGGTCGTACCGCAGATATGCTGGTTGTTGGAGAACTCATCACGGAACGCGATGTCGGTGCCTCCCATCAGCTGAGCGATACGCGCATATTGTTCACGGGTATGCGCGGCGCTGCGCTTGACGTAATCATCGATAGCATAACGGAATTCCGGGCGCGGCAGGCCGAGAGCGTCACGTTTTTTTGACGGCGTGATGCGATTGGCGGCCTCTGGCAACAGCTCGTGGAAGCTGTCGAACTGCACATAGCGGCTGGCGCGATTATCGATCTGCGCCTGCAGATCCGCGCCGAGCCTGAGCGGTGTTTCCGACAGCACCTCCGTGGTCATCTGTTGCGTGCGGGCAATGTTGGACAGATGCAGCTTCTTGGACGCGAAGTCCTTGCGGAAGTCGCCGTCGCGCCAGGTGATGATCGAGGTCATCTCCTGAGGGCCACGCCCGGCCCACAGCGGCTCATCGGCCAGAAAGCTCACCCCGGTGCCGGGATGGTCCATAAGATGACGGCCGACCATGTCGTTCTGGTTACCCACCCCATCGGGGGTATGGGCGTTGACCGACATCTGCATCAGCTTGGGCGTCTCGATGCCATTGGCCGCCAGCACCACCCGCGCCGCACTCAGGCGATGCTGCTTGCCGTCGGGGTCCAGATAGCGCACCTCGCGAATCTTGCCGCTGGCGTCGCTTTCCAGATGATGCACGATGGCATTGTCGATCAACCTGGCACCGGCACGTTCGGCCTTCTCGACATGGATGATGCCGGAATACATCGCACCGATCGGGCAGATGGGCATGCAGTTGTTGTTGCCACAGCAAGTCGGGCGCTCATCATAGGGGCGGCTGTTGCGCGCCACCGGCTCGGTGACCATGTCAAAGCCGTGGGGATTGATGCGCTCGCTGACCCGCCGCTCGTTCCACGACAGCGGCAGCGGGGCCATCGGATACTCGGCGCTGCGCGGGCTGCCGAGATCGACATCATTCGGCCCCCAGACACCCAGCGCGACCTCGGCCCGGAAGTAATAGTCTTCCAGGTCGTCATAGCCGATCGGCCAGTCGCGCCCGACGCCATACTCGCTCTTGAGCACGAAATCGCTGGGCAGAAAACGCCAGGAGGATGCCGCCCAGTGCCAGGTAGTGCCGCCGACGGCGCGAATGTACTGGGCGTCGTAGGCCTGCTCGCCCTTCTGCACCAGATAGTCGGCATTCTCGCCGTAGAGCATCGGATGGGGCGCCGCCTTGCTGGCAGGATAGGGCCCCATGAAGTCCATCTTGTTGGCCTGGTTGCGGAAGCGCTCGACGATCTGCCAGCGCTGCATGCGCGGGCCGGCTTCCAGCATGATGACCGACTTGCCGGCCTCGGCCAGGCGATGTGCGATCAGGGCACCGGCAACGCCGGAACCGACCACGATCACATCGGCATCATACGCACGGGGTTCCTCGGCCATACAGGATTCTCCTCGGGAAATTGGGAACGGCAACAGGGGCGGTCAGAAAGCGTGACCACTCAGGCCTTGGGTGCCTCTGCCCAGAACCCCGGGCGATTGGGGCAATAGGTACGCACCACCTGCACATCGCGCGGCCCGGCATACATGCCAGCGCGCTCGAAGGCGATGACCTCGGCGGCAGGGTCACTGATCGACTTGCCGACCGTGCCCAGCATCCAGGCCTGCAGCAGACGGCGCACCAGCGCCATCTCGCCGTCACTCAGGTCTTCCTTTTTCACGTACTCTCGCGACTCGCCCAGGGCCAGCAACCGAGTCTTGAGGGCCGGCAAGCTGCCGACACCGGGCACTCCCTCGGCCGGAATTCTCGCCAGCGCCTCGAAGTAGCGCTGACCCAGCCGCTCATCCAGGGTCTTGTCGCTGAGCAGCCAGCGCGACAGGACCATGAACGTCGCGAAGGCACTGTCATCCTGCATCTGTTGCTCGTCAGCGACCGTCTCGGCCAGGGCCTGGAGGGACAGGCCGCCGAACACGGCAATGCCTGCCCCACCGAGCCCCAGCTTCAATAGCTGACGACGTGAAGGATCAGTAGCACTCTGGGATGTCGACATGCGGCCCTCCCGGACAATGAATGGTTCACCCGACGCCAGCGCGCAAGGCGGTATTGCCACCTGTGTGCTGCACCCGAATAGCACTCGAACAGCGCCCAAGCAGACCTCGAGCGGCTTTGAACAGCTCTTGCGCAGCCCTTGCACAGGGTTTGATGAACAGCATGGTAACAAGCGCCATCACGTTATAGACAAACGTATAATGAACAAGGAGTTCCTGTTTAAGCAACTCCAGAGGCATGCTTTGCGCAACCCAGCCCGCTCACGGGCAAATGCTTCCCGCTGGCCTACTGACAAGGGTCGGTCGAAACCGCGAGAGTTACCAGCGGATGCCCACGGATGCCGATGCCTGACGGAAGAGTCACCCGCGCCTGTCTCCCGCTCACCGGCAGTTCCCTGACTGTGCTCGGCGCAGTAGGATGTGGGGCAAAGGCAGCAGCTGTGGCCAGACTGGCTCGCTCACGAGCCGACGCCCGCGCCGCCCATCACTCGACTTCAGGGAAGACTCGCCATGCTTCGTCACTTGCGTACTCCACTCGCTCTGCTCATGTGCACCGCCGTTCTTGCCGGGTGTGAAAGCGCCTCGCGCATGGCCGACAGCATTTCGCTGCCGGACTTCGGCTCTTCGCAGTCCGAACAGGGCGAGCAGCGCGTCCAGCGCACCGTCGCCTTCCCGGAGGCGGAGTACGCCAAGCTCGACAAGACCGGCACCTCGGTGATCAAGGGCCGCATGTCCTATGAGTGGCAGGGCCAGACGATCTACGCCAACCGGGCGGGTATCTCGATCGCGCCGGTCACCACCTACTCCGCCGAAGCCGCGGAACTGGCACTGGCGGGCAAGACGGCGTCTCGCGCCGACCCGCGCGCCCAGGCCTACACCCACATCGTGCGCACTGACAGCAATGGCTACTTCAATGCCACTGGTCTGCCATCCGGCACCTTCTATGTCGCCGGTGTCATCCAGTTGCCGGACGGCACACGCAGCCCGCTGATTCTCAGTCAGGTGCAGGTCGGCCGCGGCCAGACCCGCAGCATCGAGCTGAGCCGCTGACGGCCCGCGTGTTCCTCTTGCTCTGCTTGCTGCCCTTGCATCGCCGGATGATGGCCATCGCACCATGACGACACTCTCGCTGCGCGCCTATACCCCGCAGGCCACGAGTCATGACCACGACCACCACCAGCTGGTGCTGCCGATCCGCGGCCATCTCGATATCCAGGTCGGCAGCCATCATGGCACCGTGGTCACCGGCGAGTGCGTCATCATTCGCCCCGGGGAGGCGCACCTGTTTCATGCCAAGGACGCCGCGCGTTTCATCGTCGCCGATCTGGACTACCTGCCCGACAATCTCGCGGCGTCGCAACGCGTGGTGTTCTCGATCAGCACCCTGCTGATGAACTACCTGCTGTTTCTCGAAGCGCAGCTGCAGGGCGAGGTCGACAAGCACATCGATCAGCTCTCCATCGCGCTGTTTCTCGGCCTGCTGGAGAAGCAGACCTGTGATCAGCGCGTCGATCGTCGTCTGCTCAGAGTGCTCGACGTCATGAACGCGCAGCTGGCCCAGCCCCACGATGTGACATCCCTGGCCCGACTCGCCCACCTGAGCCCGACCCAGTTCCACAAGGTGTTCCGCGACAATCTGGGCGTCAGCGTCAAGCAGTACCTGACCGCCAGACGCATGGAGCGCGCGCGGGCGCAGTTGATCCATACCGATCTCAGCGTCCAGCAGGTCGCCGAGGCCGTCGGCTATCAGAACCTTTCCGCCTTCTCGCGGCGGTTTTCCTGCTACTTCGGCCAGTCGCCACGCGAGATGACGCGTCAGTATTCGAGCCTCACTCCCCCGAATGACTGAATGAGCGACTGGCTCGATCATCTGAACAACCGATTGAGCACCCGAACCCAGCAGTCAATCACCGCACGCTGGCGGTATATGACGTTTTGCTTCTCCTGGCAGATCAGAGCGTAGTTTCAGCACAATATATTCTCGCGATGAGGCGTAATCTCGTGCACACCGAGACACACTTCATTGCGAGCCATCCACCATGCAGCACTCCTTCTCCCGGACGCCCTTCCGCCCAGCGCTGGAACGCCAGATCGGCAATCTTTCCGTCCTCACGGCCGCCCTGCTATGGGGCACGACCGGCACCGCCGCCCACTTCAATCAGGATGTCAGCCCGCTGGCCACCGGCGCCTTCGCCATGGGCTTTAGCGGCATTCTGCAGGCCGTGCTGTCGCGACGAATCCTCCATGAGGAGCTGGCCGCCCTGCTGGTCCACAAGCATCTCGTGCTGTGGGCGGCGCTGTTCATCATCGTCTACCCGCTGGCCTTCTATTCGGCCATGGAATACACCGGCGTCGCGATGGGCACCGTCATCACCATCGCCACGGCACCGCTGGCGGCAGCGGTGCTGGAATATGTGCTGGACCGCAAGCGCGTCAGTGCGCGCTGGTACGCGGCGCTGATGCTGGGCATGGCCGGCGTGGGGTTGATGGCCATGGGCGAGACACGCCTGGCAGACACGGCGGCAAACGCCACTGCCAGCGGCGTTGCCAGCGAGAGCCGCAAGCTCATCGGTATCGGGCTGGGCGTGCTGGCCGGCGCCAGCTACGCCACCTATTCGCTGCTTGCCAGACGCATGATGCTGCTGGGCGTTCATCGCCGTGCGGCCATGGGGGCGATGTTCGGCTGTGCCGGCGTCCTGCTGTTGATCGGGCTGGCCATCAGCTGCCTGTTCCTCGATCCACGCTTGTTCGCCACGCCGGTGAATTCGGCGGTCGCCATCTACATGGCACTGATCCCGATGCTGCTGGCCAGTCTCATCTTCGGGCGCGGGCTTGCCAGCGTGCCCATCAGCCGGGTGACGGTTCTGACCATGTTCGAGCCACTGGTGGCGGGCCTGTTGGCCGTCATCGTGGTCGGCGAGCAGTTCACGCTGATGGGGGCCATCGGCATGGTGCTGATCATGACCTGCCTGATGCTGCAATTGCGTCCGCAGGCAACGCAAACGCCGATGGCCAGCCCGCAGGCAGACCTCGCGGCCTGGACGACACCTGACACGGCCTGCGACGCTCAAGCTGATACACACGGCGACACTGCTTACTGGGGTGAGCATGATCCCTGGAGCGATACCGAGCATGGCCGCGATGCCAAGCAAGGGCCGGAGCAAGGATCGGAGCCATGGCAGCGTCACGACGCCTGACGACGATGAGGGATTTGTTGGCAAGTTGGAGTGCGCGCCCTGAGCGGCAGCCAGCTGGCGCGTCAACTCAACTCGCCGAAAGTGGTTTCAGCACACTTTTTCCAGCGCTCATGCTGCGACTGAAAACGGCCAAGGGATTGGCAATACACGCAAGGACATCACCATGACAACCACCCGCCCCGATATCGCCGGGTCTGCAAGGTCGACCGACATGGGAAGCCTGGCCGTTCTGTTTGCCGCGCTGCTGTGGGGCACCACCGGCACGGCGGCCCACTTCAATCAGGATGTCAGTCCGCTGGCGACCGGCGCCTTCGCCATGGGCGTCGGCGGCCTGCTTCAGGCCGTGATCGCACGGCCCAATATCATGGGCTGCCTGGGCCTGTTGATGGCGCAGAAGCGCTGGGTGTTGCTCGGCGCCGTGTGTGTCGTCATCTACCCGCTGGCCTTCTACTCCTCGATGCATCTGGCCGGCGTCGCCATCGGCACGGTGATCACCATCGCTACGGCGCCACTGGCCGCGGCGATTCTGGAGCGCCTGTTCGGCCACCACCGACTCACGCTGAGCTGGTACATCAGCCTCGCGCTGGGGATTGCCGGTGTGGTGATGATGGCGATGGGCGAAACGGCCACTCATGGCGGGGACATTGCCACCATCAGCGCCGGAGGCGACCCGATGGCGACAGGTATAGAGAGCGTGCCTCACGCTGACTGGCAACGTCTGGGCGGTATCGTGCTGGGCATCATCGCCGGCACGACCTACGCCGCCTATTCGCTGATCGCCCGGCGCATGATGGACCACGGCACCCACGCCCGCGCTGCCATGGGCAGCCTGTTCGGCGTCGCCGGTATCTCGCTGATCGCAGGCCTGGGCCTCAGCATGCTGGTGGCAGACCCGCGCCTGTTCGCCACCCCCGGCAATACATCGGTCGCGCTCTACATGGCGCTGGTGCCGATGTTCCTCGGCTATATCGCCTTCGGCTACGGCCTGAAGACCGTCGCCGCCAGCAAGGCCACCCTGCTCACACTGTTCGAACCGCTGGTCGCCGCGCTGCTCGCCGTCACCATCGTCGGGGAACATATCGTACCGCTCGGCTGGCTGGGCATGGCACTGATCGCCGTCTGCCTGGTGATTCAGGTGAAGCCAGCAACCGCCTGATCAACGCGAGCGGCACGACGAGGTGTTACCGAATGCGAAAAGCACAAAGCCCCAGCCTGAGTTTCAGGCTGGGGCTTTGCATTGCTGGGCATGTACTCACGAGCCCACGCCATTTCAATCACTCGCCGTGAAGAGCGCGCGACGTCAGTGCGAGGCAAGCTCGGTGGCATCAACTTGCGGCGTTATCCGGCGTACGCCCTTGGCATCCTCGGCATAGGCACGATGGCGCACATCCCAAAGCTCCACGGCATGCTGGATGTTGAGCCAGAACTCCGGCGTATTGCCTAACGCAGCCGCCAGCTTGATGGCCATCGGGGCCGTCAAGGTGCCCTTGTCATGCACGATACGGCTCAGGGTATTTCTGTGCACTCCCATCGCCTCGGCCAGGGTGCGAATGTCGATGTTCATCGGCTCCAGAAACTCTGCCGTCAACATCTCTCCTACCGTTAGTGGGCGCCGCTGGGTGTTTCTCATCACTGCTACCTCCTCTAGCCCTTGTAAGCATGCGGGTCTAGATATGTTTGATGGGCAATCCCTGCCTCCCATCGAAAGATGAGTCGATACTGCTTGTTGACACGAATCGAGCAATAACCTGCGAGATTGCCCTGCAGATGCTCGAACCGATTGCCCGGTGGAATCCTCAGATCAGACTCCTGACTTGCGGCATCGAGAATCTGCAACTTGCGATAGAGCGAACTGGAGAGCGCCGCAGGTATCTTGCGGTGGCCAACATCTTGCTCGTAGAAGCTCTCGAGCCACACATCCCTGAATTCCACCGCCATGGCAGCACCTTTTCCCCTCATTCTATGCACAACCATGTTGTGCATCAAGTAGCTCTACCCTGAAGTTTCTCTACCCTGACGCTTCTTCCCCCATGAAAAACGCCCAACGAGTCCAGGACTCGTTGGGCGTTTCATATTCCTCTGCCCTTCACATCAGACGCTCAGCCACTCAGGCCGCCGTCTTGTTGGCCAGTTCGACCTTGGCAAGCTTGATCAGTCCGCCGTAGACGACGAAGGCGACCACGACACCCACCACGGGCGGCATGAAGGGTGAGCTCCAGGCGCACAGGCAGGCGATGGCGTAGGCGGCGAGGCCCGGCCAGTGGTAATCGACCTTGGGCACCTCGGCGAGGCGCGGATACTGCCCTTTGTGACCGAGCCAGAAGTTGGCCATGATCACGCCGCCGATCGGCGGGATGAAGGTGCCGAGCAGAATCAGGAACGGAATCAGCCACTCATACATGCCGAGTACCGCCAGCACTGTACCGATGGCCGCGCCACCCAGGGTGACACGCTGACGATGCGGAGTGCGCAGCAGATTGCAGCCGGCGATCGCGAAGTTGTAGATGGTGTTGTCCTGGGTAGTCCAGATATTGAGGAACAGCATCAGGACGGCGAGGCTGACCAGCCCCTGGGCGATCATCACGTCGACGATATCGGCCTGCTGGTAGATCATCGCGCCGAGCGCGCCGGTGAGCACCATCAGGCCATTGCCGACGAAGAAGGCCGCCAGGGTGGCAATGACGGCGATCTTCGGCGAACGCGCGAAGCGGCTCCAGTTGGTTGCCTGGGTGCCACCGCTGATGAAGGTGCCGATCACTGCGGTGATCGCGGCCGTCCAGCTCATGGAATCGGTCGGCGTCAGTGCCGCAAGGCCTGCCACGCCGCCGACATCGACCATGCCGGTATAGAGACTGAACAGGATGAACAGCAACATGGCCGGCACGGCGATGCGCGAGAGCATGTCCAGCCCGCGATAACCGATCATCGCCGTCAGACAGAAGGCGAAACCGAAGATGACCATCAGCGGCGTGGTCAGCCACTCCGGCAAGCCGAGTGTCTTGACCAGCACGATGGCGATGGTCGCGGTGCCCCAGGCGTACCAGCCGATCTGGGTGAACCCGAGCACGAAGTCAGACAGGCGGCTGCCCTTCTCGCCAAAGCACAGCCGGCCCATCAGCACCGAATTCAGACCGCTCTTGCAGGCGATATAGGCCAGGGCGGCAGCGTAACCGCCGAGCAGCAGATTGCCGATCACGATGATCCACAGCAGTTCATTGAGCGCGAACGCGGCACCCAATGACCCGCCCGCCCACATGGTGGCGGTAAAGAAGGTGAAACCGAGCAGCACCATCGAGGTGGAGAGCAGTCCCCGTCGTGCCGAGGCAGGCACTTCGCTCAAGGGATAATCATTGCCGGATTCGCCTGCCATCGATGCATGGTCTGCGGAATGGGGTGAGGAGTGTTCTGCCATGAGTGCCTTCCTGGAGCTCGGTCGTGAGTCGTCGAGTCTTGTGGTGGTGTCAGCCTGCCTGAACGCCGGCCACCGCCCCCTGCGGGCAAGGTGGCGGGCAGGGCGGAGGTCAGAGCGGCGGTCGCTACCCTATCACCACGCAAGATTCACGCCACCCATCCTCAAGCCGCGCAACAAGCCAGCTCGCCGCCTGTGCCATGAAGCTGACACAGGCGTCAGGATCTGGCCTGCCAACAGGCGCGGTTGGGCGCAAGACCGCCTCCAGAAATGATTTCGCGACAAGTCCGGCGCAGTACCTACAAACCCCTCAAATACGCCGACGTTGGCATCAACTTGAGCGCCAGACACCAGAACGCCACACGACGCACTCTTTCAGTGCAGCGCGTGGCGTGGCTCTCGCCCTCCTTCTCTGACATCAAAACCTGACGCCGAGTACAGGATGCAAATTTTTTCAGCCTTTCCTTGTTTAGCGGTTCATGCTGAAGCCCTTCAGCTGCTCGCCAGCACCCCTTCGCTGGCATTGACCTCTTCGCTGTCCATCAGGCGCAACCGGACCGGCACCGATTTCGAGGCGGGCGTGTTGCTGCGCGCATCGCGGTGATCCAGCGGAATCAGATCATTGGTTTCCGGATAGTACGCTGCCAGACAGCCCGTCGGGATGTCGTATTCCTTGAGCTTGAAGCCTGCCATGCTGCGCTCGACGCCGTCTTCGCTGACCGTTTCCAGCGTCACGCGCTGACCCTCGCTCAGGCCCAGCGTCTCGAGATCCTGCGGGCTGATCATCACCACCATGCGCGTGCCATAGACATCGCGATAGCGGTCGTCATTTGAATAGACAGTGGTATTGAACTGGTCGTGACCGCGCATGGTGATGAGCAGGAAGGTGCTATCCATGTTCAGGGTCTCATGGGTGACCTTGTTCAGCCCCTCCTCATCCGTGCCCAGCCCCTCGGGGAACAGGAAGTTGGCACGCCCCGAGTCGGTATGCCAGATGCGCTCACGCGGGGCGATGCGGATATGGAAGCCGCCCTGAGCCAGGCGCGCATTGTAGTCGGGGAAGATCTGCGGGAAGACCTCTTCGATGCGATCACGAATCCGCGCGTAATCCGCCTGCAGCCAATCCCAATCCAGGGTGGGATGCGGCGGCAACGTCGCCTTGGCCAGCTGACAGGTGATGGCAATCTCGGAGTGCAGGCTTGGGTCCGCCGGTTCCATCACGCCACGCGACGGCGTCACATTGCACATGCCGTCCTCAGCACTGGAGACCTGCTCCGCGCCCTTGCCATCGGCGCCGGCCTGCAGGTCACGCTCGCTATGGCCGATCGTGGGCAGCACCCAGCCATGCTTGCCGGGGTGCAGGTGACTGCGGTTGAGCTTGGTGGCGATATGCACCGTCATGTCCATCTCGTGCACCTTCTCGACCACGCGCTTCTGATCGGGAATCGCGCGGAAGAAATTGCCGCCCATGCCGATGAAGGCGCGTACCTCGCCGCGCAGAATCGCCTCGCAGCATTCGGCGACATCATGGCCGTTCTCGCGCGGACACTTGATATCGAAGACCCGATCGAAGGCATCCAGCATCGCGTCATTGGGCAGATTCTCGATGCCGACGGTGCGGTCGCCCTGCACATTGGAATGGCCGCGTATCGGGCAGGCCCCCGCGCCGGGCTTGCCGATATTGCCGCGCAGCAGCAACAGATTGATGATCTGCTGGATGGTGTCGCCGCCGCGCGCATGCTGGGTGATTCCCATGCCCCAGCAGCAGATCACGCGCTCGGCCTCCAGATAGGTCTGCCCCGCCTGTTCCAGCGATTCACGTGACAGGCCGGACATGGCGACCAGGTCCTGCCACTCGAGCTTGCGGCAATGCTCGGCGAAGGCATCAAAGCCGTGGGTGTGCTGGGCGATGAAGTCGTGATCCAGATAGCCCACCGCATGCGGATTGCGCTCGCGCAGCGCATCGTCGGCCTCGATCACGTACTTGCACATCGCCTGCACGGCGGCGAGGTCCCCGCCGATGCGCAGCTGATGATACTGACTGCTGATCTCGACACCCTTGCCGCTCAACATGTCCTTGGGCGACTGCGGGTCGGCAAAACTGACCAACGCCCGCTCGCGCAGCGGGTTGAAGCTGACCACCTCGGCCCCGCGGCCACGCGCCTCGTGGAGGTCACCCATCATGCGCGGGCTGTTGGTGCCGCTGTTCTGGCCGAAGATGAAGATGGCATCGGCCTGCTTGAAGTCCTCGAGATTGACCGTCGCCTTGCCGATGCCGATGGATTCCGGCAGCGCCCGCGAGGTGGTCTCGTGGCACATGTTCGAGCAGTCCGGGAAGTTGTTGGTGCCGTACATGCGCCCGAACAGGGAAAACAGGAACGCCGCCTCGTTGGAAGTACGCCCCGAGGTGTAGAACTCGACCTGGTTCGGGTCCTCATAGCGCTTGAGGCGCTGGCCGATCTCGGCGTAGGCCGCTTCCCAGCTGGTGACCTCGTAGCGGTCCGTCTGGGCGTTGTAGCGCAGGGGTCGCGTCAAGCGCCCTTCCTTCTCCAGATGGTGATCCGACCACTCGCGCAGCTCGCTGAGCGTGTTGTTGGCGAACAGCTCATCACTGACGCGTTCGCGTGTCGCCTCCCACGCCAGCGCCTTGGCACCGTTTTCGCAGAAGTTGGCACCCTTGGGCTTGTCGCCATTCGGCCAGGCGCAACTCGGGCAATAGAAGCCATCGGGCTTGTTCATCTTCATCAGGCTGCGATGGCCCTCGATGGGCAGATGCTCCTGCCAGATGAACTTCTCGACCGCCTTGATCGACGGCCAGCCACCGCCCGGCGGCCGATCCAGCTGACTGCCGGACAGCGACGCCGATAATGCCGGTGCGTGGGACCCCTTGGGGCTGAAGGAATCGACTGGCGTGGTCTGGTCTTGGGACATGTCGGGGCTCCTGACGGTGGCGGCCGGCAGCTGGCATCGATCAGACACCGTGCGGGCACGCCACCGAGCAAAGAATTCAAGGGTCACCCTTGTTTCCTTGCCTCGCGCCAAGGCTTTTTCAAGGCCGATCAGCGTTGCGCACTTGAACTTCCGCCGATCCGCCACCAGAGTTGTACAGACCTGACACAAGCAAGATCGCACACAAGCAGACCCGCCACTCAACACGCCAGACATGATGAGGAGCTGGAACATGACCGTTTTTGAAGCCCTGCGCGAGACCCACGACGAACAACGCCGCCTGCTGGACATGCTGCTGCAGACCGAAGGTGACAGCGAGCCGCGCGATGACCTGTTCAAGCGCCTCAAGGAATCGCTGACCAATCACGCCGGTGCTGAGGAGCGCGCGCTCTACATGCCGATGATGGAGCACGACATGACGCAGGAGAAGGCGCGTCACAGTGTCGCCGAGCACCATGAGATCGATGAGCTGGTCGAGAAGCTCGAGGCGACCGACTACAGCTCACCGGGCTGGCTGGCCACCGCCAAGCAGCTCGAGCACCTGGTGACCCACCACCTGGATGAGGAAGAGCAGGAAGTCTTCCAGCTGGCAGGCCGCGTCTTCGATGACGCCACCAAGAAGCGCCTCGCCGAGGAATATCACCAGGACATGAAGGCGCGCGAAGCGGCCTGAGCCAGAATCCAGCATCGGGCCTAGTCGAAAGCGCTTGGCGCTGTGACAGGCTCAACGCTATCGACAAGCGCCGATGACGCACACGAAAACGGGCTGACCACATCATGTGGCCAGCCCGTTTTGTCATGCGTTCACCCTGCGGTGAAGGCGCTGCCGTCACTCACAGCGTGTGTAAGCGCATGAGGCGAAGAGCCAACCATCACGTCATCAGCAACGAGACACTCAGCCTACTTGCGGCGCGGCGGGCGTGCGGCACCTTTCGATGCCGGCTTTCTGCTCGGACTGCCTGAGCGCTTGCCATTGCCCTTCCCGGCCTTCGTCTTGTCATCAGGCTTCTCCGCACGCCCCACGTAACGCGCGATCCAGATGGTGTGCTTGGCCCCCGAGGTGCCATGCGCATAGACCTGACGCGCCTCTGCCTTGAAACCGGCCCGCGACAGGCGCTGCGAGAAACGTGCATCGGCCGTGGCCGACCACACCGCCAGAATGCCGGCCGGGCGCAACGCCTTGGCACACACCGCCAGCCCCTCAGCACTGTAGAGCCAGTCGTTGTCATCTGCGGTCAGGCCTTCCGGGCCATTGTCCACATCCAGCATGATGGCATCGAAGCCGCCGGGCGCTTCACGCAGCACCTCGGCCACATCGCGATTCTCGACTGTCGTGCGCGGATCCCGAATCGGATAACCCGCCTTGGCCCCCAGCGGGCCGTCATTCCAGGCCACCACTCCCGGCACCAGCTCGGCGACGACCACCTCGGCATCGGCCTTGAAGTGCTTGAGCGCGGCGGCCAGCGTGAAGCCCATCCCGAGCCCGCCGATCAGAACGCGCTGCGGCGCCGAGGCCGTACCGCGACTCTTGAGCAGGCCGGCAGGAATCTCTGCCAGCGCATCTTCCGAGCCATGCATGCGGGTATTCATCAGCTGCCCGCCCTTGCCGCTCTCGATCTTGATGACGAAGTCCTCGCCATACTCGAACAGACACAACGAATCCGTCGTACCGGGGATCGGCGCGGTATCGAGCAGCACAAAGCGTTTCATGGCACATCCATAGAAGGAAAAATGATCATCTGTCAGGTAGCTTCGTGGCCATCCTGACTATATTCAACATGACGGACATCTGTACGACATGGGGGAGCGTTAGTCTAACAGTCAGAACCCCGTGGCAGGTATCCGCCTGCGCGAAGGCATGAAGTTTCGCGAAAGCACGATAAAAATGAGAGCATGCGCGCATCAAGGCTGGAAGATATTCGCGAATTCTCTAATACTAGCTTTTGAAGAACGCAACACCGTCGTAAAGTAAAGACTCTCAGCACGAACACTCTCAGTACGAGCTGTCACCGCAAGACCAATGACCGCTGCGCCAGGGAAAGCGCAGCGGTCACGCTGGCAGATGGGCAAGCCCCACCGCCGTCGAGGGAGCGTGACACCTGAAGAAGCACTCAAGATTCCGACTCATCGGAACCCGAAAAGAGGATATTTCGATGCCGCATACCCATCCGGAGCGACTCGCGACGATCAGTGCCAGCCAGGTCGAGGAACACTTTCGCGATCTCCATCCCATCGTGGCGTTGGTCTCAGCCACTCGGCTGCTGCAATTCCTCGAACGGGAAGGTCTGACACTGCATGCACACCGTGCCCTGTGCGCCAGCATCATTCGCAAGGCATTGCCCAGCCTCGAAACCGGCCCCGGGCATGATCCTGCCAATCTGCCGAGCCTGCACGGAATAGAACAGACCGAGGAAAGCGAGCCGCGTGTTCCGCTTGCACAGACCATGGCAGCGGGCGCCAGTACGCCAGCCACCATGCATGACAAGCATGAGGATATCGCCTCCTGACAACTGTCAGGCTTGCCGATGACGAGACATTCTGACGCCCAGCTCCGTTCACTCGGGGCTGGGCGTTTTTATATCGCTAAACAAGAAAATCTTGATCAAGGGGGTTTAATCCGCCACGATCGTCCACAGATCTGTGGGGAGACGTTCAGCGTCTGAACGCGCATCAGCGCATTCACGATCAACGAACCGGAGGTGACGGCATGACTCAGCAACAGCCCCCACAGCATCAGAACCATCAACCGGGCGATGAACATCGCATGGACCCCAAGCCCGAATATATCCGCGAGAGCTATCGCGGCAGCGGCAAGCTCTTGGGCAAGGTGGCAGTCATCACCGGTGGTGACAGCGGTATCGGTCGCGCCGCCGCCGTGCACTTTGCACGCGAAGGTGCCGATTGTCTGATCACGCACCTGGGCAGTGAAGAAGTCGATGCCGAGGAGACCATCCGTCTGATCGAAGCCGAAGGCAGACGCGGACGCCGCATCGCAGGGGATATCGGCGACCCGGCCTTCTGCCGCAAGGTCGTCGAGGGCGCGATGGAAGAATTCGGACAGCTGAATATTCTGGTCAACAATGCCGCTGAGCAGTACGACTGGGATGACGTGACCGAGATCGATGACGAGCAGATCGAGCGCACCTTCAAGACCAATCTGTTCAGTCACTTCTACATGATCAAGGCCGCCGTACCGCACCTCTCCAAAGGCGATTCCATCATCGCCACCTCGTCCGTCAATGCCTTCAAGGGCAATGACAGCCTGATCGATTACAGCGCCACCAAGGGCGCCATCCAGGGGTTGGTACGCTCACTGTCCGGCACGCTGATGGACCGCGGTATTCGCGTCAATGCCGTCGCCCCCGGGCCGGTGTGGACTCCCTTGATCCCCGCCAGCTTCGAGGATGAGAAGGTCGCCAACTTCGGCCAGCAGGTACCGATGGAACGCCCCGGCCAGCCAAGTGAAATGGGCCCGGCCTACGTCTATCTGGCCAGCGAAGACTCAAGCTACATGACAGGCCAGACGATTCACCTCAATGGTGGCGTCGTGCTCAACACCTGATCGCAGACCTTCAGCACACACCTGAGCAAGCCGAGTGTGATGCGACATGCTCGACACGAAACAGGCCGCCCCATCTTGGGCGGCCTGTTTCGTTTGTCGCGCGCAATGTCCGCAGGATGACTCAGCGTGCGGCGCGCAGACGCTCGGCCTGGGCCAACGTGCAATCACTGAGCAGATCCAGCGCGCCCAACGCCTGGCCTCCGGTCACGAAGGGATGCGCTTCGCCTGGCTTGCGAGTCTCGAGCGCCGCGATTCGTCCGGGCGTGCCGTCACGCTTGGGGTGATTGGACAGGAAGACGTCTACGCCGGCTTGCTGCGCGATCTGATGCATGCGTGACGCCGAGGCAGAATAGCCACGCAGTCTGGCCTCATCCGGCCCGAAGTTGAAGCCAGTGCCGCCCCACAACACGGCGTGATGCACTTCATCGCCATCCTTGACCGGGAACACCAGCGACAGCGTGCCGGGGGTATGGCCGGGCGTGATGTACATGCCGAGCGTGGTGTCACCCAGCGTCAGCCTCTCATCGTCGATGACCTGATGGTCCCGCTCTGGCGGCTCTCCCCAGCGCGGGTTGTCGATGCGCTGCTCGGGGTCATCCAGCATGTCCCAATCGATCTTGGTCATGATCACCTCGGGCGCATACTGCTCCACGATCCAGGACTGGCCGCCGTAATGGTCGCCATGGCCATGGGTAATCACCAGATAGCGAATATCGGCAGGGTCCAGCCCCAGCTCGCGCATGCCTGGCGCGATGATGGTCTCGGCCTGATTCGGAGTGTTCATCGCATCGATGAGGATGATGCCCTCGGAGGTGGTCAAGGCCCAGCTCGAAACCTGGCCATTGCCGACGAAGTAGAGATTGTCGAATACCCTGTGCGGCCCCAGCGACTTGCGCTTGTCAGCGGAGGGCTTCGATCTGGGTCTAGGCTTGGCAGTTTCATCCTCGGAGTGTCGGTGGCGCTTGCCCGCGTCAACCAGGGGTGCCTCGAGGCTACACAGGCTGTGCAGGCCGGGATACCCCTCACCCGCCGCCAACCCCCGTTGCGCTAACTGGGTCGCAAGCGGCGACATCGCCGCAGCAGGAGCATCAGCTGGCTGCGATGCCGCGCTGGCCAAGGCGACACCTGACAGCGGCAGGCCGATCAACCCTGCCATCAGTCCTGCCGTTACTAGCCGAGAATTCCCCATAGATAGCCCTATCTCACCAAGATGAATGGATTCAGCGTCGAAGATTGTCACCAACGTCACATTTTCGCAACAGTGCGTTGCACTTCGCCAATGCAAAGCATTATCATTCAAAAAGTGCACGAATGATGCACGCACATAACGATAATCTCGGGAACTTCAATCGATGCCAGCGCCCCCTTCTGCACCTCACCGCCCCATGGCCTCACGCTCAGCCGTCTTGTTGGCCCTGGCGGCGCTCCCCTCTCTGGTGGTACTCCCGAGCCATGCCTCCGACCAGCTGGAAGACATCGTCGTCACCGCGTCCGGTCACGATCAGATGGTCAAGGATGCCCCGGCCTCGATGAGCGTGATCACACGCGAGAGCCTTGAAGGCCGTCATTACAGCGACCTCACCGATGCGCTGCGCGGCTTGCCCGGGGTGACGGTATCCAGCGGCGGATACTCCAAGGACATCAGCATTCGCGGCATGCCCGGTGAATACACGCTGATTCTGGTGGATGGCCGCCCGATCGACAGCCGTGATACGCGACCGAGCGGCAGTGGTGGCTTCGAGCAGGATTGGCTGCCGCCACTGGAAGCGATCGAGCGTATCGAGGTGGTACGTGGCCCGATGTCGACGCGTTATGGCTCCGATGCCATCGGCGGGGTCATCAACATCATCACCCGCAAGACGCAGGAGGAGTGGGTCACCAATCTGCACTATGACACCTTCATCCCCCAGCACAGCGTGTCGGGACATGAACGCCAGAGCCGCATTCGCACCTCGGGCCCGCTCATCGATGGGTTGCTGGGCCTGAGCGTCAGCGCCGGACAGACCACGCGCCAGGAAGATGACATCACCCGCGGCTACCCACAGCGCAAGCGTCAGGACCTCGACACCAAGCTCAGCCTCACGCCGGACGACAACCAGCGCATCGAGGCCGAATTCGCCTATCACGACCAGAATCGCCAGACCGAGGAAGACCGCAGTCAGGGCCAGGACAGTGATCGTGATTGGGATACTCGCCGCTTCAGCCTGAGCCATCAGGGTGACTGGGCCAGCGCCAGCACCAATTCCTACGTCCAGTACGAGACGTCGCGCAACGATAGCCGTGACATCACGCTGAGCAATATCAAGGCGAGCAGCAACGTGCTGATTCCGCTGGGCGATCACCTGACCACCCTGGGCGTGAGCTTCGAGGAGGAGCACCTCGAGGACAACGACACCAACGCTCTGAGCGAGATCAACGAGATCCGCAACAGCCGCTGGTCACTGTTCGCCGAGGACGAATGGCTGCTGACCGACGACTGGGCGCTGACCGGCGGCGTGCGTCTGGATGAAGACGAGAACTACGGCAGCCACCTGTCACCGCGTCTTTACAGCGTCTATCAACTGGCCGACAGCTGGACGCTCAAGACGGGCGTGGCGACCGGTTACAAGGCGCCGAGTCTGCGTCAGGTCGCCGACAACTGGGTACAGGACAGTCGCGGCGGCGATATCTACGGCAATCCGGATCTGGAAGCCGAGACCTCTCTGAGCCGCGAGATCGGCCTGCTGTATGACAATGCCAGAGGCACCCAGGCGGGCGTGACCCTGTTCCGCAGCGACTTCGATGACAAGATCGTCACCGAACTGTGCCCGGATGGCGCCTGCGCTGGCGGCGCGGATGATGCGCGCTGGTACAATAACGTCGACAGTGCCGTCACCCAGGGCGTCGAGCTGAGTCTCAATCAGGAGCTGCGTCACGACCTCGCGCTGGCACTCAGCTACACCTATACCGATTCCGAGCAGACCAGTGGCGAGAACAAGGGCCAACCGCTGACCCAGATTCCCCGCCACCAGGCCACGGCTCAGCTGGACTGGCAGCTCAACCATCGCCTCAATCACTGGACACGAGTCGACTGGCGTGGCGAAGAGACTCAGCCCGCCACCGGTGTCACCAGTCGTACCGTCATCGCGCCGTCCTACACGATCGTCGATACCGGCGTCAGCTTCGATGCCACCACTCAGCTGACACTTAGCGCCGGCCTCTACAACCTGTTCGACAAGCGCGTGCGCTACGACGATTTCGGCTACGTGGAAGATGGCCGCCGCCTGTGGGTCGGCGTCGACTACACCCTCTAGCACCGACTCCGGCCGCCAACGGCTTGCCTCCCATGCAATGAGCGATCAGTCCGCTGCATGGGAGGTAATCGCGGCTTTCCTCGCCACGCCTCTCTTCTTTCCTCTTCTGGTCCCCTCTCTCCTCTTTTCTCTCCTCTCCTCTCTCCTCTCTTCTCTCCTCTTTCCGCCTTCCCCCTTTATCTCGTCTTCAGTGCCTCGCTGACCTGTCGCCTCTGCTCTCTCTGCCAGTATCAGGCCCTGCTGTTTGTCCGTCTCAGTCATTTCAGTCGGCTGAAAACCAGTGGCCTCTCTATTCTGGTAGCAGCCACAGGCGTTGCCGTGGACAGGACTGAGCGTTACCCGCTCTGCAGGAGGCAAGCATGTCCAAGCTGATTCTTTCACTGGATGGTGGCGGCATACGCGGGGCGGCCACCGCTCAGTTTCTGATGCGTGTCGACGCGACACTCAGAAATGACCACCAGACCAGCCTGCGTGAGCGGGTCGATTTCTATGCGGGCACCAGCACCGGCAGTCTGATCGCGCTGGCGCTGGCGACCACCAACATGAGCCTCGAGGACATCAATAGGCTCTACAGCGCGACCAGCGCCAGGCAGATCTTCGCTGACAATCGCGGCTGGTTCGAACTCGATGGCATCAATGCGCCCAAGTACGAGGCCAAGGGCAAGAGCACGATGCTCAAGAAGCACCTCGGTCAGGCCAAGCTCAGGGATGTCCCCGCTGGCAAGCAGGTACTTGTCGTCACCTACGGCATCGAGAGACGCCGCCCGCATGTCTTGAAGTCGAGCAAGCGCGAGCATCACAAGCTGCTGGCCTGGCAGGTCGCGGACGCCTCCAGCGCGGCGCCCACCTACTTCCCGACCCGCGACATGAAGCTGGGGCCGGACAACGAGCAGACCTGGCTGATCGATGGCGGCGTCATCGCCAACAACCCCACCATGTGCGCCATCGCCGAAGCCTGTCGCCTGTGGCCGCATGAGCCGCGTCGCGTGCTGTCGATCGGCACCGGAACACGCACGCGCAAGATCAATGGCCCGGATTCCCAGCACTGGGGCGCAGTGCAGTGGGTACTGGAAGGCAGCCTGATCGACGTGCTCTCCGATGAGAAGGTGGTCGGCTATCAGGCCATCACCATCTCGCCGCCGGGCAGCTACATCCGCGTCAATGCCGAGATGCGCCCACAGCCCGGCATGCTCAAGGCGCCTGATGACGCGATGGACGACATCAGCACCACCAACATCAAGCATCTGAAGGCCATGGGCGATTTCTGGTTCGAGCAATACGGTGACGCCGTGGTGGCCCTGATCACCGATCGCTACCAAGGGCCGTCGCTGGATCGCATCGACCCCCTCACCGGCCGGCCGCAAGCCTATCAACCCGAATGATCTTCTCTCGAACGCCAGCTGTCAGAACGACATTTGTCAGAACAACAGATAGGTGGCGTAACCGGCGATCATCGCCATCGCGAAGATCACCGTCACGAAGGCCAGGATCAACTTGATACCGAACAATGAGCGCAGCAGCACCAGCTCGGTCAGGCTGGCGCCCGCGCTACCGATGATCAACGACAGCACCGTCCCCGCCCCCACGCCCTTGGCCATCAGTGCCGAGGCCAGCGGAATCACCGCTTCCGCGCGAATATAGAGTGGCACGCCGATCACCGCCGCGACCGGAATGGCCAACGGGTTGCTCGGGCCGGCGTACTGCACCAGCAGCTCCGTCGGCATGAAGCCATAGATGACACTGCCGATGGCGATGCCGATCAACAGATACGGAATCACCTTCACGAAGTCATTCCAGGCCTCACGCGCCAGGCCGTGATAACGCCCCTCGGGCTTGCGCGTTGCCTCCGCGACCACCGCCGCCCCACAGCTGCTGGTACTGGCGACGGCTGAACCACAGCCGCCGGTGGCTTGCGCCTTTCCGCCACAGCTCGAGGCGTCCTGCACCTTGTCCTGGCGGATGAAGCGCTCGAACCCCAGCGCCTGCAGCAACCAGCCCGCCCCCAGTGCCACGCCCAGCGCGGCCGTCACATAGACGGCGGTGAGTCTGGCGCCGAAGGTGGCCAACAACAGGCCGATGATGATCGGGTTGAGCAGCGGTGATGAAAACAGGAAGACCATCATCGGCCCGAAGCCGGCGCGAGCACGGATCAAACCCTTGAGCATCGGAATGGTCGAGCAGCTGCAGAATGGCGTGATGGCACCAAGGCCAGCGGCCATGAAGTAACTGCTGCGGCGACTGGCGCTCAGCAGCGCCTCGACCCGGGATGGCGGGATATGTCGCTGCAACACCCCGACCAGCAAGCTGATCAACAGGAACAATACCGAGAGTTCTACCGCCAGGAAGGCAAACATGCCCAAGGCGTCGTGCAGTGAGTCAGACATTTCATACCTCTATATCGCCAGGCCCTACATACCAGGATGTGTATTTCTAGAATCCATGTTTCTACAAACCATGTTCTAAAATCTATGTTTCTAGAAATATGGAAACGATGCAAAGCCTAGATTGCAGCTCACGCTTGTGTCAACTATAATTCTAGAAATATCGAAACATATGCTTTCACCTCTCCAGACGACACGCTTAACAGGATGACTGCCATGGAACATGATGCCGCTGCCGCCAGCCTTGCCGAGCTGGGCAACCCTCACCGCCTGGCGATCTTCCGCTTTCTGGTCAAGGCCGGCTTCGACGGTGCCACGGTGGGCAACATCCAGCATGCGCTGGAAATCCCGGGCTCCACGCTCTCGCACCACCTCAGTCGCATGGCCGCCGTCGGCCTGATCACCCAGAAGAAACAGGGGCGCAGCATCATCTGCGTGCCGCAGTACGGGCACCTGCAGGCGGTGATCGAATTTCTGTGCAACGAGTGCTGCATCGGACTCGAGGAAGAGGTCGTGCCTGCGCTGGATGCTGAGCAAGAGTGATGACCAAGCGCCTCGGGCGTCGCAAGACGCCTGTCAGCGATTTTGCTACCCTGCGCTGCCGAGCAGTTTGATCAATCGAGACTCTTGAATGCCAAAAGCGCCTGACGACTCCTTCATCCCTTCCCTGCGCGTCTGGCTCGTCGGGCTTGGCCTGAGCATGACGACGCTGGCCGCCTCGCCGGCGCTCGCCGCACAGGACATGGATTACGACCAGCCGGAAGCCTTCGCCACCCTGAAGAAGGCGGTCAGCTATTTCGATGAAATGGACACTCTGCCGGAAGAGGCATGGATCAGCCGCGATAAAGCGTCTGCGCGCAGCGATATGGACGAGATGATCGAGGAAGCCATGCAGGCCCTCGACGTGCCACAACTCTCGACGCTGCGTAGCACCTATCGCCAGGTCGAGGACAAGATTCGCGAATCGCGCGGCGAGATTTCCGAGTTGAAGGAAAAGCGCATCCTCGCGCCGGACACCGATGTCTCGACGCTGACGCGCCTCACGCCCACCGATACCCTGCGCGAATTCACCGCCAGCACGCGCGGCGATTATGATCTGCTGATCGCCGCGCATGAGAAGAACATCGCCGCCTATCAAGGCGAGCTGACCACGCTGGAAGGCAAGCTGGCCGCGCGACTCGAGGAGATCGGCATCACCCTGACGCCGGACCAGGTCCAGGTGTGGCTGTCCTCGGTGGTCGGCGATGATGTGCTGACCATGAGTGTCGTGTTCGCCAGCATCAAGTCGGTGGCCCAGCAGCTCGCCGAGCTGACCCGCGACAGCGGCGAGAACCTCGACTACGCGCGCCGCTATTACGGCATGGTCGTCATGCTTCACCGCATGATCGTGACCATGCAGCAGGACTTCATCACGCGCGTGAATGATGAGGTATTGCCGCAACTGCAAGGCTTCGCCGACGAAGCCGAGGCCACCACGCGCGAAGCTCGCACGCTGATCAAGCAAGGCGGATCACGCGAGAGTCTGGAGAACAACATCCGCGCCAATGCGCTGACGCTCAAGACAATCAACCTGTATCGCTCGCTGGTGACCGAGCAGCGCGACCGCGTCACGACCTCTCTGACCAAGAGTCAGCGCGAGCTTGCAGTGGCGACCAATACCTATCGCACCGTCAAGCTCAGCGCCCACGTCGCCGACCTGATCCGCCAGGGCGTCAAGACCTTCGACACCCTGGCCGGCCTGCAGGTACCGGTCGCCACCAGCTTCGAGAACAGCGCCATGCGCGAGGAATTCCGCAAGCTGACCGAGCGCATGCAGCAGGCAAAATAACGCACGCAACCGGTGTCGATACCACGCCTTCGCCTTACCGGCGAAGGCGTTTTCAGTTGTGGCGGCGAATATCCCGCATGCTCAGAATGCTCTCCAGCGTGCGTCTCAGGCGCGCCACCTCGCTGACCAGACTCTCGCCCGCCAGCATGCCGACCCCCAGCACCAGCCCGCGTCGTGAATCCTCGCTGCTGCAGACCATGCTCAGTGGCCGCACGATCAGATGCTCCTTGACCATCAGCTGCGCGACGCGCTGATCGTCGATCTCGGGGGCGAACTGCACGCACAGGCTGATGCCGCGCGACGGCGGCGAAACGCTGATCACGCCCTTCACCTGACACAGCTGGTCATGCACCACCTGCTGCCGGCCGAGATAATCGCGCTGGATGCGCTGATACCAGGCATCCAGATCGCCATCGGCGATGAACTGTGCCAGCACCGCCTGATCCAGCATGCGCCCCTCGCGGAACACCTCGCTGCGCAGGCGGTTCATCGGCCCGGCCAGTGCGCGCGGCACCACCAGATAGCCCAGCCGCAGCCCGGGGAACATCAGCTTGGAGAACGAGCCCACCAGCAGGCGATTGCCGGAATCGGGATCAAACAGCAGCTCGCCGTGATCATCGCCACTGAACTCGTAATCGTCCTCGAGGATATAGGCGGGCTGACAGGCCTCGCACAGTCTCTGCTTGTCACGCCGCGAGGTGGGCACACTCAGCGGATAGTGGTGCGAGCCGGTGAAGTAGGCGATCTGCACCGGCCCTTCGCCAAGCGAGGTGAGATCGTGTCCTGCCTCACTTGTCGTATCACTCGTCGCATCGCTCACCGGCCGCCAGGGAATCTGGCGGGTCTCGAGGCCCGCGGCCAGGAAGACATTGCGCGCGCCCCAATAGCAGGGTGACTCCATCACCACCCGCTGCCCGGCATCCGCCAGCGCCAGCGCGCACAGCTCGATGCCGTGGTGGGTACCCTCGGTGATGATGATCTGCTGGGTATCGCAATCGATATTGCGCCAACGACGCAGAAAATCGCGGATCTCACGCTTGAGCGGACCATAGCCGCCGCTGGAGTAGGACAGCAGCAGCGCGTTGTGGGGCACCGTCACGCTGGCATACAGCTGGCGCCACTTGCGCATCGGAAAGCGTGCGATGTCCGGAATACCCGGCACGAAGGCGCCACTCTGGATCAGACTCGCCCCTTGCCCGCCCAGCACCTTGCGGGCCCGCGCCGACAACGGCAGCGGTGCCGGTGCTGCCCCCGCCGCGACCGCCCCTGATTCACCCGGCCCTAACTCCGCCGCCCCGAACTCCCCCGAACCCGCGCTTGCCCGGCGCGCATGCGGGCGACGCGTCCAGGTACCCTGCCCCTGGCCGGTGTGCAGATAACCTTCCTCGATCAGCGACTTGATCGCCAAGGCCAGCGTATTGCGCGCCACCCCCAGCGCCTCGCACAGCTTGCGATGCGGCGGCAGCCGCGCACCCAGCGGCCATTGCTCACGAATCACCTCGAGCAACGCCTGCTCCAGCCGTACCTGCTTGCCCAGCGTCTCGGACTGGCGGCGATAACATTCGATCAGCGGCTCCAGCGCGGCCAGTTCCATCGCGGTCTCCCGTTGTCGTTGACGTTGTCGTAGTGCTGTCACGCAGCTTCCCGAGGTCGTCCCCCCCCGCCAGCCACTCGCCTGACAGGCGGCGCGCAGCGCCCATTCAGCCCTGATTATCCGCAGCCCCTGTTGATTGGTCCAGTCAAACGCAAAATTGGTCTATTCGCCATCGGGCGTGGCGCTGGTAGCGTGTGTTTCAGGCGTTGCCTACTGACTGATGCTCACAGCGAAATGATTGCTGAATCGCTCTTGGCTCCCCCTTTACAGGAGCGACCTTTCAGCAAGCATCAGCCAGCGACAGGACTGTCATTACTTCTCGTTCATGCCAGCAAGCTTTGGATTTGAAATTGAGAAGAGCGCACGGGACATCAGCAGGAAACGGCTTCGCTATATAACAAATTCCAAGATCGATTTGAGTATTCCAATGAACAACATTACTCCCCCTGCAGAACAGCTAGTCAGAGTCCTTGCGCGTGGCGACGTCCTGGCACTTGCCTTCGGCGCCATGGTCGGTTGGGGCTGGATCGTCCTCACCGGCGGCATGATTCAGGATGCCGGCAGCGTCGGCGCCATCATCGCTTTCATCATTGGCGGCATCGCCGTCGTCCTGATCGGTCTGACCTATGCAGAACTGGCAGCAGCCATGCCCAAGGTGGGCGGTGAGCATGTCTACAGCTACCGGGCCATGGGGCACTTCTCTTCCTTTCTGTGCACCTGGACCATCATTCTCGGCTATCTGAGCGTGGTGTCCTTCGAGGCGGTGGCATTGCCCACGGTCATCGAGAACCTCGCGCCCAACTATGCCGTTGGCCACATGTGGACCATCGCCGGTTGGGATGTGAAGGCGACCTGGGTGGCTGTCGGTGTCGGCGGCTCGCTGGCCATGATGGCGATCAACTATGTCGGGATCACCACTGCCGCACTTCTGCAGAAGGTCGTCACAGGCGTGATTCTGATCGCCGGCGTCCTGTTCGTGACCGGCGCCTTGTTCGAAGGTGATGTCGCCAACATGACACCGCTGTTCACCCAGTCCGAAGGCGGCGTGGTGGCAGGCATCATCGCGGTGCTGGTACTGGTGCCTTTCCTGTTCGTCGGCTTCGACGTCATTCCGCAGGCCGCAGAGGAAATCAATCTGCCCTACAACGCCATCGGCAAGGTGCTGATGATGTCCGTGGTACTGGCCGTGGTCTGGTATGCGCTGATCATCCTGGCCACCAGCATGGCACTGGATCATGACTCCCTGCTGGCAAGTTCACTGAGCGTGCCGGACGCCATGGGCGCCCTGTTCAATTCGCCCTGGGCCAGCAAGCTGATGATCCTTGCAGGTATCGCCGGGATCATCACCAGCTGGAATGCCTTCTACATCGGTGGCTCTCGCGCCATCTATGCCTTGGCACATGCCGGCATGCTGCCTGCCTGGCTGGGCAAGCTGCACCCCAAGCACAAGACGCCCACCAATGCGGTACTGCTGATCGGTCTGCTGTCCTGCATCGCGCCCTTCTTCGGTCGTCCGGCACTGGTGTGGATCGTCGATGCGGGTGGCCTGGGTATCGTCATCGCCTATCTGTTCGTCGCGATCTCGTTCCTGATCCTGCGTATCCGTGAGCCCGACATGCCGCGTCCGTTCCGCGTCCGCCACGGCAAGCTCTGCGGCACACTGGCCATCCTTCTGTCCTTCGGCATGGCCTGCCTGTATCTGCCGGGTAGCCCTTCCGCGCTGACCGGTACCGAATGGCTGATCTTCGGCGCCTGGATGGCTCTGGGTCTGGTGATGTATGTCATCGCCCTGAAGCAATTCGGCCGAGCCTATAGCGACCGTGTCATGGCCCCGGCTTTCACGGCGCAGTAAACACGCAATACCTACACCGCTGGGCAGTCTGTTCCGCCTGCCCAGCCATCTCGACTCAGTAATTTTCGAGCCGACTCGAGAGCAGCTGACGCCTCTTGCGACATGCTGCTCACTCCATGAATGACCTGCACGCCAGAACGCCAGAGGAGCTTCACATGTCCCGTTCCGCCCTCCCGATCAGCGACTTCCTGAAGCGCTACGTCAATTCGGAAACCAGCAGCGACGTCTTCGTCCCGGCGCTCATCGGTACCGAGCACCGCGAGACCGGCACCACCTTCAACGTGACCAATCCGGCCACCGGCGAGCAGCTGGCGCGTGTCGCCGAGGTCAGCGCCGATGACACCCGTGACGCCGTCGCCGCAGCCGAGATCGCCGGCAACGCCTGGAAGAAGGTGCCGGTGAAGGAGCGTTCCGCGCTGCTGCGTCGCTGGTTCGATCTGGTGCTGGCGCACCGTGAAGACCTCGCCCAGCTGATGACGCTGGAACAGGGCAAGCCGATGGCGGAGTCGCGTGGCGAGGTGACCTACGGTGCCTCCTTCATCGAATTCTTCGCCGAAGAAGCCAAGCGCATGGCCGGTGAGACCCTGCCGTCCCACGGCGCCGACAAGCGCCTGATGGTGCTGCGCGAGCCGATCGGTGTGGTGGCCGCGATCACGCCGTGGAACTTCCCGCTGGCGATGATCACTCGCAAGTGCGCCCCGGCGATCGCCGCAGGCTGTGCGGTAGTCATCAAGCCGGCCGAAGCCACGCCGCTGACCGCACTGGCATTGGCGGACCTGGCGCTGGAAGCCGGCCTGCCGAAGGGGCTGATCAGTGTCGTCACCGCCATGAAGCCGATCGCCATCGGGGAAGTGCTGACCACCGATCCGCGCATCCGCAAGGTGTCCTTCACCGGCTCCACGCCGGTGGGCAAGACGTTGATGGCGCAGTGTGCCTCCACCGTCAAGAAGACCGCGATGGAGCTGGGCGGCAACGCACCCTTCATCGTCTTCGATGATGCCGACCTGGATGCGGCCGTGGATGGCGCCATCGCCTCCAAGTTCCGCAACGCCGGCCAGACCTGCGTGTGCACCAACCGCTTCCTCGTTCAGGACGGTGTCTACGACGCCTTCGTCGCCAAGCTCGCGGCACGTGTCGAGAGCATGCAGGTCGGTGATGGCTTGGTCGAAGGCAACACCATCGGCCCGCTGATCAACGATGCGGCGGTCAACAAGGTGCAGAGCCACGTCGATGATGCCGTCAGCAAGGGCGCGCGCCTGGTCACCGGCGGCAAGAAGCACGCTCTCGGTCACAGCTTCTTCGAGCCGACCGTGCTGGCCGATGTCACCACCGACATGGTCGTCGCGGATGAGGAAACCTTCGGCCCGCTGGCGCCGGTGTTCCGCTTTGGCAAGGACGAGGAAGCCATCGCGATGGCCAACGACACCCCGTTCGGGCTGGCCGCGTACTTCTACGCCAACGATTACCGCCGCATCTGGCACACGCTGGAAGCGCTGGAATACGGCATGGTCGGCGTCAATGAAGGCCTGATATCCACCGAACTCGCGCCCTTCGGTGGCATCAAGGAATCCGGCCTGGGTCGCGAAGGCTCGCACCACGGTCTGGAAGAGTTCACCGAGCTCAAGTACGTCTGCATCGGCGGCCTCTGAGGCACGGCAACTCTCGACAAGATTCCCGCACGCCACGGCGTGCGGGCCCCGAACAGTGACAGGCGTGCACAGTGCAGGCCGATGAAATCCGTACGGAGAACAAGATGAACAACGCTCAACTCGAAACTCTCAAGAAGAAGTACGTTGCACGTGGTGCCGCCACCGCCACCCCGCAGTCTGCCGACACCGCGCTGAACGCGGAAATCTGGGACGCGGATGGCACCCGCTGGATCGACTTCGCCGGTGGTATCGGCGTGCTCAACCTGGGCCACCGTCACCCGAAGATCGTCGCTGCCGTCAAGGCACAGCTCGACAAGCTGATGCACACCGCCGCTGGCGTGATGTCCCACCCGCTGTACGTCGAACTGAGCCAGAAGCTGTGTGAACTGACGCCGGTGCGTGGCCCCGAGCGCAAGGCACTGCTGATGAACTCCGGCGCGGAAGCGGTCGAGAACGCCATCAAGATCGCGCGTGCCGCCACTGGCCGCAGCGGCGTCATCACCTTCGACGGCGCCTTCCACGGCCGCACCATGATGACCATGGCCCTCACCGGCAAGGTCGTACCGTATAAGGGCGATTTCGGCCCGATGCCGGGTGACGTCTACCGCGCTCCCTACCCGAACGAGAAGCACGGCATCAGCGAAGAGCAGTCCCTGAATGCCATCCGTACCCTGTTCAAGACCGACATCCCGGCCAGCCGCACCGCTGCCATCATTCTGGAACCGGTGCAGGGCGAAGGCGGCTTCTACATCGCCTCGCCGAGCTTCCTGACCGCGCTGCGTGAGCTGTGTGACGAGCACGGCATCCTGCTGATCGCCGATGAAGTGCAGTCCGGCTTCGCGCGTACCGGCAAGCTGTTCGCGATGGAGCACAGCGGTGTCGAAGCCGACATCATGACCATGGCCAAGAGCCTGGCCAACGGCATGCCGCTGTCTGCAGTGGTCGGTACCGCCGAGGTGATGGATGCCTCCGGCCCGGGCTCACTGGGCGGCACCTACGGCGGCAACGCCCTGTCCTGCGCCGCGGCGCTGGCCGTGATCGACGTCATCCGTGAAGAGAACATCCTCGAGCGCAGCACCCAGATGGGCGAGCTGCTGGCCGCACGCTTCGCCAAGTGGGAAGAGCGCTTCGCGCATGTCGCTCACCCGCGCAACCAGGGCTCCATGGCCGCCTTCGAGCTGGTGGATGCCAATGGCCAGCCGGACGCCGCCGCCACCGCCGCCGTGTGTGCCAAGGCCAAGGAGCTGGGGCTGATCCTGCTGTCGTGTGGCTTCTACTCCAACACCATCCGTATCCTGGTGCCGCTGACCGTCGAGCCGGAAGTGCTCGAGGAAGGTCTCGCCATCATCGAGCAGGCGCTGGAAAGCCTCGCCTGATCGCTTACCTGCGCAGAACGTCTAGCGCAGGCATGCAGAAAAACAGCGGCCACCTACGGGTGGCCGTTTTGCGTTTTCTGCAACCTGCCATCGCACAACATGACACGAGAAAAGGCGGCGCCATCATTGTGAAAAGACTGGCGATATGCGCCATGACCCCGTTTCAAGGCGTGAGATGAATTATCACGCCAAGCCCTGCCACTGCGGGGTTCTTCAACCACCAATCGCGCACCTCACCGTTAGTTGCCCATCTAAATATATAGCCAATCGGCTTGATGATTCGTTGGGATAGACTTTATCTCTCATTTATCATATCCGGCCTGTTTCCCTCTCACCTCCAGCCGGTTTCTGCCATGCCACATGTGTCCATCCATCCGCCCTGCCTGCACGAGCGCGGCCTGCACGAGCAAGCTCTGATCGACAGTCAGATCACCAGCCTGAGCGCCAGTCAGATCATCAGCTCCATGAGTGATACCCGCCATGTCTGACAGCAACACCACTGACTTCAAACGCAGCATGCAGCAGCGCCATCTGGTGATGTTGTCACTGGGCGGTGTCATCGGCACCGGCCTGTTTCTCAGCTCCGGCTATACCATTCAGCAGGCGGGCCCGGCGGGTGCGGTACTCGCCTATCTGATCGGCGGCCTGGTGGTCTATCTGGTGATGATGTGTCTCGGCGAACTGGCTGTGCATCACCCGGAGCCCGGCGCCTTCAGCGCCCACGCCACCCGCTATCTTGGCCCTGCTACCGGCTATACCGTGGCCTGGCTCTACTGGCTGACCTGGGCCGTGGCGCTGGGCTCGGAATTCACCGCCTCCGCCGTGTTCATGGGGCGCTGGTTCCCCGGTGTCGAAGCGTGGATCTGGTGCGGCATCTTCTCGCTGATCGTGTTCGGCATGAACATCGTCTCGGCACGCTTCTTCGCCGAATCCGAATTCTGGCTGTCGCTGATCAAGGTCGCCGCGGTGATCGTGTTCATCGCGGTGGGCGCCGCCGCCATGTTCGGCTTCACGCCCCTGACGGGTAACGTCGAGGCGCCCGGCGTCACGCGTATCCTGCAGGAAGGCGTGTTCGATCACGGCGTGATGCCGATTCTGATGACGCTGCTGGCCGTCAGCTTCGCCTTCTCCGGCACCGAGCTGATCGGCATCGCCGCCGGCGAAAGCGAGAACCCCGAGAAGAACGTGCCCCTGGCGATCCGCGCGACCCTGTGGCGCCTGATCATCTTCTTCATCGGCACCATCATCGTCATCGCCGCCCTGTTGCCGCAGGACAGCGCCGGCCTCAAGGAAAGCCCCTTCGTGGCGGCCTTCCAGCTCACCGGCATCCCCTACGCGGCGGATATCATGAACTTCGTGATCATCACCGCGCTGCTGTCGGCGGCCAATTCCGGCCTCTACGCCGCCTCACGCATGCTGTGGACCCTGGCCGATCAGAAGACGCTGCCGCGTGTATTCAGTCGCGTCAATCAGCGCGGCATTCCGGTGCCCGCACTGCTGATCACCATGCTCGGCGGCCTGCTGTCGCTGCTCTCCAGCGTGTATGCCGAGGACACCCTCTATCTGGCGCTGGTGTCGATTTCCGGGCTTGCCGTGGTGCTGGTGTGGATGGCGATCGCCGCCAGTCAGTTCAGCTTCCGCCGCCAGTGGCTGAAGGCCGGCCATAGCGCCAGCGAGCTGACCTACCGCGCGCCGCTGTATCCCGTCGTGCCGATTGCCGCCTTCCTGTTCTGCGCGCTGGCCTGCATCGGTATCGCTTTCGATCCCAACCAGCGCATCGCGCTCTACTTCGGCGTGCCCTTCGTGGCGCTGTGCTATCTGGTGCACTATCTGACCCATCGCACGTCTGCCGACGCTGCGAATTCTGACAACCCGACCCCGCAGGAGGCCCTCGATGCCCGCTGATGCCACCCGCAATCCGCTGAGCGCCATCACCGCGCGCCAGCCCTTCATGATCGTCGATGGCGCCCTGGCCACCGAGCTTGAGCGCGCCGGGTTCGATCTCAACGACTCGCTGTGGTCAGCCAAGGTGCTCGCCGATGATCCGCAGGCGATCGTCGATGTCCACCGCGCCTATTTCGAGGCCGGTGCCGATGTCGCCACCACGGCCAGCTACCAGGCAACGCTTGAGGGCCTGATGGCACGCAGCCTGAGCGAGACCCAGGCCAGCGCGCTGATCCAGCGCTCCGTGACCCTGGCGACGCAGGCCCGCAGCGACTATCTGGCCGCGCACCCGGAACGCCTGGACTGCCCGCCGCTGGTCGCTGCCTCCGTCGGCCCCTATGGCGCCTGGCTCGCCGATGGCAGCGAATACCGTGGCGGCTACGCGCTGGACCGCGCCGGCCTGCGCGACTTCCACCGTGCCCGCCTCGCCACGCTGCTCGATGCCAAGCCGGATGTGCTCGCCGTCGAGACACTCCCCTGTGCCGAGGAAGCACTGGCCGTGTGTGATCTGCTGCGCGATGAATTCCCGACCGCGCGTGCCTGGGTCGCCTTCAGCGCGCGCAACGCCACCGAATTGAGCGACGGCACGCCGATCCGCGATGCCGTGCGCGCCATCGCCGACTGCGAGCAGGTGGTCGCCATCGGCGTCAACTGCACCGCGCTTGAGCACATCGAATCGCTGGTGCGCGAGATTCGTGGCGAGACGGACAAGGACATCGTCATCTACCCGAACTCCGGTGAGGTCTATGACCCGGCCACCAAGACCTGGTCTGCCGCCTGCGCCGTCTCAGATTCTGATGGCCACGGCTATGACCACGACCATGACCTCGCCGGCTGGACACCGCGCTGGCTGGCCGCCGGCGCCACGGCCATCGGTGGCTGCTGCCGCACCGGCCCGGACGACATCCGCGCCCTGGCGGATCTGCGCAAGGCACTGAGTTGATTGAGTTGCTGAGCCCGGTGCAGTAATTACACAGCACTGAACCCGAACGCCCTGTCCGGTCATGACACATGATCGGTCAGGGCGTTTTCGGTAGCGTCCCGCGCCCCAAATCGCTAGGATGACAGGACAATGATGAGCGATTGCTCAAAATCATTTCGACGTGCTTGTTTCGACGTACACTTTTCGACGTGCTCTCACGGTGGCCTTCGCGCTGTAGTGAAGAGCGCATGAGAGATCAGCAGGAGAATCCCATGTCACAGCTCGATATCCAGGTCGCCTACGACGTGGTCTGCCCCTGGTGCTGGATCGGCAAGCGCCATCTCGATGACGCCATCGCGCAACTCGACTTCAAGGATGAGGTACGCGTGAACTACCTGCCCTTCCAGCTCAATCCGTGGGTGCCGCGTGAAGGCATGCTGCGGGCCGACTACCGCGCGCAGAAGTTCGGCAGTGTCGAGCGTGGCGCGGAACTCGATGCCCAGGTGGCCCAGGCCGGCGCGCAGAGTGGCGTCACCTTCCGCCATGCTCTGATGGAGCGCACGCCCAATTCCACCGATGCCCAGCGCATCGTCTGGCGCCAGCAATCCAAGGGCCTGGCGGAGCGCCCGCTGCTGGAAGCCCTGTTCACTGCCTACTTCCACGATGGCAAGAACGTGGGTGACCGGCAGGTGCTGGCCGAGATCGCAAGCCAGCACGATGACGACCTGAGCATCGAGCAGGCGCTGGCCTTCCTTGATTCCGACGCGGGCGAGCAGGAAGTCGCCGCCCAGCAGGAGGCGCTGCGCAACGCCGGTATCCAGTCGGTGCCCAGCACCATCGTCGGCCAGTACTACGTGCCCGGCGCGCAACCGGTGGAAGTGCTGGTGCAGATGCTCAACGAGGCCCGCGCCCAGCAGACGGGTTGATCCGCCCCGCATTACCCGATTGCCCTGACAGACGACACGCCCTTCGCAAGGATGGCGTGTCGTTTTGCGTTCAGGCATAAAGGAGAAGCTTATAGAGGCAAGCCACGACAACAAGACGACTCACGACAAGGACTGCCGCATGCCGCGCCCCATCATTCTCGATTGCGATCCCGGCCACGACGATGCCATCTCGCTGATTCTGGCCCTTAGCTCAGACGCGCTCGACGTCCTGGCCGTCACCACCAGCGCTGGCAATCAGACGCCCGACAAGACGCTCAACAATGCGCTGCGGGTGCTCACCCTGCTGGGCCGCCACGATATTCCGGTGGCGGGCGGTGCGCCCAAGCCTTTGGCGCGCGAGCTGATCATCGCCGACAACGTGCATGGCGAAAGTGGCCTGGATGGCCCTGAACTGCCGAACCCCGGCTTTGCCCCCGTCAACCAGAGCGCCATCGAGCTGATGGCCGAGAAGGTCCGCGCCTGTGAGCAGAAGGTCACGCTGGTGCCCTCCGGCCCGCTGACCAACATCGCGCTGTTTCTCTCAGCCTATCCTGAGCTGCACCCGCGCATCGACAGCATCGTGCTGATGGGCGGCGCGGCCGGTGTCGGCAACTGGACGCCCGCCGCCGAGTTCAACATCTTCGTCGACCCCGAAGCCGCCGACATGGTGTTCAAGTCCGGCCTGCCCATCGTGATGTGCGGGCTGGATGTCACCCATCAGGCGCAGATCATGGATGAAGATATCGAGCGCATCCGCGCCATCGACAATCCCGTTGCCCAGTGTGTCGCGGAGCTGCTCGACTTCTTCATGATCTACCATCGCGATCCGAAGTGGGGCTTCAACGGCGCGCCGTTGCATGATCCCTGCACCATCGCCTGGCTGCTGGCGCCTGAGCTGTTCACCACGGTGGAGTGCTGGGTCGGCGTCGAGACACAGGGCGAGCACACCCAGGGCATGACGGTGGTGGACCGCTATCAGCTCACCGGCAAGCCGCACAACGCCAGAGTGCTGTTCGATATCGACCGCCAGGGCTTCGTCGATCTGATCGTCCGGCAGCTGGCGCTGTACTTCCCTCGATAGCCCCCTCACTAGCCCCCTCGCTAGCCCGCTCACCAGCATCCAGAAGGCAGTCGCCCAGCCAGTACCGTGCGAGGCGCTCTTTCCTGCTGAGAGCAGCGCTTCCCTATAGAGAGCCGCCATGTCAGACACCGATCGCCATGCCAGTGACACCCCGCCACAGGCGCACGCCCATAAGCACGAGCATAAGCACGGCCATAAGCACGAGCATGACTACGACTACCTCATCGTGGGCTCGGGCTTTGGCGGCTCGGTGTGCGCGCATCGCCTGACCGAGAAAGGCTATCGCGTGGCGGTCATGGAACAGGGCAAGCGCTGGACACCGGACAATATGCCGCGCTCCAACTGGCGGCTGAGTCGCTGGTTGTGGCGGCCGATGCTGGGCCTGCGCGGCTTCTTCACCATGAGCTTTTTCCGCCATGTCATCGTGCTGCACGGCAACGCGGTGGGCGGCGGCTCCATCACCTATGCGCAGACGCTGCTGGTGCCGCCCGACAGGGTGTGGGACAACGGCCAGTGGGCGGGGCTCAATGACTGGCATGCGGTGATGCCGGCGCACTACGCCACGGCGAAGCAGATGCTCGGCGTGACCACCAATCGGATCATCGCGCCAGCGGATCACCACCTGAAACGCATGGCGGCGGTCGCCGGCTGCGAAGGCACCTGGTACCCCACCGAGGTCGGCATCTTCTTCGGCCCCGAGGGAGAAAGCACCACGCCAGCCGCCGGAAGCGCGCATGCAGACCCCTACTTTGATGGCGAAGGGCCTGATAGACGCAGCTGCATCGGTTGCGGTGGCTGCATGATGGGCTGCAGGCACGGCGCCAAGAACAGCCTCGACAAGAACTATCTGTATCTGGCCGAGAAGCACGGTGCCCAGGTGCATGCCGAGACCAAGGTGATCGATGTCGTGCCGCTCAATAACAAGGCGGATGGGGCCGATGGCTATGTGGTGACGACGGTGCCCTCCACCTTCGCCGGGCTCTATCTCGGACTGGGCAAGCGCCGTGTCACCTGTCAGTCCATCGTCTTCGCAGGCTCGTCGCTCGGCACCCAGGAGTTGCTGTTCCACCTCAGGGACAAGGGCTCATTGCCGGACATCTCGAACGCGCTGGGCAAGCGGGTGCGCACCAATGCGGAGTCGTTGATCAGCTGTCGCATGCCAGACAGTCACGATGACATGTCCAAGGGCATCGCCATCGGCTCCGGCATTCATATCGATGAGCACACCCATATCGAAGCCACGCGCTATCCGGCGGGCTCCGACTTCATGGGGCTGCTGTTCACCGCGATGGCCAGGGGCAAGCCCGGCTGGACACGTCCCTTCTCGTGGCTCAAGGCCATGGCGAAGGTGGTGGCGGCCAATCCGCGCCGCGCGCTGAAATTCCAGCTGCCGTGGGGCTTCGCGAAGGAGACGATCATCTTTCTGTGCATGCAGACGGCGGATGGCCACCTCAACATGCAGTTGAAACGCCTGTGGTACTGGCCGCTGCGCAAGGCGCTGGTCACCGAGGGCAAGCGCATCCCGACCTTCATCCCCGAGGCGAATGATTTCGTCACGCGTGGCGCAGAGGCCATCGGCGCCATCCCCGGCAGCAGCATCCCCGAGATACTCTTCAACATTCCGACCACGGCGCACTGCATGGGCGGCGCGGCCATGGCGGCCTCCCCCGAGGACGGCGTCTGCGATGGGCAGAATCGCGTCTTCCATTACCGCAATATGCTGATCTGTGACAGCTCGATGCTCGCCGCCAATCTGGGCGTCAATCCCAGCCTGACCATCACCGCCCTGGCGGAACATGCGATGAGCCATATCCCACGCAAGGACTGACCTTCACAACGCCCGATATGGAAAGTGCTGGTACATGAAGTGATAGTGCAAGAGGTGCTGATGCGGGAAGTGCTGGTGTAGAGAGAGACCGACGGCTGTTATCATTGCCCGCCAGCATTCTCAGGCGATGTGCGTACAAGGCGCGGGTTCGATCAACACGGGAGCACAGCAATGAAACGGGTATCACTCTTCACCATGGCAAACTGCCCGCACTGCAAGACAGCCAAGCAGTATCTGGAGCAGCAGAAGATCGGCTTCCGCCTGGTGGACGTCCGATCCCCCGCGGGCCAGAAGGAATTCGCCAAGACAGGCTTTCGCAGCGTGCCTGTCCTGAAGATTGGTGATCAGTTCCTGAAGGGGTTCAGCGTCAAAGGATTCAATCAGTTGTATAAGGGTTAGCTAACCAAACTTAGCGCACTCGTTCACCGAGATACACTCCAATACTCCATAACAGTCTAATGCCCGATATCATGGACATTGAATCATCAACTATACGAATGCTTGCGATGAGAAGGTAATATTTCATAACCATAACAGACTAATCTTCTAACTTTGCTGTCTAAACCTTAGGATACATGATCTCTTTATGAGCAGGATGTTAAATTTTTACTGTGCAGCCTGAAACTTAACTTAAAAAATACTAACAAGCATGGACTTGCTTTATTTGAATATCACGCAAAAAAATTACTTTAAGCATGTTTGTATCTCTTTGCCATTATTTCTGGGTCTTCATTCATAAGAGCGCCCATCAACTCGAAATTAACGCTAGGGGATTTAGTAAGAACATCCAGCATTTCTTTATCAACACTATACTGATATTTTAGAATACCGCCATACCTTTTACCCACTCTCTTACTAATATACCTTTCTGCTTCTTTAGGAAAACCTATTAAAAAATCATTAAAACTTATAATCAATTCATCTGTTAAAGCTATAACACGCTCATTAATATCAACTATAGCTATAAGAAAAGCCACACCGAGGGTTTCTAGAATTTCATCCTCCGATAGCCTCCTCATCATCGGTCCATCTATTTTGTCACGGAGTTTTATCCTCATCTCTTCATTCAACTCATCTCTTTTGCTCCAGAAGGTTAACAATGAATTGTAATTGTGAAACATAGCTTTGATCTTTAAAATATTGCACCAATGAACTGATGAGTCTTTCCCAGAGCTAGCTAAAAAAGATAACTCATGCATATTCTCAGATAATTTGTCAACATCAATAAGTATACTAGGGATAGCAAGTAACCGTTGAACAGGATGACTCTCTAATGTGCCAATATAATTATATTTTATCGCAATTAAGTTAGATCTTGCAGACTCCGCATCCAATATTAGCTTATTGATAGAGTCAATTTTGTTCTTTTCAATCTTAAGCTTATCTTGACTATTGAAGGCGAGATAGGCAGCAATAGCACCGAGGGCAGCAGAGAGGAAAGGGCTAGCTAAAGGAAAAACATATTCTGACAAAATATCAGCATTTACTCCCGTGGAATAGGACAAAGGTAAATATATAAAATGTGGACTCAAGCATTCAGAAAAAAGACCATAGCAACTACTAAACTCATACCCGTTAGTCATCAGAAAACCCATTTAAATATTAAAAGACATATTGCCAGTGTGTAAAATATAAATGTAACAGCGAAATCAAAAGCAAATACATTAGCCTAAGAACCTATATTTATCCTTCTTAACTAAATGCCAGACAAAGATCATCACTCCGAGCAACCAATTAAGAACTAAACCGATGCGGCACAAATCATACCAATAAAAAGTATAAGATATCACCATCTTGGCAACTTAAGCGGTCTTGCTACTGGAAACTCGTATGCTGGAAACTCTTCTAGATACCAAACTATCATCTCTCTACAAAAACTTTTAAAGCCTTCATCTCTCCACATGTTAATCATCTCTTGTCTACTCAATTTACTTTCGGCTTGGTGCTTACGCTTATAAACATACCCTGTATATGGGTTCAACTTTGGCCATGTTTTATTTTGACTTCTATAATGACCATGTGGAATTGATGGATACGAATCTCTATCTGATTTTGTGAATACCCAAACTTTGTTTACAAGCATCTCCATAAAAGGAGAATTGACATTAAATTCCTCATCATCCTGCACGTCTTGGTCGCCCTCACTCATGGGAGGTGTATCATCTGCACCATGTTCGTAATATTTTATATTTTCTCTAGGATCATCTTTATCAAACTCACTTGTCAACCATCGAGCTACACTAACTCTTTCACAGTACTCATCCAAGTCTATAAACCCATAACGATAGTGAATATCAGAAAGACAAATCATTGTATTGAGCATAGCGCATCCTAATTTTTAATACGTAGATACAAACCCTAACCTTAATATAGCTTTAAAAGCCACGGAATATACCAGAAGGTCAACAATATAATACGACACTATAGTACAACACAACCAATTCTAATAATAAACAATTCACAAATGCATGCAGTTACACCACCTCATGCAACCGCTCAATATTCGCCACCAGATCCGTAAACCTCTCCCCCTGGATATGCACGTGATCCTTCAGCGCCTGTTCAGCAGCAGCGGCGTCGCCGGCTTCGATGGCGGCGACGATGGCTTCGTGTTCCGCGTAGGAGCTGTGCATGCGGTGGCGGACGTGAAGTTGCAGTCGGCGGTACGGCTTGAGGATGGCGTGCAGGCGCGTAGCTTCTTCGGTGAGGAAGGCGTTGTGGCTGGCGCGATAGAGACAGTGATGAAAGAGGCCGTTCTCGTAGTAGTAGCCATTGGCGTCGTCGGCTTCCAGGCGTTCACGGCAGGCGGCGTGGGCGTCCTTGAGTTCAGAAAGCTCCTGCGTGGTGATGCGCCGCGCGGCGAGTCGGCCACACATGGCTTCCAGTTCTGCCATGACTTCAAAGCGTTCCACCAGCTCCGAGACGCCCAGCTGCGTCACGAAGGTGCCGCGCTTGGACACCACCTTCACCATGCCGGAGGCGGCCAACTGCTGCAGCGCCTCGCGGATCGGCGTGCGTGAGCATTGGTACTCGCGCCCCAGGGCCTCGGGATCGAGCTTGGTCCCCGGCGGGAAGCGCCCTTCGACGATGGCATCTTCGAGCAGATCGCGAAGGCGCTGGGTGTGGGACATCTTGATCATCTGCGGCGTCCTTTTACTGATGCTGAGCACTGATGCTGAGCACTGGTGCTGATGCCTTGCGGCCATGTTGCGGTGACGATGGCGCCAAATTCTGCCGACCTTGCCTCAATCCCCTCACAGGCATGCCAACCGGCCATGAGGCCAGTCGCTGTCTCGTCTCCTTGCCTTCATTGAACAGGGGAAGTGGCCGCGCAGGAAACTGACTTTAGTCGTGTCTGGCATGTCAGGACTTGACGCTAACACACCAGACGCCTATCTGTTGTATACAACAAGACGAAGCCAAATATTCATTCCTCAGACGCCATACTGAGCAATGGATATGAACCAGCCACCACAGCTTCGCGTCTCGCGCCTTGAGGAAGACCGCCATGAACATCAATCTGAGTTTTCTGCAAGACCTGCTGACCCATGTCGGCCAGCGTGCCCGCCAGCAGGTCGGCCTCTCGCCAGGCGCCGGGAATGAAGACACCGCCCTCGCCCGCCTGATCGAGAGCTGCCACAACCTCACCGAGAGCAGCGGTGAAGCCTCGCGCATCATGATGGCCCAGCGGGCGCTGGAGGATTATCAGCAGCTGGACCACGAGCAGCGCCTCGCCTTCTTCCATGTGCTGGCCGAGCACTACGCCGCCGATGAAGCACGCATTCACGCCGCCTACGCGGCCTATCGTGAATCCCCGGACAACGCCAACCTCAGCACGCTGTTCGCCGCCAGCGAACCCAGGCGCCAATCGCTGCTGCGCCGTCTGAATCTATGCCCCGGCGGCACCTATGAAATCGTGCGCATGCGCGCCGACCTGCTCAAGCTCATCAAGCAGCATCCGGAGCTCAAGCCGCTGGATGCCGACTTCGCGCACCTGTTCGCCTCCTGGTTCAATCGCGGCTTCCTGATGCTGGAGGCCATCGACTGGAACACCCCCGCGGCGGTGCTGGAGAAGATCATCCGCTATGAGGCGGTGCATGCCATCCAGGACTGGAGCGACCTGCGCGGACGCCTCGACCCCGAGGACCGCCGCTGCTACGCCTTCTTCCACCCGGCCATCGGCGATGAGCCGCTGATCTTCGTCGAGGTGGCACTGTGCAAGGGCGTGCCCAACAACATCCAGCATCTGCTCGCCAACAGCGGCCAGACCACCGAGCGCGAGGCGGACACCGCCGTCTTCTACAGCATCAGCAATTGCCAGAAGGGCCTGAAAGGCATCTCGTTCGGCAACTTCCTGATCAAGCAGGTGGTGCAGGAGCTGCAACGCGAACTGCCCAATCTCAGCCGCTTCGTCACCCTCTCGCCGGTGCCCGGCTTCAGCCAGTGGCTCGAACGTGCACGTGACGAGGAAGGCCTGGAAGTCTCCGACCTGCTGGCCCATCACCTGCAGCACGATGACTGGATGAATGACGAGGAGGCCCAGCAGAAGATGGCGCCGGAGCTGCGTGCCCTCGCCGCCCACTATCTGGTCAACGTCAAGCATCGCAGCGGCCAGCCGATGGACCCGGTCGCCCGCTTCCACCTCGGCAACGGTGCCAGCCTGCATCGCCTCAACTGGCCCGGCGACACCTCGCCCAATGGCCGCCAGCAGGCCCACGGCCTGATGGTGAATTACCTCTATGAGCCGCACCGCATCGAGCAGAACCACGAGGCCTTCAGCCGCAACGACAGCGTGGTGTGCAGCAGCGAGGTCAAGAAGGAGTCGAAAGCCAACAAGGAACTGGCCAAGGCCCCCAGGCGCGAAACTAAAAAGGAAACCGATTCCCTGTCCAGTTCGCCCCAGTCCAGTTCACCACTGTCATCAAAAACAGCCGAACAGCCGCCCGCGCCGAAGTCGGCTGCTGATGCCAACGACAGCAAGCAAGCGCCTGAGTCTTTGGAAGAATGAGCCGCTCAAAGAATAAGCCGCTCGAAAAATGATTCGCCCGGCAGGCACGCCGCCTGGCGGAGCACACCTGACCACAACGTCTCTTGCTTTGCGTCAATGACGTCTCATGACAAGACAACGCCTCACGACAAGAACAACGCCATTGGAGCCAATTATGTCTCACGCCAACCACGACAATCTCTATCTGCAATTTGCGCGCAACTTCGATGAGCGCCCGGATGCCACCTTCCTCGATACCGTCGAAGGCCACGGCTACACCTTCGCCCAGACACGCACTGCCGCCGGCCAGATGGCCAGTGCCCTGCGCGAGCTGGGCGTGGCACCGGGCGACCGCGTCGCGGTGCAGATCGACAAGAGCTGCGAGACCATCATCCTGTATCTGGCCTGCCTGCAGGTCGGGGCGGTCTATCTGCCGCTGAACACCGCCTACACCGGCGAGGAGATCCGCTACTTCCTGGGCGACGCCGGCCCGCACCTGTATGTCTGCCAGCCCAAGGCGCTGGAGACGGCACGCGAACTCGGCAAGCAATGCGGCGTGCCGCGCGTCGAGAGCCTCGGTACCGAGCAGGACGGCAGCCTGATGGAGCAGGCGCGCCAGTGCAGCGCGAGCCACGAGGTCGAGCCACGCGCCGCCGATGATCTCGCCGCCATTCTGTATACCTCCGGCACCACCGGTCGCAGCAAGGGCGCGATGCTGACCCACGCCAACCTGGCCTCCAACTGCCAGGCATTGGCCGAGACCTGGCGCTTCAGCGCGGACGACCACCTGATCCACGCCCTGCCCATCTTCCATACCCACGGCCTGTTCGTGGCCTGCAATATCGTGCTGACCGTCGGCGCCTCGATGACCTTCCTGCCCAAGTTCGATGCTGAGCAGATTCTTGATCTGATGCCGCGTTCCAGCGTGCTGATGGGCGTGCCGACCTTCTACACGCGCCTGCTGGAATCCGAGCGCCTCAACCGCGAGACGACCGCCAGCATGCGCCTGTTCGTCTCCGGTTCCGCGCCGCTGCTCAGCGAGACCCACAGCGAATTCAGCGCACGCACCGGTCACGCGATTCTCGAACGCTACGGCATGACCGAGACCAACATGAACACCTCCAACCCCTACGACGGCGAGCGCCGTCCGGGCACGGTGGGCATGGCGCTGCCCGGCAGCGAGGTGCGCGTCACCGACCGCGAGACAGGCGCCATCCTGCCGCGTGGCGAGACCGGCCTGATCGAGGTACGTGGGTCGAACGTCTTCAAGGGCTACTGGAAGATGCCGGAGAAGACCGCCAGCGAATTCCGCGAGGATGGCTTCTTCATCACCGGTGATCTCGGCCATATCGATGCCGATGGCTATCTGTGCATCAGCGGCCGCGACAAGGACCTGATCATCTCCGGCGGCTACAACATCTACCCGAAGGAGGTGGAGCTGCTGATCGATGACATGCCCGGCGTCAACGAATCGGCGGTGTTCGGCGTGCCGCATCCTGACTTCGGCGAAGGCGTCTGCGCGGTGGTGGTGATGCAGCCCGGCCACCAGGACAGTCTCGATGAAGCGGCGGTGCTGGTCGCCCTCAGCGACAAGCTGGCCCGCTACAAGCAGCCCAAGCGCGTGTTCTTCATCGATAGCCTGCCACGCAACGTGATGGGCAAGGTGCAGAAGAAACAGCTGCGCGAGGAGTATGCCGAGCTGTTCATGCCAGAGCCTTCACGCGCCCACGGCTGAGGGCTCTCTAGCCCACAGCTGAGGGCTCGTTCGGTAGGACTTATACAGCTTGACGCTCCATCATCGACTGCCATCGGCATGGCGTGACGCCATCACGTCATGCCGGTGGGTTCACTCACCCTCAAGCCCTGCCAAGGACAGGCAAAGGACAGGCAAAGGACGCGCAATAGTCAGACACAAGACACGTAAAGCCAGGCTAGCCAACCTGGAGAAAGAGATAAGTTAGATAAATCAGAAAGACGACAAGACGCCACACTGATTCACCACCCCTTCACCACAACAACAAGAAGGTATTACGCCATGGTGATCTACGGAGTTGCCCTGCTGGCAGGGTGCATGATGGCCGGTCTCGTGATCGGTGATCTGCTCGGAGAAATGCTCAATATCGATTCCAATCTCGGCGGCGTCGGCATCGCGATGCTGCTACTCATCTTCATCACCGGCGTGCTCAAGGACCGCGGCAAGATGGCCGACAGCACCGCCAGCGGCATCAATTTCTGGAACGCGATGTACATCCCCATCGTGGTCGCGATGGCCGCCAGCCAGAACGTGGTCGCGGCCTTCAGTGGCGGCATGGTCGCACTGGTCGCGGGCGTGCTGGCCGTGGTGCTGGGGCTGGCCCTCGTGCCGCTGCTGACCGGCAAGCGCCCCGAGAATGCGCTGGAAGATGACCCGCTCGCCGGCGAGACCCGCTATACGCCGACCAGAACCTCAGTGACGACAGGTGCGCCGGTGCTGGACCGCAGCCGCCACACCTCCTCCACTCCTGCGCACAAACACTGAGGGCTGAACCATGATCGAGTCACTCGTCCAACTGTTCGACAAGTATCATCTGGTCGCCGCCTTCGCCGTGATCGGCCTGGCGATGTATGTCGCCTACTGGATCAGCAACAACCTGACCCACGGCAAGCTGCACGGCTCCGCCATCGCCATCATTCTCGGCCTGGTGCTGGCCTATGTGGGCGGCGCGACCACCGGCGGCAGCAAGGGGCTCTCGGATGTCACGCTGTTCTCGGGGCTTGGCCTTATGGGCGGCGGCATGCTGCGTGATCTCGCGATCATCGCCACCGCCTACGGGGTCAACCTGAAGGAAATTCGCCAGACCGGCTTTCGTGGGGTCGTGGCGCTGTTCGTCGGCGTGTTGATCTCCTTCATCGCCGGTGGGGGTGTCGCCATCGCCTTCGGCTATACCGACCCGGTCGATATCACCACCATCGGCGCGGGCGCGGTCACCTACATCGTCGGCCCGGTCACCGGTGCCACGCTGGGGGCAAGCTCCGAAGTGGTCGCGCTGTCGATCGCGGCCGGACTGGTGAAGTCGATTCTGACCATGGTCGCCACGCCGATGACAGCACGCCTGATCGGGCTCGACAATCCACGCTCCGCGATGATCTTCGGCGGCCTGATCGGCACCACCAGCGGCGTCGCGGCCGGTCTCGCCGCCACCGATGCCCGCCTGGTGCCCTACGGTGCGATGACGGCCACCTTCTACACCGGCCTGGGTATCCTACTCGCCCCGACGGTGCTGTTCCTGGCGGTACGTGCGGTGATGTAAGCGTTGCTCTGATACAAACCGCGCTGTTACAGACCGCTCTGACACAAGCTGCACTGAACAAGCGGCTCTGAAACAAGACGACGGCGGCATCAGCCAGGACGATAAACGTCTCACGCTGATGCCGCCGTCGTGTCTTTACTGTCTAGCTGCCCCCCTTCAACTGCACGCACGCGCTTTCGCACTTTCGCGCAGGCAAGCCTGATCAGCGTGACCCCAACAACATTTCCATCACCGAGCGCGCCGCGGGCCACATCACGCTGCCGTGGTCTTCGCCTTCATACAGCTTCCATTGCACCTCGGTCTGCGGACAGCGCTCGCCCAACTGGCGCGCATAGGCTTGGGCGTTGTCGATCATCGCGCGCTGGACACGCAGCCTGTCCCGCTTTGGGTCATTGCGCTGTGGCTGCGGCGATTGCTCGCGTCCGCCAGCGGCGATCAATACCGGGCCCGCCGCCTCGGAGCAGACAAGACGCAGCGGCCAGTTGGCCTGGTCATTCTCCTGCAGCCACCAAAGCGAAGGGCTGATCGCGAAGATCGCGCCGAACGCCTCAGGCGCCTGCTGCTGGGCATGGAGCGCGAACAGGCCGCCAAGCGAGTGACCGACCAGCGCCGGTTGCTCGAGATCCAGCGGATAGCGTGAGGCCAGTTCAGGCGGCAAGGATTGCGTCAGATAGGCCAGAAACTGCGCCCCGCCACCCGTGCCTTCAGGTGCGGTGCCGCTGGTGAGCGGTGGCGTGAAGTCCTTGTAGCGCAGTGTCGTGACGGTGGCACGCGTCGCCTCTGCCTGCTCGTCACTGCCCGCGTAGCCGACCGCGACGATGGCGAGATTCGCCGGCGCCTTGTCAAAGCCGCGACGTCCCAATATGTCGCGCGCCGCCGTGAACAGATCGAGATGGCGATTGCCGTCCAGTACCAGCAGCACGGGATAGCCCCCTTGCGGCGGCGCGACCCTGGGCAATGCCACCTGGATCAGATAGTCGTGCCCCGTGAGGCGCGAATGCTGGGTGAAGGAGGTCGTGGTGCCTGGCAGCGCCTCATCAGCGGCGTGAGACATGGCAAGGGCCGGCAAGCTCACAGTAGCGGATGTCAGCATGATGAGCCCCCATGCCTGTAGCCGGGCGAATAGCCTCATGCGCGCTCGCAATCCGAGAGCCACCATCAGAACTCATACTTTATGGTGGCGACGGCGCTGGCCGGGCGCCCGACGAAGTTGAAGACACTGGCTGAACCGGCGCGCACGTAATATTCGCGGTCGAACAGGTTGTAGACGTTCAGCTGGCCGCTGAGTCGTGGCGTGAACTGGTAACCGAGCATGGCATCGAATACCGCATAGCCCGGTGCATGGATGGTGCCCTGGGTGTTGTCGAAGTCACTCAGCGCCGTCATGCCGGCACCGACGGATACGCCGTCCAGCAGGTTGCCTTCGAAGCGATACTGGGTCCACAGATTGACCATGTTGTTGGGCATCAGCATCAGTAAGGTATCGGAGCTGCCGGCCTCCAGCACTTCGGAGTCCATGTAGGTGTAGCCGAAGATGACATCCCACTGCGGCGTGATGTTGCCGGCCAGCTCAAGCTCCGCACCGGTGATGCGCATCTTGCCGGAATCCACCGAGTAATCGACGCTGCTGTCGGTGGAGGATGCCGCGCGGTGGCTGTCGGTCAGCTGGAAGCCACTGATGCGCGCATTGAGGGCGCCATCCAGATAGCTGCCCTTGATGCCGATCTCGTATTGCTCGCCTTCCCGCGGGTCGATCAGGTCACCGTCCTCGCCTTCACTGGTCTGAGGCTCGAAGACCTTGGAGTAGCTGGCATAGACGGAGTGATCGGCGTCCAGGTCATACACGAGTCCGCCGTAGGGCGTGACAGCCGTGTCCTGCATGTCGCTGCTGCCGCCATTGATCCTGTCTTCGGAATCCGCCGAGAAATGGCTGACCCGCGCGCCCAGTATCACGGCCAGCGGCGCCACGGGACGCAGCGTCACCTTGCCGTACAGGCCCTGTTCTTCGAGGGTGGTCTTGGTGCGCGACAGGCTGTAGCCACTGACGCCGTCACGCGCGTTGCCGAGAATGTCGACATAGGCCAGGTTGTTCAGCTCGCTGATGCTGGCGCTGGAGCCGGTCAGATTGCTGGTGCGCGCCGCGGTGGTGTCCGCCTCTGAGGTCTTGTAGTCGACCCCGACCACGAATTCGTTCTGGTTGCCGAAGGCATCGAAGCCCTGGGTGTAGCTGGCATCCACGCTCACCGAGGTCTCATCGGTGAAACCGGCATAGCCCGCGACACTGCTCATATCGCCGCTGTCACTGAGCGCGGAGCCACTGTAGGCGTATTCGTAATCGGCATTGCGATCACTGTAGCGCGCCGCCAGCCGTCCATAGCCGCGCGAACTGAAGTGGTGCGTCAGCTCGGCGATGACATCGGTGGAGTCGCTCTCGAAGCTGTTCCAGTCCGCGCCATAGAAAGCCGAACTACGTCCGTAGGTGAAGTCGCCATCGCTGCCCACCGGCTGACCCTGATTGACGGTGATGTCCTTGGTGTTGTGGATCACGCCCAGTGACAGCTCGGTGTTCTCATCCAGATCGATATCCAGCGCGCCATAGAAATCATTCAGCGTGTTGTCGTTGTCATCGACCCACTGCGCCTGCTCCGTGGAGCGGGTCACCAGGCGCCCGCGGATACGGCCCTGCTCATCGATGGGCCCGGAGATATCGACGCTGACGCTTCTGTCATCCAGTGTACCGACACTACCGCTGATGGAGCCCTGGAAGGTATCGGTCGGCCGCTTGCGCACCAGATTGATGACGCCGCCCAGCTCACTGGTGCTGTTGAAGAGGCCGGACGGCCCGCGCATGACCTCGACCCGATCGATGGCGGTCAGCGAAGGCACCGAGCCCGTCAGGCTCGACATCGGCGCAGACAGGCCATCGATGCTGTAGGCATCGTACTCATAGCCACGCGCGAAGATGGACGAGCGGCCACTGTCGTTGTTCAGCACCCGCACGCCCGGCGTACGCGCCGCCAGCTGATCCAGGGTGATGAAGTTCTGGTCCTCGATGGCGTCATGGGTCACGACGCTGACCGACTGCGGGATGTCGCGCAGCGAGGCCGGCACCTTGGAGCCCACCGTGGCGGCATCCACGCTGTAGCCACCACTCTCCTCACTGGAGGCCATGTCATACAGGCGCAGGCCAGTGACCCGCTGCGTATCCAGCACCAGCGTCGAGTCGTCCGCCTGCGCCGGCAGACTGATCAGCACCACGCCCGCCCCGAGCATCAAACGACGCGCCCCTGCCCCACACAGTCCGCGTCCTTGAGTGTGCTTCTTCTTCATCGTGTCCCCTTGCCTAGTGCTCATTGTCTTGTGCTCACTGCCTGTCGCCACTAATGATAATTATTTGCATTTGATGCATTGACGGGGCATTTTGGCACTCCACGACGACAAAAACCTTTGCGGAACCCTCCGTGATGTTTGCAGGTGCGACAAGATGAGCCTTACCTCCCTTTCCGGCCGCGCTAGCGGTGCCGCGACGACCGCTGATGCGCTTTCCGCTTCGCCCTCTATTTCTTCCTCTATGCCCTCCTCTTCTTTCTCCTCTGCTTTCTCCTCCACTGCGTGCTCCAGAGCCTCCTCCTCGCCCTCAAGCGAGAGCGCAAGGCACAGGATCATCGAGCTGGAACAGGTCCACCGCATGGCGCGCGCCCTGACCAGCGACCACCAATGCGAGCCTGCCGAGGGCCAGTCGGGCGATGGCGCGCTGATCGGCAACATGCATCTGCATGAGGCTCAGCCCGGCCTGTTCATGCGCCTCAACCGCGTGCGCAAACGTGCCGACCTGATGATTCGCTCCCGTATCGAGCCATCACTCAAGATCGCCGTGGTGTGGCGCGGGGAGCCGAAGGTCAGTTTCGGCCCGGACAGCCATGCACTGGCACCGGGGCGCGCGCTATGCATCGCCCTCGATGAGGTGACGGAATTCGCGCTCAAGAGCGTGAAAGGCGCGCAGGAACACAGCGCCATCCTGTCGCTGACGCCGGCATGGCTGAAACTGCATCTGGGGGTGTCACGCGCCAGCCAGCTGATGCCCGAGGCGCGGCATCTGGCCCATTACGCCTGGCAGCCGTCTGCGCGTCTGATCGAGCGACTGGAGGAATTCAGCCGCCAACGGCCGGGGACGCTGGCGCTGCGTCTCGGCATCGAGTCATTGGCATTGGAAGTGATCAGCGAATGTCTGGCGGCCTCCGCCTCTCTTACTCATCCGACTCCCGAAGGGCTTGGCAAGCACTGGGCGGCAAGGTTGGAAGACTGGATACACAGCGGGGAAGCCGCCTATCTGAGCCAGGCGGAGATGGCATCACGGCTGGGCATGAGCGTGCGCCAGTTGCAGCGCCGCTATCGCGACGCCTACGGCCAGACCCTGGCGCAGGACCTGCGACGTCGGCAACTGACCCGAGTGGCGCACCTGCTGCAGGACCGCAAGCTGACGATAGAAGCCGCAGCCGAATTGGCGGGCTATCGCAGCGCGGCCAACTTCGCCACCGCCTTTCGTCGCCAGTTCGGCGTGCCGCCCAGTCAGCGGCCGGTGGTGCCGGCGTGAGCGACGCTTGGACTTGGCGATGACCCGTTGCTAATGTTGAGCGTCGTTGCGGCATGCGCCCTGCTGGCGGTGGAGGCAGACCGCAGCCGCATACGGACGAACGACCACAGCACGCAAAAACAGCACGAACTGAACATCACGAAAAACAGCACGACACAACAAGATCTCGCCACGCTCTCGCACAAGGACACTGTCATGTCGGTTGACAACATGAAGCTGGAATCCCTCGCCCTGCATCACGGCTATACCTCGGAAGCCACCACCAAGGCAGCGGCGGTACCGATCTACCAGACCACCTCCTACACCTTCGATGATACCCAGCACGGCGCGGACCTCTTCGATCTCAAGGTGCCGGGCAACATCTACACCCGCATCATGAATCCGACCAATGACGTGCTGGAGCAGCGCATGGCCGCCGTCGAGGGCGGTATCGCGGCGCTGGCGGTGGCTTCCGGCATGGCGGCGATCACCTATGCCATCCAGGCGCTGGTGCAGGTCGGCGACAACATCGTCAGCACCAGCCAGCTGTATGGCGGCACCTACAACCTGTTCGCCCATAGCCTGCCGCGTCAGGGGGTCGAGGTGCGCATGGCGGCCTTCGATGACTTCGCCGGCCTCGAGGCGCTGATCGATGACAGGACCCGCGCCGTCTTCTGCGAGTCCATCGGCAATCCTGCCGGCAACATCGTCGATCTCGCGCGTCTGGCCGAGATCGCCCACCAGCATGGCGTGCCGCTGATCGTCGACAATACCGTCGCCACGCCAGTGCTGTGCCGCGCCTTCGATCACGGCGCCGATATCGTGATCCACTCGCTGACCAAGTACATCGGCGGCCACGGCACCACCGTGGGTGGCATCATCATCGATTCCGGCAAGTTCGACTGGGTCGCCAACAAGGAGCGCTTCCCGATTCTCAACGAGCCGGACCCCTCCTACCACGGCGTCGTCTACACCGAAGCCTTCGGCCCGGCTGCCTACATCGGGCGTTGCCGTGTGGTGCCGCTGCGCAATACCGGCGCGGCGCTGTCACCGCAGAGCGCCTTCCTGCTGCTGCAGGGGCTGGAGACTCTCGCGCTGCGCATGGAGCGCCACTGCAGCAATGCGCTCACGCTGGCCGAGTACCTTCAGCAGCATCCGAGCGTCAGCTGGGTCAACTACGGCGCGCTGCCGGACAGCCCCTATCACGCCACCTGCCAGAAGATCACCGGCGGCAAGGCCTCCGGCATCGTAAGCTTCGGCATCAAGACGGACGCGACAGGTGACGACAAGGCCGAAGCCGGGCGCATCGCCGGCGGCAAGTTCATCGATGCGCTGCAGATGATCCTGCGCCTGGTCAATATCGGCGATGCCAAGTCGCTGGCCTGCCACCCGGCCTCCACCACTCACCGCCAGCTCAACGAGGAAGAACTGGCCAAGGCCGGCGTCTCGGCGGATCTGGTGCGCATCTCGGTGGGGATCGAGCATATCGACGACATCATCGCCGATGTCAGCCAGGCACTGGACAAGGCGGTGGCCTGACCCGAGCGCGGCTCCCAAACGACAGTCAGGCGTAATTCAGGCGCCAACCAGGCTGTCTCAGTGATATCTCAGCGCCCGCGAAGACACGTCTCTTCGCGGGCGCCTTGTGTTGCGTGTCCCGATGACTGTTGCTTCGCCCAGGCCTGCCAGAACCGCAATGGGCAGCAAAACAAGATAACGGTATATAAAAGACTAGACTCTTAGGTCGGCGGGAGATCGAGACCCAGCATAAATCTGGTTAATACCAAGAATAAAAAATCGAAACTACCGAAATACACGAACAGAACACACTCTTGGATCAAGGCGCACACAGAGGCGCCTGTCACAACGATAACAACTCCAAGAGGTGTCCCGATGAAGCGTACCCTGCTGACCGCTGCAATTGCCGCTACCGCTATCCTGCCGCTGAGCGCCGCTCAGGCTCAGGATATCAAGCTCGGCCACGTGCTGGCGCCTACCCATAGCTGGAACATCGCTGCGGAAGGTTTTGCCAAGGATGTCGCCGAGGCCACTGATGGCCGCGTCAATTTCCAGGTCTTCCCCAGCGGACAGCTCGGCAACGAGAAGACGGTCGTGGAAGGCATGCAGATCGGCAGCGTGCCGGCTGGCGTGATCGGCTGTGGCTCCTTCCAGCCGCTGGATGCCCGCTTCGGCATCGTCGAACTGCCCTACTCCTGGCCGGACCGCGAACACGCCTACGCCGCCTATGACGGCAAGCTGGGCGATGCGCTCGAGGATGTCGCCGACGAGCACAACATGAAGATCCTGTCGTGGTGGGAAAACGGCTTCCGTCACGTCACCAACAACCGTGGCCCCATCACCACGCCGGAAGACCTCGCGGGCCTCAAGATTCGCGTCACGCCGGACAAGATGCGTCTGGACACCTTCACCGCACTGGGCTCAAGCCCGGCGCCACTGTCCTTCGGTGAGCTCTACTCCGCGCTGCAGCAGGGCGTGTTCGATGCCCAGGAAAATCCGCTGGCCATCATCTATTCCTCTTCCTTCAGCGAAGTGCAGGACTACGTCTCCCTCACCGGTCACGTCTGGGCACCGGCGTGTCTGACCATCTCCAACTTCACCTGGAATCAGCTCTCCGAGCAGGATCAGGCCGCGGTGCAGAAGAGCGCCGACGAATGGCGTGACAAGCAGCGCGCGATGACCCAGAAGGATGACGCCGAGCTGGTCGCCAAGCTGGAAGAGGCAGGCATGCAGGTCAACGAGGTCGACACCGCGCCCTTCAATGCCAAGGTGCAGGGTGTGTGGGCCGAGTACACCGACGTCTTCGGGCCTGAGCTGATGGGCCTGGTCGAGCAATACCGCAAGGGCGAGTAACGATGTCTTCCGCCTCTCCCTCCGTCAAGCCGCTGGCCGTGTTGTGTGCCGTGCGTACCTTGATGATCACCCTCTCACGTTGGAGCTGCCGGGGCTGTCTGGCCCTGGCTGCCAGCGGAGTCGCCGCGCTGTCGGCACTGGTGATCTGGACCGTCTTCATGCGCTGGGTCATGGGCCAGCCGCCGCACTGGGCAGAAGAGTTGCCGCAACTGGTGCTGGTATGGACCACCCTGCTGGCCGCGGTGTCCTGCACCCGCAACCGCACTCACCTGAGTGCGGGCCTGCTGCCGCTGCTGGTGCGCTCGGTGCGTATCCAGCGCATCACCGGACGCATCACTGACGCGATGATCCTGATCATGCTGCTGTTGCTGGCCAAGGCAGGCATGGATCTGACCGCCATCACCATGCGTCAGACCACCACCGCGCTGCAGATTCCGGCCGGTATCGTCTATCTGTCCGTGCCGCTGTGCTGCACCGCGATGGCACTGGTACAGCTGGAGCACCTGCTGACGCCGACCGCAACCTCGCGTGACACCCTGGCCGATGACGCCACGTCATCCCCACGCCAAGGAGATGCCTCATGACTCTCGGCGCCCTGGCTCTGCTCGGCGTATTCGCGCTCGGCATCCTCATCGACATCCCCATCGCCTTCGCGCTGTTGATGTCGGCCCTCTTCTACCTGCTGGCCTTCGGTGCCGCGCCCATGATGGTCTCGGCGCAGCAATTCGTGGCCGGGATGGAAAGCTTCACCCTGCTGGCGATCCCGCTGTTCGTGCTCGCCGCCCAGTTGATGAACCGCGCCGGTCTGACCGAACGCCTGGTACGCCTGTGCATGGCGATGGTCGGTGACATCCGCGGCGGTCTGGCGGTGGTCGCGGTGCTGGCCTGCATGATGTTCGGCGCGCTGTCCGGCTCCGGCGTGGCGGACGTGATTGCCATCGGCAGCATGCTGCTGCCCACCATGGCCCGCAACGGCTATGACAAGGGCTTCAGCAGTGCGCTGGTCGGTACCGCCAGCTCCATCGGCACCGTGATTCCGCCCAGCATCGTGATGATCGTCTACGGCACCACCTCCAATACCTCGGTGGGCCAGCTGTTCATGGGCGGCATCATCCCCGGCCTGATGCTGACCGTCGCGCTGGTCGGCGTCGCCCTCTACATGTCACGCAAGCATGGCTGGTCGGGCGGTGTCGCGGCCCGTGTGCCCGGCGAGCGTCGCCGCGCCCTGCTCAGCGCCATGCCGGCCCTGATGGTGCCGGTGATGATCATCGGCGGTATCCGCTTCGGGGTCTTCACGCCCACCGAGGCCGCCGCCTCCGCGATTCTCTACGCCATCATCATCGGCACCTGTGTCTATCGCAGCCTGACCTGGCGCGGCTTCCTGGACAGCGTCCGCGCAACCGCCGAGACCACCGGCGCCATCCTGCTGATCATCGGTGCGGCCGGCATGTTCGCCTGGGGCCTGACCTACGAGCAGGTGCCGCAGGCCATCGCCCAGATGATCGGCGAATTCACCGACAGCCGCATCAGCGTCCTGCTGCTGTTGACCGCCGTGCTGCTGGTGCTGGGGTCCTTCATGGAAAGCGTGGCGATCATCATCATCGTGACGCCCATCGTGATGCCGCTGCTGGCGCAATACGGCATCAGCCCGGTGCACTTCGGGGTACTGCTGACCGTCAATCTGGCCATCGGCGCCAATACGCCGCCGCTGGGGATCGACCTGATGGCCGCCTGTCGCATCGCCGGGATCAACGTCAGCGACTCGCTGCGCCCGCTGGGCCTGATGCTGGGCGCGATGCTGACCGTGCTGATGCTGATCACCTTCATTCCGGAACTCGTGCTGTTCCTGCCCAACCTGATGGAGGGCTGAGTGATGACCACCGCCATGGACCACAACCTTCCCCAGCGCTGGCTGTTCGTGCCAGGTGACGACGCCGCCCGTCTGCAGGCCGCCCTCACCAGCGGCGCCGATGCCATCGTGGTCGATCTCGAAGAGTTCACCCCGGCCGCCGGACGCAAGCTCGCCATCAGCCGCTTCGCCGACTTCGCCAGACGCGCCCGTGCCCTGAAGGTGTGGCCGGCCGTGCGCCTCAACCTGCTGGAGCACGGCGGTCGCGACGAACTGGCAGAGCTGATCAGCACCACCCTGGGCGATCCCACTGGCACGCCCGCCGCCATCTTCCTGCCCGCCGTCGAGCAACGCGCCCAGCTGGCCGCGCTGGATGACGCCCTCGCCGAGCAGGAAGCCCTGCATGGCCTGCCACGGGGCAGTCTGAAGAGCGTCGCGACGCTGGAAAGCCAGGCCGGACTGCTGGCCGCCGACGAACTGCTCGCCGCGGGCGATGACACGCCACGCCTGCTGGGAGCGCTGATCGGTACCGGGGACCTGGCCACGGATCTGGGCCTGATGCCCGACCAGCCCGCCGCCACCATCACCGAGACGCTCAAGCCGTGGCGTCAGCGGTTGGCGCGGGCCTGCAAGACCCATCGCCGGCTGGCCATCGATGGCCCGTGGCGCTGGAAGCACGGGCTGGGCACCGACCAGCACTGGGCCAATCAGCAGGGGCTGCAGGCGCGTTGCGTCATCTACCCCGAACAGCTCGAGGCGCTTTATGACCTCATGCCCGTCGACAGCACCGCGCCTCAGTTCTGAAAGGTTGCCCTGCCGAGCGCCGCACCGAATTCATTACCGCGTCAAAAACTACCGACGTCTCAACACCGATTTCTCAACATCCGAATTCTCAACACCGATTTCTCAACACTGATTTCTCAACAACAACGAGAGCACTCCCATGACTCAGGCCGCGAACACTTCCTCCGCTTCCACTCTGCCGCTGCGCAATGGCGGGCAGATCCTCGTCGACCAGATCCGTCTGCACGGCACCAAGCGTGTCTTCCTGGTGCCGGGCGAAAGCTATCTGCCGTGCATCGATGCACTCAATGAGCACAAGGGCGCCATCGAGCCCATCGTCTGCCGCCAGGAAAGTGGCGCAGGCTACATGGCCGAAGCCTACGGCAAGCTGACCAACGAGCCGGGCGTGTGCTTCGTCACCCGTGGCCCGGGCGCCACCAACGCCTCCATCGCCGTGCACACCGCCTATCAGGATTCCACGCCGATGATCCTGTTCATCGGTCAGGTCGGTGGCGATTTCATCGAGCGCGAAGCCTTCCAGGAAATCGATTACCGCCGCATGTTCGGCGAGATGACCAAGTGGGTCGCGCAGATCGACGACACCTCGCGCATTCCGGAATACATCGCGCGTGCCTATCAGGTGGCACGCAGCGGCCGTCCGGGGCCGGTGGTGCTGGCACTGCCCGAAGACACCCTGTGGGGCGAAGCCCAGGTCGCGGACGTCAAGCCGCACCCGCGTCTGGCCACCTACCCGGGTCAGCCGCAGCTGGATGAGCTCAAGAGCCTGCTCGCGACTGCCGAGCGCCCCTTCCTGCTGGTCGGCGGCAGCGGCTGGACCCGCGATGCCCAGGTCGCGCTGGAAGGCTTCGCCGAGCGCTTCGATATCCCCACCGGTGTCGCCTGGCGCCGTCTGGAGTGCGTCGATGCCGAACTGCCGCAATTCGCCGGTCACGTCGGCATGGGCATGCATGACGCGCTGCGTCAGCAGCTGGTCGAGAGTGATCTGGTGATCGCCGTCGGCACCCGCATCGGCGAAGCCACCAGCGAAGGCTACAGCTGGATCCAGTCGCCGGTGCCGACCCAGAAGCTGGTGCACATCTACGCAGACCCGGAAGAGCTGGGCCGTGTCTATCAGCCGACGCTGGCCATCAATACCGACGTCAACGGCTTCGCGCTGGCGCTTTCCACCCTGTCACCGGATAGCGCGCCGCGCTGGTCCGGCATTACCCGCGAGGCGCGCGCCGCCTATCTGGCCACGCTGGAAGAGCAGCCGTCGCCGGGCCCGCTGAGCCTGGACAAGGTCAGCCTGACCGTCGACCGCATTCTCGATGGCAAGGGCTGCATCAGTGTCGGCGCCGGCAACTACGCGCTCTACGCACACCGCTACGTGCGCTTCCGTGGCCTGGGCAGCTCGCTGGCCCCGACCGTCGGTTCCATGGGTTACGGCCTGCCCGCCGCCATCTCCAGCAAGCTGGAATATCCGGAACGCCCCGCCGTCTGCTACGCCGGTGATGGCTGCTTCCAGATGAACCTGCAGGAGCTGGGCGTGGCACTGCAGTACCGCCTCGGCGTCGTGGTACTGGTGTTCAACAACGGCATGTGGGGCACCATCCGCGCCCACCAGGAAAACGACTTCCCGGGCCGCGAGATCGCGCTGACCTTCACCAACCCGGACTTCGCCGCGCTGGTCACCGCCTACGGCGGCCTGGGTCAGGTGGTGGAGAAGGACGAGGACTTCGAGGAAAGCTTCAAGCGCGCCCTGGAATTCGCCGACCGCGAGCGTCTGCCGGCCCTGATCGAGCTGCGCTATGACCCGGACGGCATCGCCCCGGGCAAGCTGCTCAGCGGCATCCGTGAAGATGCCCTCACGCGCAACGCGGCCGAGTAAGTCACAGGGAGGCTACCTTCCCGCCTTCGGATGACCTTCCCGTCGCCCGAGGCGGGAAGGTCGCCAGTCAGAACAGTTGAACCGTCAGAACAGTTGAACCATGCCGCCAGAGCGCGACGACAGGAGTCATACAACAACATGTCCACTACCACCACCCCTTCAGCTCCCTCTGCCAACACCGAACAGACCCAACAGATTCTGGATAGCCTCGCCCTGCGCGTCGACGGCAAGCGCCTGTGGGACGCGCTGATGACATTGGCCGAGATCGGCGCGACGCCCAAGGGCGGCAACTGCCGTCTGGCCCTGACCGAAGAAGACCGCGCCGGCCGCGAGCTGGTCACCGGCTGGCTCGAGGCCGCGGGCCTGACACTGCGCGTCGACGAGATCGGCAACATCTTCGCCCGTCGCCCGGGGCGCAATGACAGCCTGCCGCCGGTCGCCACCGGCAGCCACATCGACACCCAGCCCACCGGCGGCAAGTTCGACGGTTGCTACGGCGTACTGGCCGGCCTGGAAGTCATGCGCGTGCTGGATGAGCGCGGCATCGAGACCGAAGCCCCGCTGGAAGTGGTGATCTGGACCAACGAGGAAGGCAGCCGCTTCGTGCCGGTGATGATGGGGTCCGGCGTGCATGCGGGCTTGATCCCGCTCGAGAAGGCCCTGGCCGCCACCGATCGTGACGGCGACAGCGTTGCCGCGTCACTGGCGCGCACCGGCTATGCCGGCGACGTGCCGGTGGGCAGCCATGATTTCGGCGCCTATTTCGAGGCGCATATCGAGCAGGGCCCGGTGCTGGAGCAGGAAGAGATCACCATCGGTGCCGTCACCGGCTCGCTGGGTCTGCACTGGTTCGACGTGGTGGTCAGCGGTCAGGAAGCCCACGCCGGCCCGACGCCGATGCCCTACCGCCGCGATGCGCTCAAGACCGCCTGCGCGCTGGTCAGCGACATCCTGACGCTGGCCGATGCCTACCAGCCCAACGGTCGCGTCACCTGTGGCGAATTCAATGTGCATCCCAACTCGCGCAACGTGATTCCGGGCCAGGTGCGCTTCAGCGTCGACCTGCGTCACCTGGAACCGGCCGTGCTCGCCGAGATGCACGACCAGCTCAAGGCGCTGTGCCTCAAGCATCACGCCGCCAACCAGAGCGACAAGCAACGCGTGGACATCGAGCTGATCGAGGTCCAGCACATTCCGCCGACGCCCTTCGCGCCGGAACTGATCGAGATGGTGCGCAGCGCAAGTCAAGAGCTGGAACTCAGCTACCGCGACATGGAAACCGGCGCCGGTCACGACGCCGTGCAGATCGCCGGCATCAATCCGGTGGCGATGATCTTCGTGCCCTGCGAAGACGGCATCAGCCACAACGAGAGCGAGAACGCCGAACCGTCCGATCTCGAGGATGGCGCCAACGTCCTGCTGCTGGCGATGCTCAAGCGTGCCGGCATCGTCAGCACCAACACTGACGACGCCAATGCGACCCACAACACCGCGGAGAACGCCCAATGAGCACTGCCACATCCGCCCCGCTGACGCATGCCGACTGGCAGCAACGCGCCGCCGCGCTGACCTTCGAGACGCGTGCCTTCATTGATGGCGCCTATACCGAAAGCACCGGCTGCGACACCTTCCCGGCCTTCAATCCGGCAACCGGCGAAGTGCTGGCGCATATCACCGCCTGCACCGAGCAGGACATCGATCGCGCCGTGATGGCCGCGCGTCGCGCCTTCGAATCCGGTGTCTGGTCACGTCAGTCCCCCCAGGCCCGCAAGGCCGTGCTGCAGCGCTTTGCCCAGCTGATCAGCGACAATGCCGAAGAACTGGCGCTGCTGCAGACACTGGAAATGGGCAAGCCGATCGGCGACAGCCTGGGCTTTGATCTGACGGAAACCGCGCGCTCGGTGGCCTGGTACGCCGAGGCCATCGACAAGCATTACGACGAGATCGCGCCCACCGGCGAGAACGTGCACGCGACCATCACCCGTGAAGCTCTGGGCGTGGTCGCGGCGGTGGTGCCGTGGAACTTCCCGCTGATGATCGCCTCCTGGAAGTTCGCGCCGGCACTGGCACTGGGCAACAGCGTGGTGCTCAAGCCGGCCGAAGCCTCAAGCCTGAGTGCATTGCGCCTGGCGGCACTGGCCGATGAAGCCGGCATTCCGGCGGGCGTGTTCAACGTCACGCCGGGCCTGGGCGCGGTGGCGGGTCAGGCGCTCGGCCTGCACATGGAAGTCGATGCGCTGGCCTTCACCGGCTCCACCGCGACCGGCAAGCGCTTCATGCGCTACGCCAGCGACTCCAACCTCAAGCGTGTGTGGCTGGAGTGTGGCGGCAAGTCGCCGCATATCGTGTTCGCGGATTGCCCGGACCTGGACCAGGCCGCTCGCGCCGCCGCCGATGCCATTTTCATCAATCAGGGCGAAGTCTGCATCGCCGGTTCGCGCCTGTATGTCGATGAAGCCATCTTCGATGACTTCATGCCGCGTCTGATCGCCTGCGCCCGCGCCATGCCGGCCGGTGATCCGCTCGACCCGGCCACGCGCATGGGCGCACTGGTCAGCGCGGACCACCACGAGAAGGTGCTCGGCTTCGTCGAGACGGCGCTCTCGGAAGGCATGACGCTGCACCAGGGCGGTCAGGCGATCGCGCCCAGCGACGCCACCGCCGGCGGCTGGTATCTGGAGCCGACCATCGTGGAAGGCGGCCAGAACAGCACCGTGATGCGCGAGGAAATCTTCGGCCCGGTGCTCGGCGTGACCCGCTTCAGCGGCGAGGAAGAGGCCATCGAACTGGCCAATGATTCCATCTACGGTCTGGGCGCTGGTCTGTGGACCCGCGACCTGGCGCGTGCCCATCGTGTCTCGCGGCGTCTCAAGGCGGGGCTGGTGTGGGTCAACTGCTACGCCGATGGCGACATCAGCGTGCCCTTCGGTGGCGTCAAGCAGTCCGGTTTCGGGCGTGACAAGTCACTGCACGCGCTGGACAAGTACTCCGACCTGAAGACCACCTGGATCAATCTCGCCTACTGAGGCCAGTAACGACCCACCCACCATCGGCACCGCTGTCATCCGATGTTGCAGGATGGCAGCGGTGCCGATGGTGCTAGTCGAGAAATGACGTTGGGAAGCGCTTGAGAAATGGGGCTTGAAACTGAGGCTCGGTCTAGACGGTCTCGCCCGTGCCCTCGCCCTCATTCTCGTCGGACTCCGGCTGGGCCGCAGACGGCTGGGCCGCACCCGGCTGGGCTGCATTCAGCCGTTCAGCATCAGGATCAGCATGCACGGCGGCAAGCGGGTCGCGACTGGCCGGCACACCGTCGGCTGCGGCAGAGGCCGCGGCGGGCTGCATTTCCAGTCCGCGATGCAGACGCTCTTCCAGCGGCACCTTGGCCAGCGCGTTGTGCATGAAGTTGACGAAGGTGGATTCGGCGGCACTGAAACGCGCCTCGCGGTGCCACATCAGGTGCAGGTCGATATCGGCCACGCCACCATAGGGCGGCAGGGGCCACAACTCTCCTTCCGCGACTTCACGGCGCACGATGTGCTCGGGCATGCAGCCGATGCCCCAACCGGCCAGCACCATGCGGCGGATTTCCTGCAGGCTGCTGGACTGACCGATCACCGGACCCTGCACGCCTTCGCGAGCACGGAACATCGCCAGCGGTGACAGCACGCCATCGAGCTGCTCACTGCCAAAGGAGACATAGCGTTCATTGCGCAGCGCATCCATCGGCAGGTTCTGCTGGCCGAACAACGGATGCATGCGACCACAGAAGTAGCGGTAATTCTGGCGCGCCAGCACCTGGGACATCAGCTGTTCAGGCGTCTGCTGGGCCAGACAGATACCCAAGGCCCCCTGGCGCTGCAGCAGGCCCTGCTGCACCTCGTGACTGGACATTTCCTGGATCGAGAAGGTGACCTGGGGGAAACAGCGGTGAAAGCGTGCGAACACGCTATCAAGGAAACGGCATTCAATGCCGGTGATGAACAGGAGCGAGACATGTCCGGAAATCTCCGTATGACTATTGCCCACCTCAGAGGCGAGACGCGCCACATTGGCGTAGATCTCCACCGCCTCGCGATAGACCACCTGCCCCGCCCCGGTCACGCGAAAGCTATGACTGTCCCGTTCGATCAGACGCTGCCCCAGGCGCTCTTCCAGGCGCTTGAGTGACAGACTCACCGCTGGCTGCGACAGGTAGAGACGCGCCGCGGCCCGACTGACGCTTTCCTCCTGGACGATGACGATGAATGTTCTCAGCAGGTTCCAGTCCAGCGTGTCATGTATGGGTCGCATGGCGATTGTTCCTGTCCCGAAAGTGGCGCGACCGGCAAGAGCGCAATGAAATGCACTCCCGGTGGCACGCCAGATGGTAATAAAGTCAGCACCGCGTCACCAACGTCTGCCTTCGAGTGATATATTCCCCCTCGCTCAAGACACTAATGACGATCAATACAATATCAATAAAGCGGAAAACACGACGATGTTCGATACCCGAGAAACCTTCATTCTCTCGATCATGATCATAGCATGTGGCGTATTTCTGATGGGGCTTTCGCTCTATTTCTTCCGCCGCATCAAGACCTATGATGATTACAATGTAGCAGGCCGTTCCACCTCGACCTTCCCGCTGATCTGTACGCTGATCGGTACCGCCGTCGGCGGTTCTACCCTGCTGGGCTTCGTCTCCAAGGGCTACACCTTCGGCATGGGCCAGCTGTGGCTGCCGGTGGGCATGACCTTCGCGGGCGTGGCGCTGTACTTCTTCATCGGCAAGATCCACGCCGAAGGCGAGCGCCTCAACATGGTGACCCTGGCCGACTTCCTGGTCAGTCGCTTTGGCGAAGGCGTCAGGGTGCCGACGCTGCTCAGCATCCTGTGTGCCTACGCGGCCATCACCGGCATGCAGTTCGTGGCCGTGGCCACGGTGCTCAAGCTGGTGTTCGGCCTGGCACTGCCGGTGGGCATCCTGCTGACCTGGGCACTGCTGACCGCCAAGACATGGCTGGGCGGCCTGATGGCGGTCATCTGGTCAGACGCCATTCTGGGCACCCTGCAGACCCTGGGCATCTTCTTCCTGCTGGTCACCGTCTACTACGCCAGCGGCAGCTGGGAGTTCATCAGCGCGGCCCCCATGCCCGAAGGCAACCCTGACTTCCTGAGCCTGACCGGCATTTCCGGCCATGAACTGGCGGTCTACATGCTGACCATCGGCGCCTATCAGTTCGTGCGTCAGGACCTGTGGCAGCGCTTCTGGGCCGCGCGCAGCCTCAAGGCGGCACGCACCGGCTACGCCGTTGCCATCGTCTTCACGCTGCTGGTCGGCGGTGCCGTGGTCCTGATCGGCGCCTTCGCCAAGCTGGGGCTGGATATCGCGGTCGCCAATCCGGACCTGTCCTTCTACGCCATCATCAAGGCCACTCTGCCGTTGCCGCTGATGGTCAGCATGGTCGTCGTGCTGCTGGCGACCATCATCTCGTGCGCGGATTCGTTCTTCATCGCCGGTGCGTCCTCCATCGCCAACGACATCATCAAGCCGCGCATGAAGGGCCGCAATGATGCCTTCATGCTGCGCATGAGCCGCCACTCGGTGGTCGCCATGTCCTTGATTTCGCTGGGCCTGGCGCTCTACGCACCGCGTCTGCTCGATATCTGGATTCTCGGCAGCGCGATGCTGGTCTGCGGTGTGCTGGTGCCGACGGTGGTCGCGCTGTGCCGTCGCACGCCTGACCCGCGTGGCGGGGTGATCATGATGTGGGGCGGGCTGGCCACCGCCGTGCTGTGGCAGGTGCTGGGCCATCCCTTCGGCCTGCACCCGGTGATGATCGGCCTGCCGGTCTCGCTGGCGCTGATGCCGCTGGCGCTGCGCAAGCCGAGCCTGGGTCTCTCGAGCGAGTCCGCGGCGCGCTGACTGGCCGAGTTGACTGACTGAGAGAACAGTTGCGCTCAGTGCTTATCAAGTAGTGATGCACCCCCCCGAAAGCCCCCGTTGCCGATGCTCACAAGAGGTCATCGGCAACGGGGGCTTTCCCGTGGTCAGGATCCATCGCTCTGCGGGTTTCCGGCTCGCCACTCTGATAGCCATTCTGCTCGCCACTCTGATAGCCATTCTGCTCGCTACTCTGATAGCCATTCTGATAGCCACTCTGATGGCTATTCTGCTGACCGAGCAGATGCCTTCAGGCAGGTTTATCGCGAGCGACTGCCCACTATCCCTGCGACGACTTGCCTGTCTTTTCTGCCATCGATCGGCCAATTTCTCATCGCAATCCCCGCATGTTGTCACCGCACAATACACACATATTTTCTTACATAAATTTGGCAAATACTGCGTATTGAAATTTGAAAGCCCAAAAGGCTGATGATTCGTTGACCGCGAAGGGAGGGCCTCATAGATTGAAGGCGTACCATCACAACAAGAAGCAGGGACAGGTACCGCATGCATCTCCCGGACGCAGCATCATGGTCACGAGAAGTCCCGCATGCACTGCCCCGCTCACAATAACGATAACGTGGATACTGCTATGAAAACCCTCAAGCCCGCTCTGTTGCTCCCGCTGCTCGCCCTCCTCCCGGCCACCCAGTCCATGGCCACCGAATTGCGCATGCTGTCCAGTTACGACCAGACCACTGCCTACTCCCGCGAGATTGCCCAGCGCTTCATCAAGGAAGTCGAAGCCAACAAGGCCGCCGACCTCACCATCAAGCTGACCGGCCCGGATGTGGTGCCGCCCTTCGAGCAGCTGCAGCCTGTCGCGGCCGGTGTCTTCCAGCTGCTGTATACCCACGCCGCTTATCACACCAACACCACCGGCGTCGGCGCCGCGATGGATGGCGTGGCGGTGAATCCGGAACAGACGCGTGAATCCGGCCTGTGGGACATGGTCGATGAGCACTACAACGGCCTGGGCCTCAAGCTGATCGCGATTCCGCCGCTGGGCAGCCACGGCTTCCAGTACGTGCTGAAGGAGCCGATCACCGGTACGCCGGGTCTGGATGGCCGTCGTCTGCGCGGCAGCCCCACCTATACCAACGTCACCAAGGGCCTGGGCGGTACGCCGGTGCTGATGTCCAGTGGCGATGTCTATTCCGCGATGGACCGTGGCGTGATCGACGGCGCGGCCTGGGGCCTGAATGGCGTCAAGGACATGGGCTGGCAGGAAGTCGCCGGCTACTACTCCAAGCCGACCTTCGGTCAGACCTACAACTTCGTGCTGATGAACCTGAACGCCTTCAACACCCTGTCTCCGGAACAGCAGCAAGTGCTGCTCGACGAAGGGCGTGAGCTGGAAACCGAGATCGTCCCGATCCTGGATGAGCTGGCAGTCGAAGAGTGGAAGGCGCTGGACGAAGCGGGCATGCAGGCCACCGAATTCGCACCCGAAGACGCCGAGCGTCTGGATGCCCTCGTCACCGACGGTATCTGGCAGCTGGGCATCGACAAGACCCCGGACACGGTGACCGCCATGCGTGAACTGGCGATCGAGAAGAACCTGACCACCGTCAGCGAGTAAGGAATCCACCATGCTAACCCTGCTTGCACGTGTGCATGACGGCGTGACGCGAGCAGGCTTCCTTCTGGGCGGTGTCACCTTGTGTGGCATCGTCCTGTGCTTCTGGCTGGAAGTCATCGCGCGCTACTTCTTCAACTCTCCCACCCTGTGGTCCGGCGCGATGGTGGCTTACCTGCTATGCCTCTCGATTTCGCTGGCAACGCCGGAACTGGCCCGCACCCATGGCCATATCGCCATCACCGTGCTGCCGGAGCGCCTTGGCCCTGCCGCGCGCGCCTTCTATGATCGTCTCCTCGCCCTGGTGACCGGCGCCGTCTGCGCCGTGGCCGGTTGGATCTGCGTGCAGGAAAGCCTGCGTCAGTTCAACTACCACACCACCACCGCCATGGGCCTCGACATTCCCAAGTACTGGGTCTCCAGCTTCATCGCCTACGCGATGATCAGCGCCGCCCTGTACTTCCTGCGCCACGCCTTTGGCCGCTCGACTAGCCGCGCGACACCCTCGGCGACCGCCGACACCAGAAAAGGACCCTGAGTCATGGAATGGTATACCTCTCTGGGCCTGGCCATCGCCTTGCTGATGGGCCTGTTCGCCCTCGGCATTCCCGTCTTCGCCGCCTTCCTGACCATCAACGTGCTCGGCACGCTGTGGTTGATGGGCACCGCCGGTTTCGGCATGTTCGCCAACAGTGTCTACGACAGCATGACCTCGGAGACGCTGACCACCATCGCGCTGTTCGTGCTGATGGGGGAGCTGCTGTTCCGCTCCGGCTCCATCGATGTGATCTTCGACTCGCTGGATGCCCTGATGGGCCGCATGAAGGGTCGCCTCTACTTCTTTGTCGTCGCCCTCTCGACGCTGTTCGGTGCCCTGTCCGGCTCGGCGCTGGCCGTGACCGCCATGCTCAGCCGCTCGGCGCTGCCGACCATGCAGGAGCGCGGCTATGACGACAGGCTCTCCATCGGCCTGATTCTGGGCGGGGCGAGTCTCGCGCCGATCATCCCGCCGAGCCTGCTGGTGATCATCATCGGCTCGATGGTGGATGTCTCCATCGCGCGCCTGCTGATCGCGGGTATCCTGCCCGGCATCCTGCTGGCCGCGCTGTTCATCCTCTATGTGAAGGTGCGCATCACGCTGGACCCGCGTCGTGCGCCGCCCGTCGATGAAAGCGGTGGCGGCACGGCCCAGGAAAAACGCCGCGCCGTGATCAACATGCTGCCGTTCACCATCATCATCTTCGCCGTGCTCGGCCTGATTCTGCTCGGCATCGCCACGCCGTCCGAATCCGCCGCCACCGGCGTGCTGGGCTCGCTGGTGGTCGCGGCCTACTACCGCAAGTTCTCGTTCAAGATGGCCGGCGAGGCGGTGATGTCCTCGCTCAAGGTCAGCACCATGATCATCCTGATCCTGGCGTGTTCGAAGCTGTTCTCGCAGCTGTTGAGCTTCACCGGCGCCACCAGCGGTCTGGTGAGCAGCGTGACCGGGCTGGATCTTGACCCGGTGTGGATGCTGCTGATCCTGATGCTGATTCCGCTGATCGCCTGCATGTTCATCGACCAGATCGCCTTCATGATGGTGGTGATTCCCATCTACGCGCCGCTGGTCAAGCTGTATGGCTTTGATCCGGTGTGGTTCTGGACGCTGTTCCTGATCAACATCTCGGTGGGCAGTCTGACCCCGCCCTTCGGCTACAACCTGTTCGCGGTGAAAGGCGCCGCCCCGGCGACGCCGATGCAGACCATCTACGCCGCGGCATGGCCGATCGTAATCTGCTTCCTGTTCGCGATGCTGATGCTCTACTGGGCCCCGTGGCTGACGACCTTCCTGCCCAGCCTGATCTGACCGACCACGACGAGAGACTTCCATGTACCAACTCAATGACATGCCAGCGCAGGTCGCGCCTGAACGGCTGGAACAGCTCAAGCAGTGCGAGACGGCCACCATCGGCCACTTCCACACCCACGGCTTCGTCGAACCGGCGATTGCCAGCATGCTGCCCGAGGTGCGCATCGCCGGTACCGCCGTCACCGTCTCGCTGCCGCCGGAAGATGGCACCCTGCTCAACCACCTGATGCGCCTGGTGCGTCCGGGCGATGTGCTGATCGTGCATCGTCAGGGCGATCGCCACCGCGCCTGCTGGGGCGGCGTGATGACGGAAGTCGCCTCGCGCCTCGGCGTGGCAGGCGTGGTGATCGATGGCATGGCCACCGATGCGCTGACCATTCGCGACAAGCAGTTCCCGGTCTGGAGTCGCGGTGTCGCCTCGCTGACCACCCGCTTCGCCGGTATCGGCGGCGCGCTCAATGTGCCTGTCAGCATCGGCGGTGTCGTCGTCAATCCGGGCGATGCCATCCTCGCCGATGAAAGCGGCGTCATCGTCATGGCGCCAGAGGAAGTCTCGGCCATCGCCACCCACGCCATCGAGGTGCAAGAAACCGAAGAAGTGCTGCTGGCGAAGATTGCCGACGGCGCCTGCCTGCCGGACCTCACCGGCTCCAGCAAGCTGATCGAGGAAGTGAACGCACGCGGTTGATTCCCTCGTTTGATCAGTTCTCGAGACGCTGAAACCAAAAAAAGGCCACCAGATTGCTCTGGTGGCCTTTTGGGTTCTGACACGGTCAGTATGACACGGTCGGTCTGACGCGGGCTGAGGGCTGCCCATCACTGATGGGTGATCACCGCCTCACAGCTGACCGGAAAATTCAGCGAATTGGCAATGAAACACAGCGCATGCGCCCGGTGGTGCAACTCATGGGCGAGCGCGATATCGTCACCGGCGGCCAGCGTGATCTCGGGGCGCAGCACGATGGAGGTGAAGCGCCCCGCCTCGCCCTGACTCTCAGCCTGAGTCTTGTCATCAGCGGCAGGCGAGCCTTCCTGCATCGTGCCCTCGGCGTGATCGTGATAGCTCATGACACGAATGCCGGCCTCAGCACACAGGTGCAGATACCACAGCTTATGGCAGGCCGAGACGGAGGCCACCAGCATGTCTTCCGGATTCCAGCGGCCAGCGTCGCCCCGAAAAGCGGGGTCGGCGGAGCCCTCCAGGCTCGGCTTGCCACTGACACGGGCCACGAAATCACGCTCATAGGCGGTGTAATGGCGGGTGCCATCACCGCGATTGCCGGTCCACTCAAGTTCAACCGAATACTGGTGTCGTCTGGACATCGTTGTCTGCTGCTCTCTCACAAGGGAAACCGCGTGCGTCGCATGACGCGCAGTCTGATACTTCTGCCTGATTAGGCATCTGAACAGCGTCAGCACGCAAGAAGTCACCGTAGGCCGATGATAGGATTGAATCGATCGCACTCTGACAGGATGTCACGCATGGCGTTTGCCGTAACACGCTCCTTTGGGGCAATTCCCGGGCTGGCCGCCGCCGCCCTGACGCTCGGACTGGGCCTGGGCCTGGGCCTGGGCTTATGTCTCATTACCCCCGGTGCCTCGGCACGCGCCGAAGCCGCACAGTTTCGCCCCACGCCCAAGGTCATCAATACGCTGAGCAGTACCTACGGCTTCGTCATCGCCCAGGACATCACGCTGTCACGCATCGCCGACGAGTATCCCGGCCTCGCGCCGGATGCGGAACTGGCCTCCGCCTACTTCAAGAATGCCTTCCCGAACATCACCCATCGTCTGGCGGAAAACCTCGCCACCCTGATGGGCAAGGACCACGCGCGCGAAGTGCTGGATGGCATTCGCCGTCAGATAAAGAAGGAACTGGATTCCCAACTGACCACCGACAAGCTGACCAGCGACTTCGCGGCCCGCTTCATCGAGGCCATTCACCTGCGCGCCCAGGGGGAATACCTGCCCTCGCCGTTCAAGGAATTCCTGCTGGCGACCAAGTATCAGATCGAGCCGGTATACGAGCTGTACGACGGCTATTTCCAGGAATTCCATACCAAGGGCCACGCCAAGTCGCTGGGCATCAACCTGGCGCTACATCTGCCTGCCTCGTGGTCTGCCGCCGAGGGGCGCCTGCCGCATATCGTGCAGAAATGGCAGAGTCAGGCGGGTACCGGCACCGACATGATCATCCTCGAGATCTATGACCTGCATGGCGACACCGTCAGCGACGCGCAGCTCAAGGTAATGGCCGCCACGGACCAACTGGCGCAATGGGCCCCCATCAACAGTCAGATGCTCGACTCCGGCCTGACCCGAGTGGATCACCGTCAGGTCTACTGGTTCGATATCGCCATGACACAGCGACACCAGGGCACGCCCATCACCTCGCAGACCCGCGAATACGGCCTCTTCCTCGACGACAAGCTGATCCGCCTGCACTGCACCAGCTACCACCCCACCGCCGACGGCACCACCTACGCCAAAGCCAAGACAGACCTCGCCGTCGATGACGGCTTCAGCGAGATCAAGCCATTATGTGAAGGGGTGATGGGGAGTCTGGTGGTGATGGATATTATAAGGTAACAATACCATTTAAATCATATCCACAAATATTCTTTAAGATAAACTCGAAGAATTAGATAAAATCACGGCAAGCAGTATACTACTGGAATAACATTCGCTTCTTTGGATGCATGTACAAAGGAGGAAAGTATCCAAAGTAACTGAATGACGTGTCCTTTTACTTTTTTACCTGATGCAATTTTTTTAAATTCTGCTTCAATCAAAGATTTAGATATGAACGAGCAACTTAATATACACTTCCTATGCAATGCATAATTTTTAAACAACGTCTCTATACTTGAATCCAAGCTCGACAGCACGCCCTTTCTGACTCTACTGATATTTGTCGATTGCTTATTAATATTATAGTTCCCTGCGAACTTTGTGTTTGCGCGTTCACATATGGCTTCCTCAGAAGAGTATACATATCCTAGATTTTTTATCCCTTGACCTACAACATCATGCAGTTTACTGGCAGAAGTACTAATATCTCCATGCTTCGAATGTATAAAATTAATACATGCTTCATTTTGGTTAATAGTAATATGATCTGCCCATTCTATACCGAGATCATCGCAAAATATAAAATCATCATTACTATGAATTTCCTCTACAGCCTTAAACATTGATTTTGAAGAGAAAGAAGTACTGCTACTACTAAAGTCACCTTTCTCAGAATTTACCTTCAAAAGCTCAGCCTTAGGGATAAGTATGTCTAGAATACCTTGGATATCTGAAACTCCAGAAGTATCTTCAAAACATTTACCCATAAAATACATGTATTTAGGATCTGAAAAAGCCACGCTATAGAACCCATACTTAACAATGAACCTTTGCAGAGTATATTCATCATCATTGTTAGTTACCTTGAATCTACTTAATAAATTTGAGAGAAGGGTTATGGTATTACTATTAATCCTAAGATAAGTATTATCACATTCGCCGTTTACCTTATACTGACTACCAATAACTTCATGTACTTTTTCAAGACCATAGATTAATCTTTGGCATACCCTCTCTGAAACCTTAATAGGTCCACCATATCGAGGAGTATATTTAACGACACAATCATCGCTCTCAATCTTATCTAATAATGAATTTACTTCGATAAGTATAGCTATAGGAATACATGAAGACAAAACATCAGGCAATGCTATCTTTTTCGCAAATGTATTTAAATAGTTATCGACGAATTGCGACGTGCTAATCGAATCAATACGGCTAACCACCCACTTAGTAATATCTTCCAGGCTACTTCTAGGCGATGCTTCAACAAATCTGCCTACTCCAGATATACTTCTAATCGAGCTACCATCACGATACCTTATTGCAGATGGTATTGACCTTCCTGCTGCATGAGGCGAGAGAAGCCCCTTTAAATCTGCAGCCTCGTATGATCTAGTACGCATAGCTTTATCTGAAACTGTGATATTTCTTAATGTGAGCTTCTGAAATTCAACTTCATTAGTATCTATAGTAGCTCCAAGTTGGCTACTATCTACCAAAGTCAACCTCTGCTCAGTCACACTGGTAATATTTGAACAACTCTTTTTAATAACACCAATATAACCACCGTATTCTATAATGGCTATGAATGCATGTATTTTATCTTCTATTTCACCGTTAAAGAAGTAAACTTTCTTTTCTGAGGGATATACTCTCACAGAGACTTTACAACTCACGGTTCGCTTATCAACCTCTATTTCCATTTTCTCTCTTAAGGTATTCAGAATAAAATCGCCGTCTTTACACATATTATCAACAGCTGCATCAAGGATTGACTTTATATATAGATTGCTCACTTTAGTTTTGATTTTATAAAACTGACAGTTTCTTGTGAGCTGTAATCGATCTGTCATATTTAACCCCTTGTTATTTTTATTTGTCATCGACATTAATGGCAAGATTGACGAAAACTAAAAGAACGCTTCGAATAGCATATTGCCACTACATGTTATTTAAAATATTAACTAATACTTCAATCACCAACCACGTATACATTTTTATTTGGAACTATCAATCTAGCAGTAACAACATCACCACTAGATTTACCAACAACTATATTCTCACCGAAACCAGCTAATAACACAGTAACATTTTTAACTAAAAACAGTTTACTTTCACCTGATAGCTTAGCTACTTCAAACCCTTGCATAGAAGCTATTTTCCCATACGGGTCTTCAAGAAGGATATTAACATTATCTTTTCGTATACCAGCTATCAGCATAGAACCATCTAACAATTTACCTCCAAGACTAGTGAAAAACAAAGATAATATTACAATAAGGGATAAAGCAAGCAGCTTATTCACTATACTACTATTTGCTTTATGCGTCTTTCTATCTCTGTAAAGCAAAACATATTTATCTTCTTTTCTAGTAATGACCAATAACATCCACATCAGAGCACAAGCTATTGAAATTATGGAAATAGTTATTAACTGCATCCAGTTTTCTGCAAGAACCAAGGAGATAAAAACACCAAAAACAGCCAGTACAATTAAAGGAAAGCTGTATTTAATATTTAACCTGTATTTTGGTACATAAGGCAAAGTAAAAATCGCGAAAAAATTGTTTACTTTTAGCATTAGCTTGTAAAAATCAAAAATAAAATTTACTAACAAAAGACCAACACTAATGAGCGTAACAATGAATACAGAAAATACAACAAGTACAATTGGAGAATAGAAAGCAAATAGTAAACCATCCCCAAAAGATATCCCCACTGGAAAATAATCAATTCTTTTACAGTAAAAGAAAAGTGAAATACCCCCAACAAAAATTGCAACCTTAAACATGAAAGAAAGCACTTTACTCATGTAATCACATTTGCTTGATATATTTCCGATCATTTTCCTCTCATCCGCATTTAGTGAGCAGCCATACAATTCAACCAAGGATATAAAATTATTTCTTCAACTTCCTCACCACTGACGGCTGACTGATCCCTGCCCTCTTGGCTATCGCATAGGTACTGGGCAATTCCGCTGCCATCTCACGTAGCCATTGTGCTTCAATGCGTGCCAGGCCTTCCTTGAGAGTTTCGTTAGGGCCAAGTTTGGGGATTGGCATGGCTACCGCCCCCTCAGCGGCAGGCTCTGAGAGGGAATTGGGACTATGAGAGTTATCGGCAGTGGTAAAACTTTCAGTAACGCCTATTCCCTTAGATTTGTCATTACTGAAGCCAAATGAATTGCCTAGTCCATTAGCGTTATTCGTGGAACAAGTGTTGAGTAGTGTTTTCACTGAGTTGCTGTCGATGACATCACTGGGGGCGCTGAGCCAGGCGCGTTCCAGCCAGTTTTCCAGTTCGCGGATATTGCCGAGCCAGTCCTGGCGCATGAGGATGGGCCATAACGAGGCGTCGAGGAGCTTGCGGCGACCGTGACGTTGATTGAGGCGGGAGAGGTGTTGCTCGATCAGGGCGGGAATGTCTTCGCGGCGTTCGCGCAGCGGCGGCAGGCTGACGGGGAGCACATTGATTCGGTAGTAGAGGTCGAGGCGGAACTGGCCTTGCTCCACGCGGGCGGCGAGGTCTTGATTGGTGGCGACGACCAGACGGAAGTCGGCGCGGCGGGTGGTGGTGTCGCCCAGGCGAGTGATCATCCCGTCCTGAATCACCTTGAGCAGCTTGGTCTGGGTGGCCAGCGGCAGCTCACCGATCTCATCGAGGAACAGGGTGCCGCCTTCGGCCTGCTCCATCAGGCCTGCCTTGCCACGGTTGCCCGCGCCGGTGAAGGCGCCGGCCTGATAGCCGAACATCTCGGACTCGAACAGGCTCTCGGGAATGGCGCCGCAGTTCACCTCGATGAAGGGGCCGTCGGCGCGTTGGCTCCAGCGATGCAGTTGATGGGCGAAGGCCGTCTTGCCGACCCCGGATTCGCCCAGCATCAATACCGTGGCGTTGGTGGGCGCGACCCGCTTGAGCAGCAGCGCGATCTCGCGCATCACCGGGCTTCTGACCTGCAGCTCGCCCAGCTCCAGCGCGGCGTCTTCGCACTCGGCCTGCTCTCGTGCTGATTGTTCACGTTGCCGCTGTTCAGCCTGGCTCTGTGCATATTGCTCAGTGTCGTGGACTGATTGCCCTGCCCCCGCCGTTGCCCGATCGCCCTCTGCCTGACTGACGCCACTCAGCTCGCCACCGCGTGAATTGCGGCGCAGGTGATCACTGAAGCGCTGCTGGAGCACCGCGTACTCCTGCTGCAACAGCTGGATATCGGTGAGATCCATCGAGCGGCTGACCACGCACTCGAGCTTGCCCGCGACGAACACCGGATGCGCCTGCGCCACCACCCGCCGCCCGGTGGCGGTGAGCTGCATCATCTGCAGGGTGCGCCCCGTGCGCAGCACCTCCAGGCTGATGGAGGGCTTGAGCACGCCGCTGGCTTCCAGCTCATGCACGTTGGCGGCACACAACTCCTCGCGGGTCATGCCATAGACAGCCGCGGCGCCGGGACTGACATCCATCACCTGGCCATCCGCATTGACCACGAAGTAGTGATCGTGAGCGGTGTCGATGATGGTCTTGAGAATCTGACGGTCGAGCTCTGACATGGCGGGCACCTCATGGTCGCGCCTGTGAATCGGGCGGGGCTTTACAGCAGGTCTTTCTAGCAGTTCTTTCCAGCGCTTCTTTCTATCAGTACTTTCCAGCAGGTCTTTCCTGCTGGTCTTTCTCGCACTGCGCTTGAAGACACTCTCGATGATGCCCGAATGTGATCCACAAATGAATCAGCGATCCATTTTTGAATCATTAATGGCGCACGAGTGATCCATAAATGAATCACTCTGCGACCACTCTCAAATAAAACCCAATAAAATCAATCGACTAAAAATTGGCATGGTTACTGCAATGCTGGGGTATGCGCCAAGGAAGATCGCCGGCTTTCATGCCACCGTCCGGCCGAACGATCAGGCGAACAATCACAATACCCCGCTCGCCGTCACGTCAGCGCGAGCGACTCAAGACCCTGGAGAGACAGATGAGCGAGTTCAATCAGCCGCTGGGCGGCAACGACATGCCACGTTTCGGCGGCCCGGCCACCATGATGCGTCTGCCGGCTCAGGAAACCGCGGAAGGCCTGGACGCCGCCTTCATCGGCATTCCGCTGGACATCGGTACCTCCAACCGTCCGGGCGCACGTCTTGGCCCGCGCCAGATCCGTGATGAATCGCGCATGCTGCGCCCCTACAACATGGCCACCCGCGCCGCGCCCTTCGATAGCCTGCAGGTCGCGGACATCGGCGATGTGCCGATCAACACCTTCCACCTGCCTAAGAGCATGGACATCATCGAGCAGTTCTACGATGAGGTGCTGCGCCACGACTGCGTACCGCTGACGCTGGGTGGCGATCACACCGTCACCCTGCCGGTGCTGCGCGCCATCGCCAAGAAGCATGGTCCGGTCGGCCTGATCCACATCGATGCCCACGCCGACGTCAACGACCACATGTTCGGCGAGCCCATCGCCCACGGCACACCGATTCGTCGCGCCCAGGAAGAAGGCCTGCTCGACAGCAATCGCGTGGTGCAGATCGGCCTGCGTGGCACCGGCTACTCCGCCGATGACTTCGACTGGTGCCGCCAGCAGGGCTTCCGTGTCGAGACCGCCGAAATGTGCTGGTTCAAGTCACTCGCCCCGCTGATGGCCGAAGTGCGCGACATGATGGGCGACCGCCCGGTGTACATCACCTTCGACATCGATGGCCTGGACCCCTCCGTCGCCCCCGGCACCGGCACCGTGGAAGCCGGCGGCCTGACCATGCCCCAGGGCATGGAAATCGTGCGCGGCGCGCGTGGCCTCAACATCGTCGGCGGTGACCTGATGGAAGTCTCCCCGCCCTACGACACCAGCGGCAACACCGCGCTGATGGGCGCGACCCTGCTCTACGAGATGCTGTGCGTGCTGCCGGGCGTGCAACAGCGCGACTGATCCACGAACGACCCACGAATGACCCGCTGCCCTGCTGCACCCGCGCCGGGGGCCCGTCCCGCCCTCGGCGCACACAGAATCACCCGAGACGATACGGCATGATGCATCACACAATGCTCGGCTAGAGCCTGACCATTACAACAAGATCTAGGTGACCCGAATGACAACCAGCATCGACTCCGCGGCGGACCATACGCCGCCCCGCGCTATTTCCGGTTCTGTCTCAAGTTCTGTCTCAAGTTCTGTCTCAAGTTCTGTCTCAAGTTCTGGCTCAAGTTCTGTCTCAAGTTCTGGCTCTGGTGCTGAACAGCCTGAGACCGCCAAGCCACACAAGGCGCAGAAAGACCTCATCGCCACCCGCCCCGTGCCGCTGACGGCCAGGGGGCTGATGAAATTCCTGGTGCCGTCACTGCTCGGCGTCAGCTTCTTCCTGGTGCCGTTCAGTGTCGGCGACACCATCAACATCGGCATGGGCCTGATGGCCGATTGGCTCAAGGCCACGCTCGGCAGCGCCTTGCCCGCCATCGCCGTCGCGGTGCTGTGTCTGTCGGTGATCCTCACCGGCTTCGTCAAGCTCGCCAAGCCGGCCTGGGCACGTCAGGGCGCGGCGCACGAGCTGTTCGATGTCTCGCCGGTATGGTTCGCCATGCGCGCCCTCGGCGCCATCTTCGCGTTGATGACCTACTTCCAATGGGGGCCAACCCAGGTCACCGCGGCCTTCACCGGCGGCGTGATGCTCAATGATCTCGCGCCGGTACTGCTGACCTTCTTCTTCTTCGCGGCCATTCTGCTGCCGCTGCTGGTCGACTTCGGCTTCATGGAATTCATCGGCAGCCTGGTGCGTCGCCCGTTCCGCGCCATCTTCAATCTGCCCGGGCGCAGCGCCATCGATGCCACCGCCTCGTGGATGGGTTCCGGCACCGTCGGCGTGCTGATCACCACCCAGCAGTACGAGCAGGGCTTCTACAGCAAGCGTGAAGCGGCGGTGATCGCCACCAACTTCTCGGTGGTCTCGATCGCCTTCGCGTTGCTGGTCACCAGCTTCATGAACATCAACCACCTGTTCGTGCCCTTCTACCTGACCGTCGTCATCGCGGGCCTGATCGCCGCCGTCATCGTGCCGCGTCTGCCGCCGCTGTCGCGCAAGCGTGATGATTATCATGAGCCGGTCGGCTGCCAGATCAGTGAAGAGAACCAGAGCGACTGTGGCGTGCTGCGCTACTCACTCGGCATGGCCGTCGCGCGCGCCGAGCATGCGCCGAGCCCGCTCAAGCTGGTGAAATCGGCCGGCTTCAACGTGGCGGACATCTTCCTCGGCCTGCTGCCGGTGGTGATCGCCATCGGCACCGTGGCGCTGATGCTGGCCGAGTTCACGCCGGTATTCACCTGGCTCTCCTACCCGATGATTCCGCTGCTGGAACTGCTGCAGATTCCCCACGCGGCAGAGGCAGCCCCGGCGACGCTGGTCGGCTTTGCCGACATGTTCCTGCCGGCGGTGCTGGCCAAGGACATCGACAGCGAACTGACCCGCTTCGTGATCGCCTGCCTGTCACTGACCCAGTTGATCTACATGTCCGAGATCGGCGCCCTGCTGCTCAAGTCGAAGATTCCGCTCAAGATCTGGGAGCTGGTGGCCATCTTCGTGCTGCGCACGCTGATCACCCTGCCGATCATCGCCGGCATCGCGCATCTGTTCGTGTTCTGAGCCAAGCGGGCACTCAACTTGTTTCTCATCTCATACGGGAGCACCACGGTGCTCCCGTCATTGGAATAACCTGCCATGACATGTGCTGAACTCCTGATCCGACTGCTGCGTGACACCTACGGCGTCGACACCGTCTTCGGTATTCCCGGCGTGCATACCGTCGAGCTCTACCGTGGCCTGGAGCCGGATGCCGACCCCGCCGCGCGCAGCATTCGCCACGTCACCCCGCGCCACGAACAGGGTGCCGGCTTCATGGCCGATGGCTATGCCCGCAGCACCGGCAAGCCCGGGGTGTGCTTCATCATCACCGGTCCGGGGATGACCAACATCACCACCGCGATGGGCCAGGCACTGGCCGACTCCATCCCGATGCTGGTGATCTCCAGCGTCAATCGCACCGACACCCTCGGCCGTGGCCAGGGGCGTCTGCACGAGCTGCCCAGCCAGCAGCAGCTGGTGTCGGGCGTGGCGCGCTTCAGCCACACCCTGCTCGACCCGGCCGCGCTGCCGGAAGTGCTGGCCCGCGCCTTCGCGCTGTTCGAGGGTGCCCGCCCGGGCCCCGTGCATATCGAGATTCCCATCGACCTGTTCAATGCCGAGCTCGCACCGCCCGCCGGTCGCACCACGCATGACTTCACGCGCCCGCGCATCGGGCGCCTCGCGCCGGACCCGGCCCTGCTCGCTGAGGCCGTGAGCCTGCTGCAGGGCGCCGAGCGGCCATTGGTGCTGCTGGGCGGTGGCTGTGTCGCTGCGCCAAAAGCGGCCCGCCAGCTGGTGGAGGCGCTCGATGCCCCCACCGTCACCACCATCAATGCCAAAGGTCTGCTGGGCGGCGCCCACCCGCTGGATCTCGGCGCCAATGCCGCGCTGCCTGCGGTACGCGAACTGGCGCGCGACGCCGATGTGGTGCTGGCGATCGGTACCGAACTTGGCGAGACCGACTACGACGTGGTGTTCGATGATGGCTTCGTGATCGGTGGCCAGCTGATCCGCATCGATATCGACCCCGAACAGCTGGCGCGCAACCAGCAGGCGACACTCGCCATCGTCGCCGACGCCGGCCTGGCGCTGGAGACTCTCGCCGCGAGCGTTGCTGATAGCCTGGGCGAAACCTATGACAAGACGGCTGACGCAGAGGCGGGCAAGACACGCGGCGCGCAGATCACCGCCGCCACGCTTGAGGCCCTCGCGCTGCCGACTGACCCGGCCTTCGCGCCCTATGTGCCGCTGTTCGATACCCTCCAGCAAGCGCTGCCGGAGGCGATCTGGGTCGGCGATTCCTGCGCGACCGTCTACGCCGCCAATCACCTGCTCAGCCAGCCGGCACCGCGCCGCTACTTCAATGCCTCCACCGGCTACGGCACGCTCGGCTACGGCCTGCCCGCCGCGATGGGCGCGACCCTGGGCCGCCCGGACCTGCCGGTGATCGCGCTGGTCGGCGATGGCGGCATCATGTTCACGCTGTCCGAACTCGCCTGCGCGGTGGAAGAACAGCTGCCGGTGGTGATCGTGCTGTGGCACAACCAGGGCTATGAAGAGATTCGCCGCTTCATGGACAACGCCGGCGTCACGCGGCTGGGCGTCGACATCAAGGCCCCCGACTTCCAGCTGCTCGCCCAGGGCTTCGGCTGCGCCGCAGTGGCGATCGACTCCCCCAGTCAGCTGGCGACAGCGATCAGCGAGCGCGACGCAAGTGCCCCGCTGCTGGTGGAAATCGATGCGACGGGATGGCAGCGCTCAATCGCACAGTGAGCCTGGCTCGCCGCTTAGCGCCACAACACTGAACAATGCCCGCCTGTGACCCTGTGGTGGCAGGCGGCATGGAACTCTCATGCCAGAAACTCACATGTCAGGAATGTCCATGCACAAGCTCGATCATCAGTTCATCAACAACGAGTGGGTCAAGTCCCACGGCGAGCGTCGTCTGGCGGTCACCAACCCCTTCGAGGAGACCGTCATCGCCGAGGTGACGGCAGGAGATGCGCGTGATGTACAGGCCGCCGTCGCGGCCGCCGCCGACGCCTTCGAGGGTTGGCAGGCACTGAGTGGCGCCGAGCGCGCGGTCTATCTGGAGGCCTTCGCCGAGGGGCTTACGTCACGACGGGAAGCGCTGGTGGAGATGTCGTGTCGCAACAACGGCAAGATTCGCGCCGAGGCCGAGATCGATCTCGATGACGCCATCGGCTGCTACCGCTATTACGCCGCCCAGGCACGCGCGCTGGATGCGCGTCAGGGTGCGGAGGTCGCGCATGATGTCGAAGGCTATGCCGCGCACACCTATCACGAGCCGGCTGGCGTGGTGGGATTGATCACGCCGTGGAACTTCCCGCTGGTCACCAGTGCCTGGAAGGTCGCGCCAGCGCTCGCCGCGGGCTGCACCCTGGTGATCAAGCCGTCTGAAGTGACGCCGCTGCCGGAACAGGTGATGGCCGAGATCGCGCTGGAAGCCGGTCTGCCGGCGGGCGTGTTCAACCTGCTGCACGGCGATGGCGAGGGCATCGGCGCGCCGCTGACCCGTCATCCGCGCATCGACAAGATTTCCTTCACCGGCAGCAATGTGGTCGGCGAGAAGGTCATGCAGGCCGCGGCCTGTGGCACGCGCGGCGTCTCTCTCGAGCTTGGCGGCAAGTCGCCGATCATCGTGCTCGACGATGCCGACGTCGAGGAAGCCGCCGACTGGGTGATGGCGGGCATCTACTTCAATGCCGGTCAGATCTGCTCTGCCACCTCGCGCCTGCTGGTGCACGAGGCCATCGCCGATGAGCTGCACGCCGCGCTGGCCAGCCGCATCGATGCACTCGTACTGGGCGACCCGCTGGACGCCACGACCCAGATGGGCCCGATGACCAGCGCCCGCCAGCGCGACACCGTGCTGAGCTATCTGAACGTGGCGCGCGAGGAAGGCCTGACGGCGCTGCGCGATGGCACCCATCGCAGCCTGCCAGGCAAGGGCTACTTCGTGGCGCCGACGCTTTACACCGATGTGCCGGTGACAAGCCGTCTGTGGCGCGAGGAGATCTTCGGGCCGGTGCTGTGCTCGCGCCGCGTCGCCGATGAGGCCGAGGCGATTCGCCTCGCCAATGACTGTGATTTCGGGCTGGTGGCCACGGTGGTCAGCGGCGATGCCAGGCGCGCCCAGCAACTCGGCCGTCGCCTGCGCGCTGGGGTGGTGTGGTACAACAGCGAGCAGCTGCCGCTGGTGCAAGCCAGCTGGGGTGGCTTCAAGCGCAGCGGCATCGGCCGTGAGCTGGGGCCGTGGGGCCTGGCGGGCTATCTGGAGGTCAAGCACATCATCGGCCCGGTGCTCGACTGAACGTATTGACTGAACGTATTGACTGAGCGTCTTGTGTGACCAGATGACAAAACGCCCCGCCTCGGCAATCACCGAGGCGGGGCGTTTTCGTTTACGGCTCTTTCTTGAAACCAGCGCCTGCTCCTATCAGCCGACCGCCGCCGTCTGGCTGATGCCGTCCCGAGCGCAGGACTGGCCGCAGTGGCTGCCGTGAATGCTCAGCGCCTGCCAGGCATCGAAGGTGCTGAGATAGATGTCGCCACCGAGATTGGCCGGCAACCCCGAGCACTTGAGGCGGTCCATCACCGGGCCCTTCACTTCACTCAGATGCAACTTCACGCCAGCGGCGCTCAGGCGCTCATTGATGACTTCCAGGCTTTCCAGCGCCGAGGCGTCGATCAGGTTGACCGCCTGACAGGCCAGCACCAGATGCTTGAGCGAGGGACGTTCGGCCATCAGCGCCAGCACCGTGTCTTCCAGATAGCGCGCATTGGCGAAATACAGGCTCTCGTCGATGCGCAGAATCGCCAGTTCGGGGTCGGTCTCCACCTCATGACGCTCGACATTGCGAAAGTGCTCGCTGCCCGGCACGCGCCCGACCAGCGCACTGTGCGGCTGGCTGGTGCGCTTGAGATAGAGCCCCAGCGACACGGCGATACCGACGATGATGCCGCTCTCCACCCCATGCGCGAGGGTGATGATCAGCGTGATCATCAGCGCCGCACCGTCACCCTTCGAGTAGCGGAAGGTGCGCTTGATCGCCGCGATGTCGATCAGGCTGGTGGTGGCGACGATGATGATCGCCGCCAGCGTCGCGCGCGGCAGCCACGCCAGCCAGTCGGTCAGCCACAGGCTGGCGAGCAGAATGCCAATGGCGGTGAAGGCCCCCGCCAAGGGCGTGGCGGCGCCGGCATCGAAGTTGACCACCGAGCGCGACAGCCCGCCCGAGATCGGCATGCCACCGCAGACGCCTGCGCCCATGTTGGAGACGCCCAGCGCGATCAGCTCCTTGTCGGGATCGATGCGCTGACGGCGCCGCGCGGCGAGGGTCTGGGCCAGCGCCAGCGATTCGACGAAGCCGACCACGCTGATCAAGAGTGCCGAGATCAGCAGACCCGACCAGTCATGGCTGACAAGACTCGGCAGGCTGAGATCGGGCAGCCCGCCGGGCACGGCACCGACCAGCGCCATGCTGCTCTTGCCCTGCTCAAGCTGTTCGCCCTGAACGAGAGGATCACTCAGCCCCCAGGCCAGCAGGCTGGAGACGATGACGGCGATGATCGGCGTGGTCTTGCATAGCATGCCCGCCGCGCTCTCGCTCATCCGCAAGGCCATCAGGCCGTGCTTGAGATGACGGCGTGCCAGGATCAGCCACGCCAGGCAGCCCAGCCCGATGGCGAGTGTCGGCCAGTGCAGCTCTTGCGCGCCTGCCGACAGCGACTCGCCCATCGCGATCAGATTGCCGCCGCTGAGCCTCAGGCCAGTGATCGGCCCGAGCTGACTGGCGATGATCAGGATGCCCGAGGCAGTCATGAAGCCCGAGATCACCGGGTGGCTGATGAAATTCACCAGCACTCCCAGGCGCAACAGCCCCATGGCGATCAGCATCGCGCCGGAGAGAAAGGCCAGCAGCAGTGCGGCGGCCAGCATCTCGGGCGTGGAAAGCGCCGCACCATCGGCGCCGCTCATGCCCGCGATCGCCGAGGCCGTCATCAGCGAGATGATCGCCACCGGCCCCACCGCCAGGGTGCTGCTGGTGCCGAACAGCGCATACAGCACCAGCGGCAGCATGCTGGCGTAGAGGCCGACCTGCGCCGGCAGCCCCGCCAGCAGTGCATAGGCCAGCGCCTGAGGCACCAGCATGACGCTGACGATCACCGCCGCCAGCAGATCACGCCCGAGACTGTGGCGGTCATAGTGGGCAAGCCAACCCGCCAGCGGCAGCCAGCGGGCAAGCGACGTCCCCCTTGCCTCTCGAACCGGCTCAGACATCGCGTGACGCCGGACGCGCCAGCCATTCGTGGCCCTTGAGCAGCAGGTTCCAGTAGATGAACGGCAGCCCCCGTGCCTTGAGCTGCCAGGCCAGGCGAGTCGGACGCGTGCCGCCATTGACCCACTTGGGGAAGGTCGGCTGCAATTCGCCGCCGTAACCGAATTCCGCCAGCACGATGCGGCCGTTCTCCACCGTCAGCGGGCAGGAGCCATAGCCCCGATAGCCTGCGGTGAGCGCACCACCGGTCAGCGTGGCCAGCAGGTTCTCGACCACCACGGGGGACTGCTTGCGCACCGCCGCGGCCGTCTTGGCATTCGAGGTACCGCTGACATCGCCCAGCCCGAAGATGTCGGGATGGCTCAAGTGCTGCAGGGTCTCGGGTTCGAGATCCAGCCAGCCAGCGGCGTTGGCCAGCCCGGATTGGGCGATCAACGCCGGTGCCTTCTGCGGCGGCACCACATGCAGCATGTCGAAGGACTGCTCGACGATCTGTGGCTCGCCGCCCTCCTCGGCGGCCGGCACCTCGAAGCGTGCCGTCTGTGTCTCGCCATCCACCGCGACCAGCCGCTGATGGAACCTGACATCGATGCCATAGCCCGCGACCGCCTCTTCCAGCGCTGGCACGTAGGCCGGCACGCCGAACATCACGCCGCCGGCGTTGTGGAAGCTGACCTCGAGCTGCGACAGCACGTTCTCGCGCTGCCAGTGATCGCAGGCCAGATACATCGCCTTCTGCGGCGCACCGGCACACTTGATGGGCATCGGCGGCTGGGTGAACAGCGCCTTGCCGCCCTTGAGGGTCTGCACCAGCTGCCAGGTATAGGGCGCGAGGTCATAGCGGTAGTTGGAGGTGACGCCATTCATTCCCAGCGTCTCCTCCAGCCCGTCGATGGCGCCCCAGTCCAGCTCCAGCCCGATGGCGATCACCAGGCGCTCGTAGCGCAGGCGATGGCCATTGCCGAGCGTGACTTCGTGTGCCTCGGCATCGATGCCGGTGGCCGTATCGCGATACCAGTGCACGCCCTTGGGCATCACCGAGTGCATCGGCTTGCGCGTGAATTCCGGCGTGAAGATACCGCCACCGACCATCGTCCAGCCCGGCTGATAGCTGTGCTGCTCGGCGGGCTCGACGATGGCGATGTCCATGCCCGGCTGGCGCTTGAGCAGACTGGCCGCCACCGCGATACCGCCGGCCCCGCCACCGATGATCACCACCTTGTGGGCGTTGGGTGCCAGGCGGTGATTGGCGGCGCGGGTCGCTTCGGTGGCCGAATCAGCCCCCTGGTTGTCACAAGGCGTCGTTGCAGAATCCGAAACTGGCGGGGTCTGTGGCGTGCTCTGGCTCATCGATAAGGCTCCCATCGCGGAAAATCGTCCATTTGAGTCACAAAATTACGTAAGCAAGCTACATAGGCAAAGCGCCTGGACACACTCCCTGCCGGCATGGCAGCCATCACAGCTGATCAAACGGCAGGTTGAGCGGAATCTTGAGATAGGCGCGACCGTTGTCTTCCGCCGGCGGCAGCTGGCCGGCACGCATGTTCACCTGCACCGCCGGCAGCATCAGACGCGGCATGCCAAGCCCGGCATCACGCTTGGTGCGCATGTCGACGAAGGCCTGCTCATCGATGCCGTCATGCACATGGATATTGTGCTCACGCTGCTCACCCACCGACGTCTGGCAGCAGAAGCCTTCACGCCCTTCGGCCGAATAATCATGGCACAGGAAGATGCGTGTGCTGTCCGGAAGCGAAAGCACCTTGTGAATCGAGCGATACAGCGTACGCGCATCACCGCCGGGGAAGTCACAGCGCGCGGTGCCGTAATCGGGCATGAACAGCGTATCGCCAACGAAGACGGCGTCACCGATCACGTAGCTTAAGCAGGCCGGCGTATGGCCCGGCGTATGCAGCACGCGGCATTCAAGCCCGCCGATCGCCAGGCTGTCGCCCTCTTCCAGCAGGCGGTCGAACTGGCGGCCATCACGCGCGAAACCCGCCTCGGCGGCGAAGATATCGGCAAAGATGTCCTGCACTTCGCGTATGCGCGCCCCGATCGCCAGCTGGCAATCCAGCTTGCCTTTCAGGTAGGCGGCCGCCGACAGATGGTCGGCGTGCACGTGGGTCTCGAGAATCCACGCCACCTCGAGGGACTCGGCTTCGATATGCGCAAGCAAGGCATCCGCAGAGCGGGTGCTGGTGTGACCTGCGGGATAATCGAAGTCGAGCACGGGATCGATGATCGCGCACTGGCGGGACTGCGGGTCGCGCACCAGGTGCGTGAAGGTGTTGCTGTCTTCGTCGAAGAAGCTCTCGACCAGGGGGCGCTGTGTTGAGGTTGCCATCTTTCGACCTCCTGCTTCGCTCAAGGATTGATGCCTCAAGCCTACGCCTGCAGCGGCAATAACGCAAAATAGAATAACGTTAAAACTATAAAGAATAACAATAAGGCGTTTTCAATAACCTATTGTTCTAGCTATTGAATTTCCGAATAGGCAATGAGCAACATCCCTCAACGAAATGCCTTTCACCATAAGGTATAGCTGATAGAAAGAATCGCACACGCTATGCTGACATTGCGCGGTGACACGATTCATCCATACAATCTTGAACGATTAAGTTTCACAAGTTGCTGTCACTTACCCTAGCCCTCATTGGACGAGCTACACCATGTCACGAATACTTCAATGGTCGATCACGGTTGCCCTCGCCGGCTTCCTGTTCGGTTTCGATACCGCCGTCATCTCGGGGGCGGATACCTCACTGCAGAGCCAGTGGGGTCTGAGCGATCTCAACCACGGCCTCATCATCATGTCGATGGCCCTGTGGGGCACCGTGATCGGCGCCATCTTCGGCAACTGGCCGACCGATCTCTTCGGGCGCCGCGCCACGCTGATCGGCATCGGTATCCTCTATCTGGTCTCGGCGCTGGGGTCGGCGCTGGCCACTGACCCTTATGTATTCTCGTTCTTCCGTCTGCTGGGCGGGCTGGGCGTGGGGGCCTCATCCGTCGCGGCGCCTATCTACATCTCGGAAATCGCTCCGCGCAAGCGGCGTGGTGCGCTGGTCGGGCTCTATCAGTTCAATATCGTCTTCGGGATTCTGATCGCCTTCGTCTCCAACTACTTCATCGGCTTCATCGATGGTGAGAACTGGCGCTGGATGCTGGGCGTGGAAGCCGTGCCGGCCGCCCTCTATCTGTTGATGATCTGCAAGGTGCCGCGCAGCCCGCGCTGGTTGATCCTCAAGCGCAACGATGAGGCGGCCGCCGCCGAGATCATCGCGCTGATCAACCCCAAGGCCGACATCGCCGAGGAAATCGCCATCATCCGCGGCACCGAAAGCGAGGAAAGTGCCAAGCAGCACACCCGTCTGTTCGCCTGGCGCTATCGTCTGCCGGTGCTGTTCGCCTTCCTGATCGCGGCCTTCAATCAGCTGTCCGGCATCAACTTCATCATCTATTACGCGCCGCGCATTCTGGCCGAGGCGCAGCTGGAAGCCAGTGCTGCTCTGCTCTCGACGGCGGGCATCGGGGTAATCAACCTCGTCTTCACCCTGCTGGGCATGGCGCTGATCGACAAGCTGGGGCGCCGCACCCTGATCAAGATCGGCTCTGCCGGCTATCTCGTGTCGCTGTGCCTGATCGCCTGGGCCTTCCATCTCGAGGACTTCTCCGCCATGGGCGGCTATGGCGTGCCGGTGCTGCTTGGCGTATTCATCGCGGCGCATGCCATGAGCCAGGGCACGGTGATTTGGGTATTCATCTCCGAGATCTTCCCCAACAAGGTACGCGCCATGGGCCAGTCCTTCGGTAGCTCCGTGCACTGGATCTTCGCGGCGCTGATCGCGCTGCTGATGCCGACCATCCTCAGCCACTTCAGCGGCGGGCCGGTATTTGCCTTCTTCGCTGTCATGATGCTGCTGCAACTGGTGTTCGTGCTGTTCTTCATGCCCGAGACCAAGGGTGTCTCGCTTGAGGACCTGCAGGGCCGTCTGGTCCGCCCTTCGCGCAAGGAGAAGGAGCAGGAGCAGGCCGCGGCACTCGCGCCACAGGGCAACTGAGGCTCTGAACGACTTAGCTTTGAAGCCTGACTCGAATAACGCTCTCCAGACGCCGACTCCCTGCCCTGTGCGGGGTGTCGGCGTTTGTGGCTCTGGCAGTCATGCCCGTCAGGAGCCCCATCCGAGCGTCGCCTCACGACATGAGAGCGGCTCCGCTACCAGCCTGTCCGCATGGCTTGCTGCCCTCCTCCTGCGCTGACGCGCGCCAGATCGCTACGTGCAAATAGCGTGGTATCGTCGCCGGCTCAATCGCCAGCCAGAGCGGCGATTTTCAGCGCCATATGTCGGGATTATTACGGATATATTCTTTGGTCTCGTCATTCTTGCCAAGCTAATCAAAACAGTGAAAAGATCGCTTCCGAAACGTTTCGGGTAACGGTTTCCGCTCACAGTTACCGCAAAGGAAAAGTGCCATGCCGCCGAACATCACACTCAAGCATCTCGCCAGCCAGCTGGGCCTGTCGGTCACGACGGTCTCGCGGGCACTGGGCGGATTCGAGGATGTCAGCGCCACGACCCGTGAGCGGGTGCAGGCCTATGCCAGTGAAGTGGGCTACAAGCCCAATCAGAGCGCACGCCGCCTGAAGACAGGCCGCACCTCCTCGGTGGGCTACATCATGAACGGCGCCCAGGGCGACTTTCGTGATCAGTTCAACACCCGCCTGCTGGTCGCGCTGGGCCAGGCGCTGCACGACGCCGCACCGGAACATGACCTCATCGTCACCACGGTGCCCGAGGACCGCGACGAGCTGGACACCTACAAGCGCTTCATCGATGGCGGCAAGGTCGATTCCTTCGTGGTGGCCCGTACCCGCATTCAGGACCCGCGCGTCGACTTCCTGCTCGACAGCGGCATTCCCTTCGTCACTCACGGTCGTACCGGCCGCGCCAGCGAGCACGACTGGGTCGACATCAATGCCGCCGACGGCTTCATGCGCGCCACCCGCCACCTGATTGGCCTGGGCCATCGCAACATCCTGTTCCTCAACTTCTTCAGCGACCTCTACACCGCCGTCGAACGTGAGACCGGCTATCTGCAGGCGATGCACGACGCCGGCCTCGCGCCCAGCTCGCGCCATTGCCCGCACGGCTATGCCAGCGCCTATCAGGTCGCCCATGAAGCGCTGTCCGGGGCCAACGCCCCCACCGCCTTCGTGTGTGCCAGCGACATCTTCGCCTACGGCGTGATGGAAGCGGTCAGCGCCTGCGGCCACACGCCCGGCGAGGACATCGCCATCATCGGCGCCGATAACCTGCCGCCGCAGATGTACCGCCAGCCCAGCCTCAGCACCCTGGACATCTCGTTCGAGACCGTCAGTCAGGCGCTGATCGAACTGGTGCTGGCACCGCAGGATGGCGCGCCACGCCATCGCTGCTTCGATTACGACCTGCTGCTGCGCGATACCACTGCCTGAGCACACATGCTTGAGCACACAGGACCATCGACTGACCTCACGACGCCAGACGCCTGACCGCAAAATGCCATCGCCAGAACGTGGTCAGCGTGACGCCAGAAAAACAACACCCGACCGGGGAGACCTCCATGCGCAAGATGCCAACCGCCCTCGCTTTGCTGGCGCTGCTGGGCAGTACGTCCGCCCTCGCTGACATCACCTTCTTCAGCACCCAGGCCAGACCGCTGGAAGAGGCCCAGCAGATGCGCGAGATCGCGCTGGCACCCTACGCCGAGGCCATCAATTACATGCCGCAGGAGACGGGCACCTTCCTGTCGCGTCTCGAGGCGGAGAAGACCAGCCCTGATGGCGCGCTGGATCTGCTCGGCGGGCTGCACGGCGAACTGGGGTCGCTGACGCCCAGCATTCTGGCGCCGCTGGATGACCTGCAAGGCTCACTTGCGGACGCGGGCATCAGCCAGCAGTACATGACACTGGGCAAGCTGGGCGGCAACCAGCAGCGCTACATTCCGTGGATGCAGGCGACCTACATCATGGCCGCCAACCGCAAGGCGCTGCCCTACCTGCCCGAAGGCGCTGACCTGAACGCGCTGAGCTATGACGAGCTGCTGGCCTGGGGCCGCAACATGCAGGAGGCCACCGGCAGCCCCAAGCTGGGCTTCCCGGCCGGTCGCAAGGGGCTGATCCACCGCTTCCTGGAAGGCTATCTCTACCCGTCCTTCACCCACTCGGTGGTGCGTGAGTTCCGCAGCGATGACGCCGTGGCCATGTGGCAGAAGTTCCGCGAGATCTGGGCGGTGACCAATCCGCGCTCCACCGCCTACGGCTTCATGCAGGAACCGCTGCTCAATGGCGAGGTGTGGGTCGCCTTCGATCACACCGCGCGCTTGAAGGATGCCTTCAACAAGCAGCCGGATCAGTACGTGGCCTTCCCGGCCCCTGCCGGCCCCAGCGGACGCGGCTACATGCCGGTGGTCGCCGGCCTGGCAGTGCCCGCCAATGCCACGAATCCCGATGCCTCGCGCAAGCTGATCCGCTATCTGATGACGCCGGAAGCGCAGATTCGCACCCTGCGGGCCACCAACTTCTTCCCGGTGGTAGAGGCTGAACTGCCCGATGACCTGCCCGCCAGCATTCGCATGTCCGGCAAGGCGGTCGCGGCCCAGTCCTCCGCCGATGACGCCGTGCTCTCGCTGCTGCCCAGCGGCCTGGGCCAGCAGTCGGGCCTGTTCAACAAGATCTACCGCGATGCCTTCGTGCAGATCGTACTGCGCGACGCCGACATCGAGGAGACGCTGGATATCCTCGCCCCGCGCCTGCAGACGCTGATCAACACATCAGGCGCAGGCTGCTGGCTCCCGGATACACCCAGCGACGGCCCCTGCCCGGTCAAGTAAGCCGCTGACGCCAGAACGCAACGCTCAAGAACGCCTCACTCGCCACACACGCATCACTCGCAGCACAGCAGCAGCAACGGCACCCCCCGACGGGTCGCCATGACGGAACGCCAACCCCTGTCATGCCGACCCGGTGCCACCAAACCATTCCGACAAGCCATCACAACAACGCCAAAGGTGAGCAAAGATGAAGCACGATCGCTGGCTACCTTATTACCTGATCGCCCCCAGCCTGCTGTTCATGGGTGCCTTCTTTCTCTATCCGTTCATCCAGATCTTCGCCGAGGCCTTCACCAGCAGTGATGGCAACGTGGGCCTGGCCAACTTCACGCGCATCTATCAGGACTTCAACTTCTGGCCGTCACTCAAGAACACCCTGCTGCTGACCGGGGTCGTGGTGCCGCTGCAGCTGGTGCTGGCCATCGGCATGGCGCTGATGGTCACCAGGATGAACAAGGGGCGCGACAGCATCCTCTACATATGGACCATCCCGCTGGGCATCTCCGATCTGGCCGCCGGCATCATCTGGCTGGCGATCCTCGAGCAGTTCGGCTTCCTCAACAGCTTTTTGAGCGCGGTCAGCGTGATCGATGCGCCGGCGTCCTGGCTCAACTATCAGAATGCCTTCGCGCTGTTCCTGGCCGTGGTGGTCGCCGAGATCTGGCGCGGTACCGCCATCGTGCTGGTGATCCTGGTATCGGGCATGGGGCTGATCCCCAAGGAATATGACGAGGCCGGTCAGGTGTTCGGCGCCAGCTACTGGCAGCGCCTGTGGAAGATCACCCTGCCGATGCTGCGCCCCAGCATCCAGTCGGCGCTGATTCTGCGCACCCTGCTGGCACTCGAGGTCTTCGCGGTAGTGATGATGCTGGGCGGCAGTGACATGCCGGTACTGATGAGCGAGACCTTCGACTGGCAGTTCCTCTACCAGCAGACGGGTGCGGCTGCGGCCTACGCGGTGTTGATCATGCTGATCTCGGTGGTCATCACCGGCTTCTACATCAAGTTCCTCAATGTGCCGAAGGAGGCCCGCTGATGAAATCCTCTTCTTCCGAGGCCGTCATGCCGCCATCGCTTTCGTCACGCTCAGGCGACTCCTCAGCCGACTCCTCACGCCAGGAGGCACAGACCGCCCACAAGCCACGGCGCAATGACATGGCCTGGAAATGGCTGTTCCGGGCTGGTGTCTCGATCCTGGTGCTGTGGGTGCTGGTGCCCATCGCCCTGCTGATGCTCAACAGCGTCAGCACACCGGAGCAGATCACCGGCTGGCCCAAGACCCTGACCCCGACGCTGAGCTTCGAGACCCTCGACTTCTTCTGGCACTACCAGGGCGTGATCAGCGCGCTGGGCAACTCGCTACTGGCCGCCGTCTTCACCATGGTGATCGCCATCGTGCTCGGCGCACCGGCAGGCTATGCACTGGCCCGCTTCGTGTTCCCGGGCATGAATGCCTACCGCATGATCATCATCCTGTCGCGGGCCTTCCCGATGCCGCTGCTGGCGCTGCCGCTGGCCGTCATCTTCATCCAGGTCGGCATCGATGACTCCATCCTGGGTCTGGCGATGGTGCACGCCACCCTGGCACTGCCGTTTGCGGTGCTGATCACCTCCAGCCTGTTCATGGGCATTCCGGTGGAACTCGAGGAAGCCGCCTGGCTGATGGGCTGCAACCGCTGGCAGGCCTTCCGTCGCGTGGTGCTGCCGCTGGCCGCGCCGGGCATCACCGCCTCGGCCGTGTTCGCCTTCGTGATCTCGTGGAACGAGGTGTTCGCCTCGGCGATTCTCACCGTCGAGAACCGCACCCTGACCGCCTTCCTGGTGCAGAGCCTTTCCGAGTCACCTGCCGAGATCAAGTATGCCGGTGGTCTGATTCTGGTCGTTCCGGCGCTGCTGTTCCTGTTCGCGATCAGGAAGTACCTGTTCAGCATGTGGGGCATTTCCAACCGCTAACGTACGCCCGCTCATCAGGCCAATGACCGGCGGCGATCTTCATCGTCTCTCGCAAGCGAGTTCACTTCCTCGCCGCCGCTCTCGATCAAAGGAGTCAGACCATGTCAGCCATCCAAATCAGCGCCGTACGCAAGCAGTTCGGCAAGCAGGAAATCCTCAAGTCCATCGATCTCGAGATCCGCGACAAGGAATTCACCGTGCTGCTCGGCCCGTCCGGCTGCGGCAAGTCCACCCTGCTGCGCATCATCGCGGGGCTGGAATACGAGAGCAGCGGCTCGATCCGCATCGGCGAGCGGGAGATCACCTCGCTGGCACCGCGCGATCGTCGCATCGCGATGGTGTTCCAGAACTACGCCGTCTTCCCGCACATGACCGTGGCGGAGAACATCGCCTTCGGCCTGCGCGTGCGCAAGGACAGCGAGGCGCATATCCAGCGCAAGGTGAAGGAAACCGCCGCACTGATGCATATCGAGGACCGCCTCGATCACTACTCCGGTCAGCTTTCCGGCGGTCAGCGTCAGCGGGTCGCGGTCGCGCGCGCCCTGGCGATGGAGCCGGAAGTGCTGCTGATGGATGAGCCGCTGTCGAATCTGGATGCCCTGCTGCGTCTGGAGATGCGCGCCGAGCTCAAGACCATCCTCGCCGCCTCCGACACCACCACCATCTACGTGACCCACGACCAGGTCGAGGCCATGAGCCTGGCGGACCGTATCGCGGTGATGAAGGGTGGTCAGATCGAGCAGTACGCGCCGCCCTCCGAGATCTACCACTACCCGGCGACCGAATTCGTCGGCAGCTTCATCGGCAACCCGCCGATGAACTTCATCCCGCCGGATGCGCGCTGGAATCACCCGACCCGCTCCGAGCAGTCGAGCCAGCAGGTGCACAAGTGCGGTATCCGCCCCGAGGACTTCGAGGTGCGCTTCGAGCCCACCGAGAACTTCGCCCCGGTGCGCGTACTGGTCTCGGAATTGCTGGGATCGCACAAGCAGCTGACCGCGCGTTTCGGTGACGAGATGATTCGCGTCAACGTGCCGAGTGATCTCGATGTCGGCAATGGCAGCGACATCCACATCCGCCCGCTGGCCGAGAAGGTGCGCTTCTACGACCACAGCGGCCACCTGATGTCGGCGTAAGGCACCCCGACCCCTCTCTAGCCAACCTTTCAGCCCAAACCTTTCATCCCGAACGGAGCCGACTCACATGAATGCCAAGCTCGACGCGCTCAGCGCTCACGACGTTCTCAAGCTCAACGACCTGGGCGGCTACACCGTGCCCACGCGTGGCCTCTACCCCTTCCAGTGGAACTGGGACGCCGCCATCACCGCGCTGGGCTGGCTGGCCGCCGGTGACGAGGCGCGTGCCTGGCGTGAGGTCGAGCGTCTGCTGGAAGGCCAGTGGGACAACGGCATGGTGCCGCACATCGTCTTCCACGGTGACGCGGAAACCTACTTCCCGGGGCCGGAAGTCTGGGGCGTCAAGCATAGCCCGTCGACCAGCGCCATCTCCCAGCCGCCGGTGCTGGCCAGTGTCATGAAGCTGCTGTTCGAGGAAGGCCGTGATCGCCGGCTTGCCGAGGAAAAGCTGGCTGCCACCCTGCCCGGCGTCATCCGCTACCACCTGTGGTTCTATCGCGATCGTGATCCGGAACATACCGGCCGCGTATGCAGCTATCACCCGTGGGAATCGGGCATGGACAACAGCCCCCAGTGGGATGGCCCGCTGGCTGGCGTGCCGCCGGTCGATGCCGAATACGTGCGTCGCGATACCGGTCTGGTCGATCCGTCCGAGCGCCCACACAAGTACGAATACGATCGCTACATCTATCTGGTGAAATTCTTCCAGCAGAACGAGCACGACGCCGAGGTGCTGTATCGCGACTGCCCGTACCGCGTCGAGGACATCAGCCTGATCTCCATCCTGCACCGTGGCACGCGCGACCTGATCGCGCTGTGCGAAGAGGATGCCGCCGGTCTGGGTCTGGTCAACACCCACGGCGAGGCGCTCTTCAGCCTCAAGCAGTCGCTGGCGCGCACCGAGGAAGGCGTGCAGGCGCTGTGGAGCGATGAGATGGGCTGCTTCCTGAGCCGTGATGCGCGTGCCAACGTGCTGCTGGAGCACGTCACCACCGCCGGCATTCTGCCGCTGTTCGCCGGTGTCGCCAGCGGCGCCCAGGCGCAGCGCATGGGCGGTCTGCTCGAGGAATGGCTGGAACAGGCGCCCTTCGGTGTCGCCTCCACCCATCCGGCCAGCAACCGCTTCGAGCCGAAGCGTTACTGGCGCGGACCGAGCTGGCTGCACATCAACTGGATGCTGGCCATCGGCTGCGAGGAATATGGCATGTCCCGCGAGGCCGACCAGATCAAGCAGGCCAGCCAGAAGTGCATCGAGGCCGCCGGCTACTACGAGTACTTCAACTCGGTGACCGGTGAGGGCTGTGGCGGCCGCGACTTCTCCTGGACCGCGGCGATGGACCTCTACTGGCTCAACCCGCTGGAGAGCTTCACCGCCAGCAAGGCGGCAGCCGGCGTCGTGGAGGCTTCCTGATGACTCAGCACGCCTCTCAGCAACAGTCTCAACAACAGCCTCAACAAGCCTCTCCACTGATGCAGGCACCGCAAAAGGCACCGCTGTCACGTCAGGCAGTACCGCCCATGCCGGCAACGTTCGCCAGCCGCGGCTTTCTGGATATGCATATCCGCTCGATCATGGGTTTCTATCTTCCCAAGGCGGTAGACCATGAACGCGGTGGCTACTTCCAGGCCTGGCGCGACGACGGCACGGTGTATGCGCCCGCGGCGCGTCATCTGGTCAGCAGCACGCGGATGGTCTTCAATTTCGCGATGGAATATCTGCGCAGCGGTGATGAGCAGTGTCTGGCCGCGACCCGTCACGGCATCGACTATCTGCGCGATGTGCATCTCGATCCGCAGACCGGTGGCTATCTGTGGTCGCTGAGCGAGCAAGGCGAGGCAGACCACACCAACCAGTGCTACGGCCTGGCGTTCGTGATGCTGGCCTATGCGACGGCCTGGCGCGCCGGCATCGAGGAGGCCCGCGGCTGGCTCGAGGAGACCCGCGCGCTGATGGAAGACAAGTTCTGGTCGCCAGAGGCGGGGCTATATGCCGACGAGGCCAGCGCCGATTGGCAGACGCTGTCCGACTACCGTGGCCAGAACGCCAACATGCATGCCTGTGAAGCCATGCTGGCCGCCTTCGAAGCCACCGACGAGGCGCACTATCTGGAACGCGCCATGACCCTGGCCAGCAACATCTGCCAGCGTCAGGCCGCCAAGGCCGATGGCCTGATCTGGGAGCATTACGATCGCGACTGGAACGTCGACTGGGACTACAACCGCGACGACCCCAAGAACCTCTATCGTCCGTGGGGCTTCCAGCCGGGTCACCTGACGGAGTGGGCCAAGCTGCTGCTGATGCTCAAGCGTCATCGCGATGACGACTGGCTGCTGCCGACCGCGCAGCGTCTGTTCGATACCGCCCTGGATCTGGCCTGGGACAGCGAACGTGGCGGCATCTACTACGGCTTCGCGCCGGATGGCACCATCTGCGACGACGACAAGTACTTCTGGGTGCAGGCCGAGAGCCTGGTGGCCGCGGCGCTGCTGCACGAGGCCACCGGCGATTCACACTACGCCGAGTGGTACGAGCGCCTGTGGGGCTACGCCTGGCAGCACTTCATCGACCACCAGCACGGTGCCTGGTATCGCCTTTTGAATGCCGACAACCAGCGCTTCGATGACCTGAAGAGCTCGCCGGGTGCCAAGTGTGACTATCATAGCCTCGGCGCCTGCCATGAGCTGTTGCGCGTGATCACCCGCGACTGACTGCCCGCCGGGCCGTGAATGGCGGCCTGCGGTCAGTCGCGACACGCTCGACACTCTCAATACACTCGACACACTCAACACATTCAACACATTCAACACACTCAACACACCCGACACGTTCGATACACCCGACACGTTCGATACACCCGACGACCCGACACGCCGCCCCATGCGGCGTGTCGGGTCGTCGCGTTGTGGGCGTCTGGTTCAGTAGTAAAGATGACCCGCGCTATTTTTTCGCACACCCTCCGTGTTTCTTTAGAGCACCGCTCCTGACAATACTGGATTGCGCTGACCGCCCCGGCAGAGGGTGGCAGCCGACAGCCGCGGGCATGCCCCGAGGCGCTGCATTCCAGACGTTTCATCAGCTGAAGAAACTACAATAACAAGCGGAGTCCCACATGCCCCTTTCTCAACTCCTGGACTGGCGGTTGCACCTGCTGGTCGTGGTGCTGTCTCTCGGCGCCGAACTGATCGGTATTCTCAAGTTCCCGCTCGGCCCCGGCACCTTGCTGCTGTTGCCGCTGTTCTATGCCTTCATTGCCGCCGTACTGTGCAATCCGCACCTGTTCAGTGGTACCAGGCGCTTCATCCCGCCGGTGGTCAGCGCGGCGGCAGGGCCGGTCATCCTGCTGTCGATCATGCCGTTCATCGCCCGCTTCGGTTCCACCATCGGCCCGGCCATCGAGCAGCTGATCTCGGCGGGTCCGGCGCTGATCCTGCAGGAGCTGGGCAATCTGGGCACTATGCTGATCGCGATGCCGATCGCGGTGGTGGTGCTCAAGATGGGCCGCGAGGCGATCGGCGCGACCTACTCCATCGCGCGTGAACCCAATATCGCGATCATCTCCGACAAGTACGGCCTCAAGGGCCCGGAAGGCGTCGGCGTGATGGGTGTCTATGTCGTGGGCACCATGTTCGGCACCCTGTGGTTCGCACTGATGGCAGGCTATCTGACTTCGCTGGACATCTTCGACCCGCGTGCGCTGGCCATGGCCTGCGGTGTCGGCAGCGGCAGCATGGTGGCGGCATGTTCCGGCGCCATCGCCGGTGCCCTGCCGGAGATGGGCGAAGAGCTGCTGGCCTTCGCCGGCGCCAGCAACCTGCTGACCTATGCCACCGGCCTCTACGTCTCGCTGTTCATCGCCCTGCCGGTCGCCGAGCGCCTGTTCCGCTTCTTCAGCCGCAAGCGGGCCGGCAGCGATGACGCCATGAATGACGAGGAAGCCAAGCTGGCCTCAGACGCGCTGGTGGAAGACCGCCCGGAGAACCAGCTGGGCAAGACGGCCATGGTCGTCGCGGCCGTCTGCGTGGTCGGCTGGGTGGTCAACACCATCAATGGCGCCAGCCTGATCGACGCCGCCCCCGGCATGCTGATCCTGTACGTGATGACCATGCTCGGCCTGCTGGTCGCCCGCATCATGCCCTTCTACCTGCCGGCCATCGCCTGGGTGTCGCTGGTCAGCATCCTGATGACGCTGCCGTGGTTCCCGGGCAGCGGCTGGATCACCGAGCAGCTGGGCTTCGTCAACTTCCTCGCCATCGTCACGCCGGTACTCGGCTATGCGGGTCTGGCGCTGAGCAAGCGCGAGTTCAGCATGTTCCGCCAGGCAGGCTGGAAGCTGGTGATCATCTCGCTGCTGGTCTTCACTGGCACCTATATCGGCTCGGCGGTCGTGGCGCAGGCACTGCTCTGATCACTAGGGCTTCGGGCTGTACCTTTCGCATTACCCTTCGCTTCTCACTTTGCTACCCCCTTCTCATCACTTTCACGCCGGCACTCCAGGGTGCCGGTTTCCACAGGAATTCAGCATGCAACTACCCGACAAGATCGACGAGGCACTGCTGCGCAGCTGGCGTCATGAGTTTCATCAGCATCCCGAGACGGCCTTCGAGGAGCACCGCACCTCGGCGCGCGTCGCCGAGATCCTGCGTGCGGCAGGCCTGGAAGTCACCACGGGACTCGCCGAGACCGGCGTGATCGCGGTGCTCGACGGCAAGCTGGGCAAGGGCCAGACCATCGGCCTGCGCGCCGACATGGATGCGCTGGATGTCACCGAGGCCAACGCTGTCTCACATTGCTCGCACACGCCGGGCAAGATGCATGCCTGCGGCCATGATGGCCACACCACCATGCTGCTGGGCGCGGCCTGTGAACTGGCGCGCGATCCTGACTTTGCCGGCCGCGTGGTGTTCGTGTTCCAGCCGGCCGAGGAGAACGAAGGCGGCGGCCGCCGCATGGTCGAGGACGGCCTATTCGAGCAGTTCCCGATGGATGCCATCTATGGCCTGCACAACTGGCCGGGGCTGGCGCTCGGCGAGGCGGCGGTGCATGAAGAGGCGGTGATGGCGGCCTTCGATGTCTTCACCCTGACCCTGAGCGGCCACGGCTGCCACGCTGCCATGCCGCATCTGGGCAAGGACACCATCCTGGCGGCCTGTCAGCTGGTGACCCAGCTGCAGGGGCTGATCAGCCGCGAGACGCCGGCGCACCAGACCGCGATTCTCAGCATCACCCAGTTCCATGCCGGCGACGCCTTCAACGTGATGCCGGAAGAGGTCGAACTGCGCGGTACCCTGCGCTGCTTCGACCCGACACTGCGCGCGCATCTGCAACAGCGCTTCCATGACGCCGTCCATGCCATGGCGACCTTCCACGGTCTCAAGGTCAACTTCGACTATCAGCCGCGCTATCCCGCGACGCTCAATGCACCCGGCCATGCCGAACGCTGCGCCAGCGTTCTCGAGCAATTGCCGAGCATCCAGCGGGTCCATCGTGATCTGCCGCCCTCGATGGCCTCGGAAGACTTCGCCTATCTGCTGCAGGAATGCCCGGGCGCCTATATCTGGCTGGGCAACGGCGAAGACAGCGCCTCATTGCACAACCCGCACTACGACTTCAATGATGCGGCCACGCCCATCGGCGTCAGCTATTGGACGTCGCTGGTGCGTCAGCTGCTGGCCGCCGCCTGAGGCCAGGTGAACAAACCCTCGAGGGATGCTCAGCATGAAGATCTGCGTGATTGGCGATGCGCCCATTGGCACTCGGGCCATACAGGCGCTTGCGCATGCCGGAGTCGAGGGCGTCATGCCAGTGGCAGCGCCCGAGGGGCAAGTCGCGAGCCATTCGTCCTTCAGCGCCGAGGTCTACCTGATGGCGCTGGCCACATCGCAACAGGTGCAGAAGGTACTGACAGGCAAGCAAGGCCTGCTGCGCAGGGCGCCGCCCGGCAGTACCGTGATCGATCTTTGCAGTGGTGATGTCACGCTCAGCCGCGAACTGGCCGTGCAGACACGCCTCGCCGGCCATCACTGGCTGGAAGCGGCCACCAGTCGCAATCCGGCCGATGAGGCGAATGCCAGCCTGACGCTGTTGATCGGCAGCGATGAGGCGACAGTGACGCGCATGTCAGCGCTGCTCGACATCATCAGCACGCAGCATCTGCATGTCGGGGACGCTGGCTGTGGCCATGCCGCCGCCCTGGCCAGCGACTATCTGCATGCCGCGCATCTGATCACCACCGCCGAGGCGGTCGCCATGGCCTATCGCGCGGGCGTGACACCCCAGGCGTGCATCGATGCCATCAACCTCGGCGCCGGGCGCAGTGCCGTGAGCGAGGTGAATTTTCCGCGCTGGGTGCTGCCGGGCCGCTATGACTCGGGGATCTCCACCGGTCAGCTGCGCCGCGACCTGCGCCTGGCACGCAGTTTCGTCACCACGCTCAACCTGCCGGAAGGCTTGATGAAGGCGGTCTTCGAGCGCTGTCAGCCGCCGGAGCTGTGTCCGGCGGACGAGGATGATCTCCATCATCTGTGCGATCGCTGGCTGAGCAAGGTGCCCGCCCAGCTGCCCCCGCCTCGCCTGACCGAAACCAGAGCCCCTAGACCACAAGCCCTTGCTATCAGCGCGCTTCCTGACGCGGACCACTGAACGCCGCGATCCAGCGTTCAAGATGGCGCAGTAGCTGCAGGCTGGCACGCGGCATGCGCCGCCCGACCCGCGTGATAATATGTGCGCGGGCCTGGCGGAAGCTGGCGCACTCCACATCCCGCGCGATCAACACGCCCTCCTGAAGCTCACGCGCCGCGGCGAAGGCCGGTAACAGCGTGATGCAAAGTTCGGAGCGCGCCGCCTGCTTGAGCACCTCCATGGAATTGGTCTGCACCACCATATGCGGGCGCACCCCTGCCTCACGAAAACCATCGTCCATCAGCTGACGCACCCCTGCCTCACGAAAACCATCGTCCATCAGCTGACGCACGCCGTGGCTCGGCCCCCACAGCGCCATGGGATGCTGCGCCACTTCCTCGAGCGTCAGCGCATGGGTCTCGCACGCCAGCGGATGCTCCGGCGACATGATGGCCACCAGCGGCTGCGGGCTTGAATGCCAGAAGCGCAGCTGGGGATGGACCCGTTCGTGATACATCAGGCCGATATCCGCCTCATCCTCGATCACGCTGTCGATGATGCTCTGCATGCTGCCGGTATCGACCTTGAGCGTGATGCCGGGGTACTGCTTGCGGAAGGCGCGCAGCGGGCTGTTGATGATGTCGCCGACGAAGCCTTCGCCGATGATCAGGCGGATTTCTCCGGTTTCCAGCCGCTGATAGGCATCGAGACGCTCGCCGAGGTGCTGGTCGAGCTTCTCTCGCTGCAGGATGTAATCCAGCAGCATCTCGCCGACCCGCGTCGGCTGCACGCCGTCACGGGTACGCTCGATGAGCGAGGCGGCCATGGCCTCTTCGAGCAGACCTATCTGACGACTGACAGCCGAGGGGGCGATGTTCAGACGCGCGGCGGCACGCCGGATGGAGCCGGCTTCGACGGTGACCTGAAAATAGACGAGACGCTGATGCGGGATATCCATGAGGCGCTCTGCAGAGGATGGGAGAGGGGCTAAGCAAAGTAGAGAGACTTGACGCAAGACGCAGCCAGCAGGGTACCCGATATCCGGGCGTCTCGGGCAGCGCGCGGTTGAACTCACCCTCCCTCAACGCCATATCAGGATAAATCGTCGCCTCGCCTCCTCGCCTCTCCTCCTCGCCTCTCCTCCTCTTCATGACAGTTCTCACGGCTCTCTGCGCTGTGACACGAGGGCAGACGATCAGCGTCGCGAGCTGACCGAATGGAGGGGCAGACTCAAGCGCCATTCTGAAGCCAGTGCGCGAATAGGCTAAGATGGACCATCGCTTCACTGACTGTGCCTGCGTGACAAACCACACAGTCCCAAAAACAAGGAGATTCAATATGCTGACCATCTCCAATTCGGTAGCGCTGGCCGACTGGGAAATCGACCTTACCCAGATTCGCGCCCAAGGCAATGGCGGCCAGAACGTCAACAAGGTCGCCTCCGCCGTTCACCTGCGCTTCGATGTGCAGCGCTCGACGCTGCCCGGCTTCTACAAGGAGCGCCTGATGCAGCTGTCGGATCAGCGCATCAGCAAGGAAGGCGTCATCATCATCAAGGCGCAGAGCCATCGCACCCTCGAGCTGAACAAGGAAGATGCGCTGGCGCGCCTCAAGGCGATGATTCTGGAAGCCGTCAAGGTGCAGAAGGCGCGCCGTGCGACAGCGCCCAGCAAGGGGGCCAAGCGTCGCCGCGTCGACAGCAAGACGCGCAAGGGCAAGATCAAGGCCATGCGCGGCAAGGTACAGGACTGACCTCGCCACAGGCGGCGGCCAGCTCACAGCTCACGTCAGGGACGACAATTCATGCGCAACATCATCAGCTCGGCCGTGCTGGGCGGCCTGCTGGCCGTGGGAATGGTCTGGAGTGGCAGCTATCTCAAGCAGGCCGCGCAGGTGTGGGAATCTTCCAGCCGCGTGGTCACGGTCAAGGGGCTCGCGGAGCGTGAGGTCAAGGCCGATCTGGCCCTCTGGCCGCTGCACTTCAGCGTCAATGCCAATCAGCTGACCGGCCTTCATGAGGCGCTGGCCAATGATGAGCGCAAGATTCGCGCCTTTCTCACCGCCCGGGGCTTCCCCGCCGACCAGGTCAGCGTGACCTCTCCCCAGGTGACTGACCTCTACGCCAACAGCTACAACGCCCAGCGTCCGGATGAGCGCTATCGCGCCGAAGCCACGGTGCTGGTGCGCTCGCCCAAGGTCGACCTCGTCAAGCAGAGTGCCTCACTGACCGGTGAGCTGGTGCGCGAAGGTATCCTGCTCTCGGCTGACTATGCCTATCGCACCGAATTCCTGTTCACGGGTCTTGAAGCCATCAAGCCCGACATGATCGCGGCCGCGACCGCGGATGCCCGGCGCGCCGCCCAGCAGTTCGCAGAGGATTCCGGCAGCACTGTCGGTCACATCAAGCATGCCAGCCAGGGCTATTTCTCGATCTCGGATCTCGACAGCTATACCCCGGACATCAAGAACGTCAGAGTCGTGACCACCATCGACTACACCCTGAGCCACTGATCACCTCTCGACAGCCCCCTTCTTCGCCGTATGGAGCCCCCATGTCCGACACCCCGCTGAGCAAGACCCAGACGAGCTTCTATCGACGCCTGTTCGTGGCCCACCTCATCGCGCATGACATCGCCAGCGTACCGGCCATCATCGCCGCCACCGGCATGCCACGGCGCACCGCCCAGGACACCATCACCGCCCTGGGCGAGCTCGAGATCGTCTGTGAATTCCAGCGCGAGGAAGGCCAGCGCAACAATATCGGCCACTACGTGATTCGTGACTGGGGGCCGATCAATGCCCGGTGGGTCGCCGACAACGCCGAGCGCCTGCAGAAGGCGCTGGGCTATGCGTGAGAGGCGCAAGCTTGATCGAACAACCAGGGCCGATAAATGACGGTCGAGAAATGACGGTCGGGGGATGAGGGCCTACAGCATGATGGCTGAGCTATGACGGCCGAGATTCTGAACAGTGCCGTTCAGCACGGCGTGATCGCCGTGCTGATCCAGCTGGCGCTATGGCCGCTATTTGGCGTGTGGTCGGCAGGCGCCATCGCCGTCGCCCTGTTTGTGGGCCGCGAGATCGCTCAGCACGAATACAAGGGCGACGGCCCCAAGGCGGAGCGCTGGGACTACGGCCTGCTGCAACACTGGAACCTGGATTCCTGTCTCGATGTCGCCCTGCCGCTGCTCTGCTGTCTGAGCCTCGCCACTACGGTCTGGGCGCTCAGGCGCTATCGGGCCAGAACGTGACCCTGCGCGCGCCTTGCGAATACATGCGGCGCGCAAATACACGACGAAGAGTAGATGCACGGCGAAAAGTGAACGTCGTAAAAAGTGTGTGCCGCAAAAGCCCGTGCCGAAAATTATGCGCCGTAAAAAGTGAAAAACCTGCGCAGCCTTCTCTAAACAGCTCCCCTTCCCCAGCGCTGCGTTCTACCCTTCCTTGCCGTTCTAATTTTTCTTGTCTTTATAGTCTTCCTGACTGTCTTTCTTGCTGTCTCGCTAGCCCTGCACGCGCCGGTCTCTTGCCTGCTTCTGGCCTGATTTTCACCTCAGCACGGCGCAACGGCATTCGCTGAAGAGCGTCGCCTCAAGCATCATCAGCCAACGGCAACGCTGGTGACACTGCGCCGTGCGGCGCCCGACGCAGTGGCGGAAGGCGCAGAGGCTGCGCGACGACGCAGTGGATGGCGGGCGCGATCCTGCAGGTAGGCCGAGAGCGTTTCCGGGCGAATGCCGGGATGCTGGAAGACGTAATCCTCGGTGATGATCGACAGAAATTCAGCACTGCGTGCACCCGCGACCTCAAACCCCAGGATGAAATGGCGCGACTGAGAGACCTCGAAGCAGTAGTTCTCGGCGGCCACGGCACAGGTCTGCACCACATAGCCTCCGCCCAGCTGTTCTCTGAGGATGGATCGTTCGGGATTGAATCGAGATGCCGTGTAAATGTCTATGATTTTCATTATCACCCCCAATATCGACTGGCGCAGTATATACGAAAACTCTAATACTTACATGCTTAGAGAACTCATCCTGCCTACCCCACCCTTCGAACCGACAGAAAATTGATCCACATCAACTCAATCGGCAGCGTTTTCAGGGCCACATGTCAGAGGCATCTGCCTGGATCAACACAAAAGAACTTGCGCGAGCACAGTGCTGATAGAGCTGAGGCGCCAGGAAAGTGAGCAATACGGACAAAGGCGAGATGCGCGAGGCAGGCTGGTTATCGCAAGAAAGGAAATGAAGAAGGGAAGTGAGGAGCGCAGAGAATGGAACAGAAGAGCGGAGAATAAAAATGAAGAGCACAGAGCGAACAGTGAAGAGGCAGGAATCTTTTCGACATGCGAAAACGCAAAAAGGCCATCCGTTTCCGGATGGCCTTTTCACTTGAATCTGGTCGGGACGACAGGATTCGAACCTGCGACCTCTGCAACCCCATTGCAGCGCGCTACCAAGCTGCGCCACGTCCCGACAGTGTCCGGAAGAGCTTCCCCCTCAAGACGAGACGTAATGTACCGCATTGATCTCAAAAAGAAAAGCAGGAATCTCACATTTCTTTACCTGCGTCGTGATCTGGTGTCGCAGTGACACCTGAATCCGCTGTCGGCATTGCAAAATGCCCGGGTGCGACGCATGTTCATGAAGCAGGCATTCATTGCGCACCTTCGAATGCAACGCCCCATGAACGACAATCGTCCAGAGGAGTTCGCGACTGATGATCCAATTCACGCTTACCACCACGCTCAAGGGCGGCACCAGCGTCAGCGGAGACCCCATCAAGGTCAGCGCCGACAGCGCCCCTGCCGCCGGCAGCCAGATCACCAAGGGGCAATGGCCGGCACTCGATGCCCTGTCACCCAACTTTCCGGTGACAGTCACGGGAGTCGAAGAGGATGACGATGGCAACACCCTCGTGCGCCTCAAGGAAGCCGACAGCCCGGATGCCAACGACCCCGACAGCTACCGCTACACGCCCTGGAAGTAACGGCGCGGCGACGCAAATCATTAGGAAGGCATCAGGATTTATCGCGCCAGCGTCGAACAGGCAATATATTGCGCATAGCACCAAGAGTGACCCACGTCATTGCGCACAGTAATGGATGAGGCATTTTTTGACCTGCCATGCGTTAGCATAGGGTTTGCGCGCCCTTCGTTGGCTCTGGCGAGCTGTGGCTGATGATGAGGTGGTGTATCATCCAGCCTTTCCCGGTTGGTGCCTGGCGTGCACTGACATCTCGATGCCCGAGGTCACATGGTCAGCCCATTGAAATTGATAGTTACCTCCTGGCGTTGGCTGGTCGGCAAGACCGGCTCCGCCCGCGAGATACTCCATCATGGCTTTCTCGTCTCCGCATTCTTCATCGGGTTGATTTCGGCCCTCTTCAATTCCCTGCTGGACCTCACCCTGCCGGCGTACAACATCGTGCTGGTCATCACCAGCGCGTTCATCGCCCTGATGTGGTATCGCTCGCGCTTTCATGGTGAGTTCCAGCGCATGGCCTGGCTGTTCTGTGCGCTGGTCACCTTCGTGATGCTGCCGGGCAACTGGCTGTTCAATCATGGCGCGACCGGCCCGACCCTGCTGTTTTACCTGATGGCGTCGGCCTATGTGCTGGCGGTACTGCCCGCCAATCCCAGACGCCGCGGCATCATCATCATCGGCCTGATGTTCATGCCGTGGGCACTGCTGGCCTTTGAGCATGCAAGGCCGGGGCTGGTCAGCCGCTATGCCTCCGAAGGCATGCGTTTTCTCGATATGGGCTTCAGCTACACGCTGGCCTTCGGGCTGCTCAGCGTGGTGATCGCAGGCTATGCCCGACGCATCCATGAAGAGCGCGATATCGCCAATGCCTATGCGGCACGGCTCGAGCGGCTCAGTCTGCTGGACAGCCTGACCGGTCTCTACAATCACCGCGCCATCCATGAACAGGCCGAAGCCTGGATCAGGCGTTCGCGAAGTGCCTGTCTGCTGATCTGCGATCTGGATCACTTCAAGATGATCAATGACAACCACGGGCATCCGTATGGCGACACGGTACTGGAAGAGTTCTCACGCCATGTCAGCCAGCTGACGCAGGAATTCTCGGGGGAAGCGGGACGCTATGGCGGCGAGGAGTTCATGATCCTGATTCCCGGCACCCTGGCGACGGCACGCCAGTTCGACAGATGCCTGCGGGAGCGCTGCGAAGCCTCGCCCCTGCTGCACGGCGTGATCCTCTTCAGCACCGGCGCCAGCGAATTGCACCCCGACGACACCCTGTCGAGCTGGGTCAAGCGCAGCGATGACGCCCTCTACCACGCCAAGGAAAATGGCCGAGGCCGCCTGATGGTCGACAAGGACCTGAGCGTCATCTGAGCCGCGGCCGGACCGAATCAGCCTCGCTCACGTCAGCCGCTCCGGCTGAGCCATCCCCAACGACAACGCCCCCGCAAGCCATGCTTGCGGGGGCGTTGTCGTTGGGGGCAGGTGCGAGACTGATGTGGCTCAGCGCTCGCCCTTCAGCCACTCGAGATTGATCTCGTGCTGGCCGTTGTCATCGGTGATGAAGATGGTACCTTCAGAGATCATCACGGTCCACTTGATGTTGCGTGGCAGCGACTCGGTGATGGCGTCCAGCGAACCTTCCGGCACGGCCGCGATGTTGAGGTTGGAGAGCCCCGCCACCGCCGGCACGACCTTGGTTTCCCATACGCGCAGGCTGCCATAGGCCAGCAGCGAGGTACGCTCGGTGCGTCGCGAGCACCAGGTCAGGCGCTCGGCATCCGGCTGACCGACTTCGATCCAGTGCAGGACACGGCCATCGAGGCTCTTTTCCCATAGCGCCGGCTCATCGACATCGGACAGGCCGCGACCGAACGCGATGTTCTCGCTGTACCACAGGGCGTGACCCAGCAGACGCACGCAGAGACGCAGTTCGGTTTCGGAGGGATGACGAGCCACGGTGAAGCGCAGGGTCTCGTAGACGCCGCGATCCAGGTCGGTCAGCGACAGATCCACCTTGTAAGGCGTGGAAGACAGGGCCATGAAAATCTCTTCTTGAAAAGGCAGACGTCTTGGAAAGGCGATGGCAGGCAGTCACTCTGCCGATAAAGCACCATGCTCCTCGACTGAACCACGCGCGTGACAGGGCAAGCGCGTGGGTGCGGAGCGCAGAGTCTACCCTAGCCGGGCCCTGAACGCCCGACTCCTGCCAGGCATGCCCGCCCTCAGGCGAGGTGACGCGCCACCAGGGCATCGATGGAATCAATGGAATCGATATCGCTCAGGCTTTCGCGCGTCATGATCAGCTCGCGCCCGAGCGACAGCGCACGTCGCTCGGCACGCGCGCGGGTGGCCTCATCGCTGATGGATTCGAGTTCCAGAATATGCGCAAGCCCCACGGTACGGCGGATCAGCTCACAGCCGGCGTAGCCGAGTGCGTCACGCAACATGCGAGCCAACAGACGCTCAGCCACGCCCGGCGCAGCGAAGCTGGCATCCGGCGTGTGGGCGGCCTGCTCACGATACTCACGAGCGAAGCTTTCCCAGCTGGCGACCGCCTGGGCACGCAGCTGTGCCACGTAGTCACGCTTGTCGCCCTGCTCTCCCTCAAGCTCGGTATGCGCGCAGGCCGCCAGCCACAGTGCTGCCAACCAGCTGCCGATATCGAAGCCCGCCGGACCGAAGAAGCCGAATTCCGGATCGATGACCTTGGTACTGTCTTCCCGCACGAAGATCGAGCCCGCATGCAGATCGCCATGCAGCAGTGCCTCGGGCGCGGACAGGAAACGCTGCTTGAGCTCCGCCACTTCGACCTTCAGGGCGGCGTCCTGCCACAGGGCTTCGGCATCCGCGCGCAGCGCCGGATTGATGCTGTTGCGTTCGTGATCGCAGAACGGATCGATGAAGAACAGGTCTTCGGTGATCTTGCACTGATCGGGATTGATGAAGCGTGCGACGCGCGCCTTCTTGTCGTGGGCATCGAGTGCCAGGTCGCTGCTGCGATACAGCGTGGTGGCCAGAAACCGCCCCATCTGCTCGCCCAGCCGTGGCAAAGACGCGCGCTCCAGGAAGGCATGGCGCAGATTGCGGTGATCGCCGATATCTTCCATCACGATCGCCGAGCGAGCTTCATCGAAATGATGAAGCGCCGGCACCAGGTCCGGCGCGCAGTCGGCCTCGAACTGCAGGGTTTCCGCCTCGATGCGCACACGCACCAGCGACAGCGGCCAGCTTTCGCCGATGATGCGCACCCAGGGCAGCCCCTGCTTGACGATCACCGAGGCGGAGCGGTCCGGCGTGCAGACACGATAGACATAGTTGATGTTGCCATCGCCGATCTCTTCGACCTGAAGTGCTTCAGCGGTCACGAAGGCCGGATAGCGCGCACCGACATGCTGGCGCGCGAAGGCGATCACATCCGCATCATCGCGAAACTGATAGTCGATGGAGGGTGCAGTGCTAGCGGTGGAGTCTTGAGCAGTCATGGCGGGTCTCAGCGCTGAATCATGAAATCGCCGGCCTCGGTGGCGCTTGGCGTGCGTGGCACGTGAAGCACCTCAAGGCTCTCACCTTATTCTTTAAAGATATAAGAAGGCGATCAGTTATAGCGAGAAGATGCCTGCTGGCGCGGCGATTGGCAAGACCTGCCGAGCGAGTTTTGCTCAGTTCGGCAGGCGCTTGTCGCATGCAGGGCTTTGCATGTAAGTCTTTGCATGCAGGATGCTGCATTACTGGATGGGTGCCAGCAGATAGGCCGCGCGCGAGACCAGCTTGCGCCACATCGGCCGCGCATCCAGCTCTTCGCAGCTGATTTCACGACAGTGGCGGAAGTCTTCCTCGAGCATCGCCTCCACTTCCGAGGCGAACTGGTGATCGGGCACGAACGCCGTGATCTCGAAGTTGAGGCGGAAGGAGCGATTGTCGAGATTGACGGTACCGATGGTCGCCGTATGGCTGTCCATCAACATCACCTTCTGATGCAAAAAGCCTGGCTGATAGCGGAAGACACGCACGCCGGAGCGAATCATCTCGGACAGGAACGAGAACGCCGACAGGAACACCAGCAGGTGATCGGGACGCTCAGGAATCATCACCCGCACATCCACCCCACGCAGCGCCGCGATCTTGAGCGCATCCTGCACGCCCTGGTCCGGCACGAAATAGGGGCTGGTGATCCAGATGCGACTGACCGAGGAGTGAATCGCCTGCTGCACCAGCAGACTGGCCGTCTCGCGGCGGTCCGCCGGACCGGAGGGCACGATCACCACATGCTGACATTCGTCACAGCTGATCTGTGGCTGCCATTCTAGTGACAGCACCTCACCGGTTGCCCAGTGCCAATCTTCCCAGAAGGCTTCCTGCAGGCCCATCACGCTGGGCCCCTCAAGCTTGAGGTGGGTATCACGCCAGGCGCCATAGCGCTCGGAATGGCCCAGATATTCATTGCCGACATTCAGCCCGCCGACGAAGCCGAAGCGGCCGTCGATGACGGTGATCTTGCGGTGATTGCGGAAGTTGATCTGGAAGCGATGGCGCCAGCCGCGCGAGGAGTTGAAGGCACTGACCTCACATCCCGACTCCAGCAGATCATTCAGATAGCCGTCGGGCAGCTTGCGCGAGCCGATCTCGTCATACAGGAAACAGACCCGCACGCCGCGTTCGGCGCGGCGCATCAACTTCTGCTTGAGACGCACCCCCAGCTCATCGTTACGCACGATGAAGAACTGGATCAGGATGTAATCCTCGGCGGCATCGATGGCGTGAAACAGCGCATCGAAGGTGTGCTCGCCATTGATCAGCAGCTTGGCGCGGTTGCCAGTGGTGACCGGCATCATCGCCAGACGCTCGATGGCATCCAGATGGGTGGGGTTGCCGCCCAGCGGGCGTGACAGCCACGGCGACAGCTTGGGCCGAAAGCGCATCAGCACGCGACGCATGGTCGAGTCGCGCTCCTCACGAGCGCTGACGTAACCATAGAAGCGTGGACGTCCGAACACCCAGTACAGTGGCAGCGCCACGTAGGGGAACGTCAGCAGACACAGAATCCAGGCGATCGCCCCTTGTGAAGTGCGGCTCGACATCAGGGCCATGACGGCGGACATGGCACCGAGGATATGACTGGTCAGCAGGAGAAAGCCGAGTAGCCAGGCGGTCATTGCAACTCCATTGCAGGCGTCAGGGTTGCCAGAGTATGCCACAGCAGCGCGCGCGACGATGCCGTTGCGTTGGCGCTCGGGAAGATGTCTTGAGCGCCGCAAAGCCAAGAACCCCGCCGATGAGCGATCACGGGCGGGGTTCTTCAGGTCATCTCACAAGGACACTTGCCACAAGGACGCAGGTCACAAGGACGCATGCCACAAGGACGTGACGATTCATCACTCGGCCGTCATCAGGCGCGGCTGGCGATGATTTCCTTCCACTTGGCCGGGCCCGTCTGGTGCACGGAGACGCCCGCGCTGTCGACGGCCACGGTCACCGGCATGTCTTCGACCTCGAATTCGTAGATCGCTTCCATGCCCAGGTCTTCAAACGCCAGCACGCGTGACTTCTTGATCGCCTGGGCGACCAGGTAGGCAGCGCCGCCGACGGCCATCAGGTAGCTGGACTTGTTGTCGCGGATGGCGTCAATCGCGGTCGGGCCACGCTCTGCCTTGCCGACCATGCCCAAGAGGCCGGTCTCTTCCAGCAGGGTGCGCGTGAACTTGTCCATGCGGGTCGCGGTGGTCGGGCCAGCCGGACCGACGACTTCGTCACGGATCGGGTCGACCGGGCCGACGTAGTAGATGAAGCGACCCTTGAGGTCGACCGGCAGCTGCTCGCCGCGTGCCAGCATCTCGGTCATGCGCTTGTGAGCGGCATCACGACCGGTCAGCAGCTTGCCGTTGAGCAGCAGGGTGTCGCCCGGCTGCCAGCTCTGCACTTCCTCGGGCGTCACGGTGTCGAGGTTGACACGCTTGACGCTGTCGCCCGCTTCACGGGTGATTTCCGGCCAGTCCTCGAGCTTGGGTGCCGGCAGTTCTGCCACACCGCTGCCATCCAGGGTGAAGTGCACGTGACGGGTCGCCGCACAGTTCGGGATGATCGCCACCGGCTTGTTGGCCGCGTGGGTCGGGTAATCCATGACCTTGATGTCGAGCACGGTGGTCAGACCGCCGAGGCCCTGGGCGCCGACGCCAGTGGCGTTGACCTTCTCGAACAGCTCGAGACGGATCTCTTCGGCACGGTTGGAGGCACCACGCGCCTGCAGTTCCTGGATATCGATCGGCTCGAGCAGGGACTCCTTGGCCAGCTGCATCGCCTTCTCGGCGGTACCGCCGATACCGATGCCCAGCATGCCGGGCGGACACCAGCCAGCGCCCATCTTCGGAATCTGCTCCAGCACCCAGTCGACCACGGAGTCGGACGGGTTGAGCATCGCGAACTTGGACTTGGCTTCGCTGCCGCCGCCCTTGGCCGCGACGTGGATCTCGACGCTGTCACCCGGCACCAGCTTGTGGTGGATGATGGCCGGCGTGTTGTCCTTGGTGTTGGCACGCTTGCCGTCCGGGTCTGCCAGCACGGAGGCGCGCAGCACGTTGTCCGGCAGCAGATAGGCGCGACGCACGCCTTCGTTGACCATGTCGTCCAGGCTCATGTCGGCCTCGAAGCGCACGTTCATGCCGACGTGAACGAAGACGGTGACGATACCGGTGTCCTGACAGATGGGACGATGACCCAGGGCACACATCCGGGAGTTGATCAGGATCTGCGCGATGGCATCCTTGGCGGCAGGATTCTCTTCACGCTCGTACGCCGCGTTCATGGCGTCGATGAAATCCTTCGGATGGTAGTAGGAGATGTACTGCAGCGCGTCGGCGACGCTCTGGATCAGGTCATCCTGGCGGATCACGGTCATCAGGATCGGCTCCTCAAGGGCAAGCGATGGGAAAGACAGACACACTGGCGCGCAGGGCACAGGGGCGATTACTGTTGTCAGGCACGGCAATCGCGCCGCCACGGGGCGAGCGTCAGGTCAGGTGCGCAGGATTATACCTCATGCGAGCACGAGGCGGCAGAGCGAATCCTGCAACCCGCAAGTCATGAGAATTCAGCAGGTTATGGCCCAGTCTGCGTGATGCTCTCCCGGCCGGGCCGTCTGCTTCGCTGCCGGCAGTCGCGTGCATCGCGAGGCGACTGCCGCCGTCCCGTTGCGGTACCGTCTTGTCAGCAGCTTCTCCTTTTTTAACCACGATGACCGCTCAATGACGCCACGCTACTGTTCACCGCGCCCCTGCTCGCCACCCTCCTTCTCGTCACGCTTCTTGTCGCGACGTCTGCTGTCGCTGGCCGCTGCCACGCTCACTGTGTTGCTGGCAGGCTGTGGCACCCAGCCGGGTTCTGGCGCCGGTGACGGGAGCGATATCTTCGACTGGGTGACGTCTTCTCCTCAGGGCAAGAGCAATTCGCGGGTTCGCCATCTGGTGCTGCACTACACCGATGATGATCTGCGCGGCTCCCTGATCAGCCTGACCGGCTCTCAGGTCAGCGCGCATTATCTGCTGTCGTCGCCAATGCCCGCGACCGGCCTGCCGCGCGTCTATCCGCTGGTACCGGAAGCTCGTCGCGCCTGGCATGCCGGCGTCAGCCAGTGGGGTGAGCGCAGCAATCTCAATGACACCTCCATCGGCATCGAGATCGTCAATGCCGGGCCGCTGGCACTGGTGCCACTGCCGGCAGGCGAACAGGAAGACGCCACGGCGGCGGTCGCCAGACGCTGGTCCCCCTCGCGTGACTTCGCGCCGTGGAGCGAGGCGCAGATCAGCGCACTGATCACGCTGCTCAAGCCCATCATCGCGCGCCATGGCATCAAGGCGGTGGATGTCGTCGGGCACTCGGACATCGCCCCTGAGCGCAAGACCGACCCCGGCCCGCGCTTCCCCTGGCAGCGTCTGCATGAGGCCGGCATCGGTGCCTGGCCACGTACCTCTGACGTGCTGTGCTTCCAGCGTCAGCTGGCAAGCGAGGGCCTGCCATCACAGCAGGTTCTGCTCACGGCGCTCACGCATTACGGCTATCCGGTGGACGCCGCACGTCCCGAATTGGCGATTGCCGCGTTCCAGGCACATTTTCGTCCCGGAGCAATCAGCGGGGCCTTCGATGCCGAAAGTGCCGCGATATTGCTGGCGCTCAACTCACGTTACCGCCAGTCGCCGGGCTGCCAGCCGACCTGAGGCCGCCAGGTGTGGGACCCGGGCAGTCACCTGAATGTCATTTCTCTGTCACATTTCTGACGCAGCATCGGTTCGTCCTTGACGCGCCAAACAGATTTGCATGGCAGTTTGACGACCGCCGTCTACTCTGGGATGAGGCATGACCAGAGAGGGTCATGGACAGACAAGCTAGCGACTGGCTCGGAGAAGCCGGAATACCCCATCACAATGAGGTTCATCATGGCTGACAACATTCTCAGTGCAGTACCTGATACGGCAGCAGACATGACAACACCCGCCACATCCCCCGGCGCTCTCGGATTCGTCGTCTGTGATGACAATCGCATCTACGGCGCTGGCATGAGCGAAGAAGACTGCCTCGACAACGCCCTCGAGTGCCTGTGTGGTTACTGTGAGCGCAGCGCGCTCAAGAAGATGCTGGAACTGTGCCAGGCCGGCGTGCGCTACCCCCTGCGCCAGCTTCCCGCCAGCCAGGCATGCGTCAACAGCTGCCAGGCCTCGGGCCCCACCGATCATTACCGCATTCATGACGGCGTCGCCTACATGCCCGAAGAGTTTCCCGAATCGCTCTCTGCCTGACCTCTGCTCACGCAGGTCACTGGTACTGATAAAGGGACTGGCACGAGCAGCACACCACTGACCGAGCCAGCCTTTGTTCTCTCCTCCCCTCCTTCCCACACTTCCACCTCATCCCCATCTCGAGAGCGAAACAAGACGCCGCCTCCGGCACTGACGATTCAGTGCCGGAGGCGGCGTTCTGGTGTGGTGAACCCGATCGACCTGCGAGCGATCAGCCTCCGAGATAGGCGCGGCGCACGTCGTCATTGGCCAGCAGCGCATTGCCGCTGTCCGCCAACACCACTCGACCATGCTCCAGCACGTAACCGCGATCGGCGATCGACAGGGCACGATGGGCATTCTGCTCCACCAGGAAGATGGTGGTGCCCTGTTCGCGCAGCTGCTCGACGATCTCGAAGATCTGCCCGATCACGATGGGCGCCAGCCCCAGCGATGGCTCATCGAGCAACAACAGCCGCGGCCGACTCATCAGGGCACGTCCGATGGCCAGCATCTGCTGCTCTCCGCCGGACATGGTGCCACCGCGCTGCTGGAAGCGCTCCTTGAGACGCGGGAATAGCCCCAGCACGTGCTCGATGCTGCGCTCGTTCTCCTCCTTGCTCTGGTAATAGCCGCCCATGGCCAGGTTTTCCTCCACCGTCATGCCGGTGAAGATGCGGCGACCTTCCGGCACCACCGACAGCCCACCGCGCATCACGCGCGCCGTGGGCGTGCCGGTGATTTCCTCGCCCTCGAACCACACCCGCCCGCTGGTCGGACGCGGATCGCCACAGATCGACATCAGAAGCGTCGTCTTGCCGGCACCGTTGGCACCGATCAGCGTCACGATCTCGCCCTGACCGACGGCCAGCGAGACATCATTGAGCGCCTGCACCGGCCCGTAGTGGGTGGTCAGATGCTCGAGGGCCAGCATGGCCTCTTGGGGCGCGAGCTCCTCACCGGCAAGCGTGGCCTCGGGCGTCACGTCTTCGACATGCTCACTCATGATCACTCTTCCCCCAGATAGGCCTTGATCACGGCATCGTTGCGCCGTATGTCCTCCGGACTGCCATCCGCCAGCGGCTGGCCCTGATTGACCACGTAGATGTGGTCCGAAATGCCCATCACCAGGCTCATGTCATGCTCGATCAATAGCACCGAGATGCCCTCATCGCGGGTCAGGCTGACGATCAGATCATCCAGATCACGTGTCTCGTTGGGATTGAGGCCCGCCGCCGGCTCATCCAGCATCAGCAGCCGCGGCCTGGCGACCATGCAGCGCGCGATCTCGAGTCGACGCTGCTGGCCATAGGCCAGATTGCCGGCCTCGCGGTTGGCGAATTCGAGCAGACCGACTCGCTCCAGCCAGTCGCCGGCATGCTGCATCAGCGCCTTTTCACTGCGTCGATAGCCCGGCGTCTTGAACAGTCCCTTGAGAAGATTGCGTTCGGCGTGCATGTGCTGCGCCACCAGCAGGTTCTCGATGACGGTCATCTCCTTGAACAGCCGCACGTTCTGGAAGGTGCGCACCATGCCGGCCTGGGCGATGCGATAGCCCGGCAGGCGATGCATGGCGCGGTTCTGGAAATACACCTCGCCGCCGGTGGGCTGATAGAAGCCGGAGATGCAGTTGAAGACGGTGGTCTTGCCCGCACCGTTCGGCCCGATGACCGACACCACCTCGCCCGGATGCACCTGGAGCGTCACGCCGTCCACGGCCTTGAGGCCACCGAACTGCATGGTGAGATCGCGCACATCCAGCAATGGCGCTCCGCCCTCGGTGCGCGCCTGACGACGCGCGGAGGCGACCGGTATCGGATTGTCGAGGTCTTGCCTGTCGCGGACCTGCTTGTCACGGACCTGCTTGTCACGGACCTGCTTGTCACGGACCTGCTTGTCACGGACCTGATTATCATGTGTATCAGCCACGGTCGAGCTCCATCTGCGGTCGTTTGAGCGGCACCAGGCCCTGAGGACGCCAGACCATCATCAACACCATCATCAGCCCGAACAGCAGCATGCGATATTCATTGAATTCGCGTGCCAGCTCCGGCAGCAAGGTCATGGCGATCGCGGCCAGGATCACGCCCAGCTGCGAGCCCATCCCGCCCAGCACCACGATGGCCAGAATGATCGCCGACTCGATGAAGGTGAAGGACTCGGGGCTGATGAAGCCTTGACGCGCGGCGAAGAAGGCACCGGCGAAGCCCGCGAAGCTCGCGCCGATCGTGAAGGCCGAGAGCTTGATGCCGGTGGGATTCATGCCCAGCGAGCGACAGGCGATATCATCCTCGCGCAGTGCCTCCCACGCCCGCCCGATGGGCATGCGCAGCAAGCGGTAGATCACGAACAGCGTGATCAGCACCAGGATCAAGGCCAGCAGATACAGGTAGATCACCTTGAGGGCCGGGTCGTAGTCGATGCCGAAGTACTCATGGAAGGCGATGTTGCCCTCGTCGGCTCGCCGCGAGAACTCGAGGTTGAACAAGGTCGGCTTGGGAATGCGCGAGATGCCATTCGGGCCGCCGGTCAGCTCGGTCCAGTTGTTGAGCAGGATGCGGATGATCTCGCCGAAGCCCAGCGTCACGATGGCCAGGTAATCCCCGCGCAATCGCAGTACCGGGAAGCCGAGCAGATAGCCGAACAACGCCGTCATCAACCCGGCGATGGGCAGCGCCTCCCAGAAGCTGAAGCCCAGATAGCTGTTGAGCAGCGCATAGGTATAGGCCCCGACGGCGTAGAAGCCCACGTAGCCGAGATCCAGCAGCCCGGCGAGCCCCACTACCACGTTGAGCCCCAGGCCCAGCATGATGTAGATCAGCGTCAGGGTCGCGAGATCCACCGCCGAGCGGTTGGAGAGGAACGGGAAGATCAGCAGCGCGCCGATGGCCAGCATGATCCACAGCTGACGCTTCTGGCCGCTCATCACATCGGGGACACTGAAACGCGAGGGTTTGCGGGTACGCGCCCGCCACTCCTCGATCTGCGGACGTACCAGCTGATGCAGGAAGACGGCCAGTGCCGCGGCCAGCAACCAGCCCCAGGTGTCCATGCCCATCAAGCGCACCGTGGTAGTGATGCCGGTGGATTCGAGCTGCACCCCCAGCACCGAGCCGCCCAGCACGAGGGTCAGCACGGCGGCCGCGAGCGCCGACCACCAGGGACGCCGATAGGCAGGCTGGGGCGGCAACGTCTCGGCAGGCGAGGTGCCCGCCTTCTTCAGAGTCTGTTTCGCAAGCTTGGGCATCAGATCTTCTCCACTTCGGGCTTGCCGAGAATCCCGGAGGGACGGAACAGCAGAATCAGGATCAGCAGTCCGAAGGCCACCACGTCCTTGTATTCCGTGGACAGGTAACCGCCGGTCAGCGCCTCCGCGACCCCCAGCAGCAGTCCGCCCAGCATCGCGCCGGGGATGCTGCCGATCCCGCCCAGCACCGCCGCCGTGAACGCCTTGAGGCCGGCCAGGAAGCCGATGTAGGGATTGACCACGCCGTAGTACATGCCGAGCAGCAGGCCCGCCACGGCGGCAAGCGCCGCCCCGATCACGAAGGTCATAGAGATGATCATGTCGGTATTGATGCCCAGCAGACGCGCCATGCCGGCATCCTGCGAGCAGGCACGACAGGCACGCCCCAGGCGGGAGCGCGAGATGAAGGAGGACAGCAGCAGCATGCACACCAGGGTGACGCTGAAGATGATCACCTGCATGTAGGAGAGATTGACCGCGAAGCTTTCCAGCCCGAACTCCCAACCGCCCGGGATCAGGCTGGAGATCGCCATGTCACGCGAGCCCTGGGCCAGACGCATGTAGTTCTGCAGGAAGATCGACATGCCGATCGCCGAGATCAGCGCGATCAGACGCTTGGAGCCACGTACCGGGCGATAGGCCACCCGCTCCACGGCAAAGCCGTAGGCGCAGGACACCAGCACCGCCACCAGCAAGGCGGCCGCCATCAGGAAGAAGGGGTTGGCGATGCCCAGCATGCCCAGCGCCGCGATGACGATGAAGGTCACGTAGGTGCCGATCATGTAGATCTCGCCGTGGGCGAAATTGATCATGCCGATGATGCCGTAGACCATCGTGTAGCCGATGGCGATCAAGGCATAGGTGCTGCCGATGGTCAGGCCATTGATGACCTGTTGCAGGAAGTAGAGGATGTCTTCCATTGAAACGACCCTTGGCCGCGACTGTCTTCGGCTTGTGGCCGGTGACCGTCAGGGAAATGCCGCATTCGCGGCGACAACGGGAAGGCACGGCGATATTGCATCACCGTGGACTCGACCGAACGGAGAAGCCCGCCATGCCAGGAGGCATGACGGGAAGCGTCTCGGGGTTGATCCACCACGGCCACAAGAGGTCTCAAATGAGATGTCACATGGCCGTGGCGAAGGCTGGGCTCAGACGAGCAGAGGCCAGCCGATGATCAATGTGCCGCTTCGCTCTTGGTTCCGTCGGCGTGCCAGTTGTAGACGACGAAGTTGAAGTCCTTCAGGTCGCCCTTCTCGTCGTATTCGACCTTGCCGATGGGCGTGTCGAAGCTGTTGGCGCGCAGATATTCGGCGACGTCATACGGGTCGGTGGAATCGGCGCCCTTGATGCCATCGGCGATCAGCTCCACCGCGGTGTAGGCCGGCATGACGAACGGGCCGGAGGGGTCCTGATCCTTGTCCTTGAAGGCCGCGACCAGATCGGCGTTCTTCGGGTCTGTCTCGAAGGCCGGCGGCAGCGTCACATAAAGCCCTTCGGAGGCCTGACCGGCGATCTTGGAAATGTCCGGGTTGCCGACCCCTTCCGGGCCCATGAAGGGGGCATCGAAGCCCAGCTCACGCGACTGACGCAGCAAGAGGCCCAGTTCCGGGTGATAGCCGCCGTAGTAGACGAAGTCGACGTTCTCCTTCTTGAGCTTGGAGATCAGCGCCGAGAAATCCTTGTCGCCCGCCGTGATGCCCTCGAACAGCACCACATCGATGCCCGCCTCCTCGACGGTGTCGCGCACGCCGGTGGCGATGCCTTCCCCGTACTGCTGCTTGTCGTGGATCACGGCCATGTGCTTGGGCTTGATCGTCTCGGCGATATAGCGCCCGGCGACCGGCCCCTGCAGGGAATCCAGACCGATGGTGCGGAAGACCAGCTCATAGCCCTGCTCGGTGATGGTCGGGCTGGTGGACGCCGCCGTGATCATCATCACGCCTTCCTCGGCGTAGATGTCCGAGGCCGGCTGGGTCGCGCTGGAGCACAGGTGGCCGATCACGTACTGGACACCGTCATTGACGATCTGGTTGGCCACCGCCACCGCCTGCTTGGGATCACAGGCGTCGTCGTATTTGACGCCCTTGAGCATCTCGCCGTCGACGCCACCGGCGGCATTGATCCGCTCGATGGCCATCTCGGCACCGATGAACTGCATGTCACCGTACTGGGCGACCGGCCCCGTGACCGGGCCTGCCATGGCGATGGTGATATCGGCCTGAGCCTGAGTGGACATCGCCGCGGCGATACCGAGAGCGAGAAGAGACCTGCGCATCATGATGAGAATTCCTGTTCCCGATTATTGTTGTACTACGGCCGGGCAGACCTGACTGACGCCTGGTGGCAGCGCTGGGCTGACCGAAAAGGGCTGGCGACAGTGTCTGTCATTCGCTGACCTTGTGCGCCGCTGCCAGCCTGCAGGCAGGGGATCGACACGTCAGGAATGCCTTGAAAGCATTATTGGCAGCAGCGAATACGCATGTAAAGTGACCGTTTGGCCGCTCATGAATGCGGCTCGACAGCCTGCCAATAGCGAAAAGCACCACGCTTTCCCATGTGACCAGACAATCCTCGGAAAACCTGATCAAAGCCAGTTATTGGCACATGCCAACACGCGGATAACAGGTTTTCCCTCTCCTCTCGCACCATCAGGACGCACCGCAGCCCCCTGCCCGGCTACGCCCAAGGTTGTAAGAGAAGCAATCCTGCCGCCCTCCCCGAGCAACCGGTTGCCCCTGAGCCATGCACTGAGCTGCAATGTGATGATTTGCGACGCAACAGGCAAGATAACGGTATAACTTGCCGATGACACTTCCCCGTCAGTTACCTGCCAGCCCTGAACGCCACGCGCCCGACGATGGGTGACATCGTCGGGCGCGCAGGGTCATGCCTTAAGCAACGCGAATGCTGGGGAATGGAGAGTAGCGTCAGCCCAGCGCGATCAGGCGATTGCGGACATCGTTGATCTGGTCGCGCAGTCGACCGGCTTCCTCGAATTCGAGGTTCTTGGCCGCGGCAAACATGGCATCTTCGAGACGGCTGATCTCCTTCTCGAGCGCCTGAGGCCCTTCGGCCGCCAGCGCGGCGTAGTCCGGCGTCTCTTCCGCCACCTGACGCTCGCTGCCCTTGCGACGGCTGCTCTTGCGGCCCGGCGCCTGGGCGCCTTCCATGATATCCGCCACCGACTTGGTGATGGTGCGCGGCGTGATGCCGTGCTCATCATTGAAGGCCATCTGCTTCTCGCGACGGCGTTCAGTCTCGGCAATGGCCCGCTGCATGGAATCGGTGATGCGATCCCCGTACAGAATGGCCTTGCCGTTGGCATTACGCGCCGCGCGACCGATGGTCTGGATCAGGGAGCGTTCCGAGCGCAGGAAGCCCTCCTTGTCGGCATCCAGGATCGCCACTAGCGAGACCTCCGGAATATCGAGGCCCTCACGCAGCAGGTTGATGCCGACCAGCACATCGAACTTGCCCAGACGCAGGTCACGAATGATCTCGACCCGCTCGACGGTGTCGATGTCGGAGTGCAGATAGCGTACCCGCACGTCGTGCTCGCCCAGATATTCGGTCAGGTCTTCCGACATGCGCTTGGTCAGCGTGGTGATCAGCACGCGCTCGCCGACCTTGGTGCGCGCGCGAATCTCCGAGAGGACGTCATCCACCTGGGTCGAGGCCGAACGCACCTCGATGACCGGGTCGAGCAGCCCGGTGGGACGTACCACCTGCTCCACCACCTGGCCGGCATGCTCTTCCTCATAGGGGCCAGGCGTCGCCGAGACGAATACGGTCTGCGGCAGGATGCTCTCCCACTCCTCGAATTTCATCGGGCGGTTGTCGAGGGCCGACGGCAGGCGGAAGCCGTACTCCACCAGCGTTTCCTTGCGCGAACGGTCACCGCGATACATGCCGCCGACCTGCGGCACGCTGACGTGGGACTCATCGATGAAGACCAGCGCGTCCTTGGGCAGGTAGTCGAAGAAGGTCGGCGGCGCGTTGCCGGGATCACGCCCCGACAGATAGCGCGAGTAGTTCTCGATGCCGTTGCAGTAGCCCAGCTCCATCATCATCTCGATGTCATAGAGGGTGCGCTGCTCCAGGCGCTGGGCCTCGACCAGCTTGTCGTGCTTGCGCAGGTAATCGAGGCGCTCGACCAGCTCTTCCTTGATGTGATCGACCGCAGCGACGATGGTCTCGCGCGGTGTCACGTAGTGACTCTTGGGATAGATGGTCATGCGCGGCACCGACTCGGCCACTTCACCGGTCAGCGGATCGAACAGCCGGATGGAATCGATCTCGTCATCGAACAGCTCGACACGCACCGCCTGCTCTTCGGAGTCGGCCGGGAAGATGTCGATCACGTCGCCGCGCACCCGATAGGTACCGCGCCGGAAATCCATGTCGTTGCGGGTGTACTGCAGCTCCGCCAGACGCCGGAGGAAACCGCGCTGATCGATCTGCTCGCCACGATTGAAGTGCAGGCGCATCTTGAGGTATTGATCCGGGTCACCCAGGCCGTAGATGGCCGAGACGGAGACCACGATGATCGCATCGCGGCGCTCCAGCAGCGCCTTGGTCGCCGACAGACGCATCTGCTCGATGTGGTCGTTGATCGAGGCATCCTTCTCGATGAAGGTGTCCGAGGAGGCGACGTAGGCTTCGGGCTGGTAGTAATCGTAATAGGAGACGAAATATTCGACGGCGTTGTCGGGGAAGAACGACTTGAACTCGCCGTACAGCTGCGCCGCCAGCGTCTTGTTGGGGGCCATGACGATGGCCGGACGCTGCAGGCGCTCCACGATGTTGGCCACCGTGAAGGTCTTGCCGGAGCCGGTCACGCCCAGAAGGGTCTGATGCGCCAGGCCCGCGTCCAGGCCGGTGATCAGCTTCTCGATGGCCGCCGGTTGGTCACCGGCCGGCTGAAACTTGGAATCGATGCGAAATGGTTTGCTCATGCGCTCTCAATGGTGGCAGTCAGTCGGGTCTTCAACTGACGACAGGCAGATGATTGCCCGGCGGCATCATTCGCTCGCGGGCGCTTCTCGACTGGTCACCGAGACCCGGGTGCTGGTCATCAGGCGATGGATGGGGCAACGCTCGGAGATCTCGATCAGGCGCGCGCGGGTCTCGGCGTCCAGCTCATGACCCTCCTCGGCCAGGAACTGCATGCTGACCGTGAGACGATATTCGCTGTTGCTGCCACGGCGCTCGTCGCTGTCGTCCCGGTCTACCGTGGTGATGATCCCCGCCAGCGGCAAGCCCTTGCGCCGGGCGTACATCTGCACGGTGATCGACTTGCAGGCCCCCAGCGACAGGTCGAAGTAGTCATGCGGGTCCGGGGCGCTCTCGTCGCCACCGACCACCGCCGGCACATCGACCAGCAACTCATCAAAGCTTGCGACCTGTACCCGTTGCACGAAGCTGCCTGACCGACGGCTAATTACCTCGATGCTCATTCGTCACCTCCCTGTCGCTGATCTGTCCGTGATCCCGCTCGTGAGACGTTGCCTGCTCGCCGCCTGTCCAGCGTCACCGCACTGCGGTCACTTGACCTTGTAACCGGCCTTCTCGACCGTCTTGACCAGCGCGTCATAACGCACCTGACCGTCGACTTCGGCAAAGCCACGTCCGACCTCGGCTTCCTTGACGCCATCCATCATCATCAGCGCCGTGGTGACCTTGTTGACATCCTTGACGCTCTCGACGCCGATCAGAGTAAGAGAAAAGCTGGCCATCGTGTCATTCCTGTCATGCAGTAAAAAAGGGGCGCCGCAGCGCATTGCAGCCGTCAAGAATAGCACGGTTGCCTGGCGGTCAGCGCCCATCAGACTCGTCGCGAGCCAGGCCCGAGAAACGCCTGGCAGGACGGGAACACTGATTTGCCCGTTCTTTTGAGGCCACATGTGGCACAAGGGGCTGACAGCCGCCAGCTGGCGCGTGACAATGCGGGCATCCGACATGCCGCATGGTTGCCAGTGCGCCACCGGCAGTTCACTCCTTCGCAACAGGATGATGGTAGATGAATCCCTTGAAGACCCTGATGCAAGACCACGGCTACCAGCTCGGCGAGGACGGCCGCCTGACGCTGGGTGAGCCAGCCGACGCCTCCATGCCACTCGCTGACATGCCTCACGCTTGCGTAGCCGACCGTGCCTTGGCCGAGAATGCACTGACCCCGCTGGGCAATTTCGAGGTACTCGAGGTCTGCGGCAAGGATGGCGAACGCTTTCTGCAGGGACAGACCTCACAGCAGCTGAGTCTGGTCGATGGCGAGCTGGCGCCGCTGACGACCTTCTGCACCCCGAAGGGACGCATTCTGGCCATGGCTCAGCTGCTGCGCGTCAGCGAAGAGCGTCTGTGGCTGGTGATGCCGGCTGGCACCGCCGAACCGCTGCGTGCCCATCTGGCCAAGTTCGCGCCCTTCTACAAGGTGACGCTGGAGGTGTCGAGTGAGTTGAGCGTGCTCGGCCTGCTCGGCGAGCAGACTCTGGCGGCCTGTGCCGACGCCCTGGCGGCACCTGCGCTGGCCGAGCATGACCTGGCCATGCGCTCGGTCCTTCCGTCGCCCCAGCAGTCGAGCGAGGAAGAAGAACCGCAGACCTGCGCGCTGGCACGCCAGCCGTCAGGCAATACCCCGCGCGCGATACTGGTCGGCCCGCATGCCGCCCTGGCAGACCTCGCGACGGCGCTTTTCGCACGCGATGTGGCCGCCAGCGACGACACCCGCTGGTGCCTGGAAGATATCCGCGCCGGTCTGCAGTGGGTCACTTCCGCGCAGACTGACAGCTGGCTGCCGCAGATGCTCAATCTGGAAGCCCTCGCCGCGATCAGCTTCAAGAAGGGCTGCTACACCGGTCAGGAAGTCGTGGCCCGCGCCCACTTCCGCGGCCAGGTCAAGAAGCGCCTGCAACGCCTGACGACGGCGCAGCCGGCCGACTTGCCGGTGGTGGGGAGCAAGGTCACAAGCCCCGACGGCAAGTCCCTCGGCGAAGTGCTGCAGGCAGCCCATGATGAACAGGGACGTCTGGAGCTGCTGGCCGTGATCAGCCTGCGCGATGAAGAGATCGCATTGGCATTGGAAGATGGCACCCAGCTTGAGCGCAGCGCGCTGCCCTATGCCGTCGAGCGTCGCGACCCGGAGCAGCTCAAGGGCTGAAGGGTACGGATTGAAAGGCTGATCGTCCTGAAGGACTGATCGCTTGAAAGCCGCCACAGGAAAGCCCCGCACGTGCCAAGGTGCGGGGCTTTTGTCTGTCACGGATTGATGATTTCAGGCGCCTGCCGGGGCTCCCAGCCCTTACAGCCCTTCCGGCAGCCAGCCATCTCCTGCGATCAGGTGCTCGATCAGCTCCTGCACCGGCATCGGTCGTGCATAGAGATAGCCCTGATGCAGCGAGCAGCCATGCGCGAGCAATTCGGCTCGCTGCTCCGGCGTCTCGATGCCTTCGGCCACCACCGCAAGATGGAAGGCCTCCGCCAGCCCCAGCATCGCTTCGATCATGGCCTGCCCCTTGCTGGAGCCCAGCGCCGTCACGAACTGTCGATCGATCTTGAGCTTGTCGAACGGCAACCGCTGCAACTGTGACAGCGAGGAGTAGCCCGTGCCGAAATCGTCCAGTGCCAACGCCACGCCGTGAGCCCGGATGGTCTGGAACAGCACGGCCAGGGCCTGGATGTCATCCGGCAGCTGGCTCTCGACCAGTTCAAGCGTCAGGCGCTCACACAGCTCCGGATGCCGGAACAACATTTCCAAGTCTGACAGGAAGCGCTTGTCCATCATGTGGCGCACGGTCACGTTGACGCTCAGATGCAGCTCATGGCCGCTCTCGTGGACGCGCATCAGGGTCGCGATGCTCTCCTTGAGCACCCAGCGCCCCAGCGCGACATCCAGGCGGGCGGACTCGACGATGGCCATGAAGTCCGCCGAGCCCATCAAGCCATGTTCCGGGTGCTGCCAGCGAATCAGCGCCTCCGACAGCTGCAAACGGCCGGTACGCCCGTCGACGATCGGCTGCACGAAGAGCCTGAGCTGATCCTCGCGCAGCGCGACGGTGAACTCGGCCTCCAGCTGCTTGAGGCGACGCAACTCACGCTCCGCCTCCTCATCGAAGAAATGCCACTCGCGTTGGCACTGCTGGGTATCGTGCAGGGCACGTTCGGCGCGATAGACCAGCGCATCCACCTGATGGCCATCCTCGGGATAGCGCGTGATGCCCAGGCTCGGCTGCAGATAGATCACCTCATCATTGAGCGTGACCTTGTCGCGCACGGCATTCAGCAGGTTGTCCAGCCAGCCGCTGATACCGCCTCGCGTCGCTTCCAGCAGCCGGCGCTGGACCATGATCAGCAGCCTGTCGGTCTCGAGGCGCGCCACATCGCCGGAATTGCCCAGCAAGGGAGCGATACGCTTCTGGACCTGCTCCAGCTGGTGATTGCCCGGCTCGGCGCCGGCATGATCGTAGAGCACCTGCAAGCCGCCGATCCTAAGCGCCATCAGCACGAAGCCCTCCATCGGCGCGACCTCGCCCAGCTGGTCAATCCGCACCTTGATCAGGCGCAGCATGCCTTCACGACTGAGCAGACCGGTATCGAGATCCGTCTCGCGCTCCTCGAGCAACTGGTGCTGGAGCAGCACGCGTTCCTGCTCCAGCCCTCGTACCACCAGCGTATCGAGGGTCATGTCCAGCAACGGCATCATCTCGGTGGCGTTGAGTCGATGGCCGCGACTGGCCACCAGCAGCAATTCGCTGCGCCCGGGATGCGGCGAGACCGAATAGCCCATCAGCTGGCTGGCGCCCAGTCGCTGGCACAGCAGCAGCGCGCGATCTTCCTGCTCATCGACACTTTTGTCGGCGCTCCCATCGCCATCGCGTCGCGAGCGATCACCGGCTGACACGCACACGCGCCCCACCGGCAGGCGCCAGAGAGGATCACGCCGCAACGATGCCTCACTCAACCACTCACGCTCATCGTGACTCTGCAGAATGAGGTAGCCGGCGTTGGGATTTCCCACCTCACGCCGATAGATGATGATCTCTGCCCCCAGCATCTCGCGCACGCGCTGCAGGTAGCGGGTGAGAGACGCACGCGCATTCTGCGGCGTGTGGGTTTCATAGGGGACGCTCAGGAATTGCTGGTTGAGAATGCTGTGGCGCTGGTATTGATGCTCGAGATAGGTGCCATAGGCCCGACTCGCCCTGCGGCGCCGACTGTCGCGCACCAGCATGCCGATGGTGCCCATGCCCGCCAGCAAAATGATCAACAGCAGTACCGCCAGCGGAGTGCCCATCTCCTGCAGCAACTGAGCGACGCGATTTTCATCCTGCCAGCAGGCCTTGGCATGGTTGTAGCGATCGGCACGACCGGACGCGGGCAAGGCCACGCAGACCTGCTGCGTCGCGATGGGCTGTGGCATGGCGTTGCTGACCACCTGCAGACCCTTCAAGCCCAGCACGGCCGCCTGCTCGTCCAGCAGGTCTGCCGTGAGCGGCATGCCCAGAATCAACAGCCCCTGCTCGTCTCGCGGTGGCAAGGCCTCCTCATCCTCGTAGAGCCCCTGCATGCCGATCAGCCATGGCTGGTTGTCGACGATCAACCAGGCCAGCTGAGGTTGTGTCGGTGACTGGCGGGCCGCCTGCATGACGGGGGCGAGCGCACGTCGCCAGCTCACCGGCTGCTTGCCCAGCCAGTCGGCCCCCGGCGACCCGGCGTTGTGCTGCACCCAGGCGGCCACCTGCCCATCGCCACGCACCGCAGAGATCAGATGTATGCCGGTGTTGATGGCGAACTCGGGGCCATACATGTACTCGAGCCAGGTCGTGTCGAGCTCGGGCTCGCGCAGAAACCTGGTCACGGCTTCTTCCCAGTAGCCGTTTTCCTGCAACTGTCCCGCGAGCAGGCGCTGCTCACTCTGGACCCACAAGGCCAGCCGCTGCCTGTCGGACTCACGATCCGCCTCGCGGGATTGCGTGATCTGGCTGGCCGTCAACCAGGCGGTGGCCAGCAATGCCGCCAGCAACAGCAGCGGCAGCAGATACATCCGATAGCGGGGGCCAGCAGGCAGGGAGGCGTGCGCGAAGACAGCAGAAGACTCGTGTGCCGGCACACGAGAGGAGGAACGCGATGCTGAAGAATCTGACATTGATTTACCGATGATGAGGCGACCTCCTGAACCGGGTCGGCAGGCTGTCGCCTGGCCTTTGAGGTCAGTCTAGATCAGACGTTCAGTTGAAGAATACGCTGCACATTCGTCGTGGTGGATAACGCGATATCGTAGCGACTGCTCGAACGGAGTTCCGCCACCACGTCCGCAACCTTCGCCACTCGCGATGGCTCATTGCGCTGGCCCTGAAATCCGCACAGCGGCATGTCGGGGCTATCGGTTTCCAGCACGAAGCCATTGTCGGGCAGTGACGCCACCACTCCGCGCAGCTTGTTGGCACGCGGGTAGGTCACGCTGCCGCCCAGCCCCAGCACGAAGCCAAGCTCGAGAAAGCGCTCCGCCTGCACCTGACTGCCCGCGAAGGCGTGGATGATGCCGCCACGGGTGAGTCGTGCCTGCTTGATACGCTTGGCGACTTCGTCATTGGCGCGCACGCAGTGCACGATGACAGGCAAGGAGAATTCGCGTGCCATGCTCAGCTGGGCCTCGAACAGCTGCCATTGGGCGTCATGATCGGCCAGTCGCGCATCGAAGCCACATTCGCCCAACGCGACGATCTGGCCGGCATGCTGGTCGAGAGCCTGATGAAGCGCCGCCAGCGCGTCATCGCCATGCTCGGACAGAAAATAGGGATGCAGTCCCAGGGCAGCGAAGATACGCGCTGATGAATCCGCCAGCGCCAGCACTGCCGAAAAGCTTGCCACCGTGGTGGCGGGCACCACGAAGGCCGAGACATCGTCCTGCTCGGCACGCGCGATGACCGCCTCACGATCCGGCGTGAAGTCAGCGAAATCCAGATGACAATGACTGTCGATCAGCATGGAATCTCCCGGTAATGGCCGTACAGCCATCGTGCTATATCAGCGTGTGTCAGACAAACGAAGGGACCGGCCTGGTGGCCGGTCCCTTGAGGACGAGTGTCGATATTGCTTGTCAGTAGTCGTGACCGACGCAGATGGCCTAGGCCGCCTCCACCGGCGCTGCCGGCGCCAGCTCGGAGGTGCAATGACCACAACGGGTCGCCGCCAGCGGCACCTTGGAAAGGCAATACGGGCAATCCTTGTCGGTGACCTCTTCCGGCGCTTCCTCGGCTTCCTTCTTGAGCTTGTTGATCTGGCGGATCAACACGAATACCGCCAGCGCCACCAGGGCAAAGCTGATGATGGCATTGATGAACAAGCCATAGTTCAGCGTGACGGCTCCCGCTTCCTTGGCGGCCTCGAGACTGGCATAGGGCGCGGCCTGAGCGCCTTCCTTGAGGACGACAAAGAAGTTGGCGAAATCGACTCCCCCGATCAGTAGCCCGATCAGCGGGTTGAGCATGTCACCGACCAGACTCTTGACGATCAGTGTGAATGCCCCGCCGATGATGATGCCGACCGCCATGTCGACGACGCTTCCCTTGACGGCAAAATCACGAAATTCCTGCATGAATCCGGACATCTGTCATCTCCTGTCACTCGCTAACCATCCGGTGGATTGCCACGCATCATGCATGGCCCGCACTGAGACACATCCCACGCCATTGTTGTTGTCATTGTCTGCGCCCTACCGACCTTCGCCCCAGCAAGCTTCATCACACGGATGCCAGCAAGACAACATGACCCGGACATTATGCCGTGCTGATGCCGCGCCATGGGTTGGCTGTGTAAACGTAGGGTTACACGCATGTCTGGCCACGAAAAACGCCACCTTTATCCGGGCATAAAAAAACGCCACCCCGAGGGGTGGCGTTCTTCATGGCGTGATCGACAGCCTCGCTATCGCAGCGTCGCTGTGGCAGCGCCATTACGACATCGCCGCTGTGGCAGCGCCATTACGACATCGCCGCTATGGCAGCGCCATTACAACATTGCCGCTGCGGCAACGCCGTTGTGGCAACTGTCTCAGTGCTCACGGGTCGCGCGGAAGGTGATGTCCGGCCAGCGTTCCTGGGTCAGCTGCAGGTTGACGCGGGTCGGCGCGATGTAGGTCAGCCAGCCGCCGCCATCATAGGCCAGGTTGGCACTGGCCTTGCGCTTGAAGTCCTCCAGCATCTTGGTGTCATCGCAGTAGATCCAGCGCGCGGTCTGCACGTTGATCGCCTCATAGATGCACTCGACCTTGTACTCTTCCTTCAGGCGGTGAGCGACCACGTCAAACTGCAGCGTACCGACGGCACCGACGATCAGGTCGTTGTTGTCGAACGGCTGGAAGACCTGGGTCGCGCCCTCTTCGGAGAGCTGCTGCAGACCTTTCTGCAGCGCCTTCATCTTCAGCGGGTCCTTCAGGCGCACGCGCTTGAACAGTTCCGGCGCGAAGTGCGGAATGCCGGTGAAGCGCATGTCCTCGCCGATGGTGAAGGTGTCACCGATCTGGATGGTGCCGTGGTTGTGCAGGCCGATGATATCGCCCGGCCAGGCCTCTTCCACGTGGGAGCGGTCCGCCGCCATGAAGGTCAGGGCATCAGGAATCTTGACGTCCTTGTTGATGCGCACGTGGCGCATCTTCATGTTCTTCTCGTACTTGCCGGAGCAGACACGCAGGAAGGCGACGCGGTCACGGTGTTTCGGGTCCATGTTGGCCTGGATCTTGAACACGAAGCCGGTGAAGCGCTCATCGTGGGCCGTGACTTCGCGGGTATCGGTATCACGCGGCTGGGGCGGCGGTGCATATTCGACGAAGCCGTCGAGCATCTCGCGCACGCCGAAGTTGCCCATGGCGGTACCGAAGTAGACCGGCGTCAGCTCACCGCGACGATAGGCCTCGAGATCGAACTCGTGAGAGGCGCCGCGCACCAGCTCGACTTCCATGCTCAGCTCTTCGATCAGGTCCTCGCCCAGCACTTCGATGGCTTCGGGGCTGTCGAGGCCCTTGATGCGCACGTCATCGGGGATGCGGTTACCCTGGCCCTGCTTGTAGAGATGGATCTCGTCATTGAGCAGGTGATAGACGCCCTTGAAGCCCTTGCCGACGCCGATCGGCCAGGTCATCGGCGCACACTGGATGTTGAGCACCGTCTCGACTTCGTCCATCACCTCGATGGGGTCACGCGTCTCGCGGTCCATCTTGTTGACGAAGGTCAGGATCGGCGTGGTGCGCAGGCGGCAGACTTCCATCAGCTTGATGGTGCGGTCCTCGACACCCTTGGCACCATCGATGACCATCAGCGCCGAGTCGACAGCGGTCAGCGTCCGGTAGGTATCTTCGGAGAAGTCCTCGTGCCCGGGGGTATCCAGCAGGTTGACCATGCGGTCCTTGTAGGGGAACTGCATCACGGAGGTGGTCACGGAGATGCCACGCTCCTGCTCCATCTTCATCCAGTCAGAGGTCGCGTGGCGATCGGCCCGCTTGCTCTTGACCGAGCCGGCCATCTGGATGGCATTCCCGAACAGCAGCAGCTTCTCGGTAATGGTGGTCTTACCGGCATCCGGGTGAGAGATGATGGCGAATGTACGGCGCACATCCGCCGCCTTGGCAATCTGGGAATCTGACATGAGCTGAAAGGCATCCGGCCCGACGTGAGGCACGCCGCGCGCACTGTTGGGTGAATAGCAGAACGAGACGAATGGCGCGCATTGTAGCGGCTGGCGCGGCGCGGCAACAGAGGCGAGCGCGATCAGCGGCCTTCAGTCATCCTTGCGCGCGCGAAAATGCCAGGGCCCCTCGCCCACCGGCGCCTGATCATTGAGGATCTCGTGGCGGATGGCATCCTCGATCTCGTCGCTGCCCAGGGGATAGAGGCCGCATTGCTTCAGCGCGCAGCGAACCCGGATGTCACGCCCGAGATATTCGAGCAGCACGCGAGCGCTGGCCGGCGTGCGGTCACCACTTGCCGATACCCCGATCCGCAGCCCCTTGAGGCGCGACACACGGCTGGTGAAGGTCGGGTAGAGGATGGTCTGGGTGATCTCATTGCCGGTCATCGACTCGTAGTCGGTCATGAAGATGCGATCGCTCAGATAGAACGCCATCCCCTGATACTTGCAGTGTGACACGCCGATGCCGGACGACTCGCGCTCGACCAGGCGCTCAAGACGCTGGTAATAGACGCCATCCTCGCGCTGGATGATGGACACCAGCCCCCGCAGTATCCGCCCCGGCGACGACATCGACAGATAGTACTCATAGTAGTGGCCCACATAGCGGCTCAGCTCGGAGGCGCCCGAGCGTCTCAGCTGCGCCAGCGGCTCGCTCTCCACACTCGTGGCGTGACTCTCGCGCGGCTTGGGACGCACCTGCACCAGACGCTGGAACTGACGATTGGGCAGCAGGATCTCGTGCTCCTCCACCCCGAAGAACTCGCAGATCCGCCGCAGCGTATGCGCGGCGGGCCGGTACTGACCGCTCAGATATCGATTGAACTGTGGCCGACTGATCTCGAGCCGCCGACTCACCTCGGCGATGGATCGGTAGTAGCTGCACAGCAGCCGCAGATTGAGGGCCAGGTCTTCGTTCATGGGTCTGTCTCGCGCCGGGATAGAGCCTCAGTCTACGCCGCTCCCCCGCCATGACCCAGAGTGCGTCAGGCGCAGTCTGAATCAGATAGTGCGTCTGAGTGCGCCACCTTGAGTCAGGTCGTCAAATTCCGCGCCTCACGTGTGAGTGATGCAATGCAGAAGTCCCTCACACGCAGATAGTAATAACCATAAAAGAGGCTATCGCATGACTCCTGCATCCAAACTCACGTTCCACGGCGGGCCCTGGGTCTCGTTCCTGCCCATCCTGTGCTTCATCACCACGGCCATCCATGTGGCCACCAGCCTGGAGGAGCCAACCATCCAGGGCATGTGGGTCGGCATTCTCGCCGGCCTGCTGGTCACCTTCCTGTTTGCCCGTGACAAGTCCGTCTACAGCGACACCATCATGAAGGGCATGGCCAGCAAGGTGGCCATCGCCCCGGTGGCGGCGTGGATCTTTGCCGGCATCTTCGCCACTGTACTGCGCTCCTCGGGACTGGTGGACGGCATCCTGTGGGCGGCCTATCACACCGGCGCCACCGGCACGGCCTTCCTCGTCGTGACCTTCCTCGCCTGCGCCCTGTTCGCCACCGCGGCAGGCACCGGCTTCGGCACCATCGCCGCGGGCATGGGCGTGCTCTATCCCGCAGGCGTCATGCTGGGAGCCGACCCGCTGCTGCTGGCAGGGGCCATCGTGGGCGGCGGCGCCTTCGGCGACAATCTGGCGCCCATCTCCGATACCACCATTTCCTCGGCGGCGAGTCAGGGCGCTGACATCGGCGGCGTGGTTCGCTCCCGACTGCCCTTCACGCTGGTGGCCGGCAGCATCACGCTCGTGGTGATGGTGCTGATCAGTCTGACGCAGCAAACGACGCCACTGGTCGTCGCGCATGAACAGCTGGCCGAGCACATGGACCCCAAGGGCCTGGTGATGTTGCTGCCCGCCCTGGCCGCCATCTACGTGGCCATGAAGAAAGGCGATGTGATCTTCGCCACCACCGTGGGGATTCTGTCCGGCATGCTGGTGGCGATGCTCACCGGCCTCAACACCCTGAGCGGTTTCGTGTCGGTCGAGAATGGCGCGCTGATCAATGGCGTGGCCGGCTGGATGGCAGACCTGTCGATTCTGGTGATCCTGCTGTCGGCGGGCATTCGCCTGATGCTCGATGGCGGTGGCAGTGAGAGGTTGATCAATGCGCTCAAGGGTGTCGTGCGCACACCGCGTGGCGCGGAAGCCTCCTCCGCTGGGCTCTCGCTGCTGATGTCCTCGCTGATGAGCATCAATGCCCCCGCTATCCTCGCGGTCGGCCTGTCCTACGCCAAACCGGTCGGTGAACGCTTCGGCCTGAGCCCTTACCGTCGCGCCAACATCATCGACAGCATGTCCTGCACCCTGGTCTATTCGCTGCCCTGGTCCGCCGCGCTGCTGTTCGCCTCCGGGCTGTCCGTGAAAGCCGCCGAGACCTTCCCCGGCGTGCCGGCCCTGATGCCGCTCGATCTGACGCCCTGGGTGCTCTACGCCTGGGTCCTGCTGGCCGTGATGAGTGTCTCCATCGCCACCGGCTGGGGCCGTCGTTTCAGCCCGGCAGGCCAGGCGAGCGCTCAGGACGAAGCTACCGGCGACACGCCCGCTGTGCGCCCCTCACTGTCAGCGTCAGCCTCAAACTCAGTCTCAAGTTAAATCTCAAGCTCGGCCAACTGGTCTGCCCCTGACTGAGCTGCTCTTGACTGAGCTGCCCTCGACTGAACCTTCACCGCCTGCCCCGCAACAAGACGACGGACACCGCCATGCAAGATACTGAGCTGCGCCAACGCAACGTGATCGGCATCCTCACCGGCTCCGGCCCGGATGCCGGACTGGATCTCTGGAACAAGCTGCTGATCGCCAACAAGGCCCGCATCGGGCCCGGCTATCGGGGAGATCTGGATGCCCCGCACGTCCATCTGATCTCCCAGCCGGCGCTCGGGCTGTCCATGGAGCTCGAGACCCATGACCAACAGGTGTGGGAGGCACTGGCCGACAGCGCCCACAAGCTCGCCGAGCATGTCGACTACTACGCCATCGCCTGCAATACGCTGAACTACTATCAGCCCCAGCTGGAGGCTCTGGCGCTGGATGCCCAGCTGGTGTCGTTCAGCGATGTCGTCATCGACAGGGTGCGGCGCGACGGCTTGAGCAAGGTGGCGCTGCTGGGCGCGAAGTCCGTGACGGACATGGGGGACTGGTCACCCTACCGGGCACTGGCGGAGGTGGTGGAAGTCGAGGTACCCGCCGACCCGCACCTGCTGCATCAGATCATCTATGACGTGAAGGCGCATGGCGGCGATGACCCGAGCGTGGTCCAGCGCTTTCATGCGCTGCTGGAGAGCCTGTCGGCAGACACCGTGCTGCTGGCCTGTACCGAACTGCCACTGATTCCCGTCAGCTCGTCAGGCAACGACGCAGCCCCCGCCAAGACACTGATCGATGTCACGGAACTGGTCGCGGAGGAACTCGCCCGCAAGTCCTGCGGCGTCTGACCCCGCTTGGCACTGCCTGTCCCCGCCTGGCCTCCCCCTCCTTGACCCAGCCCTGGCAACAGTTAACTGCCTGCCAGGGCCTTACTCCTCGCTCTCGGACAGTGACTCGACGATACGGCACTGCGCCACCACCCCGCCGGCGCAGCAATGTGTCAGGCGCTGCAACTCCTCCTCCATGACGGCGAGATCGCGCTGACGCTTGCGCACCTCGGCCAGCTGCGCCTCGATACGCGCATCTATCTGATCGCACGGCAACGCCTGCTGATCCGCCAGCCCCAGCAAGGCGCGGATATCATCCAGCGAGAAACCCAGACGTCGACAACGGCGGATGAAGGTCAACCGGCGCAGTTGTGCATTGCCATATTCACGATAGCCGTTGGCCGCACGCCGCAGCGGGGCCAACAGACCCTGCTTCTCGTAGTAGCGGATCGTCACCGCCTGGACGTCTGAGGCCTTGGCCAGCTGGCCGATGCTCATCGCCCCTGTGACAGCCTCTGTGTCAGACCCTGTGCAAGCCGCTGATCTTTGCGGGTCTTGCGCTGCTGTCCCCGGCTCGCGCTCGGTTCCTTGTGTCATGAGACTTGACCTTATAGTGACTATAACCTCCATGCTGTCAGCAATACGACAGGAGGCCAAGACCCCTTATGAAAAGCTGTTGCGAAAGCAAGTCCGGCGATCTGGCAGAGCTCAGAGCCTCTCAGGGCAAGGTGCTCAAGATCCTTTTGGCACTGAATGCCAGCATGTTCTTCATCGAATTCATCGCGGCCTGGTGGCTGGGCTCCACCGCGCTGCTGGGGGATTCCCTCGACATGTTCGGCGATGCCAGCGTCTACGCCCTGACCCTCTACGTCCTGCACCGCAGCGTGCGTGAACGTGCGTTGAGCGCGCTGGTGAAAGGCATCGTGATGCTGGCGCTGGGCGTGATCGTCCTTGGCGAGGCGGGCTATCAGGCCCTCCATGGCGTCGCCCCCGCCGCACACGGCATGGGTGCCTTCGCCCTGCTGGCACTGGCCGTCAATCTGGTCTGCTTCGGCCTGCTGTGGCGCTTCAAGTCGGATGATCTGAACATGCGCTCCACCTGGCTGTGTTCACGCAATGACATCATCGCTAATGCCTCGGTCTTCGGTGCCGCACTACTGGTGGGCTGGACAGGTTCCCGCTGGCCGGATGTCATGCTGGGGGCGGCGATTGCCGCACTCTTCCTGCAGTCCGCCTGGCAGGTGATTCGCGACGCGCGAGTTGAGCTTGGCGAGTCCAAGCAAGCCGAAAGCGCGAAAGCTGTGCATGAGCAAGACGCAAGCTCCCAAGCCCCTGACGCTCCGCCATCATCCTGCGCCACCCGCAGTTGTTGCGCCCCACCCACGTCTGCCGTGGTGGTCGAGCAGACACCCGCCAGCGGCGGCTCCAGCAAGTGCTGTCGTTGAACCTCGCTCGCTGAGTAGTGCCTGCGCATGCCGAATATCCCGCTATCGGCCTGACACAGGAACGCCCCACCGAGTCGGATGGGGCGTTCCTGTGTCATTGAGGCGACGCTACGCGGTCATCAAGCGCCGCATGCCTTATGCCAGAAAGCCAAGCTGACAGACAGGGCATCGCTGACCTTGAGTACTGAAGGCCTCCCGTCATGAGGGCCTTCAGCACAGAGTGGCTTTAGCGCCGAGAGCCTTCAGGCACGATAGGCCGGTAGCGGCGCGCGATCCTGAAGTTCGATCATGCGTCGCAGCATGATATCGGTCAGCTCGGCCCGCACCGCCGCGTGACCGGGGTCATCGTGCAGGTTCACCAGCTCATCGGGGTCATTCTCCAAGTCATAGAGCTCGCCCCAGTCCTCTCCATGACGGATCGACATGCGATAGCGCTCGGTAATCACCGTCCGCACCCGCTGCGGTCGATCGAATCCCGTCATCGTGCGCTGACTGTCTTCCTCGACGAGGACAGCCTCGGGTGCCGATGTCGACAGCAGGTCGCGCCCCTGCATGCCGTTGAACTCCTGAATCCCGGCTCTGGCGAGTATCGTCGAGGCGATATCCACTGAAGAGGCAAGCCCGGTGGAACAGGCAGCGTCCTGGGGCCGCTGGGGGTCGTGCCAGATGAAGGGGGTACGCACCAGCCCCTGATAGTGCAGCAGAAGCTTCAACATCAAGCCATGATCGCCCATGTAATCGCCGTGATCGGAGGTGAATACGACCACGGTATTCTCCGCCAGACCCAGCGATTCCAGGGACGCCATCACTCGCCCGATGGCATCGTCGATCATGTGAATCATGCCGTAGGTCAGCGCGGTGATTGACCGTGCCTCATCCTCGGTCACCGCAAAGGGATTCTGGTTGTCTCGCGGGTCGGTTCCCTCTTCCAACGCCTTGCGCATCGCCAGGAGCGGCGGCAACTCTCCCTTGCCGAAGCTTGCAGGCAGGTCGATATCGGAAGGGCTGTACATGCCCCAGTACTTGCCTGGCGGAGTGAAGGGGTGATGCGGGTCCGGGAACGACATCTGCAGGAAGAATGGCTGGTCGCCAGCGGCCTGCTCCTCCAGCCATGCCTGGCTTCGCTCTGCAATCCAGCTGGTGGAATAAAGCTCCTCCGGCACGGCGGTGCGCCATGCCTGTGGCGCCTGGTAGCGTTGATCCGGCAAGGCGTTCTTCGGCCCGACCAGGTCGTCGAAATCAGCCCGCTGCTGACGGGCCCACAACAGATAGTCACCGCTGGCCTCATCAGCATGCCCTGCGGCGATCTCGACATGCTCGAACCCGTAGAAATCTCCTGCGAGCCGCTCCGCGACAGGCGTTTCCCAATGCCGGGTATTCTCCAGCTCATAGTCATCGGTGTGTCGATTGTCCTTGAAGGCATCACGTAGCGAGGCGGACGGCGCCTGTTTGCCCTCTTCGGCCTTGAAGACATTGGTGGCAGGCAGCCCCGTGAAGCTCTGCAGGTGGGACTTGCCGATCAGCGCGGTGCGATAGCCTGCATCCTTGAGCAGCTCCACGAAGGTGGTGTGGTTACGCGAGAGAGGAATGCCGTTGTGACGAGCACCATGCAATGAACTCATCCGTCCGGTCATGATCGAGGCACGGTTGGGCATGCAGATCGGGTTGGCGACGTAGAAGCGCTCGAAACGTGTCCCCTTCGCCGCCAGCTGATCGATGTTGGGCGTCTTGACGACGCCATTGCCATAGCATCCCAGATGATCGGCACGCTGTTGATCGGTGATGATGAAGAGAAAGTTCGGACGTGCAGTCATGATTCAGGCTCCGGTCACATTGGCGATTGGATGAGTACGGCGCAGATGGAAGGCCACCAGCAAGGCACCCATGGCAACAGCAGGAAGGTGGATCAGCGGATCCGGCACCAGACACAGGAATGCCACCAGGAAACGCAGCACGACTTCGGCGATGGAGAGGCGCTCCCGATCGAAGGCCGCCATGGCCGAGCAGAACAGCCAGATGCAGAAGGCGGTGCGCGCCGCGATCCACAGGAAGGACGACAGGGAAAAGTCCTCGACGATCAGCAGCGACGGGTAGTAGACGAAGATGAAGGGGATGATGAATTGCGCCAGCCCCAGGCGGAACGCCACCAGCGAGGTCTTGAGCGGGTTTGCGCCCGCGATGGGGGCGGCGGCATAGGCGGCGATCGCGACTGGCGGCGTCAGGGACGAGGCGACCCCGTAGTAGAAGACGAACATATGCGCCGTCAGCAGCGACAGCCCGAGCGCCTGGATGGCAGGCCCCATCACCAGCACGATGATCAGATAGGCTGGCAGGGTCGGCATGCCCATCCCCAGCACCAGTGCTCCCATCATGGCGACGAAAAGCGCCGAGAACAGGCTCTCGCCGCGCAGCATCGAGATCACGTTGGCCAGCTTGAGCCCCAGACCGGTGGAATCCAATGCACCGACCAGAATCCCGATGGCCGCGATCGCGATCAGCAGAGAGGCGCCGCTGGCACTCCCGGTGATGAAGGAACGCACCAGCCGCATGGGATCACGACGAACCTCAGGGTTGATGACGGAGAGCAGGACCAGTACCAGCGTGGCATAGAAGCCGGATGCCGAGGTGGAGGCGCCCATGACCAGCGAGACGATGACCGTCAGGATAGGCCCGACGAACAGGATCGAGTTGAAGATATCCAGCCGAGTGATCTTGTCCTTTACCTCCAGCGGTTGCACCTGGACGCCCTGACGACGTGCCTCGATGGTGACCGCGGTGAACAGACTGAAGTAATAGAAGAGTGCCGGCACCAGTGCCGCGATGGCGATGTTCAGATAGCCCATACCTGTCAGGTCAGCCATGACCAGTGCGGCAGCCCCCATGATCGGCGGCATGATCTGCCCGCCGGTGGAGGCTGTTGCCTCGACACCCGCGGCGAAGGCAGGCGTGAAACCACGCTTATTGATCATCGGAATGGTGAAGGTGCCGGTTCCGACGATGTTCGCGACCGTGGAGCCTGACATAGTGCCGAACAGCGAAGACGCCAGGATGGCGGCGTGCGCAGGCCCACCACGCGAGCGACGAGTGGCGAGGAAGGCGAACTTGAGCAGCGTATCCCCGGCACCGGTGCCTTCCAGCAGCACACCGAAGATGATGAAGATGAAGACGGTACCCAGCACGATATTGGTGATGGAGCCGAACACGCCCTTGTTGGTGTTGTACCAGAGGTTCTCGGCCACTTCTGCAAGCGTGAAGCCCGCATGTTCCAGAATGCCGGGCAGGCCCTGACCGAACAGCAGATAGAGCACGGCAAGCGCCCCGACAGCGAAGAGCCCCCAGCCCCAGAGGCGCCGACACAGCTCGAGAAATACGCACAACCCGGCCAGCGCCGGCCAGGCATCCTGGCGGGTCACGTCGTAGAGCACTACCTGCATTTCACTCTGGACCACGAAGAAGCTGACGATCGCCCAGCAACCGGCGCCGAGCAACAGCAGGTCCACCGCGATATGACGGATGCCGTAACCCGAGCCTTGCGGCGCAGCGGAGAGCTGCTTGCGGCGCGCAGCGGCAACGCCGATCACGAGCGCCAGGCCAAACCCCAGGGTGCGGTGCCATGTGGGATCAATCAGACCGATACCGGCCGAGTAGAGCGACATCGCCCCGATCACTCCGCAGCACGCGACGGAGGCGAAGAACAACATACGTAATAATGGATGTGACACCGTGGCCTGTTCGTTCATGGCGAGTTCCTTCTACAGTCAGGCAAACGGTCACATGTATGTGGCCGTTCCAGGCGATTGTTATTGTGTGACTTTCAAGGTGGCGGGGATGTCGTAGCCCTGCTCCCGGTAGTAGCGCAGTGCACCGGGATGCAGCGGCACATTGATGCCGGCAAACGCCGTGCCCGGCGTGACGGCCTTCAGGAATGAGGCGCTGCTCTGCACGCTGGCCAGGTTTTCCCAGAAGGCCTTGGTAGCCTGATACACCACGTCTTCAGACATGCTGTCGTTGGTACCGATGAACTGGTAGTACGCGAGGGCCGTGACCTTGCCCTGGGTCAACTGCCCGTCGTAGAGACTGCCGTCAAAGCTCGTCGTGCCTCGCCCTGCCTGGCCGATGAGGCCATCCAGCCGGTGGGAGGCAATGGCGCTGTCAGGAATGGAGAGGATCCTGAATTCATCGGTGAGTCCGAAACGCTCGATATTGGCGGAACCGACTTCCGCGGGACGAATCATCATGTCGATCTTGCCATCCGCCAGCGCTTCGTAGGCCTCACCCCAGCTCAGACGGACGGCGGTGTAATCCTCTCCCGGCTCATAGCCGGTGATACCGCGTATGAGGGCTTCTGAGGTAGCAGCGGCCGAGCCCGCAGGCGGGCCGGTGAAGACTGTCTTCCCCGCGATGTCTTCCCAGCGTGTGATCCCCGAGCCTTCCAGTGTCACGGGGTGATAGACACCACTCTGAAAGCCGAGAATGGCGCGCAGATGAGTCGAAAGCTCCGGCGCATTCGTGATGGGCTGATACATCCCGCCCCCCTTTGACATCATGTCGACCAGCGAGGGGACGGATGAAAAGAAATCCACTCTGCCGCGCGCCCCATTGAGCATGGATTTTGTCAGCGTCTGACCGGCATTGACCTGAATATTCACATCGGCCAATCGTGCTTGATTGACGAATGATACGAACATGGTGTGCACGGAATCTCCCGCCCCGGCGGTTTCTCCCTTGTAGACCTTGGCCTCGGCGAACCCCGGCGAAAGAAAGGTTGCGAAAAGCAACGTAACGGCAAGGAAACTTGCACGTTTAGCATGGGTTTTCATGGCGTACTCCTATTGTTGTAACGTCAGATTAGCCTCGTTGTCTTATGATGAAAAATATCAATTCCGACATTTTGCATACCAGGTTGATATGAATATCGATCCGCGCCATCTGGCTCAACTTTCAGCCATCGTGGAAGAAGAATCCTTCCAACTGGCTGCCGAAAGAATGGGGCTGACACAACCCGCCATAAGTCGAAACATGCGCGGACTGGAAGCAAGACTCGGGTCACCACTCTTCGAACGTTCAGGCAAGCGTTCCCTGCCGACGGCACTGGCAAAACGCCTGGCCAGGACAGGGATGGCGGTTCGCGCGGCACAGGCCGAGGCCGAGATGGATGCCAGCCTGATGGCCGAAGGCAAGCGCGGCATCGTGCGCATTGGCGCCCCTCCCATCGTGGCTGGGCGCTATCTGACGCAGATTCTGATTCAGTTTCTGGAGGAAAAACCCGGCTGGCGCGTCGACCTGAAAGTGGGACTGGTCCCTGAGTTGCGTTCCATGTTGTCGCGAGGAAGAGTCGATATCGTGATTGGCCCGCGTGATGTGATGAATGCCGATACGGGGATCACGTTTTCCCCATTGGTGGAGGACAGGATAGGAATACTCTGCCGGGCAAATCATCCCTTGGTTCACCAGACGAAAGTCTCACCGAAACACCTTCAGTCTCACTCCTGGCTGGCACATTCTCGCGACAGTCTGTTGCGACAACAGACGGAAATGGCATTACTGGAATCCGGTGTAGAGAAACTGGATATCGTCTGTGAAGTAGGCGCGATCAGCGCCGCGCTCGAGATCGTCAGTTCGACCGATCTTTTGACGGCAATGCCGGTCAAGATGACGCTCCCGCATCTCGAAGATCGCTTGAAATTCCTTGAATTTGACCACCCACTATTTCATCGCCCCATCGGTTTATCGACACGACGCAATGCTCAGCTCGATGAAGGCGCCAAATGGTTGATAGACAGATTCAGATGTCGAGGGGTCACCTGAAACGACAGCGCCCCACCGCTTCGGGTGGGGCGCTGCTTGCTGCCTTGAAGCCATGCGCGTCAGGACGCCGGACAATCTGGCTGACGCTCGGGGTGGGCCTGCTGGAAGGCTTCCAGTGACTGACAGGCCGCCTCGATGGCCAGAATCCTCGGGTAGTCCTTGAGTTCACACTCGAAGCGGCGCGCATTGTAGAGCTGGGGCATCAGGCAGGCATCCGCCATGCCCGGGCTATCGCCATGACAGAAACGTCCCGCACTTTCCGCCAGCATCACTTCCAGACGCGCGAAGCCCTCGGCGACCCAGTGTCGGTACCACTCAAGGCGCTGCTGCTGGGTGACCTCAAGCCGATCGGTCAGATAATTGAGCACGCGCGGATTGTTGAGCGGATGCATCTCACAGGCCATGAACTGGCACAGTGAGCGCACCTTCGCACGCGCTTCCGGCGCTGAGGGCAACAGCGCCGGGGTGGGCCAGCGCTCCTCCAGATATTCCATGATCGCGAGTGACTGGGTCAGGGCCACAGATGCTGGGGTATCTCCCACCATCAGGGTCGGCACCAGTCCCTGGGGATTGATGGCCAGATAGTCCTCGCTGCGCTGTTCGCCCTTGAGCAGATTGACCGGCACCTGAGCGACCTCTATCCCCTTGAGCGCCAGCGCGATTCTTACCCGATAGCTGGTAGATGAACGGTAATAGCCATACAGGCTCATTGAACTCATGCTGCACTCCCCTGTGACACGGTTGAATGCCGGCCGCCCCTTCGCACTGCCTCGCACCCAGTTGGCTTGAGGCTTACCGGCACACGACGTCTTCCCGAGACGTGTCTCTGAGAAGCTCTGCCTCACGACGCCGCCCTCAGGCGTCCAACTGCGTCACCTGCTGATCAATGGCGCCGAAGATGCTCTGGCCATCGCGATCGAACATCTCGATGCGGATGCGATCACCGAAACGCATGAAGGGCGTGCGAATCTCATCAAACAGGATCTTCTCGACCATGCGCACTTCGGCCAGACAGCTGTAGCCCACGCCCCCTTCGCTGATCGGTTTGCCGGGGCCGCCATCCTTGCCGGGATTGGACACGGTACCTGAGCCGATGATCGCACCGGCGCCCAGGGGGCGAGTCTTCGCGGCGTGCGCCACCAGCTGCGGGAAGCTGAAGATCATGTCTGGCCCGGACTCTGGCTCACCGAACTTCTCACCATTGAGATGCACGCTCAGCGGCAGATGTACGCGACCCTGCTGCCAGGCATCCCCCAGCTCGTCCGGCGTCACGGCGATGGGCGAGAAGCTTGACGACGGCTTGGCCTGGAAGAAGCCGAAGCCCTTGGCCAGCTCGCCGGGGATCAGCCCACGCAGACTGACGTCATTGACCAGCATCAACAGGCGAATGTGGTCCTCGGCCTGCTCCGGACTGACGTGCATCGGCACATCATCGGTGATGACGGCGATCTCGCCTTCGAAATCGATGCCATGCTCCTCACTGGCACATACGATATCGGCGCTGGGGGCCAGGAAGCTGTCGCTGCCGCCCTGATACATCAGCGGGTCATGCCAGAAGGTCTCGGGCATCTCGGCGCCACGCGCCTGACGCACCAGCTGGACATGGTTCAGATACGCCGAGCCGTCTGCCCACTGATAACTGCGCGGCAGCGGGGAATGCAGCGCCTGACTTTCCAGCGCAAAGGCGTCCGTCAGCGTGCCATCATTGAGCGCCGCGTAGCGTTGCTCGAGCCCGGGCGCCAGCGACGTCCAGTCTTCCAGCAGCGCCTGCAGCGTCGTTGCGACATCCGCGACCTTGACGGCGCGGGTCAGGTCACGGGAGACCAGCAGCAGCGTTCCATCACGGGAACCATCCTGGTAGGTAGCGAATTTCATGGGTGCCTCCTTGAAGAGCAACGTGAGCAATAATGCAGGAATTGCCTGGGGTCGGATGACGATGAACAGTCAAAGGTCATCGCCGATGCAGGGTGAATTAAGGAGTGAATCAAGGGGTGAATTGTGGACTGGTGTGAGGCGTGAAGTGAGACGCGAGCCCCTGCCAGACCGAGCCGTAGTCGCGCTGCCGAGCGCTCGACGACAGGGCCTGTGGGGTGGGCTGGAACAGATAGCGACTCTCGAACATGAAGGCGAGCGTATTGCCCTGATAGCGGGGGGCAAGTTCCGCCTGACTGGCGGCCTCGAAGGTGGCAGCGTCGGGGCCATGCGGGGTCATGGCGTTGTGCAGACTCGCGCCGCCCGGACGGAAGCCTTCGCGCTTGGCGTCATATTCGCCATGGATCAGCCCCATCAGCTCGCTCATCAGGTTGCGATGGAAATACGGCGGCCGGAAGGTGTTCTCGGCGACCATCCAGCGCGGCGGGAAGATCACGAAGTCGAGATTGGCGACCCCGGCGGTGTCCGACGGTGATGTCAGCACGGTGAAGATCGAGGGGTCAGGATGATCGAAGCTGACCGTATTGATGGTATTGAAGGTCGCCAGATCATATTTGTAGGGCGCGTAGTTGCCGTGCCAGGCCACGACATCCAGCGGCGAATGATCCAGGCTCGCGCGCCAGAAACGCCCGCCGAACTTGGCCACCAGCGTGAAGTCACCGGCTTCGTCCTCGAAACGCGCCGATGGCGCGAGGAAGTCACGCGGATTGGCCAGTCCATTGCTGCCGATGGGCCCCAGCGAGGGCAGCTCGAGAGGCGCGCCATAGTTCTCGGCCACATAGCCTCGACAGCCCTTTGCGTGTCCCGCCAGCGGATTGAGCTGGAACTTGATACCACGCGGAATCACGACGATCTCGCCGCTGGCGACTTCCAGCAGGCCCAGCTCGCTGCGCACCTCGATGGCACCCTGCTGCGGCACGATCAGCAATTCGCCGTCAGCATTGTAGAAAAAGCGCTGCTGCATGCCGCGAGAGAAGGCGTAGAGATGCGTGGCACAGCCCTGCTGCGCCTGGGCATCCCCATTGACCGCCAGCGTGATCAGGCCTTCCAGAAAATCGCCGGCGCAGAACGCGATGGGGTCCCAGCGCATCGGGTTGGGATCCGGCATTCTCTCGGCCAGCGGTGCGGTGGCGACCTGCGGCATCTCCATGGGCTGATAGGCGCCCTGCACCACCGAGGGCCGAATGCGGTAAAGCCAGCTGCGCAGATTGTGGCTACGCGGCGCGGTGAAGGCCGAGCCACTCAACTGCTCCGCGTACAGGCCATAGGGGCAACGCTGGGGAGAGTTCTGGCCCTGCGGCAAGGCGCCAGGCAACGCCTCGCTGGAGACATGATTTCGAAAACCGGCGTGATAATGACACTCAGCATTGCGCTCGCGCATGACGATTCATCTCCTTGTGGGCTCGCGGCTCCTGATGACCTGGGGCATCCACGGCACGACATGCCGCCACCGCCCTTAAATAGTTACATATGAAACCATATAGACAGATTCATACCTTGGCAATCGCTCAAGTGCTCGACTTTTGTCTTGCTAGCTGTCGAAAGTGGTAACATCGGTAACCTGATCCGACCGCCATGCACTGTCGTGACAACGCTGGTCAGCCCTCTCACCGAGACAGGTAACTCTCGATGCAACGCACTGATGACACTCCCGAAGCACGCGATGCCCTTGATGGGGAAGCCTCACAGGAGACGCCCCGCTGCGAGCTGGATCTTGACCAGTTCCTGCCCTATCGCCTCAACCGACTGGCCGAGCGCACCAGTGAGGCGATGTTCGCCCGCTATGGCGAGCGCTTCGCCATCAATGTCGCCGAGTGGCGTCTGCTGGCCTGGTTGAGCCGCGGCGTGCCGCTGACCGCGCGGGAAATCAGTCTGCGCACCCACATGGACAAGGTACGCGTCTCGCGCGCCGTCAAATCACTGGAAGGCCGTGAACTGATCCTGCGTCGTCCGAGCGAGCAGGACCAGCGTGCGCAGCTGCTCGTTCTCACCGCCGAGGGCAAGGCCATGCTCGCCGAACTGATTCCCGAAGCGCGGCGTTTCGAGGATGAGCTGCTCGGCGCCGTCAATGCACGCCAATACCGTGATCTGCTGCTCACCATGCAGACTCTGGAGCGACAACTGGATCAATTGCCGGGCGGCGACTGAGGCAGGCAGGCACGCAAGGCACTCATCAACTGAACGACAGGGGGGGGTTCCTGGCCGCCATTTCGTGTGACGTACAATTATGGTATAGGTTGCGTACTGTTTTAAGGAGCCTTGCCAGCATGCATCGCAAACCGCACCTGCCCAGCAAACTGTGCCAGACCTGCCAGCGCCCCTTCACGTGGCGCAAGAAGTGGCAGGACTGTTGGGACGACGTACGCCATTGCAGTCAACGCTGTCGTCGCAACGCACGCCAGCTGGCACGGGAGGCGCGCGATGACGTCCACTGACCCCTGGCTGGTATGGTTGAACGAGGACCTGCGCCTGGATGACAACCCGTTGTGGCAAGCCGCGCTCGAGGAGCAAGCCTCGCACCTGCTGGTCGTGCATGTGGTGGCGGAGACGACCTTTCAGCCCTTCGGCAGCGTCAGCCCCGGGGAGCCACGCCTGCAGCCGCTCAGCACGGGACGGCAACATGCCCTGCTCGGGAGCCTGGAATCGCTGCGCACGCGTCTTCAGGCACTGGGCAGTGATCTGCTGATCCTCCACGGTGACGCGGCACAGCTGATTGCGCAACTGGCAAGGCAATATGGCTGCCGGGGCGTCATCACGCGCCGAGCCACGGGCGTGGTGGAACGACGCCAACAACGCGCGGTGGCAAGCCAGTGTCGCCTGCGGCAATTGAACAGTGGTTTGCTGCTGGACGAAGACGAGCTGCCGGAACCACTCGCCGCACTCCCCGAGAGCTTCAGTGCCTTCCGGCGCAAGCTGGAGAAGGCCCGCCCGAGCCTCACCGACATGCCTGCCCCGCTGGACGCGCCATCCCGGCTCCCCGGTTGGCCAGAGGCCGCCCCTCGTGGCTTTCAGGGCACGGCCAGACTCCTGCTCAAGGCTCGCCAATGGCAGGCCGACACCCGTGGCGAATACACCTTTGCCCCCGGAGAGCCCGCCGGCTTGCAGCGCCTGCAGGATTACCTGAGCCCGGCCTTCGCCGGCCAGTACAAGACCACTCGCAATCGCCTCAGCGGCGCGGATTTCTCGACCCGCTTCTCCGTGTGGCTGGCACTGGGCTGTCTGTCGCCGCGGCGGATACTGGACGCGCTGCACCGTTTTCAGACCACACTGCCCGAGCACTGTGAACATCCGCAGGCTGCCTTCAAGGACAGCGACTGGATCCGCGTCGAGCTTTTATGGCGCGAGTACTTCCACTGGGATGCACGGCGGCTGGGCAGACACACCTTCACGGGCGAGTCCCCAGGCCACTACGCGGCTCAGCCGCAAAGCCATGCGCAGACGCCGGAAGCGCTTGAACGCTGGCAGACCGGAATGACCGGGATACCGTGGGTCGATGCCGGCATGCGTGAACTGGCGGCTACCGGCTGGCTAAGCAACCGCATGCGCCAGAACGTGGCGAGCTTTCTGGTCAAGGACCTTGGCGTGGACTGGCGCCAGGGAGCAGCCTGGTTCGAGCATCAGCTACTGGATCACGACGTCGCCTCCAACTGGGGCAACTGGCGCTATCTGGCGGGTATCGGACGTGATCCGCGCGGGGATCGCCACTTCAACATGATGAAGCAGTCACGCCAGCATGATCCTCTCGCCCATTACGTCAGCCGCTGGATACCGGAGCTTGCGACACTGCCCGCCGGCATGCAGCGCCATGCGCCCTGGCTCGCCTGGTCAAGCAGCACCGGCCGCGACAGATCAGCAGGAAGCTACCCGCGCCAGCCTCTCACGCATGTCGAGGGCTGGGAGGCCCATCTGGCCGACATCACACCGACACGCGTGACGCCCTGGCTGAGTGGCTCCTTCGAGCGAGGCTGATAACTTTGAACCACGAAGAGAGCGCCACAAAGCGGGTGCAACGAAGAGGGTGCAACGAAGAGAAAGCAACGCAGGGGATTGCATGGCGCCTTGGCGCTAACTGGCCGTCAGGGCTGCACTTTATGAGCCTTATTCACTATCATGGCCGCATTCCTCGCAGGAGTCGTCATGAATCAGCCGCTACCGCCACCACTGTCCACGCCGCACCGCAATCTCATTCGTCTGACCATCGCGCGCGGCATCACCTGGACCGGCTTTCTCATCCTGATCATCTTCGGGCTCGAGATCATCGGCTTTCAGCTCAATGTGCTGCCCGTCATCTCGATCATCATCGCGATGGGGCTGGTCAATGTCGCGACCTGGTGGCGCCTCGGGCAGTCGCATCCCGTCACCGACACCGAGAACCTGATTCACCTGCTGGTGGATATCGCCGGCCTGACGATGCTGTTCTTCCATACCGGTGGCTCCACCAACCCCTTCGTGCCCTATTATCTGGTGCCGGTGACCATGGCGGCCGCAACGCTCCCGTGGCGTTATGCCTGGGTGATTGCCGCGGTCGGCATGGGCTGTTACAGCTTCCTGATGGTGTTCTATGAGCCGGTGCCGCAGCTGGCGACCTATGAACTGGGCGGACGCATCAGCCTGCATGTCATCGGCATGTGGCTGAACTTCGGCCTGTCGGCGTCGCTGGTGACCTACTTCATCTACAAGATGGCCCATGCCCTGCGCACCCGGGATCAGGCGCTGTCCACCACGCGTGAGGCCGCCCTGCGCAGCGAGCAGGTATTGGCGGTGGCCAGTCAGGCCGCCGGCACCGCGCATGAGCTGGGCACCCCTCTCTCCACCATGGCGGTGCTGCTGAGCGAGATGCGCGAGGATGCCAAGGACAGGAATGACCCCCAGCTGGAGGATGATCTTGCCCTGCTGCGCAGTCAGGTCGACACCTGCAAGCAACGCCTGCAGGCGATGGTAGCCGCGGCCGATCGCCGCCGCATGGAGCAGCCCCAACCCATCAATGCTGCCCAGTGGCTGGAGGAAATCGTGCAGCGCTGGCTGGTGGTACGCCCGGACGTGCAGCATAGCGTCGAGGTGACGCCCGGCGCTGAACAGGCCTCCATGCTGGTGGATACCACGCTTGAGCAGGCGCTGATGAACCTGCTCAACAATGCCGCCGACGCCTGCCCGGATGATATCGAGATCACCCTGGAGCAACGCGATCAGGAAGTGCTGATCGACATCCGCGATCATGGCGATGGTGTGCCCATGGCGGTGGCGGATCAGCTCGGCGAGACCTTCATCTCCACCAAATCCAAGGGCATGGGCATCGGCCTGTTCCTCACGCATGCCACCATCAATCGGTTCGGTGGCGGCGTCAGTCTGTACAACCACGAAGATGGCGGCACCTTGACGGAAGTGCGCCTCCCCCTTCATCTGACATGATGGCGGCAAAGACCGCCCAAGCGAGAACCCTGATGAGCGATGCAACCCGACTGCTGATCATCGACGATGATGAATTCTTCTGCCAGGTCACGGCGCGCGCCATGACGCGCCGCGGCTATGAAGTGGAAGTGGCCCGTGATGAAGCCCAGGCACTCAGCGTGGCACGCAGCCACCGCCCGGAGTTGATCACGCTCGACCTGAAGCTCGAGCAGAGCTCCGGCCTCAAGCTGCTGCCCGAGCTGATCGCCCTGCTGCCTGACACGCGTATCGTGGTGCTGACCGGCTATTCCAGCATCGCCACCGCGGTGGAAGCCATCAAGCTCGGCGCGGTCAACTACCTGTGCAAGCCCGCCGATGCCGACGAGATTCTCAACGCCTTCAACCGCGAAGGCGGCGACCCTGCCGCCGAGATCTCCGACAACCCGCCGTCGGTCAACCGCCTGACCTGGGAGCACATCCAGAAGGTGCTCAACGAGCACGATGGCAACATCTCCTCCACCGCCCGCGCCCTGGGCATGCACCGCCGTACCTTGCAACGAAAGCTGCAGAAGCGTCCGGTCAAGCGCTGAGACATCGGCGCTGCCGTAGTCTGCATCCCAGGCGACACTTCGCTGCCGGCCAAGCAAAAGCCCTCACCATCCTCGCTCGCAAGCGCGAATCGATGGTGAGGGCTTCGTGTCTCTGCACTGCCTGGAATGAGCCGTTGCTCAAGGGTACGCCGTTACTGCGCCGTCCACCCCAGGTCCATGTTGAAGCTGGAGCCGGTCACTGAGCCTGCCTTGTCGGAGGCCAGCCACACCGCCATGTCCGCCACCTCGGAGGGATCGATCATGTGCTTGATCGCCGCGCCCTTGAGCATGATCTTCTCGATCACTTCATCCTCGGGCATGTCATTGAGCTTGGCCTGCTCGGCGATCTGCTTGTCGACCAGCGGCGTGCGCACATAGGCCGGGCAGATGGCATTGGCGGTGATGCCACTTTCACCCCCTTCCAGCGCAGCGGTTCTGGTCAGCCCCATCAAGCCGTGCTTGGCACTGACGTAGGCTGCCTTGCCCGGCGAGGCGACATGGGCGTGGATGGACGCCATGTTGACGATGCGCCCATAGCCATTCTTCTCCATGTGCGGCCAGGCCGCCTGGATCAGCGTGAATGGCGCACTCAGCATCAAGGCGATGATCTGATTCCACTTGGCTTCGGGGAAGTCCTTGATGCGCTCGACATGCTGGATGCCGGCATTGTTGACCAGGATATCGAGACGCCCGAAACGGGACACGGCTTCTTCCACCGCCGCGCGACATTGCTCGGCGTCCGTCAGGTCGGCCTTGAAGAAGGCAGCCCCTGCCTTGTCGGCGACTTCTGCCCCCTCATCACTGAAATCGACCGCCAGCACCTGATGCCCGGCATCGCACATCGCTTGCATGATGGCGGCGCCGATACCACTGGCGGTGCCGGTCACCAGTGCAACACGGACAGGGGAAGACTGTTGTTCACTCATGCGAATCTCCTGACAGAGGGGAATGTCATGCTGCTCTGCAACATATAATGAAGATAGCGCTAATCTAGCCGTCTTTGCCACCCGACCATCGCCGAGTTGCACTCCCCGCTGGCATTATCGAGCGCCAGCCAGCATCACAGCCGCATGATGCATTCGACGCAATCATTGGCCTCCGCTGACGCAACCCGGCTGCCAGGCGCTGTCGTAGACGTAACGCGAACCTGCTATGACGGGAAGCGAACCTGCACCAGCAGCCCCGGCGCCTGCGGCGTTCCCAAGGGGCTCTCCTTCAGCGCCAGCGCTGCGCCTAGTCGCCCGGCGAGCTCGCGCACGATGGAAAGGCCCAGCCCGGAACCTTGAGTCTTCTGGCCGGCCAGACGCACGAAGCGTTCAAAGACGCGCTCGCGTTCACGCAGCGGAATTCCGGGGCCCGTATCGGCCACTTCCATGCGCCATCCAGTGTCGTCGCGGCGGATATCCAGACGCACCTCTCCGTCTTCTGGCGTATAGCGCAGCGCATTGTCGAGCAGATTGCGCAGCAGCACGTAGAGGCCGTTCTCGTGACTGACCAGCTGCGCGCCGGGTGCAACCTCGATATGCAGCTTGATGCCTCGCTGACGTGCCATGGGGCCCAGGTCCCGCGCCAGCTCATGGGTCAGCTGGGCGAGATCGACCGGACGACGCGGTGCCTCTGCACCGCTTTCCAGCCGTGACAGGGTCAACAGCTGCTCCACTACCCGCGTCATGCGATTGACGCCATCCACGATCATGCGTGCCGAGCGCCGCGAGGCCTCATCCCTGGCATCGGCCTCCAGATTCTGGGCATGCACCTTGATGCCCGCCAGGGGAGTCCGCAATTCATGGGCGGCATTGGCCGTGAAGCGCCGCTCCTTGTCGAGGGTGTCCGCCAGGCGCGCCAGCAGTCCATTGAGGGCATCCACCATGCCGCGTATCTCGTCCGGCGCCTCGCTGGCATCCAACGGCTCAAGGTACCCGGGTTGACGGGCCGTGATCTGATGACTGATGCGCAAGACGGGACGAAAACCCCGCGAGACCGCCACACCGATCAGCAAGGCGATCACGAGCAGCCCGACCACCAGCGCCAGCACGTTGTGCAACGCAATCTGGCCGGTCAGTTCATCGCGCACATCTTCACGCTGGGCCGCCGTGACCCAGATGCCACTCTCGGGGAAATACAGCGTGAAGGTGAACCAGTCATGGTGATTGTCATGCTGCCTGCCATAGCCGGGCACCGGCAGGTAATCGAGCGCCACGGAGCGTGACGAGAGGCCAAGCAACGGCTGGCCCAGCGCATCCCACATCTGGAAGACCAGCTTGTCTTCATAGACATGTCCCAGCGGGGATTTCTCATGGCCATCGGCAAAGCTCAAGGAGGGCGGACGCAGGCTGAACTGGCCCGATGTCATCTGCTGCAACGTTTCCTGACGCTCGACCGGTGTCAACGACGCGAGTCGGGACTGATAGAGTCGCCCCAGCATGCGTGCATTCTGGGCCAGCTCAGCATCGAACAGCTCATCAATCTGCTCGCGGGAATCGAAGTAGCTCCAGGCGGCGGCCGTCCCCAGCACGACCACGACGCCACCGATCAGGTTGCGCCGCAGGAAACTGCGGATGGATTTCACGTGAGTTCCCCCAGCCGATAGCCCACACCGCGCACGGTCTTGACCACCCCGGTGCCGAACTTGCGGCGCAGATGGTGCACATGTACCTCGATGACATTGCTCTCGACATCGCCATCCCAGCCATAGAGCTGCTCGACGAGCTGATCCCGGCTGAAGACACGACTGGGGTGCAGCAGCAGGAACTCCAGCAGATCGAACTCGCGCCGCCCCAGCGCGACCTCACTACCGGAGAGCGTGACAGTGCGGCCAGCCTGATCAATGCGCAACGGCCCCAGCTGCAGGCAACCGCTGGCCTGCCCGGCATGGCGCCTCACCAACGCACGCAGACGCGCCACCAGCTCGGCAATGTCGAACGGCTTGACCAGATAGTCATCCGCCCCGCCGTCCAGACCACGTACCCGGTCGCTGATGTCATCACGTGCCGTCAGGATCAATACCGGCAACGTCTGGCCCTGACGGCGCAGGTGACTCAAGACCTGCAGACCGTCGAGATCCGGCAGGCCAAGGTCCAGCACCAGCACATCAAAGGGCGAATGCTTGAGCGTGGCGGCAACGTTGGCGCCCTCCTTCAACCATTCAGTGCTCATGCCTTCGCGGCGCAGGGTATGGTTGACCCCCTCGCCCAACAACGGATCATCTTCGACGAGCAGAACTCGCATCTGGACTCCTTGAAATCGTTCTGATTCTGCCATGTCATATCGGGACATGAGGGGACATGAGACAAGACGTCCGCCACCGAAAGGTGACGGACGTTGCAAGCATACTGCGGGATAGCACATCGCCTGCGTCGACAGCTCAGCTAGCCATCACACACCGCTGCGTGCGCGACGCCCCTGGTGTCGAGCATGGCGCCATCTGGCCAGACGCGCCTTCAGCAGCATCCTCTGCTCGCGCAGCCCGAGCGCGCCACGCTCCAGCATGCGGCGCGGCCCGCCGATGACCCGCCTCAACGCCTCACCCGCCATCAACCAGCCATACGCGAGCGGGTGCCTGGCTCGCGCCAGCCGCAGCCGGAAGATCAGCTTGCGCGCCTGACGCCCCACGCTGACAGGATGATTGCCCTGATGACGCGCCAGGCGCATCAACAGAGGGTCCTCTTCACCGGTGATCAGCGCCGGGGTATGCAACCTGATACGTGAGTGCTTCGCTGTCGGTAGCGGAACGAAAAAGTCGCCATCTGCCTGCACGATCAGCTCCAGCAGCGGGCGTCGGCCATCCGCCGAGCCATGCAGCTCAAGACACTCCAGTACCTTGGCGCGCACCTCGGCCGGCCAACCCCCACGCTCGAGCACATGCCAGGCGCGGCCACTCTCCAGATGCCAGCGGCCATCGCCCGGCAGGCTCAGCAAGGTATCGGGGCGCTCCGAAGCCGGGATGTTGTGCAGTTGCGTGCATAGTGCGTCACCCCTCACATCTGCGTGCGTCAGTGACAGGCGGCGGTGTTGCTGGCCACTCGGGGTGGGCAACAACCTGCACAGCAAGGCAAGGTCATCCCCCTCTCGCTCGACCAGAATCAATGCAGCCCCTGCCGCTGCCAGCTGCCAACAGAGCTCTCGACAGCTGGAGGCCATCGGCGCCTCGACCAGTACACGATGCCCGGCAAGGCCAGCGGGCTTGAGCTTTGCAGCGGTGCGGGCAAGACCAATGCGGGCAAGACCAGTGCGTTCAAGAACTGTGCGTGCAAGAGAAGTGAACATGAGGGCTTTCCTTGGGTCGAGGCATTGCCAGACACAGAGGCGCGAGTGGATGCCACGCCTTGTGGACCTGCGTAGGAGCATGATCGATCAGCTCACTGACAGACATGTGGCAACGAGGTGACATCTCCACAAGACGTGCTGGCGATTGCCATGGCCAACACGCAAGCGCTGAGCTGAACCATGGAGTGATCACCAGCATGAATGGCTGCGCTTAACGCAAACTTAAGCTCTCACAGACGATGCCACGATAACGCTGGCCTTCCTGCTTCAAGCTCGCCGCCTGCTCACCTCCAGCTCGACTCTCCACCAATGCCCCTCATGCTTAGAAGCCGAACAGCCTGACGATAGGCGGCACGATGAAGGCGGTCAGCAGACCGGTCAGCCCCATCGACATGCCAGCGAAGGCACCCGCCAGCGTGCTCACCGACGAGAAGCAGAAGGCGGTACCGATACCATGCGCCGACAAGCCCATGGTGAAGCCCGTGACGGTATCGTCTCGCGCCCCTGCCAGTCGCATGACTACGGGGCCTACCACACAGCCCAGGGTGCCGGTCAGCAGTACCAGCCCTGCCGTCAGCGAGGGAATACCGCCCAGTTTTTCGGCGATCCCCATCGCGATCGGCGATGTGACGGATTTGGGCGCCAGGCTCAAGGCCACCTGGGTATGTGCCCCCAGTGCCAGCGCCAGCCCCAGGGTGGTGGTCACGGCGGTGACGATACCGACGCAACAGGCCGTCAACAGTGGCCACAGCATCTGCTTGACCCGATCGAGATGATCAAACAGCGGTACCGCCAATGCGACGGTGGCTGGCCCGAGCAGGAAGTGAATGAACTGGGCCCCTTCGAAGTAGGTGGGATAGTCGGTGTCCGTCAGCCACAGAAACCCGATGATCAGCGCGATGGAGACCAGTACCGGATGCGCCAGCGATGCGCCCCGGGCCAGACGATTGATCGCCGTCGCCAGCAGAAAGGCCACCAGCGTCAGCAGCAGATGCAGCAATGGAGAAGCGCTCAGGTACACCCACAGGGCGTCAAGCGGGGCCAGATTCATGAGGACACCTCATCGGCGCTGGGTGACTTGCCCCCTGCTCCACTCGGTGTCGCAGAACCTCGATCGATCAAGCGCTGCAACAGCCAGGCCGTGACGAACTGGGTAACCGCGATCGACGCGACCAGCGTGATGGCGATGGCGGTGAGATCGCGTGCGATGAGCTCGAAATGGACCATCACGCCAACGCCCGCAGGCACGAACAGCAGCGACAGATGCGAGAGCAGGCCATTGCTGGCAAGCCTGAGACTGGCAGGCACACGTTCCCGCAGCAGCGCTCGGGCCAGCTGACGTTGACCGAGGTCTCGACCCGCATTCTCGTCAACACGCAGCACTCCTTCCCCCTCTCTGTCCGGGGCAGGCAACAACCGTTTGCGCAGCCGCCCTCGCAACATCAACCCCAGCAACAGGAACAACATTCCCAGTACTGGCCCCGGCACCGGAAGCAACAACGCACGCCCCGTCACCTCGCCGAGAAACTGGCAAAGCAGCAAGATGCAGAACCCCTTGATCAACGCCATTTCCTTACAGACTCCTCTTGACCGTGTCAGCCCGTCAGGCCGCCATGCTGACAATTATGTCACAGCCATCCCTGGCGCCCTTGCCTCTCCCTCCCGGCATCCTCATGACCCCAGCGCCCTTACTGCCCTCAGTGCTCTCAGTGCTCTCAACCCCAACAACGGTGAGGCAACGCTTTACTGTGATAGTCTGCGATCTTGACCCCCATCACCGTTACAGACAGGGAAGGCTGCGACACGATGCCAGATTCTCTCGGGCTTGATACATCCATTATTCCCAATTGGATCAAGACATTGCGGCATGAAGAGGATCATCAGGCCCTGATGATCCTTGAACTGGCTGCCGACCTGGCTGGCGCTCCCATTGCGATGATCAACCTGCGTGATGGCGAGCAGCTCAAGCGCTGGTTGAGTCTGGACGACAACGTGCACGAGTCCGTCCCCATCAACGATGCGCTGTGTGGCGCAGCGGTACTGCAAGCCAGTCCCCTCATCACGTGTGACGCCCGTCGACAACCGGAACTCGCCGGTTGCAGTTCGGTTCTTGCCGACGGAATTCGTTATTACATCGGCCTGCCCCTCAAGGCAGACAATGGCGAGATAATCGGCTGCATGAGCCTGGCGGACGCTGAGCCGCGTCAACAATTGCCCAGCCCGGACGTCCTCGTCCGGCTGGACAAGCTCGCGAGCCTGGCGACCGAGGCGCTGAAACGTCAGGTCAATCAAAGCTACCTCAATGCAGAGTTCGCAGACAGTCAGTCGCGCGCCAGCTGGATATTGCGCAGCATTTCCGATGGCATCATCGAGTGGAAAACAGGCAACGAGAGACTGACCATCTCTACCCGCCTGGAAAACCAGTTGGGGTATGAAGCCGGCACACTCGACACCGCACTCGAGGCACTGCATGAGAGAGTCGCGCCCGACATGCGTGATGACTTCAAGGCCTTGATCAACGCCAAGCGACTGAGCGGGATGCCTTTCAATTGCGAGTTGCTGATCCGCACCCAGCAGGGAGATCATCGCTGGTTTGAGCTGCGCGCTCAATTCGAGGTCAGAAACGGCGCGCCCTACCGCTTCATCGGCTCATTGCTGGATATCCATCAGCAGCATCTGGCCAAGGATGCCCAGGCCGACAAGCTGCGCCGCTATGAACGTCAGCAGGCGGCCTTGATCGAGCTCGGCAACACCCGCCACGATGAGAACGCGCAGCTCGACAGCCTGCTGCCGTGGTTATGTGAGCAAGTCGCCAAGGGCCTGCAGATTCGCAAGGTAAGCTTCTGGTACATGAATGAAGACCGCGACTGCCTGTCGCTGGCCCATGTCCATGATGCGTGGGTCCCCCCGCCGCACGATGCCACGCATAGCACAGTCCCCACTCGCCTTACCCGCACCCAGAACCGGGTCTATTTCGAGGCTCTGGATGCCGGTCATGCTCTCGCCCTGGCCGACGTGACCAAGGCCAATCAGGAATTGCTGTTTGATGGCACCTTCCGCTGCAGCGTGAAAGCCATCATCGACAGTCCGATCCGTGTGGCGGGCCAGGTGGTGGCCGTCATCTGCTGTACGGAAAGCAATGCCCCACGCGAATGGGCAGATGATGAGCAGGCGTTTCTGGCCTCGGTGGCGGATCACGTCTCACAGCTCATGACCGAATTCGAGCAACAGGCCTCTCAGAAACGCCTGCGTGCCAGCGAGCGGCGCTACCGCGCCACCTTCGAGCATTCCGCTGTCGGCATGGCGCACCTGAGCACCAGTGGCCAGCTGTTGCGCGTCAATCAACGACTCGAGGGCATCTTGGGCTACACCGCCGCCACCTTGTCGCAGAGTGTGATACGCGAACTGATCGAGCCGGAAGACCTGGAAAGCTTCCTGCAGCAACATCAGGCCCTGATCGAGCAGCGCAAGGACTTCTTTACCCAGCAATGCCGCTTCATCCATGCCTCCGGCAACTCGGTGCATGCAGAGATCAGTGTCTCTGCGGTCGAGGCGACGCCAGACCAGGATGGCTATACGCTGCTGGCGCTGATCGACAATACGCTCAATCACACCATGTCGCAGCGCATGGCTCACGAGGCCAATCACGACAGCCTGACGGGCTTGCTCAATCGCGGCGCCTTCAAGCGTGAACTGACGACACTTTGCGATGATGCACGCGCCACTCGCACACTGCATTGTCTCACCTACATAGACCTGGACCAGTTCAAGGTCGTCAATGACACCTGCGGCCACTCGGCCGGCGATGCGCTATTGATCCAGCTGGTCGACGTCATTGCCGCCGGCTTGCGCAAGCAGGATCGTCTCGCACGCCTGGGAGGGGATGAATTCGGCTTGCTGATGCCCGACATGTCGCTGGACGCCGCCGAGGCACTGCTCGAAGAGATGCGCCAGTCCGTCACCAATTTCCGATTCATGTGGGAAGACAAGCTGTTCACCATCAGTACCAGCATTGGCCTGGTGAGCATCGACAGCAATCACAACGACCCGCACCAGCTGCTGAGTGCCGCCGACGCTGCCTGCTATGAAGCCAAGGATGCCGGGCGCAACCGCATCCATCGCCACAGTGAATCCGGTGACGAGGTAGCTCGGCGCATGCAGGAGATGCACTGGCTGACAGAAATCACCGCGGCCATCGAAGAACAGCGCCTGGTGCTTTACCAACAGCCGATTGTCAGCACCCTCGCCACTGCACAAGCTGGCAACGCAGAGCCTGGCAACGACCCGCACTGCGAGCCGCTCAGCGAGCTACATTACGAAGTGCTGGTGCGCTTGAAAGGCCGGGACGGCACCATCATTGCGCCGGGCGCCTTCCTGCCTGCGGCGGAGCGTTATGGCCTGTCAGCCGCCATCGATGAACATGTCATTCGCCAGTACCTGAGCTGGCTGGCAGCGCACCCTGCGCATGCCCAGCGACTGACCATGGTGTCACTCAATCTCTCCGGGCACTCCATCAGCAGCCCGAGCTTTCGCGACCTGCTGGTCACGCTGGTCCGCGACAGTGGCATCCCGGGTGACAAGCTGTGTTTCGAGATCACCGAATCCGTCGCCATCACGCGGCTGGGCGACGCTCGCGCCTTCTTCGAGGCACTCGGCGCACTCGGCTGTTCCTTCGCGCTGGATGACTTCGGGAGTGGCGTGTCCTCCTTCGGCTACCTGAAGAACCTGCCCGTCGACTTCCTCAAGATCGATGGCGCCTTCATTCGCGACATGGACACCAACCGCGTCTCCTACTCCATCGCTCGCGCCATTGCCGAGGTCGCGCGAGAAATGGGCATGAAGACCGTGGCGGAATTCGTGGGGAGTACGCAAGTGCTCGCCTCCGTCGCCACCATCGGCGCCGACTATGTGCAGGGCTATGCGCTGGGCATGCCGGAGCCACTCGAGACAATCGCCATCTGCTCCAATACCGATGACGGCCACGGCAAGGGGCATACCGGCGACACGGACTCCAGCCCGATCTCACGGGTCAATGACGCTCGCGTGGCGCAGCCTCTTGCTCCTAAGGCCGGCTGAATCAGGGCTTGCCGAATCAAGGCGGAGCGCACCATAGAGCAGAGCGCGGCATTTCCTCAAGACCACACAAGAGAAGCCCAGCCTCCGAGCGGCAAACGCCACTCGTAAGCTGGGCTTCTGTGCTCTTATTCAGAGTGCAGGATGCAGAATGCAGAGTGCAGGAGGAAGAATAGCGGTATCAGAAACCGGATTCGCGACGCCAGACCCCCACCACTTCACGCCAGGTTCGGCTCAACAGGCTGCGCGGCTCAGTCTCGACGTTGACCATGCCGCGCCGGCCAGGCATCGAGAGTGACAAGGCCTGCGAGAAGTCCACTGGCTCAAGCGTGACCCGATAGAGGCTGCGCATCAGTTCCAGCTGCCCTTCCTCGCCCTCGCGAACCTTCAACTCCCCTCCGTAGGGCGCGGCCATTTCCGGCTGCTCAAGCACTGCCACTGCCTGAGGTTCGATGCTGACCACGCGCATTTCCAGCGGCTTGCCTACCGGCGCCAGCGGATAGAACCAGGCAGTGGCGCCTTCATCGACGCGCAGCACCTCTTCCTCTTCCACCCAGGCCGTCAGGGTCACCTGCCGGGGATTGCGCAGCGTCATCACCCACTCCCCTTCACCGACCCAGCCCCCTTCTCGCAAGGCAGGATTGAGCGAGTGCACCTTGCCGGCGAATGCCGCCTCCAGCTGACCGGTCGCCTGCTCGGCTTGCAGCGCGCTGACCCGTTGGCGCTGCACGTCCAGATCAGCCTGCACCACCGGGCTATCCTGCAGCAGCCTGCGATCCAGACCACTGGCGGAGCGACGCCAGTCCAGCTGCTCCACGCGACGCTCGGCACTGGCAAGCCGCTGGGCGACTTCCGGGGCACTGATGGTCGCCAGCGCTTGACCGGCGCTCACCTCGTCACCCTGGGCGACATCGAGACTCAGTCGGCCACCGAAGGGGGCTTCGAGACGAGCCGAGGGTTGCTCCAACCACCCCGGCAGGCGCAGCTCGCTCTGCCAGGGCCAGACCAGCAAGGCCCCCAGCGCCACGATGATCATCCCGGTACGCAACAGAGCCAGATTGGCGCGTGGCTTGCGACCTTCACTGAACCAGCGCCGAATTTCATTCACGATTGGCCGCATGATGAAGTACCAGATCTCGACGGCGAACAGCACGATGCCGAGAAGCTTGAAGAAGAAGTGATAGACCGCCAGGGCGATCCCGAGAAACAGCAGCAGGCGATACACCCAGACGCCGACCGCGAACAGCACCAGGGCACGCTGCGGACGCTCAGGCGGCGCTTCCTTGAAGGCGAACAGCCATTCACGCAGCTGCCAACGCGCCAGCGCCTGGGAGCGCGGTTCAAGGTTGGGCTGTCGCCAGGCATCCGACAGCAGGTAATAGCCATCGAAGCGCATCAGAGGATTGAAGTTGACCAGCGCCGACATGATCCAGGTCGTCGTCGCCAGCCAGAAACACAGGGTGCGCAGCAAGCCTTCCGGCAACAGATGCCAGCACAGTAACGCCAGTACCGCGATCGAGAGCTCGACCGCGACACCCGCGATATCGACGCCAACTCTGTCCCGGGCCTCGGTGAGTCGCCAGGCATCACTGGTATCGGTGTAGAGCACCGGCCAGCCGACGATGAAGGCCACCCCGATGGTCGGGACGCGCGCGCCCTTGGCCTTGGCGACGAAGGCGTGCCCCAGCTCATGCAGTATCTTGACGAAGACCAGCGCCAGCCCCAGCGTCAGCCAGCCGCCGACAGCGCCCAGTGCCGCGAAGCTCGCGATGAAGGTATCCAGCTGGCGTACCGTCAGCCATAGGCCCACCAGAAACATGACCGCCAGGCTCCAGAAGAAGCCCCGGCTACCCAGCCAGCGTACCTTGTTGACGTGCCGGCTCAGCCAGCGATCCGGATTGGCCAGCGGAATGCGCACGAAGAGATAGTGATGCATCAACCACTTGAGCCCGGTGGGGCGCGACTCAAGACGGCGTTGGTAGCGTTCCTGCTGCCCGGGATCCCCGCGCACCAGATCATGCTGACGCAGAAATTCCGACAGGGCGCGCAACTGCTCGCCAGGCACTTCACGACCGAGACTGGCACTCGCCTGTTTGGCGGCTGCCGCTTCCTGACCACCGCGAATGAAGGGCAGCAATTCGATGGCGGCCTCGCCCAGTCGATAGAAGCGCTGGGCGACCGGGTCATGCAGCAACCAGCGCCGCTTGCCATCGCGATCCTGCTCGACGGGGTGCAACTTGAGGTCTTCGCGCAGCACGGCCAACGGGGGAGTCTGTGAAATCATGCCTTACCACCCGGTCCAGCTGCGCAGCGTGGCCCACGGGCGACGGAACAGGTAATAACCCAGCGTGACCTGTTCCCCCTCGACCTTGGCCGTACCACGCCAGCCGACGCGCGGCAGGTTCTCGGTATCGCTCAACACGGCGTGCGCGCGGTAGGCGAGCTCGCCAGCCGGCGCCAGCTCGGCCCGATAATTGACGTGCGTCAGTCGTGCTTCACGAACCTGGGAAGGGTCCACATTCAAGAACAACGAGACCTCGGCGCCTTCCGGCAGCGGGATGTTGTCGGCACTCGGCAGCCAGATTTCCACCTCGGCGCCCCGAGTGTCGGCCACTTCCAGCAGACGCTCGCCAAGCCTGACCGGACGCCCTGCCCAATCGCTGGTATCGCCGAGGATCGCGACACCCTCACGCGGTGCTTCGACGCGCACACGCGTCAGCTGTGTTTCAAGGAAATCGACGTCGGCACGCGCCTGGTCCACCCGTGCCCTCAACAGCGGCACCTCGGCACTGGCCTCACGCTCGGTGAAGGAGCGCTGCCGGGCACGCGCATATTCCGCCTGCGCTACCGCCAGAGCCTGATTGGCTTCGGCCAGCCGCCCCTTGAGCTCGGCATCATCGAGACTCGCCAGCAACTGGCCCTTCTCCACCACCTGATTGGGCGCCACGGACAAGTCCTTGAGCACGCCATCCAGGGGTGAGCGGATGATACTGCTGACCTCCGGCACCACTTCCGCCTGCCCCAGCACGGAAAGGCGTACCGGCACCAACATCAGCAGACCGATCACCACCAAGGCCGCGCCCCACAGCAGGCGCTTGCCCACCGGCTGGCGCCTGCGACCCGAATGACGTGCCAGCACGTTCTCGGCACCTTGCACCCAATGGGTCAGCAGGCGTTGTTCGGCTTCATTCCAGGGTTTTTCGCGCAACAACAGCAAGCCACCCTCGATACGGCCTCGCCATACCATGGGCACCCAGAGTCCTTCACGCGGCCAGTACTCACTCCAGTCTTCGGCAAGAGACGCATCGCGTTCCTTGAGACGCTCCGGCGTCAGTGACATGACCTGCTCGGGCTTGGCCGCCCGGGAGTCACCTGCCTTGTCGGAGACGACCAGACGATCGAGATCAAACGCCTTGATGACGCGTCTTGCCCAGTGCAGATAGGGGCTCTGCTGCTCGACATCGGTGGCGCCGGAATGTGACGAGAGCTTGCCATTGCTGACCAGCAACATCTGGCGCGCGGGAAAGAGGTAGCCTGTGTCATTGACCAGCACATACTCTGCTTCCTTGCGCCCCTTGGCGCTCATCAAACGCTTCTGCAAGGTGATGAGGCCCGCCAGGCGATCTGTCGTGACATTGCCTGGCATTTCGACCCGCCGATTCATTGTGCCGCCTCTCCACTATCCACATCCTCGAGGGTGGAAGGACTCAGAGAGGGAAAACGGACCTCGCCACTCATGCCGGGCTTGATGCCGCCATCCGGCTTGGCATCCGGCCGCGCGATCACCTTGAGGGTCTGGCTGACCGGGTCGATATTGTCGACGACGCGCACGATCTTGCCGGCAAGTTCCGCCCCCGTGGCATCTGCGGTGAAGGTCATCGGGGTGTCCGCGCCGACCTGCCCCAGCCACATGGCGGGAATGACGGCCTCGATCTCGAGCTCGTCGGAACTCACCAGCTCCAGCATCGGCTCGCCATTGGAGACGAACTGATGAGGATTGACCGCACGCGAGACCACTTCCGCGTCGAAGGGTGCCGTGATGGTGCAATCGCTTAGATAGACATCCGACAGCTTGACCGAGGAACTGGCCTCATTGACCGCCGCTCGCGACAGATCCACGTCCAGCTGGCTGACATTGTCATAGCGCGCCAGCTGCTTGTTGACCTTGTACTGGGAGCTTGCACCGGACAGACGCGCACTCGCGACTGCCCGTTCCGCCTTCAGCGAACGGCAATCGAAGCGCACCAGCACATCGCCCTTGTTGACCTCTTCCCCGAAACGCCGATTGACTTCCAGCAGGCGCCCCGACAGGGGCGCCGCCAGAATGGTGGAATTGACAGCACTGACCTGACCGCGAACGGTCGGTTGATCCGCCCCGTGAGCAGTATTCATCAGCCCGGGCAGCATGGCGACCAGCAGGGTTCCCCCCAACCTCGCCATGCGGCGATTGATACCTTTACCAGCGATCATCATCGTCAGCATCCCTGTTGAAATATGGCGGGAGGCTAGCTTACAGACTGGCCTGACCGTCCTGTGCTTGGGTTGTCTCGGACTGGGCTTCCAGCCAGAGTGCCGGGTCCTGCAATGGCAGGCTGCCGCCAGACCACTGACGGAATGAGGCATCCAGGTTGCTGGCCAGCGTATCGACGTCGTAACGCTGATAATCCTCGGGGACCGGATTGAAGCCCAGGCTGAACAGGAAGCCACCATAGGCGTCCTGTGCATCGGCGTAGGCCAATGAATTGCTCAGCACGGAGTTCAAGGCCTTGGCCTGGTTGAGCAGGGATTGCGTCCCCGAGATCGCACGGCTTGCCCGCGCCTGCTTGCTGAAGTCCGCGATCTGCTCATCCAATGCCTGGAAGCGCTGTGCGATCGCCAGGCTATCCAATGAGTTGTGGTACTGCTGCCAGCCCAGATTCACCCGTGCCAGCGTCGCCATGTTGCTGGCGAGACGACGCGCTTCGACCATCTGGTCACGCGCTTCATTCTGAGCCTTGATCTCATCGATCGCGAACAGGCGGAAGATATTCCAGCTGACTCGCACACCCGCCTGTGCCCAAGTGTCGTTGTACAGATAGCTGTTGCTGTCGTAATTGGCGCTGTAGGAGAACTCCAGCCCCGGCAACAGTCGCACCATGCTCTTGCGCGCTTCACGTTGCGCGATGCGCGCATTGTAGAGCTGACCGACGTATTCCCCGCTGTTGGCCAGCGCGACACGCTCCAGCACATCCAGGTCGTTGGAGGGCAACGGAGGAAGTTCCGGCAACTCACTCGGCGCCTGCAAGGGGATCTCGACATTGGGGGCCTGATTGATCAGGCTCGCCAGTTCGATCTGGGAGGTCTCGACAGAACGCTGCAAGCTCTTGAGATTGCGCATGATGGAGAGCAGCTGGCGCTGCTCCTGCAGGACATCCAACGGCGCCCGCAGTCGTTCGCGCTGGATCTGATCCAGCTGCGCGAGCGCCTTTTCGGTGTCTATCAGCAAGGCATCGATGCGCGGCTTCAACTTCTGCGTCACCGCAGCCTTCCAATAGGCGCTGCGCGTCTGCTGAAGCAGCTTGGCCATGATGTCACGCCGGGCGTTCTTGACGATCAGGAAGCGGTCCGCTTCCTGCTTGGCCTTCAGGTAGCTGACACCGAAATCCAGCACGTTCCAGGAAAGGCGCAGATCGGCATCGGTGCGGTCCTTGTCGACAGAGGTCGACTGGGCAAGGCTCTGCACGCCGGTACGCACGTTCTCGCTCGAGGAGGCATCTTCATTGTTACGGCTGGTGAAACCGGCATTTGCCGCCAATACCGGCAGCATGTCCATCTTGGCCAGATTGAAGCTCTGCTCGGCCAACGCCTGCTCCATCAACTTGACGCGATTGTCGAGGTTGTACTTCAGCGCGCGCGCCATCGCATGGTTCAGATCCAGCGGCTCGGTGATGGCCGGTGTCATCTGCTCGAAGAGCGTCTCATCGCTCTGGATGGCGGCCGCGATATCCTGACGATCCAGAGGCTCAGGTTGCACGGTGCCGCATGCCGACAAGGCAATACCCGCCGCGCTGATGGCAACCATCGTCGCCAGAGTCTTGAGACGACCCCGCCCGCGTGATTCAGGCAACGCCCGGGCGGTTTCCGTTTTTTCGTTTCCCGACATGATATCGCCTCGTTCCCTTGCTCTTGTTCACCCGCCCCTTGGTATGGGGCAGGCGGACACCTTGTATTGGATAAGCTCACTTTCGCGCTATGGAGAGCTCGTTGCGGTTTATTCTATTAACGATAATCAAGAAATTTCTGAATCATCGCTTAACAACGCCATCAAATCGGCCAGCACATCTGCATGGTCGTGACTGAACCCGTCACGTCCGGCCACCTTGAGCATCTCGGAGAGTGGCACGGCACCAGGTACGCTGGCCTGATCCTCACCGTTTTCGAGATCAGATGTGCCAGTGACTTCAGTGCTCGGCTCGGCTTCGTTTTCCTGCTGCTCTTCTGCCGGCGGCTGCTCTTCACCGTCGTTGGCGAGGTTGCGGTAATACTCGAGGCTCTCTTCCTCTTCCTGCTCAGGCGTCAGGTAGATGACGAAGGTGGTACTGGCCTCGTTGCCGGACTCGTCGCGACCGATGACCTTGACGTCGACTCGCTCAACGCCGAGAGACAAGGCCAGCGCCCGATTGACACGGAAGTTGAGGGAATCACTGTCGAAAGCGACATAGTCGGGCAACGGCGACCCATCGGTTCTCGTCGCTTCAACCTTGATCTCTTCATTGTTGGTGCTTTCAAATGCGCCCGCCGGCAGCGCAAATTCATACACGGCTTCATTGGCCACGACGTCACGCAGGATGATGGTCAACTGCACCGGCTGAATGCTCGGAATATCCAGCAAGGTGGAATCGCTGAGCGGTTGGAAGAGCTCTCCATCAGACTCCGGAAGGAAGGTTGATTCGCCCTCATCAGATCCAGCATTCGCTCCGCCCGCCGGGGAACCATTACCAGAAGAGCCTTCGACTGGCGTCACCGGCACCACGGGTTCCGGAACAACGTTGTCGCTGAGACCAGCCACCCGGACCGTCAACTCACCGACTGCCGTGCCCCCTTCTCCATCACTGACCACGAAGCTGAAGTCATCCGTCACCTGCTGACCATCGTCGAGGGACTGGACGGCATCACTGTCGTTGTCCAGCACATAGTTCCAGGTGCCATCAGCAGCGATGATCAACTGACCGTAAGTGCCCTGGATCACGGTGTCGCTGTCAGCGACGGCCTGACCATTGACGCTCGCAATGAGCAGTGAATCGCCATCGCCATCAACAGTCACCGGCTCGCCATCAGCATCGACCAGCAGGCTGCCCTCAGCCGTTGTCACTCCGTCCTCGGAGACGTCCGCGCTCTGATCCAAGGCCTGCGGCGCCGGATTCCCTACCTCGAAGGTGAAGGTCGTGGTGACATCCAAGCCATTCTCGTCGGTGCCGGTCAGCGTGACGGTGTAGATGCCGTCGTTGTTATCACCGCCGGTGGAGGCATCCGGTGACAGGGTGCCGCTGATCTCGCCGGTAGTCGGGTCAATCACCAGGCCGTCCGGCAGGTTGTCGACGCTGTAGGTCAGCTCCGCACCTTCGTCGACATCGGTGAAGGCGTCGGCAATGGTGAACGGTGTGATCGCGTCACCATCATTGGCAGTCTGATCGCCCGGCTGCGCCCCATCGACCAGCACCGGCGTGTCATTGGTGCCGTTGATGGTGACGGTGAGCAGCGCCGTGTCGGTGCCGCCCTGGCCATCAGAGATCTCATAGGTGAAGGTCTCGGTGACCACCTCGCCTTCGGCCAGCGCCTGCACTGCCGCGTTGCTGTTATCCAGCGCGTAGGTGTAGCTGCCGTCTTCAGCGATGGTGACGCTGCCGTAGGCGCCGGTGACCGGCGTACCCGCGGCGGTGTCAGTGCCGGCATTGGCGCCAGCACCGATGCCACTGACGATCAGGGCATCCGTGTCGTTACCACCATCGGTGTCGGTATCGGGCTGCGCGTCACTGAGCACATTGCCGGTCGTGGTGCTGGTATCGCTGGTGGCGACGCCCTCGTCCAGCTCGGCAGTGTTGTCGAAGGCTTCCGGTGCCACGTTGGCGACAAAGAAGTTCAACGTGACGTCAGCCGATTGGCCTTGCTCATCCGTGGCTGTCACGGTCACGGTGTAGCGACCGTCCGTCGTGGTGTTGCCTGACTGAGAGGCATCGTCAGCAAGTGTGCCGCTGATGACGCCCGTCACCGGATCAATGACCAGACCACCTGGCAGGTTCTCGGCCGTATAGCTCAGCTGAGCGCCGCTATCGACATCCTGGAAGGCATCCTGAAGGCTGATCGGTGCAATCTCTTCCCCGTCACTTCCCGTCTCCACCTGCGGAGCTCGAAGAGTCGCGATTGGCGCATCATTGGTGCCGTTGATGGTGACGGTGAGCAGCGCCGTGTCGGTGCCACCCTGACCATCGGAGATCTCGTAGGTGAAGGTCTCGGTGATCACCTCGCCTTCGGCCAGCGCCTGCAGCGCCGCGTTGCTGTTATCCAGCGCGTAGGTGTAGCTGCCGTCTTCAGAGATGGTGACGCTGCCGTAGATGCCGGTGACCGGCGTACCCGCGGTGGTGTCAGTCCCAGCGTTGGCACCAGCACCGATGCCACTGACAATCAGCGCATCGTTGTCGTTGCCACCATCGGTGTCGGTATCGGGCTGCGCATCGCTGAGCACGTTGCCGGTTGTGGTGCTGGTATCGCTGGTGGCGACGCCCTCATCCAGCTCGGCTGTATTGTCGAAGGCCTCGGGGGCGACGTTGGCCACGGTCCAGGTGAAGGTCGTGGTGACATCCAAGCCATTCTCGTCAGTACCCGTCAGCGTGACGGTATAGATGCCGTCATTGTTGTCACCGCCGGTAGAGGCATCCGGTGACAACGTGCCGCTGATCTCGCCGGTAGTCGGGTCAATCACCAGGCCGTCCGGCAGATTGTCAGCCGAGAAGCTCAGCTCTGCGCCGTTGTCGACGTCGGTGAAGGCATCAGCGACGCTGAACGGCGTGATGGGGTCACCATCGTTACCGTTTTGGTCAACCGGCTGCGCCCCATCCACCAGCACCGGCGCATCATTGGTGCCGTTGATGGTGACGGTGAGCAGTGCCGTGTCGGTGCCGCCCTGGCCGTCGGAGATCTCGTAGGTGAAGGTCTCGGTGATCACCTCGCCTTCGGCCAGCGCCTGCACCGCCGCGTTGCTGTTATCCAGCGCGTAGGTGTAGCTGCCGTCTTCGGCGATGGTGACGCTGCCGTAGGTGCCAGTGACCGGCGTACCCGCGGCGGTGTCAGTACCGGCATTGGCACCAGCACCGATGCCACTGACGATCAGCACATCGCTGTCGTTGCCGCCATCAGTGTCGGTATCGGGCTGCGCATCGCTGAGCACGTTGCCGGTCGTGGTGCTGGTGTCGCTGGTGGCGACGCCCTCATCCAGCTCGGCAGTGTTGTCGAAGGCTTCCGGCGCGACGTTGGCCACGGTCCAGGTGAAGGTCGTGGTGACATCCAAGCCATTCTCGTCGGTGCCGATCAGCGTAACGGTGTAAATGCCGTCGTTGTTATCACCGCCGGTGGAGGCATCCGGTGACAGGGTGCCGCTGATCTCGCCGGTGGTCGGGTCAATCACCAGGCCGTCCGGCAGATTGTCAGCCGAGAAGCTCAGCTCCGCGCCGTTGTCGACGTCGGTGAAGGCATCAGCGACGCTGAACGGCGTGATGGGGTCACCATCGTTACCGTTTTGATCAACCGGCTGTGCCCCATCGACCAGCACCGGCGCATCGTTGGTGCCGTTGATGGTGATCGAGACGACCTGCTCTGCGGTCGCGCCCTGGCTGTCGGTGACGACCACGGTGTAGTCGAGCACCAGGCTCTCACCCACCGCCAGATGATCGAAGGCTTCACCGGCGACGCTGTTGCTGTCGAAGGTCCAGTTCAGGGTGCCGTCATTGTTGGCGCCATCGATGATCGCGTCGGCATCGACGGAGAGCATGCCCAGCAGCTCGGCATTAGTCAGACCATCGGTGTCACCAGTGGCGTTCACTGCGGTGACGCTCGGAGTGACTTCGTCGGTGGTGTCCAGATCGCTGATGGAGAGCGTGCCGGCGGTGGACAGCGGTGCATCGGTTTCTGTCAGTGACTCGGCGGCGCTGTCGTCGCCTTCGATGGCAATGACCGGCGCATCGTTGGTGCCGTTGATGGTGATCGAGACGACCTGCTCTGCGGTCGCGCCCTGGCTGTCGGTGACGACCACGGTGTAGTCGAGCACCAGGCTCTCACCCACCGCCAGATGATCGAAGGCTTCACCGGCGACACTGTTGCTGTCGAAGGTCCAGTTCAGGGTGCCGTCATTGTTGGCACCATCGATGATCGCGTCGGCATCGACGGAGAGCATGCCCAGCAGCTCGGCATTGCTCAGGCCATCGGTGTCACCAGTGGCGGCCACTGCGGTGACGCTCGGCGTCACTTCGTCGGTGGTGCCCAGATCGCTGACGGAGAGCGTACCGGTGGTGGTCAGCGGTGCGTCGGTTTCCGTGAGAGATTCCGCCGCGCTGTCGTCGCCTTCAATGGCAATGACCGGGGCATCATTGGTGCCGTTGATGGTGATCGAGACGACCTGCTCGGCAGTCGCGCCCTGGCTGTCGGTGACGACCACGGTGTAGTCGAGCACCAGGCTCTCGCCAACGGCGAGGTGGTCAAACGCCTCGCCTTCGACGCTGTTGCTGTCGAAGGTCCAGTTCAAAGTGCCATCGTTCTCGGCGTTGGCGATGATCGCGTCGGCATCGACGGAGAGCATGCCCAGCAGCTCGGCATTGCTCAGGCCATCGGTGTCGCCTGTGGCGTTCACTGCGGTGACGCTCGGCGTGACTTCGTCGGTGGTGTCCAGATCGCTGATGGAGAGCGTGCCGGCGGTGGACAGCGGTGCATCGGTTTCTGTCAGTGACTCGGCGGCGCTGTCGTCGCCTTCGATGGCGATGACCGGCGCGTCGTTGCTGCCGTTGATGGTGATTGAGACGACCTGCTCGGCAGTGGCGCCCTGGCTGTCGGTGACCACCACGGTGTAGTCGAGCACCAGGCTTTCGCCCACTGCGAGGTGATCGAAGGCTTCACCGGCGACGCTTGCGCTGTCGAAGGTCCAGTTCAGGGTGCCGTCGTTGCTGACACCGTCGATGATGGCGTCGGCATCGACGGAGAGCATGCCCAGCAGCTCGGCATTGCTCAGGCCATCGGTGTCGCCTGTGGCGTCCACTGCGGTGACGCTCGGCGTCACTTCGTCGGTGGTGTCCAGATCACTAACGGAGAGCGTGCCGGTGGTAGACAGTGGTGCGTCGGTTTCTGTCAGTGACTCGGCGGCGCTGTCATCACCTTCGATGGCAATGACCGGCACATCATTGGTGCCGTTGATGGTGATTGAGACGACCTGCTCGGCAGTGGCGCCCTGGCTGTCGGTGACGACCACGGTGTAATCCAGCACCAGGCTTTCGCCGACGGCGAGGTGATCGAAGGCTTCACCAGCAACGCTTGAACTGTCGAAGGCCCAGTTCAGGGTGCCGCCGTTGTTGGCACTATCTATTATCGCGTCGGCATCGACGGAGAGCATGCCCAGCAGCTCGGCATTGCTCAGGCCGTCGGTGTCGCCGGTGGCGTTCACTGCGGTGACGCTCGGCGTGACTTCATCGGTGGTATCCAGGTCGCTGACGGAGAGCGTGCCGGTGGTAGACAGCGGTGCGTCGGTTTCTGTCAGTGACTCGGCGGCACTGTCGTCGCCTTCGATGGCAATGACAGGCGCATCATTGGTGCCGTTGATGGTGATCTGGACGACCTGCTCGGCAGTGGCGCCCTGGCTGTCGGTGACGACCACGGTGTAGTCGAGCACCAGGCTCTCACCCACCGCCAGATGATCGAAGGCTTCACCGGCGACACTGTTGCTGTCGAAGGTCCAGTTAAGAGTGCCGTCGTTGTTGGCACTATCGATGATGGCATCGGCATCGACGGTGAGCATGCCCAGCAGCTCGGCGTTGGTCAGGCCATCGGTATCACCAGTCGCAGTCACGGCGGTGACGCTCGGGGTGACTTCGTCGGTGGTGTCCAGATCGCTGATGGAGAGCGTACCGGTGGTCGACAGCGGCGCATCGGTTTCTGTCAGTGACTCGGCCGCGCTGTCGTCGCCTTCGATGGCAATGACAGGCGTGTCATTGGTGCCGTTGATGGTGATCGAGACGACCTGCTCGGCAGTGGCGCCCTGGCTGTCGGTGACGCCCACGGTGTAGTCGAGCACCAGGCTCTCACCCACCGCCAGATGATCGAAGGCTTCACCGGCGACACTGTTGCTGTCGAAGGTCCAGTTAAGAGTGCCGTCGTTGTTGGCACCGTCGATGATGGCATCGGCATCGACGGAGAGCATACCCAGCAGCTCGGCGTTGGTCAGGCCATCGGTATCACCAGTCGCAGTCACGGCCGTGACGCTCGGGGTGACTTCGTCGGTGGTGTCCAGATCGCTGATGGAGAGCGTGCCAGCGGTGGTCAGCGGTGCGTCGGTTTCTGTCAGTGACTCGGCGGCGCTGTCGTCACCTTCGATGGCAATGACCGGCACATCATTGGTGCCGTTGATGGTGATCTGGACGACCTGCTCAGCGGTCACGCCCTGGCTGTCAGTGACGACCACGGTGTAGTCGAGCACCAGGCTCTCGCCCACCGCCAGATGATCGAAGGCTTCACCGGCGACGCTGTTGCTGTCGAAGGTCCAGTTCAGGGTACCGTCGTTGCTGATACCGTCGATGATGGCGTCGGCATCGACGGAGAGCATGCCCAGCAGCTCGGCATTGCTCAGGCCATCGGTGTCGCCTGTGGCGTCCACTGCGGTGACGCTCGGCGTCACTTCGTCGGTGGTGTCCAGATCACTGACGGAGAGCGTGCCGGTGGTAGACAGTGGTGCGTCGGTTTCTGTCAGTGACTCGGCGGCGCTGTCATCACCTTCGATGGCAATGACCGGCACATCATTGGTGCCGTTGATGGTGATTGAGACGACCTGCTCGGCGGTCACGCCCTGGCTGTCGGTGACGACCACGGTGTAATCCAGCACCAGGCTTTCGCCGACGGCGAGGTGATCGAAGGCTTCACCAGCAACGCTTGAACTGTCGAAGGTCCAGTTCAGCGTGCCGTCGTTGCTGACACCATCGATGATCGCATCGGCATCGACGGAGAGCATACCCAGCAGCTCGGCGTTGGTCAGGCCATCGGTATCACCAGTCGCAGTCACGGCCGTGACGCTCGGAGTGACTTCGTCGGTGGTGTCCAGATCGCTGACGGAGAGCGTACCGGCGGTGGTCAGCGGTGCGTCGGTTTCCGTGAGAGATTCCGCCACGCTGTCGTCGCCTTCAATGGCAATGACCGGGACATCATTGGTGCCGTTGATGGTGATCGAGACGACTTGCTCGGCGGTCACGCCCTGGCTGTCAGTGACGACCACGGTGTAATCCAGCACCAGGCTCTCGCCCACCGCCAGATGATCGAAGGCTTCACCGGCGACGCTGTTGCTGTCGAAGGTCCAGTTAAGAGTGCCGTCGTTGTTGGCACCGTCGATGATGGCATCGGCATCGACGGAGAGCATACCCAGCAGCTCGGCGTTGGTCAGGCCATCGGTATCACCAGTCGCAGTCACGGCCGTGACGCTCGGGGTGACTTCGTCGGTGGTGTCCAGATCGCTGATGGAGAGCGTGCCACCGGTAGACAGCGGTGCGTCGGTTTCCGTGAGAGATCCCGCCGCGCTGTCGTCACCTTCGATGGCAATGACAGGCGTGTCATTGGTGCCGTTGATGGTGATCGAGACAACCTGCTCGGCAGTGGCGCCCTGGCTGTCGGTGACGACCACGGTGTAGTCGAGCACCAGGCTCTCACCCACCGCCAGATGATCGAAGGCTTCACCGGCGACACTGTTGCTGTCGAAGGTCCAGTTAAGAGTGCCGTCGTTGTTGGCACTATCGATGATCGCGTCGGCATCGACGGTGAGCATGCCCAGCAGCTCGGCATTGCTCAGGCCATCGGTATCACCAGTGGCGTTCACTGCGGTGACGCTCGGGGTGACTTCGTCGGTGGTGTCCAGATCGCTGATGGAGAGCGTACCGGTGGTCGACAGCGGCGCATCGGTTTCTGTCAGTGACTCGGCCGCGCTGTCGTCGCCTTCGATGGCAATGACCGGCGCATCGTTGGTGCCGTTGATGGTAATCGAGACGACCTGTTCGGCAGTGGCGCCCTGGGTGTCGGTGACGACCACGGTGTAGTCAAGCACCAGGCTCTCACTCACCGCCAGATGATCGAAGGCTTCACCGGCGACACTGTTGCTGTCGAAGGTCCAGTTCAGAGTGCCGTCGTTGCTGACACCGTCGATGATCGCGTCGGCATCGACGGAGAGCATGCCCAGCAGCTCGGCATTGCTCAGGCCGTCGGTGTCGCCAGTCGCAGTCACGGCCGTGACGCTCGGCGTGACTTCGTCGGTGGTATCCAGATCGCTGACGGAGAGCGTACCGGTGGTCGACAGCGGCGCGTCGGTTTCCGTGAGAGATTCCGCCGCGCTGTCGTCGCCTTCGATGGCAATGACCGGCACATCATTGGTGCCGTTGATGGTGATCGAGACGACTTGCTCGGCGGTCACGCCCTGGCTGTCAGTGACGACCACGGTGTAATCCAGCACCAGGCTCTCGCCCACCGCCAGATGATCGAAGGCTTCACCGGCGACGCTGTTGCTGTCGAAGGTCCAGTTCAGGGTACCGTCGTTGCTGATACCGTCGATGATGGCGTCGGCATCGACGGAGAGCATGCCCAGCAGCTCGGCAATGCTCAGGCCATCGGTGTCACCAGTGGCGTTCACTGCGGTGACGCTCGGAGTGACTTCGTCGGTGGTGTCCAGATCGCTGACGGAGAGCGTACCGGTGGTAGACAGCGGTGCGTCGGTTTCCGTGAGAGATTTCGCCGCGCTGTCATCGCCTTCGATGGCAATGACAGGCGCATCGTTGGTGCCGTTGATGGTGATCGAGACGACCTGCTCGGCGGTCGCGCCCTGGCTGTCGGTGACGACCACGGTGTAGTCGAGCACCAGGCTCTCACCCACCGCCAGATGATCGAAGGCTTCACCGGCGACACTGTTGCTATCGAAGGTCCAGTTCAGAGTGCCGTCATTGTTGGCACCATCGATGATCGCGTCAGCATCGACAGAGAGCATACCCAGCAGCTCGGCATTGCTCAGGCCATCGGTGTCGCCGGTGGCGACTACGGCCGTGACGCTCGGTGTCACTTCGTCGGTGGTGTCCAGATCGCTGACGTAGAGCGTGCCGGTGGTGGTCAGCGGTGCGTCAGTTTCTGTCAGTGACTCGGCGGCACTGTCGTCACCTTCGATGGCAATGACCGGCGTGTCATTGGTGCCGTTGATGGTGATCGAGACGACCTGCTCGGCAGTGGCACCCTGGCTGTCGGTGACGACCACGGTGTAGTCGAGCACCAGGCTTTCGCCCACTGCGAGGTGATCGAAGGCTTCACCGGCGACGCTTGCGCTGTCGAAGGTCCAGTTCAGCGTGCCGTCATTGTTGGCACCATCGATGATCGCGTCGGCATCAACGGAGAGCATGCCCAGCAGCTCGGCATTGCTCAGGCCGTCGGTGTCGCCTGTGGCGTCCACTGCGGTGACGCTCGGCGTCACTTCATCGGTGGTGTCGATATCACTGACCGACAAGGTACCGGCGGCACTCAGGGTTGCATCTGTTTCCGTCAGAATCGCAGCCGCGCTGTCATCGCCATCAATGTCGATGACAGGCGCATCATTGGTGCTGTTGATGGTGATGGTGAGCAGTGCCGTATCGACACCACCCTGGCCATCGGAGATCTGATAGGTAAAGGTCTCGTTGAGGCTTTCCCCGACAGCCAGTGCCTGAACGTCAGGATTGGTGTTGTCCAGGGTGTAGGTGTAGCTGCCATCTTCCGCGACGGTGATGCTGCCATAGGTGCCGGTCACGTCAGTATCGACCGCACTTGCCGTACCGGCGTTGGTGCCAGCACCGATACCACTGACGATCAGTGCATCGCTGTCATTGCCGCCATCGGTGTCGGCATTCGGTTGCGCATCATCGAGGACATTGCCTGTGGCAGTGCTGGTATCGCCGGTAGCGACGCCCTCATCCAACTCGGCAGTGTTGTCGAAGGCCTCGGGCGCGACGTTGGCCACGGTCCAGGTGAAGGACGTGGTGACAGTGGCGCCATTCTCGTCGGTCGCGGTCAGGATGACGGTGTAGGTGCCGTCATCGTTGTCACCGCCGATGGAGGCATCCGGCGACAAGGTGCCACTGATTTCACCACTGGTCGGATCAATCTCGATCCCGTCCGGCAGGTTGTCAGCCGAGAAACTTAGCACGGCATCATTGTCGATGTCCGTGAAGGCATCCGCGACGCTGAACGGCGTGATGGGGTCGCCATCATTGTCGGTCTGATCAGCGGGCTGCTCGCCGGCAACCAGTACCGGTGCATCATTGGTGCCGGTGATGGTGATGGTCACCACCTGCTCCGCTGTCGCTCCCTCGCTGTCAGTCACCTGCACGGTGTAATCCAGCACCAGCGTCTCATCCAGTGCCAGATGATCAAACGCTTCCGGCAGGTTCGCGCTGTCAAATGTCCAGTTCAGGGTACCGTCGTTCTCGGTGTTGGCGATGATCGCGTCGGCATCCACACTCAGCATGCTCAGCAGCTCAGCATTGCTCAGGCCGTCGGTGTCGCCATCAGCAGCGACAGCCGTGACGCTCGGAGTGACGTCATCGGTGGTGTCGAGATCACTGACGGACAGGGTGCCGTCGGCGGACAGCGGTGCGTTGGTCTCGGTCAGGTCGGCGCTGTCGCTGTCGTCGCCTTCAACGGCAATGACAGGTACATCGTTGGTGCCGTTGATGTTGATCGAGACGACCTGCTCGGCGGTCGCGCCCTGGCTGTCGGTAACGACCACGGTGTAGTCGAGCACCAGGCTTTCGCCGACGGCGAGATGGTCAAACGCCTCACCGGCGACACTGTTGCTGTCGAAGGTCCAGTTCAGGGTGCCGTCGTTGTTGGCACTATCTATGATCGCGTCGGCATCGACGGAGAGCATGCCCAGCAGCTCGGCATTGCTCAGGCCGTCGGTGTCGCCTGTGGCGGTCACGGAATCAATACTGGGCGTGACGCTATCCGAGGTATCCAGATCGCTGACGGACAACGTGCCAGCAGTGGCAAGCGCGTCGTCAGTCTCGGTCAGCGTTTCGGCCGCGCTGTCATCGCCTTCAATCGCGATGACCGGAGCATCATTGCTGCCATTGATGGTGATGGTGAGCAGTGCGGTATCCGTGCCGCCCTGACCATCGGAGATCTGGTAGGTGAAGGTTTCGCTGAGCACCTCACCCTCTGCCAATGCCTGGACATCTTCATGGGCATTGTTCAGGACATAGGTATAGGTGCCGTCTTCATTGATGGTGACGGCGCCATAATTGCCCTCGACGTCACTGCCGGCGGCGGTGAAGGCGCTCGGGACCGCCCCGAAGGCCAGGCCACTGACGACGAGCGTATCCGAGTCGTTGCCGCCATCACTGTCTGCCTGGTCATTGACACCGGCACCCGCAGCGGCAAGGACATTGCCACTGACGTCACTGCTGTCACCGGCATCAAGTCCTTCCGTCACGAAGGCAGCATCGTTCTCGGCTTGCGGGTCGACGTTGGCCACGCTCCAGGTGAAGGTCGTCGTGAACTCGGCACCGTTTTCATCCGTGGCCGTCAGGGTGACGGTATAGACACCGTCGTCTCCGCCGATGGAGGCATCCGGTGACAGGGTGCCGCTGATCTCGCCGGAGTCGGCATCGATCACCAGGCCCGGGGGCAGATTGTCAGCGGCGAAGCTCAACACTGCCTCGTTGTCGACGTCAGCGAAGGCATCCGCGACGCTGAACGGCGTGATCGCATCGCCGTCATTGTCAGACTGATATTGCGGCTGAGCGCCTGCGACCAACACCGGCGCATCATTGGTGCCGGTAATGGTCAGCGTGATGTCCTGAGTGTCGGTGCCGCCGTTACCATCCGCGACATCGACCTGATACGTCAGGGTCAGCACTTCCCCCTGCTCGAGATGATCAAAGGCTTCGGGAAGCGCGCTGCTGTCGAAGCCCCAATTCAGGGTGCCGTCGTTGGCAGTGCCGTCGTTGGCAGTGCCGTCGATGATGGCGCCACCATCCACGCTGAACATCGCAAGCAGAGCGGCATCCGACAGGCCATTGACGTCCCCGTCGGCGACCACCGCCTCGACCGTGGGCGTCACGCTGTCGGAGGTATCGACATCGGTGACCGTCAGGGTGCCATCCGCGCTCAAGCCGCTATTCGACTCTGAAAGCGCGGCGCTGATGCTGTCACCGGCCGCAATCGTGATGGCCGGCGCATCGTTGGTTCCGTTGATGGTGATGGTCAGCTCGGCGGTATCCGAGCCGCCCTGGCCATCGGAAATCGCGTAGGTGAAGGTCTCGGTGACACTTTCCCCCACTGCCAGTGCCTGAACGTCCGGATTGGTGTTATCGAGGGTGTAGTCGTAATCGCCGGCACTATCGAGTGAGATACTGCCGTAGGTGCCCTCGGCAGTTGTCGCCGCGTCCACCACGGTCTGACCCGCCCCGACACCGCTGACACTCAGGGTATCGGTATCATTTCCTCCGTCCGCATCAACACTGGCATCCAGCGCTGCGTCAGTCAGGACATTGCCGCCTGTCGCACTGGTGCTGGTAGTGTCGAGCCCTTCCGACACACTCGCGATGTTGTCCTGCGCTACCGGTGCCACGTTGTCCACATTCCACACGAAGGTGGTGGTGACGGTCGCGTTCTGATCATCGGTCGCCGTGACCGTCACGGAATGTGCGCCGTCGGTGCCGCCCTGGGAGGCATCGCTGGTCAGCGTTCCGCTGATCACACCGGTATCCGGATCGATGCTCAGGCCGTCCGGCAGGTTCGCTGCGCTATAGGTCAGCACGGCATCGCCATCGACATCCGCGAAGGCGGTGGAGACATCCACCGGCGTCACTTCATCGCCATCCGCATCGTTCTGCTCGACGGGTTGAGCGTTGTCCACTAATACCGGGGCATCATTGGTGCCGTTGATGGTGAGTGTCAGCAGAGCAGTCGCAACGCCACCCTGGCCATCGGAGATCTCGTAGGTGAAGGTCTCGACCAGACTGTCGCCGATATCCAGCGCCTGAACCGCTGCGTTGCTGTTGTCCAGCGTATAGGTGTAGCTGCCGTCCGCTTCGATCACGACGGCGCCATAGGTGCCGGGCACCTCGGTATCAGCTGCAGACCCCGTGGCGACGTTCTCGCCGAACCCGACACCGCTGACGACGATGTCATCGTTGTCGTTGCCGCCATCACTGTCCGTGCCGGCGTCGTTGATCACGTTCCCCTGAGCCTGGCTGACGCTGGTGTCTGCCACGCCTTCATCGAGAGAATCGCTGTTGTCCTCTGCCACCGGCACCACGTTGGCCACGGTCCAGGTGAAGGATGTGGTGATCACCCCACCGTTGCCATCGTCCGCAGTGAGCACGACGGTATGTACCCCATCACCCTCAGTACCGCCCTGAGAGGCATCGCTGCTCAAGGTGCCGCTGATGACACCCGTCTGCGGGTCCAGGTTCAGGCCGTCCGGCAACTGTGCGGCGGTGTAGGTGAGCTCGGCACCGTTATCGACATCCTCGAACAGGTCGGCCACCGAGAACTCGGTAATCGCCTCGCCATCTTCATGGGCCTGGTCACCCTGGGTCGCGACGACGGTCGGGGCATCATTGGTGCCAGTCACGGTGATCGTCAAGGTGCTGCTGGATTCGGCACCGTTATCATCCTGCACCGTGTAGGCGATGGTGGTGGTGGCGCTCTCGCCGACAGCCAGGGTGTCGAAATCGGTCCCCGGCGCGAAGGTGTAGCTGCCATCCTCAGCGATGGTGATGCTGCCGCCCCCGGTCATGTCGACCGCGGCATCCACGCCGGCGGCGGTGCCCGCGACCTGACTGACGACGCTTGTGGAGCCTATGTCGATATCGGTGTCATTGCTGAGCACACCCTCGACGGCGTCCACCACCAGGTTGGCATTTTCGGCCGTGGTGCCGGTATCCGCTTCGGCCACCGGCGCATCGTTCACGCCGGTGAGGGTGATAGTGACCATCGTGGTGGTCACGCCATCGGCGTTGGTGACCGTGAAGGTATCGGTCAGCTCAACGCCCTGGTTGAGCTGCTGCACGGCATCTTGCGCATTGTCTGCGCTATAGGCCCAATTGCCGTCGGCATCGACCGTCAGCTCGCCATACTCCCCGGTGAGGGTAGCGGCGGTGAACTTGTCTTCGCCTGCATCACCGCCGCTACCTGCCGCCAGAGTGCCGGCAGCCACGAGGTCTCCCTCTCCATTGACCGCAGTGTCTTCCGTGACGTCGCCAGTGGCCGGCGTCAGAGTCGGCACATCGTCAACGCCATTGATGATCACGCTGACCGTGGCGGTGGAGACACCGCCCAGGCCATCGCTGACCTGATATGTCAGGGTGGTGACAGCGCTTTCGCCGCCCTTCAGCGCTTCGAAATCGCCGCTGGGATCGAAACTCCAGCTGCCGTCAGCATTCAGGGTGAAATCACCACCCTCACTGCCGGTAACCGGCTGACCGACATTCGCACCACTGCCATTGACCTGACTGACGACAAGCGCGGAGTCAGCGTCCACATCAATGTCATTGACCAGCACATTGGTCGTGTCGGCCGTGGCCAGCGCAGTGTCTTCACCAGTGGTTGAGGCATCATCGGTCGCGACCGGAGCATCGTTGGCGCCATTGATGGTGATCGTCAGCAGCGCTGTATCGGTGCCACCCTGGCCATCGGAAATCTCGTAGGTGAAGGTGTCGGTGAGACTGTCGCCAACATCCAGCGCCTGGATGACGGTATCGGTGTTATCGAGCGTATAGGTGTAGCTACCATCCTCGTCGATGGTCACGCTGCCGTAGTCACCTTCGACCGGCGTACCGGCCGCAACATCCGTGGCCTGATTGGCGCCCACCCCGACACCGCTGACGACGATGGCATCGTTGTCATTGCCACCGTCACTATCGGTACCGGCGTCAGACATGACATTGCCGGCAGTCGTACTGACGGAATCAGTGGCAAGTCCTTCAGAGATATCGTCGCTATTGTCCTGCGCAACGGGGTCCACATTGGCCACGGTCCACGTGAAAGTCGAGGTGACAGGCGCGTTGTTTTCATCCGTCGCCGTCAGCGTGACGGTGTGAACGCCCCCGTTACCGCCCTGGGAGGCATCACTGGTCAGCGTGCCACTGATCACACCGGTATCCGGGTCGATGCTCAGCCCGTCCGGCAGGTCCGTTGCCGAGTAGGTCAGCACCGCACCGTCATCGGCATCCGCGAACAGATCCACCACATCAAAGGGCGTGATGGCCTGACCATCGACGCTGTCTTGAGCAGCCTGGGTCTCCACCACAGTCGGCGCATCATTGGTGCCGGTCACGGTAATCGTCAGCGTATTGCTCGACTCGGCGCCATTGTCATCAATGACCGTATAGGCAACGGTGGTGGTCGCGGTCTCACCCTCGGCGAGATAATCGAAGTCAGTCCCCGGCGCGAAGACATAGCTGCCATCCGCGGCAATGGTGACAGTACCGCCCCCTGCCATGGCGACCGCTGCCCCAACGCCCGTCCCCGCGCCAGCCACCTGGCTAACCGCCTTGGTGGAGCCGGTATCGATATCCGTGTCATTGGCCAGTACGCCATCCGCAGCCGCGACGCTCAGATCGAGGTTTTCCGCAGTCTCGCCGGTATCGGCGACAGCGACCGGCGCATCATTGACACCGGTGAGGGTGATGCTGACGGTGGTCTGGGTGACACCATCAGCATTGGTGACGGTCAGAATATCCGTCAGCGTGGCGCCCTGATTGAGCTGCTGAATGACGTCCTGAGTATTGTCGGCACTGTAGGACCAGTTGCCATCGGCATCGACCACCAGCGCCCCATAGGAGCCCGTGACTGTCTCAGCCGTGAACTTGTCTTCCCCGGTGTCGCCGCCAGTGCCCGCGTCAAGCGTACCGCTGGTGGTCAGGTTGTCGGAGGTGACATTGGTATCTTCGATGACATTACCGGTGTCCGGGATCAGCGTCGGGGTGTCATCGACACCATTGACGGTCACGCTGACGGTGGCGGTCGAGACGCCGCCCTCGCCATCACTGACCTGATAGGTAATGGTGGTAACCGCGCTCTCACCATTGGTGAGGCCGTCGAAATCAGCGCCCGGATCAAAGCTCCAGGTGCCCTCGGAATTGACCGTGAAGGAGCCGCCCTCGCTGCCCGAGACCGCGCTGCCTACCCCGCCAGCATTGCCATTCACCTGGGTGATGGTGAAGTCATCAGTGGGGGTATCCAGATCCGTATCGTTGTCGAACAGATTGGGGGTGTCAGCGGTGGTCAGCGCCACGCCTTCGTCGGTGGCATCGGCATCATCATTCGCGACAGGGCCGTCATTGGTATCCACGACTTGCAGATAGCCGGTCAGGACATTGCTATCCAGCCCGACACCATCGATTTCGGCCAGACCGTCATTGTTGCCGTCATTGACGACTACGGTGTAGGCACGCGTATCGGTGTCCGGGTCATCGCTGGTGTTCTGATAGGTCAGCGAGTCAATCAGTGCCGAGACCTGAGCCGCCGTCGCGCCGGAGCTCAGCGTCACCGTCAGGGTGCCGTCTGCAAGAGAAGCACCGGCGAAGCCCGCCAGAGAGTCATCGACGGCAAATACATCGGCAGCCGTCGCGGCATCGATGGAAACCGTGATGGTGCCACCACCGAAGTTGTCACCGACCAGTGCAGTGTCGACATCGGCAAGCGAGGCCCCGGAAACCAGCGAAACTTCGTTGGTTCCGGTGCCTTCACCGCCAGCCTCGACAGCTGAAATGGGGAAGGCTTGCGCAGCCGTGCCACCGGAGAGTACCGGTGCATCATTGATCGCATTGACCGTCGTGTTGAGGGTATCGGCATCGGCCACGCTTGACCAGATACCGGTCTCGTCAAAGGTGGAGACATCCACGGTGGTTTCAGACGTCACGGCTCCGCTACTGTCATCCGCCACGACGTAGGTCAGGCCAGCCGGATCACCGTGGTAGTTCTCCGCCGGCAGGAAGCGCACTGAGTCAGTCGTCGACAGCACCAACGCATTGCTGTCACTGACATCAGCAGGGACATCGATCCAGGAATCGCCGCCGTCAGTGGAGTACTGCCAGGTCCCTTCGCTGTCATCGGAGGGATTGGAGGTAATGGCGATACCTGCCAACACGTTGGCAGAACTGCCCCCCGAAACAGCCTCTTGGGTCTGGTCGTCAGCAGCGACATCGTTGAAATTAACGCCCACCAGCTCCGCGACGGTCGCGCCAGCCGGATCGGTGTCGTCTTCATTGATGGCCGCGAGAGTCACACTGTCATCAGGTGTCGTCGGGGCATCATTGACGGCAGTGATGCTGGTATTGATGGCAATGGTGCGGCTTGACCAGACGCCAGTCGCCAGATCGCGGTCACCATTGGCAGTTTGATTCAGATCACGAAGATCATCGGCATCGGTACTGGTAACCAGTGCTGCGCTGTCATCACCCAGACGTACGGTCAGAGCACCAGGCTCACCATTGAAGTCGTCGGCAGGAACAAAGCGAATGTCGGCATCAGCAGGCAATATGAGGGCATTATTGTTACGCAGATTGCCTAGGATCTGCTCCCAGGTGCTACCACCGTCAGTGCTGTACTCCCACTCCCCTTGCGCGTCGGTAGACGTATTCCCGACGATGGCAACATAGGTGAGATCAGTCTCGGTGGTGGCAGCGGTATTGCCATTCTCATCGGTCTGATCATCGGTGGTGTCATCGTACTGATCGACCAGCAGCGTATAGAGATCCGTGCCGGCGATATCATCTGCCGCGGTGTCTTCTGCAACGGAGACCACTGTTTCTGCTGTACCGGCGGCAAGCGGACGGTCATTGACCGGGGTGACGGTCAACGCAATGGTTCGCGTCGTGATCTGGTTTCCACCGACACCGGTATTGCCGCCATCGTTGAACTCGATGCTGAGGCTGTCCTGACCATAGAAATGGGTGTCAGGCGAATAGGTTTCAGCATCCAATGCAGATTGCAGTTGAGCGACAGTCCCAGTAAAAGTGATGGTGCTGCTGCCATTGCTGAAGGTGCCGTGATCCACGGTCAATGTCAGCGACAGATTATTGGCTCCGAAATCATCGGCATCATCAAGCGTCACCCCGAGCGCTGACAGCGTGAGACTGCCATCTTCGACCAGCGTGGTAGTCCCTGAAGGCGCGGATATGGCCGGCGCATCATTGGCCGCAGAGATGTTGATATTGACAGCTGCAGTGGCGGTCAGGGCTGTCAGAACATCGAATGTCTGATCACCATTGGCATCATCATCGAATACGATATTCAGCGTGGCTGTATCATCGGCATCGACATTTGTCGCGGTAAACTCGAGTGTTCCCAGAGCAATATTGATCTGCGCCAGGGTGCCTGTCAGCGTGACTTGCGTATCACCATTACTGGCGGTGGCACCCGCCATGCTCAGAGTACCGGCAGCACCACCGCCATCAACACTGACCGTGATGGTCTGTACATCCTGATAGACACTCTGGCCAACATCATTGACATCCGCGACCGATACACCAGTGATGGCAATCGTCTGAGAACCATTGTTATTGATCACGAAGGTCGTGCCGGGCACCGTCAAGACCGGCTGGTCATTGACCGCTGTCACGGTGATGTCTTCCTTCACGACAGTTTCAATGGCGGTATCGGTCCCGTGCAAGTCAGTATCCGTCGCCGTGATGGTCAGCTCGACGGCACCATTGTCATTGGCATCCGGTTGGTACTGGACGTTTGCCAATGCCGTCGCAAGCTCTTCCTGAGTGCCTACCAACTCTATACTTGCAGTACCGTCACCACTGATGTCCGCATCACCGGCATCACTGATCTGCAGCGTGCCATTTGGAACGCTCAGTACGACGGTGATATCGGTATCGAAGCTGTCAGCGTCCGTCACCGTGATGGTGCCGATATCTCGATAGCCACCATCTTCTGTTACGACAAGTTGGCTCGCATCCGGCAGCGTCACGGCTGGGGCATCGTTCTCGGTCGATGCCCACAGCTCTATGCTTGCCGTCGCTGTATTGAAATCTTCCCCAATTGCCTCGCCATCCTGATTGGCATCCCCCCCATTCAAGGTGCCATCAGAGAGGCGATCATCGACGACAGCCTCGAGGCTCCAACGAGCGTCAGGGTCTGCTTCGCCAGTGATAGGATCCAGAACCATCTGGACACTCAGCGTCTCCAAGGATGCCTGAACAGCCGTCAAGGTACCTTCAATTACCAGGGTATTGGCATCAGTGGTGACCGTGGAATCTGTCCCACTCGGCAGAGCCGTCAATACAGCGGTAGTAAATGGAACAACGACTCCATCTTCATCCTGGAGTGAGAGCGATACCTTGATGCTATCCGTCTCACCAGCATCAATACCCGAGCTGGAGTCGAGATCCAGAATATCGACATCACCAATGACAAAGGCATCACCAAGGTCCAATGCTGAAAGTGCTGTGGAAGCCGGGATCAGTCTGTCTTCTGGCTGGGTTGCCGTGATTTCCGGCGAATCATCCAACGGGGTAATATCAATACTGAACGTCGCAACGTCGGTCGTCAGCGGACCATCACTGACAGTAAAGGTGAAAGCATCAGAGTGGATTTCCCCGCCATCATGCTCATAGGACAGTGCCCCACTGTCGATGTCGGCCTGGGTGAAGGAGCTACCGACGCGCAGAACCTTGCCATTCACCGTCAGGGTGCCGTTTTCCGGCAGGCTCGTGATCACGAAGGTCGACTGACGCGTGGTGTTGTCGCTGTCCACGGCCTGCAGCAGGCTATTGTCGATGACTGCCGATTCCCCTTCCCCAAGGGTCAGTACGTTGTTGGCGGAAGTGGACGACTGATCCAGGGCATCAATGACCGTCTGATCCGCAGCATCGGAGGTCAGCGGAATCAGAGGGGCATCATTGAAGGGCGTTACTTCGATAGTGACGTTGCCGACATTGGAGACAACACTGGTATCGTTCCCATTGTCTACCGGAGTAGAAGAATCCGTCGCGAAGGAATCTGACGGCGCTGTCAGATCATCGCGCACGATGAAAGTGAAGCTATCGTTCAGGGAGTCGACACTTTCACCACCGTCGTGAACGTAGCGCAATCCCCCCGTCTGACCATCCGCTTGTGCGGTCAGAATCGCCTGGGAGTACCAGACATCGGTGGAGGCTGCCTCCCAGCTGTCGCCATCCCAGACTTCGAGTGATCCACCGCTCAGCTCGGTGCTGGTGATCTGGAACCAGAGGTCATCACTTTCCCCCTCGCCGTCCAGATTCTCCAGACTGCCGTCCACATCCGACATCACCAGATTGGTGATACGAACGATGCCGTCGGTCGTATCGGTCTGCTCGAGCAGATTGACACTCGAGTTACCTGCGACGGGAGCATCATTGACGGGTGTTGCGTCAATGGTGAAGACAGCGGTAATGGGGTCGAGCGTGTCCGGATCCTTGTCGATGTCCGTCGGCAGAATGGTGAACGTGAAGCTGGACTCATGATCTTCGCTGCCATCGTGCAGGAAGGTGACCAGCCCGTTATCGATGTCTTCCTGGGTGAAGCTGCCGAAGTCGGCAATCGGCTGACCATCCAGGAATAGCGTTCCGTTGGTCGGAATGTTCGTCACGGTGTAGACGATCTGGGTCGCAGGCAGTACGTAGCCGTCCAGCTCGGCGCCATACTTGAGCATATCGTCTGTGATGACCACCGCGGAGGAAGCAGGATCGGACGTGCTTTCACTCACGATAACGCCGGTATTGTTCACTTGCTCGGCGTAGATGGTTTCCTGTTGCTGCTCCCCGGGGCCACCGGCCACATTGTCAATCAGGAAATTCAGCGTACCGACGGTCGGTGAATCCTCGCCGCCCCAGGTCCCTGCGTCTCCTGCCTCTTCAAATGCCTTGAATTCGGAATCCACCAACGTGAAAGTGAAGTCGTCCGCCGTGCCACCAGTGCCATCCACGAGGGTCTGTTGATAGCGGACTTCGCCCGCCGTGACCTGCGCCTGCGAGAAGGTGCCACCCACCGGCAGCTTGACCCATTCAGTCCCATTGAGAATCTGGATCTCACCAAAGCTCGGCAAGGTGTCGATCTTGTAGCTCAGCTGATCATCGGTGCTGTCCGGGTCTATCGCGTTCAGGGCAGATGCATCAATCAGGACCGCCCCATCAGTAGCGTCCAGCACCTCTGTGGTGGGCGTCAGCGTCGGGTCATCGTCATTCTCGAGGATGCTGATCTCGACGGTACGCTCACTGAAAAGCTCATTCCCCGCCCCTTCACCGCCACCGGCGTCGGTCACCTTGATGGTGAAACTGGGCAAGTCATCGACAATCGGCTCGTCCCCATCATGGGCGAAGGACAGATATTGGAGCTTGTCTGCCGTGAAACTGGCAGCCGCATCCGACGTGTCGGAGATGATCTCATCAGTGTCTGCGATACCGTCCTGGTTGAGATCCAGATAGAGGGTGCCACGCTCCGAGAGATTGCCCAGATCCGTGATTTCCACCGTTGCATTGGCCGCCGCATCGGCATGCCCGGACTCTTCATCGGTGTAGCTCAGGCCCAGCGAGGTATTTTCGCCCTCGAACTGCTGCGGGTCGCCCGTGATAGTCGGCGCGGCATTGTCAGGGATCAGCTCGATATTGAGGGTATTGGAGGCCTCACCACCCGCGCCATCCACCACCGTGATGGCGAAGCTGTCATTGTCTCCGACGGCCACATCGCTGCCGCCATGGGTATAGACCAGCTTGCTGAGCTGGTCTGCATCGAAACTCGAGCCAATTGCCACCGGAGATCCATTGAAGGTCAGCGAGCCTCCCGTCGGCAGGCTGTCGATCTCGATGATCAGCTGGTCGGTATCCTGCTCGCCACTGGCAATATCCGGATCACTCAGACCCAGCGCCTCAATGGAGAAGGTGAAACTGCCCGCCTCGATGACCGTCGCTCCGCTGTCCCCGAACACCGGGTCATCGTTGACAGGCGTCAGAGTGGCGACGAAATCGAGGCTGCCTCGGTCGGTATCCACCACCCCGTCTGTGGTTTCGGTGAGGCTCAGGCTCAAGGTGATATCGGCGGTGTAATCGTCCCCCGGGGTGACCACGAGGCCGGCAAGCTCATCGGTGATCTCCTGGGCTGTGCCCGTCAGGGTCGCGCTGCTGCCGCCGCTACTGAACTCCGCTCCGGCATCGGCGGCTGCCTGATCCAGATTCAGTGTCAGCGAGTACTCATCCGTGGCGTTGCCCTCATCATCCACGTTGCCACTGTCCGTGACACTCAGGCTCGAAAGCGAGAATTGCGTATCTTCGGTACCCGACAGCGAAGCACCAGTATTGGTGGCCGACACCGTATCGCCGTTGCTATCGGCGCCCTCGGCAATGGTCACGGCAGCAGCGGCATCCAACAGCAGACGGGGCTCAAGAGCCTGGAGATCGAGTTCGCGCATGGGGAGAGGGCACCATTGTAAATTTAACGAAACCTATGGTTACACAAAGATACGTTACGACCTACACAAGATCAAATTTGACAAAAATTCACGCTTATTCCACCCAGCGCAGATGGGCCGCAGGGAGAGCCAAGAAAATACAGACACTTGCATACTAAAAAACTACTTTATTAATACACGATCGATTAGATAACTACAAAAAAAGAGACTGATTGCATGGCAATCAATCTCTTCGTAAAAGCTATACAGCAACTTGTTAAAACTTAGTCAAATGCTAGATATCGGTTACATCAGTTTCTTGACCCACAGCGCAGCCGCTTCCACCAGCTTCTGGTGCGCATGGCGGAAGGCCTCTTCGCTCTTGCGATAGGGATCAGGGATCTCTTCCCCCTGGCCGCCCGCCAGCCAGCGACCGAACAGCATCGTCTTGCCACTGACCTGCGGTGCCATCTGATTGATGGCGCGGCGATGGCCATCGCTCATGACCAGAATCAGGTCTGCAGCCGTCAGCATCTCGACCGACACCTGGCGCGCACGATGCTCATCTACCTCGAGCCCTGACTCGACGGCGAAGCGTGCTGCCGTGGGCTCGACCGGGTGATCGACCAGTGCGCCCACGCCCGCCGAGTGCACCATCTTGCCAGGCAACGCCTGCTTCAGCAGTGACTCGCCGACCGGACTGCGACAGATATTGCCGGTACACACCACCAGAATATTGTTGAACACGCTGACTTCCTCTTCCTTGTGACGCTTGCACTCATGTTGATGGCCCGGCGCGCGGCAAGCTTGGCCCCGCACGGACGTCATACGCCCATTGTCGCATGCTGGCAGCCTGTTCGGCAGGTTCACATTTGACCGCTTCGCGATCGAGCACTGATGACACCTTTGGCTTTTCAAGGGCCAGAAGCGTGCTCATATGGCAACACTGAGGTGACCCGACGCAATAGCCCCCTGCCCCTTGAAGACCTCAGGCAATATCTCCAAGTCCTGATGTGTAGCCAATGAAGTGACTGACTCAAGGGCCGATCTCGACCCCTCGCGATCCCCATTCAGTCACTTGCTGAACCAGCACCCACCAGGGAGGCAAGATGAGCAACAAGACACTGACCGCGTCCAATCCGGCCAATGACAAGGTTCTCAAGGAATACGCCACGCTGAGCAAGGAAGAGGTTCAGCAGAAACTGGAGCAGACGCGCAAGGCGTACTCGAGCTTCAGCCAGACCACCGTGCAGGATCGTGCGCAGCGCCTCACCGTTCTGGCGGACTTGATCGATGAGCATCAGAAGGAAATCGCCACACAGATCGCCCATGAGATGGGCAAGCCCTATGATCAGGGCATCAGCGAGACGCAGATTTCTTCAAGCATCGCACGCTTCTATGCCGACAACCTGCCCAAGCTGATGGAAACCGAGCAGCGTGATGTCGACGGCGCCGTGCGTGCCAGGATCGTCAAGGACCCCATCGGCGCCGTCCTCGGCGTGATGCCGTGGAACTATCCGCTCTATCAGGTCATCCGTTTCGCGGCTCCGGCCCTGGCGGGCGGCAATGTCTGCCTGATGAAGCACGCCTCCAATGTCCCGGGCTGTGCCGATCTGATCACTCAGCTGTTCCACAAGGCCGACTTTGAAGAGGGTATCTTCACCTGGTTGCCGGTGGGCTCGGAGATGATCGAAGACATCATCAATGATCCCGTCGTGCAGGGCGTCACCCTGACAGGCAGTGAAGAGGCGGGTCGCAAGGTTGCCGAGCAGGCAGGCGCGGCGCTCAAGCCAAGCGTGCTGGAACTGGGTGGTATCGATCCGCTGATCGTGCTGGATGATGCCGACATCGAGCGTGCGGTGGATCTCGCCATCGCCGGGCGTTTCGACAACACCGGCCAGAGCTGCGCCGCGTCCAAGCGCCTGATCGTCGACAAGTCCCTCGCCGAAGACTTCTCCAAGCGCCTGATCGAGAAGGTCAAGGACATGCGCATGGATGACCCAATGAGCGAAGGGGTCGATATCGGCCCGATGTCTCGCAAGGACCTGCGCGATGACCTGCATGACCAGGTCCAGCGCGCCATCAAGGCAGGCGCCAAGCTTGAATGCGGTGGTGAGATTCCGGATCGTGACGGCGCCTGGTATCCGCCGACGGTGCTGACCAATGTCACCCAGGGCAATCCGGCCTTCAATGAAGAACTGTTCGGTCCGGTCGCCTCCGTGGTGGTCGCCGACAACGAAGCACATGCCATTGAGCTTGCCAACGACTGCCCCTATGGCCTGGGCAGCACCGTGGTGGCCAAGGACGACGAACGGGGTGAACGCGTCTCTCGTCAGCTGCAGGCCGGCATGAGCTTCGTCAACCGCCCGACCACGCCCTTCGCCCAGCTGCCCTTCGGCGGCGTCAAAGGCAGTGGCTATGGCCGTGAGCAGAGCGAATATGGCTTCGGTGCCTTCATGAACATCCGCACCGTCTATGTCGCTGAGCACTGAGAGGCTCAGTCCTGACTCGCCAAGCACTGACCGCTGAGCGTTGAGGTGCAACGCGACGCTGAACAGCTAAAGAGGCTGAAGAGCTGAAGAGCTGAAGAGCTGAAGAGACTGTAGCGGATGATTCACTCCAGTCCCTTCGCTGCAACGCAAAACGCCCCGCTTCTGAGCGGGGCGTTTTGCGTCAGGGATGCGCATGCTTTGCCTTGCGATATCCCCCTTCCTCAACCAGCGCGCTGATCGCACTCATCACATCAGCGCGTCACGCAGCCCTGCAGGCATGCCTCACCTTCCAGCTGAACCGTGACGTGCGAGATGTCATGGTCGTCGCGCAGATAGGCCTGAACACGCTCCAGCACATCGCCGGGTACGCTGGTGGCGGCCACGACGACGTGCAGGCTGGCAATCGGCGACTGAGGCGTCAGCCCCCAGAGATGCAGGTCATGTACGCTCTCCACGCCCTCAAGCGCCAGGACGCCCGCCTGGATATCGGCGTGATCGAGCTGCTCAGGCGTGCCTTCCAGCAAGGTGTGCGCCGACCGCTTCACCAACGACCAGGCACCGCGCAATATCAGTACCGCCGCGAGCACTGACAACAGCGGGTCAGCCTGATTCCAGCCGGTGGTCATGATGATCAGCGAGGCGACGATGGCCGCCACCGAGCCGAGCAGGTCCCCCATCACGTGCAATACCGCGCCGCGCAGATTGAGGTTGTCCTGATCGCCCTGATGCAGGATACGAAATGCCGCGATATTGACGACAAGTCCGAGCACGGCGATGGCCAGCATCGGCCCCGCCAGTACTTCGGAGGGCAGCCAGAGCCGTTTGATGGCGGCCACCACGATCGCCGCCCCGATCACCAGCAGGGTCAGGCCATTGACGAACGCGGCCAGCACCTGAAAGCGCGCATAGCCGAAGGTCAGCTTGCGGGTCGCCGCCCGATGCCCGAGGCGAAACGCGCCCCAGGCCAATGCCAGCGACACGGTATCACTGAGCATGTGCCCGGCATCCGCCAAGAGGGCCAGTGAGCCCGCGACCAGCCCGCCGACCACCTCCGCCAGCATGAAGCCGCCCGTCAGATACATGGCCAGCTTGACGCGTCGCTCGCTGTCGGCGGTCACCTCAGGCGCATGATCATGGTGGTGCCCGTGTGAATGACCGTGCGAATGATCATGTGAGTGACCGTGAGAATGATGATGTGAGTGGCCGTGTGAATCGCCATGCGCGTGACCATCTGAAGCGTCGGAGCCATGGGAATGATCGTGAGCGTGCTGCCCGGAAGGCTCATGCGAGGAATCGCGAACCTCATCTTGTGGTGTCGATGCCATTCAACCTCCGGCCATCCAATGAAAAAAGAAACGTGTCTGCATGATGCGCAGCGTAACGTCGAAAGTCGCGCGGCTTTCAAGACGCATTGGCGGATTTTCGCGTTCCGATAAAGGCCAGCAGCCACTGCGCCAGCTTGATAGGATAGTTATCACTTGCGAAGCAACGAATAAAGGATTCCCGCCTTCCCCATGAGCCTCTCCTCCGAGACCACCCCCTCCCGCTCGCCCCTCAAGGCCGATCTGCTGCTCCTGCTGGTCACCATCATCGCCGCCGCCGGCTGGATCTTCTCCAAGGAGGCAATGGCCGGCATGCCCCCTCTGCTGTTCATCGGCAGTCGCTTCCTGCTTGCGGGGCTCATTCTGGCCATCTTCGATGCGCGCTCACTGGGACAGCTGTCCACCGCGCGCAAGCTGCGTGCCAGCGGCGTCGGTGTCCTGTTCGGTGGCGCCATGGCCTGCTGGTCACTGGGGGTCGCACTGTCTGATCAGCTGGGCGTGATCGCCTTCATCAACAGCTTCGGCATCCTGCTGGTGCCGGTGCTCGCACGACTGCTGTTCAAGGACAGACCGCCGCTGAGCACCTGGATCGCACTGCCCACCGCCCTGCTCGGCTTCGCCCTGCTCGGCATGGGGCAGCCCGGCGCGACCGATGGCTTTACCATCGAGCCCGCTCAATGGCTCATTTTCGGCGCCGCCTGCCTGTTCGCTCTGGTGTTCAACTTCAATTCACGCCTGGTGCGCAATATCCCGGCCCTGCCGCTGACGGCCATCCAGCTGATGACCACCGGCGTCACCTGCCTGATACTCTCGGCGCTCAGCGAGAGCTGGCCCGCCGGCATCAGTCTCGACATCCTGAGCTGGTTCCTGGCCAGTACCCTGATCGCCAGCACGCTGCGTTTCTTCCTGCAGATCTACGCACAGGGCCTGACCACGCCCAGCCATGCCTCGGTCATCCTGATGCTGGAAGCGGTCTGGGCCGCCCTGATGTCGGCCGCCTGGTTCGGTGAGCGCATGACCCTGATCCAGATGACCGGCTGCGGCCTCATCTTCACCGCCCTGTTGATCAATCGCTGGCAGTGGATCTCACGCCTGTGGCGTCAGCGGCGGGTTGCCTCGTGAGAACAGCGTCCTGACTTGAGTGTCAGGCATGTCGCCACCATGTCTGACGCTTGAGCGTTCGACTTCCCGCCCCATTCTCTGCCACCGGAGCCACCATGATCCCCACGCTACTCGGCGTACTGACGCTGCTGATGGCAGCCTTCACCCTGCTGCCACTGACGCGTATTCGCCATTGGTCGGTGCGCATCATGGATTTCCCCCGTCTGCAGCTGGCCGCCTTGTGGGCGATGCTGTTGATCGCCGACCTCGCGGTGTCCGAGCTCTCCTTCGGGCTCAGGGTGTCACTGGCCGTGATCGCCGTGGCCGGGCTTGTCTATCAGGCACACTGGATCGTGCCCTATACCCGCCTCTTTCCCTGCGAGTCCGCGCGCACCAGACAGCACGACCGGCAGCGTCAGGTCCGCCTGCTCACCGCCAACGTCCTGACCAGCAACCACGACAGTGACAAGCTGCTGGCCATCGTCGAACGCGAACAGCCCGACGTGCTGGTGACGCTGGAATCCGATGACTGGTGGCAGCAACGGCTCGACGTGCTCGAGGCGGATAGCAAGCAATACGGCTATACGCATACCCTCAAATGCCCGCTGGACAACCTCTACGGCATGCATGTCTATTCACGCCTGCCACTGCATGACGCCAGCATCGACTACCTGGTCGAAGAGGATGTGCCGTCGATGCATGCGCAACTGGAGCTGGCCAGCGGTGATCGCGTGCGGGTGCACTTCCTGCACCCGGCGCCGCCCAGCCCGACCGAGAATGACGAGTCATCCGAGCGGGATGCCGAGCTGATCATCGTGGCGCGCAGCGTCGCCGACAGCCAGCAGCCGGTGATCGTGACCGGTGACCTCAACGACGTGGCCTGGTCTCGCACCACGCGCCTGTTCCGCAAGCTGTCCGGCCTGCTGGACCCCCGCGTCGGCCGCGGCATGTTCAACACCTTCCATGCCAACATTCCCCTGCTGCGCTGGCCGCTGGATCACCTCTTCCATAGCGAGCATTTCAGTGTGGTGCGCGTGGCGCGCATGGAAGCCTTCGGCTCCGATCACTTCCCGCTGCTCACCGAACTGGCGCTTACGCCCGCCCAGGACACCGACGAGACACTCGATGCCCCGGAGCCGGACGCCGAGGACCAGGCCGAGGCCAGCGAGACCGCCAACGACGAGAATGTCAGCCAGCAGGACGTGCCCAAGCCGGGTCGCTGAAAACGACATGCCTGAGGTGGCATTTGGATGAATTCTCCAAAAGGTCCCAGACTGGCTGATGAGGGTTGAGCCATACGGGAGGCAGGCATGCGAGGACTCGACTGGCTGGGCACGCGGCTGGCGCGTCATCTCACGGCGCCGGGCAAGCTGCCGGCGCATCGCGCCACGTCATCACCGGAAAAGCTGGCTGCCACCCTGCGGCGCGGCGATGTCCTGCTGATCGAGGGCTCCTCGCGTATCAGCACCGCCATTCGCTACCTCACTCAATCGACCTGGTCTCACGCCGCGCTCTGCGTGCGCACGCCGCTGGACAGCAAAGGTCGCCCGGTCAGGGGCGACTGCCTGTTGGAAGCGGACGTCACCGCCGGGGTGCGCCGCGCCCCCCTCAACCATTACTGGCATCAGCACACGCGCATCTGCCGCCCGGTCGGACTCACGGAGGAGGAGATCAGCGCGTTGATCGCCCACGTCGAGGCGCGGCTGGGCCATCAATATGACCTGCGCAACATCGTCGATCTGGCTCGCTATCTGATTCGCACACCACCGGTGCCAAGCCGCTATCGACGCCGCATGCTGGCACTGGGCAGCGGCGACCCGACCCGCGCGATCTGCTCATCGCTGATCGCCGAAGCCTTCCAGGCCGTGCGCTATCCCATCCTGCCAGACAGTGACGTCCTGCCCTCCAGCGACCCGGCATGCCTGCACTGCTATGAGGAGTTGCTGCATATCCGCCATCACAGCCTGTTTGCGCCCTGCGACTTCGATATCTCGCCCTACTTCGACATCATCAAGCCGACCCTGTGCGCCGGATTCGATCCCCATCGCCTGCAGTGGAGCGAACCGCCCGCCTGATCTGGTATGCTGCGCGCCATCCGCGGCCTTGCTGGCCGGCACCTGGGCATCAGCTCTCCTGTGCCGACTGAGCCGCCTGCCGCCCTTTGACACTCTTCACGACCGGAACCACGCCCGTGACCAATAACGACATCATCCGTCGCCTGCGCTACGCGCTGAATCTCTCCGACACCGACATGATCAACACCTTCGCTGCCGCGGACCACGAGGTCTCACGCGCCCAGATCAGCGATTGGCTCAAGCGCGATGATGATGAGGCTCAGCAGCGCATCAAGGACATCGACCTGGCCAGGTTCCTCAATGGCCTGATCAACGTGCGTCGCGGCAAGCGCGAAGGCGCCCAGCCGGCGCCTGAAAAGCGTCTCGACAACAACGTGATTCTACGCAAGCTCAAGATCGCCTTCGAGCTCAAGGATGACGACATGCTCGAGCTGCTGGCACTGGCCGGTTTCGAGCTGATCACCAAGTCCGAGCTGTCTGCCTTCTTCCGCAAGCCCGATCATCGCCACTACCGCGAGTGCAAGGACCAGATCCTGCGCAACCTGCTCAAGGGCATCGAACTGCGCCATCGTCGCCATGACCCCGAGACCGAGCAGCACGCCGTCGATCCGGTTTGATCAGCCCCTGATGTGCTCTCAACAACAACGCCGCCCCGGAATCCGGGGCGGCGTTGTTGCATGACGGCAATGGCGGTACCAACAGCGGCTCAGCATTCGCGGTTGGGGCGCCCTTCCATGGTGGCCAGGCGCGCCAGCAACGGCGCCATGCGGTGCTGACTCCCTTCCGCCGCCGCGACCAGCGCCGGCAATACCCAGGACGGCAGGTCAGGCATCAGACGGTAGTAGACCCATTGTCCCTGGCGGCGGTCCAGCAGCAGACCGCAATTGCGCAACTGGGCCAGATGGCGCGATACCTTGGGCTGCGACTCCTGCAACACGTAGGTCATCTCGCATACGCAAAGCTCGCCTTCTGCATGGATAAGCAACATCAGCACAAGGCGCGTATCGTCGCTGAGGCATTTGAAAAGACGTGTCGGGGTCAGAAGAGACAATGCAGAATTCCACCTGATTCAATGATGTGAGCGTGCCGCCAACCACAGCTGCAAGCGCGTGCGAATTTCGTTCAAGGCGCGCCCATAGGACACCGCAGTATCCTCATTGCGCGGGTCTTCGATATCCCAGAACAACAGCTCATCGGTCTGGCCATCCCACTGGCGACACTGCTGCTGCGCCTTCTGACACAGCACGATGACGGCATCGAAGGACTGAGAGCGGTAGCGATCGATCGACTCGCTCGCCAGACCTGAATTATCCACCCCGGCGCGCGCCAGAGCGTCCAACGCATGCTGTTGCGGGGCATCAGGCGCGACACCGGCACTGAAGGCGTCAAACTCGTCCCCCGCCATGTTACGCAGCAATGCCTCCCCCATCAGGGAGCGGGCAGAATTGGCATTGCACAGAAAAAGCACTCGCTGTTTGGACATGACTCATCTCCAGAGCTGCAATTTTACCTTACCATAGGGTCGCATATCAGAAGTACCGCGCTTGTATAACAAACTGATGTCAGTAGCCTTTCAGGCCTCGGCGCCCCACCTTCAGATCACTTTCTGCAACAAACCCTGCAACAACACCTGCAACAGAGCCTGCAACAGACGCGAACGGGCCAGCGCAGTGACCGGCAACTGCCAGACACACCACGCCAGCCCGCGAAGATCGCCACTCGCTGCGTTCACGATGCGCTCGACCGCCGCACCGCGTGGCTCACGTCATCAGCCCTGCAGGTCCGAAAGCGTCAGGGGCTTCCTGTCGGCGACGGCTTGACGCGCCGCCTTGCGCGCTTCTTCGTGCGCCGGAATCAGGCCGATGCCTTTCAGGTAGCCCAGGTTGCCCACCATCTTCTCGCTCATGAACAGGTCCGCGTAGTCATACATGACCGGGGCTTCTTCCGCGTGCTGATTCTTGATGTAAAAGAACATGGTACGTGCGACCGGGTAGGTCTCTTCCGAGATGGCCTCGGGAGACGGGGCGATGCCGTCGATGGTCGCGCCGCTCAGCGAGTCTTCGTTCTCCTCGAGGAAGGAATAGCCGAAGACGCCGAAGGCCTCGGTGTCTTCCGACAGCTTCTGCACGATCAGGTTGTCGTTCTCGCCGGCCGGCACGAAGACGCCATCGTTGCGCACCTTGGAGTAGCCTTCGCCACCATAGCCGTCCATCTCTTCGGTGGCGGCTTCCAGCACCAGCTCCTCAAAGGAATCGCGCGTCCCGGAAGTGCTGGGCGGCCCATAGATGGTGATCTTGCGGTCAGGCAGGCTGGAATCGATCTGGTTCCAGCGGGTATAGGGGTTGGCCACCAGCTTGCCATCGACCGGCACCTGGGCCGCGACCGCCAGCGCGATCTGCTCCAGCGTGAAGGCAGCAGGGTCGTTGGTGTTGGACTGCGCGAAGGCGATGCCGTCATAACCGATGAAGGCTTCGGTGATGTCGGTCACGCCATTTTCCTGACAGCGCTCGAATTCGGAGGCCTTCATGCGGCGCGAGGCGTTGGTGATATCCGGGGTGTTGCTGCCGGCACCTTCACAGAAGAGCTTCATGCCGCCACCGGAACCCGTGGCTTCGATGACCGGTGTGGGATGATCCGTGGTGACACCGAACTCTTCCGCCACATAGCTCGAGAAGGGATAGACGGTGCTGGAACCGACGATGCGAACCTGGTCACGTGCTTGTGCACTGGACACGATAGCCGCAGAGGCGATCACGAAAGCGAGCTGCTTGAGAGGGCGATTCATTGCGGTGCTCCGATGCATTGATTTATATGAATAAGCATATATTTGGTGGCGGAATCCCTCACGACTCCGCTAACCCGATTGGCGCGACACCTCGCCAATCGCCACATGCCAGTGATGAAAATCACCCTCGGCATGCTGAACACGTATCTCGATAACAGGCATGTCGATAAATACGCATAGGCATATATGAGCATCATTTTATTGCAGTCGCGTGACATCTCCGCTGAGGATCCTGCCGCGGGCTGCCGTGCCTCTCTATCCCTTCCCCTTTCTCTATCCCTTCCCCTGTCGCCTCTCTGCTTTACCTTCGGCCGAGACAAGGCCCCAACAGAAATGGCCTGATCTCCCCAGACACTCGTGGGAAGATCAGGCCATCGAATCGGCAGCGTGCGTGACAGGGCATCACTCGCTTGCCACTGGCGAGCCCCTACTCAGCGCTTCTGGCGAAAGCCCGAGTCCTGGCAAGCAGCTAGCGGCCAGCAGTTAGCAACCAAAGATTCCTGCTATTCATCATCGCCCTCTTCGGCACTCTTCTGGCGCGCCTTGCGCTCCTGCTCTTCTTCCATGGCCGCCATGATGTTCTCGAGCAGCGCATCCACGTCCGGCGCTTCGGCGTCGTCCTCATAAAGGCCTGTCAGCTCGACATCCGGGTCCATGTCGCCGGCCTCGAACAATGCCCAGATCTCGTCGGCGTAGCGTGTCTGTGCCAGTTCAGGCGCGAACATCGCGTAGTAGGCGGTGATATTGGCGACATCACGCGCCAACATGCTCTTGGCATTGTTGTTGGCCGCGGCATCGACCGCTTGGGGCAGATCAATGATCACCGGGCCATAGTCATCGACCAGCACGTTGAACTCGGACAGATCGCCATGCACCAGGCCGGCATGCAGCATGCGCACGATGTACTGCATCATCAGCGCATGGTCTTCCCGCGCCTGCTCGGCGGACATCGAGACATCATTCAGGCGCGGTGCCACATTGCCGTCGTCATCAGTGACCAGCTCCATCAGCAGCACGCCATCGAAGCAGCCGAACGGCTGCGGCACGCGTACACCGGCATCGGCCAGACGATACAGCGCATCGACCTCGGCATTCTGCCAGGCGGCTTCCTGCTGGTTGCGTCCGAAGCCGGAGCCCTTCTCCATCGCCCGTTGACGGCGACTGTTACGCACCTTGCGGCCTTCCTGATACAGCACAGCCTGCTTGAAGCTGCGCTGGGCAGCATCCTTGTAGACCTTGGCACAGCGAATCTCTTCTCCGCAGCGCACGACGTAAACCGAGGCTTCCTTGCCACTCATCAAGGGGCGGAGCACTTCATCGACCAGACCGTCATCTATGAGCGGCTGGATTCTCTTTGGCGTTTTCATCGCGTTCTTATACGCGTTTTGCGATACATCGGGAATCACCCTGTAGCAATTTTGTGACATACCTTACGACAAAACCCCCGCCAATGCGTCATTGGCGGGGGTTTCAGCATTCACTGACAGACTGCCTCGTCGGCAGCAGCGCCAGCGCTTATTGGGCGTTCTTGAGGCTCTGCATGTCAATCACGAAACGATACTTGACCTTGCCTTCCTGCATGCGCTTCCAGGCATCATTGATGGTGTCGATGTCGATCATCTCGATATCGCAGCCAATGTCGTGCTCGGCGCAGTAGTCGAGCACTTCCTGGGTCTCCGGCATGCCACCGATCAACGAGCCCGCCAGTACACGGCGCTTCATGACCAGGTTGCCGCCCTGCAGCGCGGGGTCCACTTCCTGCACCAGGCCGACGAGGATATGCGTGCCGTCGTACTTCAGGGTATTGAGGTAAGGGTTGAGATCATGCGGCACCGGCACCGTGTCGAGCAGGAAGTCGAAGGTCTCGGTGGCACCTGCCATCTGCTCGTCATCCGTCGAGACGATCACATGATCGACACCATTCTCGCGCGCTTCCTCGACCTTGCTCTCGCTGCGGGTGAAGAGCGTCACTTCACAGCCCATCGCCTTGGCGAACTTGATGCCCATGTGACCCAGGCCGCCCATGCCGATCACCCCGACCTTGTCACCGGACTTCACGCCATAGTGACGCAGCGGCGAATAGGTCGTGACACCCGCGCACAGCAGCGGCGCGGCCACTGCCGGGTCGAGCTTGTCCGGGATGGAGACCACGAAGCGCTCGCTGACGACGATCTTGTCGGAATAGCCGCCCTGGGTGAGGCTGCCATCGTGACGGTCCGGGCTGCCGTAGGTCATGGTCATGCCGTCGAGGCAGTATTGCTCGAGCCCCTTCTGACAGGCGCTGCATTCACGGCAGGAATCCACCATGCAGCCGACGCCGACCATATCGCCCACCTTGTACTGACTGACGTCATTGCCCACCTGGGTCACCCGACCCACGATCTCGTGCCCCGGGACCAGCGGATACTGAGAAAAGCCCCAGTCATTGCGCCCGACGTGCAGATCCGAGTGGCAGACACCGCAGTAGAGAATCTCGATGGCCACGTCATCCGGACGCGGCTGGCGACGCTCGAAGTTCCAGGGCGCCAGGTCTGCCGTTTCGGATGCCACCGCATAAGCGCGAGTCTGTCCGTCAAAACCACCGTTGGAAGGGCTTGTCATGGAGTCTCTCCTTGCTTGGCTGAGCGTCGGGGAGCCTGGTCATCAAAGATGATTCAGCGCCCATAAAAGGATTCGCATGCCATGCGGCAATCGCGATCATGCCCACTGACCTCTTGCCGACAGCCCGACTTTTCAATGGCTTGGCTGCCCTGCATCACTGTGTTGGTCAGATCGCAACAGCGGCCCACCAAGCTGCGCGAGGCTTGCAGACACAAGGAAAAGCGACGCAAAACATCAGGCTTCTGATTCCAAATTGACGCCATCAAGCAGCAAAGTTGCCACTGTGTTATCATGCACCTTCACCCCTCACGTCTTGGAACGGAGTCCCGCATGGCGAATACTCGTACTGCTGCAAAGAAAAAAGCACCGGCTGCTGTCGAAACCTCAGCCTCGCTTGAAGCTCAGATGCAGGCCTTCCTGGACCGTGGTGGCAAGGTGGATGTGATTGAATCCGGTGTCAGCGGCCAGGTCATTGGCGTCAAGCCGACCAAGCCGTCAAACCCTGCTGCCAAGAGCTGAGGCTTGCCCATCAAGCCTTGGTGCCCGAACGCGCTGCTCGCCTCACTCAACTGGCGTCTGCCATCGAGTCACTGACCGGTGAGAGCGTTGTTCATCGCTAGACCTCCAGCCGCTGCCCTGCATCATCAGGTAGCGGCCGGCTTCTTTCTGGGGAGAGGAAAATCACCTCTTGCCTGCCCTTGCTCCTCCCGCCACGGCGACGCCCATGCCAGCATCCTCTTCGTGCGACAGCACCCTCGACTCCCGCCAGCACAGTGTGCATGGCACTCGCGACGCGGATGGGGCACGCACACGCCTGGCCGTCTTCATTGATGTGCAGAACATCTACTACACCACCCGCGACACCTTCGGTCGGCAGTTCGATTATCGCCGCCTGTGGGCAGAGCTCGAGCGCCTCGGCTCGATCCAGCATGCCTACGCCTACGCGATCGACCGTGGCGACCCCAAGCAGCAGCAATTCCAGCAGCGCCTGCGCGAGATAGGCTTTGAGGTCAAACTCAAGCCCTTCATCCAGCGCGGCGACGGCTCGGCCAAGGGCGACTGGGATGTCGGCATCACCATCGACGTGATGGAAGCCGTCCCCGAGGTCGATGAAATCATCCTCGCCTCCGGCGATGGCGACTTCGCCCTGCTGCTGGACCATGTCGCCACCCGCCACGCCATCACCACCCGCGTCTATGGCGTCGAAGCCCTCACCGCCCTCGCCCTGATGAAAAGCGCCCATCACTTTCGCGAAGTCGATGAAAGCCTGCTGATGCGCTGATACCGATCGATCGCGTCTCAACCGCGCTCGAATCCTGTCTGTCGCACAAGAAACACCCGCACGGCCTCTACTGACAGAGAGGTGTGCGGGTGTTTTCGTCTGGGCTACCAGCGGCCTGCCAGGCATTCAGGCTTCGCCGCGAACTTGCCGACTAGCTCTGTGGTGCGGCACTCAGCGTCAATTCGATGGCGTCGTGGCGCCAGTGTTCATCATCGCAGTCCACCGCGCGGCCATTCTGATCGAAGTTGATGCGGGTGATGCGCTGCGCGGGGCTGCCCTGCGCAGCGTTCAGTGCGGCGGCGGCCTCAGCGTCAAACACCGTGGAGGCCAGCTCGAAGCTGACGCGGCTGACACGAATGGCGTATTCGTGCCGGTAGAGGTCGGTCAGGGAGTGGGCAGCGAGGTCGAAATCGAGGATGCCCGGGAAGCAGTCACGTCGCAGGTGATGGCAGACATGCAGCACGCGCCGCCCGTCGATACGCCGCACGCGAGTGATGCGATAGACCACTGAGCCCTCCGCAATCCCCAGTCGCCGCGCGATCACCGCGTTGGCAGCGACCTCTCCTGCCGCCAGTACCTCGGTGCTGGCCACCCGCTGCTGTGACTCGACCATGTCGCGAAATGGCAGGCACGCCAGCAAGTCATAGCGCAGCCGTGGCGGCGAGACGAACCAGCCCCGCCGATTCTCGCGATAGATACGCCCCTCCGCCTCCAGCTGCAGCAAGGTGTCGCGCAGCGTGACCCGCGTCGTGGCAAAGCGTTCGATCATCTCGCGCTCGGAAGGCAGGCGCTGTGAAGCGCGCAGCGGCGCTGCCTCAAGATGGTTCAGCAGCCTGCTCTTGAGCCCTGCCACGGGGACATCCGCGTCAGGAGTTGCCGATGAAGCGGCGTCACTCTGGGGCTCAAGCGAAGATGAAGGCATGCGAAGTTCCTGAAAGATAACGAAAGACAGCAATTTCTGGCGAGTCACTTGCATGACATCCAGGGCGTCCAGGATGGAAAGGGTCAGAGCGAAGCGATTTCTGTGGTCTAGTTCAGATGACCCACAAAGCTCAGTGCGACTTTTCAAGACACGCTTGTCGAGACACGCATGAGGAGAATAGTGGCATTGGCGTGACAACTCGGTGACAGCGCAGCTCTGGCTGCCACGCCAGCTCAGCCATCACGCGCTGACTCATGCCTTGTCCGCCCATGGCTGTGGAAGATAGCGAGGACTGAAGCCCGCGGCAAGGCACGAAGAAGGCACGAAGAAGGTATGAAGGAGGCAGAGGCAGAGCCGCCACCCCATGCCATGACAACGACATGTTGACGACACGCAACTGTCACAGGCGAGCGCTAGAGTCGATCGTGCCTTTCGAACTGAACTAGACCACACAGTCTCGGTTGTCTCGGCACTTGCCTGAGCACTTGGCAGAGCACTGGTCTGATCAATGATCCGAGAACTGGCCTGAGCACCCGGACGTGCTCTCAGCGTGTCGACAGGGTGCCTGATGCCCGTCACGCCTTACCTTCAGCGCAGCGATTGTTCATCACCTACTGGGGAAATCTCCTTGAAGTCGATTGCCACTACCTCATCCCGCTCCACCGGCCTGCTGGTTTCCACCTGCATGGCCGCCCTGTTGGGCAGTGCCTCTGTCAGTGCCGCCGACATGCCGGCTGACCTTCTCGAGGCCGCTCAGTCCGAAGGCCGTGTCGATAGCGTCGGCATGCCGGACAGCTGGGCCAACTGGAAGGACACCTGGGCAGACCTCGAGTCGAAGTATTCCATCGCGCATAGCGATACCGACATGAGCTCCGCCGAGGAAGTCGCCAAGTTCAAGGCCGAGGGTGAGAACGCCACCGCCGATATCGGTGACGTGGGCTTCGCCTTCGGACCGATCGCGGTGCAGCAAGGCGTGACCCAGGCCTACAAGACCACGACCTGGGAGCAGATCCCGGAGTGGGCCAAAGACAAGGATGGCCACTGGGTACTGGGCTACACCGGCACCATTTCCTTCATGATCAACAAGACGCTGGTCAGTGAAGATGAGCGCCCGACCTCCTTCGCCGATCTCGCCGAAGGTGACTACAAGGTGTCCGTCGGCGCCGTCGGCAAGGCGTCCCAGGCCAACAACGCCATTCTGGCCGCTGCCTTCGCCAATGGCGGCAAGGAATCCGACCTGACACCGGGCCTGGAAGTCTTCGCGGAACTGGCGCGCCAGGGCCGTCTGTCACTGGCAGAGCCGAGCATCGCCAACCTGGAGAAAGGCGAAGTCGAAGTCGCCCTGCTGTGGGACTTCAATGCCCTGAACTATCGCGATCAGATCAACCGCGACACCTTCGAGGTCGTCATTCCGTCTGATGCCTCCGTCACCTCCGGCTACGCCACCATCATCAACAAGCATGCCGCGCACCCGAATGCCGCCAAGCTGGCCCGTGAGTACATCCTCTCCGACGCCGGTCAGCTGAATCTGGCCAAGGGCTATGCCCGTCCGATCCGCGCCGAGCACCTCACCCTGCCCGAGGATATCGCCGCCAAGCTGCTGCCCAACGAGCAGTATGCCAATGCTCGTCCGGTCCAGGACTTCGCGGGCTGGGAAGCCAGTGCCAAGCAGCTGCCGCGCCAGTGGCAGTCCCAGGTACTGATCCACCAGCAGTGATCCCCGGCCTCTGCTTCACGCGAGCAGAGCGCGCACCATCCTGACAGACGGCATCGCCTTTGCGGTGCCGTCTTGAGCTTCACGGAGTCACCATGTCTCAGCGTGTCATTCTTGTCGTGCTCGACGGCCTCAACCACGCCGTGGGTCACCATGCCATGGGCTATCTGAGTGCCCTGGTCGAGGCCGGCCGTGGCCAGTATCAATCACTGGACTGCGAGCTGCCGGCCATGTCGCGCCCGCTCTATGAATGCCTGCTGACCGGCGACCTGCCTGTCGACTCAGGTATCGTCAACAACGGTATCGTGCGCCGCTCACGCGGCATCAGCCTGTTCGACCTTGCCAGCCAGCAGGGCAAGCGCACGGCTGCCGCCGCCTATCATTGGGTCAGCGAACTCTATGTCGCGGCCCCCTTCGTGCCGGCCCGCCATCGCTGGCTCGACAACCCGGAATCCGCCATCCAGGCGGGCATCTTCTACTGGCAGGATCATTATCCGGATGACCATCTGTTCAGTGACGCCGAAATGCTGCGCCTGCGTCACGCCCCGGATTTCCTGCTGGTGCATAGCATGAACATCGACGATGCCGGCCATCGTCATGGCGGCGACACGCCGCAGTACCGCAACGCCGCGCGGCATGCCGACGTCGCCCTGGCCGACTACCTGCCGGCATGGCTGGAAGCCGGCTATCAGGTGATGGTCACCGCCGATCACGGCATGAATGCCGACCGCTCACACTCCGGCCTGCTGGAAGAGGAGCGTCGCGTCCCGCTGTGGACCTTCGGCACCGCCTTCGCCAACGGCGCCGCGACGGATCTCAAGCAACGCGAGCTCTGCGGCACCCTGGCCACACTGCTGGGACTTGAACACAGCAAGGCGAGCAATCCGTCGCTGCTGGCGAGTCATGCTGTCACGCGAGGCCTCGAGTGATGCCTGCCGCCTTGAAGCGCCGCCTGACCAGCCCCGTCATGTGGCTGCTGCCGTTTGCGCTGATCTTCGGCGCCTTCCAGATCGCGCCGCTGGTGTGGGTGATGATCAGCGCCTTCAAGACCCCAACGGGCTGGGGGCTGGCCAACTTTCACGAGATCGCCTCCTCGGCCTTCTTCCGCCAGGCCATCTGGCGCAGTCTCGAGATCTCCTTCATGTCCAGCGTGCTGGGACTGGCGATCGCCGCCGTGACCTGTCACAGCATGCACCGCTGCGGCCCGCGCCTGACGCGCATGATGATCGCCTTCACCAACATGACCAGCAACTTCGCCGGTGTCCCGCTGGCCTTCGCCTTCATCATCCTGATGGGCGCCAACGGCATGCTGACCCTGATGCTGGAGCGCTTCGGTCTGCTTGAGAACTTCAATCTCTACTCGCGCACCGGCCTGATCGTCATCTACACCTGGTTCCAGATTCCGCTGGGCATCCTGTTGCTGTATCCCGCCTTCAGCACCCTGAAGACGGAGTGGCGTGAAGCCGCCAGCCTGCTGGGCGCCAATCGCCTCGCCTACTGGCAGCACATCGGCCTGCCGGTGCTGTGGCCGTCACTGGCAGGCACGCTCACCGTACTCTTCGCCAATGCCATGGGCGCCTACGCCACTGTCTATGCGCTGGTGAACACCAGCTACAACCTGATGACCATCCGCATCGCCAATCTGGTCTCCGGCGACCTGTTCCTGCAGCCGGAACTGGCCAGTGCACTGGCCCTGGTGCTGGTCGTCATTCTCGTCATCGTCACGCTGATTCAGCAATGGCTCATGCGCAGGAGCTACCATGTCACTTCCCGCTGAACTGCCCTATCGCCACGGCAAGCCCTTGCTGCCCAGCCTGATGGCGCGCCTGCGCCGCGTGAACATCTACACCTTCATCGTCACCAGCGTCTTCGCGCTGCTGGCACTGCCGCTGATCGCGACGCTGTTCTACGCCCTGGCGACACGCTGGGGAGCCAGCCTGACCCCCGACGCCCTGACCGTGAAATGGTTTCTGGAGCTCTGGACCACACCGCGTTTTCTGGCGGCTTTCGGGCGCTCGCTGCTGGTCGCCGTCGGTGCGCTGGCGCTGTCGTTGTTGCTGATCGTGCCGGTGGTGTTTCTCGCCCACACACGCTATCCGCGCCTGGATAGCGTGATGAATGGGCTGATCCTGTTGCCCTTCGCCGTGCCGCCCATCGTGTCATCGGTCGGCCTGCTGCAGCTCTACGCGGGTGGCCCGCTGGCCATCGTCGGCACGCCGTGGATCCTGATCCCCACCTACTTCACCATCGTGCTGCCCTTCATGTACCGCGCTCTGGCCAACAGCCTGCGCGCACTGGACGTGGCGTCCCTGATGGAGGCCGCTCAACTGCTGGGGGCGAGTCCGCTCAAGGCGTTCTTCCTGGTCGTGCTGCCCAATATTCGCGTCGGCATCCAGATTGCCGTCTTCCTGGCCTTCTCGTTCCTGGCCGGCGAATTCGTGTTCGCCAACATGCTGGTCGGCACCCGCTTCGAGACCCTGCAGGTCTATCTGAACAATATCCGCGGCGCCAGCGGCCACTTCACCAGCGCCCTGGTCATCACCCTGTTCGTGTTCACCCTGATCCTGACCTGGCTCGGCAATCGTCAGCCCGCCGAGCAGGAGATGCCCGCAGATGACCCCGACGAGGCGCTGGCCACCGCCATGACCGACGGCTTGCCCGGGCCGGTGCCGAGCGCCGACCCCGAGCCGCGCCACACCACTCACCAGTCGCCAGACTCCGCACCCCGAGGGGACCGCTGATGCTTGCCATCGACACCGCCACCACATTCGATAGCCAGAGCGCCGGCGGCCTTCTGACCAGCGCCCTGCGCGAACGCGCCGCCGACCAGCACTACCTCAAGCTCAATGGCCTGGCCAAGAGCTTCGGCAAGACTCAGGTATTCGCCGAGATAGAGGCCGAGATCGCGCGCGGGGAATTCATCACCCTGCTCGGCCCCTCCGGCTGCGGCAAGTCGACCCTGCTGCGCGCCATTGCCGGGCTCAATGATGTCGATGCCGGCCAGATCATCGTCGATGGTCACGACATCACGTCGCTGCCGCCGCAGCGTCGCGGCATCGGCATGGTCTTCCAGCACTATGCGCTGTTCCCCAACATGCGCGTGGCGGACAACGTGGCCTTCGGACTGCGTATGAAGAAGGTGCGCCCGGAAGAACGCGAGCGGCGTGTCAGCGAGGTGCTCAGACTGGTGGAGCTGACCGATCAGGCGCAGCGCTTCCCGCATCAATTGTCCGGCGGCCAGCGTCAGCGTGTGGCACTGGCACGCGCGCTGGTGGTCGAGCCGCAGATCCTGTTGCTGGATGAGCCGCTGTCGGCACTGGATGCGCGTATCCGCCGCCATCTGCGTGATCAGATCCGTGACATCCAGAAGAGCCTCGGCCTGACCACCCTGTTCGTGACCCACGATCAGGAAGAGGCACTGCTGCTGTCGGACCGCATCTTCCTGATGCATCAGGGGCGCATCCTGCAACAGGGCAATGCCGAGTCGCTGTATACCCGGCCGGTGGATGCCACGGCGGCAGGCTTCATGGGGCATTACAATCTGATCGGTCGCGAGCTGGCGCGCCCGCTGCTCGGCTACGAGAGTGACAGCCCGCGCGTGGCACTGCGTCCGGAAGCGCTGTATCTGCAACCGGATACCAGCCCTCAGGGACAGCAGGATGAATATGCCAACTTCCCGACCCAACCCTTGCCGGACAATGCCGGCCCCGGCTGCCCGGGCGTGATTCGCCGCCACCAGCTGCTCGGCAATATCGTGCGCTACGAGGTGGACTGTCAGGGACTGCGCCTGAATGTCGATGTCCTCAATCGCAGTGCTCGGCAGCTACTGCCGCGCCATCTGCGCGTGATGCTGCACGCCGATCTGGATGAGGTTCAGGCGCTGGGCGGGCACGAGACCGCTGACACGTCGCAGGTGTCCCATGGATGACATCACAGGGCTTGCCATCTTCGATCTCGACGACACCTTGCTCGAGGGCGATGCCACGGGGCTTTGGACCGACTGGTTGATCGCAAGGGGCTGGATCGCCGATGGCGAGGAATATCGCGCGATCTGGGCACAACAGATGCTGGACTACGCGGCCGGTGAGCTGGACATGGAGACCCACCTGACCCACCTGCTCGCCCCGCTGGCGGGTCGCGCCGTCAGTGAGGTCGATGCCGAGGTGGCACGCTTTCTCGATGCCGAGCTGATGCCGCGCCTGTATCGTGAGGGGCTGGAGCGAATCCACTGGCACCGCGCGCAGAACCATCAGGTCGTGATCATCTCGGCCTCGACGGCGCATCTGGTCGCCCCTCTCGCCGAGCGCCTGGCGCTGGACGCGGCCCTGGCCACGGCCCTTGAGACCGAGCAAGGCTGCTACAACGGGCGAGCCCGTGGCATTCGCACCTTCCGCGAGGGCAAGCTCGCGGCACTCAAGGCATGGCAACAGCAACACGCCAGCCACAGCACTGGAGTGCCCAGCTGGGGCTATTCGGATTCACGCAATGATCTGGCCTTGCTGGAATTCGTCGATCACCCCTTCGCCGTCCACCCGGACCCGACCCTTGCCAGCCTGGCGCAACAGCGCGCCTGGCAGACACTACGTTGGCAATGAAGGAAACCGGGTTGGCAATGAGGGAAGCCAGGCTGGCAGCAAGAGACGCTGGCAACAAGAAACGCTGGACTGGGATCGAGAGACGGGAATCGAGAGTCCCTGCGCTGGAATTGAGAGAAAGTGCATAACAGGCGACGCTGGGCGTAAAAAAAGGCACTCTATGCCAGAAATGCAAGCATAAAGGAAGCCATGCAATGGCCAAGGTCAGGGTCAGTCGGACCGCACGTGTACCCGATCCCATGCGCGTCAGGCGCTATCTGAAAGCCCCCGAAGTCGGCCCACGCGTGCTGTTCTTCAGTGGCGGTACCGCGCTGACCGGGGTCTCGCGCACCCTGACCCGCTATACCCACCACAGCATCCATCTGGTGACGCCGTTCGACTCCGGTGGCAGCTCGGCCAAACTGCGCGACGCCTTCTCGATGCCCGCCATCGGCGATCTGCGTTCACGCCTGATGGCGCTGGCCGATGACAGCGTCCTGGGCCATCCCGATATCTATCGCCTGTTTACCCACCGCCTGCCGCGTGAAGCGCGCCCGGAGATGCTGCACGCCACGCTGCGCGAGCTGGCAGCCGGACGTCATCCATTGACCATGGCGGTCGCGGAACCGATGCGCACCCTGATCTGCCATCAGCTGGGCTTTCTCATCGACGCCATGCCGGAAGGCTTCGATCTGCGCGGCGCCAGCATCGGCAATCTGATCATTGCCGGCGGCTATCTGAACCATCACCAGCAGCTGGATCAGATCATCTTCCTGTTCTCCAAGCTGGTACACGTGCGCGGCACGGTGCGCGCCGTGGTCAATGCCGATTGCCATCTAGCGGTGACGCTGGAAGATGGTCGCGAGATCATCGGCCAGCACCGCATCACCGGCAAGGAAGTCGCCCCTCTCGATTCGCCCATCGCGCGCATGCGCCTGGCCGCGACAGAGGGCGACCACCATGTGCCCGTGGTGCCGGAGCTGCACGCCAACAATCGCCAGTTGATCGAGTCGGCCGAGCTGATCTGCTTCCCTCCCGGCAGCTTCTATTCCAGCGTGCTCGCCAATCTGCTGCCCAAGGGCGTCGGACGCGCGGTGCTGGCCAACCCCTGCCCCAAGGTCTATATCCCCAACTGCTGCCCGGACCCGGAGCAGACCGGCAAGCGCATGGATGAGCTGGTCAGCGTATTGCTCGACACCCTGTGTGCCGACCTGACCGGTCGCATGGAAGACTGCCCCACCGAGAACCTGCTCAACATCGTGCTCCTCGATAGCCAGCGCGGTGACTACCCCGGCGGCCCCTGCATCGAGGCGCTCGAGCGCATGGGCATCACCGTGATCGACACCCGCCTGATCAGCGAGCAGAGCGCGCCCTACTACGACAACGAGCTGCTGGTCACCGCGCTGCTGTCACTGGTGTGACACCGACCGCGAGCTGCTCGGCATGAGTTGCTCTGCCTGAAGTTGCTATGCATGAACTGCTCTGCAGAAAAAGCACGCCCCCGCCTGCCAACAGCAGACGGGGGCGTTCTTTTGCCAGATACGACGTCGGGACCTAGATCACGCCACGCACCGCGCCGAGAATCACCATCCCCAGCACCAGCTTCCAGGGTGCCAGCGAGAAACGTGTCAGAGCGATGAAGGCGGCCAGCGCGATCACCAGATCCGTGCGGCTCAGCACACTGGTGGTCCACAGCGGGTCATAGAGCGCCATGCCCAGCACGCCCACCACGGCCGCATTGGCGCCGGCGAGCGCAGCGCGCGCCCCGGCACGGGCGCGCAGACGCCCCCACAAAGGCGCCACACCGATCAGCAGCAGAATCCCCGGCAGGAAGATGCTCAACAGCGCAATGACGGCACCGAGCAATGCCGAACCGCCGCCCACCTGCGCCATGCCGGCCCCCAGCCAGGCGGCAAAGGTAAACAGCGGCCCCGGCACCGCCTGGGCGGCGCCATAGCCGGTGAGGAAGGTATCGGCCGCGATCTGGCCCGTCTCGACGGTGGAGGCCTCCAGCAGCGGCAGCACCACATGCCCACCCCCGAACACCAGCGCCCCGGCACGGTAGAAGATATCGACCAGGCTGCCGGAGGCCACCAGCGGCAGGCCGATCAACAGCACGAAGAACGCGATCAGGCAGTAGCGCGCCAGGCGCGTCGAGACCGGCAGTGACAGCCCCGCGGCCTGGGCTTGCTGGCGCACGGATGCCGCCTTGTCATCACGACACAGCAGGCTGCCGAGCACTGCTCCCATCGCGATCACCCCGACCTGCGCCCAGGCGACCTGCGTCCAGGCGCTCTGTGCCAGCGCCAGGCCCAGCATGGCCAACAGCGCCAGACAGGTACGCCGCAAGTCCGGGCACAGCTTGCGTGCCATGCCCCAGATCGCCTGGGCGACGACGGCCACCGCCACCAGCTTCAAGCCATGGATCACCCCGGAGGCCAGCGGCCCTTCGAGGCTGCCCGCCACCAGTGCCAATACCAGCAACGCCAGCGCAGACGGCAAGGTGAAGCCGATCCACGCCAGTATCCCGCCCATCACGCCACCGCCACGCACCATGCCCAGCGCGAAACCGACCTGGCTGCTGGCCGGCCCCGGCAGAAACTGACAGAGCGCGACCAGCTCGGCGTAGGCCTTGTCACTCAACCAGCCTCGCCTGCGTACCAGCTCATCGTGGAAGTATCCCAGGTGAGCAATCGGGCCGCCGAAGCTGGTCAGCCCCAAGGTGAAGAAGGTGCGCAGCACTTCACTGCGCCGCGCCTTGTCGCTCGCAAGCGGGGCATCAGGCGTCGCAGGGTCGCGCTCACGCCTTGCAGTTTCATCCGGATGTGACATGACGTTTCTCTTGGAGCGGAAAGGAAAGGATAACGACCAGAAATCCAGCGAGGGGCTTAGCAAGAGCTATACGAAAGAATTTTCACTTGCTGACGCTACGGTGACATCAGGTGAATGCGCAATGACCTGATTCTCGTCACTTGCATCACCCACCAGACTATCGCCGCCAGATGACAGGAAGCCCGCCCCATGGTTGGGACGGGCTTCCTGCATGAGGGCTTCCTGCATAAGGGCTTAGGCGTCAGGTGCCCGGCGAAGGCTTCAGTTGGCCGACGTCTCCTGAGTGGAGGCATGCTGCGTGTCCGAGGGCAACGCGATGGCCATCACGGCACTCGCCGCCACCAGTGCCGCCGACCACCACAGGCAGGCCTCCAGACCATAAGCCTGATAGAGCCAACCGGACAGCAACGTGCCCAGCAGGCGGCCCATGGCGTTGGCCATGTAATAGAAGCCGACATCCATCGACACGCCTTCACTGCGCGCGAAGCGCACGATCAAGTAGCTGTGCCAGCTGGAATTGACGGCGAAGATGACGCCGAACACCAGCAGACCGATGATCAGCCACTCGAGGGGTGCCAGCCCCAGCAGGATGGCCGCACTGCTGTCGCCGCCCAGCTCGGCGTCCAGCGACATGCTCGCCATCAGCGCGGGCAACAGCGCCAGCACACCGGCCAGCAGCACGGTCATCCAGCGCACGCCCGCATCACCGCTCAAGCGACGCGCGATCGGCCCGGTAATGTGCGGGGCCTGGGTCTGCACCCCGCCGTAACCGATCACCCACGCGGCCATCAGGATACCGACTGTCCAGAAGTTCCAGCCATGTACCTCGGCCAGATAGACCGGCAAGGCGACCACGAACCAGACATCGCGTGCCGCGAACAGGCACATGCGCGCCGCTGACAGCACATTGACCGCCCGCGAGGTCGAGAACATCTCACGAAACGCCGGCTTGCGGCTGGCCTTGCTCTGCCCCAGCGATGCCGAGAGCTTGCGCAGGGACAGCACCAGCACCACGGCCAGCATGAGCCACATGGCCAATACCGTGCCCTGGAAGCCGATGAGGCTGAGCGCCGCGCCACCGAGGAAGAAGCCCAGACCCTTGAGGGCATTCTTGGAGCCGGTCAGCAGCGCGACCCAGCGATACAGTGAGCTCTGCGACTGCGCCGCCTGCTGCCCCTTCGGCACCAGCACCTTGATGGCGCTCTTGGCGCTCATCTTGTTGAGGTCCTTGGCGATGCCCGACAGCGCCTGGGCGATCATCACCCAGACCACCGTCAGCATGGGCTCCGGTACCAACAGCATGCCGAGCGCCACCAGCTGCATCGCAAGCCCCGCATTCATGGTGCGATTGAGGCCGAGCCGCGCCCCCAGCCAGCCGCCGACCAGGTTGGTGACGACACCGAAGGCTTCGTAGAACAGGAACAGCAGCGCGATGTCCAGCGCAGAATAGCCCAGTGAATGGAAATGCAGCACCACCAGCATGCGCAGTGCGCCATCCGTCAGCGTGAAGGCCCAGTAATTCCCCGTCACCAGCAGGTACTGGCGCACCTCATGGGGCAGCTCTCGCAGGCGGGCAAGCATTTCAGCGCTCCTGTGTGCTGGCGTCGGCCAGACCACCCAGGCCCACTTTCAGCGCCAACTCTGCGGTGCGGTTGGCATAGCCCCACTCGTTGTCATACCAGGCGTACAGCTTGAGCTGGGTGCCCGCGACGACCATGGTCGAGGGCGCATCGATGATGCTGGAGCGGGAATCGGTACGGAAATCGATCGACACCAGCGGACGTGTCTCGTAGCCCAGCACGCCGGCCAGTTCACCTTCCGCCGCGCTCTGCAGCGCCTGATTGACCTCATCCACCGTCACTTCGCGGTTGAGCTCGAACACCATGTCGGTCAGGGAGGCATTGGCCAGCGGCACGCGAATGGCGTGGCCGTTCAAGCGGCCTTCCAGCTCCGGGAAGATGGCGCTGATCGCCTTGGCGGAACCGGTGGTCGTCGGAATCAGGCTCATGCCGCAGGCCCGCGCACGGCGCAGGTCCTTGTGCGGCGCATCCAGAATCGTCTGGGTATTGGTGATGTCGTGCACGGTGGTCATGGAGCCATGACGAATGCCGAACTGCTCCTGAATCACCTTGATCACCGGTGCCAGGCAGTTGGTGGTGCAGCTGGCAGCCGTCACGATGCGATGCTCATCGGCGTTGTAGAGGTGGTCGTTGACGCCCATGACGATGTTGAGCACGCCCTCTTCCTTGACCGGCGCGGAGACCACGACCCGCGCGACGCCCTGCTCGAGATAGGCGTTCAGCACCTCGGTGCTCTTCTTCTTGCCGGAGGCCTCGATCACCACATCGCAGCCCGACCAGTCGGTGTCACCGATCTCACGCTGGCTGGAGAATGCCGTGCGCTGACCATCGAGGGTGATGGAATCCGCGTCGCTGGTGATACCGGCGCCCGGCGACCACTGGCCATGCACGGAATCGAATTCCAGCAGATGGGCGAAGGTCGCGGCATCGCCACCCGGGTCATTGATGCGCACCACGTCCAGCGCGATATCCTCGCGCAGCTTCCACAGCGCGCGCAGTGCGAGACGACCGATGCGCCCGAAGCCGTTGATACCGACGCGCAGGGCCGGCATGCCCTCCGGCACGCTGATGGACGAGGAATAGGACGGAGCGCTATGAGCAGGACACATGGGCATTTCCTTGAGAGTGTTCGAAAAGATTCGGCTAACGTTCTACGGCCTGTGCGCTCAGCAGCAGCGCACAGGGCGGTTGGGCATCGTCTCCAGCCACGCCACCCAGCGCGACACCTCGCGGGCGTTGGCCTGACAGAGAGTCGCGAGTATCTGATGGCACCAGGCCGGCAGGTCAGGTGCCAGGCGGTAGTGCACCCACTGGCCACGCCGCTGACTGGTCAGCAGGCCAGCATCTCTCAGCTGGGCGAGATGCCGCGAGACCTTGGGTTGGGAGATGGGCATGGCGCGCTGCTCCAGCAGCCAGATAAGCTCACAGACACACAACTCTTCCATCTGGGCCAACAGCTGCACGACGGTCAGGCGAGTGTCCTCGGCAAGGCACTTGAAGACCTGCAACGGTGTCAGGCAGGCCGCCATGTCTCCCACTCCATCAATAACGTCATTGGTTGACGGTTTCATGGCGATGTCCTCGCGTATGCCTGAGCCATCTTGCTCCTCTCTCGATTCCCCCACCCGATTCCCTCTCCCGATTCCCTCTCCCGACCCCCTCTTACCGGCACCTGACGCATGGCAAGGCAGGTTGCCTGCCAGCCGGCTGAAGCGCGGTGACATACGAAATATCATATATGTGTTTTTCCATATATCAAGTGACACATGCATGACAGTTGGATGACAGCCGGCGCGGGAATCGATGGCAGCGATGGAGAGCGAATGGAGGTTGAATGGAGGGCGAATGAAGCGCGATCAGAGTGTCGCTTGGCTCGGTGTACCAGCGGGTAGGCGGTCACACCATCGCCACTGTTGCGCAAACGGCACGCATATGTTGCCTGGCCTCAAAAGCGAATGCGCTTGCGAACAAAAGTCGAGCAGCGTTAGTGTGTGCCCATCAAGCACACCAAGTGCCCTTTTGAATCACGCATCCCTCGTGATGCACAGGAGAGACAAATGGCGGATTTCGCACAAGTCGTCGATAGCAACTACACCCAGGAAGTCATCGAGAGCGAGCAGCCGGTACTGGTCAAGTTCTGGGCACCGTGGTGCGGCCCGTGCAAGATGCTCGACCCGATCGTCGAATCCATCGCCGAAGAACAGGGTGATGCCCTCAAGGTCGTCGCCATCAATGTCGATGATGCACCGGACCTCGCCGCCCAGAATGGCGTCCGCGGCCTGCCGACCATCGCGCTGTTCAAGTCCGGCGAGAAGCTCGAAGCCCTGACCGGTGTCCAGCCGAAGGAAAACTTCGACGCCATGATCGCGCGTCACGCCTGATCGAATCGGCCGCTGGCCGCAAGGCACTGACGCTGCAATGAAAAACGCCCTCCATGAGGGCGTTTTTTTTGGTCTGCACGGTGCTTTAGGTTACTCTATGCCCATGATTTTTCAGGCAATTATCGTCATCGAGAAATCCCTGCCTTCAAGATATCGCTCATCGCGACAGTAACACCAGCATTACCACGACAAGGAAACATTGATGCCTGACCCCGTCCGTTCGACCCGACATCTGGGCATGGTCGCCCTGCTTACCGGCCTGCTGACGGGCTGCGCCAACGGCCATACGACCCTGCCGGCCACCACCTCAGCGCTCAAGGCCGGGCCTGCCTACGGTGAAATGCGCTCTGTCGCCGTCATGCAGATTCGCCCCGGCAATGTGGCGGTGACGCCCAATGGGCAGGTCTTCGCCACCATCCACCCGATGGATGGGGATCACGACGTGCAGCTGGTCGAGATCACCGGTCAGAACAGCTACCGCGCCTGGCCCTCCCCCCGCCTTGCAGACGCATGCCGGCCGCTACAGCGACGCCACCATCGATTCCCCGCTGGGCATCTATCAGGATGGCCAGGGCGGTCTGTGGATCACCGACATGGGGCTGCATCTGGGCAAGACCCGCCTGTGGGGCTTCGATATTGCCTCGGGCAAGCTGATCACCAAGCTGACTTTGCCTGAGAATATCGCCCCCGAGGGCAGCTTCGTGCAGGACCTGGCAGTGGACCGCAGCCGTGGCGTGGCCTATCTGGCAGACATCGCCAATCCGGGCTTGATCACCGTCGACCTGGAGAGCGGCGTGGCCACCCGCTTCAGCGAGCACCCGGCGCTTGAGGCAGAACCCGGCGCCACGCTCAAGATCGATGGCAAGGACGTCCAGTTCAATGGCAAGCCTGCCAAGGTCGGCGTCGACCCGATCACCCTGTCCGGCGATGGCGAGACGGTCTTCTTCGGCGCCATGACCGGCCACAGCTGGTACAGCGTACCGGCCAGACTGCTGCGCGAAGGCGCCGATCACGCCACCATCGCCGCTGCCATCACCCGCGTCGGCGACAAGCCCGTTTCCGATGGCGCGGATACCGCCGGTGGCACCCACTACTTCACCAACCTCAATCAGCATGGGCTGGATGTGCTGGGCGCCGATGGCAAACTGACGCCGCTGGTGCGCGATGAGCGTCTCGACTGGCCGGATGGCGTGCGTATGGCAGCCGACGGCTGGCTCTATGTCACCGTCAATCAGCTCGACAGCACGCCGCCCTTCAATGACGGCAAGGACAGCGGCCAGGCGCCGTACCGTATCTTCAAGGTCTGGCCCGTCGACAATTGAGTCGATAATTGAGTCGACAATAGAGAGGTCGGTCGCGCCGGCCCTCTGAACGACAACGCCCGCATTCCTGATAAAGGAATGCGGGCGTTGTCTTTCTGCAAGGCACCACATCAATCGGGCTGTCGGAATATCACGAACTCGTGCTCACATTGCGGGCAATGCCCCGAGTAGACCGCCCCGGACTTGCTAAGGCGTACGCTGTGATTCTCGCAGGCCGGACAGCCCTGCTTGAGTGATGTATTGGCGTTGCAGACCTGACATTTGACGTAATAGCCGTAGGGGCCATAACGCCCCAGCAGTGCATCTTTTTCCTGACATTTCTGGCACTGGACACGCACTTGCGGTGGCGCTTGCGTGGTGGCGGAAGCCTTCAGGCGTGCGGTGATTCTGTCGAGATGCTCGCTCAACTGGGGCGAGGCCAGGCACGCTTCAGGCACTGGCGACCCGACTGGTGCCTCGGTTGGCGGCGCTGGTGTTTCGGCTCTGGTTTCAGCTTTGGGCTTAGCGACGCTCTCGGCGCTTGCCTTCGCCTCATTGACTGCCGCGGCGGCGGGGATGGCAACTGCCACTGCACTCGAATCGCCTCCCTGCCTGGCCATGGCGCGCTGCTTCTTATTATGGTGCTCCTGGTCGTCAAGCTCATGACTGCCAGGCGCATTGTCGCCAATGCCATTGCTGCCATGAGCACTGTAGCCCGCGCCATTGTTACCGAGATCTTTGTTGGCGAGGGCTTTGTTGGCGAGGGCTTTGCTGTCAGATTCGCGGAGACTACCCTCATTGACCGCCCATCGACTCGCGGCACTGTCAGCGGCGTCTGGCGTCTTCGCTGCCGGCTGCGGGCGACAACTCACCTCGCGACGGACGCTCTCGACGGCATGCGCGCGACGCGAACGGGCGTCCTGCTTGAGCAGAAACTCGCTGACACGCTCAAGCTCATCCTTGGTGAACTCCGGACGCGTATCGAACAGCAAGGCACGCTTGACCATCGAACGCGCCCCGATCAGACCACTGACCTGCTCGTGAAGAAACTCCGGCTTCACCACCTGAGCCGAGACCCCCTTGGCCATATCGTCACGGTGCACGATGGCATTGCTCGAGACGGCGCACAGCACTTTCCATTGTCGACCGGCAAAGCCGCCTTGCAGCCCCAGGGTCTTGTTCATCAAGCGAGTGCGATGCTCGATCAACAGGCGCTTGAGAATATCCTGCTGCAATTCCGCCTGACGCAGTGGTGACTTGAGCCCAGACCAATTGCCCCGATAGCTGCGCTGCCATTCACCTGCCGCATTGACCCTGACTTCACCAGTGATGCTTTTCGACTCGATGATGATGAAGCCGAAGGGATGCATGACCAGATGATCGATCTGGGCATTCTCCTCACCATGTTTCAGTCGCAGATCATTGAAGATCACGACCTCGGGGTCGTCCCCGAAGGCACGCCGTAGATGGAAGGCCACATCCTCTTCCTGGCGGTGACCATACCTGGCGCGCTCATCGTCGCCACTGTAGGCCTCTTTTTCCTTGGCTATCATCTGCTCGTCCCTGAAGCGCTGATTACATCCTTGTCAGCCCAATATATCGCTATTGCCCGTGAAATACGCCATGCAACATGCGTCAATGAACAGATTTCATCAAGATATTATAAACTTTATTTAAATCAGTCCGACTCCACTGCCATGCTTCAGGAGCGGGATAATCGTTAAAACTCTATGCCAGGACAAATCAGCGCCCCTTTATCCGCTGTTGTCAGGGCAAATCTGGGGCGCCAGACATCAGCCACTCACAGCGTCAGGCGGGTGGCGAGAAACTCGACGAAGGCGCTGATGCGCGGCGACAGCGTACTGTTGCGGTAATAGACCGCCTGGATCTGCTCGCGGGGATTGGGGCTCTGGATCTGGCCGGGCAACACTTCCACCAGAGCGCCGGTCTTGAGGTCATTGCCCAGCATGAAGCGCGAGATAAGGGCGATACCATGCCCCGCCAGGCACAGCTGACGCATGACTTCGCCACTGGTGGTCGGCAGATGAGGTGTCGTGTCAAAGCCCTGTGGAGCCCCCTTGAGCGGCCAGCGATTGAGACGACTGGGGGGCAGGAACCCCAGCAGCTGATGGGTCTGCAGCGCCGCGACACTGGACGGCACGCCATGCTCGGCCAGATAGGCGGGGCTTGCGACCAGATGCAGCGTGGAGCGCCCCAGCACCTTGGCGTGCAGCGTGGAGTCATCCAGCTCGCCGATGCGGATGGCCACATCGGTACGCTGTTCCAGCAGGTTGATGATGTCATCGGCGGCTGACAGCTCCAGCGCGATGCCGGGATAGCTGCGGGAGAATTCCGCGACCAGCGGCACCAGCTGATGCAGCACGAAGGGGCTCGCGGCATCGACACGCAGCCGGCCACTGGGCTGATCGCGCTGCTGCAACAGGGCCTCTTCGGCACTGCCGAGCAGCAACAGGCCCTCGCGCACGCGCTCGACGAAGCCGCGCCCCTCATCGGTCAGCGCCACGCTGCGTGTGGTGCGATTCAGCAGCGGCGTTTCCAGCTCACCTTCCAGGCGCTGGATGGCCCGCGATACCTTGGCCACCGGTATGTTCAATCGATTGGCGGCGGCGCTGAAGCCCCCGCTATCCACCACGGCCAGTAGCAACTCGAGGTCATCCGAACGGCTGCGCATGCTGTGCTCTCCTTGGAAGTGCAAGATGCATGGTCCCATGCATCTTTGCAGAAATCACAATAATGATGCGCATCATGATCGCTTCTGCAATATGGCTTGCCGATCAAATCACTCAGCAAAAGGATGTCGTCTAGAGCCCACCACGGCGGCGTTCGCCGGGGCGCAGCATCCTGACCCGTGCCTTGGGGGTGCGCCGCGGCAATGACGGAGGCGCCGGCGGTGTCTCCAGCTGACCCGAGGGCGAGACATCGCTGGCACCGATCGAGCCGCCCAGCGTCGTCGCGAATTCCGAGCGCTGACGAGGTCTGCCATCTGGGGTGGCGTGCACGCCCTCGCGACTCTCCCCGCCCGTGCCCGCTGCCCCCGACGGGGCCTGATCATGCCTCTGACCACTGTCTTGCGAAGCCAGCGGGGGGGGCGGAATGATCACCCAGGCAAAGGTCGGCAAGGTCAGATGCCAATAGATCGCCGGCAGGCGAATCGCCAGTATCAGCAAGATGGCAGCGCCAGTGGCCCACGCCAGGCCAACACCCGCCTCGAGAAGCGCGATATAGAGAATGCCACCCGCCAGCGATGCCGAGGCATAGATTTCCTGACGCAACACCATCGGCACACGACGTGCGAGCACATCGCGGATCATGCCACCCGCCACGCCGCTCATGGTGCCCATCAAGACAGCCACGATGCCATCCACGCCCAGCATGCGCGCCTTGTGCGCACCCAATACCGTAAACAGCGCCAACCCGAAGGCATCGGTGACCGGCAGGAAAACCCGCGTCAGACGGTGGATATAATGAAAGCCGAGCGTCGCCACCAGTACCGTCAACAGGATGACCCACAGATAGATCGGCTGCTCGACCCAGAACACCGGGCCGATTCCCAGCACGAGATCACGCAGCGTACCGCCGCCGATACCAGTCACCGCGCCCAGCACCAGCATACCGATCGGGTCCATGCGTGAACGGCACGCCACGACGACACCGGTCAGGGCAAAGATCATCACACCGGCCAGGTCGAGCCAGGTTATCCAGTTCATTCTCGTGAAGCCTCCTGCAGTGCGCTGGCGTGCGCATGAAACAATGGCGTATATGCTTGTCGCGAACCCTGATGGCCTCTTCTGCCAAGTCGTCTGCTGCGATGGCGTTTCGGTGCAGCGGCGCGATCATACTCCCTTTTGCGGCTCTTTTTGTGCCCTCGACGTCATCCGCGCCGCCTTGAGGGGCGGAGGATAATGACCCGCCTCAGGGCGTGGTCTGACCACGGCGAGCGGTCGCGCTGGGCGGCTCACCGAATCGTTGGCGATAGGCACGCGAGAAGTGCGCCAAATGCGTGAATCCGACGCCGAGGGCCGCCTGGGAGACGCTGCGACTGCTGTCGGCCAATACGCACCGCGCATGATCCAGGCGCATGCCGAGATAGCGCTGCTTGGGCGTTTCCTCGAAGTGAGCCATGAACAGGCGCGTCAACTGGCGCTGGGATTGGCCGACCAGACGGCAGATGTCGGGGATCGTCAGCACCTGGGCAAGATTGGCCTCCATCACGGCCAGCGCCTTGACCACACTGCGTGGCAGCGAATCGTCTCGAGCGCTGGCAGCAGCAGGCGTGGCCAGATGCCCGCGCTGATGCACCAGCTGCCGCCCGACGGCGTCCGCCAACGACGGCCCGTACAGAAACTCGATCCACGCCAGCATCATGTCGATACTGGCCGCGCCGCCAGACCCCGTCAGCCGCTCGCCCTGCCATTCATAGTCGGCCTGACTGATCTCGAGTTGAGGGAATTCCTCGCGAAAGGCTGGCACGCTCTCCCAGTGCAGGGCGACCCGATGACCGGCGAGCACCCCGGCGCGCGCCAGAATGAAGGGGGCGGTATCCAACCCTCCCAGCCAGGCGCCGTGGGCTGCCAGATGACGAATCACGCCACGCGCCTGGCTGCCGACGCTGACTTCCGGCCCGTAGGATGACACCACCATCAAGCGCGTCTGCGTCCCACCCTGGCCACTGGACGACGGCTCATCGACCAGAGACGACAAGGCGCCATCGACGTCGATGCGCACGCCATTGCTGGCCACGACAGCCTCGCCATCACTGGACAGCAGACGCCAGGCGAACAGCGGCCGTCCAAAGCGATTGGCGACCCTTAGCGGTTCCAGCAGGCAGAACAACGTCAACATCGAGAAGCGCGGCACCAACCAGACATTCAGCGTGTGCTCGGCGGCCCCCGGCGCCAGCAGCGGTGGTGAATCCGGGCGCGGATACGGCGCAGAGAGAGGCTCCGACGCCGTCGCCGACGCTTGAGGAGGCATGCGGGATGGCGCGGGCTGTTCAGCGACTTCTGACGCTTCAGACGCTTCAGACGCTTCAGACGGTTCTGACAATTCAGACCGTACTGAAAGCCCAGAGGATTCAGAGGGGACGGGCTGCGGTTCAGACATGAGGCAAATTTCATCAACCTGTGGCCATTTGCCTCAACCTTACCCGTGTGAGGCACTCGAGGTAAGTGGCACAGGGTTGAGACAGGTCACACTGGATGAAACATGATGCTGCACCCCGCTCAAAGGCAGGGTGCAGCATCAGGCGTTCGATCATTTCCCATCACTATCGCGAGATGCAGTTGCGATACTCAGTCGTGCTTCTCTGCTGCGGCCTCAGTCGTGATTCCCAGTGTTGATCAGCGCACCGAGTGATTCGAGGTCTCTAGGCCGCCTGAGCGAGGCAATACCTGTTCAGTCTCGCTTCCGTCTGGCTTGGGAGGCGCAACCTCCTGCTTCTGACGCGCGGATTGCAACAGGATGACACCCGCCAGAATGATCGCCATTGCCAGCAGGTCGAGCCCGCGGATGGGCTCCCCTATCAGCAGCACTCCGATGATGACGGCGACTACCGGGGGCAAATAGGTCACGCCAGAGGCCTTGATGGCGCCAAGTTCGCCGACGATGAAGTAATAAAGCACATAGGCCACGCCGGTTCCCAACACCCCGAGGCCGATTACCAGCCCGGTCAAGGCAACGCCGTCGTTGCTCAGCGCCAGGATACCCTCAAGATCGATGACGGCGAGCAGCAGCAGAGTGGCTATCCCCGTCTGATAGGTAGCCAGGGCCAGCGAGGGAATCGCCAACGGCATCACGAAGCGCTTGGCATAGACGAATGACAAGCCGACACACATCGCGCCGCCGAGCATGGCGGCCACGCCCGCCAACGAGACGTCTGCCTGCAGGCCCTGCCATGGGCGAGCAATCAGCGCGATACCGATGATGCCGAGCAAGGTGGCGGTGATCGAACGTGCATTGATCGGCTCGTTGCGCAGGAACAATGCCGCCGCCACGAAGGTGAAGAGCGGGATGGCGCCGCTGAGCATGCCCGCGACACTCGACAGCAATACCGAACTGCCATAGGCGAATGCCAGGTAGTACAGCGCCGTCGCCAGCAGGGCCATGACAACGAAGTGGTGCAGATGGCGCCAGTGCGCCCGGTGCAGAACGCCCTGGCAGGCAGCATAGAGGGCCAGGGGGATGAAGCCTGCCACGACACGCAGCAGGGTCACCTGACCCGGGGTGATCCACTCCGCCGCCCATTTCATGAACAGGAAGTTGCTGCCCCAGATGGTTCCGAGCGCCAGAAAGGCAAGATGTGCCGAGAATCGTGAGCGAGGCATGGGGTACTCCTTGTGGCGAGGATACTTGGGGAGCCAACCACATGGTGCCCTTAGCGATAGCGCCATGTGAGGTCGATAGCGCCATGTGGGGGCGATAGCGCCATGTTCGGCTGTGCTCCGCGTCGCGACAAGCGGGCATTATTTGCATTACTCTGTAGAAAATCTTCACTCTCGTGCCATTAGGCGACACACGCGGTGCGCCGGCTTCCCGCTCAGATAGCGTGCTGGCGCCGGAGGGGCATCGTCGCCCTCGGCCGGCCAAGCGCCCATGGCTCTGAGCATGACATGAGCATGAGCATGAGCATGAGCATGAGCATGAGCATGAGCATGAGCATGAGCATGAGCATGAGCATGAGCATGAGCATGGCTCTGAGCATGAGCACGCCCCTGAACGTGAGCAAGAACATGAGCAAGAACCTGAGCACGAAACTGCGCCTGGGCGCGCTGCCGGCCTTTGATGCGGCAGCGCGCCATCTCAACTTTCGCCGCGCGGCGCAAGAGCTGTCGCTCACCCAGAGCGCCGTGGCGCAGCGTGTACGCGAGCTGGAAACACAGCTTGGGATAAAGCTTTTCCATCGTCTCCCGCGTGGTCTGGCATTGACTCACGCGGGCCAGCGCTTCCATGAGCAGATCGCCCTGGCGCTGGGCAATATCGACAAGGCCGTGCGCGATGCCAGCCATGACCCCGCTGACACCACCCTGTCATTGAGCGTACCGCCCTCCTTTGCCGCCAAGTGGCTGATGCCTCGGCTGGCAAGCTTTCGCCACGCACATCCCGAATGGCAACTACGGGTACACGCGAGCGAGGGACTTTCGAATCTGCATCAGGACGGGATCGATCTCGCCATCCGCCAGGGCTATGGCCAGCATGACGCCGGACTCAAGGCGATATGGTTGACGGGGCTTGAGCGTATCGCCGTCTGCAGTCCCGGCTATCGGGAACAGCTGGGCGAACGGCTGGATAGGCTCGATATGCGCGGGTGCGTATTGATCGAGGACAGCCATCAGGGGTGGCATACCTTTGCGGCGCACTTCTCGGGGCTTGAGAAGGCCGATCGCCTCTGGGTCAATCACACCAGTCTCGCGATCGATGCCGCTCTGGCGGATCAGGGTATCGCACTGACACCGCGCCTGATGGCGGCGGAAGGCATCGCGAAGGGGCAACTGGTCACTCTGTGTGGACTGCCGGATCAGGGTCAGGGATTCTATCTGGTCTACCCCGGGGCGCGGGCGCATCAGGCAGAGCAGATCATGCTGCCGTGGCTTCGCCAGCAGCTGGGGCTGTCACACGAGACGTGAGCTCACGCCCCCTTGGGCTCTTGTCCCAGACACCGTGACACCACCACGACGACACCCCGACGCTAGCCGGCGAAGGCTCGGCCCAGCGTCTGCTGATCCTGCTGAGCAAACAGCTCGCAGCGATCTCGTCCCGAGGCCTTGGCGCGATAAAGCGCCTCATCCGCCTGCTTGAGAATGGTCTCGAAGCTGCAGCCCTGACCGGTGCCGGCGGCAGAGACCCCGATGCTGATGGTGGCGATGCCATGGCGTGAACTCCCCGCATGCGGTAGCGCCAGGTCGCGAACATGGCGGCGAATCTCTTCTGCGCGCGCCAACGCCTGTTGCGGTGTACAGGATGGCAACAGCACCACGAACTCCTCGCCCCCGAAACGCGCCACGATATCGACATCGGGGTGCACGCTTTCAAAGATGGCCGTCGCGATACGCTTGAGGCACAGGTCCCCTTTCACGTGGCCGTAATGGTCGTTGTAGGCCTTGAAATGGTCGACATCGATCATGGCCACGCCGTATTGAAGCCGGCTGTCGACCTGCTTGCCGAGCAGCGAACTCACGAGACTGTCGAAGTGACGCCGGTTATAGACTTCGGTCAAGGGATCGATCGAGGCCAGGCGTCGGAACTCTTCATTCTTCTCGGTGAACTCTTCGACCCTGAGCTGCTCACGCAGCAACAACAGGTAGGAAAGGCGCTCGGCCTTTTCGCTGCGCAGATTGGAAATGATCGAAAACAGCGTGATGGACAGAAACACCATCAACGCCATGAAACCCGCCGAGGCATAGGGCGCAGGATGGGCATTGACCAGATACAGCATCACGCCGAAATGGAAGGCCGAAGAGCACAGGGCATACCAGAAGCGCAGCTGAAACAGGACATTGCCCACCAGCACGATAAGCCCGAGTGCGAACAGGTCGAGGAAGGAATGTGGCGAGACTGACAACTGGATCAACAGGGCCGTGAAGATCATCGCGAAGCACACCAGCGCGGTCATCAACATCTCACGCAATACCGGCGAGACACCCCGCTTGAGCATGTAGATGCAGATCAGGGCGATGGGCGTCATGACCCCGACGCGAATGACGATGGCCTCCAGCATGTGGTCTGGGCGAAAGCGCCAGTCATTGAGCAGAAACAGCACATAGATACTGATCGCCACCGCGCCCATGCAGGCAAGCTTGTGGCTGCGCGCGACATGGATATCGTGCTCGAAGCGCGCTTCTATCTCGGCCGGGAAATGCACTCCCAGACCGCCCTCACGCTGTATCTGTCTGTCCACCTGCACCATCAGATCATTCATTCACGTCCCCTCCCTTGAGGACAGCCAATCAATGATCTCACTCTATACAAGGCGACACGGATCAATAAGCGATCGGGCGCAAACGTGACAATCGTTCACAACCTTGTCAAACGCTTGTCCAAATTTCAGACAACTGTTTGGTCGAGCCAAACGCTCGACTGTCAAAGCGAAGTGATGCCCCCGACAGCACTTCGCTCGCGATCTCCCCTGCGCAATCTCAGCGCTTGAGACTCCAGGGGGCGGCGATGCGGAAGAAGCGCAACGTCACCGCCTCATCCACCGGCCGGGTCAGCAATGACACCAGCACGAAGACAGGCAGGTTGAGCATCAGCCCCCAGAAACCGGCATGCAGGCCCAGCGGATGCGGCCATACGACGGTAAACAGCACCGTGACCACGAAGCCGGCACTGATGCCGCTGATGACACCTGCCGCCGAGGCGCGCGGCCAGAAGAACATGCCCACAAATGCCGGCAATACCTGAGAGGCAAAGCCCAGTCCGATCAAGAGGATCATCACCAGATTGCCCGGCTCCCAGATCGCCAGGGGTGCCACGACCAGGAACATCACCGGGAAGATCAGCCAGCGCGCCAGCTTGCCAGCGCGTTGGTCATCAAGCTTGAGGCCCGGTTGCAGCACATCACGACTCAGGCTCAGGGCCACCGAATGAATGAAGGGTTCGCTGGAGGACATCGAGGCCGCCAGCGTGCCCGCGCCCAACAGGCCCACCAGCCAGACCGGCATGTTGGCCATCGCGTATTCGAGCACCACGGTGTCGGCGCGCGCAAGCTCCGGCAGGCTGTAGATACCGATGAAGCCGACCACCACCAGCGGCAGGATCACCACGTAGTAGGTCGGCAGCCAGCTGGCACTGCGGCGGATGGTGCCGGCGGAGGCGGCGCTCATCCATTGGGTCCAAACCGGCGGCATGAAGGACAGCATCGAGACGATGATCGAGGTGGTCCAGAAGCTGAAGCTCATGTCGCCGCCGGCGCCGGGCAGACGCAGATACTCCGGATGGCTGGCCTCAAGACGCGTGAACACGCCACTGAAGCCCCATTCGCCGGTGGAGAGATAGGCCGCCCACAGGCCGATCGCCCAGGCAACCACCAGCATCAACACGCCCTGGAAGGCATTGGTGCGCCCGATGGCGCGCTGGCCGCTGACGAACAGATAGACGGCGATCGCGCTGAGCACCAGCAACACGCCAGCCCAGAGCGGAATGCGCCCGCCGCTCATCACCAACAGGATGTAGGCCGAGCCGATGGTCTGCAGGACCGCATAGGCGATGGAGGCAATCGACATCACCAGCGCCGACAGCGCGCCCAGCAGAGGGCTCTGATAGCGGTCCGCGATCGCGCTTGCCTGGGTGACATGCCCGAATTGCTCGCCGAACTTCCACACCTTGGGGCCGAAGTACCAGGCCACCAGCGCCAGATAGGCCAGATAGATGGCGACATAGAACACCGGCACGCCCTTGCTGTAGGCCCAGCCCGGCGCGCCCATGAAGGTGTAGGCACTGACGCTGCCGGCGGCGATCAACAGATAGAGCGTCACGGGCCCCATCGAGCGCCCGGCGACTCCCCACTGCTCCAGCGTGTCCATGCGGCGGCCACCCCGCGCGCCGAGACCGATGGCCATGGCGAGGACGACATACCCCAGCGTGACCAGCAAGGGCACGCTGTCATGCACGGACGAAAAGGCATGCGGATCGATCACGCGGCGCCTCCGTCTCTTTCGCCAGCGGACGCTTTCGACAGCGGGTCTGCGCCGTGGCGACGGCGCAACAGGCAATTGCCCAACAGCATCGCGCCACTGCAGGCGAAGATGATCAGGTAACTCCAGATGATCAAGGACGGCATGCCCCACAACAGGGTCTGCTGATTGATCCAGCCGATCACCGGCCAGATACCCATCACGACCAGCAGCAGGAAGATCACCAGCAGGCACCAGCCCCGCCAGGTCGAGGGCACGACGAGGCGCGGCAAGGAACAGGGAGTCTCTGCAGCCCGGGCATCAGGCTGAGAGGAAGACGGGGTGTCAGGCGCGGCCAAGACGATCTCCGATGTGAACAGGGAGTGAATGAAAATTCTCGGCGCGCAGTGTAGCCGCTGCGCCCTGCCCTGTGGAGTCACCCTGGTGAATCCCGCTGTTGAGTCGCCCTTCGAGTCCCCCTGTTGAATCACGCTGTTGAATCACGCTGTTGAGTCACCCTGTGGCGCCATCTGGCATGAGATCGAGACGACGATACAAGCTGACAGGGACAGGGAAAGGCGCTGCAAGGATGGGATAAAGGACGCCGTCGCCGGACATCTTTACGAAAACTGCAAAAGTCTTTCATCATTTCGTGCGTTTATCACAAAGGTAACTCACGGCAGACTGCACAGCATCCAAGACCCACCCATTGCTGATGGAGAACTGCCATGCCCCTTGCCCTGCTGGCGCTGACATTGAGCGCCTTTGCCATCGGGACCACCGAGTTCGTGATCGTCGGACTGGTACCCACCATCGCTCAGGACCTGAGCGTCTCTCTGCCTTCCGCTGGCCTGCTGGTCAGCCTGTATGCCGTCGGTGTCGCCATCGGCGCCCCCGTGCTGACCGCCATGACCGGCCGCTTCAATCGCAAGCTGGTCCTGCTGGGACTGATGGCACTGTTCATCGCCGGCAACCTGCTGGCCTGGCAGGCACCCAGCTACAGCTCGCTGATCACGGCGCGCATACTGACTGGCCTGGCCCACGGGGTCTTCTTCTCCATCGGCTCCACCATCGCGACAAGCCTGGTGAGCAAGGACAAGGAAGCCAGTGCGATCGCCATCATGTTCACCGGCCTGACCGTGGCACTGGTCACCGGCGTGCCGCTGGGCACCTGGATCGGTCAGCACTTCGGCTGGCGCGCCACCTTCCTCGTGGTCTCGGTCCTCGGCGTGCTGGCATTGATCGGCAGCGCCATCCTGGTGCCCAACAATCTCAAGAAGAGCGTACCGGCCACCTTCGCCCAACAGCTCAAGGTTCTGACCCATCCGCGCCTGCTGCTGGTCTACCTGATCACCATTCTCGGCTACGGCGGCACCTTCACGGCCTTCACTTATCTGGCCCCGCTGCTGCAGGACGTCAGTGGCTTCAATGAAGGCGCCATCAGTCTGATCATGCTGGTCTACGGTATCTCGGTCGCCATCGGCAACATCCAGGGCGGCAAGCTGGCTGACCGCTTGGGCCCGATTCGCGCTCTGACCCTGATCTTCGGTGGCCTGATCGTCATCCTCGGCGTGCTGACCTTCACTGCCGCCAACCCGATCACCGCCGTGATCACCATCCTGATCTGGGGTGCCTTCGCCTTCGGCAACGTGCCGGGCCTGCAGGTCTACGTCGTGCAGCAGGCCGAACGCTTCGTGCCGCAGGCCGTTGACGTGGCCTCCGGCCTCAACATCGCCGCCTTCAACATCGGCATCGCGCTGGGCTCCATCGTCGGTGGCCAGGTGGTCTCCGGGATGGCACTGACCGACACCGCCTGGATCGGCGCGCTGATCGTCACCGCCGCCCTGCTGCTGACCCTGCTGGCCGGTCGCCTCGACAAGCGTCACGCGTCTTCCATCGCGACCGCCTGATCCGCCGCGAAGCCTCCCGCCATCATGACGTGCCCCCGATTCCGACAGCTCAGCCTGCTGGCTCGGGGGCACCGTCGTCTACCCACCTGCTTGCTGAAGGAGTCCACCATGATCTCCCCGACCCGTCCGCTGGATCGCCTCACCCAAGGCCCCCTGACCCTGGGCGTCGAACTGCCCCTCGACAATGACTGGGTCCGCACTGACAGAGCCCCCTCCACGCCCTTCGGCGTGCCTGACATGCGCGCCCATGCCGAGCTGATCGGCCAGGTCGACAAGCTCGGCTTCCGCGCCGCCTGGTTGCGTGACGTGCCGCTGTTCGACCCCGCCTTCGGCGACGCCGGTCAGGTCTTCGAGCTGTTCACCTACCTGGGCTATCTGGCCAGTCACACCGACAACCTGCTGCTGGGTACCGCCGCCGCGGTGCTGCCGCTGCGCCAGCCGTGGCTGGTGAGAAAGGCAGCCGCCAGCGTGCAGGCCCTGAGCGAAGACCGCCTGCTGCTTGGCGTCGCCAGTGGCGACCGACCGGCGGAATACTCGCTGTTCGGCGAGGAGTTCGCGACCCGTGGTGCCGCCTTCCGTCACGCGGTGGACGTCATCAAGGGCCAGGCGGACGACGCTCTTAGCGAAGGTCAGGCCATCCTGCCTGCCGCGACGCGTCCGCCGCTGTTGAGTGCCGGGCTCTCCCAGCAGACGCCCGAGTGGATCGGTCGCGAGATGGACGGCTGGCTGGCCTACCCGGGTACGCCGGAGGATCACATCCGCCGCGTGGCGCTCTGGCGTCAGGTCGCCGGCGACAAGCCCTACGTCAGTTTCATCCACCTCAATCTGGAAGAAGATCCGCACGCCCCGGTGCGTCGTCATCGCTTCGGGTTGTCGAGTGGCCGCCTTGCCCTCATGGAAGAACTGTCGGCCATGCAGGATGCCGGGGTGAATCACATCGGCTTCCACCTGCGTCGCAATCGCCGCCCGCTCACGGAAACCCTCGAGGAACTGGGCCGTGAGGTGCTGCCGCACTTCTCATGAGGGCGCAAGGGTTGCACTGATCTGCCCGGCTGACTGAGCGCACTGGCAAGCCGGGCGGGTCGCGCGACCTGCCCCCGCCATGGCGGAAAGGATTCACCGTTCACGCTGCAAGGAGATCCCATGTCAGATTCCACAGAGACCACCACACAAGACATCAGTCACAGCGCCACCCGGGCACCCGCCTGGGTATGGCAAGGCCCGGGCGAGCCTGAGGCGCTCGAGCAGTCAGCGGTGGACATCGGCGCCCCGGGAGACGACGAGGTACTGGTCGCCACGCGTGCCATCGGCCTCAATCCCGTCGACTGGAAGTTCATGGCGATGGACAGCGAGCTGTGGCAAGCCGGCCAGATTCCCGGCGTCGATGCCTCCGGCGAGGTGATTGCCTGCGGTGCCAATGTCAGTCACGTATCGCCGGGGGATCGCATCGCGGTCCACACCACCCTGGCGGGGCCGGGCACCTTCAGCAAACGCCTGCGTGTCCCGGCGCGCGCCGTGATGCGCCTGCCCGTCACCCTGGGCTTCAATGACGCTGCCGCCTTCCCGTGTCCGGCACTGACCGCCTGGCTTGCCATCGACAAGCTGCCCATCAAGGCCGGGCGACGCCTGCTGATCACCGGCGCCTCCGGCAGCGTGGGGCGCTGGTTGATCCAGCTGGCCAGACAGCGCAACTTCCACGTCATTGGTGTTGCCTCCGAGAAGCGCCACGCGGACCTCAAGGCGCTGGGCGCCGACGAGACGCTTGCGGACGCCGAGCAGCTGGACGCGCCGGTCTTCGCCGTGATCGATACCGTCAATGGTGATCACGCCCACAAGATGACCCGCCACCTGGGGGCCAATGGCCACATCGTCTGCATCCAGGACCGTCTGGAGCAGGCGGCCGCGCCGGCCTTCGATCGCGCCATCTCGCAGCACGAAGTCGCGCTGGGTGCGCTGCACTGGGCGGGTGACGACGAGGACTGGGCACGTCTGGTCGAGGCGGGGGAAGGTCTGCTCGAAGCGATCGCCGATGGCTCCATGAACCAGCCGGCGCCCTGCATCGAGCCATTCACGGCGTTGCCGTCCTGCCTCGCCGAACTGAAGAGTGGCGAGCGTCGCGCCCTGAAATTCGTGATCACGGCCAACGAATGAGGCGCATGGCGGGCGGCGCAGGATTGTTGCGCAACCGGCACATGACTGATGCGTAGGCACGCCATTGTCGCGCCAGTTTCACAGCCCCAGTAAACATGACACAACACATGGAAACGTCCCCGCCGCACCCGGCGGGAACGTCAACAGGAGTTACCGCATGTCGACTACCCTACCGAATCCCGGCTTTGGCACCTTCCGTCTGGAAGGCGACACCCTGCGTGAGAGCATGAAGGCGGCGCTGGACGCCGGTTATCGTCACTTCGATACCGCCCAGTTCTACGGCAACGAAGCCGAAGTGGGACAGGTGCTCGCCGACAGCGGCATCCCGCGCAGCGAGCTGTTCGTCACCACCAAGATCTGGTACGACCGCCTCCAGCCCGGTGATCTTGAGAAGAGCGTCGAGGAAAGCCTCGAGAAGCTCCAGATGGACTACGTCGACCTGCTGTTGATCCACTGGCCGTCACCCAATGACGAAGTCGCCATGGAGGACTACCTGCCGGCGCTCGCCAAGATGAAGGCCGAGGAGAAGACACGCCATATCGGCATCTCCAACTTCACCTGCGAGCAGATGGAACGCGCCGTCGGCATTCTGGGGCGTGATGAGCTGCTGACCAATCAGGTCGAGGTGCACCCCTTCCTGCAGAACCGCAAGGTGCTCGACAAGTGTCAGGAGCTGGGGCTGGAAGTCAGCGCCTTCATGCCGCTGGCCGTCGGCAAGGTGATGGATGACGAGACGCTCAAGATCATCGCGGACCGCCACGGCGTCAGCCCGGCGCAGATCGCTCTGGCGTGGCTGAAGATGCAGGACATCGTGACCTTCCCGTCCTCCACCAAGCCCAAGAACATCCGCAGCAACATCGAGGCCTTCTCGCTGACGCTGACCGGCGAGGACATGGCCAAGATCGCCGAGCTGGACCGCGGCGAGCGTATCGCCAATCCGGACATCGCGCCCGACTGGGACTGATTGACTGAGCCCAGCTGACTGGCCTGATCGACGGGTACAGTGACAAGAAAGCCTCCCGGGCACCCTGCCCGGGAGGCTTTTTCGCATTTCTACCCTGCCATGATTTGATCCCGATGGATGCTCAGCGATCCAGCCAGCAGACGCGGGTCACGGCCTCGGTACCGGGGCGTGGCGCCGCGAGATCATGCTCATGCAGCAGATAGATCACCGTTCTGCCCGCCAGCCAATCAGCGAGACCCTGCGCGACGCGTTGCGCTGTCGTGGCATCCAGCCCCGAGAAGGGCTCATCCAACAGCACGAGGCCGGGGTTGGTCAGCGCCAGGCGCGCCAGACTGATGCGCCGTGCCTGGCCACCCGACACCTGACGACCGCCCTCACCGACACGTGTCGCCAGCCCCTGCGGCAGACTCGCGACCCAGTCGGCGAGATCCACCGCGGCCAGCACCCGCCATAGCGCGGCATCATCGGCGTCGGCGGCCCCCAGTCGCAGGTTGTCAGCCAGACTGGCATCGAACAGATCGACTTGCTGGGTGAGACAGCCGACGCCATCGGCAATCGCCAGAGGCGCGTAGTGATGCACCTCACGGCCATTGAGCAACACTCGCCCGCTCTGCTCTTCACCTTGCTTCTCTTCAGTACCCCCGCCCTGGTGTTCATTGTGTCTGCTCTGCAGGCCGCGGGAGGCCAGGCTGGTCTGCCCGGTCAGCAGCGCCGCCAGCGTCGACTTGCCAGCGCCGGAGGCACCACAGATCGCGACCTGCTCACCGGCCTCGACAGTGAGCGAGACGTTTGAAAATGCCTCGAACAAGGCGCCCAGATAGCGGTAGCTGACCTGCTCCAGCGAGACGCTGATCGGCCCTGCTGACAGGCGAGCATCGCCATGCACGACACCCGCGGCGTGCTCGATATCATTGAGGCGCTCCGCAGCGCCAAGCGTCGCCCCGGCCTGACTGAAGGCCGCCGGTAGCCCCGCCAGTCCCTCGCCCAGCGCCATCGCCGCAAGCGGCAACATCACCAGCATCGGGCCGCTGAGCTGGCCATCGCGCAGGGCGAGCATGCCCATCGCCAGCAACAGCAACCAGGCGAGTCCGATCACCAGCACAGCCAGCGCATTGCCGACGGCACTGATGACCGCCAGCCGCCATTGGTCCGCCAGCAGACGCGCCTCCACCGCCTCCAGCTGCTCACGCACATGGCCAAGCGCCGCGTAGGCCTCGAGTTCGGCATGCCCGCGCAGCGCCTCCATCAGGCTGGAGCGCAATGCCTCCAGAGTGGTCACGCGCCGGCGGCTGGCCACCAGGCCCCAGCGCGCCTGCCCGAGTGTCAGCCACGCCCAGCCAGTCAACAGCAAGAGCGCCAGCCACGGCGTCGCGCCCGGCAGCCACACCAGCGTGATGCCAAGCAGCGCCACGATCAGCAGCAAGGCCATCACCGGAGGCGCCGCCAGACGCAGATAGAGCGCATCGAGGGTGTCGATATCCGCGGTCAGACGATTGAGCCAGTCACTGGAACGCCGAGCAGCCAGCCGCGCGGGGTCCATGCTGACCAGCGAGGCAAAGGCACTGCCGCGCAGGCTGGCCAGCAGTCGCAGGATGGTGTCGTGATTGTAGAGACGCTCCAGATAGCGCGAGACGGTGCGCGAAACGGCAAACAGGCGAATCGCGCTGCCCGGCGTGTAGACATCCAGCACCGCAACGGCTCCGGCAGCCAGCGCCGCCCCCGTCAGGGCCGACGCCGTGATGAACCACCCCGAGACCGCCAGCAGTCCGAGTGCCGACAGCGCGGTCAGTGTCATCAGCACCACGCCCAGCAGCAGTCGACGCCGATAGCGCTCATGCACCCGCCACCAGGGCGCCAGCGCGGCCAGTGCCTCGCGCGTCGAGGGGGTGGAGCCAGGACCGAGAGTGCGAGCGGGTCCAGTCATGATGCGCCCTCCCCAGCATCCTGTGTCTCTCCAGTGGTGCCAACGACCCCATCACGGGTCAGATGCAGCTGACGCGTCGCCATGGCCCTCAAGGCCGGATGGTGGGTGGCGATGACCAACGTGCGGCCTTCTTCGGCCAACGCCTGGAAACCGGCGATCAGGCGCTGTTCGGTCTCGGCGTCCAGACTGGCGGTCGGCTCGTCGAGCAACACCAGCGGCGCATCGCTCAAGAAGACCCGCGCCAACGCCAGACGCTGAGCCTGGCCGCCGGACAGACCGTGCCCACCTTCACCCAACGGACTGTCGATGCCCTGCGGCAAGGCGGCCAGCACCTCGGCGAGGCCGGCGCGCGTCAGCGCCTGCGCGATCGCGTCATCACTGGCGTCTGGCGCGGTGATACGCAGGTTGTCGGCCAGACTGCCCTGCATCAGCAGCGGGCGTTGATCCATCCAGGCAAGGCGAGTGGTATCTCGGCGTAGGCATTGGCATTCATCGGGGGCCACGAATCCCGCCATCAGTTGCAACAGCGATGACTTGCCGGCCCCGGACGGGCCGCTGATCACCAGCACCTCGTGGGCCTTCAAGGTGAGATCCAGCGGGCCAAGCACCCTGCCCCGCCCGGGATGCGTCAGCGTGACGGCCTCCAATTGCAACATCACATCGTTGGGCAACGGGGCACTGACCGACGCCGTCGTGGAGGCCTGACGCGCCGGCGCGATGGACGTATCGAGCAGCTCCAGCAGCGAGTCCGCGGCGGCCAAGGCCGAGGCGCGATCATGATAGTGCTGAGACAGGGTGCGCAGCGGCTGGAAGAACTCCGGCGCCAGCAGCAGGATCAGCAGCCCGCTGAACAGGGTCAGCGACTGGGCGGGCCCGAAGGGAATGTCGCCCAGCAGACCGAAGCCGATATAGATCGCGACCACCGCGATCGACACCGACGAGAAGAACTCCAGTACCGCTGATGAGAGGAAGGCAAGGCGCAGCGTGCGTAGACTGCGGCGGCGATAATCATCGGCGACCAGCGTGACCTCCTGCGTGGCCTGCTCGCCCAGGCCGAACAGGCGCAGCGTGGTGATCCCGCGGACCCGATCGACGAAGTGGCGCGACAGGCGCGCGACCGCGACGAACTGCTCGCGATTGAGCGACTCGGCCCCCATGCCGACCAGCGCCATGAACAGCGGAATCAGCGGCGCGGTCAGCGCGAGCAGAATCGCCGCCAGCCAGTCCTGACTGACCACGATGGCCAAGATCACCAGCGGGCTGATCAACACCAGACGCAGCTGAACGTGGAAACGCGCGAAGTAGCCTTCCAGCGCCTCGACCTGCTCGACCCAGCGCTGGGCCACATCGGCGCCATGAAACTGCGCGGCGCGCACCGGGCCCAGTGCCTGCAGGTGATCCAGCATCTCTCGGCGCACCCGCTGGCGCAGGCGCTGGCTGGCCTTCTGGGCGCATAGCTCCTGCGCGGCACTCAGCAAGGCGCGCACCGCCAGCAGCGCCACCAGGCCGCCAAACGGCCACCACAGGCGGGTCAACGCCTCGGGCTGCTCGATCACCTGGGTGACCAGCCAGGCCAGCAGCACCAGTTGCGCCACCGTTGCCAGCCCCGCCAAGGCGCCGCACAGCGCCGCCATAGCCAACAGGCGACGCTCGCGCGTCGCCTGTTGGGTGAGCCACTTGCCGGCAGCCTTGCGTCTGGCCTTGTCGCGCTCCTTGCCAATGACACTGGCGTCGCTGACGCTGGCGCGCGACGTGTCATTGCCAGCGGCGCTGGTCGGGGCCTCCTGTGCTGCCCCCTGCTCTGCCCCCTGCACAGCCCCTTGCGTGAGATCAGTGATAGCCACCGTCCTGCACCTTGCCGCGGAAGACCCAGTAGCTCCAGGCGGTATAGCCCAGCACGATGGGAATCACGAACAGTACGCCGATCAGCAGGAACAGCTGCGCGCCCGGGTCTGACGCCGCATCCCAGATGGTGATGTCCGGCGGCACCAGATACGGCCACTTGCTGAAGATCAGCCCCAGATAGGTGAACAGGAACAGCCCCAGGGTCGCGACGAAGGGCTGGCCCTCCAGGCGCTTGCTGACGGCACGCCAGATGAAGGCCGCACAGCACAGCGCCAGCACCGGGAAGATCCAGAACATGCCGATATGATTGAACCAGCGCTCGCGCACGTATTCATCGACGAACGGCGTGTAGAGGCTGATGACCCCGAAGCCGACCAGCACGGCAATCAGCAGCTTGGGCGTGATGCGATAGGCCCAGGCCTGAACTTCGCCTTCACTCTTGAGGATGGTCCAGGTGGCGCCCAGCAGAGCGTAACCCGCCACCAGCGCGAGCCCGGTGATCACCGTGAAGGGGGTCAGCCAGTCAAAGGCGCCGCCGACATAGATATGGCCTTCGGTGGCAAAGCCCTGGATATAGGCCCCGACCACCACACCCTGGCAGAAGGTGGCCACGTAGGAGCCACCACTGAAGGCGACGTTCCACCAATGCCGATTGCGCGTGGACTTGAAGCGGAACTCGAAGGCGATCCCGCGGAAGATCAGCCCGGCCAGCATCAGGAAGACCCCCAGGTACAGCGCCGGCAGCAGAATCGAGTACACCGCCGGAAACGCCGCCAGCAAGCCGGCCCCGCCCAGCACCAGCCAGGTTTCATTGCCGTCCCAGACCGGCGCGACCGAATTCATCATCACGTCACGGGCGTGTTCATCCGGGGCGAAGGGATAGAGGATGCCGACCCCGAGATCGAAGCCATCCATCAGGATGTACATCATGATGCCGAAGCCGATGATCAGCGCCCAGATCATGGTCAGATTGATCAGTTCCATGTGCTCAACTCCTTACCGTACGGCTGGCATCATCATCGAGACTCTCGTGCGCGGCGGACAGCGGGCGCATCGCGGTTTCGACATCGTCATGCGGCAACTCAGGCTGCATGCCGCCACGGATGACGCGCGTCAGGTAGTAGCTGCCGGTCACGAAGACCACCAGATAGACCAGGAAGTAGCCGATCAGCGTGGCAAGCACCATCCAGCCGGTCAGTGACGGCGTGACGGCCTCCTGCTGGGTCATCATCTCGTAGACCAGCCACGGAGAGCGCCCGGCCTCGGTGACGAACCACCCGGCCAGCACGGCGAAAAATGGCGCGATCGACATCAGACGCAGCGTCTGCAGGAAGGGGCGCGAGCGATAGAGCTTGCCATCGCGACGCAGGAACAGGCCGATGAACGCCACCGCGATCATCACCAGCCCCACCGCCACCATCACGCGGAACGACCAGAACACGAACCACACCGGCGGCTGCATGTCGGGCTCGACCTCCTTGAGGCCCGGCACCACGCCATCGGGGTCATGGGTCAGGATCAGGCTGGCCAGCTTCGGGATCGCGATCTCGAAGTGGTTCATCTGGGCTTCCTTGTCCGGCCAGGCGAACAGGAGCAAGGGCGCGCCCGGCTGGGTTTCCCAGTTGCCTTCCATCGCCGCCACCTTGGTCGGCTGATGCTCCAGCGTATTGATGCCGTGCATGTCACCCACCACCGCCTGCGCCGGCGCCAGCACCAGCAGCAGCCACATGCACATGGACAGCGCGCGCTTGTTGGCCTCGACATCACGTCCGATCAGCAGATACCAGGCACTGACCCCGGCCACCACGAAGCCGCCGGTCAGGAACGAGGCGATCGCCATGTGCGTGAAGCGATACGGGAAGGAGGCATTGAAGATGGCCGCGCTCCAGTCATTCACGAAGAAGTGGCCATCAATGAAGTCGACGCCCGCCGGTGTCTGCATCCAGCTGTTGGAGGACAGGATCCAGAAGGAGGAGATGAAGGTGCCCAATGACACCATCAGTGCCGCGAACAGGTGGACGCCTTCCGGCACCTTGCCACGCCCGAACAACAGCACGCCGAGGAAGCCGGCTTCGAGGAAGAAGGCAGTCACCACCTCATAACTGAGCATCGGGCCGATGAAGTTGGAGGTGGCATAACTGAAGTTGCTCCAGTTGGTGCCGAACTGGAAGGCCATCACGATGCCGGAGACCACGCCCATCGCGAAGACCACGGCGAATACCTTCACCCAGAACGCCGCAAGACGTTCCCAGGCGGCATTGCCTGTCTTGTAGAAAAGGCCATGCAACAAGGCCACATAGGATGCCAGACCGATGGTGAACACCGGAAAGACGGCATGAAAGGACACGACAAATCCGAACTGTATGCGTGACAGGATCACGGGATCCAGTTCCATGGGCGACTCCTCAGGACTCCAGGGGTTGCACTCTGTTCATCCCGTTGTGGGACGCACAGTCGCAGCGATATCACGGTCAGGCCCGTGACGACAAGGCATACCACCAAACTCCATCGATCATGGCAGTCATCTTTCTACCAGCTGACCCAAAGAGCATAGAAAACACCAGGCTATCGTGCACGATGACGCTTTGCCGCAGGCCCAGTCATCCGATCAATCGCCGTGTTGATGATCGATCAGGCCCGCCATATTGCATGACAGCATCCACGTATTTTCCACTCGGTATGCTCAGGCTTGCCATCTATATTTCGCCGCACATCCGCCTTTATTGACGTACATCAAGATAACCACACGTCGAGCCTCGAATACGACCAATGCCAGGGGCCGTCAGACGCGGTTTATCTTGAATTCTGCCGTGCGGCGCACCTTGAGCCGGCCAGGAATGTGCGCCCTGATGGCGGCAAAAAGACAAGGCGCGCCCCCTTTCGAGAACGCGCCTGATTGTCTCCATCTCTTCCCTTTTATCTATTTCTGCCTTTCTTTACTCTTCACCCTTCTCTCTTCTCTCTTCTCTCTATCCTTTTTCTTGTTGCCCTGCTTCTTCGCGTCAGAAACTCACCGTACGACACAGCAGTCGCGCCCCTGATGCTTGGCGTCATAGAGCGCCGTATCCGCCGCACGCACCAGATCGGTCAGATTGGTGTGCTGCTCGGCCTTGTAGCTCACCGCCCCGACGCTGACGGTCAGTACTTTCGCCACGGAGCTATCGGGGTGGATCAGCTTGAGCGCACGCACCTTGCGGCGGATGCGTTCGGCGCAGGCACGCAATTGCCGCTCGGTCACTGACTCCAGCAGAATCAGGAATTCCTCGCCGCCATAGCGCACCACCATGCCCGGTTGCGGGCCGATGGCAGCCTGAAACGCCTCGGCAACCTGCTGCAGGCAATGATCCCCTTCCACATGGCCATGATGGTCGTTGTAGGTCTTGAAGTGATCAACATCCACCATCAGGATCGCCAGCCCGTCCTCACGGGTCAGGTCCGCCCAGCGCTGGGCCAGATCCCGCTCCAGATGGCGCCGGTTGAAGACGCCCGTCAGCGCATCGCAGTTGGCCTCTCGGGTAAGACGTTGACCGGCAGCCCGCTTCTCCTCCAGCAACAGTCGCTCACGCTGGCGCAGCAACCACACCTGACGCTGATTGTGCTCGAGCTGATGGTTGGCCAATAGCGAGAGTCCTGTGGTGCTGACGAAGATCACCATCGCCAGCAGCTCCAGCCCCTCCTGACCGGCAGGTTCCAACGCGATCACCCCGGCCATGATGAGCGTGCAGGTCAGCGACGCCGTCAGTGCCTGGGGGAAGCGCAGCCGAAAGAGAATGTTGCCGACCATCGGAAAGAAGCCGAACAACAGCGTATCGACATGCGAAAGCTCGGTGCGCGACAGCTGCAACAGGATGGCGCTGACCAGCATGGTGTTGATCACCAGCGCGGTCATCAGCCATTCCTTGAGCCGCATGGAAGACGCGCGCTGCACCAGCGGCAGCACCAGCATGGCCACCACGCAGACACCGCCCAGCCGCAGCATGGCGGCCAGTGCCAGGTCCTCACTGCGATGAATGGTGTCACTGATCAGGAAGGTGGCATACATCACGAAGGCGAAGATGCCGGAATACAGCAAGCCGCGCGTGCGCGAGACGCGTGTCTCTTCCACATACCGGGTCTCGAGGGCGTCAGGAAACATGAGCCGCCAGCGTGACGCGCCGCGACCGTCGATCAGCCCCTCGACGACACCGCGCTCGGCGGCCACCGCCGCCGGCATCATCGCCTCGCCGGCGCCGGGGAGTCGCTTTTGACTTCTCATGACAGGCCCGCTCCGCCCATCGGCGGCCTGTGATCAGGCAACTCAGCCTTCTGTTCATCGTGCTGCGCATTCTGCCGCTCATCATGAAGGCCATCACGCAGATCATCACGCAGGTCATCACTGGCCTGGGCGCGCGCCTTGCCATGGCCGTTGCCACGTTGCACGCAGGTACGGTTGCGGCCATGGCGCTTGGCACGATAGAGCCCCTTGTCGGCCTGATCGACCCAGCGGCTGAGCAGCATCTCGACCGCCATGTCACGCGTCATCTCATCCTCCATCCCCTCGCCCTCGAGCAGGCGCGACAAGGGGATGACGCAAAGCCCCACACTCAGGGTGACGACGCCGAGTTCCGACTCGCGGTGAGGCAGCTTGAGCGACTTGACGGCATAGCGCATTGCCTCGGCCAGGCTGCGCGCATGCTCGAGATCCCGCACGGCCACCAGGGCGGTAAATTCCTCGCCACCGAAGCGGATGACGCTGGCCAACGCAGCCTCATTCCCCTCGAGAGCGCCGGCGATGGCAGCGCCTTTTACCCTGTCCAATGTTTCCTGCAAGGCCTGGGCGATCTGATACAGGCAGTTGTCGCCCGCGACATGCCCGTAGTGATCATTGAAAGCCTTGAAGTGATCGACATCCATCATCATCAGCGCCAGACATGGTAACGGTGGCACCGGATGGGACGCTGACACGCCGCTCTTCGCCTGCTGAGCATCGCCATGGTGCTGCTTGAGCACCTCGATCAGATGACGGCGATTGTAGAGCTGGGTCAGCGGGTCGAGACAGGCCATTTCCTGCAGCTCGGCATTGCGTGACTCCACATCCTGCAGGCGCAGTTGATCGATGGAGGTCATCAGATAGGCATGACGGGCCGAGAACTCGATGCGGAAGCTGGCAATCAGCGAAAACAGGCAGAACGCCATGAAGACGAAGACGATCGCGAAGTCCATATGGGCATAGGGCATCGCTACGCCTAGCGCCACGCTGATCACGATGGCCATCCCCCCTGCCGACAGCACCAGAGCCGCGACGAAGCGCAGCTGCATCAGGACGATACCGACCAGTGGCACCACGCCCAGCGCATAGAGTTCGAGGAAGCAGCGCAGGTGGTTCTCGCGCACCGCCAGCCACGCCGCCAGGCCGATCACGCCCCACAGGGTCGCGACCAGCAGCGCCTCGCGCCCGACGGGGCGACAGACCTCGCTCTTGAGGACCAGCACGAGGATCGCGAGCGCGATGCAGACATAAAGGCGCAGCATCACGGCGAGATTCTCTGTCACCGGCATCGCGACCGGCGCATAGACGGTGTCATAGAGCACGAACATCAGCTGAAAGATGATCAGGCTCCAGCAACCCATTACGGCACGACTCATGCGCCGACGATGCTCGAACTGTTCAAAGTCCCTCTCGAGTTCAGGGGCAAAGCTCAGCCTCGCAGGAGTCGTGGCACTCAGGTGTTGCTCCAATATTGCCATTCGTGAAGGCATGTCTGATTTCCCTTCGATCGCCCTGCTTTCTTTATCACATGCGCAGATGTTGAAAGCCACGCTGACGGAAATGCTCAAGCGCCGCATGTCCGTGTTGATACCTTGCTCATGAACGAAAATCCAACGAAAAGCCGGGCCTCGATGAGGCCCGGCGTTCTTGATGCAGCTGACTGCTCTGGCTGACTCAACCGACGATGGCGTTGAGCAGCAACAGGGTGATGATGGAAATGGCCCAGGCCAGCGTCGTCGGCAGGGTCAGCACCAGCATCTGATGCTTGGTGCTCTTGACGCCAAGCATGCGATTGACGACCCAGAAATAGCTGTCATTGAAGTAGCTGAAGAACATCGCGCCGATACAGGCGGCCTGCGCGGCCAGCACCATGTTGACGTCCGGCATGCCCATCAGGATAGGTGCGGAAATCGAGGCCGCGGTAATCATCGACACCGTGCCACTCCCCTGGATGAAGCGCACCAGGGTGGCGATGATGAACGGAATCAACAGCGGCTGAAGCCCCAGAGCCGCCACCTGCATGGCGATGTAATCGCCGCCGCCACTGGCACGCAGTACCGAGCCCAGCGCACCACCGGCACCGGTGACCAGCAGGATGATACCCGCCGTCTCGACACCCTTTTCCAGATGATCGAACACTTCCTGCTTGGGGGTCTTTGGCATCAGACCATAGATGGCGACCAGCACCCCGATGCCCACGGCGATCACCGGGTTGCCGACGAAGGCGATGGTGCTGGTAAACGCGTTGCTGGTATCGCCCATCACGGCACTGACCAGCGTATTGAGGAAGATCAGCGCGATGGGCAGGCCGATCGGCATGCAGGACATCAGCAGGGACGGCAGCTCCGATTCAGGCATCATGCTGTCGGTGTCATGCTTGACGCTACCTTCGAAACCACCCGGCTGGGCTTCCAGCATCGCCTCGATACGCGGCCCCATCAGGCGGGCATAGATCACCAGTGCAATCAGCGCCGGCGCAGTGATCACCAGGCCCCAGCCGATCATCAGACCGATGTCGACACCGAAGATACCGGCCACGCCCAGCGGGCCCGGGGTCGGTGGCACGCTCGAGTGGGTGATGATCAGGCCGGCCGCCAGCGCGATGCCCAGACCGATCACCGAACGTCCGCTGTTGCGCGCCAGTGAACGCACCAGTGGGTTGAGGATGACGTAGGCCGAATCACAGAAGATCGGAATGGAGACGATGTAGCCCGTCAGCGCCATCGCCGCCTCTTCCTTGTTCTTGCCCAGAAGATTGAGGATGGCGTAGGCCATGCGCTGCCCGGCACCGGTCACCTCCAGGATACGCCCCATCATCACGCCGAAGCCGATCACGAGGCCGATGGTGGAAAGCGTCTTGCCGAAACCGGTGGTGATGGCACTGATGACCTCATTGGGCGGCAGGCCACCGATCAACCCCGCCAGCGAGGCGGCGATGATCAGGGCCAGCAAGGCATGCACGCGGGTTTTCAATACCAGATAGATCATGACGAAGATGGCGATGCCCAGGCCGATGATGACCTGTGGCCCCGCGACGGCGGCGTCTGTCATGGGGTGCTACTCCTGTAGTTTGTTATTGTGTGGCGCAAGGTATGCGGTGTCGGCGCTGCCGGCTGGCATGACGCCGATCGTTGTTATTGACGTACTGATGTGACGAGCAGATCTGGCAAAGGTGTCTGGCGAGCTCGTCCTGGATGAGATGCCCAGACGCTGGCTAGGCGATGGCGCTCTCGTCGCGATACGCATCGAGAATCTCGTGCAGGTCGGCATCGCCGACGAAGCCCAGCGAACGCGCCTTGCGGGTGTCAAAGCGTGCCGGCCAGCTGCCGACGATGGCGGTGATACGCGGGTCAGGCTCATGCTTGACGAGTGCCAGCGCCTGCTCACCGGCGATATCCTTGAGCGCCGCGAGCATTGACGCGACGCTGACGGTGATGCCCGGCAGCATGAAGCAGCGAGAGAGGCCGAAGTCCGCGCTCGGCACCTCCGCGCCCTTGATCAGAGCCGCGACCACCCGACGGGGCGACATCACGAACATCTCGAGCTCGCTCGGTACCGGGCAGATGGCGGTTTCGCCATTGAGCGGTTCGCGCAGGATGGAGGAGGCGAAGCTCGAGGCTGCCGCATTGGGACGCCCCGGGCGCACGATGATGGTGGGCAGGCGCAGCACGCAGCCATCCACCAGCCCGCGACGGCTGTAATCATTGATCAGCAGTTCCGACATCGCCTTCTGGGTGCCGTAGGAGTTCTGCGGCACCAGCGCGGTCATGTCGCTCAGCGTCTCGGGGAGATCGCCTCCGTAGGCGGCGACCGAGCTGGCCATCACCAGCCGGGTGTCGCTCAATCCACGCGCCGCGCAGCCTTCCAGCAGCAGGCGAGTCGCGTCGAAGTTGACGCGCATGCCGAGCGCCAGGTCCGCCTCGGCTGCCGAGCTGACCACGGCTGCCAGGTGATAGATCACCTGCGGCTCGCCCGCCAGGCAGCGATCAAGCACCTCGGCATCGGCGATATCGCCTGCCACGATCTCGATATCCAGCGAGGTGGCCGGTTCAACTGCCAGACATGACGCCGCCTCGGGACGTGGCGCCTCGATCTGATCCAACAGGGTCAAGCGTGACAATGGCTGCCCCTTCAGGCTGCCCTTGTCGATCAAGGCCTCGGTCAGGCGCTGACCGAGAAATCCGGCGGCGCCGGTAATCATGACGTGCATCGTGTGGACTCCACTTTTGTGTTCTGGCGTTGGTAGGCTTGCCGCATGGGCAGATCACTCAGCAGCAGCCCTCAAGTGGTACAGCAACCAGACCAGACGGGATGAGAAAATAGCGCTTCACGCTCTTCAGCAGCAATGGGAAGAAGGTATATGCGACTAAAAGGGCGTCAGTCACTCATTTTTTTCATCTTTCTTGCACATTCTGGTCTGAAAGTCATACCACTCATTTTTGCTACTGATCCTTGAACGCTCGCCCGGCGCAGTCACCTGCCCCGAAACCCTGGTCTTCGCCGAGCGAGCCCTCTGGATCAGATTCAGGGCGTCAGACCATGCTCGCGACCCCAGCCGAGGCCTGCGCGCGTCTCACCGCGTGGACGGTATTCACAGCCGATCCAGCCGTCATATCCCAGGCTCTCCAGCCGGTCGAACAACGCCGGATAATGCACTTCCCCGACATCCGGCTCGTGACGGTCCGGCACGCCGGCGATCTGCACATGGCCCATATGCGCGAACTGCGCTTCCAGGTTGCGGATCAGATCGCCCTCGACGATCTGGCAGTGATAGAGATCGAACTGCACCTTGAGGTTGGCGGCGCCGACCTGGGCGAGAATCTCGCGTGCCTGCGCCTGGCCGCTCAGATAGAAGCCGGGCATGTCGCGCGGGTTGATCGGTTCGATCAGCAGTGTCTTGCCGACCTTCTCAAGCTCGGCGGCGGCGTAACGCAAGTTGCTGATATAGGTCTCGGTGCAGCGCGCGCGCATGGCGTCATCCGCGCCCTGCGGCACCAGGCCCGCCATGGCATGCACGCGCGGACAATCGAGCGCCTGGGCATAGCGGATCGCCTCGGCCACCGAGGCCCGAAACTCCTCCTCGCGCCCCGGCAGGCAGGCCAGGCCACGCTCACCGGCCTCCCAGTCGCCCGGCGGCAGATTGAACAGCACCTGCGACAGCTGGTGCTCATCGAGCCTTGCGCGCAATTCTTGCGGGGAATAGGCATAGGGGAAGAGATATTCGACCCCGCGAAAACCGCTTTCGGCCGCAGCCGCGAAGCGATCGAGAAAGTCATGCTCGGTAAACAGCATGCTGAGATTGGCAGCCAATCGGGTCATGTCAGATCCTTGGATTTCACAGACGAAGACGTCATCACTCAGGGGCGCCCGAACCTGGCTTCGAGTTCCGCCACCTGTTCCGGGGTCAGCCCACGTGGGTTCTTGCCCTGCAGCAGCAGGAACAGCTTGGCGGTTTCCTCAAGCTCTTCCGTGGCATAGACCGCCGCTTCCAGCGTCTTGCCGGCCACTACCGGGCCATGATTGGCCAGCAACACGGCGCAGTGCTTGCCGGCCAGGCCACGCACGGCATCGCCCAACGCGGGGTCGCCCGGCATGTAGTAAGGCACCAGCGGCAGCTTGCCGACCCGCATCACGTAATAGGCCGTCAGCGGAGGAATGCACTCGCAGGGATTCACGTCCGGCAGGCAGGACACCGCCACCGAGTGGGCCGAATGCAGGTGGACGATGGCACCCGACTGCGGGCGCTCGTCATACATGGCGCGATGCAGGAAGTGCTCCTTGGTCGGCGCGTCGCCATCGATCAATACGCCCTGGGCATCCAGGCGCGAGATGCGCGCCGGGTCCAGGCGCCCCAGGCAGGCATTGGTCGGCGTCATCAACCAGCCGCCATCGTCCAGCCGCTGACTGATGTTGCCGCTGGAGCCCATGGTCAGGCCGCGGTCGAACAGTGACTTGCCGTAGGTGGCGATCTGCTCACGCAACACGTTGATGTCGTGCTGTGACTGACTCATGCGTTCTCCTCGCGAGGATTCATGGCATCCAGGACGTCGAATGCCCGGGTAAAGAAGTCTTCACCCCCGAAGTTGCCGGACTTGAGTGTCAGCGAGAGCATCGCCTCCGGCTGCGAAGGGCCGGCGGCCGGGTGTGGTGCCTGTGTCCAGGGCACGCCGGGGTCGATCTGACCGCCGATACGCAGCTCACGGATGTCGAGCGCCGAGACCACCGCGCCGGAGGTCTCTCCCCCTGCCACCAGCAGACGCCCGACGCCTTCCGCGACCAGGGTGCTGGCCAGACTGGCCAGGGCGCACTCGATGAGCTCACCGGCCTGCTTGACGCCCAGTGACGCCTGCGCCGCCTTGACGCCTTCCGGTTCGGCCGAGGCGTAGATCAGAAATGGTTGGGGCTCCGTCGCCGCCAGTTGCTCACGGGCGAAGCCCAGCGCCGCCTCGAAGTGGGCATCGCCCGCGTTGAGCTTGACGGGGTCCAGCGCGAAGGCAGCATGCTGCTGCTTGAAGTGCGCCACCTGCTTGAGCGTCATGCGAGAACAACTGCCGGACAGCACCATCGCGGCGCCCTGCGCCGGGGCCAGCACCGCGGCATCATCGATCGGCTCAAGCCAGCCCTTCCGTCGGTACTGGGCAGGCAAGGCCTGCGCGAGGCCAGAGCCACCGGTGACCAGCGCGTGATCCACCAGCGCCTCAGCCAGTACCTCGAGATCCTGCTCATCGAGGCTGTCACAGACCACATGACGCACGTCTTGATGGGCAAGCTCGTCCAGACGCTGACGGGCCGCCTGCGCGCCGCGGCGTAGAGTGGCGTGATCGAGCAGCCCCACCCCATGCGGCGTCTGGCGTGACAGCACGCGCACGATGTCGGCATCGGTCATCGGGTTGAGAGGGTGATGCTGCATGCCGCTGTCATTGAGCAGGCGGTCGCCGACGAACAGATGGCCCTGATAGACACTGCGCCCGTTGATGGGGAAGGCCGGCACGAAGGCCGTCTGCGTGGCAGACAAGGCCTCCAGCAAGGCATCGGCGACCGGCCCGATGTTGCCCTCGGGCGTGGAATCGAACGTCGAGCAGTACTTGAAGAACAGCTGACGCGCGCCCTGGGCTTTCAGCCATTCAAGCGCCGCGAGGGATTCACTGATCGCCTGATCCACCGGGCAGCTGCGCGACTTGAGCGCGACCACCACGGCGTCGACCTCAGTCAGGTCCAGCCCGTTCGCCGCCCCTTCCTGCAGCGCATCCCGGGGTACCCCGATCACCTGCACGGTACGCATGCCGGCACGTACCAGGTTGTTGGCAAGATCCGTCGCGCCGGTGAAGTCATCGGCGATTCCGCCCAGTACGATCGGCATCACTGCGCTCCTTCATCATTCGCGGCCGGCAGGTTGAAGCTGCCGAGACGCTGATAGACCTTGATGACGGCCGAGTCATCCTCGCGCCCGAAACCTGCGCCACTGGCGGCGGTGAACTGCTGCAGGGCACTGCCGGCCACCGGCATGGCAAGCTTCAGCTCGCGCCCGGTGCTGTGCACGATGTTGAGGTCCTTGACGAAGATGTCGACGGCCGACAGCGGCGTGTAATCGCCCTTGAGGATGTGCGGCACGCGATTCTCGAACATCCAGGAATTGCCCGCGGAATGGGTGATGACGTCATACAGGGTGTCGGGGTCGATCCCCATGCTCATGCCCAGCGCCATGGCTTCTGCCGCCGCCGCGATGTGCACGCCGGCGAGATGCTGGTTGACCAGCTTGACGCTCGAGCCCGGGCCGGCGCAGTCGCCCAGCCGATAGACATTGGCCGCCATCGCCGCCAGCACGCGTTCCGCCTTGACGTAAGCCGCTTCACTGCCGGAGGACATCACGGACAGCTCACCACTGCGTGCCTTGACGGCGCCGCCGCTGATCGGGGCGTCGAGCAGCTCCAGCTGCATGCCGTTCAGGCGGGTTTCGAGTTCGCGCGCGAAGCTCGGCGCCACGGTGGCGCACTGGATCACCAGGCTACCCGGCGCGAGTCGCTCGGCCAGACCGCCCTCACCCTGCGCCCCGAACAGCACCTGCTCGACCTGATCGGCATTCACCACGACCAGCACCACCACCTGACACTCGGCCGCCAGTTCCAGCGGCGAGGCAACGGCGCGGCCACCCGCCGCTTCGAAGGCCTGACAGGCGGCGGGCGAGATATCACAGCCGATCACGTCCAGGCCTGCTTCCAGCATGGCGCGCGCACTGCCCATTCCCATCGCGCCGAGGCCGACAAGGCCGATCACTGGTGAAGTCGTTGCTGCTGTCATCTCGCATCTCCCGCGGAAGCTGTTTCAAGTGATGATCAAGGCAACCTCATGCGGCACACCGATCAGCACTTCACTGAATGTTAGCGCTACCATGTTAGCGCTAACATCATTAATAGATTAGGCTCCAAGCCACGACAAGCGGCAAATGAGAAAACGCGACATATGTCTAATCCACCATCATCTCCCCGCCGCAGCCGCAAGGGTGCCATGCAGCCGACCCTGAATGACGTGGCCCGGGAAGCCGGGGTCTCCTCGATCACCGTCTCGCGCTACTTCAATAGCCCCGACAGCGTGCGCGAAGCGACCCGCATCAAGGTCGAAGCGGCCATCGAGAAGGTCGGCTACGTGCGCAACATGATTGCCGGCAGCCTGGCCTCGGCCTCCAGTCGCGTGATTCCGGTGATCGTGCCCTCGTTGTCCAACGTGGTGTTCATCGACGTGATCAAGGGCCTGCAGGATGAATTCGAGGCACACGGCTATCAGCTGCTGCTGGGCAAGACGGATTACGATCTGGCTCGGGAAACCCAGCTGATCCGTACCTTTCTGGGCTGGTCGGCCGCGGGCCTGGTGGTGACGGGACTGCGCCATGACGATGCGACGCGCCAGATACTGGAGAACTGGAATCAGCCGATCGTTGAGATCATGGAGCTGGGGGAAGGCTTGGATCTGAACGTGGGGATGGATCATGTCGCCGCCGGACGCGCCATGACCGAGCACCTGCTGGCACGCGGGTATCGCACGGTCCACTTCGCCGGTGCCGAGCTTGATCGCGACTATCGCGCGGCGATGCGCTATGCCGGGCATCGTGAGGCGCTGGCGGCAGCCGGCATCGAGGAGGCTCCCCTGCTCGACCTGCCCGTGCGGCAACAGATGACCAGCGGTGCTCAGGCGCTTGAGCGTATCAAAGCGACATTCCCTGACTGCGACGCCATCCACTTCGCCAACGATGACATGGCCTGTGGCGCCATTCTCGCCGCCGCGCGGCTTGGCGTACGCATCCCGGACGACATCGCCATCGCCGGCTTCAATGGCCTGCCGATCGGGGAGCATGTCACGCCGCGCCTCACCACCATCGTTTCACCGCGGGAGCAGATCGGCCGCATGGCAGCGCGCAAGCTGCTGGCGCGCATTAATGGCGAACCCGTCGGAGAACTGAGCCACGACCTGGGGTTCACGCTGCGGGTCGGTGGCAGCACCTGAACACTGATCACACACTCAACACCTGCTGATCTCGCTGACCATGGCCTGAGACCGCGACAGGTCAGCGCATCAGCCACGCCATCATCAACTGGCCCAGCGCGACGCAGAGAAAGACAGCCAGGCCCGCCAACGTGGAGGAGAAGACGGCCAGCGCCGCCGACAGCAACGCCGCGACACACAGCAGGCGCGATGGCAGACTGATTCGACGACGGGATTCGCTTTCCGAGGGCGGAGGACTGACGGGGCGCTTGAGGTTGGCGAAGAATTCCGCCAGCCGGCGCGCGCGCGAGAACGGGCGTCGTGGCGCGTACAGATAGCGGGCGAGGAACAGGAAGCCGACGACACTCGCGATCTGGATGACCAGCGAGATGGCCAGCTTGATATCGACCAGCTGTTCAGGCGGGAAGCCGGCAATCCAGGGCAGGCGTTGCAGCGTCGCCATATCGAGCCAGAGATAGCTGCCGAGCGTGACCGTGACCCCGATCAGGACACTGCCCCACCCGGCCCAATCCGGTGCTCCCGTCCTGAAGAGCACCATCAGTGCCGGCAGCGCCAGTGGCATCTGCAGCAGGACGCCGAACATGATCATGATGTCGAACAGGCTCACCATCTCGAGCCGGCTCAGGCCGATGACGAACAGGATGACGATGATGCCCTGGACGACTCCGAACATCCGCCCGATCTGCACCAGTCGCGCCGCCAGGCTGGAGGTCTGCTTGAGCACGGGCATCAGGAGTCGCATCATCACGCCGGCGTCACGATTGAAAGCCGTGGTGATGGGCGCGATGGTGACCGCCAGCATGGCGGCGATCACCAGCCCCAGCACGCCCGACGGCAGGTAGTGAATGATGAAATGGACATAGGCCACATTGGCCGCGTCATTGCCAAGCTCGGGATAGCGTGCCGCCAGGTCGATGCCCGCCGTGCCCAGCAACCAGGGCGGCAGAAACCAGGTGACGGGGCCGACCACGAACAGGATCGAGGCGAGCCCTGCCGCCTTGCGCGCTTCGCCATCATCGGCCGTGGTCAGAAAGCGATAGCTGGAGGTGGCGTTGTTGATGCTGATGCATTGCTTGACCAGCATGGCCAGTGACCAGATAGCCATGATGAGCAGGCTGTTGTGAGAACTGCCGATCCAGAAGTCCCTGTTCGACTCCGGGAAGCTCAACGATCCGCTCCATATCAGCGTGAGGCAGAAGCCGCCGATGACCAGGGTGAGAATCGCCAACTGCATCATCTGGATGAAATTGTTAGCCGAGACGATCCACACGCCGCCCACCAGGGTAATGGCGATGATGAGGCTGCCGATCAGCACGGCGATGCTCACCACCGAGAGACCGAAGACCGCACTCAGGAACAGTGAGACGCCGTAGAGACCGATCGAGGCGGTCATCAGCGTCAGAAGGATCTGACTGATGACATACACGAGCTGCGTCGTCTTGCCGTAACGCAGCTCCAGAATGTCGGAATAGGTGCTGACTCTCAGCCGTCGAAAACGCGGCGCGAAATACAGCGCCGCCAGCAGAAAGCCCAGCGCATTGCCCCAGAAGATCACCAGCACGGCAAAGCCATCCTCGTAGGCCTTCTGGGCGGCCCCGGTGAAGGTCCAGGCGGAGAACTGCGTCATGAACGCGGTACTTCCCGCCATCCACCAGGGCACGTTGCCACCTCCCCGGATGAAGCTGTCCGGGGTCTGGCTGCGACGTCGATAGACCAGAATGGTCAGCACGATCAGGACAACGGAGAAGAACAGTGCAACTTTATCCAGCTGTGTCATGTGGCTCCTTGCCGCTCAAACCCGTGCCAACGCGCATTCCCGCACTCTCGAACCCGCGCATTCAGGGGCTCGAGAGTGCCCTTCCTCATCATGAAGCGTGATACCGACGCCGGGCGCGCAAGACTTGCGCGCTCATCTGTCTAGCAATTCATGATCAGTAATAATATTTCAAGCCAACACGCGTCTTGAGCTGACGCGTATCGGAACTGGAGCTGGAACTGACATCCGCCAACTCCATATACGGGAACCATGACCCCATGCGCCGCCCGGCACTCAGGATATAGTCGTAGTTCTCGCGAGTGTTGTTGTAGATATCCTTGTCTTCATTGCGATAATAATTGGCCTCCAGCCAATATTTATTCTTGCCGTGCTTGTAGGACATGGTGAAGGTGATCTTGTTCTGCTCATAATCGTCATTGAAGTCTTCACTGTAGTTGGCATATTCACGACGGTAGCGCAGCGCCGTGGTCAGCGGGATGCTGCTGGCCTTGTAGCCGACACGCAGTTGCGGCTTGAGCGTGTACTTGCCGTCCCCGAAGGCAATGGGCATGCCTGGTTGGATATACCAGTTCTTGTCCAGCTTGAACTTGAAGCCCCAATCAATCTCGCTGTCGCCGCGCTGCAGATTTCCCATCGCGGGTTGCGAACCATCGTCGCGCTTTTCCGAGGCAAACTTGGATTCCAGCCCATAATAGAAGTTGTCGATGGAATCACTCACCTTGACTCGGGTGGCATGTTGTTTGGCGTGATGCTTGTATTCATGACGAATATCCAATGTCACAGCCTGGGCGCTGGTAGTGAACACCAGTGCGGCAATCGAAAGGGAGATCTTGTTGTAGTGTTTCATGGCGTACCTCTTTGTTTTTATGGGGAGTCAGTCAATTGACTTGCAGGCAACCTGCGTCCTGTCGCGAGCCCGGCATTGGCTAGCGCGTGGGTTGCCCTGTGTTGGCATCGGCGTCCTGGATCGATCCAGACGCCAGATGCAGGCCGCAGAATCCCCTGCCGATGGCGCAAAGGGCGCATCGACTCCTCTGCTGACGTGGTCATTGGCGTTGACCGAGCAGAGAGGGAGATTCGGGTTCGGGGTGCCAGATTGGCAGCAAGCGAGTGGCAAGCGCCTGGCGAAGGTGTGACGAAGACGAGTGCGAGGTCAGGGAGCGACGTGGCACCAGATGCCAGCGCCGCTCCCCCTCACTCATGGTGTCTCAGCGCGTGCTGCCTTCGCCGACCAGGCTCTCTTCCTTGGGGTGAGACTTCCTGTCAATGGAAGTCACCAGCAGCAGACCGATTGCCACGATGATGCCGCCACACAGTACGAAGACCATGCGTCCCCAGAAGGGATTGGGCACCAGGAACATCAGCATCACGGCAAGTCCAGCGACCAGAATCAGGTAGCCGAGAATGTTGCGCTGGCGATTGTCGACGCTGCGGTGTTCCTCGTCGTCGCTGATGACGGGCGTGTCACGGTTGGTGAAGAAGGTCGCGACTTCCGCTTCGCGTTCAGCCGAAAGTCCGCGGTAGAACAGCGTGGTCATCACGAAGAAGCCTGCCGTGATCACGGTGTGCGCCATGATGCCGACCGCCACCTTCATGTCACTCCACTCACGCGAGGTCAGGCCCGCCTCCAGGCCGAAGGTGTCGACGATGAAGTCCGGTGTCATCACGAAACCGACCAGATAGGACACCAGGCCACCGACCACCAGGGTGGCCCATGCTGCCCAGTCCGGTGTCTTGCGAATGAAGAAGCCGAGCAGACCGGGGATGGTCATCGGCAGACCGATCAAAGCGCCGACGTACATCATGGCATCGAACAGGCTCAACCCTTTCAGGGAGTTGATGAACAGGGCGAAGCCGATGATCGCCAGGCCGAAGACGGTGGAAGACAGACGCGACATCAGCAGCAGTTCATTTTCAGACGCCTTGGGACGCAGCACGACCTCATAGAAATTCTTCACGAAGATGCCGGAGTTGCGATTCAAGCCGGAATCCATCGAGGACATGGTCGCGGCGAACATCGCGGCCACCAGCAGCCCCAGCATCCCGGCAGGCATATAGAGGCTGACGAAGCTCATGTAGGCAAAGTCGGCCGCCTTGGCACCTGCCTCGGGATACATCGCGAACAGGTCCACCCCTTCATTGGCCATGAACCAGCTGGGCATGAACCAGATGAACGGCCCCATGGTCATCAGGACACAGGCCAGCAGACCGGCCTTGCGCGCATTCTTCGAGTCTTTCGCCGCCAGATAGCGATAGGAATTGAGCAGGTTGTTGGTGATGCTGAACTGCTTGATGAAGATGAAGACCCCCCATAACGCGAACAGCGACAGATAGTTCATGTCACCGCCGATCAGGAAGTCGACCGGGAAGTCATCCACGACCTGGGTCGGCCCGCCGGCATGAATCACGGCTACGATGGCGCAGGTGATGGTGACGGCCATGATGATGACCATCTGCATGTAATCGGACGCGATGACCGCCCAGGAGCCGCCCGTCACCGACATCACCAGCACGACAAGCCCGGTCACGATGATGGTGGTTTCCATGTCGTAACCGAACAGACCTGAGGTCACGATGGCGAGGCCGTTGAGCCAGATACCCGCATTGATGATGCTGGTGGGCATGGAAGACCAGGTGAATACCTGCTCGTTGACGGCACCGAAGCGCTGTCGGATCGCCTGTATCACGGTGATGACGCGCAGCTGTCGGAAACGCGGCGCGAAATACAGGTAGTTCATCAGGTAGCCGAAGGCATTGGCCATGAAGATGATCGCCACGGCAAAGCCATCGTTATAGGCCTTGCCCGCCGCACCGGTGAAGGTCCAGGCACTGAACTGGGTCATGAAGGAGGTCGCGCCGACCATCCACCACAGCATCTTGCCGCCACCGCGGAAGTAGTCACTGGTGCTCGAGGTAAAGGTTCTGAACAGCCAGCCTATGGCGATCAGAAAGAGAAAGTAGATGCCGATGACGGCAGTATCCAGATCCAGATTCATGGCGATGCACTCTTGTCTTTATCTGTCTTGTCGTTGTTGTTGCGCACCCGGCAGTGCGCGCCTGGCTCTGGCCCCTTCCCTGGGCCAGAGGTTCTGCTGATGACTGGTGGGACGATCGCTCGAACTTGAATCGCTCGAACTTGAATCGCTCCGGCTGGATCGATCCAACTAGATCGTTCCAACAACAGCACCGTCGGTGCCCTCACCACAGACGTGCCTTCAGCTCAGGGAGACCTCACCTCAAAGAACCTTCATCACAAAGAGCTCTCATCCAGGGAAAGGCGTCGGCTCAAGGCCTTCTCGTGCCTCAGAAATCGATCAGATTCACCCCGGCATGGATGCGACATTCATGGTCCCCCAGGGTGATGTTGCCCCCCGGCGGCACGGCCTCCGCCTCGGCCAGCACCAACAGCAGCTGCCCGGTACGCAAGGTGATCTCGAGGGCCTCGATACCCGCTACTGCCCCTTCGCAGGCTTCCAGCGCACGCAGGTTCAGCACCTGTGGGCGTGCGCCACTGCATTGCTCCAGGGATTCATCGAAATGCCCGTGGCTCTCGAACAGCGAATAGAAGGTCTGAGAGGTGGCGGTCAGACGTGTCATCACCTTGGCGTCAGGACGCAGGTTGTGGTCCGGGTCGTTGGCCCCGACCCGCAACTGATAGGCTTCGGCGGGTGCCTGGGTGATCTGGTGCCAGCTATGGAAGCTGTCGCCAGCAAGCCAGGTCATGCAGTGCGCGGTGTCTGCCGGACGCTGGGCCACCTTCCATAGGTGTTGATAGCCCGCGCTGTCGCCCAGTACCTCAAGTGTCGTCAGGGCGGTGGAGACAGGCTGCGGAGACGATTCCGTTTCCCACCACCGCACCACCTGGCCGCCGTGATTGAAGGTGTAGTCATAGACGTGGGGCTCTGCGGAGGTCAGCGAGAAGATATCCACCAGCAGCGGCGTCTGTGTATGCCGTGATGCCAGCAACACGAGCTTTCTTTGCATGCCCACACCCTCGTAGGCGTTGTCACAACGGGCACATGCCGCAGCATCACTGCCCGCCAGCAGCTCGAGTTCAGCGTGGTGCGCATCCGCCAGCCCGTGGTCAGCGCCATGCTGGGATTGCATGTCGACCACCACCAGGTTGTGCGCGACGCTCTGCTTGGCGTAGCCCTCGTTTTCCTTGAGGTAGCGCCCGCCGAACTGGGTCTCGACATTGACCCAGCGCGCGAAGCCGTATTCCTCAAGCACTTCCTTGCCACGCGCGAAATACGTCATGCCCAGCTGGTCAAAGTGGCCATGCCCCATGCCATGCTGCCCCGCGGTGAGCACCACATGCTGTGCCTGCACGCCGCAACCGTGCTTGAGGTGAGCATGCGCCCCGCTGTTGCCTTCGGGGCCATCGCTGAAGCGCTGGCTGGTGGCCTGCACATCAGCATCGACCTGCTGCATGGCCTGCTTGAGCGCCACGCCATTGGCATGCAACCAGCTGCCTTGCTGCTGATGCGCGAGAGTCAGCAGTTCCGGGGCCGGTTCGTAGCGAGCCGCCAGCAGCGCCATGGCGCAGCGCGCGCCTTCGTCGTCGATGTTCATGCTGCGCGAGGCGTCATTCAGCGCCGGGAAGCGTCCATCCGGATAGGCCGTGGAGAGCAATACATGCAGCGACTTGCCGATACGTCCGTCGGCATGCGCGAAGATATTGCGCTCGGGCTGCTGGCGTTCGATGGCCTCGGCGAACAGGCACAGTGGGTGAATCGCGAAACGGTGGTAATACGGCCCTTCCACGTAATAGCCCTGCGGCGAGAACAGCAGCGCTATCTGGGCGAGAAAGCCCCCGGTCTCGCCGCTGCCATCCAGTCCGTCGATGGAGATCACCAGATGCTCAGGACTCTCGAGCACCATCGCGCAGATCCCGACCGCCGCCACGGCCCACAGCCCGTGGTTATGGATACGATCGAAATCATGCCGATAGGTCTCGGTGAACATCTCAAGCATCGGGAGGAACAAGCCCTCCAGCAGCGCCCGATACTGGCTATCGCTCAATGACGGCTTGAGCAAGGCAAGGCCGAGTGAGGCATGCAGCAACCAGATATGTTCGTTGAGAATCTGGTGAAACAGCTTGCCCGGCGGGTTGGTATTGCGCGCGACCTGAAACGGCATCTCGCGATAGTAGGCCGCGTAGGATTCCAGCAACTCCCGGGCGTGCGCCAGTGCCGCCTCATCATCGTTGAGCCGTCCCAACAGCGCCGCACCTTCTATCAGGCGGGCATTTTCCTTGTGGGTGTTGTGCTCGAAACTCCCGGCCTCACCCTGGCCAGGCACCACCACGCCGCGTGCGATGCTGGCAGCCACCTGCTGCTCCAACACCTTCAAGCTGCGCCCCAGTGAGCTATCTGCCTCGCATTGCCGACGAAGCATTTCGAGCTCACTGGATGACCACAACAGATACTCACTCTTTGCAGACATAACGATTTCTCACTGATGAATGGCGGGTCGTCGGGCAAATTCAGGCCGAGACAACCCCCGCCGACCGAGCGCATTGCACCTGGCGCTGTCGACCGACCATCGATAGGGATAAGAAGGAGGCAACAACCCGTGCTGCCTCACAATGGGCGAGCGCTACTGCCGATTGCCACGGACGAGCGCGATGGCACAAGCTTGTGGTCGAGTCATGGCTCCAGCGTCCACCAGCCTTGCCAGCAGAGGGTCTCCCCTGCCACTTCCACCCTATGCTCGCCTGGCGCTTGCCCTTGTGAGGGGCGCAATGCCACGGCCAGACGATGTCGAGCGCCGCTGCGCGTCGCAAGCTCCAGCACGCAGGTCTCGTCACTGTCATGCAGCAACTGGCAACGGCTGACCTGAGGGCGGGCGTCACGCGAGATCTCGCGAGCTTCATCGAAGACACCGTGTGTCTCGATCACGCTGGCAACGGTGTGACGACTGCCGGTGGAGCGCAGCATCAGATAGGGCTCATTGCGCAGATTGCTCTGGGGATCATTCGCGCCGATCAGGCCTTGCACCAGGGTGGCAGGCGACGAGCACACCATGCGCGCCGTGACGAACTGATCGTCCTGCAGCCAGGTGACTGCCTGATCGGCACCTGCGGGCAGCTCATCCCCGGTGCTCATCTGCCAGAGATGCTGATAGCCATTGGCGTCGCCCAATGCCGTGGGCGAGGTCTGCTGGTGCAAGGCGGGTTCGGCGACCATCAACTGGCCTTGATAGTGCAGGGGATAATCATAGTGATGGGGGGTATCGCTGGTGGCGCGCATCAGGTCGATCACCAGTGGCTCGGCGAGCTCCGGCAAGGTGACCAGCATCAGGCTGCGCTGCAAAGTGACGCCGGGCACGAAGTCATCCAGACGCGCACTGGCGAGCTGAACCTGCGGATGGGAGGTCTCGAAACACACCAGGGTGCCGTGATGCTGACAGGCGCGTGCGGTGTCCAGGCCATGATGCGAGGTCTCATCCACCACCAGGGTGTTATGCGCCACGCTCTGCTTGGCGTAGCTGCGGTTTTCCGGGGTATAACGCCCGCCGAACTTGGGTTCGATATTCACCCAGCGGCTGAAGCCATAATCCGTGAGCACCTCATGCTGGCCATTGTGGTATCCGAAATGCAGGCCATCGAAATGTCCGTGATCCAGCGCGGAATGCAGTGTCGGATCGCTGCCATGCTGACCGAAGCTCATGTAGAGCATGCTCTCGCTACCGCGTGAGGTCGGCGCACGCAGAATGGCGATTCCGCCGGCACCCCCTTCACTGCCATCACTGATGAAGCGACTGTCTCGTGCCTCACTTGATTGACTCCCCTGTTCTACGAACTCGGCCAATGCAAGAGAGCCCGTACACAGTGGCAAGCGCTGTACCTTGTCGCGAATCAACCCCGCTACCGCCGGGTTCAAGCGGGTATCCCGATACTGCTGCAGCAAGAACGCCGCTCCCAGCATCGCGCCCTCATCAACAAGCCCCATCGTCTTCGAGCTGTCATTCAGGGCCAGAAATCGCCCATCGGGGAAGGCCATCTGTTGCAGACAGAGAATGGCCTTGCGGATGATCTGGTCACGATGTTCATGAATCCGCGGCCGCACGCCGCTGTTGATCAGCGCATCGGCAAACAGCACCATCGGGCGCAGCGCGAAGCGATGGTAATACGGGCCTTCCAGGTAATAGCCGTCCGGCGAGAACAGCTGGTCCAGCTGCGCGAGAAATCCCCCACTGACGCCATCGCGAGCATTGCCGAGCAATGCCTGCTCCACCAGTGCCTCATCTTCCAGCACCAGCCCGGCAATGCCGGCTGCGGCCACGGACCAGATGCCATGGTTATGCACCACATCGAAGTCATGCGCGTTCTGTACCACCAGCAGGTCGATCATCGGCCGCAACAGGTGCAGTTCGATCTGCTCGCGCTCACTGACCGGCAGCTGTGCCTTGATGTTGCCGTAGGCGTCCGCGGCATATAACAGCCACATGCCTTCGTTCAGGCATTGGTGAAACAGCTTGCCGGGAGGATTGCTGTCCCTGGAGACATGCGCCGGCAGTGCTTCATACATCTGCGAGTAACCCAGCAACAGGCCACGCACGAATTCGAGATAGCGCTCATCATGCGTCACCAGCCACAGCTGAGAGGCCAGGCTGACATGCTGATAATTGAGCTTGTGGCGCGCGTGCTCTTCTCCGCCCGCCTCACCTTGCCCGGGAATGCTCAGGGGCTCGGCCAGCACCGAGCGCATGTCCTGCTCTGCAAGCGCGAGCCGCTCTGACAATACGCGTGAGGAATCCGGTGCCTCGTGGGCAGCGCGCAGTCCGGCAAGGGCCGCACGATCCAATAACAATGTCTGTTCCATGACGTGACCGCTCGTTGTGTGATGACCTGTGGCGTTTTCGGTTGGGCGCCCTGACGGGCGCCCGACCCGATTCAGGGGCACATCTGGCCGCCATTGACGTCGATCACCTGCCCGGTGATGTAGCCGCTCAGCGCATGCGATGCCAGATACAGGTAGGTCGGTGCCAGCTCGTGGCATTGCCCGAAGCGCCCCATGGCGATGCTGCCGGCGATGGTCTGCTTGAGATCATCACTCTTGTCTTCATGGAAGGCCGTATCGATGGTGCCCGGAGCGACGGTGTTGAAGCGGATGTTGTCCTTGGTGAATTCCTTCACCCAGTTGCGATGCAGGTTGTGAACCATCGCCTTGCTGCCGCCATACAGGCTAGCGCCCATACCGCCGCCCTCACGCCCCGCGATGGAGCCGGTGGTGATCACGCTGCTGGTCTGTTGACTCTGCCGGGCAGACTCACGCAGATGCGCAATCGCGAAACGCGTCACCATGACCACGGAGCGAATATTGAGATCGATGACGTTGTCGAAGAACGCATCATCGATGCTCTCCAGCCCCTGACGCCCGCCCAGGCCGCCGGCATTGTTGATCAACACATCCAGACCCCCCAGTTGATCTACCGCACGCGCCACCAGTGACTCGCACTGCGCGGTATCACGCACATCTGCCTGCAGATAGAAGGAACGTCCCGGTGCATCCAGCTCGGCAAGCAATGCCTCAGCCTCAGCAGGACCGCGACTTCCATGCAAGACCACCTTGGCCCCGGCCTTGAGCAGGGAGCGCGCCACATCCAGACCGATGCCCGCGGTCGAACCGGTCACCAGTACACGCTTGCCTTGAAGATCATCAAACATCACGACTACTCCTGAAACGGGTGAACTCTTGTGATCAGGCGCCTCGCTGACGCGACCGCCACCAACAAATAAGCAACTTCTTTTTTAGATATTTCGCATTATTTGGCGCGTCAAAATGCTGCCCAGGCCTGAGCCTGGAAGCGGCATGACATCATGGGGTCAGCATGTCATCGCGGCGGGGCGAGAACAGGTCGATCACCAGACTGTCGGGCTCGAGCGCCACGGCGCCATGCGAGGTGTGATGCGGAGCGACGAAGGCATCGCCTGGCGAGAGCCGGCGTTTTTCACCCTCAAGCTCGACCTCGAAAGCACCCTGCACGACATAGCCGATCTGGTCATGACGTTCATGCTGGTGTGGGGTGCCGACGGCACCGCGATCGAACTTGACGCATACCGCCATCAAGTCCGGGGTGTGGGCGACGATCTTGCGCTGGATACCGGGTTCGACATCCTGCCAATCATGTTCGTCGTTGATGAAGAAACTGCCTGCGTTCATCGCTATGACTCCCTGCTGGGTACCCGTTGTGTCACCGGTACATGCCCCATCCTTGAGACGCTCCCTTGACCCTGCTCTGCCTGCTTAGCCTTTGTTGCCGCGATGGCCTCAGTTGGCGATAGAGGCACAAAGACAGCAAAGCCAGAAGGGACACCGTCGATTGAGACATCAATCTGAAATGGCGTTTTGAAAACGTAGCAGGGGATTTTTATTTTTGAAACAGCATTTCATTCCATATTAGACTTTTAGACCGTTCCAAGCCTGAAGGACGCTTCGTCGTCGATGGCCGAAGAATGAGGCCCAGAGTGGCGCCAGGCGTTGTGGCAGCGCGGCTGAGAGTGTAAAAGCGAAGGTGAGTACTCTAAAATCGAGTTTCATTAATTTCAGAATAAGGGATCTCATGTCTTCAGAAACCAAGCCTGCCGAAGCCAAGGTGGACAACGTCACTGCGGTGATGAAGGTGATGGCCGTGCTGGAGGGGCTGGATATCGACCATGAGTCCAGTCTTGCCGAACTCTCGCAGCGCGCCATGATGTCGAAAAGCACTGCTTACCGGTTTCTCCAGACACTCAAGAACCTCGGCTACGTCGCCCAGGACAGCGAAAGCGAGAAATATCGCCTGACCATGAAAGCCTTCGTGCTGGGCAGCTCGGCGCTGGGCAACATGGACCTGATCAAGATGGCAGACCCCGACATGGCCGCGCTGTCCCAGTTGACGCGAGAAGCGGTTCATCTTGGCACTCTCGATGCCAGCACCGGGGAGATCGTCTATGTCCACAAGTACAACTCGCACTTCAACCTGTGCATGAACACCCGCATCGGCGACCGTTGCCCCGCGCATACCACCGCCATGGGCAAGGCGCTGATGTCATGCATGAGTGACGCCCAGCTGGAGCACCTGTTGACCCTGCAGCCGCTGGAGCCGCGTACCGAGCGCACGCTGACCTCGCGCCAGGCACTGGATGAGCAGCTCGCACAAGCACGTCAGTCCGGTCTGGCAGAAGACCTCGAGGAAATGGACGCGGGGGTATGCTGTTTCGCGACACCGATTCTCGATCACACCGGCAAGGCCATTGCGGCGCTCAGCATGTCGATCCCGACGATTCGTTATCACCAGGATGTGACCCTCGAGTACAAGAAGATCCTGTGTGAATCCGGCCGGAACATTTCCGCGAACCTGGGTTGGAAGCCATCTCATGAACACGCCCATGGCTGATGGCGCGGAGGAAAACAGACACGGATGTCAGTTTCCCTCGCGTGGCTGAAGGCAGGGTATGGGTAGCGACAAGCCGGCGCTTCTGACGGGACTGCTGACGACCTTGACGCTGCCACCCCAAGACCAATGGATAATGATCATTGAGCAACGATTTACAGGTAATCCAATTTTATCCAGTCTATTCAAGCGGATAGCAGATCGATCACTCATCGCTGCAACATCCTTCACAGGGCTTGAAGAAAGGCACAGACAACCTGCAACCCATTGACATAACGATAAAAATAAATATGAAACGACATTTCATTATTCTTGACTGATATCTTGACAGTCAGAACTGTCAGGCTCTAGCCTTCGCTTGCTGCAACGGAAACCCTCCCAAAAGCACAAGAAAAGGCAGGACGCTATGCAACACAATCGGGCACGCCAGCCCCTCATGAATGCACTGATTCTCGCCCTGGGAACAGTCGCCATTTCCGCGCCATCTCTGGCCAATGACAAGCCACCCGCCGAAGCTTTCAACCTGGACACCTGGAAACTGACGCTTCCCATGGATGGTGACGGTGATGGCAAGGTCGACGAGATAAAAGTCAGCGACCTTCAGTCCTATCGACACGCGGATTACTTCTATCTCGACGATGAAGACCACCTGGTATTCGTGACTCCCAACAAGGCATTCACGACGCCAAATTCCAGCAATGCACGGACTGAACTGCGTCAGATGCTGCGTGGAACCGATACCAGCATCGGCACACACGACCCTCAGAACAACTTCGCGCTCGCCTCCCACAAGCATGCCGATCAATATGCTCAGGTCGGCGGCTTCCTTGAAGCGACACTGCGGGTGGAGCATGTCGCGGAACGTTCCCGCAAGCCTGATCGCAAGTCAGCCTATTCGGTGGTGGTCGGGCAGATTCATGCCGGCAAGGACAAGGCATTGATGGAAGAGGATGAGGGCTTCGGTCACGGCAATGAGCCGCTCAAGATCTTCTACAAGAAACTGCCGGATCAGGACACGGGCTCCGTGTTCTGGAACTATGAGAAGAATCTCGCCAAGGAAGATCCCAGACGCACGGATGTCAGTTACGCGGTATGGGGCAACGACTGGAGCAGCAACGCTGACCCCGGCGAGGAAGGCATTTCGCTGGGTGAGACCTTCAGCTACAAGGTCGTGGTCAAGGGCGACATCATGCACCTGACCTTCAATGCGAAAGGCCACCCCACGCGCAACTTCGAGATCAACCTGGCAGACAATGTCGATGCCAATGGCCAGGTGGATCAGGATGACCTGCCAGCGGGGTATGCCGGTGACTGGATGTACTTCAAGGCGGGCTCCTACAACCAGTGCAACACCAAGCCCTCCTCCAATGCCTGTGAAGGCACCGGCGAATGGGCCAAGGATGAAGCCAATGGCGATTATGCCAAGGTGGTCTTCACCGAGCTTGAAAGCGGCAAGGTTCAGTGATGACAAGCTGTCCGAGTGTGATATTGCACTGCTGAAGCTGTAGAAATGGAACTGAAGAAATGAAGCTGAAGTGATGAAGTCCGCGTGAGATCACAGATCTCGGACAGAGGACTGCCACTCTTCCTCTACATAAATGCCGTATCCCCCCCTTCCCCTTGGATTGTCAGAAGCCGTATCTCTGCCAATCCTAGGGGAATTGCGTTGTCGATGACCCCGCCCTCTTCGCTCTCTTTCACCTTTTTCTCGACGCCCTGAGAGTATCGTGCCCCTTGCCATGGCCGCCGGAGGAAGACATCGACGAGCCTGCAATGGGAGCCAGTGACCGCCCTCAATCTGCCGAGAGCGGTAAATTGACGTAAAACGCAAAGTATCCGGCGTCTTCTGATCATCTCGCTGCCCTCAACTTCACGACACTGTGTTCAACAAAGGCGCAGAGGCGATGCGACCGGGACGTGCAGGTTGACGTCTGGTGACATGGCCGCTGCAACTTACCGCAGACAAGTGTTCTGACACGTGAGGCCCGACGATGAATCGCAAGACTATCCTGACATGCGCCATCACTGGCGCGGGTGATACCGCCAGCAAGAACCCGAATGTCCCGGTGACGCCGAAGCAGATCGCCGATGACTGCATCGCGGCCGCCAAGGCCGGTGCCAGCGTGGCCCATATTCACGTGCGTGACCCGGAGACCGGCGGCATCAGCCACTCCACCGAGCACTTCCGTGAAGTCATGGACCGTGTGCGTTCCGCCGACACCGACATCGTCATGAACATCACTGCCGGTGGCGGCGGCGACTGGATTCCGGACGTCAACGACCCGACTCGTGGTGGCCCGGGCACCGATATCCAGACCCCGGCCGAGCGTCACGCGCCGATCCAGGAACTGCTGCCGGAACTGTGCACCCTGGACTGCGGCAGCCTGAACTTCGGCGACATGGTCTACATCAACACCGCTGACTGGCTGCGCGAGCACGCTCGTCTGGTGCAGGCCGCTGGCGTCAAGCCGGAGCTCGAGTGCTTCGATCTGGGCCACGTCTGGTTCGCCCGTCAGCTGCAGCAGGAAGGCCTGCTCGACGACGACCTGCTGTTCCAGCTGTGCCTGGGTATCCCGTGGGGCGCAGAAGCCGACACCGAAACCATGCTGACCATGAAGAACAAGCTGCCGACCAACTCCAACTGGGCAGCCTTCGGTATCGGCCGCATGCAGATGCCGATGGTCGCACAGGCCGTGCTGCTGGGCGGTCACGCTCGCGTCGGTCTCGAAGACAACCTCTATCTGTCCAAGGGCGTGATGGCGACCAATGCCCAGCTGGTCGAGAAGTCCTCCGGCATCATCGAGAACCTGGGTTCCAGCGTGATGACCCCGGCCGAGACGCGTGAATTCCTCAAGCTGCGTGATCCGTCCACCGGCAAGACCGCTGGCGATATCGCCGCACTCGAAACCGCTGGAGGTGTCGCATGAGCCAGTTGTCTGTCGTAGGAACCGGTGTCATCGGCAATGGCTGGATCTCGCGTGCACTGGCCAATGGCTGGGATGTGGTCGCCTTTGACCCGGCGCCGGACGCCGAAGCCCGCACTCGCGCCTTCGTCGCGAATGCCTGGCATGCGCTTGAGAAGGATGGCCTGGCAGAGGGTGCCTCCGTCGATCGTCTGCGCTTCGCCGCGACCCTCGAGGAAGCCGTGGTCGGCGCCGACCTGATCCAGGAAAACGTGCCGGAGCGTCTGCCGCTCAAGCAGGAAATCCTCAGCGCCATCGATGCCGCGGCCGAAGAGCACGTCGTGATCGGCTCTTCCACCTCCGGCTTCAAGCCGACCGATCTGCAACAGGACTGCAAGAAGGCACCGGGCCGCGTCATCGTCGCTCACCCCTTCAACCCGGTCTATCTGCTGCCGCTGGTCGAGCTGGTCGGTGGCGAGCACACCTCACCGGCACTGCTGGAAGGCGCCCGCGATGACTACCAGAAGCTGGCGATGCGTCCGCTGATCGTACGTCGCGAGATCGAAGGTCACATCGCTGACCGCCTGATGGAAGCGCTGTGGCGTGAAGCCCTGCACCTGGTCAACGACGGCGTCGCCACCACCGAAGAGATCGACGCTGCCGTCGTCTATGGCTGTGGCCTGCGCTGGTCGCTGATGGGCACCTTCCTGACCTTCCACCTGGCAGGCGGCGAGCCGGGCATGCGTCACATGCTCGAGCAGTTCGGCCCGGCACTGAAACTGCCGTGGACCAAACTCGAAGCGCCGGAGCTGACCGACGAGCTGATCGACAAGGTCGTGGAAGGCTGCGAATACCAGGCAGCGGGCCGCCCGGTCGCCGAGCTGGACCGCCGTCGCGATGACTTCCTGGTCGAGCTCTTGAGCCTGACGCGCAAGTACTGGCCGGAAGCCGAAGGCCTCGAGGGACGTATCTGATGGACCTGCTCGAGATCACGGTGCCGCATGAGTGGGTCGACTATAACGGCCACATGAATGATGCCGAGTACGCGCGTGCCTTCTCGATGGCGGTCGAAGCCTTGATGGAGCACGTGGGGCTGGATGCCGAGGGGCGTCGCGAACACGACCTGACCATCTATACCCTGGAGACGCATCTGTGCTATCTGGCGGAAGCGCATGAAGGCCAGACGCTCAAGGTCAAGGTGCTGCTGCTGGACCATGACGCCAAGCGCCAGCATGTGCTGTTCACCCTGACGGATGCCGACGGCGGCGAGATCGCCACCAGCGAGCAGATGCTGATGGCGATGAGCATCAGTGGCGGTCGTCCGACGCCCTGCCCGGAATTGGTGGCGGAGCGCATTGCCGCCCTGCCCCAGCCGGCAGGCGAAGAGGACTGGCCCAAGGCGGCCGGTCGTCGTATCGCCATCCGCCGCAAGACGGCCTGAGACGTGTGACAACCGATGTCCGCTTCGGATAACAAGTCGCTGATTTAGCGTCAAAACCCGCACCCTGCCAGTCTTCTGGCGGGGTGTTATTGTCTTGGGACACCCGCCGAGAGCCGATTCATGACCATGACGCCTTCCCCCATCACCTGTCGCGCCTTCATCGATGACTTCGCGCGCGGCATGGATGAAATGGTAGAGATGCCGCTGGCAGACGCCCGCAAGCGCTATGAACAACTGTGCCAGCAACTTGGTGCACCGCTCGCCGAGGGCGTCACGACCCACGAGAATCACGTCGAGGTCGCTGGCCGCGCGACGCCGCTGCGCCTGCGCCACTTCATCCCGGAGGTGGCACGCAAGGCAGACGGCAACCTGCCGGCACCGGTGGTATTTCTGCACGGCGGGGCCTGGCAGATAGGCTCGCCGGAGAGCCATCAGGGCATCGCCTCCAGCCTGGCCGCCCAGCTGGGGCGTGAGGTGGTCAGTGTCGATTATCGCCTGCTGCCGGAAGCCAACTATCAGGACGCACTGGCGGATTGCCTGGCGACCATCGAGCACCTCTCCGCCACTGTCGAACCGGTGGCCATCGTCGGTGACAGCGCCGGCGCTCGACTGGCAATGGATGTGGCGCGCCGACTCGATACCGAGATGCCCAACATCGGCCTGCAGGGCACGCGCATGCAGAGCCTCGGCACCCACGGCGCGAAAATGGAGACGGCCCACCATCAGGAGCATCCGGCCCCCGACAAGCCCACAGGCTATGTGCTGGGGCTGATCTACCCGCCGATGGACCCGGTCTTCGTGCTGGCCAAGGAGAACGAGTTCGCGCTGGGTTCGGATGCGCCGCTGCTCGGCCGCGATGAAGTGGTCAGCATGTGGCTGACCGTCGCCGAGGGCGACCGCTCCGCCAGCTACTCACCCTCGCCGGCCCATTCCCAGCAGCCGCCGGCACGCCAGATCGAAGTGCTGGCCGCCGAACATGACCCGCTGACCCAACCGCTGGAAGCAGCGGTGGATGTCTGGCGCTGGCGCGGTGCCGATGTCGGCTATCGCAGTGCAAGCGGCATGGTGCATGCGGCGCTGCACGCACATCATGCGCTCCCCGAGATGCAGCACGCCTGGCAGGCCTTCTGTGAAGCCCTCGATCGGCGCCTGTGCGCCCTGGACTAGCGCAGCCCCTCACATGCACAAACGCCCAGCCACGAGAATCGTGACTGGGCGTTTGTGTTGCTGGTGACAGTCATAGCGGATGACAGATCTAACCGAGGACTGAAAAGCCCAATGACCACCGCTCGAGCGTCAGCTGTCGGTCAAGTCTTCAGACTCGCCGGTGACATGAAGCGCAGCTCGATGGCAACCGGGCACTGACGGATACGCTGATGCCACTCTTGCTCCAGCCGCTCCCGCGTCATCTCCTGAGACGAATCGTCCGTCAGCACGACCACGACGATCAGTCTGAAATTGGCCTCCAGGGTGCGGTCCGCCAGCAGCGCCTCGTAGAGCAGACTTTGCAGCACCGTCTGCGCTCTGGCGTAGTGCTTGAGCACCTTCACTTCGATGAACGTGAAGGGGGCACTTTCTCCCTCGAGCAGCGCATCGAAGCAGGCATCGGTCTCGCCGACACGCACATGCCGCGTCATCGCGCCGCTCGCACTACCGCCCGCAGTGGAGGATTCCTGCATCTGACGCAGCACCGCATCCTTCAGCTGGGTCATCTGCTGGCGATGATGATCCAGATGCTCGGCACGCGATAACGGCGCCTTCTCGTCGGCGCCGTCCTGAGGGCTCAACAGCTGCGCGACATCGGCATCGTCGACGGCCTGCCCGCTATCCTCATCTGCGGCTGATACCTGAGCCTCGGCTTCTACTCCGCCCTGCTGCCAACCACTCTCCCCCAGCGACTCCTGCACCTCGCGAGTCAGACGCTGCTCCTGCTCGGCTGGCGACAGCGTGCGCATGAAGGAGCGGTCCTTGTCGTAATCCCCCGGCGCATACAACTTGCCGTGATGATGGGTCACGAGTCGATAGAACACCGCCAGCACCAGCAGCGGAAACACCACGATGAAACCGATCAACGGCCAACGCTCCGCCACCGTCAACGTCTCGGCCGCCGAATTCAGCAGCAGACTCGCGAAGCCATAGATCAACGAGATGAACAACGCGATGATCCCCAGCGGGTTCCGCGCCAACTGCCTGGCATATTTCATGAACTGCATACGCGCTCCGTTCCTTGGGGCTTACTGAGGGCATCCCCATGCAATGGGGCAGATTGAAGAACAATTCAAGAGAATAACAGGTAAAACATTAATAAAAAGGCACGCATAAAAACTAATTACATCACTAATTCTCACACTACATATTGAATAACGCGCCACTCCACTATGAGTAATAATCATTCAGATAAGGTTCTATTTCTTTGACCAAATGAAAACTTACAGTTTCTCTCAAAAGAAGAAAAGCCATAAAAAAAGATAGGACAGACAATATAATTAAACTTATAACTTGGGTTAAGTGCTCGAACCCAACGATCCAGGCAAAGGCAAGGAGAAAGATACTAAAAACAATTAGAAAACCACTTGCGATACGATTATACCACAAGCTCACTAAATCAAACGTCGTTACGACGATTTGTAGCTTTCCATCACGAAATTTAAGTAAAGGCATCGATCTCCTGAAGACTTCCGACCTTAGCTCCCCATTAGCATTAGCATAGATTTTGGTTATCTCTTCTCTGAGTCCTCTCTTGACCTCCAAGCCTGTGGCCAACTTAAACCTCTCTGATACCAGCTCATTTTGCAACAGAAATAAAGTTTCTTCAGAAAGATCTGGACAGTTTAGGGCATCTTGCAAAAACTTAGATCTAACGTTTCTTCTTTCATATAAAAAGGAATATATTACTTTTATATTTAAAATAAGCGAAAGTAAAACAACAATCAACATGGTGATAAACTCACCTTCTTTCAAGGCCTTTACAATCGTTTCAAACATAGCTCCCCCAAAAGTTTATCGCTTGTTTTATGAAATTACCCGACAAACAAAAATCGCATATACACCGCAATAATATTGAATCCCTAACTTCAATTCAAGGCATAAATTCTCAAATGATGCCAACGGTGCATAAGGAAACCCTGCTAGGCATTATCCAGTGTTAGTTAAATGTTATTAGATCTAAAAATTTAATAGAGCAAACTATTGTCTGTACTACTAGTTAGTAGGAACATTTACACAGAGGAGAACAAAGAAATTAGCCATAAAAATGAATTGAGTAGACCACTATAACCTATAGCAGCCTACTCACCTTAGGCCCGACTTAAAAATCAGAGTGATAAGTACTGATACCCAAAGGCCAACCTCACCACTGCATCACGATGAAGGTCAGGGTCATTACGCCGATGGCGACCAGCCAGGCGCCCAGCACGCGTTGGGCGATGACGAAAGCCGTCTCGGGGAGCAAGCGCCCGGCCAAGGCAAGAATCCCCCAGCCGGCGACAACGATGAGTAGTATGGCCGTCATTACGCCGAGCAGTATTGCCACTGGGGTAGTGGCCACGTCATGCCCGACGAACAGCAGGGCGACCACCAGCCCCGACAACGCTGCCGGGACACGCGCCGTCAGCGCCCTGCCCCACAGCGTGCGCAGTGGTAGATGAATCGACACCAGCAAGGCCGTGACGCTCGCGAAACCCACCACTGCCATCACCAGCGAATCCGGCGCGTACAGCGCCACCACGACTCCCAGCACCATGGCATTGATCAGACGCAGGACACCGCGCAGCCATTCGCCAGTCGTGAAGCGGCTCTGACAGGCAACGCCCACCAGACTGGCCGTCAGCAGCAGATACAGAATCACCGGACTTCCGGTGGCGGCGCGAACGCCCAACAGCCATTGATCCCACATCATCATGCCAGGGCCTCCAACAAGAAGTAGACACCCAACAGCGCCGTCACTGCGCCCAGTACCCGCAGCAACACGCCCTGACGAAAGCGCTCTGCCACTACGCCCACGCCGATACCGGCGGCATGCAGACTGCCGGTGGCCAACATGAAGCCCATCGCGAAGGCGAAGGGATCAGAGGCCAGGGGCAATTCCGCCCCGTGGGCGTAGCCATGACAGATCGCAAACACCGAGACCACCAGACAGGCGAGCCACAGCGGCAACGCGACCCGCCACACGATGAAGGCGCCGAGCACCAGTGCGGAAAGCGCGATACCGATCTCGATGTCCGGCAGCGCCAGGCCCACGATGCCGACCACGCTGCCCAGCGCCATGATCATCGGGAAGACGACCGGCAACAGCCAGGTGGCGGGCCGCCCCAGAATCACGCCCCACAGGCCCACCGCCACCATGGCCGTGAAGTGATCAAGCCCGGTCAGGGGATGCAGGAAGCCCGCGGCAAAGCCACCGACCGAATCGGTATCGACATGGGCATGCGCAGCCCCGGAAAACATGACCAGCAACAGGCCCAGGCGAGAGATGGCTGTCCGCGTGAGTCGCGGCGCCGAAAAGCGGGTGAACGTCATGAGGTAACAATCCTTCGGTGAAAAGCATGAAGCCCCGCGGCAATGCAGGTCTCTCGCATGGCCGCAGGGCTTCTTCATACAGCACTCTCTTTCATACAGCTCGTGAGCTCAGACAATCCGCGCGAGTGTCGGCAAGGTGGCGCGCCAAGCTGCCGCCCCAGGCTTTCACACAACAGCCTGATGAACATCCGCCTCTACTGCTCGCTGGATGCCTGAGACGGGGGCTCTGACGGCTGATCAGACTCCGGGCGATCAGACGCGTCCTTCTCCGGCCCACCCGGACCACCCAGGCCGGGGCCCTGGCCCGGTATGCGCGGCGAGCCGATGCCCATGCTGGCCGTGGTCACGAAGTTGTCCTTGGCGACCACGCCCTTGAGGCACTTGGGCAGATTCGGGAACTCGTCGGTGGCGTGGTAGTGGTACTCGCCCTCGGGGTGGCGCTCGGTCGGGCCGAAGTGACCATTGCAGCTGTCGAGGTCCGTCGGGACGCTGCCGCCGGCGTCCTGGGTGCCGAACATGGGATAGCCATCGAAGGCATAGGCGAACTGGACGGTATGGCTCTGTGGCAGCTGACAGTGGGCATCGACACCGTGCTCGTCATAGAGGGTGTCGATATCGGTCGCCGTGGCATGCCAGTGATACCAGCCACCGGGATCGACATGCCCGCCGCAGGTATCCAGCGCCGGCAGGTTGCCGGTATCCAGCACTGACGGGGCGTCAGCGAAGATCGGCACGCCATCCAGGGCGAGACCGATCTTGGCGACGGTGCCCAGCGGTGTGGGCTCGTCAGCCTCGACCGGCTCAAGGGGCAGCAGCACGGTCATCTTGACGCTTTCATCCTCGGCCACGTTGAGGCAGTTGTTGGCCTCGACCGGCCTCTTGCTCAGGTCCGTCATGATGTGGAGCGTTTCGTCATCATCATGGAAATGGAAGCCGAGCGTATCGAGCATCTCGAAGAAGGCGCGATCCAGCCGATAGAGGCCCGAGTTCTCGCCATCCCAGTCCCAGATACCGCCCTCGTCATCCAGAGATGGCGGACAGAACGGGCCGGTTTTCAGGCCATCCGGCTTGTACTTGACCACCAGACGGGTGCACTGGGTCTGCGTGCCATTTTCCAGCGTACAGCTCACCGTTTCAGGGGCTTTCACCAGCGCGGCCGAGGAGAATTGGCTCGGCACGACTTCAGCATGAGCCGCGCCGGCCATCAGCATCGCGACCGAGGCTGACAGCACAGCAGCGGGCAAGCGTGCCTTGTGCCGCACGGCAGTTGCACGATGAGGAGGTGTGATGGTCATTCAATGACTCCTGACAGGACGCTTGGACGTCGCGGTAAGCGCAAGATATCACCGCGACAGAAAGGGTGAATCAACCAGAACGCATGCAAAAGAGAGCGCTTCAGTCCAAAAGCCAGCACTGACTACCGGCAGCCCACAGACAGCAACGCCCGCCCTCTGATTCCATGCAACATCATCAGAGTGGCGGGCGAAGCATTCACGGTGCATGCGGCGCAGGCGCCTTCAGCCTCAGCGTTCCGCTGGGCCACCCGGCGGCTTGGCACCCTCCGGCAGACAGGCAAGACCTTCACCGCCATCGGCCGGCGCGTCACCTAATGCACCCGGGCCAGGGCCGCCCTCGGGCGGAGCGATGCACTGACCGGGGATCAGATCCTGCTGCCCTTGCACCTGAATCTGACATTGGTCTCCCACCTGCTTGGCGATACATGCCTCCAACGCTTCCTGAGGCGGCTTGCCGCGCGGCGGTTGCTGCGCCGCACTCACGGCACTGACTGCCAGCAGAGCGCCGGTGATGGCAAACATTGCGCCACTGCGGGCGATGGTCTGACTCACGCCAGAGAGACCAGAAAGCTTCATCATGCTCGTTCCTTGTGTATTCGTGCGGATGAACGAAGGGTGCCGCCAGAGTGTGCAGGCAATATGTCAGAAAGCCGCAACCACGCCGACAACCCGAGGCAACCCCAGCACTGACAAGGGCTCCCCCCTGCACACGAGATAAGCCTTCGGCATCACGCCTTTTCGTGAGGCTTCTGCCCTGCAGGCCCGCCCTCGGGCGGCCCACCTGCCGGGCGTTCATCTGCCTTGCAGACCGCATCCGGCGAGTCGAGCGCACAGCCGATCTCGCCCTTGAAGCAGCCCAGAATCTCGTTCTTCTCGGCACTGTTGCCGTGATAGTGATAGCCGATCCCTGCGGCAACGTGACCGCTGCAGGCATCCAGCTCGGCCTTTTCGGCGTCATCACCTGTCAGCCTGGCCAGAATCGGGTAACCGTCCATCGCGAAGCCGATCATCGGGGCATCCGCTTCCGCTTTCTCCTGCTTGGGGCTACAGCCATTGGCACCGTGGTAGTGATAGCCCACGTGCAGATTCACATGCCCCCCGCAATCGTCGAACGGGGCCAGAGTATGGGCAGCGAGAATCGCATCCTGCGGCGCTGCGGCGTCGAATCTGACGCCATTGAAGGCGATGCCCCGCGGGCCTGGCGTGCGCCCTGCCGCCTCACCCTGACGAGCGACAGGCATCAAGGGCAGCACATAGGTGGTCTCGACGACCTCTTCCATGTATTCCGCGCGGCATTCCACGCAGTAGTTGTTGTACTCCTCGGCCACATCCGGCCGCGCCGCCTGATCACACGCGATTCTGGTATCGGTGACGTGAACCTTGCCGGTGTCCTCATCGAACAGCTGCCACTCGGGGTCATCATAGAAGGTGGCCAGATTCTCGATGAAGGCGCCATCGACGTCGTATTGGGTGCCGTCGCGCACCCAGATACCGCCCTCATCAGCAGTGTCCGAGATATTGCCCGGGCACCAGGGGCCCATCTCATCGGCAGCCAGCGAGTTCTTGAGCGTGATGCTGAAGCATTGGGTCTCGGTGCCCCCGGAAAGCGTGCAATCCACCACCTCGGGGCCTGCCACGACGCTGTCGGCATCGAACATCGACTTGATAGTTGCCAGGCGCTCGCTCATGTCGGTGCCGTGGGCCACGGCGGTCGTGGAGGCCATCAAGGCGATGGCGCTCCCCAATAGCAGCTTGCTTGTCAGATGCTTCATTCCCCACCCCCTTGTCATTGCGAAAGTCGCTCTCATGCCTCTGCACACCACACGCAGCTGTCACTCGTTGAGGCAAGCGCCGGCTGGAACCTCGCCCTTCATCCAGCACAAGACGCACCCTGCCCGACAGCATGGCATCTCAAGGCGTGGATACCCGCGTTCTGTCAGCCTTTCCCATCAGATCACGTTTTTGACACGCGGGTATGACAGCAACATGAGGACCACCGACAAAAGCCAGTGGTGAGAGCCGGACGCAGGCAAGGTGGCGCACGAACTTGCAGCAATTGTTGAAAGCAGCGCCCTTGTGTTGAAAGCAGCGTCCTTGGCCAGACCTCAGCGCGTCTGGCGCGGGGAATGCCCGAAGTGGTTGCGGTAGGCACGCGAGAAGCTGGAGCTGGAGGTAAAGCCGCTCGACAGCCCGACCGAGAGAATATCGAGGTCGGTTTCCTTGAGCAGATGCCGCGCCCGCTCCAGGCGCAGCCGCAGGTACCAGGCCCGCGGCGAGGTCGACAGCTCCTGCTCGAACAGGCGCTGCAGCTGGCGCAGCGAGACGCGACAGCGCTTCGCCAGCTCCTCCAGCGACAAGGGGGTGTCCAGGTTCTGCTCCATCAGGGCCACCGCATCCACCAGCTGGCGCTTGTGGGTGCCCAGGCGGCGCGCCAACGTCATGCGCTGCTGGTCCGTCCGCGTGCGCATGCGGTCGTGTACCAGCTGCTCCGAGACATCCACCGCCAGCGCCGTGCCGTGCCGGCGGGCAATCACATCCAGCGCCATGTCCATCGCGGCTGCCCCACCGGCACAGGAAAAACGCCGCGCGCCCAGCTCGAACAGCTCATCCGAGGTGCTGATGGTCGGGAAGCGCTCACGAAACGCCGGCAGACTTTCCCAGTGCAGCGTGACGCGCTCGCCGTCCAGCAGTCCTGCCGCCGCCAGCAGGAAACAGCCGGTATCCAGGCCGCCCAGCACACAGCCTCCGCCATCGAGACGATGCAGCCAGCCCGTCAAGGCGCGATTGAGGTGTGCCTCGGGCTCGAAACCACTGCATACCGCCAAGGAAGGCAGGGAGCGAATATCGAGAATGCTGTGGTCGGCGACCAGCGTCATGCCACTGGAAGACGTGACCGGCTGGCCATCCTCACTGATGAGCAACCAGCGAAACAGCGGCTTGCCACTGATGCGATTGGCGATGCGCAGAGGCTCCACGGCCGCGAAGAACGCCATCATCGAGAAGCGTGGCAGCAAGAGAAACCCGATGGTTTCCGGTAGCGGGCCGATGTAATCGAGTCGCATCGTGCAGTGGTTCCAGAGAGTGAGAAGGTGAATCCGCCCTGCCCGGCGGCTGAGCGCAAGCAGCGTCAATGACGTCGTGAGGGCAAGCGCCTGAGGTGCAGGCTCCGCTCACGCCCCTGCATCGCCGGAATGTTATCCCGAAAGCGTCCCAAAGATGGCCAACATTGTCGCATTCAGACAAGTAATAGTCGCATCACGTCAAGAATATCATTGCATGATTTCTGCCTCTCGGACAGCCACGACGCCCCTGCGCGATAGCCCTTGCCAATGCGTCTGCGTGACCGAATGGGCCCGCTGGCGAACGCGCTCTTGCGACACAGCCAATTTTCCAGAAGCTGTAGCCATCAAAATCAATTCCATTCATAATATATTGTAATGCTTTGAGGGAGTTAGCGTCATCCCGCGCCTCTCGACAAGCATTCACGTCTTCATCTCGTTGCCTTATCGACAACAATTTTTCGCGACAGATGAACGGTCATTCCGCCGTGACCGCGACAGGGAACGCTGGCCCTACGACCAGCTCGAACAGGAGATATTGCGTGACCCCACCTCAGCCTGACCCCGCCTCACCTGACATTGCCAGTACTAAAAACGCCAGTACCAAAAACGCCACCGATAACAACACCACCTCTAACAACACCACTACCTCTGACGGCAGCGCCGCGGCAGTCGTCGGTTCTCAGCGCTACCATTCGCCGGACCTGAGCCTGCGCGTCGAGACCTCCGGCCCGCTCAAGGGCATGCACAAGGGCATGACCCTGACCTCCGCCGGCCTGCTGCTGCTTTTCGTTCTCGCCACCGGCCTGGCTCCCGAGCTGTCCTCCAGCCTGTTCGGCGCCGCGCGCGCCTGGATCGAATCCACCTTCGGCACCTATTACCTGGTGACCATCGTCGGTCTGATCGGCCTGTGCATTGCCCTCGTCTTCTCCCCCTGGGGCAAGCTGCGCCTGGGCGCGCCGGATAGCCGCCCTGAATTCTCGCGCTTCACCTGGATCTCGATGCTGCTCTCGGCAGGCGTCGGGATCGGCATCCTGTTCTTCGGCGTCGCCGAACCGATGTTCTACTTTGACAACTCCGGCGGCTTCGGCTACCCCAACAATCCGCACGCTGACCTCGCCGGCCATATGGCGATGGATCACGCCCGCGCCGTCGACGCTCTCAAGCTGGCCTTCTTCCACTGGGGTCTGCACGGCTGGGCGGTCTATGTCATCGTCGGCATGACGCTGGCCTACTTCGCCTATCGCCGCAATCTGCCGCTGGCACTGCGCTCCGCGCTCTATCCGCTGATCGGTGACCGCATCTACGGCCCCATCGGCCATGCCGTCGACATCATGGGCGTGCTGGGCTGCGTGTTCGGTATCGCCACCTCACTGGGGCTGGGTGTCAGTCAGATCGCCGTCGGCCTCAACCGCCTGACCGGTATCGACTCGGGTATCGGCACCCAGGTCGTGCTGATCGCGATCATCAGCGTCATCTCCATCGCCTCGGCGGTCTCCGGCGTCCAGCGCGGCATCCGCATCATTTCCGAGCTGAATGTCGGCGTGTCCGTCATCGTGGTCGGCAGCTTCCTGATCGGTGGCCCGACCCTATGGCTGATCAGCATGTTTGGCGAGACGGTCGTCTCCTACGTACGTGACGTCATCCCCATGGGGCTGTGGGTCGCGAGCACGCCGGTCGAGCGCGACTGGCAGGATGCCTGGACCATCTTCTACTGGGCATGGTGGCTGGCATGGGCGCCGTTCATCGGTCTGTTCATCGCGCGTATCTCCAAGGGCCGCACCCTGCGTGAGTTCATCCTCGGCGTGCTGATTGCCCCGCCGCTGATCATTTTCATCTGGCAGACCCTGTTCGGCGGCACCGCCCTGCATCAGGAGCTGAACGCGGCCATGGGCCCGGGCACCGGCCAGCTGATGGGCATGATTCGCGACTGGAATTTGCCAGAGGCACTGTTCGCCACCGCCGATGCGCTGGTGAGCAATGACATTCTCAGCACCGTGCTGACGTCGCTGCTGATCTTCCTGCTGATCAGCTGGTTCGTGACCAGCTCCGACTCCAGCACCCTGGTCATCACCACCATCCTGTCGATGGGTGATGAAGACCCGCTGCCGCGTCACCGCATCTTCTGGGGTGTCTGCATCGGCTCCGTCGCGGCGGTACTGCTGATGGCAGGCGGGCTCAAGGCGCTGCAGACGGTCCTGATGGCTGCCGCCCTGCCGGTCAGCTTCGTGATCCTCGCCATGACGCTTGGCCTGCTGGTCGCGCTGGTCGATGAATCACGCAGCATGATCACATCGCGTCGTCAGCCGAAGACCGGCCCGCAAGCCACGCCGCGAACGGTCAGCCAGACCAACGCGGGCTAAGGCCTCTGCCAGTGATTTCGTGACGCAGGATTCCATGATGCGAGCGTAGAGAGGGCAGCGTGGCGCTCTCGGCAATAGCGCCGCGGCCCTCTCAACAAAGGCACCGGAATCACAGGCTCATTGGCCCGCATTTATTAAAATGTGTGTGATCACAGCATCAGAATGTGTGTGACCACAGCGTCACAATCGTGTCACCCACGCGTCACCAATGCCCGCTCAGGCCAACACCTGAGCGGGCATTGTCATTTCTGGCGTCTTTTGCATGCTCTTCACGTCGTGTTGTGGCAAGCAGGCGTCGCTTGCCTCCAACGTCACCACACCGCACCTGACTAGTCTGGAAAGGCGCAACCCACGGCCTGACAGTCGGTTGCGTTGCTGACAGGACACTGACAGCAAAAGTGCCCAGCCAGGCACGTATGACACTCTTGGCGCTCTCGAGATTGGCCATCCCCGGCATTGGCCTGAACGAGAACACCATCCCCCACTTTAGCCTCCGGCCTTGCCCGTATCGATTCCGCACTCAGGGCTTCAATGTAATCAGCCTCAAGACACTCAGGCCGCAGCAGGAGTGACGCTCAAACAGCAATTAGAACGACAGCTCGAACAGCATTAGAACGACAGCTCACACAACAACTACAACAATTCAGGAGTCTTCTCATGGCAGCGACAGACCATGATCCACTCGGTGATCCCGCACCACACCCTTCGCAGAACAATGCCCTCACGGCACATATCCAGGTGGAAACCAGCGGTCCGCTCAAGGGCATGCACAAGGGCATGACCCTGACCTCGGCCGGCCTGTTGCTGGCGTTCGTCGTCGGGGCCGGTCTCTCTCCCGATGGGGCGGCCACCATCTTCGGTGCCGCGCGCAGCTGGATCGAACATACCTTCGGCACCTACTACCTGGTGCTGGTGGTCGCGATGATCGCCCTGTCGCTGGTCCTGGTGTGCTCGCCGTGGGGCAGTCTGCGCCTCGGCCCCAAGGACAGCGCCCCGGAATTCTCGCGCTTCACCTGGATCTCGATGTTGCTCTCGGCAGGTGTCGGCATCGGCGTGCTGTTCTTCGGTGTCGCGGAGCCGATGTTCTATTTCGACAATTCCGGTGGCTTCGGCTACCCGAACAACCCGCATGCGGATCTGGCCGGCGCGACCGCCATGGATCACGCGCGCGCCGTCGAGGCGCTCAAGGTGGCCTTCTTCCACTGGGGGCTGCATGGTTGGGCGATCTACGGCATGGTCGGCATGACGCTGGCCTACTTCGCCTATCGCAAGCAGCTGCCGCTGGCGCTGCGTTCCGCGCTCTATCCGCTGATCGGTGATCGCATCTACGGCCCGATCGGCCATGCCGTCGACATCATGGGCGTGCTGGGCTGCGTGTTCGGTATCGCCACCTCACTGGGCCTGGGCGTCAGCCAGATCGCGGTGGGTCTCAATCGCCTCACCGGTCTGGATGCCGGCATCGGCACCCAGCTGGCGCTGATCGTCGCGATCAGTGCGATCTCGATCGCCTCGGCGGTTTCAGGCATCAAGCGCGGGATTCGCTTCATCTCCGAGCTGAACATCGGCGTGTCGGTCCTCGTGGTCGGCAGCTTCCTGATCGGCGGCCCGACGCTATGGCTGATCTCGCTGTTCGGCGAGACGCTGCTGGCCTATCTGCGCGATGTGGTGCCGATGGGGCTGTGGGTCGCCGAGACCGCGGGAGAAAACAGCTGGCAGGTCGGCTGGACCATCTTCTACTGGGCCTGGTGGCTGGCGTGGGCGCCGTTCATCGGGCTGTTCATCGCCCGCATCTCCAAGGGCCGCACCCTGCGGGAATTCATTCTGGGCGTGCTGATCGCGCCGCCGCTGATCATCTTCATCTGGCAGGCGCTGTTCGGCGGTACCGGCCTGTATCAGGAGCTGACGGCCAGCATGGGTGCCGGCAGCGGCGAGCTGATGACGCTGGTGCGCAACTGGAGCCTGCCCGAAGCGCTGTTCGCCACCGCCGATGCCCTGGCGGGCAACAGCGTGCTGAGCGTCATCCTGTCGTCTCTGCTGATCTTCCTGTTGATCAGCTGGTTCGTCACCAGCTCGGATTCCAGCACCCTGGTGGTCACGACCATCCTGTCGCTGGGCGATGAAGAACCACTGGCACGCCACCGCATCTTCTGGGGCATCTGCATCGGGCTGGTGGCCGGTACGCTGCTGATGGCGGGCGGACTCAAGGCGCTGCAGACCATCCTGATGGCCGCCGCCCTGCCGATGAGCTTCGTGATCGTGGCGATGACACTGGGCCTTCTGGTGGCGCTATGTCAGGAATCCGGCATCGCCCTCATGAAACTCGGCAAGCCGAAGCCGGACAGAGGCCAGGCCTGAGCTCGAGGCTGAGAGTAAGCCTGAACCTGTGTCAGTCCCCACATGAAGCCTCACTGGCATGACATGCTCTGCCAGACCGGTCCTGCCAAACCCCACTCGCCGAGCCATCCCGTCACAGGGACGGCTCGGCGAGTCGCGTTGGGCAACACATGTGGCTTGCGCCTGCCGATATCGCGCTGGAGTGGGCCCTCATGTCGCAACAAGCCAATTAGTTGTCGTGCATATCCAAAACTGCTTACCCAGTACGGATAGTCTTATGAGGTCCTTGCCATTCACAGGAGCTCAGCATCGGCCTCTTCAACGCGTCACCTCATCCCCGCATCACGTTGCCTGCCACGACAATAACAACATCAGGACTCGCACAATGACCCACCACTCGCCCTCTGCACAGCCTGCTTCTGATCAATCCGCGCCTGAACAACAGAACGCGCACTCCGCTGACGACATCTGCGGACTGGGAAACTCGGCCTGTGGCAAGGAGCAATACCTGACCTCGATCGCGACCGTCTGCGTGATCACGCTGCTGATCGGTGCCGCCGCCCTGTTTCCCGAAGGATTTCTGGCCAGTCTCGACCTGATCAAGGGCTCGGTGATCGGCAACTTCGGCTTCCTGTTCACCTGGCCGGCCTTTGCCGTCTCGTTGCTGCTGGTCGCGGTCTGCTTTACCCCGCTGGGCAAGCTGCGCTTCGGCGAAGGCGACCCTGAATTCCATACCCTGAGCTGGATGGGCATGCTGTTCGCCACCGGCATGGGCATCGGCCTGCTCACCTGGGGCGTGCTGGAACCCAAATATCACACCGATGCCGGCCTGAGTACCGACATGGCGCTGCTCAACGCCTTCAATCACTGGGGCCTGCTCGCCTGGGCCGGTTATCTGGCCATCGGCGCGCTCTTCGCCCACGCCATGTACAACATGAAGATGGCCAAGCCCGCCGAAGAACTGCTGGGCAACGGCCTGTGGAGCAAGCTGAACCTGGTAAGCCTCGTCGTTTCCACCGTCATCGGTCTGTCGCTGTCCTTCACCTACGCGACCACCCCGATCCAGCAGGGGCTGGTCAAGCTGGTCGGCATCGAGTTCAGCCCGACCCTGATCATCTGCGTACTGGCCGTATGCGCCATCATCTCCTCCGCCTCGGGCCTCAAGCGCGGCATCAAGTGGCTGAGCAACTACAACACCCTGTTCGCGATCATCCTGATGCTCGGCGTGCTGGTGCTGACCGTGCCCGGCGACATCCTCTCCACCTTCGTGCGCCTGGTGCCGGAATACCTGCTCAAGTACCCCGCGATGGCCACCGATATCGGCCTGGGCGATCCGGAGCGCAAGACATGGCTGGCAGACTGGCTGTATGCCTTCGAGGCGGCCTGGTATGGCTGGTTCATCTTCACCGGTGTCTTCATCGCCCGCATTTCCAAGGGCCACACCCTGCGCGGCATGGTGCTGGGCGTGATGCTGGTGCCGACCCTGTTCTCGTGCCTGTGGTTCGTGGTCTTCGGGCTCGGCAGCCTGAGCCTGGGCGTCGATGACGTGTTCAAGCTGATCGACACCATCGACAGCAGCGGCCTGCTGTCCCTCATCCTGACGCTCAACATCCTGCTGTTCTTCATTACCAGCGCTGACTCCGCGGGCCTGGTGTGCGAGATGCTGACCGTCAAACGCTCACGCGCCTTCTGGATCGTCTCCATGGCGGCCCTGGCTGTCGTGGTCAGCTGGCTGGGCGGCGATGTCTACAAGACACTGCTGAGCCTGATCTCGGTCGCCGCGATCCCCGTCGCCTTCGGTATCTTCGCGCTGGTGATCGCCTTCGTGATCCGCGTACGCCGTGATCGCGCCACCCGCGCCATCCCGGCACCGGCGCCACTCACCCAGCGCTGAACCGCCATGGCGTGAGAGGCGTCGCAGCGCGTACTGACGCAATACAATCTGTCCAACACAACGGCCCTGCCCTCTAACGAGGTGCAGGGCCGTTGTGTATTACGCAGTAGTGAAGAATGGTTGTGCACTACCCGCCTCCTTCTTCACTCTCCCCCTCACGTTGCAAGCTCCGGAAGGGCTTCCAGCAAGCCAGCTATCCCAGCTGCGAACGATATGAAATCGCCGCCAGGCAGCTGAGCAAAGTCACCCAGCAAACGAGTCCAGTGCTGGTGCTCCCAAGGAATAATTTACGCCCCCAGGGAACCGCTACTACTGCGCTCACGGTATTAGCTCAGAAGTTTCATCCAATCATACTCAAATTATAATATATGCTAGTATTGTTCCATTTTGTCATGCGCAGGCAGGCCTGCTGCCTGGTCCAGTGACATCGTTAGTCAACTATCAACCATCGCTAACCATTACCAAAAGTTTTCAGAATCATATGGTTATCCCCACTTCAAGCTAGCTCGCAGAAGCCGGCGGTCGACAAGACGCATATCCAGCCACCAAGAAGATGGCTGCCAACCGTGGTAAGCGGGCCCGGTCAACTACTTATGGTAGAGCAGATGACAATGACTCAATTCGAGAAATTTTCACAAGACGTCGATCCTTTTGTCCTCGAGTCGCTCGAGAATATGCGCAGAAAGCTGCTAGACATTACCAGCAGGAATCGACTGCTTAACTTTCCAATTGATCAAAAAGGTAGCTCACTTCGTGTCGTGAATGAGCTGCCAGATCAATTGTATCAAAACTTGATTGATGAAAAGGGTATGCAGTTCGCTGCTGTACCCGACCCACAATATAAACAGCTGCTCGAACACGGATACCTGACGACTGAGGAAGACGGCAGCGAGAAGCGATTGAAGCCGGATCCGACTGCACGCGAGTGGGCAAAGGTATTGGGCATTGATAATAGCTACGATCTACCCCGCTCCGATGAGCATCACACCAAGCCTGAACATTGTGATAATGACATCCAGATCCTGTTGTTTCCTCAGGAAATGGAATCCAGGCTACGTGGAATCCGAAACAAGTCCCAAACTGCAATTGAAGAAACCGGTACAGGTATTCTGTATCTTGCGCTGGGTTTCCTGGAATGGTTTGAATCACCGAATTCCGACAAGAGTCGACTCGCCCCGTTGTTTACCATTCCAGTGATGCTGGAAAGAGGAAAGCTGAATGCCAACGCTGGGGTGTACCGGTACCAGATAAAATATACCGGCGAAGATATTATTCCCAACTTGTCATTGCAGGTAAAGCTAGCCAATGACTTTGGCATTGATTTACCAGATCTTGAAGAAAACATGCCACCCGAGAAATATCTTTCTTGGGTAGAAGACATTATCTCAAAGACTCAACCTCGGTGGTCAGTCAAGCGTTATGCTTCCTTGGCTTTGCTCAACTTTGGCAAGATGCTGATGTACCTGGATCTCGATCCGGCACGCTGGCCTCTGGACGGTCGCAATATCACTCAACATCCAGTGGTAACCCGGTTCTTTACCAGCGTAGAGACAAGTGCCAACGAGGGTGGAGTTGGCACTGAGCTGGAGCATGAGATAGATGAACTTGGTGACATTCATCAGCGTTTCCCACTTATTGATGATGCTGACAGCTCACAACATAGTGCTTTGATCGATGCTGTGGACGGTCATAACCTGGTGATTGAAGGCCCACCGGGCACCGGTAAATCGCAGACCATTACCAATCTGATTGCTGCCGCCATGCTAAGCGGCAAGAAAGTATTATTTGTTGCCGAAAAACTGGCAGCACTGGAAGTCGTCAAACGCCGACTCGACAAAGCCGGCTTGGGCGATTTTTGTCTGGAGCTTCACAGCCACAAGTCGCAGAAGCGGAAAGTCCTTGAGGAGATAAATTCTCGCATCGTGGGTCAGTCAAAGCTACAGAGCCCCCAAAAAATTGATGCCGAAGTAGCTCGCTATGAAGAACTGAAAAATCAACTCAATGATTATACCAAAGAAATAAACGGGATCTGGGGTGCCACAAACAAGAGTATCCATGATATTTTCAGCGGGGCTTCACGCTACCGCCGCCAGCTGACCATTGATCCTACACGCTTACATGTGACTGGCCTTTCTGGGGAAAGCCTCGATGAGATCAAACTACTCAGGCTACGCGATCAGATAAAAGCATTCACGGGGATTTATGCTGAAGTTCGCCAACAGGTCGGTGAAAATTCAGCTATATATGATCACCCTTGGAGTGGCGTCACCAATACCGACATTCAGATCTTTGATAGCGAGAGAATAGTCCTGTTATTGAGTAGCTGGCAGAAAACGCTTGGTCAGCTTATCGACACCACTGAGCATTTTGTATCACGCTGGCAGCTTGACTCGAATACACTACAAACGCTTCCAGAGCTTGACTGTCTTGATCAAGATTTTTCAAAATTGCCGGAGCTGAAAGGCCAAGAGTACTTCCCGGCCTTGAGACGACTGAATCAAGAAACCATAGATGATGTTGAGCGCAATATAAATGACTTCATCACTCTCCAAAGCCTGTATGAAGAGTTAGATCCAGAACTGGTTCGGGATAAACTGACTTTGCTTATGGACGGGGAGATACCACCGGTATTCACTGACCCTGTAACTGCTTTCGGAGCATCAACGCAGTCATTGCTATCGGATATAGTGAAGTCCGTAATTCATCTGACCAAAGCCTCAAACGAACTAGATGAATATCTTGTCAAGCAACAAGAGTTGAAGACTGCGCTGCCGGAGCCACTTGCAGCTCTCCTGACCAACAGCAAGGAAGGACTGTCAGCTTTCATCGAACTGATAGAGCTTACCAACGAACTTCCAGGCGAGCTTGTCAAACTTCGGTCAAGTCGTTTCGACGATGATGAAATGGATGCGATTCTTGCCAATTTGAAGCAGCAACTGCATGAGCTCCACCCACTACGAGCTACATTGCGCAACACTTATCGTCTAGACGCACTGCTTCCACATGAAGATTTGCAAAACATACAACATCATCTTGCCAATGCAGGCATGTTCAAGTGGTTCAATAGTGACTGGCGTACTGCTCGAAAAAATCTCAAGAGCATGGCGAAGAGCCCTGACACCAAAATAGCGGAAATGGTCGAAAAGCTGGATACCTTGATCAAATATTCTGAACAGGTCGGGCATCTGGAAAGAAGCAATTTCAGCAAGCTTCTAGGAGAACTCTATGCCAGCCTGGATACAGATATTGAATCACTGCTGATGCTCAGAAGTTGGTATCGCCAAGTTCGAGAGGTTTATGGCATTGGCTTTGGCCCAAGAGTCATAGCAGGGACTGCTTTGCTCGACCTTGACGCTCAATTGATCAAGGGCATCCAGCAACTTCATAAACAAGATATCGTCACTTCCATTCGTGACACCATGGCCGGGCTCGAGCAGACGTTGGGACTCTACCCAAAACTGCAACAATCATTCAGTGACAGGGAACAGCTGACAGGGGCCACCGGGCAAATCCAACAGGTCATCATGTCTCTTTCGACAGTGCTGGAAACGACTCTGACCTGGGTGTTGAAACAGGATATTTCTTTACTAGAGCTGCAGCAAAGAGTGTCACAGCTAGAGCAATTATCCTCGCTGCAACAGCGCCTCAGCCATGACCCGCTGGTCTCCTCTCTATTTGGAGACGTAGCCCGATTGTACTGGGGGGTGGGCAAGGACAATCAAGCTGCTCTCACCACGATTCAAAGCACCCTGTCCTTTGCCAGAAAACTGCAACATCTTTCGGTAAGCTCGCTGGCTAAGTCCATTAAAGAGATGAAATCAACCGAAGATTTCCAGCAGTTACGGCATGATGCACTTGAATATAAACAACAATGGCAGCAGCAGAAATCGGCCTATCATACTTATGCAGAGGCCACTCAACTTGACAACAAGCTCTGGGTGGCGTCAACCGACTTTACCCTCACTGGCATTACGAAACGTAATGACAGGGCTATCTCAAATCCTCGATGGCTGAATGGCTGGGTCAACTTTATTCGCTCAGAGCATGAGATGTTCGCCAATGGCCTGGAGAGAATCTGGAAGGAAGTCATGGCAGGCAACATCCTCATCGATCAGGTCGATGAAGGACTGTCACTGGCAATACATGATCAGTTGTCCAGAGAGATCATTGCGGCCAAACCGCATCTGGCAAGAATCTCCGGTCTCAGCAAAAATCAGGACCAGAAAACGTTCCGTCATTACGACAAGGAGCTTCAAAAGCTCCAGCGCAAGCGTATCGCCAGCATCATCGCCCAGAGAAAGATTCCCGAAGGAGTATCTGGTGGACGAAAGTCGGAGTATACCGAGCTTGCATTGATCAAGCATGAGCTGGGCAAGAAGGCGCGGCATATTCCTATCCGTCAGTTGATCAACCGTGCCGGTAGAGCTCTGCAAGAGCTCAAACCTTGCTTCATGATGGGGCCCATGTCTGCGGCGCACTATCTGCAGCCGGGTGAAATACAATTTGATCTGGTGGTGATGGATGAAGCCTCTCAGGTGAAACCTGAAGACGCCCTGGGGGTCATTACTCGAGGCAGTCAGTTGGTGGTCGTGGGAGACCCCAAACAGTTACCGCCTACCAGTTTCTTCGACCGCTCCGATGTCTCAGGTGAAGAAGAAGATGTGGCGGCAATGGTACAAACTGACAGTATTCTGGATGCTGCTCTACCCTTGTTCCCCATGCGGCGCTTGCGCTGGCATTACCGCTCGCAGCATGAGCACCTGATTGCTTACTCCAACCGCCACTTTTACGACAGTGACCTGGTGGTATTCCCTTCCCCACATGCGCAGTCGGAAGACTTCGGCGTCAAGTTTACGCTTGTAAAGCAGGGGCGGTTCGTCAACCAGCACAACATCGAAGAAGCCCGAGTCGTGGCAGAAGCCGTGGCCCGACATGCGGTGCACAATGCACATGAATCACTGGGCATCGTCGCCATGAACTCCAAGCAGCGCGAGCAGATTGAGCGAGCGGTGGATGAGCTCTGCAAGACAAGCTCAGAGATCAGCAACGCCATAGATGCTCTCCGCAATCAGGAGGATGGGCTATTCATCAAGAACCTGGAAAATGTTCAGGGTGATGAGCGGGATGTCATCTTCATCTCCTTCACCTATGGTCCGGGAGAAGTTGGAGGACGAGTCTATCAACGCTTTGGCCCGATCAACTCCGATGTTGGCTGGCGTCGACTGAATGTCTTGTTCACTCGCTCGAAAAAGCGCATGCATGTGTTCAGCTCCATGAAGTCTGAAGACATTCTGGTAAGTGAAACCACCAAAAGCGGTGTACGTGCCTTGCGTGGTTTCCTGCACTTTGCTGAAAAGGGGAACATGGAAGGCATCAGCTATTCCACCGGCAAGGCACCTGACAGTGATTTCGAAATTGCAGTCATGGAGTCTCTGCAAGCCGCCGGCTTCCATTGCGAGCCTCAAGTCGGCGTAGCGGGGTTCTTTGTGGATATCGCGGTCAGAGACCCAGGTAACCCGGGGCGCTATCTCATGGGCATCGAATGCGACGGTGCGACCTACCACTCAGCAAAGTCAGCCAGAGACCGAGACCGCCTGCGCCAGGAAGTCCTGGAGCGCCTGGGGTGGCGAATTCGACGCATCTGGTCAACCGACTGGTTCAGTAACCCGGATGGCGAGCTGGACCCTATCATTCGTGAGCTGAATCAACTGAAAACGGCAACTGAACAACAGCCTTTTATCGAAGAAGCGGTTGCAGTTGAAGTGAATGAGCAACTCGAAGCAGTTGCTCAAAGTCCAGGGCCCCAAGCAGTTGATTCAGGAGATCAGCCCTTGAGCCTGCGTCTCAAGGGCTTCGCCGAACAGGTGATTGAAGAGGCTTTCCCAGACACACCAGCCGAGCGCCGGCTGCTGAGACCAGCAATGATAGAAGCGCTGGCCGAGCACCAGCCCTGCTCACGTTCAGAGTTTGTCGAGATGATCCCCAAGTATCTGCGTGATGCTACCGAGCCCAAGGAAGCACATCGTTTTCTCGATAGTATTCTGGAGATACTGGAAGGCAAGGAAGCAAGAACGAAGGTACTGCAATAAACCCACACGACAGGCCTGTCACTGACAGGCCTGCAATGGTATTGCTGATGCTTCACCCTTCTCTGACAATCCGGATAATTTATCTTCACATGCGTGTCAGCTAAATCAAATTATCCAATAAATCAACGTTATAACGCCAAGCCTCGCAGGGAGCCCATGGAACACGACTCCAACTTCTATTTTCTCAGTGAACATGATCCGCTGTTCTTTCATCTGGCACGGGCCGCCGAGCAGACCTTTGCCGGGGACCCCAACACCACACTCATCAAGCTACGTCAGCTGGGTGAGGCATTGGCTCAGCATATAGCTGCTCGAATCGGCCTGGAGCTGGAAGAACGCACCACCCAGGCCGACTTGCTGCACCGACTCTCTCGCGAGCTGGGGCTGGATCAGTCCGTGCGACAGATGTTTCATGTGCTGCGTATTGAAGGTAACCGCGCCACCCACGAGTTTCAGACCGGCCACAAAGAGGCGATGGATGCACTCAAGCTGGCCCGTGAACTGGCCGTCTGGTTCCATCGCGCATTTGGCACCGAAGGCGAAGAATTCAAGCCCGGTGCCTTTGTACCGCCCAAGGACCCCAGCGCCGAGCTGCGCCAGCTGACAGTGCAGATTGCTCAGTTGAACAGCCAGCTTGAAGGCACCAGCGAACAGCTGGAGCATCAGCAGCAGGAAACGGAAAAGCAGCAACAGCTGGCTGAGCTGAAGGCCCAGGAAAGCGCCGAATACGCTGAGCTTGCCAACCTGATGGACCAGGAAGCCAGATCCATGGCGGAGCTGGCTCAGCATCACGAGCAGGAACTGGCACGCCAGCAGGCGGCCTTTGAGGCTAGGCTTAAGGCCGAGCTGCAACAACAGGCCGAGCAGCACAAGGCTGTGGCAGAAGTTTCCCGCCGCACCCAGCAAGCCAGCAAGCAGCTCAACCTGAGCGAAGAAGAAACCCGCATTCTGATCGATATGCAATTGATCGAGGCCGGCTGGGAAGCCGACACCGAGCTTTTGACCTGGGGCAACGGCACTCGCCCGGAAAAGGGCAAGAACCTGGCCATTGCCGAATGGCCTACCCAAGGCAAGCAGGCAGCCGACTATGTGCTGTTTGCGGGCTTGACCCCGATCGCGGTGGTGGAAGCCAAGCGCAAGAACACCGATGTGGCCGGCAAGATCCACCAGGCTGAGCGTTATTCCCGTGGCCTATCCATGCATCAGGGCTGGGAGTCTCCCTGGGCGATCGCGAAGCTGCACAAGCCTTGGGATGACGGCAAGGGAGGCACTTTCCAGGTGCCTTTCGTGTATTCCTGCAATGGCCGCCCTTTCGTCAAGCAGTTGGCAGAAAAGTCCGGCACCTGGTTTCGCGATGTACGCGCCGTGGCCAATCTGGCCCGCCCTCTGCAGCAATTCCACAGTCCAGAAGGGTTGCTCGACAACCTTACCCGCAGCAAGGGCGATGCCGAGGCCCGGCTGGAGCAGGAGCCCTATGGCTACCTCAAGCTGCGCGACTACCAGCAAAAAGCCATTGAATCAGTAGAGCAGGCTCTGTCACACGGCCAGCGCCAGTGTCTGCTGGCCATGGCTACCGGTACCGGCAAGACCCGCACCATCATTGGCTTGATGTATCGCTTCCTGAAGGCAGAGCGTTTCAAGCGGATTCTGTTCCTGGTGGATCGCACCGCCCTGGGCGAGCAGGCGCAAAACGCCTTTGACGACATGCCGCTGGAACAGAACTTCCCCCTGAACAAGATCTATAACGTTGCCGAGCTGGGCGACATGGCCGCCGCAAGCGAAACCCGCATTCAGGTTGCCACGGTGCAAGCCATGGTGAAGCGGGTATTTCAGTCCGATACTCCTCCGGCCATCGATGACTTTGACTGCATCATCATCGACGAAGCCCACCGCGGCTATACCCTGGACCAGGAAATGAGCGAAGGCGAGCTGGCCACTCGAGATGCCAGCCAGTATCTGTCCAGCTATCGACGAGTGCTCGATTACTTCGACTCGGTACGCATCGGCCTGACTGCCACCCCAGCCAAGCACACCTCTGACATCTTCGGTCGCCCGGTATACACCTATTCCTATCGGGAAGCGGTGGCCGATGACTGGCTGATCGACCATGAGCCCCCCATTCGCTATGAAACCTTGCTCAGCCAGCAAGGCATTCATATCGACAAGGGCGAGCAAGTGGAGGTCATCAACACCCACACCGGTGAGGTGGAGCTGGCCGAACTGGAAGATGAGCAACACTTTGAAGTGGAGGCCTTCAACCGCCGGGTCATCACGGAAGATTTCAATCGCGTGATCTGCCAGCAACTGGCCAAGGAGCTGGACCCCCTGGGCGACGAGAAGACGATGATCTTCTGTGCCACCGACCTGCATGCCGACATGGTCAAGCGGCTGCTTGATGAAGCATTCAAGGAGCAGTACGACGATGCCTACCACGAGGCCGCCGTTCGCAAGATCACCGGCCAGAGCGACAAGGTCAGCACTCTGATCCGCCAATACAAGAATGAGCGTTTTCCCAACATCGCCATCACCGTGGACCTGCTCACTACCGGCATCGATGTGCCGCCCATCTGCCATCTGGTGTTCCTGCGCCGGGTGAAAAGCCGCATTCTGTTCGAGCAGATGATGGGGCGGGCCACCCGCCGCTGCGATGATATCGGCAAGACGGTATTCAAGATCTACGACCCGGTAGACATCTACGCCACCCTGCAAGACGTGAATTCCATGACGCCCTTGGTCAAGAATCCCAATATCAGCCTGGAGCAGCTGGTGATGGAACTGACGGATGATGAGGTCATGGAACACGCCATGAGCGCCCCCGGCACCCTGGCCGACCAGTCTCATGCCGATGACCTGCTCAACACCCTCTGTCAGAAGGTGATGCGCATTACTCGCAAGGCGACCAGCAAGGCCGAAACCCAGCCCGAACTCAAGCAAAAGCTCATGGAACTGGGTGACGAGTGGGGCACCCAACCTGATAAACTTCACCAGCACCTCCATGAGCTGGGCCCGACCGGTGCTGCAGGTTTCATGCGTCGTCACAGCGGCCTGCTCAATAGCCTGGCCGAAGTCAAGATGCTGCTGGGCTCAGAGCGCAGTCCGATTGTCTACTCAGGCGCTGATGAGTTCAGATCCCGCACTCAGAGTTATGGCTTGCATGAAAAGCCCGCCGATTATCTGGATAGCTTTGACGACTTCATTCGCCAGCAGCTCAACCAGTCGGCCGCCCTGGGCGTGGTGGTAAACCGGCCAAAGGATCTGACCCGCGAGCAACTCAAGGAAGTGCGACTGCTGCTCGACAAGAACGGCTTCAGCGAGGCCAACCTCAATAGTGCCTGGAGCAACAACAGCAATCAGGACATTGCCGCCAGCATCATCGGCCATATTCGCCGAGCGGCCATGCGCGAAGCGCTGGTGCCCTTTGCCGAACGCGTGAACCAGGCCATGGCGCATATCTATAGCACCCACGACTGGACCCCGAAGCAGCGCAAGTGGCTTGACCGGCTAGCCAAGCAGCTCACTCACGAGGTGGTGATTGATGAGCAGTTCATCAATCAGGCCTTTGCCCGTGATGGGGGGGCCAAGGTGCTCGACAAACAGCTCGACAATCAGCTGACGACCGTGCTCGATGAGCTGTCCGAGCAGCTGTGGAAAGTGGCCTGAACGTCAACATGAATCATTCAAGACTGAGAACTCGATGACCAATAACGAAATTGTCCAGAAGCTGTGGAATCTGTGTGATGTGCTGCGTGATGACGGCATCAACTACAGCGACTATGTCACCGAGCTGGTGTTACTGCTGTTCATCAAGATGGAACACGAAAACACCGAGGCCGGCCTGCTCAGCAAGCATGCCCTGCCGGAATACTGCCGCTGGCCGGACCTCACCAGTCAGAGCGGCCTGCCCCTGCTCAACGATTACAAGCAGATATTGCTGGATCTCTCCAAGAGCCGTGACAGCCTGATTGCCGCCATTTACGCCGATGCCCAGACTCGGCTGCGCGAGCCTCGCCATCTGGAGCAGATGATCACCACCCTGGATGCCATCGACTGGTTCAGCGCCCGCGCCGATGGCCTGGGGGATCTCTATGAAGGCCTGCTGGAGAAGAATGCGGGTGAAACCAAGTCCGGTGCCGGCCAGTACTTTACCCCTCGCGCCCTGATCGACAGCATGGTGCGTTGCCTCAAGCCCCAGCCCGGTGAAGTGATACAGGACCCCGCTGCGGGGACCGGCGGCTTCCTGATTGCCGCCGACCGCTACATCAAGGACCAGACCGACGACCTCTACGATCTGGATGCCAAGGCCCAGGCATTTCAGCGCAATCAGGCCTTCATCGGCGTCGAGCTGGTGCCCGGCACCCGCCGACTGGCGCTGATGAACTGCCTGCTGCACGGCATGGAAGGCGATGACGAAGGCGTGGTGCATCTGGGCAACAGCCTGGGACAGGTGGGCATGCAGCTGCCCAATGCCGATATCATGCTGGCCAACCCGCCGTTCGGCACCGCCAAGGGCGGCGAGGCCAGCATCAGCCGGGATGACCTCACCTACCCTACCAGCAACAAGCAGCTGGCCTTCCTGCAGCATATCTATCGTGGGCTCAAGCCCGGTGGCCGCGCCGCCGTGGTACTACCCGACAACGTGCTGTTCGAGGCCGGTGCCGGCACCGAGATCCGTCGCGACCTGATGGACAAGTGCAACCTGCACACCATCCTGCGCCTGCCCACCGGCATCTTCTACGCCCAGGGGGTGAAGACCAACGTACTGTTCTTTACCAAAGGCAGCGCCACTGACCCGCGCCAGCAGGAAAACTGCACGCAGAAGGTATGGGTGTATGACCTGCGCACCAATATGCCGAGCTTCGGCAAGCGCAGCCCCTTTACTGCCAAACACCTGCAGCCGTTTGAAGGCGTGTATGGCGAGCAGCCCGATGGTACCAGCCCCCGCACAGAAGGCGACTGGAGCTTTGGCGCTGAACAGATTGAAGTCACCGAGACCGCAGAAAACCAGGATGTCGCGCAAGACCTCGCCACCAGCCGCTGGCGCTGCTTCAGCCGTGACTGGATTCGCGATACCAAGGGCGACTCCTTGGATATCAGCTGGCTGAAAGACCACGACAGCGTCGATGCCGCCAACCTACCCGCGCCTGATGTACTGGCCGCCGAGGCCATGAGCGAACTGACCGAAGCCCTGCGCGAGCTGGATCAACTGATGCAGACACTGGGTGCGGGGGATGAGGCGGATACTCAGAAGCAATTGCTGGGTGAAGCATTGGGGCTGGGGGATAAAGCGTGATTACTGATAAAACCCCTTCGCTTTGGCTCAATCTTAAATTAGGCGACGTTATTGACTATGGTAAAACATTTAAAGCGGAACCTTGCGATCTGACTGATGATACATGGGTGCTGGAACTTGAAGATATCGAGAAAGATTCCTCAAAACTACTTCAGCGCTTAACGTTTTCTGAACGAAAATCAAAAAGCACTAAGAACCGCTTTGAAGCAGGTGATGTTCTTTATGGAAAACTGCGCCCGTATCTCAATAAAGTAATACTGGCGGACTCCAACGGTGTTAGCACTACCGAAATAGTCCCTATAAAAGCCTCCAAAAACTTAGATAACCGATTCCTTTTTTATTGGTTAAAACATCCTAAATTTTTGGCATATGTTACTGAGGTCGGTTATGGCGTGAATATGCCCCGACTAGGGACAAAAGATGGCTTAGCTGCCCCGTTTATACTAGCCCCCCTCGCCGAACAGCGAGAAATCGCTGACCGCCTGGACACTCTGCTAGCACAGGTGGACACGCTCAAGGGCCGCCTCGACGCCCTGCCGGGCATTCTGAAGCGCTTCCGCCAGTCAGTGCTAGCTGCTGCCATCAGCGGCAAGCTGACGGAGGAATGGCGTGGTACTGAACACTTAGAAGGCTGGATAAACGGGGAGCTGAACGATTTTATTCATAAACCTAGTTATGGAACATCTTCAAAATCAAAGAAAGAAGGTAAAGTGCCAGTACTGCGTATGGGCAACCTTCAGAATGGTAAATTAGATTGGAAAGATCTCGCTTATACATCAAATGATGCCGAAATTAAAAAATATCGCCTGGAACATGGAGATGTGCTTTTCAACCGAACAAATAGCCCTGAACTTGTTGGTAAAACATCTATATTTAAAGGCGAGAGAGAGTCTATATACGCGGGCTACCTAATTAGAGTCAGATGCTTAGAAACATTAGTGCCTGATTTTTTAAATTATCACTTGAATAGCCCATCAGCACGACAATACTGTCACGCTGTAAAATCAGATGGAGTAAGCCAATCAAATATTAATGCCAAAAAACTTGGAGCATATCCACTTAGTTGTCCACCAATAGAAGAACAGACAGAAATTGTCCGCCGGGTTGATCAGCTCTTTACCTTTGCCGATCAGGTCGAGCAGCGGGTGAAGGAGGCGCAAGGCCGAGTGAACAATCTGACCCAGTCGATTCTGGCCAAGGCATTTCGCGGCGAGCTGACCGCCGAGTGGCGTGAGCAGCACCCGGAGTTGATCAGTGGTGAAAACTCAGCTTCTGCCCTGCTGGCGCGCATACAAGCCGAGCGCGCAGCTCAGGCAGCGGTCAAGCGCACTCGCAAGAATAAGGCCAGCGCATAAGGCCTATGCGCACCATTGGCACTTGACGTGAGGACAGCATCACTTCCAACGCCCGCCATGCGTGATAGCAAGCCAAGACATCGGTGTTCATGTCTCTAGACCCCACGGCCCTGCCCTCGCAAGAGGTGCAGGGCCGTGTCACGTCTGCTGCAGACCTTTTCCCTCCCCCGACGCTCGCCCCTTGTCGGCATACGCTCTGGCAGACCACTATGCTGTCAGTAACAGGTTGACAGTCTCTGCGAACAAGACGGCTCAAGCAGACCGAGCCCAGCGGTGACACCCGACAGTGTGACGGACCACAGGAGCGACGCATGCCAGCCAGTTTCCACGACCACCTCAGCCGTCAGATCAATGAGCTGCATGAAGAAGGTCTCTACAAGCAGGAGCGCGAGATCACCTCGCCCCAGGGTGCCAGCCTGCGGGTCGCGGGCGGTGATGAACGCGAGGGGCAAGGGTCGGAGGTGATCAACTTCTGCGCCAACAACTATTTGGGCCTGGCCGATAGCCCCGAGCTGATTGCCGCCGCGCAACAGGCGCTGGAGCGTGACGGCTTCGGCATGGCCTCGGTGCGCTTCATCTGCGGCACTCACCATCAGCATCGCGTGCTGGAAAAACGCCTCGCGGCCTTTCTCGGCATGGACGATGCCATCCTCTATTCCTCGTGTTTCGATGCCAATGGCGGCCTGTTCGAGACACTCTTCGGCCCTGAAGACGCCATCATTTCCGATGCGCTCAATCACGCCTCCATCATCGATGGCGTGCGTCTGTGCAAGGCCAGCCGCTATCGCTATGCCAACAATGACATGCGCGAACTCGAGGCCCGCCTCCAGCAAGCGGACGCCGCCGGTGCACGCTTCAAGCTGATCGCCACCGACGGTGTCTTCTCGATGGATGGCGTGATCGCCAACCTCAAGGGCATCTGCGAGCTCGCCAGACGCTACGATGCGCTGGTGATGGTGGATGACTCCCACGCCACCGGCTTCGTGGGGGCCAACGGGCGTGGCAGCCACGAATACCATGACGTGATGGATCAGATCGACATCATCACCACCACCTTCGGCAAGGCACTGGGCGGGGCCTTGGGCGGGGTGACGGCAGCGCGCGGGCCCATCGTCGAGTGGCTGCGCCAGCGCTCGCGCCCTTATCTGTTCTCCAACTCGCTGGCGCCGGCCATCGTGGCGGCGACTCTCAAGGCGCTGGACAAGGTCGAGGACAGCGCCGAGGCGCGCCATCAACTGTGGGAGAACGTCGAACGCTTTCGTCGTGGCATGCAGGAGGCCGGCTTCACCCTCGCGGGTGCCGGTCACGCCATCATTCCGGTGATGATCGGCGATGCACGCCTGGCGGGCGACTTCGCCAATCGCCTGCTGGAGGCCGGCATCTACGTGATCGGGTTTTCCTATCCGGTGGTGCCCAAGGGACAGGCGCGCATTCGCACCCAGATCTCGGCGGCGCATACCCCGGAGCAGATCGAGACGGCCATTGCCGCCTTCACGCGAATCGGCCGCGAGATGGGCGTGATCGACTCCACGACGGGAGGTGATGCATGAAGGCGCTGGCCAAGCTCAAGGCCGAACCCGGCATCTGGATGACCGAGACGGCCGTGCCGGAAATCGGCCACAACGATGTGCTGATCAAGATCCGCAAGACCGCGATCTGCGGCACGGACATGCACATCTATCAGTGGGATGAGTGGTCGCAGGCGACCGTGCCGGTGCCGATGATCACCGGTCATGAGTATGCGGGGGAGATCGTCGCGCTGGGCAGCGAGGTGCGCGGCTACGAGATCGGCGACCGTGTCTCGGGCGAAGGGCACATCACCTGCGGTCATTGCCGCAACTGCCGCGCGGGGCGTCGCCATCTGTGTCGCAATACCGAGGGCGTGGGCGTCAACCGCCCCGGCGCCTTCGCCGAATACCTCGCCCTGCCCGCCTACAACCTCTTCAAGCTGCCGGATGAGATCAGCGATGACCTGGCGGCCATCTTCGACCCCTTCGGCAATGCCGTGCATACGGCGCTGGCGTTCGATGTGGTCGGCGAGGACGTGTTGATCACCGGCGCCGGGCCCATCGGCATCATGGCGGCGGCGGTCATCCGCCATATCGGGGCTCGCCACGTGGTGATCACCGACGTGAATGACTATCGACTGGCACTGGCCGAGCGCATGGGCGCGACCCGCACCGTCAATGTCAGCCGCGAATCCCTGCAGGAGGTGATGGCGGAGCTCGACATGCATGAGGGCTTCGATGTGGTGCTGGAAATGTCCGGCGTGCCTTCCGCCGTCGAGCAGATGCTCGATGTCATCAATCATGGCGGCAAGATCGCCATGCTGGGCATTCCGCCCGGCGAGATGGCCATCGACTGGACCAAGGTCATCTTCAAGGGGCTGACCATCAAGGGCATCTACGGTCGTGAGATGTTCGAGACCTGGTACAAGATGGCCAGCCTGATCCAGTCAGGGCTGGATCTCTCGCCCATCATCACCCATCGCCTGGGCGTCGCAGACTTCCAGCAGGGCTTCGAGATCATGGGCTCCGGTCAGTCGGGCAAGGTGGTGCTCGACTGGGGCTGAGGGCGTCTGCTCGGTTCAGTCTCCACGCAAGTCAGTCGCCGCCTCGCGCGGCAACAGCCCGAAGGCCTCGCCCATGCCGGGCGCGGCAAGGCGCTCGAGGAACCATTTGAGCGCCTTGCCCTGACGACCACTGCGCCACGCGAGCGAGAGATCGATCGGCGCGCGCGCCGTCTCCAACTGCAGCAGTGCCAGACTGCCCTCCTCCAGCTGGCGATGGATCCGATGCCGCGGCAGATAGCCGACTCCCAGCCCCTTGCGCTGGACCTCGATCTTCTGCGCCGTGGTCTTGACGATGATCTGGCTGCGGCCATCCAGCAAGCCGGAAGAATGGCCGGGCAGACTGCGCGAACTGTCCGCCACGATCACGGTGGGATACTCCTGCAGCGCCTCGATGGCAATCGGCTGCGCCAGCCGGGTCAGCGGATGATCTGCCGCCACGGCGAAGACCGGTTCTATTGCGCCGAACCGCCGGCACGCAAGCCCCGACACCGGTGGCTCGCCGGGCGCGCCGATCACCAGATCACAGCGATTGTCATGCAGCGCATCCCAGGCACCCGCCATCACCTCCTCGCTCAACACCACCCGCGTGCGCGGCTGGAGGGCCTGGAATTCCTCCAACAGCGGATAGAGCGCATCAGGGTCAAGAATGGTATCGACGCAGATACGCAGTTCGACCTCCCAGCCCGCTCCCGCCTGACGCGCCAGCGCCGTCATCTCCTCGGTGGCCAGCAGAATGCGCCGCCCATGCGCCAGCACCAGGTGGCCCGCATCGGTCAGCTCGGCCTTGCGACGCGAGCGATCGAACAGCGGCACGCCCAGCTCTTCCTCCAGCTTCTGGACCGAATAGGAAATCGCCGAGGGCACGCGATGCAGTGTCTCGGCGGCCGCGGCGAAACTGCCCCGCCGCTCGATGGCATCCAGCACGCGCAGGGCGTCGAGTGTGATGGGTGAGACCATGATTCAAAAATTCTGATCATTGAGACCAGAATCCTCCGTTATTTTTTTGATAAGCCTCATTCTATAGTAGCTCCATCGATCAAACACACTGATCTGAAAGACCTCATATCCCCTGATCACTGGAGCCACACATGTTCAAGTCCGCCCTCTCTCGCCTGATGACCACCGATTCCAGCCTCGCAAGCCTGGTGCTGCGTGTCCCGACCGGCATCATCTTCATGGCCCACGGCTCACAGAAACTGTTCGGCGCCTTCGGCGGCTACGGTCTGGAAGGCACCGGTCAGTGGATGGCGTCCATCGGTATCGAGCCGGGCTACCTGATGGCGCTGCTGTCCGGCAGCGGCGAGTTCTTCGGCGGACTGGCGATCCTGATCGGCCTGCTGACACGTCCGGCGGCTGCCGTGCTGGCCTTCACCATGCTGATCGCCATCCTGACCGTGCATATCGGCAATGGGCTGTTCGCGAGCAACAACGGCTACGAATACGCACTGGCACTGCTGACCATCGCGGCGAGCCTGGCGATCACCGGCGGCGGCAAGCTGTCACTCGACCGTCTGCTGAGCCCGGCCAGGCACGATTCATGAGCCTGCTGAAGGCTGGCTATTCATCACTCAATGCGCGCCCGCAAAGTCTCAGGAGGTTGCCATGCTCACGTTACGTCCCGGCAATGCGCGCGGCCATGCCAGGTTCGCCTGGCTGGAGAGCCGCCACAGTTTCTCCTTCGCCAGCTACTACGACCCGGCTCACATGGGCGTCTCCGTGCTGCGCGTGATCAACGATGACCGCGTGGCGCCGGGCGCAGGTTTCGATCCGCACTCGCACAGCGACATGGAAATCATCAGCTATGTGCTGTCAGGCAGCATCGAGCACCGCGACAGCATGGGCTCAAAGCACACCCTGGGGGTGGGCGAAGTCCAGCTGATGAGTGCCGGGACGGGCATCGAGCACAGTGAGTACAACGCCTCGTCCCGCGAGCCACTGCACTTTCTGCAGATCTGGATCACGCCACAGGCCAAGGGGCTGCCGCCGCGCTATCAGCAGCAGCCCTTCGCCGCCCGCGACGGTCTCACCCTGTTGATCGCACCACCGGCGCAAGCCGCGCTAGGGGTGCTGACCATCAATCAGGATGCCCGGATGTATCGCATCGGCCCGCAAGGAGATGACGAGCAGCGCGCAGCACTGGAACTGCCACTGGACACCGAGCGCCGCTACTATCTGCACGTGATCGACGGGACCACGCGCTTGAGCGCGGACGATGCGCAAAGTGTCTCGCTGGGCGCAGGCGACGCCGTGACGCTGGATCAGACATCACAACTCGTGCTGAGCGATGCCCACCGGCTGCATGCCCTGCTGTTCGACCTGCCCGCCTGACCCGTTGATGCTGATCTGTGCCTGATCGCCAAAAATGACGCCGCCTCCCTGCCCAATCGATACGGGTGAGGAAGCGGCGTCTTTCTGTCTGTCATTGCCAGCACGCAGCGGCTCACGAAGCGCTCCACAGCACGACACAGGGAGCGATTACCGGAGTGACTCACGGAGCGATTCCCGGAGCGAACCATGGAACGACGCAACCCGCGCAAAGTCACATGGTAGAGTAAGGCTTACAGCGCAGGGTATGAAGCTGGCAGCCATTGCCGACACCTTCTGATGACGGAGACAGCGCCATGACGAATGAGACCATCATCGCCGCCGAGCCGCCTGAGACACTCAGGCTGCCAGCACCGGATCAGGTAGCGCAGGCGGGCGATGGCAGTCGCCCCCACCAGGAGGCCCTCGACGCCCATGCCGAGGACTACTCGGAGGCCGGCTTCTGGCGCAAGGTGAGCGGCGCCGCCAGAAAGGCCGGCAAGCGCGTGCTCAATCCTGCATTTCGCATGTATTTCGCCGCCCAGGACCCCGATACGCCTCTCTGGGCGCGCACCACCATCTATGGGGCGCTGGGCTATTTCATCTCGCCCATTGATGGTCTGCCCGACTTCACACCGCTGCTTGGCTACACCGATGACCTGACGCTGATGGCAGGCGCCGTCGCCATCGTCGCCGCGCATATCAAGCCGGAACATTCCACGCGCGCGGAGACGACGCTCAAGCGCTGGTTCGATTGAGCTGGCGCCTCTTGCGACTCTTCACATATACAAATGCAACAATATTCAACAAAAGTTAACAATGGTTGAAAGGCGTTGTCTGGCCCGTGTTTAGCCTTGTGACATGCGCATGTTACGGTGAGCGACAACTTCGCCACGCCCGAGAATTCGTCATATGCCCGTCACTCGAATGCCCATGCCATTGATGAAACTCGCTAGCGCGGGCATTGCCCTCATGGTGCTGGCCGGCTGCGTGTCGCGCGCGCAGATCGATGTCCCGAAGGTCACGCCGGTGGAGGCGCAGGCCTACCAGCACAAGGTGTTCTATTCCGACGTCTATTACAGCCAGCCACAGGCCAACCTGTTTTCCGGCGCAGCCCAACAGGCCATGCAACCACTGGGCAACATCAAGCTGTCGCGCATCTGTTCACCGGCAATGACCCACTTCAATCAATTGCTGCGTGAGCAACTGCCCGCGTCTTCGCGCATCACGCATGATGCACGTGCCAGCGACTACCGCCTGCAGGTGGAAATCCAGGCCCATGAGAATCGTGGCCCTGTCTATCTTGATTACCTGATCGCCCAGAACCTGACCAAGAATCTGCTGACCTTCGGTGTCGCCAATGAAGATTTCGATATCATTGCCGATTTCGATGTCCAGTATCGTCTCTACGACAAGAACGAGCAGTTGCTGTTCAGCAAGGATTACGCCGTTCAGGACTCCGTGCCGCACCAGGCAGGCAACTTCGACTTCGGTGATCGCATCTTCCTGCCGGCCCAGAACATGATGAAGAAGTACCTGCTGCTGACGATGAATGACTTCTTCGTCAACGCCAGTCGCCCGAGCCCTGAACTTGCCGCCGTGCTCAGCGATAGCTGACGGCCAGGCAGATCAAGCACGCACTGGCAAGACACAGCTCATGAAAACCGTAAACACGACAACGCCTCGCCAGCCAAGCTGACGAGGCGTTGTCGTGTTTCAGGCCCCTTCATCCCTTCGCTATTGCCATCGAGACTTGCGCATCGTGTATCTCGCGGCATTCATCACGATCGCGAGCAGAATGAAGACATCAGTTCAGGACTCAAAAGGCGTCATTGACTTGTCTGTTCCGTCTGCTTCGCCTGCGCGTCTCTTGAGGTGTCCTTGCGCAGCCCGAGTGGCATGCGCAGCAACACATCCGGGCGATTCTGCGCCAGGCTCAGCACCGTGATCGCGAGCAGAATCAGCACCATGCCACCTATCTGCATGGCATCCAGCCCCTGACCCAGAATCAACAGGCCGTAGAGAGTGGCAGTGATCGGCTCGATCATGGCGACGATGGAGGCGACCGAGGGCAAGCTATGACGCAGCCCGGCAATATAGCAATAGAAGGACAGGCCACCGCCCACCAGCCCGAACAGGATGAAGACCCACCACTCATCGGCGAAGGGCACCGCAATCGCCTGTCCCATGTCCGTGAACGGCACCATGATCAAGGTGCTCAAGCCCAGCGCGATGGCCAGGATGCCCGGCACACTGCCATGCCGCGAAGCGGACTTGAAGGCAAAGATGAACACGGCATAAGACACGCCCGCCAACAAGCCAAAGGCGATGCCCAATGGGGTGACAGAGGCAGAGCCGGATTGCAGCACGCCTGTCAGCAATACGATGCCGATCATCACCACCACGATCGACCCCAACTTGACCGGCGTCGGTTTCTCGACCCGCGCCAGGAAAGAGGCGATATAGACAAAGATGGGCGCGCTGTACATCAGCGTGGCAGCCACCGCGACGCTGCTTTCATTGACGCTCTTGAAATAGAACATGAAATTGCCGGCGACACCCAGCCCCGCCAGCAATGACCACCCCAACAGACCACGCGTGGAGTCGGCCGGGCGCTTGTGATAGCCCAGCAGAAACATCCAGCCCAGCATGCAGATGAACCCCACCATGGCGCGCCAGAACGAAATGACTTCGGCCTGCCAGCCCCACGACATCAACTGACTTCCCAGCCCACCGGTAATCCCCCACTGGAGGGCTGCCAGAATGACCAATAACGTGCCCCATTGTGCCATGCGCTCTCCATAGACGTGATTGATTGAGGAAAGACAGCGTAACAAGACACGCCCGGAGCCTGTAAATATACACAGCCGGCTTATTTGTACTTTCTTTTATTTAAATGGTATCCAATTGTTATTCTCAATCAGCCAACGAAAGTTAAACTTGAATACCTGTCGCCAATGCATGACAGACATGACGGCTACTAGTGACTTGTCACTGAATCGTGCGCGACTTCTTGAATAATCAGTGGATATATCCTTGCCTGAACAGGGCTTCATTTCGCCCATCATCTCGAGACAATGACGACCACCAGAAAGAGGGAAGTCACGAAAGCCAGCAAGGCGTGAGTCCGCCCTTATGGCGCGCAAGACACCCCCACTCGACCAGCTTCTTGTTCGCCATTCCTCCTTCTATTGGGGCGCTTTGGGCACGTGAAGCGCGTGACATGCAGATGTCATTGGCCGGCCCCCTTCCTGTCACGCTCAGAAAGCAGACGCCTCTCACCCGGTCAACAGCCGCCTTTTAGTCTAATAAACTGACCTGCTGCGCATGATGAGTGGGCTGCGACACCTCACAGAGTCATTGACTATCAACGAGTTGGCACAAATAAACCTCGTGATCATCACTGGTAATACCAGATGACCTCAAGTAGCAGAAACAAATGGACTCTCTTACCTTGAGCTAGCGTCAGGTGCGACATAACCACGCACCCACCAACAACAAAGTCTTATAAAACGACGTTCGCCACGCAACATGGGGCGCCACGCAACATAGGGAGAGTGCTGCACATGAATCAGTCGCTATTGGCACTATTGGCCTTTGTGCCATTGCTGCTCGCCGGGGTGCTGTTGATCGGCTTTCGCATGGCCGCCCGCCTCGCCATGCCCATCGTCTTCGTGGTCACTGCACTGATCGCCTTGCTGGCCTGGGACATGACCTTCACTCGTGTCCTGGCCTCGTCATTCCAAGGGCTGATACTGACGGTCGCGATCCTGTGGATCATCTTCGGCGCCCTGCTGCTGCTCAATACCCTCAAGCATTCCGGCGGCATTGCCGCGATACGCAACGGCTTCTCCGGCATCAGCCCGGACCGCCGCGTGCAGGCCATCATCGTCGCCTGGCTGTTCGGCTGCTTCATCGAAGGTGCCTCCGGCTTCGGCACCCCTGCCGCCGTCGCCGCCCCCTTGATGGTGGCGCTGGGCTTCCCGGCCCTGGCGGCGGTCGTGGTGGGCATGATGGTGCAATCGACGCCGGTCTCCTTCGGTGCGGTCGGCACGCCGATCGTGGTCGGGGTCTCCGGTGGCCTCGACAAGGCCGGTGTCAGCGAGACACTGGCCGCGAATGGCTCGAGCTGGGACGCCTACTTCCAGCTGGTGACCTCTGAGGTCGCCATCACCCACGGCATCATCGGGATCTGCATGCCGTTGATCATGGTTGCGGTGATGGTGCGCTTCTTCGGTGCCAATCGCTCCTGGCGTGAAGGGCTGGAAGTCGCCCCCTTCGCGCTGTTCGCCGGTGTCTGCTTCGTGGTGCCTTACGTACTGGCGGGCATGCTGCTGGGGCCGGAATTCCCGTCGATGATCGGCGCCATGATGGGGCTCGCCATCGTGGTACCCGCAGCGCGCAAGGGCTTTCTGCTGCCCAGCCGGACCTGGGACTTCCCGAACGCTGACAGCTGGCCCGCGGAGTGGATCGGCAAGCTGGACATGACACTTGAGCCCGTCGAGGGTCGCAAGCCGCTCTCGGTCGGCATGGGGTGGCTGCCGTACGTGCTGCTCGCGGTGCTGCTGGTGATGTCGCGCGTCATCGCGCCGATCAAGGAGGCGCTGACCTCGTGGAGCTTCGGCTGGAGCGGCATTCTCGGGGAGGCTGACATCTCCGGCAGTCTGCAGCCCTTGTACCTGCCCGGCGGTATTCTGGTGGTCGTGGTACTGCTGACCATCGTGCTGCACCGCATGCGCATGCGAGACGTCAGTGCTGCCGTCAGCGAGTCCAGCCGCACCATCCTCGGCGCAGGCTTCGTGCTGCTGTTCACGATCCCGATGGTGCGTATCCTGATCAACTCCGGCGTCAACGAGGCGGATCTGGTATCGATGCCGGTGGCGATGGCGCAGTTCATCGCCGATAGCGTGGGCGATATCTACCCGCTGTTCGCGCCGAGTGTCGGCGCCCTCGGGGCCTTCATCGCCGGCTCCAACACCGTCTCCAACCTGATGCTGGCCGATTTCCAGTTCAACGTCGCCCAGGCTCTGGGCATCTCCAGCGCCATGATGGTCGCCCTCCAGGCGGTCGGCGCGGCTGCCGGCAACATGATCGCCATCCACAACGTGGTAGCCGCCTCGGCCACCGTCGGCCTCCTGGGTCGCGAAGGCGTCACGCTTCGCAAGACGATCCTGCCGACCCTCTACTACGTGATCTTCGCTGGCATCATCGGCATGATCGCCTTCCACGGCCTGGGGGTGATCGACGGCTTGATGAGCTGACAACACGCCTCGTATCACTCTGGCAAACGACAGCAGGCCCGCATTGTGTGCGGGCCTGCTGTCGTGTGGAGATCATCAACAGAATATTGAATGTGTTTACTCCAGGGGCCTGTTTATCAACAAGGCACGGCGTAATAAATTGCCCAACATCACCGAAACGGCAGTCTCATGTCGCAAGTTTCTGGAGCAGACATCCCATGACCCATTCTGTATTGCACCCTACCCGATTACAGCAGGCCCGGTTACAGCAAGCCCGCGAGCTTGAACTTCCTTCCCGCGAGGCCATGCTGCGGCGCGCCCCCTCCGTCCAGCAATTCTGGGACAGCCATCGTCAGCTGCTGAGTGACGCCTGGCGTGAATGGGAAGCCGTCGAGCAAGACGACCTCGCCATCCTCGATAGTGGATTGATCGACGAGGCGCTGCGCACTGCCGTCAAGCAGGCGTGGGAAAATCCCGAGCGCGAGACGGACGTCAAGGCGCTGATGACAGAAGTCGCTACTGACGTCTATCAGTTCCAGCTCTTCGATGTCGAGCGCATTGCTGATTTGCGCAACATGCTGGAACAGGCATGGGACGCCGGCATTCCGCTGCGCCCGCCCTACGGCATCGTGCTCAATCGACGCGGCGCCATGCTCGACCGTCGCTCAGAGGGCTATCTGGCGGCACCGGGTTTCCAGGCGTTCTATCAGCAGCTGCTGGACACCTACATGCGCCCGATCTCGCGGCTGCTGTTCCCGGAAATCATCGGCTACGACAGCCAGTCCTTCGGCTTCTCGATCCATTATCAGCCCACCACGGACGCCTCGATTCGGCCGCATACCGACGCCTCGTCCGTGACTCTCAACATCAACATGAACCTGCCCGACGAGACCTTCGAGGGCTCTGAACTGGACGTTCTGGACGCCGCTAGCGGCGACGCAGTGCGCTTCTCGTTCACGCCCGGCTCGGCCATGTTGCATCGCGGTAATGTGCCGCATGCCGCGCAGCCGATCACCAGCGGCCAGCGCTCCAACCTGGTGCTGTGGCTGTATGGTGAGCGAGGCCAGATACCGCCACAGGGCGCCCAACGTCGGACGATACCTGCCAGAGACCGCTGGGTCGCCTCGAGCGCCGAACAGGATGATTTCGCACCGTTCTGATGGCTATCGCTAGTGAGCAAAAACGACAAAGGGGGCCTTTGATAGGCCCCCTTTGTCGTTGTCATGCGCTCGATAACGCCGCTCAATCATCCGCTCATGACCACCTGATCATGGCCTCGCCTGCCATGATGGGAAAGCCAAGCAGATCACGAAGGGTCGCGGCATCCGGCGAGAGAGTCAGCCAGCTCACGGCCGCGATATTGAGCAGTACCGCACACCAGAACACGAACTGATAACTTGTCTTGCGCGTCTTGTGACGCAGGCTCTGCTGGGCGATCAGCGCGCCCGGCCAGCCACACAGCAGCTCCATGAAGTGCAAGGTATCCTCGCGGACTCTCTGTTCACTCTCAGCAGCGGCCAGTTTATCTACCCGATACGCCATGTACGCCACCAGGCTCATGCCCAGATACGCTGCAGGCAACATCCATGGCAGACGCCCTTGCTGCCATCCCACCCCGAGAACGACCGCGACGACCAACGCCATCAGCCACGCGAACATGACACCAGCGGACGTACTGGAAGCTCCGGCCCCATGGGTGCGAAAGCGGATGGCACGTGGGCGGTTGTTGTCATCCATGCCCAACTGATAGTGCACCTGCGCGCTGGCCTTGGGTCGCCCGCGCCCCTGGTAGGCGCTGATGTGCGCAAAGACATCCTTGCCACCCGACGCCGGGGTAATGAAGCCAAAGCCCTTGTCATCGTTCCAGCGCGTCAATCGTCCTTGAAGGTTCATCGTCTCATCTCTTCCCGGGCAGGCCCTTAGCCGATGAAGGTGCCCGTGGCGTTGCCGCCGCCCTTGCCGCCGGAGCCACCATCGTCGTTGTCGTCGTCATCTTTTTCATCTCTTTCAACTCTGTCACCCCTGCCATCCTTGCGCTCCCGCTCGTCACGCTGATCGCCCCATGGGTCCTGATCCCGCGAGTCAGCGCCGCCTTGTTCATGGTCGCGGATATCGGCAGCAGAAGCCTTTTGCGAATTGGCGTACACGGCCAGCGCATCATCGGGATTGCGCGCCGAGACCTGGGCCTGCTCTTGATAGCCCTGGGTTTCCAGCAGGCTCGCGTACCACAGGTTGCCCTTGAGGCTGATGGTCAAATTGAGGCCCAGGAACAGGATGTTGGAGATCAGCTGCCCTCCCTGCGTCGCCGGAATGAAGACCGAGCTGAGCACGATGAAGCCGAACAGACTGGCCGCCAGCAGCCACATGCGCTTGTAGAGCGCCCAGAACAGGCCGAAGAAGAATGCCGGCCATGACCAGCCGATCTTGACGGCACGCGTCCCGTGCTCGGGATGCGTCAGAATACGAAATGAAGCCATCGTGAAAATCCTTGTCTGTGATGCCGAGCGGGCAACAAGCTGCGACAGGCTCGGATAAATGACACACCCTTCGTACTATACCGCCGGCCACTTGTCAGGACCATGAACTGATCTATCGCTATCTCACTGATTCTCCTCAAGCTTGTCAGCCGCGCCCAGTCATTCATGTCCAGCCATTCGCACCGAGCCATTCACACCAAGCCATTCATACCAAGCCATTCGCGCCCGACGACGCAGCTCAAAGCGTCTGGATGACCAGCGGCTGATCATTGGCCGGATAGGCACAGCACATCAGCAACTGTCCCTGAGCCACGGCGGCCTGTGGCGGCTCGGGATACTTGACCTCACCCGCGAGCAGTCGCAATGCGCAGCTGCCACAGCGCCCGGCACGGCAACTGGACAGGGTATTCACGCCTGACTGCTCGGCCAGCTCAAGCAGACTGCCCTGTTGGGGTGTCCACTGTCGTGTGATTCCCACGTCGCTGGCCGATGGCTGCCCGGGTGCCACGCGAGGCGTGAAGGTGACCCGAGTACGCTCCGGCAAGCTCGCCTGGAAGTCTGCCGATAGCGCAACCGCGGTTGCCTCCCCCTTCTCCAGCGAACCACGCCCGAAGAATTCGTGATGCAGTTGCTCCCGCGGTAACCCCAGCGCCAGCAAGGCGGCATATTGCGCGCGCATGAAGCCCTCGGAACCACACAGATAGACATGGCTGGAGGCAAGGTCCGGCAGGCTGCCCGCCAGACTCACCAGCTCCAATCTGCCCACAGATTGATGCCGCCCGGCCACGAGATCCGCCGCACTCGGGCGCGACAAGGCGATATGCAGATGCAGCCACGCATGGGCGCGCGACCAGCGCTCCAGCGTGTCGAGAAATGCCAGCTCACGCCCATCACGCGCGGCATGCAGGAAGACCACTTCACCGAGCGGCGGATGCCCCGCTTCTGCCTGCTGTATCAAGGCCTCCAGCATGGCGATCATCGGCGTGATGCCGACGCCGGATGACAGCAGTACGCGAGGTGCGGGCGAGTCCTGCAACACGAAATCCCCCGCCGGGGGTGTCGCTTCCAGCACATCGCCCACCGCGAATTCATCATGCAACAGGCGTGAGGCAAGTCCCTTGGGGTCGCGGCGTACCGAGATGCGATAGGCACTCTGCCCCGCCCGCCAGGCCTGCGAAATGCTGTAGCTACGCATCACCGCGATCTCGCCGCAGGACAAGGGCCGCTGTGGCGTGGAGGCCAGACGCAGGGTCAGAAACTGGCCGGGGTGATAGGCGGCGATTTCCGCCGGTTCGCGCTCCTGCCCCGCTAGCGGCCATGGCGCCAGATAAAAGGAGGTGATCGAGTCACTTTCGCGCACCTTGTCGATGACGCGCAAACGACGCAAGGGTACGGGCGCCTCGTCAGGGGCCGGCCAGTCACCGGTCTGCTCAAGCGACGGCGAGAGTTCGATCAGACGCCCCTGCGCCGGCAAGGCATGCTCGACATGCAGTACCTGCTCTGGCACCACATCCACGATGCGCTCGGCGCCCGCGACCAGCGCTGCCCGCTGGGGGTTCCAGTCGACCCGGGCACGCCCCTTGAGCACCAACACATCACCCGTGATGAAGTCGGGAATCAACAGGCTGACGCGGGAATCCAGCTCGATATTGCCCAGGGTGTTGAAGAAGCGATTGCCGGCAAAATCGGGAAACGACAGGCTGCCATCGGCATTCAGGTGCAGAAAGCCTGGCCTGCCGCCACGATGCGAGACATCCACGCCGTTGGGCGCAGCATCGTCCAGCTCACCTGCGCGGGTCGCGATGAAGAAGGTGTCCGCCTGGGCCAGCAAGGCGCGCGCCTCTTCATCGTTCCATGTCGCCTCGTTATTAAGTGCCACCTCGCGGCTGACCAGCGCTTTCGCCTGCTCGGCAGCCCAGTCGATCTCACGTTGCTGGATGTATTGCGGACAGTTGCCGTAGCTCTGATCGACCCCGATCCGCAGCCCATCGGGCGCCATGCCCGCCACCGCTTCAGGGGCAAGCAGGGTGCCATTCAGGCGATTGCGCCGCCGACTGGCCAGATCCAGCCCCAGCACGCCGACCCTGGTACCGGGAGTGAAATCCAGCCCCAGCAATTTCCCCAGCGCCGGTCGTGCATGCACCTGCAGCTCACCGGGCGTGGCATCGCAAAGCTGCCCGGGCGGCGCAAGGCTCACCACCGCCCACGGCCAGCCGTCGCTGTCAGGCACGCCCATGAACAGCACCGGCAGACTCGTGAAGAACGCGACATGCTGCTCAGGCATCCGGTCGCGCACGTAGGGGGCGACCTGCTCGAGATAATGCTCCGGCACGCCTGCGCGTGCCTGGACACGTCGCTCACCTGCATGAAACACCTGCCGATGCTCATTCATGGACAAACCCTCAGAATGACGGTGGGGCTCAGGCCAGTACCGGGCTCGTCGCCATGCCCACGAAGCCCGGCTCGGCTTCGATACGCGCAAGCCAGCCACGAATGGCGGGATAAGGACTCAGGCTGACAGCCCCCTCCGGGGCATGGGCGATGTAGCTGTAACCCGCGATGTCGGCCAACGTCAGGCGCTCCTCCACCAGGTATTGCCGCTGATCCAGATGGGACTCCATGACGGCGAACAGGGCATGCGCGCGGGCGATGGCCTGCTCGTGGTCAAAGAGAGCACCGAAGACGGTCACCAGACGTGCCGTGCAGGGGCCAGCGGCAATCTCACCGGCCGCGACCGAGAGCCAGCGTTGTACTTGGGCCGCTGCCAGGGCGTCGCCGGGCATGAAGCGTCTCTCGCTGTCATAGCGCTGGGCCAGATAGACGAGGATGGCGTTGGAATCACTCAGGAAGACGCCATTGTCCTCGATGGCCGGCACCTGCCCGAACGGACTGATCCTGAGGAAGTCGGGCGCCTTGTGCGCGCCGTTGGCCATGTCGAGATCCACCGCCTCATAGGGAATGTCCAGCAGCGCCAGCATCAGCTCGACGCGGTGACAGTGGCCGGACTTCGGATTGCGGAACAGACGGATGGGCGCTGACGCGGCAGCAAAGCGTGGGTTCATGATTCACCTGACAATGTGAGGAAAAAGCAAAGAGGAAAGAGCCGAGAGCGGCAAAGCGCAGTGCGCTGCAGGAAACGTGGCTGGCGATGACGACTCAGAAGCCGAAATCGCTCAACCCGGGGTGGTCATCCGGTCGGCGCCCCAATGGCCAATGGAACTTGCGCTCGCTCTGCGCGATGGGGTGCTCATTGATGCTGGCGTGGCGATGGGTCATCAACCCCTGCTCATCAAACTGCCAGTTCTCATTGCCGTAGGCGCGAAACCACTGCCCGCTGTCATTGCGATATTCATAGGCGTAACGCACGGCGATCCGATTCCCTGCGCTGGCCCACAGCTCCTTGATCAGGCGATAGTCGAGCTCGCTTGCCCACTTGCGGGTCAGGAAGGCCACCACCTCATCACGGCCGGTCACGAATTCGGCGCGATTGCGCCAGCGGGTGTCCGGGGAATACGCCAACGCTACCTTCTCGGGGTCACGGCTATTCCAGCCGTCTTCGGCAAGACGCACCTTGTGTGCCGCAGTGTCTGGCGTGAACGGTGGCAAGGGATGGCGGGGGAGATTGGCTGACATGAAAGAGGCTCCAGCGGTTGGGATGATCAAACACATCCCCACACTACTCTCCTCACCTGGCTGCTAGAATCCTCAGCAGAGACAATTGATCATTCCAGATAATGACAATAATCGACGCCATGAGGAGCCATAGATGGACCGACTGCAGACACTGGAGGTCTTCGTGGCCGTGGCGGATGCCGAAAGCTTCGCGGCAGGCAGCCGAGCGCTGGGCATGAGCGCCCCCTCGGTGACACGCGGCATCAATGCCCTGGAAGCCCGCCTGGGCGCACGTCTGTTCACGCGCACCACACGTCGCGTGCGCCTGACCGAGATCGGTGAGCGGTATCTGGCGGATGCACGGCGCATCCTGGCGGAGCTTCAGGCAGCGGAGGATGGTGTCAGCGGCGCCGCGACACGCCCCACTGGCGTATTGCGCATCACCTGTCCCACCGAATTCGGCCGTCTCCATGTGATGCCACTGCTGATGGAATACCTCGAACGCTACCCCGAGATGCGCGCCGAGGTGGTCATGGTGGACCGCGTGGTCAACATGATCGAGGAAGGCTTCGATATCGCCGTGCGTATCGGCTCCCTGCCCTCCTCGGGGCTTTCGGCACTGAGAGTCGGCAGCGTGCGGCGCGTGGTGTGTGGCTCACCGAGCTATTTCGCCCGCGAGGGCACGCCGGACTCGCTGGAGGCCTTGGCCGGACTGCGCATCGTTGCCTCAAGCAACTTAAATGCCAGCAAGGAGTGGCGCTTCGGCCACGCAGGAGAACACGCCATACGAGTGAGCCCCCGGCTAACGATGAGCAGCATTGCCGCCTGCATCGAGGCGGCCCGCAGTGGCTGGGGCATCACCCGCGTGCTGTCCTATCAGGTCGGCGAGGATCTCGCCGCGGGTCGCCTGCAGGCCGTACTGGAGGAGCTGGAGCCACCGCCGCTGCCGATCCACCTGTTGCACAGCGAGGGGCGCGGCGCGGTGGCCAAGGTCCGCACCTTCCTGGATTTTGCCGCCGAACGCCTGCGCGCCAATTCTGTACTGAATCCCTCACCGTCAGCGCGATTGACCGACTGAGCCCCCCTCCGACGGGCTGAAGGCCGTCATGTCCTGTTGCAGCAGGCTCGACAGACGACTGGCGCCGTCGCTCAACAGACGGCCCAGGCGGCTGATCAACTGCACATGCGGCGTGACGAACTGGGCTTCCTGCAGCGGAATTCGACACAGGCGGCCAGCGGCGACCTCCTCGGAGACCACGAATTCCGGCAGCAGGGTCACGCCGCCATGCAGCGCGAATTGCTTGAGCATGGCGAGGGCGTTGCAGGTCAGGGTCGGACTCAGCATCACTCCGGCCTGATGTTCGGCCTGGGCCACGATCTGGCGGATGCCGAATGACACCTCCGGCAGGGCCAGGGAGTGACTGGCCAGCGCTGCCAGCGACAGTGGCTCGGCCTTGCCTGCCGCCCGCCTGGAGCCTTCCTGAGCCCCGAACTGTTGCCCCCCGAGCGGCTGCCCCCCGAACGGTTGCTCCTCAAACTGCCGAGCCAAGGCATGCTGCGGATTGACCACCGCACACACCGGCTGCGGCCGCGAAACGTGCGTGCGAATCTTCGGATCGCGAGTCGGGTGAAACACCAGTCCCAGATGCGCCTCATCCTCGACCACCTGACGGATCACTTCATTGGTTCCGCACAGATTCACCTTGAGTTCGATGCCCGGATAGCGCGCGGAGAAACGACTCAATGGCCCCGCCAGCCCCTCGATGAAGCCCTCACCGATCGCCAATACCAGCGAGCCGCTCTGCAGCCCCTTCAATGACTGCAACGACTCGAGCAGAACCTCCTGCTGCGCCAGACGCTGCCGGTAATACTCCAGCACCCGCTCGCCCGCCTCCGTCGGTTTGACCCCGCGGCGATGGCGCTCAAGCAGCGGCATGCCCAGCTCATGCTCCAGCTGGGTGATCTGTCGACTGACCGCGGAAGGCGCCACATTCAGGAAATCCGCCGCCGCGCGCACGCTACCGAGTCTTGCCGCCTCATGGAAGTGACTGATACGTCGATCCTGCACCAGACTCATCACGCCCCCAGCATTGCCCTGAAGGCAACATTAAAGTGAATTCTGGATTATTGCTGGAACACAGAAGCGCTGTCCATACTCGAGTCACCGGGTGCTACTCCCCCTTTCACCACGACAGGAATCACACAATGACAACAACCGTCGGTGTCATCGGACTGGGCAACATGGGCGGCGGCATGGCCGCGACTCTCGCCCGCCATGACTTCCCCGTATTCGGGTTCGATCTCTCTCAGGCTGCGCGTGACAAGGCGGCTGCGTCAGGCGTCACGCCGGTCGATTCCCTCACCGAGCTGCTCGCGAAGGTTGAGGTGGTGATTCTCTCGCTGCCCAAGGCCGAGCATGTCGAACGCCTGTGTCTGGGCGGCGAAGATGCGCCAGTCAGCGATGCAGCAGACGACCACCAGGCCGAAAGCCTGCTGGCCCTGGCCAGGCCGGGACTGATCGTGATCGACACCACCACCTCGACTCCCGAGACCAGCCGCAAGGTGGCGGCGGCGCTGGCGACGCGCGGTATCGACTTCATCGACGCCCCGGTGTCCGGCGGCCCCAAGGGCGCCGCGAGCGGCAGCATGTCGATGGTGATCGGCGCCGAGGATGAGGTGCTGGCACGCGCCATGCCGGTACTGGAGGCCATGAGCGGCAGCCGAGTGCATGTCGGTCGCTGTGGCGCGGGCAATGTCGCCAAGATCGCCAACAACATGCTCGCGGCCTGTCATCTGATCAGCACGGCGGAAGCCGTTGCCATGGCCGCCAGAGCGGGCGTCTCCCCCGAGAAGTTGCTGGAAGGCGTGAATGCGGGTTCCGGGCGCAGTGGCGCGAGTCAGGTGATGTTCCCCAACTGGGTGATCAACAAGGCCTACGATTCCGGCTTCACCATGGGCCTGATGCGCAAGGATGTCGGGCTGGCCAGTGATCTGGCGCAACAGCTCGGGATGGAACTGCCCCTCGCCAACGCCGTCGCCCAGCTATGGAACGAGAGCCGCGCGACGCTGGATGACCGCGAGGATTTCTGCGCCATCGTGCAACGCACTGACCCGACTCTCTTCGGCCACGGAGCATAAGCCATGCTGACCCACGACATGACCCCGGCATTCTCAACGACTCAGCGTATCGCCGAACTGATGCAGGCCTTTCAGGACAGCAGCCAATCTCATGACGACACTCTTGTCGTCAGCAGCCTGATCGGTGGCGAGTTCATCAAAGGTAGCGGTGAGCGCATCGAGGTGCGCAATGCTCAGGATGACAGCCTGATGCTGTCCTTCCCGGATGCCGACATCTCTCAGGTCGCGCTTGCCAATGCCGCCAGCCGCGAGGCCCAACAGCAATGGGCCGCCCTGACCGCCCAGGCCCGTGGTCGCGCCATCTACCGGATAGGCAGTCTGGTCCGTGAGCAGGCCGACACCCTGGCCGAACTGGAGGCGCTGAGCGCCAACAAGCCGATTCGCGATGCGCGGGTCGAGGTGGCCAAGGTCGCCGAGATGTTCGAGTACTACGCGGGCTGGGCCGACAAGTTGCACGGTGAGGTGATTCCTGTCCCGACCTCGCACCTCAACTACGTCACCTACGAGCCGCTGGGCACCGTGCTGCAGATCACGCCATGGAATGCCCCCATCTTCACCGCCGGCTGGCAGATCGCCCCGGCCATCACCGCCGGCAATGCGGTGATTCTCAAACCCTCGGAGCTGACGGCGCTGTCCTCGCTGGCGCTGGGCGTGTTGATCGAGCGCGCCGGTGTGCCGCGCGGGCTGGTCAATGTCATCGCCGGCTACGGCCATAGCATCGGCCAGGCGTTGATCGCCGAGGGCGACATTCGCAAGGTGGTATTCGTCGGATCGCCCGCCACCGGCCGCCACATCGCCACCGCCGCGGCGCAGCGCTGCATTCCCTGCGTGCTGGAGCTGGGCGGCAAGTCCGCCAACATCGTGTTCGAGGATGCCGATCTCGAGGTGGCCCTGCGCGGCGCCCAGGCGGCCATCTTCTCTGGAGCCGGCCAGAGCTGCGTGTCCGGCTCACGCCTGCTGGTGCAGGCCTCGATCTTCGACAAGTTCACCACTGCGCTGGCCGAGGCCGCCACGCAATTCACCCTCGGTGACCCGCAGGACCCGGCGACCCAGATCGGCCCGATCAACAACGCGAAGCAATACCAGCATGTGACGTCGATGCTTGCCGGCGCCATCGAGGACGGCGCGCGTCTCGCCGATGGCTCAGCAGAGCCCATTCCAGACACCGGCGGCTATCATGTCGCGCCGACGGTACTGCTGGGTGACAACGCCATGGCCTGCGCGCAGGAAGAGATCTTCGGCCCGGTCGTGGTCGCCATACCGTTCGAGGAGGAAGCCGACGCCATCCGCATCGCCAACGACAGTCGCTTCGGGCTGGCCGGCGCCGTCTGGACGCGCGACGTCGGCCGCGCCCACCGCGTGGCACGCCAGGTGCGTGCCGGCACCTTCTGGGTCAATGGCTACAAGACCATTCACGTCAGCTCGCCCTTTGGTGGCTACGGTGAAAGCGGCTATGGCCGCTCCTCAGGGCTGGATGCGCTGCGAGAGTACAGCGAAGTGAAGAGCGTGTGGGTCGAGACGGCAGCCGAGCCCGCCGCCAGCTTCGGCTATGGGGCGAGTCTGGAGTAGCCAGATGTGATCGTGTTGCCTGTCAGAGGACAGCACCCGAGGCAGCGGTCGATGACGGGGTCACTCGGCCGCTCCCCCTGCCGTATCGAGTGTCTCCTTCAGCACCGTGAGTGCCTGAACGATATCCGGATAGTGGCAGCGGCGACGATGCACAGCCGTGAAGATCGGATGCAGTATCTGCGGGGCATCCTCGACGACACACAGGCCCTCCATCGTGGAGGCAAGGTCCGCGACGATACGGGAAGGAACGTATGTGCTCCCTCCCGTTCTGCGCAGAAACTCGACGGCGATGCCTTCGAAACTGACCGTAATGGCCGAGTTGGCCAGCTCCGGCAACAGCGTCTGGTGGCGCTGGCGAAAGTAGGAGGTGTAGTCGGTATTGAGGTAGGTGTCCTTGGGAATCTGGGCGAGATGGCGGCCATGCGTCGATACCATCACGAACCGCTCTTCCCCGACCTGCTGAATCTCGAGATCAGGAAGATACTGCGGTGAATACAGCACGCCGATATCGATGGCGCCATGCGACACATCCTTGATGATCTGCAGCGAGTAGTCCGCCTGCAGATCGACCGCGGTGCGCTGATCGCGGGCACGAATGTTGATCACCCAATCCACGAGCACGGGCCGCATCAAGCTGAACTGTCCGGCCAGACGCAGCAGACGATCGCGCTCCTCGCTCGCCCCCGTGTCGCGACGCGCCTGGTCCCAGGTGGCGACCAGAAGCCTGGCATGCGGCTCGAACCGAATGCCGGCAGGCGTTGGCGTCGCGCCAGCACGCCCCCTCTCGAACAACTGTGCCCCGACCTCTGCCTCCAGCGCGCGAATCCGCCCGCTGATGCTGGATTGCGTCAGCTCAAGGCGATCAGCCGTACGATTGAAATTGCGGCTCTCGAAGACATCCAGAAACGTCGTGACAAGCTTGATATCCATTTCAATCACCAGAACCGATCAATGAAGGCTGTGCAATCGATTGTATGACTTTCTGCGCTTGAATAGCATTTCCCGTGATGCTGACGCGCTCACATGCGCTCGCGGCAGGGCAATAACAACAATGATTCCTGACAAAGGAGCGTCTCATGTCGCGATTGACCACTGAGCTCTTGTCACGCCGCCAACCCGGTCACGCCCTGGAAAGAGCGTTCTACACCGACCTCGAGATCTTCAGACAGGATCTGGAGCAGGTCCACTACAAGGAATGGCTGTTCGTCGCGCCAGCCTGTGAGCTGCCCGGTCGTGGCAGCTATCTGACATACCGGATCGGCGAGTACCACATCGTGGTGATCCGTGGCGACGACGACGAGATCCGCGCCTTTCACAATACCTGTCGTCATAGAGGGTCGGTGCTGTGCAAGACCGACAAGGGCAAGACCCCGAAACTGGTGTGCCCCTATCATCAATGGACCTATGACCTCGACGGCACCCTGCAGTGGGCGCGCGACATGGGGCCCGACTTCGCGCTCGAGGACCACGGCTTGATCGCCGTTCATTGCCGCACGATCTCCGGCCTGATTCATGTATGCCTTGCCGATGAGGCCCCCGATATCGCGTCATACATCGAGGTCGCGACGCCCTATCTGGCAGCGCATGACCTCGACAATGCCAAGGTGGCGTTCGAGTCACGGGTGATCGAGAACGGCAACTGGAAGCTGGTCTGGGAAAACAATCGCGAGTGTTATCACTGCTGCGCCAATCACCCCAGCCTGATTCGCACCTTCCCTGAAGATCCGCGCATTTCCTTCATCGGCGAGCACGAAGTCCCCGATTTCATCGCCGACCATTTTGCGGCCTGTGAGGCCGAAGGGCTGGCGTCGCGCTATGTCGTGGCACAGAACGGGCAATTCCGCCTGTCACGCATGCCGTTGGTGGAAGGCGCGAAAAGCTTCACCCTGGACGGGAGTTCCGGGGTACACGGCAAACGGCTCGGTCAGGTCCACAAGGAAGATGCCGGCGTGCTGAACCAGTTCCACTACCCCAGCACCTGGGCTTACTTCCTGCCCGACCACTGCATGACGTTTCGCGTGACGCCCATCAGCCCCACCGAGACGGAGCTGGTCACTTGCTGGCTGGTGCACAAGGATGCCGTCGAGGGCGTCGATTATGATCTCGAACATCTGACCCGGGTCTGGCTCAATACCAACAGCGAAGATCGCCGTGTCGTGGAGGACAATCAACAGGGAGTGAACTCACGCGGCTATGTGCCGGGCCCGTATTCACCGGTGCATGAAGCCAGCGTCCAGGGCTTCGTGGATTGGTACTGCGAGACTCTTGGCCCGCGCTTGATCCCCCTCCGCGCCGTGGCTTCATGACGCAGGCACCGAGCCTCGGTTCGGCTCTGCCCTGACGACTCAGCCAGGATAGCTCTGCCCTGAAGACTCAGCCAGGACGGCTCACGCATGACACCGCAAGGCGCCGTGGATTTCCCTCCACGGCGCCTTGCGGCGTTTGACGGCATGCGCCAGCATCGACTCCCGACTTCTGATTTCCGAATTCCGAGCCCCGGCGTCGCGGGCAGTGACAAGCAGTACTTCCGTGACAAGCAGTACTCCCGAGCCAAGGCATCCATCGCCCAGACGACACAAGGATACGTGAATGCGCGTCAAGACCGACTTCCCCCATCGCGTCCGCGAGATCGAGCACACGCTGATTCCGCTCTCTGACGGCACCCAGCTGGCCGCCAGAATCTGGCTGCCGGAAGACGCGGAACAGGCACCGGTGCCGGCCATCCTCGAATACCTGCCCTATCGCAAGAGTGACGGCACCATCGCGCGTGATGCCCTCACCCACCCCTACTTCGCGGGCCACGGCTACGCGTCAGTTCGCGTCGACATGCGCGGCAACGGCGAATCCCAGGGGCTGATGGAGGATGAATATCTGCCACTGGAGCAGTCCGATGCGCTGGAGGTGATCGACTGGATCGCCAATCAGCCATGGTGCAGCGGCAAGCTCGGCATGATGGGCATCTCCTGGGGTGGCTTCAATTCGCTGCAACTGGCCGCGCACCGGCCCGAACCGCTCAAGGCCATCATCACCCTCTGCTCCACCGATGATCGCTACACGGATGACATCCACTACAAGGGTGGCTGCCTGCTCAACGAGAACCTGGCCTGGGCCGCCACCATGCTGAGTTTCTCCGCAGCACCGCCGGACCCGCGTCTGGTCGGTGATGAATGGCGCGCCATGTGGCAGGAGCGTTTGGACGAGATGCCGCTGCTGGCCGAGACCTGGCTGTCGCATCAGCACCGCGATGCCTACTGGAAGCAGGGCTCCATCAACACCAATTACGCCGATGTCGAAGCGGCGGTCTATACCATCGGTGGCTGGGGCGATGCCTACAAGAACACCGTCGGGCGGATGATGGAAAATCTGACTTGCCCGCGCAAGGCGCTGATCGGCCCGTGGATCCACAAGTATCCGCACTTCGCGGTGCCCGATCCGGCCATCGGCTTCCTGCAGGAAGCGCTGCGCTGGTGGGACCACTGGCTGAAAGGCGAGGAGAATGGCGTGATGGATGAGCCGTCCGCCACCTTTTATTTGCAGGACTCCCTGCCGCCGAAGACGATGTATGCCGAACGTCCGGGACGCTGGGTGCAGACCGATGGCTGGCCCGCCAGCAATGTCGAGATGCGCCAGATGTCGCTGAGCGAATCAGGCCTGAGCGACGACGCGCGTCAGGGTCAGCAGGCACTGTCCAGGCCGGTCGTGGTGGATTCACCGCTGACCGCTGGTCGCCATCAGGGCGAGTATTGCGCCATCTGGTTCGGGCCTGACCTGCCGGCGGATCAGCGGCTCGATGATGCACTCGCCGTGTGCTTTGACAGTGAACCGCTCGACGCGCCGCTGGATATCCTCGGCAAGCCCAGGCTCACGCTGTCACTGACCAGTGACCAGACCTGCGGCCAGCTGACGGTGCGCCTGAGTGATGTGCAGCCGGATGGTCAGGTCGCACGCATCACCTACGGCGTACTCAACCTCGCGCTGCGCGATCATGACACTCCGCAGCCTCTCATTCCGGGCGAGCCCGTCAATATCGAGCTGGAACTGGACATGGCGGGCTATCGGATTCCGGCCGGCCACCGTCTGCGCGTGGCACTGGCCTCAGCCAACTTCCCGATGGTGTGGCCGGCGCCCCAGCGAGCGGCTCTGACTCTGCAAGCGGGCCTGCAATCACTCGCGCTGCCGGTCTTCACCGGCGAGGCCGTCGACACCCCCTTCGCGGCACCGGAATCCGCCCCACCGGCCAACATCAGCGAACAGCGTGCCGCCAGGCCGAGTCGCAGCGTGGTGGAAGATGCGGCCAGCGGCGAAGTCACCACCATCGTCGCGGATGACCTGGGCGCGATGACGCTCGAGGACACCGGCATGCGGGTCGAGTATCGCTGTACCGAGCGCTATACCGCGCACCCGCAAGATGCGGATCGCACCCGTGCCGAGATCGTCTGGCACTACCACGCCGGACGCGATCAACTCGGGCGTGACAGTGCACTTGGCGAGACCACCCCGGGCCAGTTCGACGTCCGCGTCGAGAGCCACTACCGCATGCGCTGTGACGCCGAGAACTTCTATCTCGAAGCCGAGCAGATCGCCTGGCAAGATGACGAGGAAGTCCACCGCCGTGACTGGCAGCGCACAGTGGCTAGAACATCGGTCTGAGGCGCCCGCTCAGGCGCCTGGCGCGTATCTGTCCTGCGAGCGTTGCTGCCAGGCGGCCAGCTCTGCCGCCAGATAGGGCATGAAACGCTGCCCCTGACGCGAGACGGGATGAAAGCGCGAGGTGACCAGCGCGACATCCAGAGTGATGGTCGGTGTGAAGGGCACAATGCGCAGATGGCAATCGCGGCGTGCCAGCATCGCCTCCGCCGTCACCGGATCGATCAGGGCGATCCCCAGCCCTTCGTTGACGAGCATCGCGACCGAGGGAAACAGATGGGTCTCGATGCTCGCCTGCAAGGTCATGCCGACCTGCTGGAAGGCACCCGCGAGTTTCAGAGTGCTCTGGTGATGCTGGTCCAGCGTGATGATGGTCTCCCCGGCCAGATCCGCCGGGCTCAGTGATGCCTTCTCGGCGAGAGGATTGCCTTCGGGGACCGCAAGCGCCATGCACAGCCGATACTCCTCGAGCACCAGCTCCTCGATGGCGGCGTCCGACTCGATGACGCCGAGATCGAACTGGCCCTCGGCAACCCACTCGGCGATCTTGCGCGAGCTGAACGTCTGCAACGACAGGCGGCTGTCGGGAAAATCGACCAGATAGCGCGCCATCACTCGGGGCATCACAGTGGGAGACAGTCCCGGCATCGAGGCCACGGTGAGCTTGCCGGCATGGCCGTCACGCAGCCCATCGGTCAGCTCATCAAGGTGGCCCACCGAGGCCAGCACCTTGTCGACCCCCTCGGCCAGATGGACGGCTTCCGGCGTCAACTGGGTGCCGTAGTGGTTGCGGCGAAAAAGCAGAAAGCCGACTTCGCTTTCCAGATTGGTGATCGCCGTGCTTACCGCGGGTTGGGTGATGGCCAGGCGACGCGCTGCCTGGGAGAGACTGCCCGTGCGTACCACTTCCTGAAAGATCTGCAATTGACGCAGGTTGTGTCTGAGTTTCATGACGGCTGGGCTCTCATCTCGTGGCTGGGCTCTCGTGGCAGAGCTCTTGTGGCAAAGCTCTCGCGGCGGGGCACTCATGTCCGGATTCTCGAGACTAGCCTTTCTCGGGCAGACTCTAAATTGTTCTTATGACTTAATAGACAGCCTTTAGTTGTGCTTATACCCCCTGCGGGAGGAAGCTGACCAGACCCTCATAACCAACAACAAAGGGCCACAGACAATGCATATGATCGACCTCATGGGGCTATTGCTGTATTTCGCGATACTGCTCTACATCGGCTACCGCAGTGCCAAGAAGACCTCCAGCAGTGCCGACTTCGCCGTCGCCGGCAACAAGATCATCTGGCCGGTGCTGTTCGCCACGCTCGCCGCTTCCTTCCTCGGCGGGGGCGCCTCGATGGGCCGCGCCGGCAAGGCCTTCGATGAGGGCTACGCCTTCATGTTCGCGGCCTCCGCCTTCCCCATCGCCACCATCATCGCAGGCCTCTACATCGCACCGCGCCTCAAGCGCTATGCGGGCGCCCAGACGGTCGGTGACATCATGGCGCATCACTATGGTCGCAGCGCTCGCCTGCTGACCGGCATCTTCTCGCTGATCTTCTGCGTCGGCATCCTCGGCGCTCAGGCGCTGGCCATCGGCACCGTCTTCAATGCCATCCTGGGCATCGAGATCAGCACCGGTATCCTGATCGGCATGGCAGTGGTATTGGTGTACTCCACGGCCGGTGGCATGTGGGCCGTGATCCAGACCGACGTGGTGCAGTTCGTGATGCTCGCGGTCTTCCTGCCCATCACCATGATCGTCGGGCTCGACAAGATCGGTGGCCCCGATGCCCTGATCGCCGCGCTGCCCACCGAGCACTTCAGCATCATGGGTGATTACACGCCGCTGATGTTCATCAGCATCTTCATCGCCTTCCTGCTCGGCGAGACCCTCGTCCCGCCCTACACCCAGCGCGCCCTGTCGGCACCGGATTCACGTCATGCCAAGATCGGCTACTCGCTGGCCGGCGGCTTCGGTCTGCTGTTCTATGCCGTCAGCTCCACCATCGGCCTGATCGCGCTGGTGCTCTATCCGCAGATCTCGCCGGATCAAGCCATGCCGGAACTGATTCGTGACGCCCTGCCGCTGGGTCTGACCGGTCTGGTGCTCGCCTCACTGCTGGCCGTGGTGATGTCGACGGCGGATTCCTACCTGAACTCGGCAGCGGTCATCTTCGTGACCGACATCTACAAGCCCTTCATCAATCCCGCCATGTCCGGCAAGCAGCAGCTGTGGATCGAGCGCGGTGTCAATCTGGCCATCGGGCTGGGCGCCATCGTCTTCGCGCTTTACGCCACCTCGATCATCGATGCGCTGCTGCTGAGCTACGCGCTGTGGGCGCCGACCATCCTGCTGCCGTTCATCTTCGCCGTGCTGTTCAAGGTTCGCTGCAAGCGGGCCGGCATCGCCGCGATGCTCGCCGGGGCACTGGCCACCAGCGTCTGGAAATGGAGCGGCCTGGAGCTTGAGGCATTGAGTGGTATCACGCCGCTGATCGCCGGCGTCATCGCCAATATCGTGGTCTTCACCCTCGTCTACCAGTTCTTGAACGCGGCGCCGGACCACAACGGCAAGAACGCCCCATCCCAGCCCACCCACTCCTGAGGACCTGACCATGTTCGGACTGACCCTGTATGTGATCTGCCTGCTGAGCATCCTCACCGCCGTGGGCATCGCCATCGCCTCCTGGAAGTTCTACCGCGACAACTGAGCCATCGGCAGGGCCTGTGCTACTCGACCATGAGTCTTCCAAGGCTCTGTCATGGCCCGTCATGGCTCTGTCATGGCCCTGCCACCGTCTTCATCACGCCGATCATGTCGGGCAATCCGCCCGGCATGACCGGCAAAGAGAGTACGCGCGATGACCCCGCAATCCTCCGCCGCCGAAGCGGCGAGTCACGACAGCATTGCCGTCATTGGCGCCGGCATCATCGGTCTGGCGACCTGCCGCGCCTTGCAGGCACGTGGCTATCACGTTCGACTGTATGACCCGAATCCCATCGGCGAAGGCACCTCCTTCGGCAACGCCGGCCTCATCGCCAACTACGCCACCTCACCGATGGCCAGCGGCGATACCCTGCGTCAGCTGCCGGGCCACCTGCTGAGCAGGCAACCCTCCCTTGCCATCGCTCTGCGCCACACCCCAGCCCTTACGGACTTCGGCTGGCGCTTCCTCAAGGCGGCAACGCCCTCCAATTTCCAGCGCCACAAGGCGGACCTGATCGCCCTGCTGGCCAATGCCGTCGAACGACAGCATGCTCTGATCGATGATCTGCAGACCAGAGCGCCCACTGCACTGGCCAGCCAGACAGGTTGCCTGCAGATCCAGCGCGACACCGCCATCACCCCGGCAGCGCTGGAGAAGATGGCCCGGGCGAAACGCCATGACGGAGTCGAATGTCAGGCACTGGGCGCGAACCAGCTGCGGGATCTGGAACCGTCGCTCAACTCGAAGGGACTAACAGGTGGCCTCTACTTCCCTGATACCCGCCATCTCACCAGTCCGCTGTCACTCAGCCGCCAGCTCTTCGCACAGCTCGAAGAAGGCGGCCTTGAGTGGACGGCGCAGCAGGTCGATGCCCTCACACCGCTTTCCAGTGGTGGTTGGCGCATCGACACCGCCACCACCTCGCAGGAGGTCTCGCATGTGGTGATCTGCGCCGGTATCGCCAGCAATACGCTGCTGGCAGGACTCGGCAAGCGACTGCCGGTGGTCAGCGAGCGCGGCTATCACATCGAGCTCGCCACCTCGCTGCCACTCTCACGCCCGGTGGGCTGGCTGGCGCATCACTTCTACGCCTCGCCCATGGCCGCAGGCATACGCCTGGCGGGCACCACCGAATTCTGCGCGCCATCGCGCCCCGCCTCGCAGCAGCGTTGGCAAGCCCTCAAGCAATGGGGCGAGACACTCTTCGGTCAGCCGCTCGACGTCGCCCGCCACTGGATGGGCGTGCGCCACTCCACTCCCGATGGCCTGCCGGTAGTAGGCGAAATGCCCGGCTGCCCCGGCCTGCTGCTCGCCTACGGGCATGGCCACCTGGGCCTGACACTCTCGGCGGAGACGGGCGATCTGGTGGCACGCACAGTGGCGCACGAGCCCCTGCCGGAATACGCGCGCAGCCTGTCGCCCGCCAGGTTCTGCCAATGATCCCGCTCCCCTGAGCAAGCAGGACGGCACCCTGGCTCCTGAAGACGAAAGCCCCTGAAGACGAAAGCCCCTGACAGGCGAACCTGTCAGGGGCTTCTTGTCTCTTGCGTCAGAGCAGGCTAATCAGCGCAGGGCTTGTCAGAGCGCCCCACCCAACCCGCTCGTTCAGGAAGATGGGGGTTGTGGACGCCCGGGCTGGGACGCGTACTCGACGCCATGCGCCTGCAGATAGTCGCGGATCAACTGACGGACGACCTGAGACGGCGTCTGATCCTGCGAGGCACACAGCTGCTCGAAGGCCTGCTTCTTGTGCGGGTCAATCATCAGGGTCAGGCGTGCGGTCTTCTTTTCCATCTTCAGCTCTCCCGAAATCATTAACATCAGATGGTAATGCCGGGACGCCGATACCGACAAGCCAATCCTTGTGACCCCGCGCCGAACCTCTGGGCAAGCGAATGACGATCATGATAATTACATGTTAATGTTTTTACCATGTGATTATCATATGATCATGACAGGGCAGTCCGTCACAGACGGCTGGCCTGCTGTCGCCTGGCGCAGTGTCATGTTCGGACATGCCACGCCATGCCCTGATACGGCCAGCACCAGGTTCAGCGTCGAGATTCCCTCCGCGAGGACCCGCCCCGATGACCTCCAAGCGCTCTCCCATGCGCCTCCCCCCGATTGCCACCGGCCTGCGCAGTGCATGGCACTCAGGCTACGGCCTCACCGATCTGCGTCAGGATATTCTGGCCGGGTTGACCATCGGCACCGTGGCAGTGCCGCTGTCCATGGCACTGGCCATCGCGGCCGGGGTCGCGCCACAGCATGGCCTCTATACGGCCATCGTCGCGGGGGCAATCATCGCCATGACGGGCGGCTCACGCGTCAACGTCTCCGGGCCCACCGCGGCCTTCGTGGTGATCCTGTTCCCCATCGTTCAGCAGTACGGACTCGGCGGCCTGTTGATCGCCACCATGATGGCGGGGGCGATTCTGATACTGCTGGGGCTGACGCACATGGGGCGGCTGATCCAGTTCGTGCCCTATCCGGTCGTGCTCGGCTTTACCGCCGGCATCGCCGTGGTGATCGCCGTCCTGCAGGTGCCTGACTTTCTGGGCCTGAGTGTCGGCCAGCTCAGCGAGCACTTCGTCGAGAATGTCGGGCATATTCTGGCCGCCCTGCCGACGCTGAACCCTCATGAGCTCTCCATCGGGGTCTTTTCACTGACCGTCATGCTGCTGTGGCCACGCCTGCATCTGCCCGTCCCCGCGCCACTGGTCGGCTTGATCGGCGGCGCACTGGCGGCCCATGCGCTCGAACTCGCCTTCGGCGGTGACACCCAGGGCCCGCTGGTGGAAACCATCGCCTCCCGATTCAGCTGGGAAGCGGCGGGCAGCAGCGGCACGGGCATTCCGCCCATCGCCCCAACACTGGTGGCTCCCTGGCAGCTGCCCGGCGCGGATGGTCAGCCGCTGACACTGGATTTCGAGCTGATCCGTGCATTGATGGGGCCCGCCATCGCCATTGCCATGCTGGGGGCGATTGAATCCCTGCTGTGCTCGGTGGTATCCGATGGACTGACGCGAACGCGCCATGACCCGGATGCGGAGTTGATCGGCCAGGGGCTGGGCAATCTGATAGCGCCGTTGTTCGCGGGCATCACGGCCACTGCCGCCATCGCACGCACCGCCACCAACATTCGCTGCGGAGCCCGTTCACCACTGGCGGCAGTGGTGCATTCCGCGGTGGTACTGCTTGCGGTGATCGCACTGGCGGATCTGCTGGGCAAGGTGCCGATGGCGACATTGGCGGCGTTGCTGTTCATCGTCGCCTGGAACATGAGTGAGGCTCGCCACTTCGTGCATAGCCTGCGTTCCGCCCCGGGAGGCGATGTGGCGATCCTGTTGATCTGCTTCGGCCTCACCGTGCTGTTCAACATGGTGCTGGCGGTGGCAGTCGGCGTCGGACTGGCGGCGGCGCTGTTCATACGCCGCATGATGCAGCTGACGCAGACCCGCCAGATCACCGACACGCAAAAGGGCGAGGCGCTTCGCCAGACACCGTGCGAGGGAAGCGACAGCAGCGCCATCGCGCTCTACGACATCGATGGCCCCCTGTTTTTCGGCGTGGCCGAGAAGGCGCTGACCTCACTGCGCCTGGTCGATGACAGGGTCCGGGTCGTGATTCTCGACATGAGCGATGTGCCGAGCATGGATGGCACGGCCATCGTGGCCCTGAAATCCCTGATCGATGACATGCATCACCAGCGAGTGGCGCTGATTCTGGCGGGGCTGCCGAGCCATCTGATCGTCAAGCTGCGTCGGGCCGGCATTCGCACGCGTGCGCACAAGCTCAGCTGGTGCCGCAGCCTGCCACGCGCCGTCGCCGTGGCACGTCGCTGGCTGGGCGAACACTAGCCTTGCGGGCATCGTGCTCGGCCTATCTTCACAAGCTGCTTGCGCGCCTGCAGGCCGCGTTTTCACGTCTCCTGATACGACAATGCCTCTGATCGGTGACGATCAGAGGCATTGTCGTGGGTCATGACGTGTCGGCGGAACGCTTACCTGTCGAGGGACTAACCTCTGGAGGGGCTTGCCTGTTGTGGGGCTTACTTCTTGAGAGGCTAAGGCGCATGAACGCCTTCGAACATGCGTCGGCGCGCGCCTTCGAGATGCGCCCGCATCGCGCTTTCGGCCGCCGTGGCGTCCTTGTCGGCAATCGCATCGATGATCGCCTGATGCTCATCCTGAACGATGCGCAGGCGTTCCTCCGAGGCGCGCAGTGACAGGCCGCGTGTCAGGTTCATCCCCTCCTTGATGCTCTGGTTGAGCGAGCGCAGCACGGTGGCGTAGTAGTGATTGCTGGCCGCTTCGGTGATCGCCAGATGGAACTCGAAGTCTTCATCCGAGGCGCGATCATGGTTGAGATTGGCCTGGTTGATGGCTTCGAAGCGCTGGCGAATGTGCTCCAGCTGCTCCGGGGTGCGCCGCAGTGCGGCAAGGCCCGCCGCACTGGCCTCGACATTGGTGCGAAACTCGAAGCAACGCTGGATGTCGGCGATGCTGGAGATACGCGCGAATTCGAGCACGGCGCTGTCGGGTCGATTGATGACGAAGCTGCCCGAGCCCCGCCGCGAGACGACGAGATTGTCCTCGCGCAGCCGCGCCAGCGCATCACGCAGCACCGGACGCGACACCTCATACAGCTCGCACAGGCGCGCCTCGGTGGGCAGCTTCTTGTTGACGGGGTAATCACCGCTGATGATGGCCGCCAGAATCTTCTCGTAGACCACCAGCGCCAGTGAATGCTTGGCTGCGTCACTCATCGTGTCATGTCGCCCTTTCTCATCACTCTTGGTCCACCTTCAGGCATGTCGGATGGTGTGCAATTCTACCGGAAACCCTGCCAGTTGAGGAAAGGCCGCGCGGCTGACGCCCGCTCAGGCATCCTGGGGCTGAGTCGCTTCCTCTGCCTGCGGTGCCTTGCGCCCTGCCTTCACCCCGTTGACGATGATCATGCTCCACACCGCCACCGCGGCGATGGCCAGCACCATGGCGATGGGACGGTCCACGAAGGCGGTCAGGTCGCCATTGGACTTGAGAATCGAACGCATGAAGTTGCTCTCGACGATCGGCCCGAGAATCACTGCCAGAATCATCGGCCCGACCGGGAAGTCGTTCTCGGCCATGAAGAAGCCCATCAGGCCGATGCCGAGCATGATCCAGATATCGAACATGGCATTGTTGGCCGCGAAGGCACCGACGATGCAGAACATCAGGATCAGCGGGAACAGGATGCCGGTGGGAATCGACAGGATGTGACGCGCCCCACGGATCGCCATGAAGCCCAGCGGCAACAGCAACAGGTTGGCCAGCACGAAGACCATGAAGATGGCGTTCACCAGCGGTGCCTGGTCGGTGAAGACGTCCGGCCCCGGCGTGATGCCCTTGGTCATCAGGACGCCGATGATGATCGCCGTCACCGTATCGCCCGGGATACCGAACACCAGCGCCGGAATGTAGGCACCGGAGAGCGACGCATTGTTGGCGGAACTGGCCGACACCAGGCCTTCGGGATGGCCCTTGCCGAACTTCTCCGGCGTTCGGGAGAACTTGCGGCTGACGGCATAGCTGATCCAGGAGGCGATGTCGGCACCGGCGCCGGGCAGAGAGCCGATCACGGTTCCCAGTGCCCCGCCGCGCAGCACGCCGCCCTTGTACTTCCACAGGGTCGAGCCGACGCCCTCGAAGGGACGCTTGATGACCGGCGGCACGATTGGCGCCGGATTGCGCGTCTCGGGCATGCGGCGAATCAGCTCGGAGATCGCGAACAGGCCGATCAGCACCGGCAGGATGGAGATACCGGCCAGCAGGTCGTAGTTGCCGAAGGTGAAACGCATCTGGCCGGAGACACTGTCCATGCCCACCATCGCGATGACCAGACCCGCCAGCATCGAGATGCCGCCCTTGAGCGGATCACGCCCCGAGACGAGGATCGCGCAGGACAGCCCCAGCAGTGCCAGCCAGAAGTACTCATCGCTGGTGAACTGGATGGCGAACTCGGCAATACGCGGTGCGAATAAGGCCAGGATCAGCACCCCGATCACGCCGCCGATCATCGAGCAGGTCACGTTGAGACCCAGTGCCAGGCCCACCTTGCCCTGCTTGCCCATGGCATAGGCTTCCTCGGTATAGACCGCCGAGGCTGGCGTACCGGGGATTCGCAACAGCGCCCCGGGAATGTCCCCGGCCACGATTGCCATGGCCGTGGCGGACACGATGGCGGCGATGGCCGGCAGCGGGTCCATGAAGAAAGTGACCGGCACCAGCAGGGCCGTGGCCATGGTGGCGGTCAGGCCCGGAATCGCGCCCATGAACAGCCCGAACAGGGAGGCGGCCAGGATGATCAGCATCACTTCCCAGGTGAAGACCATCGTGGCGGCTTGCAGTAAGTCACTCATCAGTAGATCACCTTTTCCAGCAGTCCCAGCTCGAGCGGCACGTGCAGCAACTGGCCGAACACGCCCCAGATCACCCCTGTCGCCGTCACCGCGATGCCGGCAGCGGGCATCCAGCGACGATGATGGAAGGTGTAGAGCAGCAAGGTGAGCAATACGAAGGACACCACGGGGAAGCCGACCACCGGGGTGAGATAGATGTAGGCGATGATGGAGGCACAGATGGCCACCAGCGTCAGAATGAAGGTGATCAGCGGCACGGGGTGCTGCCAGGCAAACCAGACTTCACGATTGCGCAGCCCACGGACGAGCAGGATGGCCCCGAACAGTATCAGCAGTGCGCCGATGACGGTGGGAAAGGTACCGGCCCCATATTCCTGGCGCGGCAGGTTCTTCAGGTCGAGGGAGGCATATATGACGGCAGCCCCGAAGGCTGCCGTCACCACACCCGTTACCTTGTCGTTGGTACGCATGTGCGGTTACTCATGAAGACTCAGGAGGAAACGTTCGAACACCAAGCGATGCGACGTGCTCAGTTGGCCAGCCCCAGCTTTTCGATGGTGGCAGCGTTCTTTTCGTCCTGATCTTTCATGAAGGCACGGAACCCTTCGGCATCTTCCCACACGGTGCCGTAACCGCGACTGGCCATGAAGTCCTGGAACTGCTCGGACTTCCAGACCTTCTCGGTCGCTTCAGACAGACGCGCGGTGACCTCTTCCGGCAGACCCTCAGGGCCGACCAGACCACGCCAGGAACCCTGGCTCCACTCGGAACCGGTCAGCTCCTTGGCAGACGGAATGTCCTCGAAGGAATCGACACGCTCATTGGCGAGTACCGCCAGCGCCTTGACGCGACCCGACTGGCGCATGGATTCGATTTCCGGCAGCGAGGAGAACACGATATCCACGCCACCGGCGGCCAGTTCCTGCAGGCCCGGTGCCGCGCCTTCGCTGGGTACCAGCGTCACGTCATTCGGGTTGATGCCCTGCTGATCCAGGAAGCCCGCGAAGGACAGATGGTAGGCCGCCCCCGGCGCAGAACCGGACACGGTGTAGTCACTGGGGTTGGCCTTCAGCGCCGACAGGGCATCATCCAGCGTCTTCCATTCGGAATCGGCATTCACCGTGAAGGAGGCGTAGTCCAGGTTGAGCAGCGCGATCGGCGTGAAGTCCTCATAGGACAGTTGCGCGGTGCCGATATGCTGATAGGTGGCGATCTCTGCCGTGCCAAGCCCCAGGGTATAGCCGTCGGGACGCGCCATCTTCATGGCCATGTGCCCCACCACCCCGGAACCGCCGGTCTTGTTGACCACATTGACCGGCTGACCGAGCTCTTCCTGCAGGCCCGCCGCCAGCTGACGACCGACCGCATCGGTACCGCCACCGGCAGACCAGGGCACGATCAGCGTGATGGGCTTGTAGGGATAGTCGGCTGCCATCACCGCGGAAGCGGACAGGGTCAGCACGGAGGCGCAGAGGACTTGTGACAATTTACGCATGGCGAAGACTCTCTCGTTGTCTTGTTATGGAGGCGTTGCGTGGCTGTGTCGATTGTGGCGTTGCAGCGTGGGGCAGCCGCTTTGAGGGTTGGCGATGACTGCCCCGAATACGCAGATCAGTGTCAGCGGGATGCACGAATTTTACAAGTTATGACAACTTGAACTTTAGACCAATCCAAAAATGGACGGCAGGGAGGGAGCGGGGGTTGCAGGTCGTGACGGGCTGGCCGGATCAACCCCTAGGATAGCCGACCCCGGCCCCTGCGACCCTTATCCAATGGCCGCAACGCCTTGCGGCTCGTCGGCCGAGCAGCATCGCCTGAATAGCCACAAACCCTTGATTTATGGGTTTTAACAGGAATTTCACGACAACTCAGTCTCTTGCCTGATAAGCACAGCCCCCTCTCCCTACAGCCCCGCTCAGCACCGCGCGAACCAGGCCTCAGGACATCCTTCTCATGTCATTTGATCGGCGGGACTGCACTAAAGCACTATTCGCTAGTTGTCATTATTTGTTTGTCGATCCTGTTTGTCTGGGCTAAGGTGACTCGTGCCGAGAGGGAGCCGATGCTCGCCGCAGGCCCCTCCACCTTTCATTCGCCATGCCGCCTCCAAGAGCGTACGGCTTTCCACCGTCAGGAATCCCACATGTTCACCGATCTCAAGCAGAAGAAAGTTCTCATCACCGGCTCTACCAAGGGCATTGGTCTGGCAGCCGCTGTCGCCTTCGCCCGTGAGGGTGCCGTGGTCGGCATCAACAGCCGCCAGCAGGATGACGCCGCGCGTGACGCCATCGCCCAGCTGGAAGCCACCGGGGCGCGCTTTGAATATTTCGCACGTGACCTGTCCACCAGCGAAGGCTGCGCCGCACTGGTGGAAGACTTCACCAAGGCCTTCGGCGGCATGGACGTGCTGGTCAACAACGCCGGTGGCCTGGGCGTGCGAGCAGGACTCGAGAGTCTGGACGATGCCGCCTTCGACCTGGTGATGGACCTGAACCTGCGCTCCGCGATCATGACCACCAAGTACGCGATGCCGCACCTGAAGGCCTCCGCCAAGGACTCCGGCACCACCGCCAGCGTCATCAGCACCGGCTCCATCGCGGGTCGCGAAGGCGGCGGTCTGGGCGCCTCCCTGTACGGCGGCACCAAGGCCATGCTGCACAACCTGCATCGCAACTGGGTGAAGGAATTCACCAAGGACAACGTGCGCTTCAACATCGTGTCGCCGGGCACCATCGATACCGTCTTCCATGCCGACAAGAGCGAAGAGCTGCGCACCAAGATCGCCGGCAGCATCGCCATGGGCCGTTTCGGCACCTCAGAAGAATGTGCGCCGACCTTCCTGTTCCTCGCCTCGCACGCCACCAGTGGCTACATCACCGGTCAGGTGATCGACATCAACGGCGGCCAGATGTGCCCGTAAGGCATGTCGCCTGTGACCCTCAGCGCGGTGGAATGACGTGAAGTGACGCGCAACCCCCAAGGCGGTGACGCCTCGACCGGCCTGGCCTGTCGAGGTGGCTGCCCCCCTGGCCTACTGCGCGTCCTACGCACAGCACCTACCACGCACCCCAGGCCCCACGCACCGTACGTCCCACGCACAGCACGCCCAACGAAAAGAGAGACGCCTCATGTCACCTTCCGATCAGACGACACTGCGCGGCCATCAGCTCATCGGCCAGCAGAGCCTGCTGGCTGACGGCAAGCCGGTTCATGCCATCAATCCTGCCAATGGCGAACGACTGGACCCCGCCTATCCGGCCGGTGGTGCCCGCGAGGTGGAGCTGGCCTGCCAGCTGGCGCATGACGCCTTCGACAGCTTCCGGGAGACGGACGCCGAGACCCGCGCCGGCTTCCTCGAGACCATCGCCGAGGAAATCGAGGCCATCGGCGAGCAGATCACCGAACGCGCCCTTCAGGAAACCGGCCTGCCGCGTGCACGTCTGGAAGGCGAACGCGGACGCACCTGCGGTCAGCTGCGTCTGTTCGCCGGTGTCGTACGCGCCGGGGAATGGCTGGATGTGCGCATCGACCCGGCCATGCCGGAACGCAGCCCGATGCCACGTGCCGACCTGCGTCAGCGGCGTATCGGTCTCGGCCCTGTGGCGGTGTTCGGGGCCAGCAACTTCCCGCTGGCCTTCTCGGTGGCCGGTGGCGATACCGCCTCGGCCCTCGCGGCGGGCTGCCCGGTCATCGTCAAGGCGCATTCCGCTCACCCGGGCACGTCCGAGCTGGTCGGCGGCGCCATCCAGCGTGCCGTGAAACGCTGCAACCTGCCGGAAGGCGTCTTCTCGCTGCTCTACGGCAACGGCAACACCCTGGGCCAGGCACTGGTCAATGACCCGCGCATCCAGGCCGTGGGCTTCACCGGGTCGCGCAGTGGCGGCACGGCACTGCTCAAGACGGCTCAGGCCCGCCCGCAACCGATTCCGGTCTACGCCGAGATGAGCAGCATCAACCCGGTACTGCTGATGCCGGCCGCGCTGGAAGCCCGCGCCGAAGCGCTGGGACAGGCCTTCATCGCCTCGCTCAACATGGGTGCCGGCCAGTTCTGCACCAACCCGGGGCTGGTGCTGGCGCTGGAAGGTGAGGCGCTGGAGCGCTTCCTCAACACCGCCGCCGACAATGTCGCGGCCAGTGCCTGCCAGACGATGCTGACGCCGGGCATTCACGACGCCTACCGCGGTGGCGTGGAGAAACTCTCTGCCCTGCCTCAGGTACAGGAAGTCGCGCGCGGTGCGCTGGATGGTGACAACGCAAGCCCGTGTCAGACCGCGCTGTTCCGCACCACCGGCAGCGACTTCCTGAGTGAAGCCGCATTGCAGGAAGAGGTCTTCGGTGCCAGCTCGCTGGTCATCGCCTGTCGCGATCTGGAAGAGATGCGTGCGGTCTGCGAGCACCTGGAAGGCCAGCTGACCGCCACCCTGCATCTGGACGATGCCGATATCGATGCCGCACGCAGCCTGATGCCGGTACTGGAGCGTCGCGCGGGGCGCATTCTCGCCAATGGCTGGCCGACCGGTGTCGAGGTCTGCCAGGCGATGGTCCACGGCGGCCCCTGGCCTGCCACCTCCGACAGCCGCACCACCTCGGTGGGCAGCGCGGCGATCGAACGCTTCCTGCGTCCGGTGTGCTACCAGGACCTGCCCGAAGCACTGCTGAGCCCGACCCTGCGTGACAACGCGGACCTGCCACGCCTGGTGGACGGCAAGCGCCAGCACTGAGTCGCACCAGCACTATCGGTACAGCACTACCATGACGGCGCGGCTTCGCCAGCCGCGCCGTCATGCCTGACAAATACAAGGAATGTCTCCAGGACAAAGGACACGCCATGATGTCTGAGCAAGCCAGCGCGTCTTCGACGCCCACCTCTTCCCCTTCTTCCTCGCCACTGGAAATCCTCGCCTTCGGCGAAGCCATGGCCATGCTGGTCGCCGAGAGCGAGGGAGATCTTGCGCACGTCTCACATTACGAGCGCCGTATCGCCGGGGCCGACACCAACGTCGCCATCGGCCTCGCCCGCCTGGGCTTTCATGTCGGCTGGCTGAGCCGCGTGGGTGACGACAGTCTCGGGTGCTATCTGCGCCAGACCCTGCAAGACAATGGCCTGGACTGTCGCCATCTGACTCGGGACAGTGAGGCGCCCACCGGCCTGATGTTCAAGGCGCGCGCCAGTCAGGGCGAAGACCCGCATGTCGAGTACTTCCGCCAGGGCAGCGCCGCCAGCCGCATGAATGCACGCGATGCCGATGGCATCGATTTCAGCGCCCTGCGCCACCTGCATGCCACCGGCATTCCGCCGGCCATCTCCCCCAGCTGCCGCGAGCTGTCCTTCCACCTCTTCGAGCAGGCCCGCGCCTCAGGCGCCAGCATCTCGTTCGACCCCAATCTGCGCCCCACCCTGTGGTCGAGCGAGCGTGAGATGCGCGACACCCTCAATCAGCTGGCAAGCCGCGCTGACTGGGTGCTGCCGGGACTGGCGGAAGGCGAACGTCTGACCGGCCACAAGACCCCCGAGGCCATCGCGGGCCACTACCTCGAACAAGGTGCCAAGGCCGTCATCATCAAGCTCGGCCCTGAGGGCAGCTATTACCGTGGGCTGATCGGCGGCCAGGAAGCCGCCTTCAATGTCCCCGGCCAGCGCGTCGATCAGGTCGTCGATACCGTCGGTGCCGGCGATGCCTTTGCGGTGGGTGCCATCAGCGCCTTGCTCGATGGACTGTCACCTGAAGCTGCCATGCTGCGCGCCAACCTGCTGGGCAGTCGTGCGGTGCAGGTGCGCGGTGACATGGAGGGCCTGCCGGATCGCCAGACACTCACGGCGATCGAGAACGGAGAGGCCGCCAGTCTCGTGTCCTGAGTCGCGATCCGATCCTGTCGATCCGTTCGTGGCGAACGCTCATGAACTCAAGGAGTCCTCCATGCACGCACAGCACTACTCGCCCCAGGGTGCCAGCCAGATGGCCAGCGACGCGGCCAACCCCCTGCCCCGCCGCAAGGTCGTCGTGCTCAAGGCACTCGACGATGACCAGATGAGCACCCTGCGCGAGCATCATGATGTCGTGGTGTTGCCGGATGGCCTGTCCGCACAGGCACGGGAAGACGCGCTGCGCGTTGCCCTGCGAGATGCCCACGGCCTGATCAGTTCAGGCCATGTGATCACGCAATCGCTGCTGGACGCCGCCCCTGTACTGCGCGTGATCTGCTCGGTCTCGGTGGGCTATGACAACTACCCGCTGGAGGCGATGAACGCGCGCGGCATCCTGTTGTGCAACACCCCGGATGTACTGACCGAGACCACGGCGGACACCGGCTTCCTGTTGATCATGGCCACGGCGCGGCGCGCGGTGGAGCTGGCCTGCAAGGTTCGCGATGGCCAATGGACAGAGAGCCTCACACCGTCCCACTTCGGCACGGATGTGCACGGCAAGACGCTGGGGATGATCGGCATGGGACGCATCGGCGCGGCGATCGCACGGCGCGGCGCGCTCGGCTTCAACATGCGCATCCAGTACTCGAACGCCTCCCCCAAGCCTGAGCTGGAAAGCGAGCTTGGCGCGACCCGCGTCGAACTGGATTCACTGCTCGAGACCAGCGACTTCGTGTGCGTCACCGTCCCGCTCAGCGAGCAGACCGAACGCCTGATCGGCAGGCGCGAAATGGAGTTGATGCCCGCCAGCGCCTTTCTGATCAACATCGCCCGCGGGCGCGTCATCGATGAAGGCGCCTTGATCGAGTGTCTCGAGCGCGACGGCATTCGTGGGGCGGGGCTGGATGTCTTCGAGCAGGAACCGCTGCCGGCAAGCTCGCCGCTGACGCGCCTGCCTCAGGTCGTGGCGCTGCCGCATATCGGCTCGGCGACCCATGAGACCCGGCGCGCCATGGCGCAGCGTGCGCTGGACAACCTGCTGCTGGCGCTGGCAGGCGAATCCCCCTTGAGCGCGGTCAATGAAGCCCACTGGTCGCGCCGTTAGCACGGGCCCGCCTGCCAGACCAAAGTGCTGAAGGGATAGCCGAGGGATTGCTCTATGCTGACGACAAGGAATTGGAACAATCCAAAACGCCAGCGCCCCAGCCCAGGCTTGGGATGACAACAAGAAAACGCCCAGGAACGACGCCATGAAAGCGCCCATCACGCCACCCCCTGCTCGGGAAGATGCCGCCCTGTCAGCTCAGGGCTCATCATCACAAGGCTCATCATCACAAGGCTCATCACCACAGGGCTCGTCAGCTCAGGGCCTCTCGGCTCAGAGCGCCTCGAGCAGCATCACGCTTCAGGATATCGCGGCCCACGCCAAGGTCTCGCGCAGCACGGTCTCGCTGGTGCTGCGCGAAAGCCCACTGGTGGCGAAGCGCACCCGCGAGAAGGTCCAGGCCTCCATCAAGGCGCTGGGCTATGTCTACAACCGTGGCGCCGCCGCCATGCGTGGCAGCCGCACCGCCACCCTGGGCGTGGTGGTCTATGACATCGCCAACCCCTTCTTCGGCTCCATGGTCGCGGGGATCGATGCCGCCCTGCACCAGGAAGGCTATGTATCATTCCTGGCCAACAGCGAGGATTCCCCCGAGCGCCAGCAGCGCTTCATCGAGCGCATGCGTGAACATCGCGTCGATGGTCTGCTGCTGTGCCCCGCCGAACACACAGACCCCAACCTGATCCATCAACTGGCCGACTGGGGCATGCCCTGCATTCAAGTGATGCGCTATCTGGACGCGCCGCCCTTCGATTACGCCGGCACCGATTTCCGGCGCGTGGCCGAGATGGCCGTCAATCATCTCGTCGGCCTGGGCCATCAGCGCATCGCCTTCATCGGCGGCGCGGATCACTCGGTCAGCCATGACCGCTGGCTGGGCTATCAGGCCGCGCTGGACCGCCACGGCCTGGCCTATCGCCGCCTGGTGCGTGGCAACGGCGTGACCCGACGCGTCGGTCATGAATTGATCAAGAGTCTGATGCAGGAAAGCCCGCGCCCGACGGCGGTGGTCTGCCACAACGACCTGGTGGCCTTCGGCGCCATGCTGGGCTTGCGCCAGATGGGGCTCGAGCCCGGCCGCGACTGCGCCGTGATCGGCACCGATGACGTCGAGGAAGCCGAACTGGGTGACCCGCCCCTGACCAGTATCGCCACGCACCCCTACGCCATCGGGGAGCAGGCGGCGCGCCTGGCCTTGCGCCGGATCGCCAATCCCGGCGGCGAGCGAGAAAGCGTCATCATGCCGCCGGAACTCAAGATACGCCGCTCCTGCGGGAGTCCTGACGACGCCAGCGTCGCGACGCCCCCGCAGCACTGATACCAAGCTTCAGCTGAACGGCACGTCATGCCTTGTGAGCATCGACAAGCCGCGCAGCACCCGAGCATGGACCGGCAGTCTGGAGACTGTCGGTCTGGCAAGCGCAACACGGCAAGACTGCAAGACCAGAAGATGCAAGGCACAACAACAAACAACGCCAAGGAAAACGCCATCATGCTGAATTGGATCAATCCAACCAATACCTCTATCTCTACCTCTACCTCTGTTCCCACCTCTCCCTCCCAGCGCTCACCTCTGGGCTCCCGTTTGAGCGCCCGGCTGAGCAAGGGGCTAGGCAAGAGCCTGGCCGTCGCGGCCACCACCGGCACCCTGCTGGGCGCCACGCTCGGTGTCTCTGCCAGCGCTCAGGCGATGGAGCTACGCTTCGGCCACGCCGGCACCGAAGATACCGCCTATCAACTCGGCGCCGAGCGGCTGCGCGACCTGCTCGCCGAGAAGACCGATGGCGACATCACCATGACCATCATGGGCAACTCGGTGCTGGGCCATGAGACCGAGATGTTCGAGCAACAGATGGCCGGCGCGCTGGACATGTCCATCGTAAGCCCCGGGCTGATCACCGACTTCTCGCCCACCGCCAACGTGTTCACGATTCCCTTCCTGTATCGCGATGTCGATCACTGGCAGAAGGTGCTGGATGGCGATGTCGGCCAGCAGATCGCCCAGAAGATCAGTGACGAGACTGATGTGAAGGTGCTGGCCTACTTCGGGGGCGGCAAGCGGCATATCGTCAGCTCGCGCGAGGTTACCTCACTCGATGACCTCAAGGGCCTCAAGCTGCGTACCAACCCGACCAAGCCGCTGATCGTCGCCTGGCAGGCACTCGGGGTCGAACCGAGCGTGGTGGCCTGGAAGGAGATCTACACCGCCATCCAGCTGGGCGCGATCCACGGCCTGCTCAACGAGCCGGAATGGACCCTGCGCATGCGCTTCCACGAAGTTGCGCCCAATATCGCGCTGTCCGAGCACGACATCACCGTGCGCCTGCTGACCATGTCCAAGATGTCTTGGGACAATCTGGATGAGCAGCAGCAGAAGACCCTGATGGAGTCGGCCCATGATGCGGCGGCCTATGCCCGCAAGGTGCAGCTGGAGCAGGACGCGGCAGCCCTCGCCGAGCTCGAGAAGCAGGGCGCCAAGCTGCATGAGATCGACCGTGAGCGCATGCAGGAAATCGTGGCCGAACCGCTCAAGGAAGTGATCGCCGAGATGGGCCTCAAGGAAATCTACGACAAGGTGCGTGCGGTCAAGTAAGCCACGCCTGGGGGGCAGCCCTGCAGCGTCTGGCTGCCCCGCCTTCAGGTTGGCTTGAATGATCTCGCCGCCTTGCGTCGAGCTCCTCCCCCATCGCACTCTTCTTGAGGACAGTGCCATGCATCCTGTGCTCTCAGGGCTTTCGCGCCTGAACCGGACGCTCGAACGTCTGCTCTATCTCGTCTTGCTGGCGCTGCTGGCAAGCTTCATCGTCTTCATCATCTATCAGATCGCCAGTCGCAATCTGGCCTTCCTGCCGCGCCTGTTCTGGACCGAGGAATTCAGCCGCTTCGCCTTCCAGTGGATGGTGATGCTGGGCACCGCGGTCGGGGTACTGCACGCCGATCACTTCGTGCTGGAAGCCTTTGCGCGTGGCAGCCGTGCCGATCTCGTCACGCGCTGGATCCGTGATCTCGCCTGCCTGTTGCTGGGGGTACTGTTCATCGTGCACGGCAAGGACTTCGCCCTTTCCGGTCTGCGCCGCAGTGCCATGGCCTCGGGACTGTCGATGATCTACGTCTACTCGGTGTTCACCGTCAGCGGCATCTTCATCGTGCTGTTCAGCCTGCAACGGCTGCTGCATGCCTGGCTGCACGGCATGCAGGCCATGGAGAAGGCGCTCAATACGCCCAATGAGGCGGAAGCGCTGGCAACACCGGAGGAGACGGCAGCGGTTCTGTCTCCCGCCATCGCCAGCCATGCGCATGGCGCGACTGATCGGAGGCCCCTGTCATGATGCCAATGGACTGGCTGTACCTGATGCCCTGGTTGCTGTTCGGCGTGCTGGGCGTGTTGATCGTGATCGGCATCCCCATCGCCATGGCGCTGGTGCTGACGGCGACGACACTGATTCTGCTCGACCCGCGTCTGACCTACTGGATCATGTTCCAGCGCATGTACAACGGCATGGATTCCTTCGTGCTGCTGGCCGTGCCGCTGTTCCTGCTGGCCGGCAACCTGATGAATGCCGCCAGGATCACCGATCGTCTGATCACGCTGTGCATGCGCCTGGTCGGCCACTTCCGTGGCGCGCTGGCCCACGTCAATGTACTGGTCAGCATGCTGTTTGCCGGGGTGTCCGGCTCCTCCACCGCCGACAGTGCCGGCGTGGGCACGGTGCTGATTCCGGCCATGAAACGCGAAGGCTATCCAGTCAGCTTCGCCGTCGCGGTCACCGCGGCCTCCTCCGTGATGGGCACCATCATCCCGCCGTCGATCAACATGATCGTGTGGGGCGCGCTGACCAATACCTCGATCGCCGGCCTGTTTCTGGGCGGTATCCTGCCCGGCGTGATGATCGGCGTGGCTCAGCTGCTGCTCAATACCCGCTATGTCCGCCGCTATGATGTGCCGGTGCGCAAGCGCGCCACCCTCAAGGAGCTGGCCAGCTCCGGCAAGGATGGCCTGCTGGCCGCCGGGATTCCGATCGTCATCATCGGTGGCATCACCCTGGGCATCGTGACCCCCACCGAGGCCGCGGTGATCGCGGTGGTCTATGCGCTGGCGCTGGGCTTCGTGGTCTATCGCGAGCTGGATCTCACCAAGTTGCTCAATGCTTCCACCGACACCGTCAGGCTGTGTTCGCTGTCGCTGTTCAGCCTGGTGGGCGCGGCCATCTTCGGCTATCTGATCAGCTTCTATCAGATTCCGCCCAAGCTGATGGCGGGCGTCAGCATCACCGACCCGACGGTGCTGTTGATCGTGATGACCATCGTGCTGCTGGTGATCGGCACCTTCATGGATGCCCTGCCCGCGATGGCGATCATGGCGCCCATCTTCTATCCGCTGGCGATGTCGGCAGGCGTGCACCCCGTGCAGTTCGGTGTCATCGGCGTGATGGCGCTGGGTCTGGGCCTGATCACGCCGCCCTACGGCCTGTGTCTGATGATATCCGCCAAGATAGGCGGCATTCCTCTGCTCAAGGCCATGGCGACCACCATGCTGTATCTGGGCGTGATGCTGGCCGTGATCCTGTTGATGATCCTGTTCCCGGAATTCGTGCTGACCATTCCGCGCCTCATCGCCCCTGACTTCGTCTGACCCGATGCATTATCCGGACATTCCGAAAACTGTTTGAGGAATGTCCGGAACTGCCAATTCCTCGTCCTCGCACACTTCCCTGCCTCCCCCTGGCGGCTCATTTTTGACCGCCTCATCCCGGCGGGCCGGGCCGCACCAGCGGCACGAACACGCGCCAAAAGCTCGCCAACGTCGTGATCTGTCGAGAAATCCTCCTCGACTCAGGGTGATCGTCACGCCACAGGTCTTGGCATCGTCTTGAGCCTTTGCGCCGATAACACGCCCAAGATGAACGGCCGATTATCATGCTTTGATTGAAAGTCTTTACGCCATCTGCCGCTATATCCCGCCGCCTGCCCGTTCCAAGATTCACTGCGTCGATTGCCAGCGCATCGGCATTGTCCCCCTTCTTCCCATGACCAGACAGGCAGCCACCATGAAACGTCCCTTCTCCCTTGCTCTTCTCGGCCTCTCGGTCGCCTTCGCCAGCATGACCGCCCACGCCGATGACCACTCCACGCTCACACCGTCCAGTGAAGTCGTCCAGCAGTCCGACATCGACTGGGGCTACCTGAACCCGCTGCGCGGTGACCAGAGCCCGGCGGCCGGCGACCTGTGGGGCGACCGCACCAAGGATGGCGCTTCGGGCTTCCTGGTGAAGTTCAACGAAGGCTTCTCCTCACCGCCCCACATCCACAACATCACCTACCGTGGCGTGGTCATCCAGGGCGAGGTCCACAACGATGACAAGAACGCCGATGAGCAGTGGCTGCCCGCAGGCTCGTTCTGGATCCAGCCGGCAGGGGAATCGCACATCACCGCGGCCAGAGACAAGGTCAACATGGCCTACATCGAGATCAATGAAGGGCCCTACCTGGTACAGCCGGAATCCGAGGCCTTCCACAACGATGAAGAGCCGCTGAATGTCGCAGAGAACAACATGGTATGGCTGGATGCCAATGACATCCGCTGGATCAACCTGCCGGGCAGCGACGACGCCGAGCAAGGCCCGAAGACCGCCTTCCTGTGGGGCAACCCGGACGTCGGCCAGCTGAGCGGCCGCCTGGTGAAACTGCCGGCCGACTTCTCCGGCGAGATCAAAAGCCACGCCGACGAATTCCGCGCCGTGGTCATCAAGGGCGACCTGACCCACGAGACCGAAGGCAAGGACGACAGCCAGAGCCTGGCGACCGGCAGCTACTTCGGTTCTCAGGGCGAGATCACCCATGACATCACCACCGGTGCCGACGGCGAGACTCTGCTCTACGTGCGCACCAATGGTGATTTCGACATCGTCGAAGACTGAGACCTGAGGTCGCCTGAACTCTTAGCTCTGAGATCTTGGCTCTTAGCCCTGAATCAGCAGACATCGCGACCTGCAGCAAACATGAACGGCCACCCCGGTCTCAAGACCGCGGGTGGCCGTTCGTGTTTGTGTTGCGTTGGTATGCGTACCCGCCATCAGGCGACGCCGTCAGGCCAGTCTTTGGACCGCCATTTCGAGGCCACGGATTTCCGCCAGCCCCTTCATGCGCCCATACAGCGGGTACCCCGGGCGGGTCTCGCGCCGGGCATCATCCAGAATGTGGTGGCCATGATCCGGGCGCATCGGCAAGGGCGCGCCGCCCGATACCAGGCGACGACGCTCCTCCGCGACCAGCACGCTGATGATGTCCACCATGTCCAGGTCACCCTCGAGATGTTCAGCCTCATGGAAGGAGCGCTTGTCCTCGCTGTCACGCCCGGTGGCCCGCAGATGGGCAAAGTGGATATGAGGGGCGAAGCGCCGCGCCATGATGCACAGGTCGATCTCCGGATTGGCCCCGTAGGAGCCGGTACAGAACGTCAGGCCATTGGCGGGGCTGGGCACGACGCCCAGCAGCCAGTCGGCATCCACCATGCTCGAGACCACGCGCGGCAGGCCAAACATCGGCCGCGGCGGATCATCAGGGTGAATGGCCAGTCGAATGCCGACCTCTTCCGCCACCGGCACGATGGCCTTGAGGAAAGTGGCCAGATGCTGGCGCAGTCGCGCGGCATCGATACCGTCATAGGCCGCCAGCGCCGCTCGGAACTGGGCCAGCGTGTAGCCTTCTTCCGCCCCCGGCAGCCCCGCGATGATGGTGCGGATCAACGTCTCGCGTCCGGCATCATCGAGCGACGCCAGATGCCTGCGCGCGGCCTGCTGCTCTGCGCTGCTGTACTCGTGCTCGGCGCCGGGGCGCTCCAGCAGATAGAGATCAAAGGCCGCGAAGGCATCCTGATCAAAACGCAACGCAGTGCCGCCCTCCGGCAGCTGCCAGGCGAGGTCGGTGCGCGTCCAGTCCAGCACCGGCATGAAGTTGTAGCACACGGTGCCGATCCCGCATTCCGCCAGGTGGCGCAGCGACTGCTGATAGTTGGCGATATGGCGATCACTGCCGGGCGCCGCCTGCTTGATGCTCTCATGCACCGGAATGCTCTCGACCACCGACCACCGGAGGCCGGCCGCCTCGATCAGTGCCTTGCGCTCACGAATGGCCTCAAGCGGCCAGACCTCGCCATTGGGAATCTCATGCAGCGCCGTCACGATACCTGTCGCGCCGGTCTGGCGAATTTCCTCGAGCGTGATGGGGTCCGCGGGACCGAACCAGCGCCATGTCGCTTCCATGTCATCTCCTTGACGGTCAAAGGGGGCAAATGCCACCTGCCGACAAAATATGACAACTTGTGTCAGGTGCTGCCATGCGACCTATGTCGCTGCCGGCGAGCGGCTCTCCCGGCGCCCTTCCCTTTGAAGATGGGCTCAACCCTTGATCGCGTCTTGAGATACCAGGCCGATCAGATACCCATCGCGCTCACACCTCATAAAAAACCCCTTACAATCAGTAGCTTGCTATCATCATTCAATAGCTAACCATCATTCCTCTTTGCGCAATCGCTGCCACACCCCTTTCGTGACATGTCTGTTGGCGGCCACCAAGACGCGCTTTTCGGGTCATGACACTAGACTTATTGCTCATCAAAAGTTGTCAATATTTGTTTGATCAGTCATCCCTTCCCCCCTATAGTGAGTCTCGAAAGCACATCAGACGCACGTGTCGACTGATCACTTGGGCCAGGCACGTTGCCGAGAGCCGAGACTCCTTACCTATACTGACGACGGACGCCATATGACTGCCATTACCTCCACAGAGCATCCCAGCTACGCCGAGCTCTCCTCCGTGACCCGCGAGCGTTTGATGCGCGCCTCCACCGCCTCCCTGCACACCCTGCTGTTCAAGCGCGGTCTGCGCAACACCTTCATCCAGAACGTGGTGCAGATGAACAACAGGACCACCCAGATGGTGGGCCAGGCCTTCACGCTGCGTTACATCCCGGCGCGGGAAGACATCGATACCGTCGCCGCCTTCCGCGACCCCAAGCACCCGCAGCGTCTGGCGGTGGAAACCGTCCCGGCCGGTCACGTGATGGTGTCTGACTGCCGCCAGGATGCCTCGGCCGCCAGCGCCGGCAGCATTCTGCTGACGCGTCTGGAGTATCGTCAGTGCGCGGGCTTCGTCTCCGATGCCGGCATTCGTGATTCAGGCGCCGCCGCCGAGATGAACCTGCCGATCTTCTGCGCCAAGCCGAGCGCGCCGACCAACCTGACCAAGCATCACGCGGTAGAACTGCAGGTGCCGATCGGTTGCGGTGGTGTGCCTATCTTCCCGGGCGATGTGCTGGTCGGCGATGCCGATGGTGTCATGGTCGTGCCGCTGGAACTGGCCGACGAGATCGCCGAGGAAGCCAGCCAGATGGAAGATTTCGAGGATTACGTGCTGGAAAAGGTACGCAACGGCACGCCGGTGATCGGCCTGTATCCGCCGACCGACGAAGCACGCGCAGAATTCGAACGCTATATGGCCGCCAAGCAGTAATCGGCTCGCCAGCCGCCGTCTTGTCCACGGCGGCCACGGACGACAGGCCACGCCGACCTGTCGTCCGCCATCCCTCCTGCCTCAATGCGCCTCGAGTGACCACAACCATAACAACACTGGAGTCATGCCATGACCCGTCTGAACAGCCGTCTCAATAGCCATCTGAATAGCCTTCTCAACAGCCGTCAGGCCAACGTGCACGCCAACATGCACCCCAGCTCTGATGCTAGTCAGCAATCCCGCGCAGACCGCAAGCGCCGCAGTCGTCCGCTGCTGGCCTTGCTCGCGCCGCTGGCCCTGTCCGGCATGGTGGCGGCCTCGCCCTTCGTCAGCAGCGGCGTGCAGGCCGACTATCCCGTGCGTGACATTCGCCTGATCGTGCCATGGCCGGCCGGCGGTGGTGCCGACGCCATCAGCCGCAAGATCAGCAACCTCGCCGAGCAGGACCTGCCGAAATCGATCTACGTCGAGAACATCGGCGGCGCCATCACCGCCACCGGCCTGATGCAGCTCAGCAAGGCGCGTCCCGATGGCCATACCGTCGGCGTACTGACCTATGACAGCATCATCACCCTGCCCCGCGGCAACCTGGTGCCCGGCTATTCGCTGGACCGGATGATTCCCTTCGCCCGCATCACCAAGGAAGCGGATGCCATCGTGGTCTCCAGGCAGTCCGGTTACGAGAATTATGAGCAACTGATCGAGGCCGCACGCGCAAACCCCGGCACCGTGAGGATCGGCGTCGCTCCTAAAGGCTCTGGCCCTTATCTGGCGGTACGCCGCCTGGAAGCGGCAGCGGGCGTCGAATTCAATGTCATCACCTACCCGGGCTCTTCCACCGCCGAGGCCGAGGCCCTGCTCTCCGGTGAGATCGACGGCGCCATCTCGAGTCTGGGAGACTTCTCCGGCATTCTGGATTCCGGCGATGCCCACGGCCTCGTCGAGTTCTCCTCCGAGCAGAATCCGGCCTACCCGGAAGTGCCGCCGATGAGCGAACTGGGCGGCAATCTCGAGACCGGCAGCTTCATCGTGCTGGCCGTGCCCAAGGGCACCCCGGAGGATGTGGTCAGCACCCTGGAAAGCGCCTACCACAGCGCCTACGAGACACCAGAATTCCAGAAGTGGATCACGGGAGTCGGCGTCACGCCCAGCTGGCTGGGGGCCGATGAGGTCAACGCCTGGATCGAGGACTACCAACAGAAGACCTTCACTGCCATGGATGAACTCGGCCTGTAGACGCGCTGGCAGGCGGCACCTCTGAGTGCCGCTGCAATCCCACGTCTCCCCGTCCTCCTTCACTTCCATCGTCAAGCGGCGCTCGGCCACGGGCGCCGCCAGGGAATTCTGTCATGTCTCCTTCCGCCTCTCCTCCCGTCCGGCGTCACTGGCTGCTCAGCGGGGCGACACCGCTGACGCTGGCCATGACCGCCATCAGCGCCCTCTATCTGATCAGTGCCTTCCAGATGGCGCCGCCATTGGACAATGGCCGTCTGACGGCCTCCTTCTTCCCCGCTCTGATCGGCAGCATCGCGCTCGTGCTCTGCGTGGCGCAGCTGGTGAGCCAACACCGGGCGAGCCGTGGCTCCCGCAGCAGCGAGTCCGACAGCGCTGAGTCCACCAGCACCGAGACCGCCAACGATGACGCCTCCAGCGCGGACAGCGACGCAAGCTCGCCTCTCTTCTCGCCGGCGCTGCGCCTGATGCTGGTGACCGCGCTCTATATCCTGGCGTTCTCGCATCTGGGTTACCTGCTGTCGTCAGCGCTGTATGTCTTCGCCGTGATGCTGCTGTTCGCAGGGCGTGACAAGTGGGTCAGCAAGGCAGTGATCGCCTGCGCCATTTCCGCGCTGGGCTATGGGCTCTTCGAGCAACTGTTCAACGTCCATCTCCCTGCGCTGGATCTGTCAGCGCTCGGCCTGGGCAACGGGAGCTGACCCATGGAATTCATCGCCCAGGTATTCTCGAGCTTCGCCCTGCTGCTCGACCCCGTCATCCTGTTCTACGTGGTCGCCGGCTTCGTGATCGGCACCATCTTCTCGGCCATTCCGGGTCTGACCGCGACGCTGGCACTCGCCCTGCTGCTGCCGCTGACCTACAGCCTCGATGTCACCACCGCCCTGATGGCGTGTGCCAGCATCTACATGGCCGGCATGTGTGGCGGCAGCATCACGGCCACCACCATCAATATCCCCGGCGCGCCGTCCTCGATGATGACAGCGCTGGAAGGCTACCCCATGCAGCAGCGTGGCGAAGGCGCGCTGGCGCTGGGCCATGCCTCCTTCGGCTCGATGATCGGCGGCAGCCTCGGCGCGCTGCTGTTGATCGTGCTGGCCCCCTTCATCGCCGAGGCCTCACTGCTGGTCAAGACGACGGGCAAGTGCGCGCTGATCGCCTTCGCGCTGATCGTGATCGTGGTCGCCCAACGCGGCAATATCCGCAAGGCCGGCATCACCGCCTGCCTGGGCCTGATGCTCGCGACCGTCGGGCTGGACGCCATGCAGCCGCTGGCCCGCTTCACCTTCGGCATCAGTGAGCTGACCGCCGGGATCGATCTGATGCCGGTCATTATCGGTACCTTCGCCATCAGCGAGCTGTTGATCCAGGTCGGCAACCGCAAGAAGGACGCCGCCATCCGCCAGCAACTCAAGGCCAGCAAGCAGCTCAAGCGACGTGATTTCATTCCGCCGCTGAGTGCCATTCGCGAGATCGGCCTCGGTTGCTATCTGAAATCGACCTTGATCGGCTATATGGTCGGCACCCTGCCCGGCGCGGGGGGCTCGATGGGTGGTTTTCTCGCCTACGTGGAAACCGTGCGCACCTCGAAGAAGCCGGAGAGCTTCGGCAAGGGCAACCCCCAAGGCATCGCCGCCGCCGAAAGCGCCAACAATGCCGTCTGTGGTGGCGCCCTGGTGCCAATGCTGACCTTCGGGATTCCGGGCGACCCGGTGACGGCCATCGTGCTGGGGGTACTGGTGATCAACGGTATCCAGCCGGGGCCGCAGCTGATGGCCTCGCAATCCGGACTGATCGCACCGATGCTGGCCTCGCTGCTGTTCAGCGCGCTGATCCTGATTCCTCTCACGCTCTACCTGATGGGCCCCTACTTTCTGCGCATCGTCACGATCCGCAAGGACGTGCTCTATGGCGCCATCGCTCTGCTGGCCGTGGTCGGCAGCTTCGTGGCCACCTACTCCGTGTTCCAGATGATGATGACGCTGGTGCTGGGCATCGTCGCCTACCTGATGCGCAAACATGATTACCCGGTGATCACGCTGCTGCTCGGCTTCATCCTCGGCCCGAATCTGGAAGAATTCCTGCGTCGCGCGCTGACGCTGTCCAACGGCAACCCGATGACCTTCATCACCACGCCGGACAGCCTGTTCTTCGTCGTGTTGACGGTGGTCTTCGTCTACTTCCTCGGCATTCGCAAGCCGGTGCAGCTGAAGCAGGCGGCCCCTGCGAAGGCAGGTTCGACGGGCTGAGCCTCCCACAAGGCCCCGGGAACGAGCCTATCCATAAGCTCCCGAGAATAAGCCCACCTAAAAGCCCCATGCCTGAACGAAAAATGCCCGGTGCCGAAAGGTAACGGGCATTTCATGTTCTCTCTGACGCGCGGACCAACCGATCACCACCACTCGATCAGGCGGGTGCAGAGCAGGCGTTGCGGGTAGCCGCCGCATTGCAGACAGGCGCCGGGCGAATGGAGGCGGGGTCTGCCAGCGCGGCCACCACGGATCTGACCTCCTGATAGCCGGTGCGCATCAGGAAGGTCGGCGCTCTGCCGTAACTCTTGATGCCGAGGATGAACAAGTCTGGCTCGGCATGCAGCAGTTCGGCCGCGCCGTGTTCCGGCACCGACCCGCAGCTGTGCTGGTTGGGGTCGATCAGCGGCGCAAGCTTGATAGGGCTCTGCGTCGCGGGGTCCAGCGAGACACGCAATTCAGACAGCAGCCCCAGAGAGGGACGGAAACCGGTGGCCGCGATGATGCGATCCACCGCTGGCAGCCGGTGTTCGCCACTCTGTACGACCCAGCGCCCCGCTTGATGATCGATCGCCTCGACGGCCAGCCCGGTCACTACCTCGATCCGGCCTTCCTCGAGCAGCGCCTTGATGCGCAGTTCGAGCGCCTTGCGCTCCTCCAGCTCATCATTGGGCGCCGGGCGGATGACTTCATCGATATTGGCGGAGCGCACACCCCAGACGATTCGCATCCCCTCTTCGTGGTCTGCCAGCGCGATCAGGTCCTGCAACGCATTCAGCGCCGAATGGCCGCTGCCGATCACGAGTACCGACTTGCCGGCATACTCAGCCGCTTGTGTGCCGCGGATGTCCGGCACGCCATAGGCGATGACTTCGGCCGCCGCTTGCTCACCAATGGCGGGAATGCCATGCGCGCCGATCCAGTTGGGGGTCTGGTAGGTGCCGGAGGCGTCGATCACCGCGCGGGCCAGCACATCTCGCGGGCCGTCAGGACCCTCGACGCGCAGCACGAAGGGCGCCTCATCGCGACCGCCACTGCGCAGCACATCATGCTGTTGTCGACTGACATGGGTGACGCGGCTATCGACATGCAGCCGCGAGCTGATCGACGGGTGCGCGGCGAGCGGTGCGACATAGCGGTCAAGAAACTCTGCCCCGGTGGGATAAGCAGCGACGTCCGGGGCGCGCCAACCCTGTTCCTGCAGCAACTCGGCCGCTAAAGCGTCGATATTCCATGACCAGGGCGAGAACATGCGCACATGCCCCCAGCTGGCCAGGTTGGCGCCAGCATGTGCGCCCGACTCGAAGAGAATCGGCTCCAACCCTGCCTCCAGCAGATTGACGACGGCGCTCAGCCCTATCGGCCCGGCGCCGATGATGGCCACCGGCAGGCTTGTGATATCACGACTCATGGCAGTCTCTCGCAGCAATATGTTGTCAGTGACAACAAACCTAGTATCCCTCCACGCCAATGTCTACTCCCAGGCGCTCAATCAGTCACCCAGGCGCTGCCGCGCGGCAAGGGTCAGCTTGTTGAGCAGTGTCACTGCGCCCTCCACGACCTCCGGCGACAGGCCTTCGATCATGGAGGCCTCTTCCGCGACCAGCTCGGCGTGAATCTGCTGGTACAGCGCCCTGCCCTGGGGGGTCAGCGAGAGCTCAACGGCACGCCGGTCGTTGGGGTCCTCGATCTTGCGCACGTAATGCTTGCGGATCAGCGAGTCGGCGACCCGGCTTGTCGTGCTCTTGTCGAGGTACATCTCGTCCGCCAGCGCCTGCAGTCTCAGCGGTCCGCGCTTGACCAGCGTTTCCAGCGCATAGCATTGAGCGACGGAGACGTTGTGGTGGCAGATGCTTTCCCTGTCGCGAAACTGATGGACACGGATGAGCTGATTGACGGCTTCGTACAGTGCTTCTGCTTGATCCACTCTGGTGCCTCACGTGACGGTGGTCAAAAAAGGGGGCGTGGCTTGCCACGATAACCGAGCACGATAAAGAGCGCACCGATATCCGGCAGCCCTTATCTAGCAGCCCTTATCCAGCAACCCTTATTCAGCAATCCTTGTCCACCAACCCTATCGGCTTGCACGTGGCAATGCCTGCACGGGCAACTCAATCGCGATCTCTCTCCCCGATACGACGCCAGCAGCACCTGCAGGCAAGAATTGTGCAAGAATCTTGCAATTCATTATTGAGAACGATTAGCATTGCCAGCCGCAACATATAACTATTCAAAGCAAGGAATCTCACGTGCACCTCCGCCTCCATCCGCTTACCGCAGCCGTCCTCTCCGCCAGTGCGTTGACCCTGAGCCTCTCGGGCCACGCCTCGGCTGACGACATGTCCACCCTCGTCATCAGCGAAGACCGTCTCGAACAGAATGTCGTGATCAGTGCTGAAGAGATCGATCAGCGTCAGGCACGCGACCTGGAAGACCTGTTCCGCGCCGAACCGGGCGTCAGTGTCGGCGGTGGCATCGCCATCGGCCAGAAAGTCTATGTACGCGGCCTGGAAGACACCAACCTGAACGTCACCATCGATGGCGCGCGTCAGGGCGGCTATCTCTTCCACCATACTGGCCGATTGACCATTGACCCGGCCCTGCTCAAGCAGGCAGAAGTCGATAAAGGCCCCGCGACCGCCGATGATGGCCCGGGCGCGCTTGGCGGCAGTCTCCGCTTCGAGACCAAGGATGCGCAGGACCTGCTCAAGCCCGGTCAGGACCTGGGCGCGCGCGTCTCCGTCGGCACCGAAAGTGCGGCGGACGCCACCTCCGGCACCACGGCGTTCTATGGTCGTCTGGGGGAGAATCTCGGTCTGATGGGATATGTCAGCGGCCGCAACAGCGATGACTATGAAGTTGGCGGTGGCGGTGAGCAGGAACAGACCGCAGGCCAGCAGCGTGGCTACCTGCTCAAGATGTCACTGCTGGACGTCAATGATCAGGACCTGCGCATCAGCGCCGAGCGCACCACCGATCACGGCACCTATTTCACGCGTCCGCACATGCCGAGCTTCAGCAGTCAGCAGCCGACCTATCAGGAAATGGAGCGCGAGACCTTCACCGTCAATCATGCCTGGCACCCGGGCAATGACCTGATCGATACCAGCACCACCCTCTATCACACCACCCAGGAACTGGATCGTGTCGAGGCCGGCAGCACCAGCCGTTCTCGCGAATTCGGCGCGGATGTTCGCAACACCTTCCGCCTCAAGACGGGTGACGTGGCACATGCGCTGACCACTGGCGTGGACTTCTATGATCAGGACACTCGTCGCTCCGATGACGCAGGCAGCGCCGGCCCCAACAACGAAGACACCTCACGCAACCTGGGAGTCTACGCCCAGAACCGCATGACGCTGGGCCCGTGGGCCCTGTCCGTTGGCGCGCGGCTGGATGATTACGACAGTGATTACGGCGAGGCGGGCAGCGTCAGTGGCAGCGAGGTCTCCCCCAACGCGATTCTGAGTGTCGATGCCACTGACAACCTCACCCTGCATGCCGGCTACGGCGAGGCCATTCGCGGTGCCAAGGCACGTGAAGTGATCCTGATCGGCGATGATGTCACCATCGCCGAAGGACTTGAGCCGGAACGCGCTCGCCAGCGCGAGATCGGTCTGGACTGGCATCAGCGCGATGCCCTGATGGAGGGAGACCGCCTCGGCTTCGCGCTGACCGGCTTCCATACCGATATCGAGAACTATCAGGCCTATGATCGCGGCAGTGATCCGGCGGTGCTCTACAACCTGGAGGGCGAAGTCGAGAGCCGTGGCTATGAAGCCAGCCTGAACTGGGGCGTGGGCGGCTACGACACGCGTCTGGGCTATGCCAAGGTGGTGATGAAGAACAACGACGGCGACCCGCTGGGTGACGAGATGAACATCGGCGCCTCCACCGGCGACAAGTGGACCTGGGATCACCAGTATCGCTTGCCAAACCACAACGTCACCCTAGGCTACACCCTGAACGCGGTAGAACGTCTGGAGCGGGTGGCTGAAGGCGACGAGGAGAAGCCGGGCTACGTGACGCACGACATCCGCGCCCAGTGGACACCCGCCTCATATCAGGATCTGACCCTGACACTGGCGGTCAACAACGTGTTCGACAAGCGCTACAGCGACCACAGCAGCTACCTGCTCAGCAGCGGTGACAGCATGCTCGAGCCGGGCCGTGACATCCGCCTGGGTGCCAGCTACAGCTTCTGACCCAGCCACTGACCCAGACCCTGACTTCACGAACAGCTCACGATCAGATCGCGATCAGCTGACGAAAAAATGCCCCACAGGCCTGGCCTGTGGGGCATTTTCCTCTCCGGAGCTGGGTGGCGTCACTGACTCAGGCCTCAGTTCGCCTCTTCCGCCTCGGCGTCCTGCTGCTTGACCAGCTTGTGGCCATCTTCTGACTGGCCGATCTTCCAGTAGCTGGAGACATAGAAGTGGGACTTGGGGATCTCGTGCACCTGCTTGAGGTGAGCACGCAGCGCTCGCATGCTGCCGAATTCACAGGCCGCCCAGACAGATACCTGGCCCTCCAGGCTCGGCAAGGAGGCGATCTTGTCCAGCAGCGGCTGGCCGCTCGGGTCCGGTTGCGCATTGATGACCCAGTGCAGCTCGATGCCGGCCGGATGCTCAAGCGTCTGGATATCGGCTTCGCTGCTCACCTCGATGACGGCGTGGCCGCGCGCGTCTGCCGGCAGCTCGGCCAGATTGACGCTGATCGCCGGCAAGGCTGTCATGTCACCCGCCAGCAGGAACCAGTCGGCTTCCATGTTGATCAGCTTCTTTGGCCCCGGGCCGCCGATGGTGATGCGATCCCCCGGCTGGGCGCTGACGGCCCAGGCAGATGCCGGGCCGGCGTGGTCGTGCAGCGCGAAATCGACATCGATCTCGGTCGCACGCTGATGGCGAATGGTATAGGTGCGCATCATCGGGCGCTCGCCTTCCCCGCGCGGAAACACCAGTTTGATATAGGCGCTCTCCTGCCCCTCGGGGATGGAGCCGATATTCTCCCCGCCCAGGGTGACGCGCAGCATATGCTCCGTCACCGGGGTGGAACGAATCACTTCAAGCTCTCGCATTGCGGGCTTACCCATCTTGCGCACTCCTCTGGCAAACGCCTTCAAGTTGTTCAGCATCGCGTGCTTCACACTCGGTTGTATTGTGGATCATGGCAGATGCCGTTTTCAGGAAGGTGGCGACCTCCTCATCGCTGAGGTCTCCCGCCATCCGCCGAGCGGTCTCATCTTCCAGGGCTTCAATCTCGTTGAGCATGTCGTGGCCCGCCTCGGTAGGGGCGAGAAACAGGCTGCGACGGTCCTGCGGATTTTCCGTCTTGATGATCAATCCCGCCGTCATCAATTCATTGAGCACCCGCGTCACGCGCGCCTTGTCCTGCCCCAGATGCTGCACGATCTTGTGCGCCGTGCACTCGGAGGTACGGCCAATGCCCTTCAGCACCCGAATGTGCGTGACAGGCAGATCAAGCTGGTAGCGTTGGATGCCCAGACGAAGCTGCCTGCGATAGACATGCATCAGCTGATGCAGCACATCATTGAGTGATGCCTGACTCATGTGTCACTCACCATATGGTTGGTATAGGTCAACTATATTGGCAGATGGTTGAAACTGTCAACAAAATTATGATCGAGAAGCATTCTCATCTTAATGCCGAAAATCTCATATGCCTATCACGCTTCTCTCCACTGCCAGGCGCGCTTTCGGTAACTCTTGCTGCGTGACATGGTGACAGCGAGCGGGAACCTGCTAAGGTCGAAGGCCACACATTCCTGACGCCCACGAGAGGCATCGATGGCTGAACTCTGCCTGCTGTTTGATTCCGATGGCACCCTGGTTGATAGCGAAATCCTCCTCGCCGAGGCCATGTCCAGCACCCTGCCCCGCTATGGTCTGCCGTTTACCAGCGACCGCTACATGAACGAGTTTCGCGGCATGCGTTTCATGAGCATCGTGCGCACGCTGGAGGCAGCTCATGGCGTTCTGGAAGAAGCGCCAACACGGCGCATGGAAGGCGAGATGCGCGCCCTGCTGGAAGAGTTGATGAAGGCGCACCTGACGGCGATGCCCGGCATGGCAGCCGCCTTGATGGAGCTTGAAGGCTACCCCTGTGGCGTGGTGTCCAACGGGCCTGAGCGCAAGGTGCGCCTGGCACTCGATACCACGCGCCTGGCGCGCTTCTTCGATGGCCATATCTACAGTGCCTATACCCTGGGCGTGTGGAAGCCTGACCCACGCATCTATCGGCTCGCGGCCGAGCAGATGGGCTTTTCGCCATCACATTGCGTGGTGATCGATGATGCCATCGTCGGGGTACAGGCAGGGCTGGATGCCGGCATGCAGGTCATCCACTTCGCCCATCACGACGACGGCCATGAAACGCCGCGTGGCGCACTGCGCATGCACCATGCGCGCGAGCTGCCGAGGCTGGTGGCGCAGATTTCCCAGAAGCTCGCTGCGCAGTACTAGAAGCTCGCTGCGCAGTACTAGACATCGTCGCGCCTTCTCCCTCAATTCCCGCACCATGCCCCCGGCTCGTGAAACCCCGTCTCATGACATCCCATAGCGAGAATCCCGCCCCTAGAGGCGGGATTTTTCATGCCTGGCGCACAAGACAGGCTGCTCGTGGTGTGACTCACTTTGCCTGTCACAGCCACCAGCACTCCCGATCGCGAATGGCGCAAGCCCCCTCTCCTACCGATACAAATAGGCAAGTTTTAGCGACTATAGCGCCTATATATCGCCCTTCTCGATATTTATAGTACCTCTACAGCAAGCACGCACCAGACACGCAAGGCTCGCAGGACACGACCGTACGAAAAGCCAGACGCAGCTCTCGTGCGCGCCCCTGACGTATCCCGAGCGCAACCGCCGCACACCTGCCATCAGGATCTTGACCATGACTCGCAACACCCCATTTGGCCCCAAGGGCTGGACCCCGGACAGAATCGGCTCGCTCGTCGGCAAGACCTATCTCATCACCGGCGCCAACAGCGGCGCGGGCTTTCAGGCGACGCGCATATTGCTGAGCAAGGGTGCCGACGTCGTGATGCTGAATCGCAACCCGACCAGATCAGAGGCCGCCATCGCGGCGCTGCAAGAGGAGTTTGGCCCCGCGGCGAATGTCAGTCATATACGCATGGATCTGGCGGAGCTGGCCTGCGTACGCAGCGCGGCCGCGGAAGTGCTGGAGAAGGTCCCGCAGATCGATGCCCTCATCTGCAATGGCGCCATCGCTCAGGTTTCCCGGCAGCAACTCACCGTCGACGGCTTCGAAAGTCAGCTGGGCGTGAATCACTACGGGCATTTCCTGCTGTGCGGGCTGCTGTTCGAGCGTATCGATGCCTCCAACGGGCGGATCGTCGTGGTCTCCAGTGAAGGCCACAAGATGGGCCTGAAAACCATCCAGTTCGATGACATGAACTGGGAGCACAACTATCACCCGAACAAGGTCTATAGCCACAGCAAGCTGGCACAGATGATGTTCGCCTATGAATTGCAGGACAGGATTGAGGTCGCAGGCCGCCGGGTAAAAGTCTTTGTCTGCCATCCGGGCGCGTCCAACACCTCACTGATTCGTGACAACGCCAATCTGGCGACTCGACTCAGCTGGGCAGTGATGGTGAAGACGGGAATGGCGCAGACGGCCGAGAAAGGCGCTTACCCGGAAGTCATGTGCGCCACCGAGGAGACTCTCAGGCAGCGGGCCTACCATGGCCCGACGGGGCTGATGAATTTCGGCGGGCCGGTGGGCGAGTGCGAATTGGGGGCATTCGTTCTGGAGAAGAGCGTCATGACCCGACTGTGGCAAGTCTCGGAGAAGGCAACACAGTTGAGCTGGTCGATTTGACCTTGAGCCGACCACCGCCCTTCCCGCCTAACTTCAGGGAGGTGAATCCCATGAATGTATCACTGGTAGTCACAGGTCTCCTGATGATGATTCCGAACATGTCGTTTGCCAACCGCCTTTATGACGAGATCATCCAGCCGGAGACCTCGATTCAGGACAGTGAAGGCAATACCTATCGCAGCGTGAAGATTGGCGATCAGACCTGGCTTGCCGACAACCTCAGAACGACTCGCTTTCAGGATGGCTCGCCCATCAGGACGGCATTCATCCCCGAGGATGACCCTGACAACCTGTTGTCATATGGCCGTCTGTATGACTGGCATGATGTCAGTGATGCTCGCAATCTCTGCCCGGCGGGCTGGAGAGTCGCCTCGGATGAGGACTGGAAAGCGCTGGAACGCGCCATCGGAATAGCAGAAAAGGAGATCGACGCGACGGGCTGGCGTGGCGATGACGATATCGCCATCACGCTCAAGGCGGCTCAACCCGATTCCCTGTTGACGTCCTTCGATCAGGCGCGCATCAATCTCACCGGCTTTTCAGCCAGACCGGCGGGCGTGAAGTGGAAAGGCTGGTATATCACCCAGGGCGCCTACGCCGAATTCTGGACCCGCAGTGAGGCGACGCCGACCAAAGCGTTTGCCAGAACACTGGCCTACTCCTGGTGGAACCCGCACAAGGGCGAGATCCGCCGAGCGACACTTGGCAAAAGTGGCATGTTCTCGGTGAGATGCGTAAAGGACTGATCAGGGCACAACACTGGGGGTAATGGGAGGGGCACAGTCGGTAGTGATATAGGCGCGAGGAGCGCTTGAGCAAGGACTCTGATCCGCTGAGTCACGCCGATTGAAGACATTCTGACGTCAGCGATTGAACGCGTGGTTCAACAAGAATCCTTGCTGAAGGGTTCCTGCCGGTTCCGGGTGCAAGATGACATCGTCATGGTCAAGCGTCTTTCCGCAAATGACGGGCTTCACGTTATTGTGTCGTTCTGATCATTGCTGGCTGGCAGCTAGCGCTCAGAAAGACTCGACCATGATGTCACGCACACTCCATCCCGGAGGTGATAACGGCTGTCAGGCGCTCTCGCTCAAGGCATGCTCGATACGGGTGGCGGGAACACTCTTGCCGGCATCATTCACGAAATCCGTCGCGTGATTCTTGTCTTCAATGGCCCACTTGCGAGCTTGTCCGCGGCTGCCTTCTTCACTCAAGGCATGCTGCACTCTGCCTGCCGCCACGCTCATGCCGCTTTCCACATAGACTTGCGTGCTGCGCTCGGCCGGCTGCGCCTGCCCCATGATACGGCTCTCGCTCAACGCCTCACGGACACGGATGTCGCTTTCGCCGTTGTCGGCAAATGCCGCATTGCTCGCAGCACACAGCGCAGCTGTCACACACAGTACTTTCATGGCTTTCATGGTGTCACTTCTCGTCTTTTGCGTTGGGTTGGTCAGATCTGCAAGACTTGCGCTTTGCGGAACGTCAGATTGATAGAGCTCAAGATTGATGGAACGTGAGATCGATAGAACCTGAAATCGATAGAACGTAAAGTCGATAGAACGTCAGGTTGGTGGCGCCAAGGGCCTGTGAGCCAAGCGCGTTGTCAGCCGATAGATTCCCCGAACAGGCTTCACTGGCCACCCTTGGTCACGCCTGATCTCACATATTGAACTTCACCAGCGTCACGATACGTGACAGGCCCTGGGCCGCCGCCAATGACTGCGCAGTATTGCCACGTGCATCCTGGATCGAGGGGTCCGCGCCTGCCTGCAGCAACAGCTTGATGATGTCCTCATTGCCGAACAGAGACGCCATCATCAGCGCCGTCTGGCCACTGTAATTGCGATGATTCACATCACAGTCGGTATTGGCGATCAGCCATCTGGCTGTCTCGTCAAAGCCGCGAAACGCTACCCCCATGAAGGCATTGCTGCCCTTCTCATCGAGTGCACAGGCGTCAGCTCCGGCGGACTTGAGCAGCGCCAGGGTGTCGGTATGCCCGTAGTAGGCCGCGAGAATGAAAGGGGTATAGCTGCGTGAATTGGTGACCGAGAGATCACCGCCCTGCTGAACATATTCCCGGATCGCGGCATTGTCGCCGTCGCGTGCGGCGTCAAAGATATCAATGTCGCCAGCCGCGACAGCCTGCCCCGCCATCACCATCAGCAGCAGACTGGCCAACACCGCCAGCCATCTTCTGCCCAGGCCGTGTTGCTGCCCGATGGGGTCTGTGGCTCGCATCGTATGCATCTTGCGCTCCTCTCTCATCTTTCGCTCGTGATGCGCACATGTTGAGCTCGTCTTGCACTCATGTTGCGCTCGTGTGCCGGCCGGCAGAGGAGCGCAAGCTCCCCTGCCGGGTCAATCAGTGCCGGGACTTCCGGGCAGCGGTTGATCTCGATCGCATCACGCCTTTCTTCATACGCTTCGCTTTCAGCCGCTGCCTCAGATGTCTCAGTCCTCGATCAGCTCTTCCACGTCGTCCATGTCGACGTCTGCCACCTTGGCCAGACGCTCACCGTATTCGTGGTCTGCCTGGTAGAAGTGGCTGACCATGATCTCGCGGATCTCCTCGTTCTTGACCTTGCCCAGGTCAGTCCCCAGCGCCTGGATCAGAGCGTCCTGATCCTGCTCGGAGAAGGAGCGATACAGCTCACCGGCCTGAGCGAAGTTCTGCTGCTTGCCGATCGGCTGCTGCTGGGTGGTGCCATTCAGGGTGTAGCGCTTGTACTCGTACTGGCTGTCATCCACCAGCGAGTCGGCGTTGCGGCTCGGCTGATAGTTGATGGAGCCGGAACGCGGCTTGGAGTAACCCGCGCCGTCCTGATGGTTGTTGTGCACCTCATTCTTGGGCGCATTCACCGGCAGCTGCATGAAGTTGGCTCCCAGGCGATAACGCTGGGCATCGGCGTAGGCGAACAGACGCCCCTGCAGCATGCGGTCTTCGGACGGCTCGACACCCGGCACCAGGTTGGCCGGCGACATGGCCGCCTGCTCGGTTTCCTGGAAGAAGTTATCCGGCGTACGATTCAGCGTCAGCTCACCGACCTTGCGGGCAGGAATCAGGTCTTCCGGCCACAACTTGGTGGTATCGAGCGGATTGAAATCGAAGCTGTTCAGCTTGCTGGGATCCAGAGTCTGGATATAGAGATCCCAGACCGGGTCATCGCCGGCATCCAGATGGGTGTAGAGGTCATCGGTCAGATGGTTGAAGTCAGTGGACTGCACCTTGGCGGCTTCTTGCGGCGTCATGCCGTGGTTGCCCTGACGCGACTTCCAGGTGAACTTCACGTACTTCCAGTCGCCTTCGGCATTGACGAACTTGAAGGCATGCACGCCAGAACCATCCATCTCACGCAGGCTGGTCGGAATCCCCAGCGGCGAGTAGAGGTAGGTCAGCATGTTGGTGCTTTCGGGGATGTGGCTGAAGAAATCGAAGTAGCGATTCGGGTCCTGCAGGTTGGTACGCGGGTCCGGCTTCAGCGCATGGATCATGTCCGGGAACTTCATCGCATCGCGGATGAAGAACACCGGGAAGTTGATGCCCACGATGTCCCAGTTGCCCTGCTCGGTGTAGAACTTGACGGCGAAGCCACGCGGGTCGCGCAGGGTTTCCGGCGAGCCCTTGCTGTTGATCACGCTGGAGAAGCGCACGAAGACCGGCGTCACCTGGCCCTTGTCCTGGAAAGGTGCCGCGACGGTCAGATCGGTCAGGTCCGCGGTGGCACGGAACTCACCGTAGGCACCGGTACCACGAGCGTGGACGACACGCTCCGGAATGCGCTCGCGCTCGAAGTGCGCCAGCTTCTCCAGCAGGTGGTGATCCTGCAGGAGTGTCGGGCCGTTCGGGCCGGCGGTCAGGGAGTTCTGGTTGTTGCCGACCGGCGCACCATTGGAGCGAGTCATCACTTCCTGCTGCGCCAGACTGCTGGCAGAAAGGCCCAGCGCCATCACGGCCGTCAGGGTCTTCATGGGAAAACGTACGTTCAGCATCTCGCAAATTCCTCGTTAAATCAGGGAGTAACGGGGCGAGGAGTATTGGCGAGAAGCTCCCATAGCAAAAATAAATAATAACTAACCAAGGGATAGTGAAAACCTAATGTGTTGCAATATAAGCACCAGTTGATTCATTCCGCCAGCGAGCAACCCGAGGTGGCGTCCGGCACGACGGCCACGACTTGCTGCATGTTCATGCATACAGGTGTCGCGCTGCTGCGGTTTTCAGGCCAGATGCAAACTCCTCCCTGATCAATCGCCCAGCGAGAGACCGCCAACCCAAGGCCTGAGGGCCAGACGTTCAGCCCAGGATTGTTGCGTCCTGTCATCCAATCCGCGCGGCTCAAGATACTCGATGCTGCCTGTCACCCACCTCGAATACGAAAGGATGAAGGCCCACCATTCGCCCGCTCCCCCTCTTTCTGCCTTGTCGTCCTCTGCAGACCGTCTGCTTGAGAGCCTACTATTGAGCGCTTCTCGCCAAGCGCTATAGGACTTGATCGTCCCTGCCAGAAATGACCGAGCGAAGAGCCGGGCATGGGCAAAACTGCGCCTTGACAGGCGATTCCATATACCAGAAACGACGAGGGCCCCTCATGTTGAGGGGCCCTTGTCGTTAGGTCTTGCGCCGTCTCTTTCAGCGCATGGCGCGGTTACGCCTGGCGATTCGTCTTCTTCGGCTTGCGCTGGAAGGCCGGCATGTCATCGATGACCAGTACCGGATTCAGCTCTTCCTTGGGGAAGTCATTCTTGAGCCAGCGCAGCATCGAGAGCGCCAGAATCAGCATCACCGGAATCATCGGCAGCGCCACCACGATGGTCGAGGTCTGCACCGTCTGCAGGCCACCCAGCTGGATCAGCGCGACCCCGACGGCCGCGATCAGGAAGGCCCAGATCAAGCGGAACGAGCGCTTGGGCTCCTGATACCCGGACAGCTTGCGTGAGGTCACCGAGGCCAGAACGTAGGCCGAGCTGTCCAGCGTGGTCGCCAGGAAGATGAAGCACAGCAGGATGAAGGCCACCGTGACCAGCTTGGCGTACGGCAGGGTCTGCAGAATGCCTTCCACCGCCAGCGGGATACCGCCGCTGTCCAGCAGCGCCTTGATGTCCAGCGCGCCGCTGATCTGCAGGTCCAGCGCGTAACCGCCCCACACCGCGAAGAACACCCAGGTTCCCAGCGAGCCGAACACCAGCTCCGCGATGATCAGCTCACGGATGGTACGGCCGCGCGAGATACGGGCCACGAACAGACCCACCATCGGCGCGTAGGCGATCCACCAGGCCCAGTAGAAGACGGTCCAGTCCTTCCAGAAAGTGGAATCCCCCGCCGGGTCGGTCCACAGGCTCATCGGGATGAAGTTGCCCAGGGTCTTGCCGAGGCTGTTGACGAAGCCTTCGACCATGAACTGCGAGTCACCGACGATGAAGGTGAAGGCCAGCAGGAAGATCGCCAGGATCACGTTGACGTCGGAGAGAATCTTGATGCCCTTGGCCAGGCCGAACCAGACACTGGCGGAGAACATCGCCGTCCAGATGCACAGTACCGCGACTTCCAGCCCGAAGTTGGCTTCCATGCCGAGGATGCCGCTGACCAGCTGTGACACCAGCGGGACCGCCAGCCCCAGCGAGGTGCCGACGCCGCCCACGATCCCGAATACGACGATGGAATCCAGCAGCACGCCCCAGGCGCCATCCGCATGACGGCCCAGCACGCCGCGCGAGGCGACGGACAGACGCACGCCATCACGCTTCTTGACGTACATGGAGTAGGCGATCGGCAGGCCCGGCAGGCAATAGAAGGCCCACGGCGTCAGCCCCCAGTGGAACTGACCGAAGGCCAGCGCCCACTCCGCGGCTTCACGGCTCTTGGCCGCCACGTGATAGGCCGGCGAGGTGTAGTAGTAGATCGGCTCGACCCACGCCCAGTTGACGATCGCGATCCCCATCCCGCAGGTGAAGATCATCGCCACCCAGCTGAAGTAGGAGAAATCGGGCGTGTCCTCTGCCCCGCCCAGGCGGACGTTGCCGTAGCGGCTGAAGGCCAGCCAGATGAGGAATCCGACGACGCTCAGGCCGGCCACCAGATACAGCCAGCCGAACTTGCCGGTGGCGAAGGAGAAAGCGGCATTGATCAGCGCGGTGCTGGCATCCGGGAACAGGATGACCGGGCCGATGAAGGCCAGGATGACCAATACGGCGGGGATGAAGACACGCGGGTCCAGATGATCACCATCACTGGCGGGGGGAACTGCTTCTTGCACGACTACCACCTTAGTGAGAAAGCCCGAGCAAGAGGGGCGAGACGTCGCTCTTGCTCGGGCAGTTCGCTGTATTCAATAATTTTTCGTAATGAAAAGAGCGCGGTATTATACATATTTTTATTCCACGCGCATTATACTTTCCCGGCAACCGCGGGGAGCATGAATCGCGACACGGTATTTTCTCATGCAAACATGAATTTCATTCATCAACCTCGCGCTGCGCACTCCATCTCCTCGCGCTCTCCTCATGCCTTCTTCGCGCCCTCCTCGACCAAGTTTCCACCAGACGCGAACAGGCCGCCGACACGTCAATGTCGGCGGCCTGTGGGTCTCAAGCGCTCATGAGCGGCGACTGTCACGCAGAAGCCAGCACCTGACGCGGCAGTCTTTCCGCCCCTTGCTTCGCGAGGGTCACCCCAGCCGATGCGCCAACGTCACACGCAGAAGCCTCGACGTTCACCTCGTGTCACAAGACGCTCAGCGCTTGAGCACTTCTCATGCGCCGGAAGCTGACGCCTGCCAGCTCAGGGTCAGACAAGCCGGCCTTGAGCGATCAGCACTGGCTGACGTACTGGGTCTTGATATAGGCATCCAGCGCTTCGATACCCCCCTCGACGCCATAGCCGCTATCGCCCCAGCCCCCGAGAGGCACCTCGGCAAAGTGCGCCGGCACGTCATTCACGCCGATCGTGCCCGCATAGATGTTGTCCTTGAAGAACTGCTGACGCGTCGGGTCATGCGTGAAGACATAGGCCGCCAGGCCGTAATCGACGCTGTTGGATAGCGCGATGACCTCCTCATCCGTGCGGTAAGGCGTAATGGGCACGACCGGGCCGAAGATCTCGGTCTTCATCAACTCGGACTCCGGGTGCACATTCGTCAGTACGGTCGGGGCGAAGAAGAAGCCCTTGTCGCCCAGACGCTTGCCGCCGACTTCCACCTTGGCACCACGATGGCAGGCATCATCCACCAGGGCCTGCATGGCATCCAGACGGCGGATATTGGCCAGGGGCCCCATCTGGATACCCGCTTGACGGCCATCACCGACATTCAACTCGGCGGCAGCGGCAGTGAAGGTCGCCACGAAGCGCTCATGGACACTCTCGTGCACGAAATAGCGCGTCGGCGAGACACACACCTGACCGGCGTTGAAGAACTTCTTGGCCACCAGCATTCTGGCGACGCTTTCCACGTCGCTGTCCTGCGCGACGATGACCGGCGAATGGCCACCCAGCTCCATGGTGACCGGCTTCATGTACTCACCGGACTTGGACGCCAGCAGCTTGCCCACCGGTGATGAGCCGGTGAAGGTGATCTTGCGCACGGCAGGATGCTCGATCAGGCGCGAGGAAATATCCCCCGGCTTGCCCAGCAGCAGGTTGATGGCCTTGCCCGGGACACCGGCATCCAGCAGGGCCTGCACGAGTGCGATCGACGAGCCCGGCGTCTCTTCCGCCGGCTTGAGCACGCAGGAGCAACCCGCCCCCAGCAGCCCCGCCAGCTTCTTGGCCGTCAGCACGACCGGGAAGTTCCACGGCGAGAAGGCGGCGACGACGCCCACCGGCATCTTGCGAATCTCGATGCGATTGCCCGGCGTACGGCCCTGGATCAAGCGCCCGGCGATACGACGCGCTTCTTCACCGCCCCACTCCAGGAAGTCCGCCGCGCGTTCGATCTCACCCTCTGACTCCGCCAGCGGCTTGCCCTGCTCCTGGGTCAGGATGGCCGCGATGTCCGACTTGCGGGCGCGCAGCAGATCGGCAGAACGCTTGAGGATCTCACCGCGCTTCCACTGCGGTACCGTCTTCCACTCCTCGAGCCCCTCTTTGGCGGAAGCCACTGCGGCGTCGATATCCTCGGCGCTGGCATGCAGGAACTCCCCGATCACCGACTCGTTGGCCGGGTCGATCACCTGCTCGCGAACGTCGCTGCTGCCGTCGGTCCAGTGTCCATTGATCAAAAGCTTGTAATTGTTCATGGCGTCCTCTTGGTGACATCTAGCTCGCTGATGACGGCCTGAGGCCGGCCATAGCGAAGGGATTATGACGTGTGTGAAATCACGTGCTTGCGTGAACTGAAGGGCTTGCGTGACTCAGCGCGCGATACCTGCCGATTGCGGCGCAGATTCCGGCGCCGCTGAACCGGCCTTGAACTTGCCTTTCAACCAGTCGATGAACATCGCCTCACCTGGCGTATGGGTGCCATTGGCCGGCTCGAGCACATAGAAATCCTCGACGCTGGCGACCTCGCCGCCCAGAACCTTGACCAGCTGGCCGCTGGCCAGGTGGTCACCTACCAGCGAGTCCAGTGCCAGCGTGACGTAAGGCCCATTGGCGGCCAGCTCATAGGCCAGCAGATTGTTCTCCACCGACAGGGCCGGCTGGCAGCTCTGGAGGGGGATGCCATTCTGGTGGGCCCACTCCAGCCAGCCGGTGCGATTGCCCATGATGGCCACCAGTGGATGCGTCAAGACGTCTTCCAGCGAGGTGATTCGAGCGGCCAATTCGGGCGAGCACACGGGATAGGTGGTGTCCCTGCTCAGGCGATGGCAGTGATAGCCTGCCCAGCCGCCCTCGCCGTAGCGAATCTCGACACCGGCGCTGCTCTGATCGAAGTCCGACAACCAGAACCCGGTGTAGAGCTCGAAGGAGACGCCCGGACACAGGGCATGGAATTCATGCAGGTGGCGGGTGAGCCAGTGCTCCACGAAGGAGTAGTTCGCCCGCACCGTGACCGTGTCGCGTCGATCACGGCCGAACATCTGATCGGTCGCGTTCGAGATGCTGTCCAGTGATACCTTGATGACGTTGTAGTAATGGCGTCCCACATCGGTCAGCGCCACGCCCTTCTTGCTGCGGGTAATCAACCGCTTGCCCAGATACTCTTCCAGCGACTTGAGCTGCTGGCTCACCGCGGATTGGGTCACGCTGAGGCGCTCAGCCGCCAGCGTGATGGAGCCGGCGTCGACGACGGCCTTGAAGATGAACAACCAGTTATGGGGAGGGGGACGTTTCATCGCTGCTTCTCTGCTGCCTGCCTGGACCATGCTCGAACCTTCCGATTTCGAGCCTCGATACCCCGTCGCTTCCTTGATCGGGGCCGCGTGCCTGGCATCCTAACGCTCTCGCCTGACAGGCACGCGGCATTACGACCACTCTCAGACTTTTTCCACCGGCTTGAGCTTGATCTTGATGCTCTCGAAGTCCGCATCGGCGTGCAGATAGCGGAAGGTGGAGATCATCATCGCGATCATCACGAACACCAACGGCAAGGCGACGATGATCGAGGCGGTCTGCAGACTCTTCAGGCCACCCACGAACAGCAGTGACAGCGGGAAGATGGTGATGACGAAGCACCAGAACAGGCGATTGCTCTTTTCAGGCTCCTGCCCTTCGCCCAACTGGCGCGAGGTGGCACAGGCCAGCACATAAGCCGCCGAGTCAAAGGTGGTCGCCAGCAGCACGATGCCGGAGATGACCAGCGCGATCAGCACCAGGGCAGCGCCGGGCAGCTGATTGAAGACCTCGATGACCGCCGCCGGTGCCCCCGCGGAATTGACCAGCTCTGCCACCTGCAGCTGACCGGTCATCTGCAGATCCACCGAATACCCTCCGACCACGACATAGAACAGCGCGGTGCCGGCGGTCCCGAAGACCAGCATGCCGACGATGACTTCGCGGATGGTGCGCCCCTGGGAGATACGCGTCACGAACATGCCCATGAAGGGGGCGTAGGCGATCCACCAGGCCCAGTAGAAGACGGTCCATGCCTGCGGGAAGCCACCCTTGGCCACGCTGTCGGTCACGGTGCTCAGCTCGAGGAAGTGCTGCAGCGTATAGCCGACGGAATCAAAGCCCAGGCTGATGATGAAGTGCGTCGGACCGACCAGCAGGATGTAGGCCACGATGGCCAGCGTGACGACGGTGGAAAAGATGCTCAGTCGCTTGATGCCCTTGTCCAGCCCGAGACCGCTACTGATGGTGAAGACAGCGGTGCAGACCAGAATGATGGCGATATCCAGCTCCACCCCCGGTGTCAGACCGAAGACACTCGCCAGCGCAGTGCTGATCATCGGAGTGCCGAGTCCCAGCGAGGTGGCGGCGGCGCCCAGCATGCCGAACAGGAACAGGTAATTGATCGCGGTGCCGAGCGGCCCGTCCACCAGCCCGCCCAGAGCGCCACGGCAGGACTCGCTGAGGTTGTAGATGTGGGTCTGGCGCACATAGAAGATGTAGGACATCGCCACGGCGGGGACGCAGTACATGGCCCAGGCGGAAGGCCCCCAGTGGAAGATGCCGTAGGCCTGCCCGATGGTGTAGAGCGCGGGGTCCTTGGCGTCCATGCCCAGTGGCGGCCAATTGAAGTGGAAGCCCCATTCGGTGCCCGCCCACAGCATCAGCCCGGTCGCGTTGCCGGCCAGGAAGACCATCATGATCCACGAGCTCTTGGAGAACTCGGGCTTGTCGGTCTGGCGGGCACTCAGGCGAATGTCGCCGAAGCGTGAGATGGCGAGATAGACCAGAAACAGCATGCAGGCGAGCGGCATGCCCAGGAAGACGACGTCGAAGTTGCGCGTCATCCAACCGAAGATCATGTCCATCGACTGCTTGCCCTGCTCGGGGAACAGGATCAATGGCAAAGCGACGGCGGCGACGATCAGGATGCTGATGATCTGCATTCGGCGATTGCTGTTGGACGGCGCGGAGGCAGATCTCTCCTGCGAGCCCTTATCAGAGGCGGCGTAAGACATGGCGTTATCCTTTTTATCGTTATAAGTGCATGGTGCTGTTGAATCGGCGTGGCGAACGCTCGGCCTGAATGCGGGGTGGGCTCCTCGAGTTGGCGCACCCGAGGAGTCCGAGCCGATGCCTGGCAGGCATGGCGATGGCGCTTCGCAAACATGGCTCGTCGACTCGCGACGTATTCCTCAAATCCTTTTTTCAAATTCTTTTGTTCAAATCCTTTTTTCAAATCCTGTAGTCAAGACCTGTCTTTCAAGCTCTGGTCCTTTAGCTGGCGCAGGGGGTCAGTCAGCCCGGGCCGACGTCGTCATGCGATCGACGATGGTGGTCGCCATGCCCAGGTAGGAGGCAGGCGACAGCACGGTGGCCAGCTGCTCCGGACTCAGGTGGCGGGTGACGGCCGGATTGGCGCACAGCGCGGCATGCAGCGAGATACCGTCACGTTGCGCGTCACGGCAGGCCGCATAGACGACATCGTGGGCTTCCTGACGTCCCATGCCCTTGGCCAGCGCCATCATCGCCGATTCGGCCACGATCAGGCCCTGACTCAGCCCCAGATTCTTTTCCATCTGCTGCGGGAAGACTTCCAGCCCCTCGAGCACGAAGACCGCCTGGGAGACCGCGCAATGAGCAAGCACGAAGGCCTGCGGGAGACCGATCCATTCGGCATGCCAAGGGCCGGTTGCGCGTTCGAAATCGGCTTCCTGGGCATCCATCAGCAACGCGGCCGCCTTCTTGACGCCCATGTTGCAGCCACGAATCACCTCGCAGGAGATGGGGTTACGCTTCTGCGGCATGGTGGAAGAGGCTCCGCGGTCCTTGACGAACGGCTCGGACAGCTCGGCAATCTCATCCATGCACATGATCATGATGTCGACGGCGATCTTGCCCAGCGCTCCGGTCATGAGCGCCAGATGGCAACCGGCTTCGGCAAAGCCATCGCGGGTCGCATGCCAGGGCACCTGCGGCGCATTCAGCCCCAGCTCCTCGGCGAAGGCTGAGGTCAGTGCCTCGGCATTGTGCTCGATGGAGGCCAGCGTGCCGGCAGCACCCCACAGCTGGGCGTTCAGCACCCGCGGCTGCATCTCGCTCAGGCGGGTACGCGCTCGGCGCACGCCGTCCAGCCAGATGGTGGCCTTGTAGCCGAAGGTCACCGGCAAGGCATGTTGCAGATGCGTGCGCCCCGCCATCACGGTCTCACGATGTTCACGTGCCAGCGCCGTCAGGGCCTGCTCGACACGCTCAAGGTCGCGATCGATCAATGCCAGACCTTCGCGTATCTGCAGCACGGTGCCGGTGTCCATGATGTCCTGGGTCGTCGCCCCCCAGTGCACATAGCCACTGGCCGAGGGGCCGGCGGCTTCGGACAGTTGACGCACCAGTCCCAGTACCGGATAGCCCACGATGCCGGCATCACGTGCGAGCCGCGGCATGTCGACGCTCATTTCGCGTGCGGCGTCATCGATCTGCTGGCCTGCCTGGGCAGGAATGATATCGAGCCGTGCCTGGGCGCGCGCCAGGGCGGCCTCCGCCTGCAGCATGGCGGTTACCCGCGCCTCATCATTGAAGACGGCCTGCATGGCCTCGGAGTGAAACAACGGCGCGAAGAGCTGTGAGTCGGTAATGGAAGCGGTCATGACGATGTCCTGGCGGCCCCCCGGTGACAGGGAGCGCTTGATGGGCCGTGCAGGGGTCTCCCCTGTCACGGATCATTGGCTGAGCGGCTGACGAATGAAGAAGCGGATAGAAGCGAGTGGCAGAGACAGCCAGGCTGTCCCTGCGGGCAATCAGCCCTCGCCGCTCATCACGATGGAGGCGCGTGTCACCTTGCGAGCCAGTGAATCGGCCAGCGCATTCTCGACACATTCGAGGGAGTACTCGGTATCCAGCAGCTTCTCGAACGGCAATGTCGTCATGTTGTCGCTGAGGAATTTCAGCGAGTGCCACAGATAACGCGGCTGGTAGCGCATCACCGGAATGATGGTGACCTGCTGACGGGTGATGAAGCCCGGGTCAACGGCGATGGTCTTGCCCGGCGTGACATTGCCCATCGTCACCAGCTTGCCGCCGCTGCGCACCAGCTCGATGCCCTCGACGAACGCTTCCGGGACGCCCGCGACTTCCAGGCAGACATCGGCGCCATTGCCACCGGTCAACTCCTTGAGGCGCTCGATACGCGATTCCTTGCTCGGGTAGTCCTTGAAGTTGATCACGTTGTCGGCGCCGAACTCCCGCGCCAGTGCCAGGCGCCCTTCATCGGCGTCGATCACGGTGACAGTCGCGCCCTTGCGATGGGCGATGGCCGTGGCGTAGATGCCGAGGCCACCCGCACCCTGGACCACGACGTGGTCCTGCATCTTGACCTCCGCCAGATCCAGGCCATAGAAGACCTGTGACAGGGCGCAGTTGGCGCCAGCCGCCAGCTTGTCGGGCACGTTGTCCGGCACCTTGTAGAAGAACTGGCCGGGATGAATGAAGTAGTGGGTAGAGAAGGTCGTGTGGAAGTGCGGCGCTTCCTGAGGAGATCTGGCCCAGAAGCTATAGGCGTTCTCACACAGGTTGAGCTTGCCGGATTGACAGGCCGGACAGCGCTGGCAGGCGATGAAATAGGTCGCCGCGATGCGGTCGCCCACGGCCAGCGGCACACCGGCATTGTCCGTCGTGACGCCCTCGCCCAGCTGATCGATCACCCCGACGGTCTCATGCCCCAGACCACCGCTCTTCTTGGGATGCTCGCCCTTCCAGATATGCAGCTCTGACCCGCAGACGTTGCTGCACAATACCTTGACCACCACGGCGCCCGGCCCCGGGGCTGGCACATCGAATTCCTGATAGCCCAATTTGCCCGGCTCACTCATCACTGCAATCTTGCCTTTCATGTTCCACCTCTGAATTATGTGTCCTGCTTGCGCGGTAAAAAATACGGGTACTTGAACAAGGCGTCGTACCCGCCAATGGCGCGCTACCCAAACGCAAGACTGGTAAACAAGGGGGCTTTCTGTGGAGCCCGCTCAATGTTCTCTCAACTGGCTCTCGACTGGCTCGACTGGCTCTCGACTGGCTCTCGAAAGTTGATCAACAGGCGCTCAACAAGTGCGCAACAGCCCTTTCAATCATGCTCTCAACAACCGCGTGATGACGGGATGGATCGCCAAAAAATCAGATCACACCATTCTTGCGTGTTTCCAGGGTTTCCTGGATGGAAATGACCGGCTCATCCCAGGGGTGACTGGCAAAGATACTCAGAATCACCTGATCAAGAATCTTCTTGTCACGCACGATGGAAAATTCGACCAGTGTGGAATCCGTCATGTAAGGCTCATCGATATTTCCCGCATAGGTATCGCAGCCGGCACGCGGCGTACAGCGCTCGGTACCGGAATGCGAACACCAGGAAACCCCATCATAATTGCCGTACTTCAGGTTGGTCGCCGTCTTGACTGATGCCAACACTTTCTCGAGGTATTCCTCAAGAACAAAGACGCGAACACGGTAGGACTCTACCAGTTGGATGTCGCACGCCACTGAGCTATTCATTCGTAATATCCATCAGTCGATTTGATAAGGGTGCTGAACTGCTCGCCATCATGACCGAACCAGACATCTGCCTTGCTTGCGGCCGACAGTTTCTTGATGCGCTCGATGGTCTTCATGTAACCGATGGAGTCATAGAGCGTGGCGGGCAGGCGTGCGGGAGGCCCATAGTTCTCGGCGGAGTAGACCGCGTCGGAGGCCAGGATGATGTTGTTGCTGCCGGCCATCTCGATCTTCAGACCGAGCATCCCGTAGGAATGACCACTGCCGAAGTTGAGAATCTCGATGCCATCCAGCAAGGTAAGGTTGTCTTCTTCCGGCTTGATGATGCGCCAGGCAAGGTTGCTCTTTATCCAGGCATCCATGTCAGCCCAGATAAAGCCATCGGCGTCACGATTGTGGGCGTAATGCACCAGGGCGGCATTGAATTCGTCCTGATGAACGATGATCTGTGCATTGGTGAAAAGCTCGAGACATCCTGAGTGATCAAGATGCAGATGCGACACCACGACATAGTCGATTTCGCGCGGGTCCATGCCAATCTCTTCAAGTCGGCTGTGCAGATGACAATCCTGACCGTCCACTTCGGCGGTAAAGTGGAGCAGATTCTGGATCGCCGATGGCCAACGGCCATTCTCGCCCATGCCATCCGGATGGCAGGCGGTATCGAACAATACCTTGCCATCGGGGTGATCAATCAACACGGTATAGACAGGGAATTCGACCAGCGTGTTCGGCTTGTGTGGATCCTGTGCACTGGCGGGATCATGCATGCTGACCATGAAGTTCTTGTCCATCTTCATGCGTCCATTATCCAGCACATAAACCTTGGGATACTGCTTGATCAGGTTGGACATTTCTGTACGACCTCGGCGTTTGGCATGTCGTTATTGTCATAGTTATCGTTGGCGCTCAGGCAATATCGACCCACGCCCAATCAGTGACAAACGCTATTTTTTTAATGTTACCCCTTAGGTTTACTTATGTTTGCAAAATGCCACTGCGACGCCACCCTCTTGTGGCCCGTCACCCCGCATGGCGACTGGGTTCTTGCAGATTGCGAGCGGGTGGGAACCCTCGGAAATTCAGCATGCAATTCCCCCGTTTTTTCGCCTGCCTGCGACTAATGACGTAGCGCCAGACGACACCTGTGGCGGCCGAGCGCGCAGCAAGGTCGTGATGGGTGCAGTTGACCCACTTCGCGAACGGTTTTCCTGCAGCGCTCACGCGCAAGCCGCCTTGAGATCAGCCAGCCGGTCAGCACAAAAAAACGCCCCGCCTCGTGAATACGAGATGGGGCGTTGGAACATCTCAGGCGCTATCGACTGCCTTCAGCCGGCGGCCCGCGGTGGAAAGGCACCGTATGGCGGGATCAGCTTGGCAGGTACTCCTCACTCCAGCTTTCGGACACCACACCCTCCTCGATCAACTGATCGATCTCTTCATCGCTGTGATCAAGGTCCTTGAGCACCGAGCGAGTCGAGGCGCCGTATTTCTCGGCCGGCGACAGTGGGTAGATGCGTCCACGCCGTGGACGGATGGCGTAGGGGTCAAGCTGGGTGATCTCGTTACCGCTGGGGTGGTCCGAGTAGACCGAGAACGAATAGCTGCCGGCATCGATCCCGGTCCGCTCGCCAGCCGGGTGCACGTTGTAGGAGCGCAATGTCTCCAGGTTCTCGCACACGGCCGCGGCGATATCCGCCGCCTGCAGGCGCTCGACCCAATCATTGGCTCGCGCGCTGATGAAACGAGGTGCCAGGTAGGCGGCGCGCTCCTCACGCGGGATTTCCGGCAATTCTTCCAACCCCTCGACCTTGCGGAATTTCTCCAGCTCCGATTCATAGGCACTGACCAGCAGGATGCCATCGGAGGCCGAATAGAAACGCGCCAGGTCATCGTAGCCGGTCGCCTCACGACCGGAGGGCTCGTCGAACAGGCCACGGCGCTCATAGTCATAGCAGAACGGCAGCTGGGCCAGACCGCTCAGCGCCGACAGCGAGGTCTTGATGCGCGAGGTGCGGCCGGTCTTGAGCTTGCGATACAGCGCGGTGGCAATCCCCAGCGACGCACCAAAGCCGCACATGACATCAATGGTACCGACGTGGGCGTGCTCCTCGGGAGTGTCCATGCTGCCGCCGAAGCGCAGCATGATGCCGGTGGTGGCCTGCACCAGATCGTCATAGCCGAGGTAGTTGGTGCGCGGCCCGGGCAGCACGCCACTGAAGCAGTCCAGCTGACAGAAGACGGCGTCCGGATTCAGCTCGCGCATGGCCTCCTCGCTCAGTCCCATGGAGGCCACCTGCCGGTCGGTGGCATTCCAGACCACCACGTCACTCTGACGAATCAGCTCATCCAGGATGGCACGCCCGCGGGGCTGTCTGACATCGGTCAGCAGCGAGCGCTTGGAACGCATGTGCGACAGGCCGAAGATGACGGTATTCCAGCAGTCATAGAACGGCTTGGCCGGGTCGACCTTGATGACCTCGGCACCGAAGCGCGCCAGATACGCCACCGAGTGCGGCCCGGCGATCACGTTGCACAGATCCAGAATCTTGACGCCTTCCAGCCAGCCATCGCGGGCATTGCGTGCCCGCACCCGCGGCAGCTTGGTCTCGATACGGGTCAGCACCGACAGCGCATGGGTGACGCTCACCCAGCGCCGCGGCCTGGGCGTCAGCATTTCCTGGCCGCTGTCGGCCATCCACACCATCGGACCGGGCTGAATCATCAGCCCGAATTCCGGGTCCTCGACCTCGACCATCAGGCCCGCCGTCTCGGCGTGGTCATCGTGGATCCACTCCTGCAGCCAGCGCTGCGGCGCGCCGGGGAACTTGCCCTTGCCGAAGATCTTCTCCCATTCCTTGGAGGTGCGCGTGAGGAAGACCTCCTTCATGCGCGCCGCGATATGGTCCGCCCAGGGCTTGGGCAACGGATAGACGCCCAGCGACATGTCGGATTGCCATTCGCTGCTCGGGCGATAGGTATCCGGCTCCTCGCTCATGCCTTCGGCGACCAGCTCATCGTAGAGCCCCAGTACCTTCAGGCAGCGCTTGGCGTGCTCGCGGTGACTCGGACAGACCACATAGAACATGCGGCCATCCTTGCACTTGTAGCTGCGATAGAAGGGATCGAGCAGCTCCTGCAGCTCGTCGTAGTCGAGATTCATCGGCTGGCCTTCGATACGCCGACGTTCGATCTCCTTCTCGCGCTGGGTCTTGTAGCGCTCCGGCAGGCCCTCGATCTTGATCGAGTTGTAGCAGAGCCCTTCCATCAGCGCGCAGACCAGCGGCACCTCGATCTCGTCGCCCATGCCAGTCCGCTCGCGGGCCTGCAGCGCCAGCACCACCGAGGAAGCCGCCAGCATGGTGCCGTAGGCCGAGCCCAGCGGCAGCGGCGAGAAGGACGGATTGATGCCCATCAGCACCCGGTTGAGGCCCATGTCGGTGAAGACGCCGGAATTGGCGGCGATCACGCTCTCGAAGGCGCGCCAGTCGCGGCGCAGGGTGTCATTGGAGGCAAAGCCGGGAATCGACAGCGTGATCAGCTCATTGCGCTCCTCGCGCAGGGCCTGGAAGTCGATGCCCAGCCGCTTCATGACCCCGGGGCGGAAGCTCTCGATCACGATGTCGGCCTCCTCGATCAGCGCCAGCGCCTGCTCGACGCCCTCTTCTGACTTGAGGTTCAGCGAGACGATCAGCTTGTTGCGATTGAGCGTGGCATTGGCCGGCGACTGCCACATCGGCCCGCCGGGCGGATCGACGTGAACCACGGTAGCGCCCAGGTCGGCGAGGATCATGGCGACGGCCGGGCCCGCCATGTATTGACCGAAATCGATGACCTTGACGTCAGTCAGCGGCAGGCGGGTTTCGGAGTGGATTGTCATCGGTGCGGTCCTTCTGTCCGGGGGGCATGCGGGTTGCGTCAGCCCCGGTGAGCGTCATGTGTTGAGAGCATGTGTTGAGAGAGACAGGGAAAAGTGCACTCAGCGAGGCTTGGCGTCATCGCGCGGGCTGGGAGTCTCCAGCACCAGATGCGGTTCCAGCACCTTGCGCGCGAAATCCTGGCGCAACCAGCGCACCAGCGACCAGGTCAGGATGAACAGCACCGGAATCATCGGCAGCGCGACCACGATGGTGGAAGTCTGCACCGCCTTGAGGCCGCCCAGCTGGATCAATGCCACCCCGACACCGGCGATCAGGAAGGCCCAGATCAGGCGCACGCTGCGCTTGGGCTCCTGATAGCCTGAGAGCTCACGCGTGGTCACCGATGCCAGCACATAGGCCGAGCTATCCAGGGTGGTGGCGAGGAAGATGAAGCACAGCAGGATGAAGCTTGCGGTGATCAGCTCGGAGAACGGCAGCGTGGCGAGAATCGCGGACACGGCGCCGGGGATACCGCCGTCGCTGAGTGCAGCCGCGACATCCAGGGTGCCACTCACCTGCAGGTCCAGCGCATAACCGCCCCAGACCGCGAAGAACACCCAGCAGCCCAGCGAGCCGAACACCAGCTCGGCGATGATCAGTTCACGAATGGTGCGCCCCCGCGAGATACGGGCGACGAACAGCCCCATCATCGGCGCGTAGGCGATCCACCAGGCCCAGTAGAAGACGGTCCAGTCCTTCCAGAAGGTCGAATCGCCCACCGGGTCGGTCCACAGGCTCATGGTCACGAAGCTCGACAGCATGGTGCCGAGACTGTTGACCCAGCCTTCCACCATGAACAGCGACGGCCCGGCGATGAAGGTGAAGGCCAGCAAGGCGATGGCCAGAATCACGTTGATGTCGGAGAGAATCTTGATGCCCTTGGCCAGCCCGAACCACACACTGGCGGAGAAGATCGCCGTCCAGATCAGCAGCACTCCCAGATTGAGCGCAAAGGACGGCTCGATGCCCAGCAGGTCTCCGAGCAGTCGTGATACCAGCGGCACCGCCAGCCCCAGCGAGGTGCCGACACCGCCGACGATGCCGAACACCACCACGGCATCCAGCAACACGCCCCACCAGCCATCGGCACGCTTGCCGAGCACGCCGCTGGAGGCCACGGACAGACGCACGCCCGGGCGATTGCGCACATACATGGAATAGGCGATGGGAATCGCCGGCAGGCAATAGAACGCCCAGGGCGTCAGCCCCCAGTGGAACTGGCCATAGGCCAACGCCCACTCGGCGGCCGCATCACTGCCGGCCTTGACGTCAAATGGGGGGCCGGTGAAATAGTAGATCGGCTCGACCCACGCCCAGTTGACGATGGCGATACCGATGCCGCCGGCGAAGATCATCGCGACCCAGCTGAAATACGAGAACTCCGGCGTGTCCTGCGGGCCGCCCAGACGGACGTTGCCGTAGCGGCTGAACGCCAGACCGATCAGGAACACGACGACGGAGAAGCCCGCCAGCAGGTAAAGCCAGCCGAAATTGCCGGTCGCGAAGGCGAAGGCCGCATTGACGGCAGCCTCACCGGATTCGGGAAACAGGATGATGGGAATGATGAGGCCGGCGATGACGAGCACCGAGGGCAGGAAAACCCGCCAGTCGATCTCGTCGCGGGCCTTGTGGGAGGCGCGGGGCTCGCGTGTCGGGCTCCCGCTGCCGGAAGACGTCTTGGGCGCAGAACTGCTCATGTTGATCACCGTTATTGTGGTTATGCGGTTCGGTGTCGAGACGCGGGGATTGCCCTGCGATTGGCGTATCGCAAGGTCCCCTATCGGATATGCCACAGGTTGTTGAAGTGCTGGCGTTGGCCTCGAGTCAGGCGCAACACCTGAAGCCATGCCTCATGATGCGGCTTCCAGAATCCATCCCGCGGCTTTTTCCGCGATCATCAGGGTCGGCGAGTTGGTATTGCCGCTGACGATGGTCGGCATGATGCCGGCATCCGCCACCCGCAATCCCTGGATACCGCGCACACGCAGACGGCTGTCGACCACCGCCATCGGGTCATCCGCGCGCCCCATGCGCGTGGTGCCCACCGGATGGAAGATGGTGGTGCCGATATCGCCGGCCAGCCTGGCGAGCTCTTCATCAGTCTGGTACTCGACCCCCGGCTTGATCTCCTCGGGCTTGTAGCGCGCAAAGGCGGGCTGGGAGGCGATACGCCGCGTGACCCGCAAGGAATCGGCCGCGACCTTGCGGTCTTCTTCCGTGCTCAGGTAGTTGGGCGCGATGGCCGGGGCCTGACGCGGGTCGGCGCTCTGCAGACGCACCGTGCCACGGCTGGTGGGGTTGAGATTGCAGACACTCGCGGTGATCGCCGGGAAGGGATGCAACGGCTGCCCGAAGGCCTCGAGGCTCAGCGGCTGGACGTGGTACTGGATGTTGGGATGGGCATAGTCATCGCTGCTGCACGTGAAGGCCCCCAGCTGCGACGGCGCCATGCTCATCGGCCCGGAACGCTTGAACAGGTACTGCATGCCGATGCCCATCTTGCCCAGCAAGGTGCTGGCCATGGCGTTCAGGGTCTTGGCATTGGTGACCTTGTAGACCGAGCGGATCTGCAGGTGGTCCTGCAGGTTCTCGCCGACGCCGGGCAGGTCCTTGACCACCTCGACGCCGTGTTCCTCCAGCAGTGCCCTGGGCCCGACGCCCGAAACCTGCAGCAGATGTGGCGAGCCGATGGCGCCGGCACACAGCACGACTTCACGCTTCGCCGAGAGGTTGATGACCTTGCCGTCACGCACGACCTGCAGTCCCGTGCAGCGCAGATTGGAGGCTTGCTTCGCTGCGTCCGCCGCCCCTGTGCCAGCCCCTGTGCCCTGCTCGTCGCCCGCGAACAGCAGACGATTGACCTGGGTGGAGTGCCACAGGGTCAGGTTGCTGCGCTTGAGCGCCGGGCGCAGGAAGGCCTTGGCCGTGTTCCAGCGCCAGCCCGCCCGCTGATTGACCTCGAAATAGGCCACCCCTTCATTGCTGCCGCGATTGAAGTCCTTGGTGCGCGGAATGCCGGCCTGCTCGGCCGCACTGGCGAAGTCATCCAGCACTTCCCAGTTGAGGCGTTGACGCTCGACGCGCCACTCCCCACCGTGACCATGGAAATCACGCTGCTCGGGATCACTGCTGGCGCCGTCATCCAGTAGCGCGTGATCCTCGTGACGCATGAAGTCAGCCAGACACTGCTCCCAACGCCACTCGTCGTCTCCGGACACCTCGGCCCAGTGATCGTAATCCCGCGCCTGGCCGCGCATGTAGATCATGCCGTTGATGCTGGAACAGCCGCCCAGCGTCTTGCCGCGCGGATAGATCAGCGAACGGCCGTTGAGTCCCTTGTCCGGCTCGGTGCGGAACATCCAGTCGGTGCGCGGGTTGTTGATGCAGTACAGATAGCCCACCGGAATGTGAATCCAGTGGTAGTTGTCACGTCCGCCCGCCTCGACCAGCAACACGCGGTGGTCAGGGTTGGCGCTGAGGCGATTGGCCATCAGGCAGCCGGCGGAACCGGCGCCCACGATGATGTAATCGAATTCAGAGAGATCGTCGCCCGGTTTGGCGGGGCGAGCGTCCTGCTCGCCCTCCGGGGATCGATGCGGGTTGTTCTTGTTGTCTGACATGGCGCGTCCCTCTCCAGACAGCTGGCGTATGTTGGTAGGTAACCAGAATGCAGATGGCGACAGTGCAGATGACCGCAGTCGCGAGCGACTTACTTGGCCGTCGGCATGGCGAATTCGGCACCGGCATCGATGGAATCCGACCAGCGCTGCATGATGGACTTCTGCTTGGTATAGAAACGCACACCCTCTTCTCCGTAGGCGTGGGTATCCCCGAACAGGGAGCTCTTCCAGCCACCGAAACCGTGCCAGGCCATCGGGACCGGAATCGGCACGTTGATGCCGACCATGCCAACCTGAATGCGGCGCCCGAATTCCCGCGCGACACTGCCACTCTCGGTGAAGCAGCTCACGCCGTTGCCGAATTCGTGGTCGTTGATCAGCTGGATGGCGGTCGCGACGTCCGGCACGCGGACACAGGCCAGGACCGGGCCGAAGATCTCTTCCTTGTAGATGGTCATGTCCGGCGTGACGTGATCGAACAGCGTGCCGCCCATCCAGAAGCCTTCAGTGCTGTCGCCGCCGATGTCGTTACCGGAGAACTCACGCCCGTCGACGATCATCTCGGCGCCTTCCGCGACACCCTTTTCGATGTAACCGCAGATACGCTCATGCGCCTGACGGGTGACGATCGGGCCCATCTCGGCGTCCAGGTTCATGCCGTCCTTGATCTTGAGCTCGCGGGCACGCTCAGCCAGACGCGGCACCAGGGTGTCCGCCACATCGCCCACCATCACCGCGACGCTGATGGCCATGCAGCGCTCGCCGGCGGAGCCGTAGGCCGCGCCGATCAGGGCATCCACCGCCTTGTCGAGGTTGGCGTCCGGCATCACCACCATGTGGTTCTTGGCGCCACCCAGTGCCTGGATGCGCTTGCCGTGACGTGCGCCGCGCTCGTAGATCAGGTTGGCGATCGGGGTCGAGCCCACGAAGGACAGGGCGCGCACCTTGGGGTGATCGATCAGCGCCTCGACGGAATCCTTGTCGCCCTGCACCACATTGAAGACGCCATCCGGCAGGCCCGCCTGCTTGAGCAGGTCCGCCATCATCAGCGAGGCGCTGGGGTCCAGCGGGCTCGGCTTGAGCACGAAGCTGTTGCCTGCCGCGATGGCGACCGGGAACATCCACATCGGCACCATCACCGGGAAGTTGAACGGCGTGATGCCAGCGACGACGCCCAGCGGCTGGCGCATCGTCCAGTTGTCGATGCCGGTGCTGACCTGGTCGGTGAAGTCACCCTTGAGCAGCTGCGGGATACCGCAGGCGAATTCGACGATATCGATGCCGCGTGCCACTTCGCCCTGGGCGTCGGTGAACACCTTTCCGTGCTCACGGGTGATCGCCTCCGACAGTTCGTCCTTGTGCTCGTTGAGCAGTGCGAGGAACTTGAACATCACTCGGGCACGGCGAATCGGCGGCGTGTCGGCCCAGGCCGGGAAGGCGGCGTCGGCAGCAGCCACGGCGGCATCGACATCACTGTTGCGTGCCAGCGCGACCTGACCGGTCACCTTGCCTGTGGCCGGATTGAAGACATCCTGAGTGGCGCTGGAGTCGCCTCGGGTCACCTGGCCGTTGATGAAATGCTGGATAGCGTTGGCTGCTGTCGTCATGGTGCTGATCTCCGCTGGCGGTGTTTTATAGGAATAAGCCTGTGTAATGCACATGTCTGGCGCTGAAGGTCCTTCGCCTGGTCAATGACGAACGAGGACATGCCATCAGCAGGTGTTCATGAAATTACGCCGCCACGCGCAGGGTGCAATTGAGTAATTCTTGGGTGAGATATAACGATTGCTGATATCCGATTTCGCTCAGAAATTTCTCCGCTTCCCTCGAGAACCAGATCAACAGTTAAGCGTTTATAATCAATTGGTTACAATGAAAAAGAAGGAGGGTGTCTCGACAGCGGCAGGCGCTTCGATCACGAGGCCTGACCCGGGTGAACACGGCTTACCGCTACCAATGGCCAATAGGTGGCAGAGAACGAATTCAGGCCACAATGTGTGATGCAGGGCCAGCAGCACGTGTCTCGCCGGCCAGAAAATGCCAAACACATGGATGTCACTGATGCAGGATCTGTCCCGACTCAACGCCTTTGTCACCGTGGCGCGCACCGGCAGCGTGTCGCGAGCGGCGCAGGCGTTGCACCTCACCCAGCCCGCGATCAGCCTCAAGCTCAAGCAATTGCAGGAAGGCCTGGGATTGAGCCTGTTCGAGCGTCACCCCCATGGCCTGTTGTTGACGGCCGATGGCCAGGCCTTGCTGCCCAGTGCCGAGAAGACCCTGGCCAGCGCGCGTGGCTTCGAGCAGGCCGCCGCGGCACTGCACAGCACAGTGCGCGGCAAGCTGCGCATCGGCACCATCGTCGACCCGGAGTTCATCCGTCTGGGCAGCTTGCTGCGTCATCTGCTGGAACGCGCACCCAATCTGGAAACGGAACTCCATCACGGCATGAGCGGTTGCGTCCTCAAGGCGCTACGCCAGAATGAGCTGGAAATCGGCTTCTACCTCGCTCCCCCTGGAGAAGGCCCACGCGATGACTCCCTCTGTTATCGCGAGCTGGCATTCTTCGACTACTTCATTCTCGCCCCCAGCGGCTGGTCAGCGCGCCTGACGGAGACTGACTGGCCCTCCCTGGCCGCCCTGCCGTGGATCGTGACGCCGGAAAATTCCGTCCACTCACGCCTGCTGGCGCATGCCATGCGCGACAGTCAGTGCACACCTCATCGCGTCGCGCAGGTGGATCAGGAAGTCTGCATGCTGGACCTGGTGCGCGCCGGCGTCGGGCTGACACTGGCCCGTGATGTATTGGCGCTGGCCGAGCGTCAGGAACGTGGCCTCAATATCGTGCCGGATACCCGCCTGCCCTGCGCCTTGAGTGTGGTGTGGCGGCACGACAAGCAACACGAACCCTGTGTCGAAGCCGCCCTGCAAAGTCTCGAAGAGGTCTGGCCGGCTGAGTGAGGGAAGATGGCCTCCCGAGATCAGACAGCAAGCGTCATGCTGACCAGAGAGGCCGGTGTGCATTCCGACGTTCTCCCTTCTTGCACGGCCACGCAGCACACTTGATCGCCTCGGAGCTCTGGTGTCAGGGCACGGGGCTACTCCGTTGGCGCGGGATGGATTATTCTAGTCGTGATACTGAAAAAGCCGCATGTCCCGCCAGAGGCCGAGGGATGGCCCTTTCTCATGCGCTAGCGAAGTATCTCCAGATGGCAGCACTGTCGAATCACAAGGTAATACAATGATAGATTTCAATAATAAAGGCTTTTTTAAACTCAAACAGAACGATGAATATGCCGAACGCGTCAATGACCTGCTGATCGATGGCGAAGAAATCATTTCAGCCTATAAATCAATGCGTGACGGGGTCGTGTTCACCAACAAGCGTATTATCGCTGTCAATGTTCAAGGATTGACGGGCAGCAAGAAAGACTTTACCTCCCTCCCTTACAAGAAGATTGAAACCTATTCCATCGAAACTTCCGGCACCTTTGATCTTGATTCAGAGCTCACTATCTATTTCTCGGCACTCGGTACGGTGAGATTTGAATTTACCGGCAAGACACGCCTTACCGAAATCTCGCAAGTCATCACCACCTATGTGTGTTGATTCCCTGCTGCTTCAGATGTGAATTCCTTTGATCAAACGGGGTTACCCAGATGAGTGACATGTCAGTCGACCAATTCGAAGAAAGCATGAAACGCGAACTCGACAAGTTCGTGCGCAGTACCAACAGAACCGCCAGCTCAACCTCCCGTGAGTCCGCTCCTCGCGCGCGTCCTGAAGCACCACGCGCCAGAGAGACCACCACTCCCCTCAAGGGACTGCGTGTGACGCTTGGCGTCAAGCAGAAGCGACTGGCATTGGAAGTGCCCTTCACGGTGCAGACCGACAGCATCTCGCGAATGGAAGCGCGCATCCATGCCGAGAAAGCGGCACGCAAGGCCGGCTGGAAGATCATCAGCCATGTGATCGACTGGAATGATACCGAGCGAGAACCCGACGTTCGCTGATACTTCGGTTACTAGGCCTGAGGGGGTGACATCGGTTGCGCCACTAGCCCATATCGAGATTACCGAAAGGCAATCACGCCTTGGGCGGCATAGGCTCTGTAGACACACTCACGGTCTAGAGGGGTATGCGCATGAAACACTTCGATTCATTGTTCTCGCTGTTCGCGGCGGTCCTGTTGTCAGCCCTACTGCCCTTTACCATGGAAAGTGACGCAAGGTCTGCCTCTCACGACCCGCAACCTTTCTCATCCCCTCTGGCAGAAGGCTCGCTCAAGGAAGACGACGGTGACGAGACGCCAGACGCGTGAGTCAACGACCTTGCGCTGCCCTGATGTATGGCAAACGTGCACGGCCTCTCGCGAAGCGATCGCCTGGAAACGTCTGCCCTGCTAAACGCCACCTTTCTCGGCACTGCCCACTGGACCAACTCCCAGGCCGGCGCTATCGCTTCCGCTTGCGTCTCCCCGTTGCACTCAACCTACGCAAGCAGGCTTCTTTATGACGTTCGTTGCGCGGCGGAGGGGCTGTGGTATTTACCATTTGATGTCAGTCAGGTTGGTAGCATCAATACACATATAGGTAGATAGATAGCGGCCCTTATTGAAGGTGAGTCGGGGATTCAAGCGCTTGCGCACTACCATGCAGCCGCATTTCTTTCGCCAATACACGACAATGCCCCGACCTGGCGACAGGGCGGGACATTGTCGTAGTGAATGGGCCACATGAGATGAACTCACCACCTCTGACGGCCTACTGACGGCCATCGCCAGCGCTAACGCCGAAACACCACACTCAAGTTGTTCGCCGGCATCTCGACGACCTTGTCGAGTGTCAGGCCGTTGCGCTCCGCTTCCTCGATGACCGCTTCCAGATCACGCACGCCCCATAACGGGTTGCGGCTCTTGAGCTGCACATCAAAGCCTTCGTTGCTCGGCGCCGTGTGCTGCCCTCCCCGCTTGTAGGGGCCGTAGAGATACAGCACGCCGTCCTTCGGGAGAAGTCGACCGGCCTGTAACATCAGCTCGGACGTGACCCGCCACGGCGAGATGTGGATCAGATTGATCGCCACCAGTGCATCGCATGCCACCTCAGGCCACTCGGCCTGCACATCCAGCGTGATCGGCGCCTTCAGGTTGGGCAGTGCGGCTTCGGCGCGCCAATCCACGATCGATTGCAGTGCTCTCGGGCTGGCATCGCTGGGTTGCCATTCCAGATGAGGCAATCCGTGGGCGAAATGCACCGCGTGCTCGCCGCTGCCACTGGCCAGTTCCAGCACCTGACGTCGCTGTGCCAGCACATCCCGCAGAACATCGAGAATCACGTCACGATTGCGGGCAACAGCCGGGCTGGCGAGACGCTGACTGTGCGTCACCTCGACATCCTTCTGCGATGATCGCGACGCAACACTTGGCAAGCCATCGGGTAACTCGGGGGTGGCCATGCAGCACTCCTTTCAACAGGGCAAATGACTCAGAACGAAAAGATGGCTAGATCATAACAAAGCGCCGCACCCCTGAGGGGCGCGGCGCTTGAGCAAACAGTGATCGGATCGGGTAATTTCGGTCAGGCTATCTCGTTCGGGCTATCTGAAGCAGGCCACATGAACTACTCTAGCGGGCACGCGCCACCGTCGAACGCGCGCGCCAGAAATCCAGCACCTGCAGCGGGTCGCCCACTTCATGGGCCTTGTGTTGCGCATTGTGCGCCATGGCACGCGTCGTATCACGATCGCCCAGCAGGCGCTCAAGGGCGGCAGTCCATTCTGCCGGGTCATCCCCCACCAACAGGCCATCGACACCGTCCTCGATCAAATCCACATAGGGCGCCCGTCGGCTGTAGATGCCCACCCCGCCCATGCGGGTGATATCGAGAAATCGCAACCAGGAGGCGGCGCGGTTGTCGGAGTTTTCCATCAAGGGCGCCAGACCGATGGCGATCCGACGCCGCGAGCAATAATCCTGAAAGGCCTCCCAGCTGACGGCCTCCATCGTCTTGAGGCGGGGAATATCGCTGAGCGCCAGCGGCAGGTGGCGGCCCATCATCAGTTCCACCTCACTGTCCGAATGCCGCGTCTGGATATCGCGCAGCACGGGAGCCAGTGTGAGGATATCCTCACGATGCGCCAGAGTGCCGTGAAAGCCGATGCACCAATCGCTCTGCTCGAGATGATGCAGATCCGGCAGCTTGCCGGTCAGTGGCGGCGTCAACAGACTGACTTTGGGATGCAGACTCGCCAGAGCGGCCTCCAGCTGCTCGCTGACTACGACGATCTCATCCGCCAGCGCGAACAATCGCTGTTGCAATTGGGCAGCTTCAGACTCAGAGCCTGCTTCAGGGGTGGAGGTGTCCTGCTCCGCTGCCAACAGCTCAGGCGAATACAGATGATCGACGAGGTAGCAGATACGACCGTGCTGCTCACGGTGGGTTTCCAGCATCTCGATCCATTCCCGCCCCAGGCTACGCGCGATCAGCAGGCAGGCGCCGGTAAGGCGCGCCTGGGCAAGCTTGGGGGAGAACTTCCAGCGGCGGGTTTCAAAACGTTCGACACGTGTGCCTTCCTTGCGCAACGCGGCCATGGCAGGCAGGAAGAAGTAGATATCTTCCAGCGCCTGGGCTTCATCACTGAGTACGATCCAACGAGGGGTGGTCGGGAAGGCGGTCATGTCAGTCTCCTTTACTCGAGGCATTCATGGTCCCGGCACGTTCGGCGTCACCGCCAAACAAGCGCGAGCGAGAGCACACACTGACTCTGGGACGCTTACTTTGAGCTTAATGATTTCTGGGCATCACACCACTCAAATTTTGCTGGTGTGTATCGGATGTAATCAACGTGTTACCTGCGTTGGGGGCTGAATCGCCGCTGGCAGCGGCAGATTGGTCGTTCTCAGCTCCAGAAACGACAAGGCCCGCAGGGTTAGCTGCGGGCCTTGTGGGTTGATGAACCCGATGTCGAATCGGGTCATGTGCCTTGCGTGAAGCTGACTCTCATCACGCCACGCGTATCAGTTCATGGCGGTCTTCACCGAGTGCCGTAGCGCGGCGCACATCCTCCAGGCGCTTGAGCAGGTACTGGCCATAGCCAGTCTTGCTGAGACGCTGGCCGAGCGCGAACATCTCATCGTCATCGATCCAGCCATTGCCCCAGGCGATCTCTTCCAGACAGGCGATCTTGAGCCCCTGACGATGCTCGATGGTCTGCACGTACTGCCCTGCCTCCAGCAGGCTGTCATGCGTGCCGGTGTCCAGCCAGGCGAAGCCACGCCCCAGGCGCTCGACATGCAGATCGCCCCGCTCCAGATAGGCATTGTTGATGCAGGTGATTTCCAGCTCCCCCCGAGAGGAAGGCTTGACGCGCTTGGCGATCTCCACGACATCGTTGTCGTAGAAATAAAGGCCGGTCACCGCGAAGGGCGAACGAGGATGGGCAGGCTTTTCTTCGATGGAAAGCGCCTTGCCCTGCTCGTCGAACTCCACCACGCCAAAGCGCTCCGGGTCCTGCACCAGATACCCGAAGACCGTCGCCCCCGTGGCGCGGGACGCGGCGTGCTTGAGCTGACCCGTGAAGTTGGGGCCATGGAAGATGTTGTCCCCCAGCACCAGGCAGACATCATCATCACCGATGAAGTCCTCGGCGATCAGGAAAGCCTGAGCCAGCCCATCCGGGCTAGGCTGCACGGCATATTCAAAGCGAACGCCATATTGCTCACCACTGCCCAGCAGCTGCTGATACTGCGGCAAGTCCTCAGGCGTCGAGATGATCATGATGTCCTGGATGCCGGCCAACATCAGGACCGAGGCGGGATAGAAGATCATCGGCTTGTCGTAGATAGGCAGCAACTGCTTTGAAACGCCTAACGTGATCGGGTGCAAGCGAGTGCCGGAGCCCCCCGCGAGAATGATGCCTTTCCGTGCCATGTTACGCTCCCTGTCCCTGCTGAATTTCCGCTGTCGTCGCGGATCAGTCAGTGCCTACGCTCCCTGACCCAGTGAACTGACAAGCTCACCGGGCTCCCTGACGCAGCATCTGATTCAGCTCATAGCGTAAACAGCAAGAAGGCCGCCTGCAGCATGGTTTTCGCCGCAAGATTGCGCATTTTATTGCTATTTATACTGCTTATCAAAATATCACTAAATCAATATATATAGCTCAGAGCTGGGCAAGGCAGGAGCATGATGAGACTCATGCCAAGTCACCTCAGGCAGTTGAGTCACTTCAGCTCCTGCATGGTGCCCGGATCAGATCTCGGCTCCCAGACGCTCTCCCTGATAGCGGCCATCACGAATCCGCTGCCACCACTCAGGATTATCCAGATACCACTGAACCGTCTTGCGCAGGCCCGACTCGAAGGTCTCCCGCGGCCGCCACCCCAGGTCACGCGCTATCTTGTCGGCATCAATGGCATAACGCAGATCGTGCCCGGGCCTGTCGGTCACGAAAGTGATCAGATCACGGTAGTTCGCAAGGCCTTGAGGCTTTTGCGGCACCAAGGCTTCCAGCGTCTCACAGATCAGGCGAACCACGTCGATATTGCGCTGCTCGTTATGCCCGCCGATGTTGTAGCTCTCCCCCAGCGGCGCCTCACACGCCACCTTGATCAAGGCACGCGCGTGGTCCTCGACATACAACCAATCGCGCACCTGCTGGCCATTGCCATACACCGGCAGTGGCTTGCCCGCCAGGGCATTGAGGATGGTCAGGGGAATCAACTTCTCGGGGAAGTGATAGGGGCCATAATTGTTCGAGCAGTTGGTCATCACTGTCGGTAGACCGAAGGTCCTCTGCCAGGCTCTTACCAGATGGTCCGACCCCGCCTTGCTGGCCGAATAGGGCGAACTCGGCGCATAGGGTGTCTGCTCCGTGAAGCCGGGGTCATCCTCTGCAAGATCACCAAACACCTCATCGGTCGAGATGTGATGGAAGCGGAACGTCTCAGCCTTGGCAGGATTCACCAATGCCAATTGCTTCCAGTAACGGCGTGACGCCTCCAGCAACCGACAGGTACCCATGACGTTGGTTTCGATGAAGGCCTCCGGCCCATCGATGGAGCGATCGACATGACTCTCGGCAGCAAGGTGCATGACGATATCCGGCTGATGCACACTGAAGATTCGTGCCAGCGCCTCGGCATCACAGATGTCCGCATGCTCGAAGACATAGCGCGGATGATCACTGACGAACTCCAGCGAATCCAGATTGCCCGCATAGGTCAGCTTGTCCAGGTTGACCACTTCATGGGACGTCGAATCGATCAGCTCGCGCACCACGGCAGAGCCGATGAACCCGGCACCGCCGGTAATCAGGAACTTCATGCTTCACCTCAGCCACGCACTCGGCGCAGAAAGAAAATTGAGAGTGCAGAGAATCAAGGGTCAGAGTCATGGGGCTGCCACACAACGTCCCCAGGCTCGTCCCTTGTTGTCTCTCTGATGATACGCCACCGCCCCACCCGCCCTTGGCCGATTAGCGTGCAGTACCACAGCTGAAATTCCTCGCCCGAACGTCATACCCATATGATGAGAACCAGCTTATATAGAGAGCGAGATGACTCCGTCTCCAGTATGACAGGCACAAAAAAGCCCCGAACGCGTAGCGAACGGGGCTTTTCACTCTCTCGTCCATCATGAGGGAGGCCTGGCTTGCCAAGGTGGCTAAAGGATGAGCCTCAGGCCTTGATGACACGCAAAATCTGACGTCAGCAATAAAGCTCACTGACTCCTGGCGCTGTCACAACGCCCTGTCACAACGCCCTGTCACAAGGCTCTGTCACATGAGCCCGGGTCAAAGATCCCCGTTGTCAGCAGGCACGAACCAGGAAGCCTTCTCACCTCGCGCGGCGGCCTTGCGATCATCACGCAGACGCTCCGCTTCCAGAACACGATATTGGAGACGATTGATCCACTCGAAGCCGAGCCCTGGCAAGGGGGAAAAGGGAGTCGTGCGACTCATCCCCCACAGTGCAAAGCGTGTACTGCCCTGCTCTGCTTCACCACGCCCATGCATGCCGTAGGTATTGGCGATCAACAGTGTGTTGGCCTTGACGGCAAAGTGCTTGACCTCGCCTAGACCAAATCGCTCGAGATCCCCTTCATCCACACGGAAAGACCCACGCTGTGTGTATCGATTGGGATGGTCGCGTGCGATCAGGCTCATGTGCCTTTCCCACGACAGACGCGCTGACGACATGCGCGTGGAGCCCGGGACAAACATGAAAGGCCCCTGGGCAGGCGTCACATCCTGCAGATACAGCCAGAACTTCATGGTGGGCTGGAAGGTATCCACATGCAGGGACTTCTGGGGGTCGCGCTCATGGCTTTCCAGCACGCCATTGTGAATACGCTCCAGATGCATGATGGGCTGTCGCGCATGGCCACTGCAGTAACGCATCAGGCGCCGGAACCGCTTGTCACGCATCAAGGCCTCCATTTCCGGCAAGGCTGCGACATTTTCCGGCGCCATCACACGACGACGGGTCAAGGTATCTGCCTGGCGGCACTGACGAATCTCGCCACGTGCCCCCTCAGCCTCCCTGACCAACCGCTCATACTGCTCCGCAGGCAGAAAATCCTCCAGCAGCAGATAGCCATTCTGCTGAAAGGCCTTGCGCTGCTCTCGCGGCACCCCATAGGCAAACCAGGCCTGGCGTACACGCATCATCCAATGCGCGGCGCGCAAGCGCACCAGATGAAGCCCACGACGGTTCAGCCCGGGGTTCCCCAGCACAGGATTGGCCACGAAGGACTTGGCACCCGTGAATGCCCCTAGTGTATCCAAGCATCTAGCAGCAAGAGACCGCATGCCTGACTCCTTCACCACATTTTCGGCAAGAAACTCAACCGATCTTCCGAGCATCCTGAAGCTTGAGAACTCCGGTCAAAGCACCATTGTCATCTACTACCAACAGAGAGGTGACGTTGGCTTTCAACATGGTGTTCTCGGCAGCCGAGAACATTTCGTTTTCATTGATCGTCATGGGGGTACGGGTCATGATATCGCCCCCTGTCACGCCATCCAGCCCTTGATTATCGAAGAGTGAGCGACGCAAGTCACCGTCCGTGATCAAGCCATGAATAATGCCATTGTCAGCAATGACGGTCAGTCCTAACCCGCCTTGCGTGATCGTCATGATCACTTCGCGCAAGGAATCTGTCGGGGTATTACAGGGGACTGGGGAGTGCATGACATCACGGACACGCGTCAGCAGACGACGACCAAGGCTGCCGCCGGGATGGAACACCGCGAAATCCTGAGGCATGAAATGACGGCGCTCGATCAAGGCAACGGCAAGCGCATCCCCCATGGCCAAGGTCACAGTGGTCGAGGTAGTAGGTGCCAGATTGTTGGGGCACGCCTCACGATCAACACCGACATCCAGCACCAGATCACTGTTCTTGCCAAGGGTCGAACCGGGATTGCCTACCAAGGCAATGATTTTGACCCCGAAGTGTTTCAGTGACGGAATCAGGCGGATGACCTCTTCAGTTTCTCCACTGTAGGAAATCAAAATGGCCACATCCCCTTTGGTAAACATCCCCAGGTCGCCATGATAGGCCTCTGCTGGGTGTACCGCGAAACTGGGCGTACCGGTCGAAGCCAAGGTGGCTGCAATCTTGTTGCCAATGATGCCTGACTTGCCCATCCCGGAGACGATCACCCGACCAGAAGTCGTCATGATCATGCGTACCGACTCTTCAAACTCATTTCCCAAACGCTCAGAAGTCGCTTGCAGTGCCTCCGCCTGAGTCACGAATACTTTCTTTCCAATCTCGACGCTTGGCATTTCCTTACCCTCTGTCCATGATGCCTGGCTGCCCAGCAGAGATGTGCTGAGCAGCTTCCTTCATTGTTTATTGTGCAACTTTAGCAACATTGCCGAGGAAACCCGAAGCAGTGCTATAAACCGCTTCCCTCCCCTGTGCCAAAAGGATTCGATCGGCCAGCTCTCTGACAGCGCCCTTGCCCCCTGGCAGTGACAACACTTCATCGGCTTGTGCCTTGATATAGTCCGGTGCATCCGCGACAGCGTAGGCTCTACCACACGCCTCGAAGGCTGGGAGGTCTATGACATCATCGCCAATGAATACTGTCTGCCCCGCAGTCGAACCCGCTGCCGCCATCAATTCCTGGCATGCAGCGTGTTTATCCTTCACGCCAAGCTTGGCATGAGAGATCCCGAGATCGGCAATGCGTTTGCGCAGCGTGGCAGAATCGCGCCCCGACAGGACCGCCACCTGAATGCCTGACTCCTCCAGCAAGCGGATTCCCAGGCCATCCCGGACATGGAACTGCTTCAAGGATTCACCCGAGGCATCGTAATAGATACCACCATCAGTCAAGACACCATCAACATCCGTAATCAGTAGCCGAGTCTGAGCCAATGGATCAGGCTTGCTCTGCGGTGTGCGGCCTTCTATCAGAGCACGTACCGTCTCCAGACACTCAGGGGTATCAACGCCGGGCCCGGTTTCCTCTACCTCAATGACATGGATCTTGATACCGGCATGCATGAGGCGAAGCTGTTCCAGCGATTCAGCACGTTCTGCCATGGACTGGGGTAGCCGTGAATATCCTTCCAAGACCTCGCGTCGATAGGCGTAGACACCGACATGCTTGTGATAGCTGGCTTCTTCAACCTCGCGAGGGTAAGGAATCGGAGAGCGACTGAAGTACAAAGCATCATCGAATTGATCACACAGAACCTTGACCGTGTTCGGATTCTTGGCTTCCTCCGATGAGATAGCATGACAAAGTGTCCCCACTTTTGCCTGGCTATGCTGCATGGACGCCACCAGCAACTCGAGGTCCCCCGGCCGCACCAATGGCTCATCGCCCTGCACGTTGAGGTAGATATCGGCGGAAACCTTCTGCATTACCTCAACCAAACGGTCCGTGCCAGAGGCATGCTCTGGTGAGGTCATGACTGCCTGCCCGCCAAAAGCCTCTACTGCGTCGAATACACGCTCGTCGTCCGTGGCAACCCATACCGCATCAATTCCTGCTACCTGAGTGGCACGCTCCACCACATGCTGCACCATCGGCTTGCCAGCAATGTCTGCCAGGGGCTTCCCTGGCAGACGGCTGGAGCCGTAACGGGCAGGAATGATGATGACCGTTTTCTGGTTCATCTCAATCGTCACGACGCTATTCCCTTTGCAGACTTATTCAATGACCAGTTCTGGAAGCGACTTCACTGCATCATCGATAGCCTTGACCTGTTGCAGGAAAGGTTCGAGTTGATGCAGCGGCAAAGCGCTGGGCCCATCGCACTTGGCATTGTCGGGGTCCGGGTGCGCTTCCAGGAACAAGCCTGCCAGGCCAGTGGCCATGCCGGCTCTCGCCAATGTCACGACCTGCTGACGACGACCACCAGAAGCGGCGCCGGTCGCTTCACGCTGCTGCAACGCATGGGTGACATCGAAGATGATCGGAAGATCCCCAGTCACACGCTTCATGACATCGATGCCGAGCATGTCGACCACCAGATTGTCATAGCCAAAGCTGGTGCCACGATCACAGAGAATGAGGTCGCTATTGCCCGCTTCCTTGAACTTCTCGACGATGTTTACCACCTGGCCAGGGCTCAGGAACTGCGGCTTCTTGATGTTGATCGTCTTGCCTGTCTTCGCCATGGCTACCACCAGGTCAGTCTGACGAGCCAGAAATGCTGGCAGCTGCAGGATATCGACAACTTCTGCCACAGGCTCGCACTGCCATGTCTCATGGACATCCGTAATGACCTTGACGCCGAACTCAGCCTTTACATCCTGGAAGATCCGCATGCCCTCTTCCAGACCCGGGCCACGATAAGAATGAATCGAGGACCGGTTGGCCTTGTCGAAACTGGCCTTGAATACATAAGGGATACCAAGTCGATTGGTAACCTCAACATAGTGCTCGCAAGCTCGCATCGCAAGATCACGAGATTCAAGGACATTTATACCACCAAAAAGAGTAAAGGGACTATCGTTCAACACACGCATAACAACTCCACTTATAGTCTAAATTTTCGTAAAAAGGATAAATGCTCATGTACTTCTTCAAGCATGTTTAGTGCATCTGGGTAAGGAAAGTTATGACTTTCATCTGACAGCTCTTTGAACAAAAAATTATTTTTTTTGTGAATATTACTTTTCAGGTAATTACAATTTGCGATATCAATGGGAGCCCTACCACTTAAATAATAAATATAGGACTGTGAATATTGCAAGCTACTAACCATATCAATAGGATTGGAGATTTTATCTAGCGTATTTTTCAAACTAGGCCACGCATACTCTTTAGTCAACTCAATATCAGCTTGGGGATTAATCACAAAAACATTTACTCCAAGCTGGCTGCCAATATATAAGGCTGCATAACCCGCCATAGATGAACCAAACAAAGTTACACTATGATACCCATGATCAATTATTATCTCCTTCAAAAAATCAATATATAAATTACCACCTGAGGGAGCTATATCCAAATAATAGTTGTTACTTGGATTGGTAACAAAAAGCAAGTCATACTTGTGCGACGATGTAAGCTTCTCAAAACCAAAAAATTTTTCTCCTTGATTATGAGTACTAAGCACAACAATTAAATCCCTACATGAATCTGTCTTCTTAACATGAATGTAAGGAGAGTTATTGCCTAACCTTGGAATATTATTAAAAAATTCCTGCTTAATTTTCTTGGATAAGAAAGGGTGCGTTTCGATAAAAGCAACTTTTCTTTTTGGCCGAAGATCGCTCGTATTAAACCCATAACCAAGGTTAACAAAATCATCATGATAATAATTTACAATTATTCTTTTCGACTCCTCACTAATATGATTCGATAGAGACTCATCTGCGTAATCACTTACCGAAGTACCGAACAGTGAAGAGTTATCATTATTTACATAAGAATTGAGTTCAGAAGCATGGATTTCAAAATCCTCTATGTGCCCAATAAAATTTATAACTCTCTTTCCCGATTGATATATCCAGTTCTTCTGAGGATAAAATTGTGAGAAATCAAATTTCTCAAACCCCTTATCTTTAATAAAATCTTCAAATGAATCACCATATTTTTCTCTTAACTTCTTCCTCCTTAGTAAATAGCTTGGAGTTTCTTCGTCTACTAAAACATCAGGTATGTCTATGAGGTGATAAAAGGAATGATATAATCTAGCGAACGGATTTCTTACGAAAGTAAAGGTAAAATTCTCATAGTAATCTATGTCACGATTAATTAGCGTGGAATACGCCAAGTCGATAAACTCAAAATTAAACAATGTAGCTAATCGACTACTTTTTGAAGCTCCTATCCCAAGCGGGATTCTAACGTAAATATTACTCATAAAATCACATCTTGAAAAAATAATGAAGAGGCCGAAGCAAACTATATCTACTATCTTTAAAATATTGTTTTGGACTCTTCTTTAGCTTTCTTAGCCTCCTTTGTGCCAAGGTTAATCCATGATTAGAAAACTCATTCTTATCAACAGCACTCATCAACTTATGTGAAATTGGCGCTGCCTTATATTGAACCATCTTTATTTGGTCATGGCTTGAGAAAATTTCTCTTAGTCGTAAATGTCCCGACTTATGGACCGAAATCAAATGTTTTTGTAAGACTTTAGTCATAAAGACTTCATAGGCATAAAATTCGTCTATCGAAAGCTTGCCGTGTACTTTTTGGTCATTTAAATCAGATACAAGCTCTTCTACATTCTCATAATCAGTGGTAAACCCATGATTACCATAAAATGCGTTGCCAAACTGAATAGGTTTAAACCCTTGATAAGCAGCCTCTAAACTTGCTTGAGAACACAGAGTTGCAATGTATTCCGCTCCAGATAAAAGCTCATTAAGATTATAATTCTCAGTGATAAATATTCTTTTTTTATTATTATCGGATAATTTTGAAGCCCACTCTGTTAGATGTGTGTACGTCTTAGGCCTCTTTAGATTAGCATTATGTCTTTCCCAGGGATGAGCTTTGAAAACGATTTTCACCTCTGTGTTCTCAAGCAGGCTTTCTATTAAAGTTGTATAAAAAGATAAGGTATTTCGCACACCTTTGACATTCTCGAGTACCGAAAAGTCATTTACAACTTGCCCAATAATTAAAAAATAGCCCTCGCCGTTCAATATATTTATATTTTGAAATTCTGGCTGAACAACGTTTTTATTCTTTGACATTCTAATCTTATTGTGAGCTTTAATCCTTTCTCGTTCAAACAAATCAATATTATCGAAATCCAGCTTACTTAAATAGTTTTTAAATTTTACATCGCTATTGTTAGGGAGATGCGTGTTTTTCCGCTCTAGGTAGTATTCGTTACCAGTAAAAAACGATTCGGCAACGAATGCATCGCCTTGCTTTCTTTTGAAAATTTCTAACAAAACTTTGCTATAAATAGTGCTGCCGGAAAACACAATTACTTTGTGAATAACAGGCAATTTATCTAATTTATTTTCCCATTGGTCAATCCAAAATCTAGTAGCCGACATATTAAGAAGAAGATCTTCTAAAAAATGCTCATATATCCATGTGAATTCTTCTTGCATATCATAATCATTACTAAATATTTCGAAATCATCCTTTGTTGATATATAGCAAAGAAGCTCCGCTCTACATGTTGCATACAAGTTTATTTTTCTGTGAGAGAGCGAGTATAGCACTTCTGGAGAAAGCATCTCGTAAGTGTCGTAAATATTTTTTAACTGATCTTTTTTATCTGTATAATTACCTTTTAATGAGCACCAATCTAAACATTCATCATTATAAAAAATCTCCGATGCATTTGATTCCACATACTCAATCAAACTTTTAAAATTTCTTTTATGAAAATGCAAGTTATCTGAAAATAAAAATCTCATATTACTTCCCCGCCTCTATAACTTTACTATATTCTTGGAAGTGAATGTCAACAATGTTTTTCCATGTTTTGGCCTTACTCCGGACATGAAACGAATTTGTCTTTAACCTTTGAATATTATTTTTCAATTCATCAAATATCACTAGATCATCATTTAGATCTGAGCTCAACAAATAACCATTATAACCATTAATGACATAATCGCTTACCATACCAATATCATTTCCGATAATAGGAGTTCCCGTAACGACGGCTTCCGGGATATTTGCAGGGCCACCTTCATGGAGACTCAGCATTAGCAAAGCATCTATTTCTCGATATAATGAACCAAATATCCTATAAGGCAGATATTCATATAAAGTGACATTGAACCCGTAATCCCTTAAGATCTTAGCATCTATAGACCTGCCGTCACCTACCAAAATAAAATCGAAAACATTAGCATCTATTTTTTTTGCTAATTCATATAAATATTCTTCGCCTTTGACTTTTCTTCCATACCGCTTAGCAATAACACCAAGCGTTATTTTTTCTTTCTTTTTAAGCATATTAATTGATGATGATTTATTAAAAACACCATCATTATACCCATGAGGAATTACTACTGTATGCTCAATACCTCTATTCTTTAGGTAGTTAACTTGATTGCTATTCAAACAGACAACTAGTTGTGAACTCTGGTATATGTTATGGAATTTTTCATAGTCAAGCCAGTGATCCGTTTCATCAAGATCATGATGGACAGTACAGATAGAATTAGGCTTTAGCTCCTTCTCTAAATGTGGTCTATGGTAGTGATATATATCTGCATTATCAACTGGTTTATTAGATACGATTATTTCGTCATCTTGAGAAGCATAAGTCTTAAAATAGTTCATTATATCTTCAAAAATACCACTGACTGCATCACTAGACATAACATGATTAACTATCATAACAACCCTCCGATTTTAATGATCACGAATCAATCTTTATGGTCTTTTATTATAAGGACAACCATATTTATAGTTATAGAGATGAAAATTAAAGCCACGGCAAACAGAATGATATTATAACCCCTCTCGGGCAATACCGAGTACTCGGGATATGTTGGCTTCTGAAGTATGGACAATTGCTTTAATTTTCTTGCAGCTTCAATTCTAGTAGTCTCTAATGCAGATAGTGCCCCGGAATAGCTTTGTTGTGCAAATTCTGCTTTAAGCTGTAACGTCTGATACTGATTCGATAAGGTATTAAGAGCATTACCACTTTGACGTGCTAAACGATCTCTCTCGCTATTTATTTGATCATTAAGCGCTTTAATCTGACTATCTATACGTATAACTTGTGATGAACGTTTACTCTGATAACTCAATAAGGCATTCTTTTGTGCCTTAAGACTAGCTAATTGACCTTCTAAACTCGCCACAACCGTGCTCAAGCTTTCGATCGTTGCCGAAGGGGACACCAATCCATTCTCATTCTGATAAGTTAGCAGGGCTTCTCGTGTGATATCGAAACGTTTCTCAAGAATTGCAACCTGCTGCTCCAGAAATTCAACTTGCTCTTGCGCTAGGCGTTGACCCAGCAAATTCATCTGAGCTTCACCTTGGGATAACATAAGACTCGCAATTTGATGCGCTTTTTCTGGAGTTAGTGCTTGTACCTTAATACGTAAGACACCGGCATAAGAGTCTAGCTCTACAGAAACACGTTTTAAATAATATTCGTGCAACTTTTCCAATGGCGCATCTTCATCTTTCAATCGGGTAAAAAAATCAGCTCCAGAGTTTGCATAATGCTGCCGAAAGCCTGCATGATCTACTAGATACTTAAGCATATCTGTAGACAACAGGAAGTCTCTGAGCAGAAGCATATCTTGACTATTGGAGCTACCTCCTCCTGTCAAGAGCGAGGAAACATCAAGGCTTGGAACACTAACTTGAGGACTTTCCAAGACAACGTTTGCTTCAGATACATAACGATCACTGGCCCACAAGGACCAATACAAGGCGACTACAAAAATACTAAAAAAACAAAGCGCCCAGTAAGGGTACTTCTTCAGAAAACTTCTCATATATATTAACCCTTGCTATCAGAATGATAATGAGAGATTGCATCATGGATATCGTTATACCATAAAGCTTCACCGTTCTTTAAATAGATCCCTGCTTGACAAAGATCCTTAAGAATACCTTCACTGTGTGAAACAATAATAAGACTTGCGGTATTAACTCTATCTTTAAAAGCTTTACTAGCCTTTGCTCTGAATGCTCTATCACCTACAGCAGTTGCTTCATCTGACAGATAGACATCAAACTCAAACGCCAAAGAAAGCCCAAAAGCCAAGCGCGCCTTCATACCCGACGAATAAGTTTTAACTGGCTCATCGAATGCTGGCCCTATCTCTGCAAATGCTTCGACGTTATTAATAAGGTCGTTTACCCTTCCATGATTTCCATGAATTCGTGCAACGAACTTGACATTTTGTCGACCGGTCATCGAGCCTTGGAAGCCCCCTCCAAGTCCAATCGGCCAAGAAACTCGTGTACGTCTTATAACCTCGCCTCTTTCTGGACGATCCATGTCTGCAATAAGACGAAGAAGTGTTGACTTCCCTGCTCCATTCTTACCAACCAGACCAACACTGACTCCTGTTGGGATTAAGAGATTGACATTGTTGAGTACCCAATCACTACCGTGATGGTTATGGTAGCGCTTGTAAAGATTACGAATTTCTATCATTGAGCTCGCAACCTCCAAGAGAAACGGATGTGAAGTAATAAGCCGAGGGTCATCATGCCCAGGGCCCAGATCCAAAGATACATCAAATTAATAGACTCTAAAGTGTGGTAGCCAGAGAAAAATGCTTTTCTAAATTCTTCGACACCATGCACAATAGGATTCCATATAACATAAACTTGATATTCATGGGGTATCAAATTGATTGGAAAAATAACACCGGATATTAGAAGTAATGGAAAACCAGTGATCTTAAGTAGCTTTCCTATTTCTGGTATTAATTCACTCACAACTGACACAAGAATACCTATACTAGCGCCTAACGTCCAAAGTGATAGCCAGCTCCATATTGCCCACAAGGGATCATATGGGATTAATTCAAGGCCCAGTAGGCTACCTACCAACACGAACAAAATTAATATAAGGGTTTTAATCATGCCTTCTAAATAACAGCGAACAAAGACTGGATCAATAGGCTTAACCTGCCTATAGGTGAATAACCCTTTATTAGCATCAACCGCACCGATGGATCGCATCATGTTTTCACGGAACAGAAAAAATGCCAACAATCCAGTTATCATCCATGGAACAAATTCGGCACCAGATATCCTGTGTCCTCCCGCCAATAAGGCGCGTATGCCAACCATGATGGCAATGACAGCAATAGGCTCAAACAGCATCCAGAACCATGCCATTCGATCCGCCATGGTACGAGCGACTGCTTCACGCATGAATAATGCATGCCAGACACTCCACGTCACACGTAGAGGGTTACGAGTGACTTTGGGCGAAGACGGAGTAGTCGTTTCCATAATCAGAGATCTATAGCGACTTTGGTAGCAACGGCTACCTGATAGAGAATCTGCGTGATACTGGTGGCCAGTTGCAGGTTCTTGGTCGGCGGTTCCGGCAGTACCAGAATCTGATCACCCGAGCGCAGCTCAACCTCCTCGGCGCGACGCACGGCGCCGTTCTGGCGCACGACCAGAATCTGGTCTTCATCCGCGTGCTGCGTGAAGCCACCGGCGCTGTTGATGTAGTCCATCACCGTCATGCCCTGGGTGTAGACCATGGCCTGAGGCACCACGACTTCGCCGCTGATCAGCAGGGAATCGCTGATTTCCGGAATGGTGATGACATCGCCATCCTGCAGGCGTACATCGGCGATGTTGCCGTCTTCACGTGCCACGACCAGTCGCCCGGTCGGCTCTTCCTTCTTCGCTTGCTCGACGAACTTCTCGATCATCTCGGCTTCCTGGACACGAAGCTCGGATTCTTCAGTGGTCGAGGAAGACGCGCCGAGATAGGTGGCCTGAAGACGCTTGAGACTGTCCTGCAGTGCCTGCGCCTGCTGTTCCTTGACGCTCTCACGGCGAATGGAAACGCTCTGGTAATCGGTCAGCCCTTTCGGTACTCCGACGGCATTGAGCAATTCCCCCAGGTGGGCATCGCGCGGCAGTGCATAACGTGACGGGCCATAGAAGCTGCCTTCCAGCTGCACGACGATGGTCTCGTCACGCTGGTCGGCACTGAACAGCACTTCATCCCCTGCACGCACATCAGCGCCGCGAAATTCCGTCACCGGCAGATAGCGCGAGATGGGGCCGTCGGGACGTGAGCCACGCAGCAGCACGTGAGAGACACCTGACTTGAGGCGCGCCAGGTTCAGGACGTCTTCGCCACTCAGACGCGAGTCGGTGAGCTCATAGCGGTAATCACGCTCGACATCCCCCACCACGCTGATCGCCGGGCCACGCTCCTCGACGACGACGGTATCGCCATCGCGGAACTGCGGACGAGCGATCTCGCCGTTGATCAGGAAGTCATACAGATCGACCGTATTGATGACGCGGCCATTGCGCTTGATCTTGATCTTGCGGTAGCTGCCCAGTGCCTGGTCGATGCCGCCGGCCTGATCGAGGAAATACAGCATGGAATCATTCGGGGTACCGGCGTAGCGGCCCGGATTCTTGACATACCCGGTGACGAAGACACCCACCGGCTGCACGCCCTGCAGGTTGGTGTAGACGCTGACGTTCTCGGGATACACCTCTTGAATGGCGCTGCGTACCTTGCCATCCAGCTGGGCATTGGTGGTGCCCTGCACCTTCACCGGACCGATGCCCGGCAGGAAGATGTTGCCCTGCGCATCGACAGGCAGCACGGACTCCATCTCGACCCCACCCCATACACGCAGAGTGATCTGGTCACCCGGCTTGATGGTGTAGCTGCTGTTGAGGCCATCGGCCATCATGCCGCGGAAACCACCGGTAAAGAGGTTTTCGCCGAACGGCGGCAGGGAATCAGGGTCGGTCTGCGCACGGGAGGTCAGCGGCCCGTAGGTTCCGCTGCGCCAGTCGGCACGCGCCTTGTCTTCTACACTATCCGTCTTTTGCGGGATGCTGGAGGCCTGGTCATTGCTGGACAGGATGGAACCACTGTCCAGGCCGGCTGCCATGGCAGGGCTGGCGTTCAGGCACGCTACCGCCACCAGGCACCCGGCCCGGAGCAAGAATCTGGAAATCGTCATCGGGCTAGGCCCCTCATAGTGCAAAGAAAATCGTGCAAAAAATAGAGCAGTGTCGGTCAGGAATGACAGCGTCGGCCATGCCAGCCTGCTTCCTGCAATCGTCGTTTAACGCCAAGCCAGGTGCGGTCCTTTCAGCGAGTAGGTGCCGAAAAGTTGCTGAGAACTTGCCGAGAAGTTATCGAGAAACTCCTCAGCGGGCCTCTTCCAGCAGGCCGGTCACCAACCGCTGGGTCACCCAGGTGCCTTCACCGGCCTTGCCGTCATTGCTGGTCCGGCACGCCAGCTCCTTGCTGGGCAGATCACGCTGATTGGAGACCGTCAGCTCACGACAGATACGTCCGCTGGCCGCGAAGTAGCGCTCATGGGCGACCACTTCGACATTGCTACCCCAGGGGCTGGTCGGCACGGCAATCACGCTGCCGGGGGCGCCGCTGTCGAGAAAGGACGAGACATCTGCCGGCAGCGCCGCCGCACCGGTCAGGTTGGCCAAATTGGTGCTGCCGGCACCGGTGGATTCCGGATAGGTGGTTGCGCATCCCGAAATAGCCAAAGCAAGTCCTGCTGCACAGGCCAAGCGAAGGATACGAACTGAAGCCTGACGATAAAATTTCTGGTTCATGAAAGTGTCCTGATACTGCAAAGGGCCGCATACGCTAGTAGAACCGGGTTCCACACTGTTCGCTGTGCGGCAAGAAGGTTCATACGCCTCAAAATAAGCATGGCTGCAAGCAGCAACCGATTCATGTGGAGAAGTCCCACCTAAGGTACTGATATTGCCTGTACGCCCGGAGACTGGAGTTTCTGATGGTGCGCATGCCTTCCAGCTCTGCAATGAAATTGACTTGAGGTTGACACGCCGCTGGGTCGCTTCGATGACGCACCCCTGTCCCATTGCTGTTGATGAATCGGCAACTAGCACGGCGAGGTGCTAACAACCCACGCCGAGCACCTTGCCTTGAAAGGAGCCAAGCCAAGTGGCTTTCTCTTGAGCGACTTTGAAGAGGAAGGCGACACCCATGGGCTATGTAAGCAGTCAGCAGGTGTCGATATAGAGGACGAAGCCGAACAGCAAGCAGGAAGACAGCCATGGCCAAAGCGTTCCCGAAAGGTGCAAATGCATTGATGCCCAGCAGAATCAACGACACGGCAGCGGCCATCATCAGCCACTCCGCCGGCCAACGATTCCAGACAAGCCCTGCCAACACTCCTACCGTCACCACCAGGGTGACAAAAGCATCCATGTGCTGCGCGATTTCCATCTACTAGCGTTCCCTTGGCATCCTGCCGCTTCTTACTGGTCAAGCCCTGCGCTTCACGTTCACATGAAGCTCGAGCATTAATGAAAATGCATCGCAGAGCGTGGCACTTTAGCAGTAAAGCTATTACTGCTGAAGCATGCAGTGAAAAAGCTGACAAACAAAATAAAGCACAGGTTAATCATTTGCCTGCTACCAATATCGCGAGCAAAGACTTGATTGAATTCGTTCGTCACTTTGCGTACTTTCCCTATTTGCGGACTCTGAGTCAACGGTCTCACACGACACTCTCACCTGGCGTACTGAGCATCACGAGTAAGCAGTCACTTTTCTTATCTGAAACGGACACCCTGCATGCTGAAGGCGGCAATGAACCAAGGATGGGGGCTTATCATGCGTGCTCTGCCCTGCGCCTCTCACGCTCGGCACGGATCAGCAGATGTGACGCATGACGCGACCTCTGGGGCATCACTCTGTTTTTCTTCTGGTATTTTTCGTCAGCCTCTTCTTGCCTGCTTCATTCCCGAGTTGCTGCCACTGACAAGAGGGCGTACACCCCTTTCATGTCAGAACAATGACAACTCGCTCACCTTCAAGAATTTATCTTTCGCTGCCAGGCGACGTGCCCCGACAGGCACACTGAGCAAAAAAAATGTAGGAAAAGAACAACATCCATCAGCGAGCGAGGCTGATTCTTTGCCAGAACTCGGGGCATCGAAAGGGATAAATACTGCGCCAGAATTCGTGGGCCAGAAATCCTCGACAAACATCATGCGTGTCGTCGGTTGGGGACATAAACCCACGGCGAAACGTGCGCGCCAATATGCGCTTGAACATGGATTGCCCTACGTCGCATTGGAGGATGGTTTCCTGCGCTCTCTGACCCTGGCAAGCGCCGGTTACCCTGGCATGGCGATGGTGGTCGATCACCAAGGCATCTATTACGATGCGCGCCAACCGAGCGATCTCGAGCAACTGATCAATGAGGCGCCGACGCGTCAGGCAGAGGCATTGCTGGCGCGCGCGCGCGCGGCTCTCGAAAGCCTGCGCATGCATCGCTTGAGCAAGTACAACCATGCACCAGAGCGCAAGCTGCCTGCCCGAAACCCTTGCATGCAGCGACTTCTCATCGTGGATCAGACCGCCGAGGATGCGTCTGTCGTGGGCGGCATGGCCAGCCCGGAGACTTTCCTTGCCATGCTGAGGGAGGCCTGCGACATCGAGGGAGCCGAGGTGTGGGTCAAGGTGCATCCGGATGTGATCGCCGGCAAGAAACGCGGCTATCTGCTGGAAGAGGCACGCAAGCTTGGCTGCACGCTGCTGAGTGACGACATCAACCCCTGGTGCCTGTTCGAACAGGTCGATGGCGTCCATGTCGTGACCAGCCAGCTTGGGTTCGAGGCCCTGATGGCAGGCCTGCCGGTGACCTGCCACGGCATGCCGTTCTATGCCGGCTGGGGCCTGACGGATGATCGCCAGCAATGTCCGCGCCGAGGCCAGTCACGCACGCTTGAGCAGGTGTTTGCCGCGGCCTATCTCGAATACAGCCGCTATGCCAATCCCTATACCCAGCAGGTCGCGACGCTCGAAGAGATCATCCAGCTGCTTGCAGACCAGAAGCGAATGGCTACCAGACTGGCAGGTCACTGGCAGGGGCTCGAGTTTTCTGGCTGGAAGCAGAAGTTCATCGGTTATTTCCTTGGCCCCTGGTCTCAGCTGCGTTTCGAGAAGAAGCCTGAACGCGCGCTGCAACGTCTTTCTCCGCAGGACACCGGCTCGCCCCCACAGAGAATATTGAGCTGGGCTGGCCGTACGCCGCCGGAGCGCCAGGCGCAGGTGAGGAAGGCAGGCGGTGAACTCTGGATGATGGAAGATGGCTTTCTGCGCTCAGTCGGCCTGGGTGTCGACCTCACCCGCCCCCTGTCTCTGGTGGTTGACGACAAGGCCATGCACTTCGATGCCAGTCGAGCCAGCACGCTAGAGGAATGGCTGGAGCATCATGAGCCGAGTGATGCAGAGCTGGCCCGTGCACGCCGACTGAGAGAGCGCATCATTTCGCTGGGGTTGAGCAAGTACAACTCTCAGGATGACGCGTTGCCCGACTTGCGAGAGCTTGCTCAGGATCGGGAGATTGTCCTCGTGGTGGGCCAGGTGGAATCGGACGCCTCCATCCGCCATGCCTGCCTCGGCATTCGTACCAACCAGGCTTTGCTTGAGGCGGCGCGAGAATTGCATCCTGAAGCTTACGTGATCTACAAACCGCATCCTGACGTTGTATCAGGAGGCCGCGTGGGAGAAGTGTCGCAAACGCCCGGCACCTATGACCTGGAGCTTTCAAAAGGCAATATCAGCGATCTGTTCACACAGATCGACCGCCTGCATACGCTGTGCTCGTTGGCCGGCTTTGAAGCCCTGATACGAGGAGTGCCCGTCACGACCCATGGCCTGCCCTTCTATGCCGGTTGGGGGTTGACCGATGACCAGATCGACTGTCCAAGACGGACGCGCACCTTGAGCGTGGATGCCCTTGTCGCTGGTGCGCTGATCGAATATCCGATCTACGTGGATCCCGATCGGGGGGACTTATGCAATGCCGAAACAGTCGTCACGATACTTGAACGCCAACGAAGCATGCTCAGGAATGGCACCATGCGACTTTCATTACCCTGGAAAACCCGGCTATATCGCGGCTATCGAGCATTGTTCATCGGGAAGCACTGACTCATGGAACATGGACGTCTGACACCAACCCTCAGCCTCACGCCACCAACCGGTGCCGACATACCTGTCAGCGCAAGGCTTGGCCAGGCGTTGGAGCGGATCATGGGCGATGGCGCTCTTGCAAAGCTGTCTGATGATGCCGTCTTGACGCCCCCGCTGAATCAGCCTTCAGCCCCCCTCATCAGCGATGGCTGGGCAGCATCGAAGGCACCCGATATCCAGCTGCGCCCCCGTGAGGGGGGACGCCGGCGCGTCTTCATGTTGCTGCAGGGGGTGTGCTCGCCCTTCTTCCTGCAGCTGGCGAAAAAGCTCAAGCAGGATGGCCATGAGGTCATCAAGGTCAACTTCAACAGCGGCGACAGCTTCTACTGGCGCCACGACAAGGCGTATGCCTATCGCGGCAAGCTCGAGGACCTCGGGGACTGGATCGCCGAACTCTGGCGCAAGCATCACGTCACCGATCAGGTATTGTTCGGCGACCGACGCCCGGTACATCGTGATGCCGTGCTCAAGGCCGAATATCTCGGCATCCGTACCCACGTGTTCGAGGAGGGCTACTTCCGCCCTTACTGGGTGACGCTGGAGCGCGAAGGCGTCAATGGCCATTCCCTGCTGCCACGCGACCCTGACTGGTTCCGTGAGGCAGGCAGACACCTCGAAGATGCCCCCACGCCGCAGCGTTTCAAGGCGCCTTTCAGCGAACGTGCGCGCCACGACATCACCTATCACCTGGCGGGCGCGGCCAATCCGCTGCTGTTCCCGCGCTATCGCCCGCACAGCATTCACGCCGTGCAGGAATACGCGGGCTATGCGACACGACTGCCCTTGATGCGCTGGTACAAGCGGCGTGACGCCAAGCGTATCGATCAGCTGATGGGCAGTGGCGCGCCCTACTACATGCTGCCGCTGCAGCTGAATACCGATGCCCAGATACGCCACCACTCGCGCTTCGCCAACATGCAGGAAGTCATTCAGCGGGTGATGAAGAGCTTCGCCCTCAATGCGCCACGCGGTGCACGCCTGGTGATCAAGAACCATCCCCTCGACATGGGTCTGGTGGATTACCCCGGGCTGATTCGCTCATTGGAGCGCCGCTACGACCTGATCGGGCGTATCGTCTATCTGGAGAGCGGCAATCTGGAGAAGCTGCTGCAGCAGGCCAAGGGCATGATCACGGTCAACAGCACGACCGGCAACGTGGCGCTGCAGTATCGCTGCCCGACCTTCTGCATGGGCGACCCGATCTTCAACTTGCCGGGCCTGACCTTCCAGGGTTCGCTGCATGATTTCTGGACCCAGGGCCAGCGACCCGACACCACGCTCTTCCGACATTTCCGCAATACGGTGATTCATACCGTGCAGCTCAATGGCGGCTTCTACTGCAAGCCGGGCATGCAACTCGCCGTGTTGGGCGCCTCCAAGATACTCTGCGCCGAACGCTCGCCGCTGGAGAACATGCTGAGCCGCTGCTGAACATGCAAAAAGACTGCTGGATTACGCAACAACGGTGAGACACGCCAATGATGGCAGCCTCTCTCACCCGACCATAACGAGAAACGCAAGGGAACTGCCGACCTTCGGTGTCGGGATTCAAGGAGACCAAAGATGACGGCCATGCCCCCCCAGCAGCCAGAGCCTACCGACGCTGAACGCGCCGCTGGCACTCACCGAACGGATAGCCGACCTGCAGAGAGCGACGCCAGTGCGAAAGCCGCGCAGGATGCCAGCCGCCTGCGGCGCGTCCTGATCACCGGTGCCACAGGCGAGATAGGCGGCGCCCTGGCACGCGCCTACGCCGAGACGGGCACCACGCTGATCCTCACCGGCCGCAAGCAGCGCAAGCTCGATGCGATCGCCAACGACTGCCGCAAGCTGGGTGCCGAGGTGGAATGCACAGTACTCAACCTGTGTGATGAAGAGACCCTGTTCACCTGGCTGGATGAAGTCTGCGCGCGCGGCGTGCCGGATATCGCCATCGCCAATGCCGGCATGAACACCGATATCGGCCCCCAGGGCAACGGAGAGCGCTGGGAGGATTCACGCCGCCTGCTGCAGACCAACGTGATCGGCACGCTGGGCATGGCCCACCATCTGGCCATGGCGATGAAGCAGCGCGGCAGTGGTCAGCTGGTACTGCTCAGCTCCCTCGCGGCCTGGCATGGACTGGCATTGACGCCCAGCTACAGCGGCAGCAAGGCGGCGGTCAAGGCATATGGCGAAGGCCTGCGCAGCTGGCTCAAACCCCATGGCGTGGGTGTCACCGTCGTCATGCCCGGCTATGTCACCTCGCCGATGTGCGAGGCCATGCCAGGGCCCAAGCCCTTCGAGATGCCACCCGAGAAGGCCGCACGCCGGATCCTCAAGGGTGCAGCGCGTAACCGGGCGCGTATCAGCTTTCCCTTCCCGCTCAACTTCGGGTGCTGGTGGTTGAGTGTCCTGCCCGCCGGAATCTCCCAGCGCCTGCTCGGGTGGTTCAATTACACTCATTGATCGGGGCTTGCGTCTTCGTGAACCGTGAACCTAAGCCGTGGGCCGGGCCGCCATGCGCAGCAGGCAATGACTCAGCGTTTTTCCATTGTCATGACAATGAGTTAGCGTAATACCCCAGTACCTGCTACTGGAGTACATCGTGCAGGATCGATGGGAAAGGCAGTGGCGGGAACGCCATAGCGGCAGTTGAACACGCTGGAACGATCAGGATCTGGACACCAGAGCGCCTGAAAATACTGCGGCGAGGGGCCGACTTGTCACTCCCCTCGTCGCCATGGATCTTGATCAGGGTCGAGTACTCGACCGGACACTACACAGCCCCTGCGACGGCAGAGGCTAACGAGGTCGGCATTACATGGAGTTTGTCATTGCGTTTGTGTCTTTCATGGCCGGGCCACTGCTGGTCGGCCTCGGGCTGACGCTGGGGCTTGAGCATCTGCTGCTGAAACAGATGACGACACCGCCAGCCGCATTCTGGCGTCGCCCCGTCAGCGCCCGGCTGGCACATGTCGGGTACTGGTGCGCCAGCTGGTCAATGTGCACCTTGATCACCCAGCGGCCCTGGTTCTCGCTGATCGTCGTCAATGCGCTGTGGCTGGTGGTGCTGCAGGTCAGCCACACCAAGTACGTGTCGCTGCGCGAACCCTTCCTCAGCCAGGACTTCGAGTACTTCACCGACGCCATCAAGCACCCGCGCCTGTACATCCCCTTCTTCGGCATCGGGCTGACCATCGCCGCGACCACGGCCGGGGCGCTGGCGATCGGTCTGGGGCTCTGGCTCGAGCCCGCACTGGGCTTCTCCGCCGCCTACTCAGGCAACGCCGCTCTATGGCTGGTGCCGTTGATCAGCGTTCTGCTCGGCGCGAGCGTCTTGACCTACGCTCTGGGCAACCGTCTGGCCAGCAAGGTGATGCTGGTCCCCGAGTTCGACCTCAGCGAGCTGGGCATGGTGGCCTACCTGCTGGCCTATGCGCGGCTGTCGCGTCGCCCGCTGACGCCGCTGCGCAATCCGTTGGAGGAGGCACAGCGCGAGCTCGACGCCACCTTGCGCGAACTCGATGATGGGGACGCCCCCAAGACACTGCCCCATGTGGTCAGCGTGCAGAGCGAATCCTTCTTCGATGCCCGCCGCGTCTATCCCCGGGTACGTGACGACCTGCTGCCGAACCTGGACCGCTGCCACTTCACCGCCCTGGCCCAGGGCCTGCCGTGTGGCCGTCTGGCCGTGCCGGCCTGGGGCGCCAATACCGTGCGCACCGAAACCGCCTTTCTGACGGGGCTGACCGCCGAAGAGCTCGGCGTGCACCAGTTCAACCCTTACCATCAGCTGGCGCGTCGCGCCGTGCCCAATCTGGCCGCCAGCTACAAGGCAATGGGCTATCGCACGCTGTGCATCCATCCCTATCCCGGTACCTTCTATCTGCGCAATCAGGTGCTGAAACAGCTCGGTTTCGATGAATTCCTCGACATCGCCCACTTCAGTGATGCCGACAAGAGCGGCCAGTACATCAGCGATGCCGCCGTGGCCGCCAAGGTGGAAGACTGCCTGCTGGAAGCCGGCGACACGCCGTTGTTCATCCAGGTGATCACCATGGAGAATCACGGCCCGCTGCATCTGGAAACCTTCGACAGCGCACGTCTGGCGGAGTGGTACGACGGAGACCTGCCGGAGAACTGTCAGGAGCTTGGCATCTATCTGCGTCATCTGGTGAATGCCGACGCGATGATCGATCAGCTCACCACCGCGCTGGCGCGACTGCCGCGCGGCGGGCTGCTGTGTTTCTATGGAGACCATGTGCCGATCATGCCCGAGGTCTATACGACCCTGGGCGAGCCCAATGGCGTGACCGACAGCTTCATCTGGTCCAGCGCCCTGCCGGAGTCCGACGACACCGCCCGCCAGACCATGGCGGCCGTGCGCGACAAGGACCCGCAGCTGATGGAGTGGGCCCTCGACTGCGAAGGGCCTTTCAAGACTGACGAGCAATGCCGCAAGGGCGACCCGCGCGTCATCAATATCGATACATTAGGAAGTGCGCTGCTGAAGGCGACCGCGAAACATGCTCGCCACAGTGCCGTGACTCAGAAGTTCAGGAGCTTGTCATGACCCGACGCGTTGCCATCATCGGCGCAGCCAGCCGTTTCCCCGGCACCACTCAGGCCACCCTGTGGGACGACCTCCTGGCCGGCAAGGACATGGTGACCGAAGTCGCCGACGACCGCTGGAGCAAGGAATCTCTCTCGCACCCGGACAAGAAAGTCCCGGGCATGAGCTACAGCTTCGCCGCAGGTTCACTGGGCGACATCACGGGCTTTGATCCCGCCTTCTTCGGCATCAGCCCGCGCGAAGCCGCCAGCATGGACCCTCAGCAACGCATGCTGCTGGAGATGAGCTGGGAAGCCATCGAGCACGCCGGCATCCCGGCCGAGAAGATGCGCGGCTCACGCTGTGGTGTCTTCATGGGTATCGCGAGCCTGGATTATTCCTATCGCATGGCGGATGACCTCAGCGCCATCGGCCCGAATACCGCGACCGGCAATACCTCCAGCGTGGCCTCCAACCGCCTGTCGTATGCCTTCGACCTGCATGGCCCGAGCCTGTCGCTGGATACCGCCTGCTCTTCTTCAATGGTCGCCTTCCATCAGGCCTGCCAGTCGATCAGAAGCGGCGAGACCGACATGGCGCTGACCGGCGGCATCAGTCTGCACCTGCATCCCTACGGCTTCCTGATCTTCTCCAAGGCCACGATGCTGTCGAAGACCGGCCGCTGTCAGGTATTCGATGAGGCCGGTGACGGCTACGCGCGCTCCGAAGGCGGCGGCGTCTTCCTGCTCAAGGATCTCGATCAGGCCATCGCCGATGGCGATCGCATTCTCGCCGTGGTGGCCTCTTCCGTGGTCAATACCGATGGCTACAAGTCCGGCCTGACCGTGCCCAACCCGGCGGCGCAGATCCAGTTGATGGAACAGGCCTGCGAGCAGGCCGGCATCAGCCCGGACGAGATCGACTACCTCGAGGCCCACGGTACCGGCACCGCAGTCGGTGACCCGCTGGAAACCCGCGCCATCGGTGCCGCCATCGGCCAGAAGCGCTCCAACCCGCTGCCGATCGGCTCGATCAAGAGCAACATGGGTCACCTGGAAACCGCCTCTGGCGTGGCAGGCCTGGCCAAGGCACTCGGCGTGATCGCGCACCGTGAAGTGCCCGCGACGATCAAGATCCAGCGCTTGAATCCGAAGATTCGTACCGACGAGTGGAATCTGGATATCGTCACCCAGCCGCGCAAGCTCAAGGCGGACGGCCGTCTGGTCGTCGGGGTCAACTCCTTCGGCTTCGGTGGCGCCAATGCCCACGTGCTGCTGGAAAGTGCCCCCGAGCAGTCTGTAGCGCAACCGCACACTGAAGGTGAACAGACGCCGCCGCTGCGCCTGAGCGCCCGTTCCCCGCAGGCGCTCAAGCAATCCGCGCTGGAGTTGGCAACGCACCTGCGTGAGCTGGCCGCCCACGACATGGCGCCAAGCCTCTACGATCTCGCCTGGCAGCTGGCCGCCCGCCGCGAGCACCATGTGCATGGCGCCCTGCTCAGCGCAGACACCTTCACCACCCTGCTTGAGGATCTCGACACCCTCGGCAGCGAAGGGGATCTCGGTGACCATCCGCGCATCACCCTGGCGGACCGTCTGCCGGCATTGCCCAGCGCCAGCGACAATGGTGCATCGCCACGCCATGGCGCAAACGCCGTCAGCAGCGTGCAGCAGGAGCGCGGCCCGGTGTTCGTATATTCCGGCAATGGCTGCCAGTGGGCCGGCATGGGCCGTGCCCTGCTGGAAGAATCCGCCAGCGTGCGCGCCTGTCTTGAACGCCTCGATGTCGCCTTCCGCGACTTCAATGGCTTCGAGCTGCTCAAGGAGCTGGACGGCAGCCTGAGCGAGAAAGGCGAGAACCGCCTGGACGCCACCGAGATCGCCCAGCCGACGCTGTTCGCGTTGCAGGTCGCGGTCACCGAGTGGCTGATCGAGCGCGGTATCCGCCCCGCTGCCGTCACCGGCCACAGTGTCGGCGAAGTCGCTGCCGCCTGGGCCAGTGGCGCGCTGACGCTCGAACAGGCCACCCGCGTCATCTTCCAACGCAGCTACCACCAAGGGCGCACCCGTGGCACCGGCGCGATGATGGCCGTCGGTCTCGGCGAGTGCGAGATGCGTGAGTGGCTGGAGCAGCCGCAATGGGCGTCGCTGTCGCTGGCCGGCATCAATGGCCCACGCGGCACCACCCTGGCCGGCGAGCGTGAGCTGCTGGAAGCGCTGAGCAAGGAGCTCTCCGCCCAGGGCACCTTCGCGCGGGTGCTGGGGCTGGATTACGCCTTCCACAGCCCAGCGATGGACCCGATCAAGCCCGGCCTGCTCGAATCCCTCGACGGCCTGACGCCCCGCGCCACCCATACCCCGTTCATCTCCACCGTGACCGGCAGCGTCATTGCCGGCGAGCAGCTGGATGCACGCTACTGGTGGGAGAACATCCGTCAACCGGTCATGTTCGAGGCCGCCGTCACCTCGCTGGTCAACTGGCACTCCGACGCGGAAGAGAACGCTGCCCTCGGCCGCCATCGCCTGCTGGTCGAGATCGGCGCGCACCCGATCCTGCGCAGCTACCTGAACGACATCCTCAAGGCGCGCAGTGACGAGGCGCCCGCCGGCCAGGTGCTCGCCAGTCTCGACCGTCGCCATGCTGGGCTAGATGCCCTGGAGCATCTGCGCGGTCGCGTGCTGCTTTCCGGCGCCGTCGACATCACCGGCCTGTTCCCGGTCGCCGGTCAGTTCGTCGAGCTGCCAAGCTACCCGTGGCAACGCATCCCGTGCTGGATCCAGACCACCAGCGAAAGCCAGCGTCTGCTGGATCGTCATTACGTACATCCGCTGCTCGGCTATCGTCTCGCCCAGCAGCGTCTGACCTGGGAAGCCCAGCTCGACACCCAGAAGGTCGCGTGGCTGGCCGATCACCAGGTCGGCGAGAGTGCCGTCTTCCCGGGGGCCGGCTATCTGGAGCAATGCCTGGCCGCCGCCCACGAATGGCAGGCCGCCAGCGCCGATGCGGGCAGCCTGCCCGACGTGCTGGATCTGGAAGACTTCGAGATTCGCGCCCCGCTGCTGCTCGATGACAGCACGCTGCGTCTGACCCGCCTGTCGCTGGACAGCGCCAATGGCGCCATGCGTCTGGAGAGTCGTGAGACACGCGCGGAAGATGCCGACAAGTGGAATCTGCACGCCGTGGCGCGCGCCTTCACCGCCACACGTGGACGCCTGCTGGAGCGAGCCGCCCCGATCATGCCGACTCGCGCCGCCGATTTCGGGCGCGATGAGCACGTGGCGGCTGCCGCGCAACTCGGCCTGCATTACGGCCCGCATTTCCGCGCCGCCGAGCAGATCTGGGTCGATGCGGGCGCCGATCATCACACACCGGGCACTGCGCGTCCGCAGGTGCTGGCCCGTTTCTCGCTGACCGAGGAAATGGCCAGCCAGGATGCCGACTTCCACCTGCACCCCGGCGTGCTCGACAGCGCCTTCCAGCTGTTCATTCCGCTGTTGGGCGTGCTCAAGGGCCAGATGGCGGCCAGCAATGGCATGGCCTTCGTGCCGGTGCGTGTCGGTCGCCTGCAGGTGCGTGAGCAGGTACGTGCCTCGCAGATCGTCACCGCGCGTGTCGTGCTGCGCTCGCGTGGCCCGCACTCCCTGTGTGCCGACTTCGAGCTGTTCGATGCCGAAGGCCGCGCCGTGGCCGTGGCCGAAGAGGCCCGCTTCCGCGCCGTACGCCTGGGACGTGATGGCACGGCGCATCTGGATTACCTGGATATCGAACTGACTGCCGCCCCGCACCCGCGCACTCAGCCGTCCGCGCCGGCGCTGGATCTCGCAGGCCTGGTGAATGACGCCATGCAGGCCACAGAGGCTGCCGATGACGGTGAGGATGGTGATGCGAATGTTGGTGAGAGTGTTGGCGAAAATGTTGCTGAGAGCGACGCGGCCGCCAGCGCACAGACGCTGCTGGCCGACAGCCAATGCTTCCGCGATGAGCTGGAGCCGCTGCTCGACAGCCTGATGCTCGCCAGCGTCCACGAGACCCTGCTGCGTCACGCCGCGCCGGGCGACCCGGAGCTGGCCCATCTCGATCACGAGGCGCTGTCGCGCTGGCAGCGCCGTTGTCCGCTGTTCAGCCGTGCCCTGCTCGACTGGGCCGAGTCACAAGGTCTGACGGAAGCACTCGACAGCGGCGACTGGCAGATCAACTCGCTGGACCTGCCCGCCGCCAATGACATCTGGCAGCTGCTGGTACGCGACTACCCGGGCCAGTTCCCGTTGACGCATGCCGCCGGACGCCTGCACCTGCATCTGGATGAATGGCTCAATCGCGGCATGCCGTTGTACGGCGCTCATTCAGAAGGGCTTTCGTTGGGTGGCACTCAGTCAGCAGGGACTCAGACAGAAGGGGCTCAGCTGGACGGCACCGCTGATGAAGTGGTGGCAGACCGCGAGGCGCTGCTCTCGACGGACGCCAGTGCCGCACTGGAGCATCTGCGCCAGCCGCTAATCCCGACGCTGCTCAAGACGGCGGTCGGCAATGCCGGCTGGCAGTGGTTGAGCGCACAGCTCGATCAACGCATCAGCAGCGCGCTTGCCGCCCTGCCTGCCGGCCAGCGCCTCGATGTGCTGGAGCTGGGTGCCGGCGGCCCCTGGCTGGGCCAGCGTCTCGCGACACTGCGCGAGGCGGATGCACGCAACGGTCGCTACGCGGCGCTGGATTACCGCTTCGTGGCGGCCAGTGCCGGCGCCCTCAGTGAAGCCAATCGCCTGCAGGATGACCTGCCGCTGATCGACGTGATCGCGGGCGAGGACTTCCAGGACACCGCCACGACCCACAAGACGCAGCTCGCCATCGTGCATCTGGACTTCGAGGCACCGTCACAGGCGCGCGAGCTGCTGACGGCGCTGATCGCCCGTCTGGCCCCCGGCGCGCAGCTGCTGCTGTGTGGCTGTGAACCGGCGGCCTGGGCCGGGCCGATTCTAGCCCTCGATGATGGTGAGCAGCTGCGCAGCCATCCGGGCATCGTGCAATGGCAGCGTCTCTTGACCCAGCTGGGCCTCGACATCGAGTCACCAGCGCCTGCCAGCGATAGCCTGGCCAGCGATCACCTGGGTACTGAAACTTCAGGCGCCTGGTGGCTGTCCGCGACGCTTGCCGCTCAGGCACCGCTTGCGGCTCTTGCGAATACCGCTGAAGACCAGACGGCGGCAGGTGAATCAATCGAGAGTGAATCAGTGGCAAGCTTAGCCTCAGAAAGCCAGGCTGCCACGCTCTCCATCGCGTTGCTGGATTGCCCGCAGGCACCGGCGGAACAGGCACTGCTGACGCGCTTGAGCGACTCACTGACCGCGCGTGGTCATCAGGTCAGCCATCAGCGCCTGTCAGCCACTCTTCCAGCCAACGTCTCCGCATTGATCGAGCAGCTTGGCGACGTTGATCACCTGATCGCGCTGCCCAGCGCTGCGGCGACAGCTGAGCAGAATGATACGGGCAGCACCAACGCCCTCCAGTGCGCACGCCAACAGCTACTGACGCAAGTCGCCCAGGCCTTTGACAGCGCCCAGGAGCAGGACGACAGCCGCGTGGCCCCGACCCTGTGGGTGCTGACACATGACGTGGCGACGCTATGGCAGACAGATGGCGCCCCCGCAGCGACTCCTCCGGCGGATGCGGCCAGCTGGGGCTTTGCGCGCAGTCTGGCCAACGAGAGCCAGTCGCTGGCCATTCGCCTGCTGGATACGCCGACGCTGGAGCACGATGCCGCCTGCATGCCGGCCTTGATGGACGCGCTGGTGCAGGAACTCGAAGCGCCGGACCACGAACAGGAAGTGGTGCTGGATGCCACTGGCGCGCGCTTCGCGACACGTCTGCGTCAGGTAGCAGCGCCTCAGCAGGCCATTGGTGGCGAGAGCTCCCTCTCGCAGATCTCAGGCTCGCAGACCTCAGGCGCTCAGCGACACGGCGTCAGCCTCGGCTTCAGCCAGCCCGGTCAATTGCGCAATCTGGAATGGCAGCCACGCATTCTGCCCGCCGTGGCAGCCGGCGAAGTCGAGGTGCGTGTCGAGGCAACCGGTCTCAACTTCCGCGATGTCATGTACACCCTCGGCCTGCTGTCGGATGAAGCCATCGAACACGGCTTCTCCGGCCCGAGCCTGGGACTCGAGTTCTCCGGCATCGTCACTCAGGCCGGCGCCAATGCCGAATTCAAGGTTGGCGAGCGCGTGGTCGGCTTCGGCCCGGCCAGCTTCTCCGACCGCCTGGTGATCGCCGACACGGCGCTGGCCCATGTGCCCCACGGCGTCAGTCTGGAAGCTGCGGCGACCATCCCGACCACCTTCTTCACCGTCTACTACGCGCTCAAGCATCTGGCGCGGTTGGAAGAAGGCGAGAAGGTACTGATTCACGGCGCCGCCGGCGGCGTGGGCATCGCGGCATTGCAGATCGCCGAGTGGCTGGGCGCCGAGGTGTTCGCCACCGTCGGCTCGCCAGCCAAGCGCGACTTCCTGGCGCTGATGGGCATCGACAACGTCTATGACTCGCGCAGCCATGGCTTCGCCGAGGATATCCTGGCCGATCTCGCCGCACGTCAGCAGCGTGATCCGTCTGTCGATGCGCGCGGTGTCGATGTGGTGCTCAACTCGCTGGCCGGTGAAGCCATCGCCCAGAATCTGCGCGTGCTCAAGCCGTTCGGACGCTTCTGTGAGCTGGGCAAGCGCGACTTCTACGAGAACACCCCGATGGGGCTGCGCCCGTTCCGCAATAACCTCAGCTACTTCGGGATCGATTCCGATCAGCTGATGAAGGAATGCCCGGGCCTGACCACGCGTCTGTTCCGCGAGATGATGGCGCTGTTCGAGGACGGCACCCTGGCGCCGCTGCCCTACACCACCTTCGATGCCAGTCAGGTGGTCGAGGCCTTCCGCTACATGCAGCAGGCCCGCCAGATCGGCAAGGTCGTCGTCACTCAGCGCGTCGCCGAACACGCCGCTGAACAGACAAGTGCGGGGGCGGGTGCAAGTGCAGTGTCCACTCAGCGCGACGCATTAGCGGCCAATCAAAAGACACTGACGATCGACCCGGCTGGCAGCTATCTGGTCACCGGCGGTCTGGGCGGCTTTGGCCTGCGCAGCGCCGAGTGGCTGGCCGCGATGGGCGCGCGTGAGCTGGTCCTGCTCGGGCGCTCCGGCGCGGCCAGTGAGGAAGCGCAGCAAGGTGTCGCGCGACTCGAGGCCCAGGGCGTGAACGTACATGCGCTGGCCTGTGATGTCGCCGATGACGCCGCGTTATCAAAGGTGTTCGCACGCTTCGGCAAGTCCGCTGATGGCGATGGTATCGCCCCGCTCAAGGGCATCATCCATGCCGCTGCGGTGATCGATGATGCGCTGATTCGCCATCTCGATGCCGAGCGCATCCAGCGCGTGATGACGCCGAAACTGGAAGGTGCGCGCCTGCTGGATCGCCTGAGTGCCGAGCATGCGCTGGACTTCTTCGTGCTCTACTCCTCGGCCACCACCCTGTTCGGCAACCCGGGACAGAGCGTCTACGTGGCGGCCAACCACTGGCTGGAAGGGCTCGCCGCCCACCGTCGTGCACGTGGCCTGCCCGCCACCTGCGCACGCTGGGGCGCGATCGAGGATGCCGGCTTCCTGGCACGCAACGAGAAGACCCGTGAAGCACTCAAGAATCGCCTCGGCGGCGATGCACTGATGGCAGACCACGCGCTGGCCTGTCTCGGCGAAATGATCAGTGCGGATCAGCAGGCCCAGGCACTCGGCCTGCCGGGTCGCTCGCTGGGCGTGCTGGAACTGGACTGGGGCGCGCTTGCACGCTTCCTGCCGACCGCCGCCACGCCGCGCTTCGAGGAAATCGCCCGCCGCGCCGGTGAGGATGACAACAGCCAGGCGCAGCAGGATGATATCGCCGCGGCACTGGCGGGATTGAGCGGCGAAGCGTTGCAGACCGCCATCGTCGAGATTCTCAAGGGCGAGCTGAGCAAGATTCTGTTGATCGACGCCAGCGCCATCGACGTCAACAAGAGCGTCTACGACATGGGCTTCGACTCGCTGATGGGGGTCGAGCTGATGACGGCGGTCGAGGCACGCCTGGGGATCAGCATTCCGGTGATGATGATCAGTGAAGCCGCCACCCTGTGGCGACTCGCGGAGCGCCTGATGCACAAGATGGGCAATGCCGACGGCGAGGAAGCCGAAAGCAACTCCGAAGACCAGGCCATGGCGCAGCTGGTGAAGCAGCATGGCGGCGAGACGGCCACGCTGACAGAGCGGGGAGAGATGGTCAGCAAGTAGCCACCTCCACCCTGTGCCCAGCCCACGCCTTGATGCCGGATGGCAGGTGTGGGCTGGTGCCATGCGCCATCTTGGCGTAACGTCGACCCATTCGCGCAACGGTGACAGGCAGGCGGACATCGCCAGATCGGGCCCTGACAGCAGTCCCCGCTCTCGCCAAGGCCCATGCCTCGTCAGCGCACACGATCAGCTTGAAGATACCCGACGGGCGGAGAGCCAAGGCTCTTGCGCCCGTTTTTGGGTCAGCATCACATGTGTAAGGAACTCGACTCTTGGCAACCCGCAATTCCCCCGGTTCATCCGCCAGTGACATGAAGCAGCAACTGCTCGACAAGGCGCGTGCGCGCCGCACTCGCCCGGCCAATACGCAGTCGAATGATGAGGATATCTTCGCCCACAAGAGCGCATCACCGCTGGAGATCAGTGATGATTTCGTGCGCTTCGATCGCCAACCCGGCTATCAGCAACTCAGCATGATGCAGCAGGCCGGCGCCGCTTTTGGCGTGCCGGAGCCCTTCTTCCGCGTGCATGAAGGCTGTGCCGGTGCCACGACGCGTATCGAGGGGCGTGAGCTGGTCAACTTTGCCAGCTACAACTACCTCGACTACTCGCGTCATCCGGAAGTGGTCAAGGCCGCGGCGGACGCTGCCGCGCACTATGGCACTTCGGTGTCGGCCTCACGCGCGGTCTCCGGTGAGCGCCCGATCCACCAGCAGCTGGAAGCCGCCGTCGCGCGCACCTACGACGTCGAGGATGCGGTGGTCTTCGTCAGTGGTCACGCCACCAATGTCTCCACGCTGGGCTATCTGCTCGGGCCGAAGGACCTGATCCTGCATGACGAGTGGATCCACAACAGCTCGCTGGTCGGCGCCCAGCTGTCCGGCGCCCGCCGCATGCCCTTCGCGCACAATGACCCGGACGCGCTGGAAGCGCTGTTGCGTGCCCAGCGGGGCAAGTTCGAGCGCGTGCTGATCGTCACCGAAGGCCTCTACAGCATGGACGGCGACGTGCCGGACCTGCCGCGCCTGATCGCCCTCAAGCAGAAGTACCGCTGCTGGCTGATGGTCGACGAAGCCCACTCCTTCGGCGTGCTCGGCGAGCGCGGTCTCGGCCTGAGAGAGCATTACGACATCGCTGCGCGTGACGTCGATATCTGGATGGGCACGATGAGCAAGACGCTGTCCGGCTGCGGTGGCTATATCGCCGGCTGCAAGGAACTGGTCAGCATGCTGCGCTACTTCGCGCCGGGCTTCCTCTACTCGGTGGGCATGCCAGCGCAGGTCGCCGCCCCCTCGCTGAAGATTCTCGAACTGCTCCAGGGCGACGACGCCAGACAGCGCATCGCACGTTTGCACGATGTCTCCGGCTACTTCCTCAAGCGCGCCCGCGCACTGGGGCTCGATGTCGGCGACAGCCTGGGCGTTGCCGTCGTGCCGGTGATTCTGGGCAGCTCGCTGGTGGCCGCTCGCCTCTCCAACCAGCTTTTCGAGGCAGGCTTCAACGTCCAGCCCATCCTGCACCCCGCCGTGCCGGAGAAGAGCGCGCGACTGCGCTTCTTCCTGTCCTGCGAGCACACCGAAGCGCAGGTCGACGCCGTCCTCGACACGCTCATGCAGCAGCTGAGCAATATCAAGGCGGGGCTTTGACCAGAGCTGTGAGCCCAGTCTGACCGAGATTTCTCAACGCCTTGACGGCTGACACACCTCACAACGAAAAACGCGGCCCTGCTTTTCAGCGGGGCCGCGTTTTTGTCACGACAGGAGTCAGTGGCGGAGCCAGGCGTCAGTGGCTCAAGACTGCTCAGCCATCAGTTCGCTCAGCACCTGCTCGAACACTTCCTTGGGCTGAGCACCGCTCAGGGCACTGCGGCGGTTGAAGACGAAGGTCGGCACGCTGGAGATCCCCATCTGCTTCCAGTGGTTCTCATGCTGGACGACCTGCTCACGTGCCTCGGCGTCATCGAGCTGCGCGAGCCCTTCCGTGGCATCCAGTCCAACTGCTGCCAGCGAGTCCGCCATCACGGCGCGGTCCGACATATCCTTCTGCAGCGTGAAGAAGTCCGCGAAGAACTGCATCATCAGGTCATGCTGCATGCCTTGCTCGGCGGCGTACTCGAGCAGTACGTGCAGCTCGAAGGTATTGACCATGCGCATGTCGTCGAAGTAGTTGAAGACCAGCCCTTCCTCAGCGGCCAGGTTGGCGAGGTTCTGGCGCGCCTCGACACTGCCCTTGGGCGTGGTGCCGTACTTGCGTTCAGAGTGCGCGCGCAGATTCTCGCCATGGGCCGGCATGTCCGGGTTCAGCTCGAAGGGCTGCCATTCGATCTCGACCTTGTCTTCCAGGCCCAGTAACTGAATGGCGCTCTCGAGGCGCTTGTAGCCAATGATGCACCACGGGCACACCACATCGGAGACGATGTCGATCTTGAGCTTGTCTTGCATATCCATTCTCCTGAGCGGCAAGGCAATAGGCTTCACCGCTCGTCAATATTCGTGAGCGACTGCTCAAATTTGCGCGTACTGTAGACCCCGTGCGTGCTCAGGTCAAAGCCTCTCCAGAGTCTCGAATCGCCTGAGCGTCGAATCACCAGAGCGCCAAGGGCTGAATCTCAAGAGCGCTGAAAGCTGTCGCCTCTTCAGGTCTGACATTCCATGCAGACATCCCGATCAGCCATGCTTGGCTTGGGCTTTATCACAAGCGGCGGGCGGCGCTGACTCAAGGCGACGCTCATGGGCGCGCAACGTACCCCAGACGATCGCCAGCCAGTAGGCGTAGACCATCACGCCGCTGGCCTGGGAGAACATCACCCAGGTCATCCCGAAGTCGAGGAAGGTCAGCGGCAGCAGTACCCCGGCGACAGCCAGTGAGCGCAATGTCAGGTCGTCACTGTCCAGGCGACGATAGAAGAGGCGCAGCGGCACCAGATAGAGGGCCAGCAACGCAAGCAGCCCCAACAACCCGCGCTTGACCCACGCATCGAGAAACTCGTTATGGGGATGCTCATACGGCTGCACATGGCGGTTCAGCTCGCCCTGTTCGATCATCGCATCACGCGCCTCGGCATATCCTGTCTCGCCCCTGCCCAGCCACGGCTGCTCGGCAATCATCAGCACGGCGCCTCGCCACATCTCGAGACGCGCCCCCGCCGAGGTGCCGGCATTGCGGTCCTCCACGTACTTCGTGACATCCGAGACGCCGGCTTCGACACGTTGCTGGATACCGGTCGCCGGCGTCATCACCATCAAGGCGATCACCCCGGCACACATGAAGACGCCCAACCGCAACACACGCCGCGAGATCACCTCACCATAACTGCGATACAGCACCCAGGCGGCAAACGGGAAGCCGATCCAACCGCCGCGCGTCCCCGACATCAAGGAGCCGATGATGCCGAATGCGCCACCGATCAGAAGCGCCAGCAACCAATAGCGCCGTCGTGCTCCCGCCTGGCGCATCGCCCAACCAAGGCCTGCCAGACACATCAGCCCCATCAACATGCAGATATCGCCGAAGTTGATGGTATTGGTGAAGCCACCCGCACGATGCACACCCCACACCAGCTTCTGCCACATCGCCCAACTGCCGGTCAGCACACTGCCGAAGATCAACCCGCCCCACATGGCCCCGAGCGAGGGTGGGCACGACAACACCAGCACCAGCACCGGCACGGCCAGCAACAGACGAATCGGCACGCCTGTCGTCTGCCATGCATCCCCCTGCAGCAAGATGCTCACCAGCAACAGGGCCGCGAGGCCTGCCACCACGACGATCACTGCCAGGTCTTCCTTGTGGGCGGCCCCCAACAGCGCGCGCGGCTCTCGCAGCAAGCAATAGCCACTGATCAACACCAGCAACGCCGGTCCGAGGCTATAGCCAGAAGGCATCACCAGGCTGAGCAAGCCGAACAGGAAGACACTGCAGGAAACGGCGCGCGAGATCATAGGGGAAAAATACGGAGCAACTCCGGATGAATCCGAGCGCGCAGCAGAAGCGAATGGCGGCATACCTGGCCTTCCTGATCCAATGATGACGATGTGAACGGTGATACGGGCAACTCGGCCGAATTCGACAGAGAGTCATCGTGAGCTTGATGAGCGGGATAGCCTGACACAACTGCCCTCCTCCTTAGCATCAGGCGCGCAGCATGAAAGTCATCACCTGCTCCCTCTATCCCGTTCCCTGTGAGCCCGTACGAAAACGCCGCATCACGAGGATGCGGCGTTTTCGTTGGCAAGCCAGAACACAGTATCAATCGTTGCCGAACAGATCGCGGGTGTAGACCTTATCGACCACATCAGCGAGCTCTTCCGCCATGCGATTGCTCAGGATGACGTCCGCTTCCTGCTTGAACGCCTCGAGACGTTAAGCGAGCTGGGGGCCTGCTTACTGTCGCAAGATACTCGGCAAGCGCTGTTTGAATCGGGATAAAGTCATATGTGAGTCCTGAAACGGCAAACGCCCCCGCCTTGCGGCGAGGGCTGATCGGCGTGAATGCATCAGCCGATGACGTTGTAGTGCTTGAGCTGATTGACCAGCTTGAGTGCGGTCTGCTCGAGGCTCAGTTCACCCGTGTTGATCTCGATTTCCGGGTTCTCCGGCGCTTCATACGGCGAGCTGATGCCGGTGAAGTCACTGATCTCACCGGCACGCGCCTTGCGGTACAGGCCCTTGGGATCGCGCTCTTCGCAGACACTGATCGGCGTGTTGACGAAGACTTCGATGAACTCGTCGGTGCCGACCATGTCACGCACGGTCTGGCGATCGGCCTGGAACGGCGAGATGAAGCTGACCAGGGTGATCATGCCGGCATCGACCATCAACTTGGCGACTTCGCCGACACGACGGATGTTCTCAGCGCGATCGTCTTCGCTGAAGCCCAAGTCACCACACAGGCCGTGACGCACATTGTCGCCGTCCAGCAGGTAGGTGTTGTAGCCCATGGCGAACAGCTGACGTTCCAGCGCATTGGCGGCGGTGGACTTGCCGGCACCGGACAGGCCAGTGAACCAGATGATGCACGGCTTCTGCTTGTTGCGATCGGCGCGGCGCTGCTTGGTGACCGCCATGTCGTGCCACACGATGTTGCTGGCGCTCAGGGTCTCCTTGACCATGCCCGCACCGATGGTGATGTTGGACAGACGGTCAATGAACACGAAGCTGCCGGTATGCGGTGAGCGCTGGTAGCTGTCCATGGCCAGCGGCTGGGTCAACTCAACCTGCACGCGGGCGATGCCGTTGAGCGGGATGTTCTCCGCTTCATTGCGCGCCATGGTGTTGACGTCGGTCTGGTGGATGATGCGACCGACGCGACCGATGACACTGGAAGTGCCGAGCTTGAGCTCGTATTCCTTGCCGACGATCAGCGGGTCCTCATGCATCCACACCACGTCCGCGGTGAAGGCGGTGCACGGCTCCAGATCGGAATCTTCGGCAACGATCATGTCGCCACGCGAGATATCGATCTGGTCGGTCAGCGTCAGCGTGACGGCCTGGCCCGGCCAGGCGATGTCGAGATCGCCATCGAAGGTGACGATGCGTTCAACGGTGGAGGTGCTGCCGGAGGGCAGAACCTTGATCTGCTGGCCCGGTGAGACGGTACCGGCAGCCAGGGTGCCGCAGTAGCCACGGAAGTTGAGGTTCGGGCGGTTGACGTACTGCACCGGGAAGCGCAGGTCGGTCAGGTTGCTGTCCTCGGTGACATCGACGGTCTCGAGGATGTCCATCAGCGGACGCGCCTCGTAGGTGGCGGCATCGTCGTACCACGGGGTGTGCTCGCTGATGGAGACGACGTTGTCGCCTTCCAGCGCGGACAGCGGCACGAAGCGGATATCAGGGACTTCCAGGTCCTTGGCGAACGCCTTGTAGTCCGCGACGATCTCGTCGAAGCGTTCCTGGGAGTAGTCGACGATATCCATCTTGTTGACCGCAACCACCAGGTGCTGAATGCCCAGCAGCGAGCAGATGTAGCTGTGGCGACGGGTCTGGGTCTGCACGCCATAACGCGCATCGATCAGGATGATCGCCAGGCTCGCGGTGGAAGCCCCGGTCGCCATGTTGCGGGTGTACTGCTCGTGCCCCGGGGTATCGGCGATGATGAACTTGCGCTTGTCGGTCGAGAAGTAGCGGTAGGCGACATCGATGGTGATGCCCTGCTCACGCTCGGACTGCAGGCCATCGACCAGCAGTGCCAGGTCGACCTTGCCGGTGGTACCGCTCTTCTTGGAATCGCGGGTGATGGCGGCCAGCTGATCTTCATAGATCATCTTGGAGTCGTGGAGCAGGCGACCGATCAGGGTCGACTTGCCGTCATCCACGCTGCCGCAGGTGATGAAACGCAGCAGGTCTTTCTGCTCGTGTTCCTTGAGATAGGCTTCGATATTTTCCGCGATCATCGTCGACTGGTGTGACACTGTCATTCTCCCTGAACGAGGCCTGTCCGGCGCGAGCGTCTTGTGGCGTATGAGACGCGACGCTTCCAGCGCTGAGGACATCCCTCGTCCTGTCAATTTTGTAGAGTCTTGCTTGCCTTGAGGCATGCCATCGCCGTTGCTGGCGACGGAGCCGGATACCTGGCGCGTGGCCTAGAAATAACCTTCGCGTTTCTTCTTCTCCATCGAGCCTGCCTGGTCGTGATCGATCGCACGCCCGGAGCGCTCGCTGGTACGCGTCAGCAGCATTTCCTGGATGATTTCCGGCAGGGTCGCGGCGGTGGATTCCACGGCGCCGGTCAGCGGGTAGCAGCCCAGGGTACGGAAACGCACGGACTTCATTTCCGGCACTTCGCCTTCTGCCAGCGGCAGACGATCGTCATCGACCATGATGTCAAGGCCGTCACGCTTCACCACCGGGCGCACGGCGGAGTAGTAAAGCGGCACGATCTTGATGGATTCGAGATAGATGTACTGCCAGATGTCCAGCTCGGTCCAGTTGGAGAGCGGGAAGACGCGGATGGACTCGCCCTTGTTGATCTTGGAGTTGTAGATGTTCCACAGCTCCGGACGCTGATTCTTGGGGTCCCAGCGGTGGTACTGATCGCGGAAGGAGTAGACGCGCTCCTTGGCGCGTGAAGCTTCCTCGTCACGACGTGCGCCACCGAAGGCGGCATCGAAGCCGTGCTTGTCGAGTGCCTGCTTGAGACCGGCGGTCTTCATGATGTCGGTGTACTTGGCACTGCCGTGATCGAACGGGTTGATGCCCGCCGCGACGCCTTCCTGGTTGATGTGCTCGATCAACTCCATGCCGACTTCCGCGGCCATCTCGTCGCGGAACTTGATCATTTCCTGGAATTTCCAGGTGGTGTTGACGTGCATCAGCGGGAACGGCGGCACGCCCGGCGCAAAGGCCTTGCGCGCCAGGTGCAGCATGACGGCGGAATCCTTGCCGATGGAGTACAGCATGACCGGATTGGCAAATTCCGCTGCCACTTCACGGATGATGTGAATGGATTCGGCCTCAAGCTGCTTGAGGTGGGTCTGACGTTCCGGTGTGATGCCGAGCTTGTCGGCCGTAGATGATGCAGTCATTACAGGTTCCTTGAGATCACTCTGCTAGTTGTCCTTATCCTCTTCGCACGTGATGGTTCGCCAATATCACTGAGAAGAGAACATCTTTGCTCCGACACGAGACTGACATCTTCATGGCGTCAGTCCCGTGACGCTTGCCTACCCCCTGCCTTGCGCCTGGTTCATGCCCAGGGAGCGGCCGGCTTGGCACAGACGATGAAATAGGGGTTGAGCACGCTGTCATGCTGGTTGTAGCGCAGCGCCTGACGGGTCTCGGCATTCAGCACCTGGCCACCCGCGGCTTCGACCACCGCATGCGCGGCACCGGTATCCCATTCACAGGTCGGGCCGAGGCGCGGGTAGAGATCTGCCGCCCCTTCCGCCACCAGGCACAGCTTCAGTGAGCTGCCCATGGCGACGATATCGCAGGCAGCGAAGTCGGCGACGAACGCCTTGAATTCTTCGGTCTGGTGAGAGCGGCTACCGACGATGCGCCAGCTGTCGGTGGAGCCCGGCACATCACTGACGGCGATGGCCTGACGCTCACCCTCGCCAACCTGTTTCTCGGCGATGGCGGCCTGGCCTTCCCCCTGCTGGGCACCGACGTAGAGCGTCTCGATGGCCGGCGCGTAGACGACGCCCATGGTCGGCACGCCCTGCTCGATCAGCGCGATGTTGACGGTGAATTCGCCATTGCGCTTGATGAATTCCTTGGTGCCATCCAGCGGGTCGACCAGCCAGTAACGCGTCCAGTCACTGCGCACATCCCAGCTGATGTCAGCGTCTTCCTCGGACAGGATCGGTGTGGCGCCGAATTCGGCGTCCATGGCCTTCAGACCGTCGACGATGACGGCATGTGCTGCGCGGTCTGCCGTGGTCAGCGGGGAATCATCCGACTTCATGTCGACCGTGAAGTCACCGCTCTCGTAGATCTCCATGATGGCAGCGCCCGCCTTGCGAGCAATGGCCTCCAACGCATTCAACATGGCGCGTGTCGTGCTGTCGGTCGTGCTCACTGTCGTATCCGTCATGTGTCTTCCTGTCAGTGTGAATTCGCCAGCCAGGCTGACGATGTAAAGGGTAACGCTCGCCAGCGGCTGCCAGACGAAGCAGAGCCTGGTTCTACCCGTCAATGACTCAGCCCGCGAATGGCCAGATCAGCCCGAGAAGGGCCAGATCAGCTCGTAAATGGCCAGATCAGCGGAATCAGAGTGACCGAGGTGACGCCGACGATGAGGCTCATCGGCAAACCGACCTTCATGTAATCGGACACCTTGTAGCCCCCCGGGCCCATCACCATCAGGTTGGTCTGATAACCCAGCGGGGTGAGAAAACTGGCCGAGGCCGCGAACATGATGGCAATCGCATAGGGCATCAATGAGACCCCCAGCTGCTCGCTGACTGCCATGGCGATCGGAAACATCAACACGGCGGCGGCGTTGTTGGTGATGATCTCGGTAAATAGCGTCGTGGTGAGATAGACGAGTGCCAGCATCAGAAGCGGCGACCCCCCGCCCAGCTGCATGAGCTGGTCCGCCACCATCTGGGCCGCACCACTGTCGGTCATCGCCTGTCCCAGCCCCAGGGCAGCGGCAATGACGACCAGTACGCTGCCATCAATGCTGGCGCGCGCTTGCGAGGCCGGGAGGCAACCGGTGAAGACCATCAGAATGGCGGCCGCCACCGCCGCCTCGACCAGCTCGGCCATGCCCGCCAGGTGCGTGATGATCATCAAACTCATGATGGCGAGCGCGATGGGCGCCTTGGTCAGATTGGGCATGCCATTGCCATCCAGCGTACTGACCAGCAGGAATTCGCGGTTATAGCGATGCAGGCGCGTGAAATCGGCAGCGGCTTCCAGCAACAGGGTGTCACCGGGGCGCAACACGATGTCACCGACCTTGCTGTTGATGCGCTCACCATCGCGTGACACGGCGAGAATCACGGATTGATAGCGAGTACGAAAGCGCGCTTCGCGCACGTTCATGCCGACGACGGGGGAGCTTGGGGCGATGACGGCCTCGACCATACGGCGCTGGTGGTGATCCAGGTCCAGGCCTGCGGCATCGCTTTCCAGCCCGCGGAAAACACGCACTTCATGCGCGGTGTCCGCGACACCGACGAAGATGAGACGATCACCGGACTGGAGAATGGTGTCTGGGCCGACCATGGACAGCAGCTTGCCGGAACGTTCTATCTCGGCCAGATAGCCGAATTGAAGACTGCGCAGCCCCGCCTCTTCGATGCTCTTGTCGTGCAGGGGCCCCTTGTCGGCCACTCGCATGGCCACCGAATACTCGCGACCATTGCCGAGCTGTTCGACCAGCCCCTTGCGCTGGGGCAGGAAACGCCAGCCGATCAGCACCATCCACAGGGTGCCGATGATCAGCACAGGCACGCCCAGCGCAGAGATATCAAAGATGCCGAGCCCGGGCAGATTGGCCTGGGACTGCAGCAGGCCGTCGACGACCAGATTGGTACTGGTGCCGATCAGGGTGCAGGTACCGCCGAGAATGGCGGCATAGCTCATGGGCATCAGCAGACGCGAAGGCGAGATCTTCATGCGCGCGCACCAGCCCTGAACCAGGCCAATGAAGAGTGCGACGACGGGGGTGTTGTTCAAGAAGGCGCTGAGCAGCGAGGTGATCGGCATCAGGCGTGCCAATGCTGAAGAAGGCGAGCTGGGGCGCCCGAGCAGACGTTCGAGCATCCAGCGCAGCGCGCCGGTTTCCTGAACGCCGGCGGCGACCACGAAAAGCGCGCCGATGGTCATGATGCCCGGATTGGCGAATCCGGCCAGGAAGGTCGCCGGAGAAATGACGCCCAGCAGTATCAACGACACGGCAGCAGCCATCATCAGCCACTCCGCCGGCCAACGATTCCAGACAAGCCCTACCAACACTCCTACCGTCACCACCAGGGTGACAAAAGCATCCATGTGCTGCGCGATTTCCATCTACTAGCGTTCCCTTGGAATTCTCAAACTACTCATTATTAATTTATGTGCTTATTCATCTGCGCCTAGTTCACTAAAACAAAGAACATACTAAAAATATAATAACCTCCCCGCATGGAATTAGTTTAATCTCGCAAAACACCACAAACTATTTTATACACTATTATAGAATAATTAAGACACCACAAACATAAGCACACAATCAGGTTTTGCAACTGTCGGGTTCGGCCTGATTGATTATAGCCTGAGTAAACAGCCCCGGTCGTTCGCCCTACCACTGCTTTATTGCTGCAATAGGAGCCTTGTGATGTAGTGCTTTCTGAGGGATATGATGGGTGTATAGCCAGCAATAACGCTCGAGTTTCTGTTCTCAACCCTAGCTTAAGTCATGACGCCGAGCTGCCAACACATTGCTGATATGCCCATAGAAGCGCTCCATCATCCCGTACGTATGGGGGGGCTACCTAGCTTGATCAGTCGAGCATAAACACTAGGGCTCTAACATTCATGATTGATAATGTGATACCCACTGGGCTCAAGCTTACCATCCATGGTAAAGCGATCGGTAAAGGATTTACCATTGCCCTCCTCCTTGGCTTCAAACGCCCCGCGTGGAAGCCATCACCCACTCCATCTAATGTAGCGTGCGCCTATACGAAAACGCTGCATCCTTGTGATACAGCGTTTTGATGACAAGCCAGAACACAGTATCAATCGTTGCCGAACAGATCGCGGGTGTAGATCTTGTCGACCACATCAGCGAGCTCTTCCGCCATGCGATTGCTCAGAATGACGTCCGCTTCCTGCTTGAATGCCTCGAGATCACGCATGACGCGTGAACCGAAGAAGGTGTCTTCTTCCAGCACCGGCTCGTAAACGATAACTTCAATACCCTTGGCCTTGAGGCGCTTCATCACGCCCTGCATGGCACTGGCGCGGAAGTTGTCAGAGCCGGACTTCATCACCAGCCGATACACCCCCACCACCTGTGGATTGCGCTTGAGCACGGATTCCGCAATGAAATCCTTGCGCGTGGTGTTGGCATCGACGATGGCCTGGATCATGTTGTTGGGCACTTCCTGATAATTGGCCAACAGCTGCTTGGTATCCTTCGGCAGACAGTAGCCCCCATACCCGAATGACGGGTTGTGGTAGTGCTGTCCGATGCGCGGGTCCAGTCCCACACCTTCGATGATCTGCCTGGCATCCAGGCCACGCGATTCGGCATAGGTATCCAGCTCATTGAAGTAGGCCACGCGCATCGCCAGGTAGGTATTGGCAAACAGCTTGATGGCTTCCGCCTCGGTGCTGTCAGTGAAGAGCACATCAATGTCCTGCTTGATCGCGCCTTCCTTGAGCAGACCAGCGAATACCTCGGCACGCTCGGAGCGCTCACCGACGATGATACGAGACGGATGCAGGTTGTCGTACAGGGCCTTGCCTTCGCGCAGAAACTCCGGCGAGAAGATCAGATTCTCGGTATTGAAACGCTCACGCGCCTCTGCCGTATAGCCCACCGGCACAGTGGACTTGATCACCATGACCGCGTCAGGATTGATGTCGCGGACATCCTGAATCACCGCTTCAACACTGGAAGTATTGAAGTAATTGGTAGAGGCATCGTAATCGGTCGGCGTCGCGATGATCACGAAATCAGCACCACGATAGGCCTCTTCCTTGTCGAGGGTAGCGCGGAAATTCAGGTCCCCACGCGCCAGAAACTCGTCAATCTCGGCGTCTTCAATCGGTGCGACACCACGGTTCAGCCCTTCCACCTTCCCTGACACGATATCCAGTGCGATCACTTCATGATGCTGTGCGAGCAGCATGGCGTTGGAAAGACCGACATAGCCGGTGCCTGCGATGGCGATTTTCATTCTCTATAACTCCTCAATAAAATTATATGAAAGCATCACACATGATACCGAGACAAAACATAGGTTATAATTATCTACAATCACTAGGTTATAATCTAGACAGAAGAAGTAATAGAGGTATAAAATGATTATAATGTTTTTTATCAAAAAAAACAATACGCATCACAGGCAAATGTAAGCCAAATACAGATAACAACTAGCAACTAAGACGTGATAAAATAAGCAAAGATGTAAATCATTCTATGATTTAGCTTTTGAAAAAGCATTTAGCATCTTTTCAGCTTGACGGTCTCGAGAGTATATCTGAGCAGCTTTCAAAGCGCGTTCGCGAATAGCAACACGCTGCTCAGTATCAGTTTTTAGTTGCTCTATAGCCTTAGCCATGGTAACTGGATCTTCCGGAGGAACACAAATGCCGGCACCTGACTCACGAAGAATTCCTGTAGCTTCTCCCTCCGGAAGTGACATCAGAACTGGTATCCCCATAGCCATACATTCAAACATTTTAGACGGAATAACGCTCTCGAATACAGGAGTGTCTCTCAGTGGAATCAAGGCTAAATCACATAACGACCAATATGCAGGCATTGCATCCTTGGTTTGACGTGGTATGAAACGAACATTCTGCAAATTATGATCTTTAGCTCTCGATTCAATCTCAGATTTAGCAGCTCCAGCACCGACGAAGACAAATACTATATCTTCTCTATGACGAAGATAAATAGCTGTGTCCAAGACCTTGTCGAGCGCATGGGCCATACCATGTGTACCCAAGTAACCAATAACAAACTTATCTTTAAGAGCATATTGATGCTGAAGGTTACAATCCGCAGTAATAGGGGAGTATCGACAGAGATCAACACCGTTAAGTACTACATCAATTTTACCTCCTTCAATACCACGTTGGATTAAATCTTTCTTAAAGGCATGAGTTACCGCTACTATGCGCCGAGCACGGCGATAGAGGAACAGCTCTATTTTTTCGAGTATACGTATCATACGGCTATCTGTCATAGCCCCCACAGCTACAATAGAAGCTGGCCATAAGTCACGCAACTCAAATATAAAGGGTTTGCGACGTACAACAGATAGTGCCCAACCGCCTACGGCTGCGAAAAATTGGGGAGAACTAGCTACGATTATATCAGGTTTTTTTTGGAATAGGCCACCAACAAAACCACTACACATAAAGGAAATATAATCTAAGGTACGCTTAATAAAACCCTCATTGGGGGTAATATAGCTTTTTACACGTACGACACGAATTCCTTCCATTTCTTCCACTGAGTACCATCGATTTTTATATCCATTAAAAACGCGGCCCTCCGGAAAGTTAGGAGCACAAGTAACCACTGTGACTTCATGTCCTGCACGCACCCAACGAATAGCATGATCATAAAGTCGTGTGGCCGGAGCATTAGTCTCAGGAGGGAAATTATCAGAGAGAAAAAGAATCCGCATGGCAAAAGCTCTAGTTGATAAATTAATTGAATAAAGAGAAGCGCTTCAGTCCCAAGAGAGACTAACCCTGCAGCAAGAAGAAGTCATGTTTACTACCAAGCATTGATTGCTCTGAGTATCGCCAAAACGTGGATGCCAAGTACTTAACTCTACGTTGGCCTCACCTCCTTCAATGAATAATAATATTTCTTTACCCTCATGGGTAGTCAAAAAACCACGATGTGGATTAGACATGGTTAAAGACACATCTGGATGACAAAAATACCGTGCTACTGCTTGCTTATAAAGACCATTTAAGCGATCTTCGACTATTAATTTATTTGTCTCAAAAATCCATTTCCGGTAGTGTAAGACATTTCCCTTGAGCCGTTGATAACCATTATGACTACCACATATAATCAGCGAATTCTCTTCGTGATCAATCTGAACTTCACCAGGATATGCACGCCGCGCTACCCTGAAACCCGACCATACTTCTGAGGAGTTTTCACCATCTACAGCAACGGTGTTATGGGCTAATGTTGATCGTTGGCGATGACGCTCACTATCTTCGCCGTATTGTGATGTTCCAGAATTAACGAATATACGCTTACCATAAAGACTTAACTCGAAACTCAATGTATCTGCATGTGCATGACCAGGCTGATAATCAGGTCCTATTGGAGCAAGGTCAAGAAGAGCTTTACATTCGTTATCCCAAGTAACAGCTATATAGCCGCTAGGGACTGCATGCTGAACGACTAGAGGATAGTCCTTGGCTATACCCGATGTCTTCAGACAAGATTCTTTCAAGTCCGATATTTGTAATTTTACTGCATAATGCTTCAAGTCTGTAAGCTTTGGGCCAATGTCGAAGGCTGCATCATTGAAAAAACTAATATCTCCATCTGGATGACACATTATTTCAAGCCAGTTCAGGCCCCTAGCTAAATAATCACGCCATAAGGTCACGCGTTTTTTTAACGATGGTAAATCACTACACTCAGCAAGTCTAATTAAATCAGCCAAATCCCATAAAAGTATAGCGTGGTACATCGGTGATCGCTCAAAATGACCGCCATCATATAAAAACTGTTCTGGGATTTCCGCATCGAGAATAGTCAAGCCTTCCTGCAGAAAACGGTCAGCTAAATCTCCTTGCAGAAAAGCCCCTGCAAAGATAAGTGCTTTACCATTAACGAACAGGTGATTAGCAAGAATATGATACTCGCGCTGTGCAGAAAGTGCTTGAGCTTGCCGTGCTATGCTATTACGCCACGCTTCTGGAATACACTCTCTATTTTCCCATACTGGCCCCTTGAACCATTTAACTAAATTTACTATACGTAGTGATAAAGTATAGGGTTCCCAACCATTACCTGTTAGAACTGGATTAGAGTTGATCCAACTTGATACTAAGTCGCAATGCATTGCAAAGCGTGTCTCAGCCTCTTGAGCCGTAAGGTCGTCAAAGTAATGGAGGTTGTACAACCAAAGTTTGGATTTTTCTGAACAATGCCAGTCCTTACTTGTGGTCAAAAAACCACGCTCCCCGAGGAACTTGAATTCATTATTGCCAACCCAACAGGATGGCATCCATACAGGAGCCATCCATATATCTTGCCAAGGACGAACGAGTACTGGCGGCAGTGCAGACATAGCTTTCCGACGCACCCTACTGCGCAAAGCAAGATAGTAGAGACGCCAGCCAATTTGTGAAGGCTTAAGGAAACGGATTGTATGCAATAAGCGAGTAGCTCGATTAGACGTCATTGGTGGAGCTCATAAAGTAGGAAGCAATCAACGTAAAGCTGCTAATCATTAAAACCTAAAAGACAAATAGTCTTAGTCAAGAAGGCTGTTTGGTAAAATGCTATAATTTGCTGATTTAGCTAGTCCATACCCCACGGGTATCAACGAGATATCGATTAGAAAAGCGATCAAATTCTATTTTTTTAAATGCTTTATGATCAACTAATAGTACAATGATATCTGCTTTTTCGAGTGCTTCCTCTATCCCAGAGAGTGTGGCCCCCTCCAAGCTCGTAGGCAACGTCGATATATTCGGTTCCACAACCAGTAAGTTGCTGGAAAGTTGTTTATGTAACGTTTGCGTAATAGCAAGAGCTGGACTCTCACGTAAATCGTCAATATCAGGCTTAAAGGCCAAACCTAAGCATGCGACAGTAACATCCCTAGCTGTATAATGGGAGTGATGCCCAAGAAACATGCCTATTGCTTGATTAACTTGGTCGATGACCCACTGCGGCTTACTATCATTTACCTCGCGGGCAGTACGAATTAATTGAGCCTGCTCAGGAGTCTGGCTAACGATAAACCAAGGATCAACTGCAATACAATGTCCACCTACACCCGGACCCGGCTGCAATATATTTACGCGTGGATGACGGTTAGCTAAGCGAATCAGTTCCCATACATTTATTTTGAGCTTATCACAAATAATTGATAGCTCATTAGCAAAAGCAATATTGACATCTCTAAAACTATTCTCGGTTAATTTTGCCATCTCTGCGGTCCGAGCAGTTGTAATGATGCTCTCACCCTTTACAAATATTTCATATAAGGAGCATGCCGCCTCTGAGCATCGCTGAGTTATGCCACCAATGACTCGATCATTTTCAACAAGTTCTCTTACTACATGCCCAGGCAATACACGTTCAGGACAATGAGCCACACGGATGTCCGATTCCTCACCTACTTGACTAGGGAAAGAAAGATCTGGACGTGCTTCTGCAAGCCAAGCTTCCATCTGTTCTGTCGCACCAACAGGTGAAGTTGATTCAAGAATGACCAGATCACCACTTTTCAGAACAGGTGCTATAGATAAACTTGCAGCTTTGATGTAGGTAAGATCGGGTACATGTGTCTTACCTTCCTCACGCTTGAATGGAGTTGGCACTGCGACAAGAAAGGCATCTGCTGGCTCTGCTTTGGTAGTCGCGCGTAAATAACCTTCATTGACAGCTGAATGCACAAGCATATCTAACTCGGGCTCAACAATATGGATCTCGCCACGGTTGATAGTATCAACAGCCTTTTGACTGATATCCACACCTATAACTTGCTTACGACGAGACGCAATTACAGCCGCAGTAGGCAAGCCTATATATCCAAGCCCAATTACAGATACTGTATTAAAATTCATAAATTAATTCACTTGTATTCGTGTGTTTAGGAGAAATGAGCGGCGAGAATATCTAAAATGCGCTTGCAAGATTTACCATCACCATAGGGGTTATGAGCCCGGCTCATCAGATCGTATGCAGAAGGATCATTTAAAAGGCGATCCAATTCTTGAGTAATTACTTCTACTTCAGTGCCAACGAGCTTTACAGTCCCTGCCTCTACAGCCTCAGGACGCTCAGTGGTATTTCTCATCACTAAGACAGGTTTACCTAAGGAAGGTGCTTCCTCTTGAATACCTCCAGAGTCCGTCAAGATAATGTCGGATAGGTTCATTAATCCGACAAAGGGTAAATATGTCAGTGGTTCAATTAAATAAACATTAGATATATCTGATAATAGACGATTAACAGGCTCTTGTACATTCGGGTTGAGATGTACTGGATAGATTATATTAACACTCGGGTTGCTAATCGCTATTTCACGTAGGGCTTGGCAAATTCGTTCAAAACCACCCCCAAAACTTTCCCTTCTATGCCCCGTAACCAAGATAGTTTTATTTGAATTTAACGTTGCTAGGTCAAGAGGTAATCTTTCATATTGGGCTAATTCTGGATTAGTATCGAGTTTTTCAATAACCGCAAACAGGGCATCAACTACAGTATTTCCTGTAACGCTTATCGATGTTGAGAGAACACCTTCTGCTAATAAATTATCGCGCGATTGCTCTGTGGGGGCAAAATGTATTGTAGCTAAGGCAGCTGTTAGCTTGCGATTAGCTTCTTCTGGCCAAGGTGAAAAGATATTCCCCGTACGTAGTCCTGCTTCAACATGCGCGACTGGAATCTGTTCGTAGTAAGCTGCTAAAGATGCTGCAAAAGTAGTGGCTGTATCTCCATGCACTATTATAATATCAGGTCTTTTTGACTGGAGAACATTGCGCATTTTTTGAAGAATAGTAGCAGTCACATCAGTAAGATCTTGCCCTGGCTTCATAATAGCCAAATCATAGTCAGGAACTAAGCTAAATAGTTCTAGAACTTGATCTAACATCTCCCTATGCTGACCTGTAACGCATATAGAGTGCTTAAAGCGTTTGTCAGAATTTAAAGCTATAGCTAGGGGCGCTAACTTAATAGCTTCAGGACGAGTCCCAAATACGCTTAGTATATTGATTGGCTTCATGAGAGTTCCTTTAATATATCTATTAGTATTGGCAGCTATGTGGCATTATAAACTTATAGCCGTTTAAATAATAACCAAAAGGTACATATTACCAAGTGAAGGTTAGTATTTATTTGTTCAGAAAAAGTATTTACAAGAAGTTAAGTTATAGAATTATCGCAACTAGTAATATTTAAATAATTTTTCGTATGTAACGATGAATCATATTTTTTCGATAAATTTGGTGTGCTCTCAGCTAAGGCTTCATAATGCAACTCCAACTTGGTAATAGCGGCTCTAAAACCTTGTAAGTCTCCAGGTGGGAAAAGTACACCACCTACTCCCTCCTGGACTATTTCTGGTATCCCCCCTACCTCTGTACTAATAACTGGCCTATAACACATAAATGATTCAATAATGACCCCTGGATATCCTTCTTTATATGATGGTAGAACAAGAGCAGAATAACTAGCTATAGTTTTATAAATTTCAGCTTTATCGATAATGCCTTTATAAGTAAGTGATTTAGGGTGTAGCTTTATTAGTTCTAATAGCTTATTATCATGAACCGGGCCGTAAAAATCTATATGTACATTTAATGCAGGATCTTTTGCTATAGCAATAATATCATGGACGCCTTTTTCTTTTTCTATTCTACCTATAAATATTAACTTTCCGTCGTATACTTTTTTTAGTGCGGCATTTTTATAACGGACCCTTACATTCGGAAAAATATTAACGTTATCATGCAAGTCATCTAAAAATCGCTTTAAAAATTTAGTTTCTACGAAAATAATATTGACGCACTTCAAAGAAAGTCTGGACATAACTTTCTTCAGCCATCCGTTATACCCTAATAATGTATTTTCAAATTCAGCCCCAAATTTTCGCAAAACTAACGTGCTTTTATTTAATCTAGATATAATAGTGATGATTGGTATAATAAAGAGATAATCATTAGAAGAATGTAACTCATAGGATACAGGACGGCGTATAGATGAATTAATTAAATAGCATATGAATGAAAAAATAAAAAATAAAAGGTTACGGTAATTTTTCTTATTCGTATCGAAATATAAGTATTTAACATTCTCTTTATCTAACTCATATAGAAAGTTATTGAAAAGCAGAACTGCACCGCCGTTCTGTGAAGAATCGTCTGAAATATTAGGGCCGAGAATAGCTCTCATATAATTATATACCATGTAGTTACAGGTTGATAACTTATAATGCAGATATGTAGACAATTACTACATAAACATCTAAACATAATAACACAAGTATATATATAACTTTTATGTTTTAACTATTCGCATAAAATTTTTAGCCAAACTTTTTGAATATTATCTATAGAATAAAAAGAACTAACTAATAAGCATTCTGTGTAGTAAGACTTTAATACTTTTTTGTTACTAATAAACTCGTCTAACTTAGTAGCAAAGTGGCTTTCATTACCATTATCTACAAGATATCCAGTTTTATAACTGGTTATAAATTTCTTTGGTCCAGTTGGACAATCGAACCCAATTGCAGGTACTCCAAAAGACATTGCTTCTGCAAGCACCATTGGTAATCCTTCCCAATATGAGGTCATTACTAACAAGTCTGATGATTTATAAAAATCAGCTATATTTTCAACATTACCTCTTAAAAATATTTTGCTCTGGAAATTATTATTTTTTATAAAAGACTCCAACTCCGGTCTTAACTCACCGTCACCGCACACATTTAATATCCAGTTATGGCTATCCAACGATTGTATTATTCGACATAATCTGTCTATCCCTTTTTGACGTGTTAATCTACCAACAAATAACAATCTTACTAGTTTATCATCATGTTTTTCGAGAGTGTGCACACGCCCATCAATACCTAAAGGATTAGGCAGGACTATAATTTTTCCTTGTAATAACTTGGGATAATTATATATATCTTCGTGTGTCAATACCGTAATCTTGTGAGCAAAAAAATAAAAAAGTATATTCCGTAGAACTCTTATTAACTTTTTATCTACAGCATAATAGTTATTATGTTCACAGCAGATGACTTTTTTATTCAGCCCAATCGAGGATATCAGTAAAAGTATGGAGGGATATGTGAGAAATGTAATAACTATTTCGGATTCATTATTTTTAATGCTAGACCTTAATTTATAAAAGCGCTTACACTTCTCTAATATCTTTTTAAAACCGTTAACATTATAGTTAAAACTTAAATTATATCTTGCTATTCCTGGGTCAATTTTAAATAAATCTTTACTTTCATCGACAGTGTTAACAACTTTTATATTATACCTTTCTACATTATGCCAATGATTAAGCATAACACTAGCAACTCTTTCTGCGCCGCCTCCGGCGAATGACGGTATATAAAATAAAATGTTTTTCATAATCAGCCTCTAACTGATGGTAATGTGAGATAATCTGAATTATATTTTAAAAATAACAATCTTTCTATAAATCACTCTTATACTCATGTAACTTTTAAGTATATAAAGATGCAATTTAATATTAACTTATATGCTAAGCCAACTCTATGAGGTAAAAATCAGGATAAATTACTCTATAGAATTATTTAATTTACTAATCGTGTATATAGTTATCACAAGTGATATATTTAGGTAACTTCTTATTTAGCATTTTATCAGACTCTATATTCTTTTTTATGATTATTGTTGTGACGTCTTGTTTGTAATAAAAAAATTGCCATCCAGTATAAAGGAAAATCTAAGCCAACTTTTAATACCGATAGAATTAACAATAAAAATACTAACTTCCTTTTGATCTTTGAAAGTAAATACAAATAGAAAATAGCCCCAAATATTCCTGCAAAAAATATAGAAGAAAAGAGAGGTCCTAAGGAGCGTATATACACATCTACATCAGTGTCATTTACACTGTAACCACTCCCCCAGAAAATTCTTGGAAAGTCTGCGTTAACTAGAAACGTAAGTGCTTGCAATTTTGACCCGTCACTAGAGTCTTCATCAAAAACAACTCGACTAAAATAACGTGTATCTAAATATTCATATAAACCTAGATTTAACAACAAAGCTATGGTAAAAGATAAAAACAATAAGACACTAATTACGCTTCTGTAATTGTTCGTATTGAAGGATAAATATATTATCAACAAAGTAGCAGTTAAAATACCACTTATAGATGTGGTAAGGAAAACAGTCCCGAGAAGAAACACATGTAATATTTTCACTTTATTACTTAAAGCATAAGATATAATTACACCAGTAATCATAACTATAGAATAAACTCCAGGCTCGAGCTGCATTCCCCTAGGTCTAAAAATCCCCCATGAAAGCGTTTCGTCAAGAGAACGTGAAAAGGGGAAAAAGAAGCTATGCACATCTATATAAACTTTGAAAACGTAGTATAAGCAGAATTGTAACAGCAGCATAAGTGCATTGAAAATTAAGAATACATGCAATACTTTTTTAAATATGAAAATATCATTCTTTAATACAGTGTAGAACATTAAAGCTGATAAAATCATTAAGTCTGTTATTATTATATTTTTTAAAACTGTTAAATTTTGCTCGAATACGAATAAATGGAGCAGGAAATATAAATTAAATGCAAAAAAAATAAAGAACGAGCTTTTATCAAATTTTAACTTTTTTAAATTTTTACACGCGAAAACTGCACCTATAGATAATATAACCCCTAATATAGCTTGTTTAGACTTAAGAGAATTGACTGCTATATCACCATTATATATATCTAACTGCGTACAAACACAAAATAAGTATATTAAAAAAAAGCACGATATTAAATATTCTCTTTTAATCATATAAAACCACCTAACCATATTTGCTAAGTATCATAGATATAACTTATCCGACGATAATAGGAAGAAAATAAAAGCCACCATTAATAGTCAGACCTCGTCTTATTAAATACAGGCTGATTGAATAACTCCGATTGTTCGAGTTGCCACACTTTTCTACTGAGAGTAATGCCGTGCGGTGTAATACTTACAAAGATATATGATTGTAATAGCGCCATCAATAACGCTCTAACATCTGCTCAAAGACCTAATTTAATTCATAGCGGAATTTATTTAGAAGTTTGTTAATATAAATACTGAGCGGCCACCATTCTGTTTAACTGAAGTCTGTATAGTTTTATCAATAAAAGCTCGATATCATGCCTTTCAGACTGAGGATCGATAAGATGGTATCTAGTAGGCACCTGCTTTTTCACCAGGGTGAAGCGAATGATAAGTGAATTTTATTGAAAATGTGCTTACTTCAATTACTAAACGGAGGCTTCTTTCCTTCTATTAACGAAAGCTTTGCTGTCCTCTACAGATTGATTTTTCTATACTCCAGATATATCTTGTGAGTAGCACAATTACTCCCGAGGTAGAGTAGGCTTTTTAGATCTTCGTCAAATATTTGAAGGACTCTTGCTTTTTAAACACCGCTAATAATCTCAAGAGCTTGTGTTTGCCCCACCCCCCCCTCCTTGGGCATCTCGCTGCGATAGTTTGACAAGGTGTAAGCACCTCACACCGTTTAAGCTTGCACTGAAATGCGAACCATAACATCTTGGGTTCAAGTATTCACGAGCGAAGAGAATTTCAGGCTTAGCCGAAGTCGATAACGGACTGCGATGAGGACTACTTTATATTTGGAAGTAAGCATCACTCACAGATTATGAATCTGAAGTTAACGGACTAGGATGATATAGGCGTGAATTTGCTCCGCCATCGATATTTACAGTTACAGCCTAATATCCCTGAGGCTGTACTGAACGAATTAATAAGTTAGTTCATGAGGGAAAATCAAACGATAGCCTCTCTTTGAAACTCGAATACTAAATAATATATAAAATAATATCGCATACTAAAAACTATTAAAATACTTTTACACATCGACTTTTAATTATAATATAAAAATACAGATATCTACAGTCAAATTTAAGAGAGTTTCTATATTCTTCTTAGATGAGCTTTATGTTAGTTTATTGTTCACTTTCGTAAAAATGAATATTTTTTAATAATAGACTTAACAGTAGTCATAAAGTGTATCTTAGCACATAGCAATACTGCTTTAAGGCCTGTAAAGCTATAATAGGGATCATCAATATCAACAAATGCTGACTTCGTATTTTTATCATAATTAAACAGGTTATAATCTTTATCATAAAAGTCATAGACTCTTTTTAACGTATCACTAGTTAAACATAGTTGTTCGCTTTTGCTCTTATATTTATGAGGTATTATTTCTGGAATTTTTACTATGCCTTTAGCTTCTAGAGATAATAGAATACTGTTGACACCATCTTCATACTTATATACTTTTATACCATCTGAGATGAATTCGTGCTGAGGCCGTATATGGTTATCAAAACAATATTTGTTTAATTTATAAAGCATAAAAGCTGCACGTACAAAAACATCAAAACTAATATTTTTCTCTGGCATTCCTCTAAACCTGTACTCACTTAATATTCTAGATAGTGGGTCTCTCACAATAGTAAAAGAATAATAACAATCTAATATATTTAAATAATCATTGAGTTCATTATGGAAATGCTGCGGACAACATGGAAAATCAAACATATTTTTCTTATTAAATAAATATACACTGTAATTATTATCAACAAATAGCTGTTGGATACTAGTACCGGCACTCTTAGGGATGTGTACGAAGTGAATACTTTTTCCATCTTTAATATAAATAGGCATTATAAATCACTCCATAATTTACTTTTGGTATAATGTAGCAAAACATACTTAGGCTATATCCAAACGCCTATTAGGTATCTAACATTCTCTATTAAGTAATTTTTGGATGTTATTGTTATTTTCTATTTGTATAAGATGGAATCATACAAATACCAAGCTTTATCCAAACATAGTATAGGGCCACGAGGTTTTGTAATATAAGGGTTAATGCTAATGCGATAGCTGCACCAAGACTACCAAATGTAGGTATAAGAATACACATGCAGAACAATCCCATTATGTTGCATATCAATGCTATATTTCGCATTAACTTTTCATGCCCTGTCATGTTGAGTAAAAAACCAACCGAGCCAGTAGCAACATTAATAAACTGTGCAGTTGCTATAATACGTAATAAGCTTTCGCCCTCAATAAATTCGGGGCCAAGTAACCCAAGAACAAATTGTGGTTTAATCCAACAAAGTAAAAGCATGGGTAAGGCTAATACCACACCTATTAAACCACTTTTTCGAGCTAATACTGTTAGGCCTATTAAGTCTCCATCACGATAATAGGTAGCAAATCTGGGAGGGAAAACCGCATTAATTACCATAAGTATAAAACTAATTAACATTGCCAACCGTTCAGCGGCTTTAAATACTCCCAAATCATAACTGTTCAAAAACATCCCCGCAATAAAAACACTAATAACGACCTGCATAAATTGCGCTAAACTCATAACAAAGAAAGCGCTAGAGGTGTCAATAAACATTTTATAATTAGGTTTATCTTTATCTTCTTCTAGCTTATTTTGACTAAACCACTTAAAAACTTGCCATGTACCTATCGATACTACTGTCCAAGAAGCAACAGCCATAATCCAACCTATAGCTTGGAGCTCGATAACTAATAACGAATTTATTAACAATACTAATAAGCTAGCTATAAGTGGTACAGTTCCATTTTCAAGTAGAGTTGCAGATGCAGGTTTGCGAACGCCTTTCATAAAACCTGAAAAAATAAATGAAACCGTAAAAGCAGGTATAGTAACCGCAATACCAGGAATCAGCTCTATCAATGCTTCAGATTTGAATAAATCTGATAAAGTGTGTCTCAAAATAAATACAAGTAGTGAAATTAATACGCTCAATACTACTGCTGTTATAAGACTCCATTTTAGGTACCACACTACTGATGTAGATTTATGATTCTGGCCTACATATCGCATTAACGCATTGTCCATACCAAAACGAGCTAATAATGCAGATCCAAAATAGATACTCTGTAAAATTGCAAATATACCAATGCCACTTGGGCCAAATATACGGCTCAAAACTATAATAAGCATCAAACCACCTAAAGCCGCAATAGCTCGCGCAATAAAAGTACGGCTAAGCGACAATGCTAAATCGGTTTTCATGACATTGTAAATTTTCATAAATTAATGTGCATACCCTCACTACAGCAGAATTAAACTTACAAATAAAAACTTTTATAAATCTTGATTTATACTAGAGCTTTAACTTAAAACCAGTTATAACACCGTTCAAATTTATAATATAGATTATATTGGTTTAGAAAAAGCAATACTTTTATAGCAGTCAACTTCTAAAAATTAATGTAGGATATACTAGCTCATGTTATATCAACAAATCCTTTAGTTCGTTATCTCTTGAAAATCTATCTGCTTCCTGCGCCAGTAACTACGACTTTAACAGTTCTAAATATTATCAATAAATCCAGCCATAAGGAAAAATTCTTTATGTAATAAAAATCATACTCAAGCTTTTCCACCATTCCTTCCACTTCAGCTGCATATCCCTGTTCAACTTGAGCCCAGCCAGTTATACCTGGTCGTACAACGTGCCTGTAATGAAAAAATGGTACATCCTTTTCATACCATGTAGTTAAACTTAAAGATTCTGGCCTAGGTCCAATAAAGCTCATATCACCCTTCAAAACATTGAACAATTGTGGGAGCTCATCCAGGCGGAACTTACGAATAAAATGTCCGACGCGTGTGATACGAGGATCATTGCCCTCTTGGGTAAAACCAGTTCCTTTCATTTCAATATACATGCTACGGAATTTATAGACCGTAAATGGACGACAGTGAAAGCCCATACGAGACTGGCAGAACAATGCCTTACCAGGGCTATCCAGACGAATGGCAAGTGCCGTCAATAGCATGACGGGAGCAAGCAACGGAATCATAATCAAGGCAGCAAGAATATCCACACCACGCTTGATGACTTCATAATCTTCACGCGGAGTCAGTGAGCCAAACTCATTGGCATAAAGGTGATCCAGCAGGACCTTGCCGGTAATCATTTCGTGTGCTTGGGTGGCGTGGTAGACCGGAATACGGTGAATCGTGCAGTCAGCAAGAAAACGCTGCCATTCTTCCGGGAGATCCGCTCGCAAATCTGCAACAACTGCATCTATTCGCTTCATACCCGCAAGCGTCGGAGCCTCTAAATGGTACCAATACACAGACTTGCTACGCTCGTCGCATAATGCAGGCGCCTTGCCGAAAGGTACCACTGCCATACGTTTGGTGGTCAACTTGCTATCGACATAATAGAAAGCCCCGCCAAAGATGATCGCCAGAACAAATGAGATACCCACCTGGAGGCGAGACACTTCAATTTCCAATGCACCGCAGATGATGATCAGCAAGGTATAGGAAGCCGCCACTGTAGGGATGACATAGGTAAAAGAGCGTGTCCCCGGCAACTGGCACAGGCGGTTGATCAGGGTTAAAGACAAGGTAAAGGCTGCGGCGGTGCCCAGAATCGCATTCCACTGTGCCAGTGTGGAGGTATTCCAGAAATCAAATCCCCAACGGTACATGGCCGGCAGCACCACGACCAGCAAGACGCCGAAAAATGTCTGCAGACGCTTGCTGGCTAGCAAGCGTTCATAGTGGCGTGAATAACGGCGTTGATGCTCCATGGTAGAGCTCACTTTATTCATCACGGGTTCCATTAGTGTTCATGACCGTTGATAGTCTGATCAAGCGCGTTTATTTATAGCTGTAATTGTAATAGCCATAATTTTCGCCGTAAGCGCCTGCGGCCTTACGTTCCATCGCATTGAGTATGCCGCCCTTCACTGCAACACCTGAGGCTGCCAGGCGCTTGAGTGAGACTTCCACTTCTTTTGGCGCATTCACCTCAAAGCGTGTCACCAGCAATGTTGTTCCTACATGCTTACCGATGACGGCAGCATCGGTGACAGCAAGGATAGGCGGGGAATCAATGATAACCAGATCAAATCGCTCGCTGACCGCAGTCAGGAAGCCTTGGAAACGTGCACTCATCAACAACTCAGAGGGATTGGGCGGTGCAATTCCACGCGCCACGTAAGAGAGTGTCTCAAGTGCGGAAACCGGGCGGATGATATCTTCCAACGACTTCTTACCTGCCAGATAATCGCTCAAACCACACTCGGAGCGCTCATCGAAGATGGAATGCATATGACCCTTGCGCATATCAGCATCGACTACCAATACACGCTGCCCAGACTGGGCACACACGGCAGCCAGATTGGCAGAAACAAAACTCTTGCCGATGCCAGGGCTGGGGCCGGTAATCATCAACGTATTGGTTGAGGCTTCCATCATCGCGAAATGAAGGCTGGTACGCAGGCCGCGTAACGCCTCGATAGCCAGGTCAGCCGGATTGCGCGCGGCAAGCAAGCCATTGGGAATTTCACGTGAGTGTTTATCCGACTTCCGTTTTACCTTGCGACTCAGCTTGCCCTGCTCATCCGAAAGCGGAATGGTGGCATACATCGGCAGACCCAACGCTTCCAGCTGGTCTGGCGACTCCACGCCACGGCGGAAGGCTGCACGCAACAGAATGATACCCACGGAGAGCATACCACCCAACAGTGTCGCGATAACCACGATCATGGCTTTCTTGGGCTTGACGGGTAGCGGCAAGATACCGGCATCATCCAGGATACGTACATTGCCGACTGTACTGGCCTGGGCAATCTCCATCTCCTGAACTTTATTCAAAAGCTGCACATAGATGGCTTGGGTCACTTCCACACTGCGCGTGAGGCGCAGCACTTCCTGCTGGGTTTCAGGCAGATTTTTCACCTGGGCATTCAGCTTGTCCATCTCACGCTTGAGCTGTGCCTTCTTCTCAAGCAGTGCTTTGTAAGTCGGGTGGCTAGGCGTGTAACGCTTGGCAATTTCGGCCTCGGTCAACTCCAGCTGATTGACCTGTGCTTCTAGGTTCACTATCCGCTCCAGCACCGACTGGGTCTCCAGTGATAGATCCACACTGTCACGCGAAGTCCTGAATTCATTCAGGCGCGACTCCGCTGCATCCAGCTGTGCCCGCACCTTGGGCACCTGATTATCGAGAAACTCGAGACTATTACGTGCTTCTTCACTTTGACGCTGCACATTCTGTGAATAATAGATATCCGCGATGGTATTCAAAGTACGCTGCAATGCTTGCGGCTGCTCCCCCGTCATCGACCAGGAAAGAATGCCGGTTTCCTTGCCCTGCTCCGCAACGGAGAAGGAGTTACGCAGATCTTCAATCGCCTGCATACGGCTGATATGGGTCAGTTCGAATTCCGCACCTTGCGCAGCATTCAAGGAGGTCACACGCAGGTTGAGCTGGCCGTCGGCAAAGCTTTCCAGCTTGTTGATGCTTCCCTTACCCAGCGACTCTCCCTCAAGGAAGAGCTCGTAATGTGTTTCATCCAGCACGCGCAGAGTGACAGTACTGCCGAGCATGGCATCAGCGACTGGCATCTCGCTGACAGTAATGCTCTCCCCTGCCCAGGTACTTGCCCAGCCTTGTGCAAAGTCCGGGCGTTCTACCCCACGCCGTACGAGAAAGTCACCCAGCATAGGTAGGCGCTTAGGGGTGATGGTGATATCCAGATTGAGCAGGTCGACCGCGCGGCCCAGTACCATTCGAGAGCGAATGATCTCGATCTCGGATTGAGACGGCGGCTCCTTGCCTAGCAGGGAGTTGACGTCTGCCAGCGGGTTGGTCGAAGGCGCATCATCAATCTGTATCAGAGCATCCACCTTGTAGATGGGCGTCGCTAACAGTGCGTAGACCACTCCGATGACGGCAAATAGGCCAGTGATCGCGATGATCCAATGCTTATGATCAACCAGGATGCCAAACAAGCGCCCCAGATCAATGGTATCGTCATCGTTGTCGCGAGTGGCAGCGGTTGGCATCGCCCCAGTGGCCGTATGTTGCGGGGTCTGATTCATGAAACACCCTTCGAATGCTGCGGCTCTCGTGAGAACCATTGGTAGATGGTAATAAAGAGGGGAATTAGGTGCTGGTGCGGATCAATCATCGCTACGCAGATCATCGAAATCACTAACAGAACGCGATACCTGATAAACGGCGGTCAGGGTCGGCAGCAGTTGATTGACGACACGGTTCCAACGACTGAGCGGTGCGGCCGTGACATAGACCACATCAGAAGGCTGGAGCATGAATTCGGCACCGATCACGAAGGCTGCCGAATCGCGGGCATCTAGCTGATAGACAGTCGCCAGCTTGCCGGTGCTGGTATCAGCACGCCGCACGACGAAGATGCCCTTGGCATCGGCCTGGCCTTCATTGATACCACCGGATTGGGCGATGGCATCCGTCAGCGAAATACGTGAATTGCCCATCGCCAGGCTGCCCGGCAGTTGCACCTCACCCATCACATACACTTTCTGATTGCCCACATCCGGGATGTGCAGCACATCACCGTCGCGCAGCAGGCGGTTGTTGCTCAGTGCGCCGTTCTGCAGCAAGTCGTAGAGCGAGAAGTGTTCATCACTGTCATCACGCGTCAGCACCACATCGTGCCAGTTGGCCAGCGGTGACAGGCCGCCCGCCTGATTGACGGCATCCAGGATGGTCAGCGGCACATTGGTGATCGGCAGAATTCCCGGCGTTTGCACCTGGCCGGTGACATAGACCTTCTGGGACTTGAATGCCGCCACCTGCACATCGATCTGCGGTGAGGCGATATAGCCAGACAGGCGACGCTCGATCACGGCGCGCAGTTCCTTGACCGTCAGCCCCGCTGCTTTGACGCGCCCGATGTAGGGATAAAAGATGGTGCCATCGCTGTGCACGCTGTTGCCGGATTCGATGGCGCTGCGTTCAGAGCCAGCAGGGATGGTCAGTTCGGGGTGATCGTAGACGATGATGTTGAGCACATCTCCGCGGCCGATGCGGTAATCGTAATCGGCCAGCTGCTGCTCAAGCAGCTGATTGTCACGCTGGCCCTGGCCACGACTGTCATTCAGGGCATCTACCATGCCGAAGGTGATCGGCTTGACCTCAAGCGCATCATCCAGCGGGGCCGTTTCTGTCTGATAGTCCATATCGCCACCGGGGGCGAAAGCACAGCCCGTGGTAGACAGCATGGCAATCAACAGCGCGGTGGTCATTGCCAGGCGGGGGCGCGGCGACAGCGCACAGCCCTTGCCAAACATGGTGACCTTGATCATGTAAAACCCCCGAAAACTGCAAGATGGAATGGGCAGCCTCATGCTGCCCTGGAAGAGAAGGCGTCGTGCTCAGGCCGCGACGTAGTCAATCGAAAGTCGTCAACCGAAAATAGGCTCAGCAGCCCAAACCCGACATGCCAGTCAGGGAGAAGAGTCAGGGTGAAGAGACAAAATGTAGAAAAGGATGCGCAGGGTGAATCTCGAGGACAGCCAGAGAGCCGTCTGATGTTGGCCTGCATTGCGCAAGGCCTGCGATGTATCTTCCCGACCCTATCGACTTTTCGTGAGCGCGACCTGATTTTGGGCACGCTACCGCCCCAGGGTGGTTGACGGCGCATCCCTGAGGCCCTGACATGAAGATCTTGATGTCTTCCAGCTTGTGTCGTGCTTGCCCATCTGTTTCCCGACTAGCATCAATCCTTCACTGACGCAAGAAAGCCTTGCTACGAGTGGCACCTCGAATTCAAGACAAGATCATTCCCTTTGAGGAAAATCCGGCGCACTGAACTCGTGGACAGGTATCGAGCACAAAATTCAATTAGCTAATACTTAACAACCAGAAAGGTAATCCCGAAATTCAAGACGCAACAAACCCTAGCAGAGCAATCGTCTTGTAGATCGCCAGTGCTATCAGATGTGGACTTGTTTTTGTTCAAATGAGTACAGGATTCAGGTTTCGAACTAATAAGACTTGTACAACCCTATCGGCTCGCACTGCCTGGATGGTACCAGTCACTACAAATCCAATGGCTGACACGCCATGACAGCCTGTTACCGACACTGCTGAGGAGAGAATCTATCGGGCATTGGTAGAGACACCAGCACCGCAAGCGCAAGATCCTTCCTGCGTATCGTCAACACGGCATGACGTTCCACCGGTGACCCATCCTTCCTGTGTCGCAAAAAAGAAACACAGCCTTTTCAATAAGGGACGCATGATACTGCATTCTGGGACTCTCGTTCCACCCTTTATTCATATTCACCTGCCACCCACCAAGGCATGAAAGCGAGACGATAACACCTAAATGACTGATATTTTTAGTATTATGTGGACCAATTGGCACCAGGAGCCGCATTGCAGGGCATTAGATCATGAATCATTGCGTATCCAAAAGGAGACACCAAGATCGACCACAGCTGGCCGCGATACGCATCAGCATCAATCAGAAACAAAAAATTTACACAAAGTACCAATTAACCAATAGCAGAATGACTAGCCTTCCCATCAAAGCATCATCAATCAGTATTGAAATGGGCTTACCGATAAAGATAACGAGTTTCACGACCCAGAATTCAAGCCCGTATGCTCTCTTCCGAGATTGGCCAATTTTTACCGACTCGCATTTCTTGCGATTATTGTCGAGAGTCCGAGGCCTTTCTTGTCAAGCATGATGCCGCGATCATCATATTCGATGGTTGTTTACGGTTAGATGTCAGTCGACCAACAACCTGAACTCTGTTAATTTCCACAACATTCGCGTATTGAAATCTGTCTCACGAGGCGATAGAACGTTGTGCACGACAAGTCTCCAACACCTTCTATTGTTTCTCATCAAGAATCAATCGCCCAGCAAGTCATATCAGCGCCTGTGCCAACACAGAGAGCGTGAGAATTTCCTACACGGGAAGACAAGGGAACGCACATGAAACGCACTGCTACAACATTGGTCATCGCGGGACTGGCCTTATCTCCTCTGGTTGCCGGGATAGCCCGTGCCGAAAGTGAAGCACCGGCTCAGACAGGCTCGGCACCTTCCAGCACAGGATCTACCAGCACAGGAAGCAGCAGTACTGGCGGTGCGGCAGCAGGCGCTGGCGCCGCTGGTGGCATGGCCGCTGGCACCATTGCAGCTGTCGCCGCTGGCCTGGCGGCGGCGGTCGGTGTCGCTGCTACCGTCGCCTCCGGTGGTGACGGCAGCAGTGCCGGTAGCACCGGTGGCGACGGTGGTACTGATCCGGGTGACGGTGGCGACGGCGGTACTGATCCGGGTGATGGTGGCGATGGTGGCGATGGTGGCGACGGCGGCACTGATCCGGGTGATGGTGGCGACGGCGGCACTGATCCGGGTGACGGCGGCGACGGCGGCACTGATCCGGGTGATGGCGGCGACGGCGGCACTGATCCAGGTGATGGCGGCGACGGCGGCACTGATCCGGGTGATGGTGGCGACGGTGGCACTGATCCGGGTGATGGTGGTGACGGTGGCACTGATCCGGGTGACGGCGGCGACGGCGGCACTGATCCGGGTGACGGTGGCGACGGCGGCACTGATCCGGGCGATGGCACGGACCCGGGTGACGGCGACGGCACAACTGGCACTACCGGGACGACTGGCACCACCGGCACGACCGGTACCACAGGCTCTACCGGCACCACCGACCCTGATGACGGCAGTGACCCGGATGAAGGCGGCGAGCCGGGTGATGGCGACGGTACAACGGGCACGACAGGCACCACCGGTACCACTGGCACAACGGGTACGACCGGAACGACTGGCACCACAGGGTCTACCGGCACGACTGGCACCACCGGCACCACAGGTACCTTCTGATCACCATGAAGCCGACATCCATCATGATGGGGGGCCGCCTGGCGGCCCCTTTGCTTGTGTCCGGCGCATTGATGCTTGGGGGCTGCTCCGCACTTGAGCAGGGGCAGCTGGGGCAGACAGCCAGCGCAATACTCGGCAGCGATCAATTCGATGCCGAGCGTGCGCGCGCCCTGCCCTATGCCACGCTGCGTTTCAGCTATGACGGCAACACCGGGATGGTGGTGCTGGCGTCTCTGGAGACAGCGACCCGCAAAGACAGGGACGCAACGGACGCGACCTATCAGCAAGAACACGCAGGGCTGACACCTATGGCAGCCCTGCCCTCTTCCGCCACGCCTGTTGAATCGACGGCAAGACAGCCTTCGAGCACGACAGAGCTGGCACGTTTCGAAACGGCGGATCATGCCTTCGTGCGTCTGGAGAACGGCTGGCTGAGCGGTACCGCCGGCTTCGATACCGACCTGCTGGACATGCGACGGGATGTATCGCTGACCACGCTGATGTCTGCGCTGGACAGGGGCGAAACCACGCCCAGCTACGTGATTCACTCTCGCTGGCAGCGCGCCGACGGGATAGAGGGCTATGCGCAGGGCCAGGCAAGCTGGCAATGCGCGGCCCCCGCCGTGCAGGCCTTGCCGTTGGGCGATCAGACAGTGGCCCAGTGTGAGGAAAACATCCTCTGGCAAGATGGCTCGCGTAGCGTCAATCGCTATGCGGTTGCTACTGTGAATGATCCCCCCGCGACTGATGCCAATGCGGCACCAAGAATCTGGGCGGCGGATGTTCAACCCTGGCCGGATTCTCATTATTGGAGCTGGGAGGTCGCGCGTGGCTGGTGGTAAGTGCCAAGAAATTTTCTTTCAGTGCCATGATCATGCCGCCCCGGCTGCACGAGTCGGCCGTGTGTCTTCTGTCCATCCAGGTGTCGTGTCTCTTGCCCGTCGAGGTGTCGTGAAAAGCTATCTGCATGAACGTCTGAAGGCCGCCCTTGGCGTCGCGATGCTCGCGTCTGCTTGCGGTGCACTCCTGTTGCCTGGCGCAGCGCTGGCCAGCGAGACTCCGGCAGCATCACAAGGCCCATCCCAAGACCGGGATGCCAGCGCCCAGACTCTGACCATCAGTGAGGCGCTATCGCGCCAGCTCGGCGTGCTGACGAATGCCAATGGTATCGAGTGGCCGCATGCGTTCGTGGCCACCCAGCAGACACGCGACAGGACACGTGAGCTGGGGCGGCGCCTGTTCTTCGAGCTGCGTCAGTTGAGCTCGCAGGCCGTCTTTGATGATCGGCTGTCGGCTGAAGGGCTCAAGCACTGGATGCGCATCATCGGCCGCACGCCGATCGAGGGGCGTCAGGTCGGGCGGATCGACCCCATCGCTCTGTGGCGTTTTCCGCGCCTGGACATCCCGCTCACGACGGGTGATTGGATAGGCCAATGTCAGGCCGAGACACGCATTCAGCTCTGGAGTGCCGTTGGCGTGCGTCAGCTGGACTGGCGCCCCGGCCTGACGCTGCACGACGCCATCGCTGGCCTGCCGGGCGCGCAGGCGGACTCGGAACACGCCAGTGTCATCACGCTGGGCGGCAGAATCATCGTCCGCGGCATCAGCGCCTGGAATGACCAGCCCTATACGCTGGCGCCGGGCGACCGTGTCGTGGTCAACATGCCGCGTATCTCGGCGGCCGCCGCCTGGGTCAATCGCAGTCTGCCCGAGTGGTTGAGCCTGCAATGGCCGGGCAAGGAGTGCCGCAGCGTGGACGCCATCACGGGAGAGCCGCAGCAGCGCGACTATCTGCAGGTAGCGCGGCAATACGCTGACAGTGATGACCGTGATAGCCGTAATGACAGTGATCACCGTGATGACAACGATGACCTTGATGACACGGATAGTGGCTCGCTCCCTCAGGGCGACACTCCATGAGCGACGTGACAATGACACAGCAGGACGCCTCGTGCTCAGGCAGGCAAAGGATGGCAGCAGACAGCATGGATCATTCGCACTTCTCTTCCATGGCACCGGCGCGTGCCCGGCTCATTCCCTTGACGCGCGCCATCCGGCAGCTGGCCATGCTCAGTGCGGGCGTGCTGCTGGCCCCGATGAGCTACGCCGGTCTGCTGGATGGTCCGCAGCCGCTCGAGACGCGTCTCAGTGGCCTCGGGCATGGTCAATCGGATTTCGGCGGCGTCGGCCTGATGCAGACCCCCACCGCGCGCATGCAGAAACCGGGCAGTATTCACTTCTCCTATAGCCAGGTCGAACCTTACCGGCGTTATAACGTCAGCCTGCAGCCGCTCGATTGGCTGGAGGTCGGCTTCCGCTACACGGAAGTCACCAACCGCCTGTACGGCGAAGCCATCGCCGGCGACCGTGACTACCTGGATAAGGGTGTCGACGCCAAGTTCCGCCTGTGGGAAGAGAGTCGTTATCTGCCCGAAGTCGCGGTCGGCCTGCGCGACATGGGCGGTACCAGCCTGTTCGGCAGTGAGTACCTGGTCGCCAGCAAGCGCTGGTATGACCTCGACTTCACGCTGGGCCTGGGCTGGGGCTATCTCGGTTCACGCGGTGATATCAGCAATCCGCTCGGCTGGGTGCGTGACAGCTACAACGACCGCCCAGGCACTGGCGAGACCGGCGGTGATCAGGGCGGCGAGTTCTCCCTCAACAGCCTGTTCAAGGGCGATGTCGGTATCTTCGGCGGCGTGGAATGGCAGACACCGTGGGACCCGCTGGTGTTGATGGCAGAGCTTGACGGCAATGACTATCAGAGCGAGCCGCAGGACAACGATCAAGAGCAGGACAGCCCGATCAACCTGGGTGCCCGCCTGAGCGTGACCGACAACCTGACCGTCAAGGCCGGTTGGGAGCGTGGCAATACTGCGATGTTCGGCGTCAACTTCGGGGTGGATCTCGCCGGGCTCTCGCAGGCCAAGCTGGATAGCCCGCCGGAGCGCTTGATTGCCGAGGCCCCCACGCGCAACCAGGACAGCTGGCCAGAGCTCTCCCGCGAGATTCAGGCGCAATCGGGCATTCGTGTCGATAGCCTCTCGCGCGAGGGAACGGCGCTGATCGTCAGTGGCGAGAGCACGCGCTTCCGCTCCACCGCTCAGGCCGAAGGGCGTGCCAACCGCGTGCTGCACAACCGGCTGGATGACTATTTCGAGAGCTTCCATTACCGCCTGCGTTCTGGCGGCCTGGACACGCGCGAAGATGTGCATTCCCGCGCCGATGTCGTCAGCGCCGGACACGATGCGCGCCAACAGCTGCGCTATACCCACAGCGTCTATGCATTGGCAGCCACCGAGCCGTCCGATGAGCATGGCGAAGGCGCGGCCCGCTACAGCGGTGAAAAGGTGCTGCTCGAGAATCCTGATGATCGCTGGAGCGCCGGCTTCTCGCCCGGCCTCAACCAGAACATCGGCGGCCCGGATGGCTATCTGTATCAGGCCTATCTGCGCGGCTCCGCTGCCTGGCGTACCGATCGCCATGGCTGGCTCTCGGGTTCGGCACAGCTGACCCTGTTCGACAACTTCGACAAGTTCGATTACATCTCGGACTCCAAGCTGCCCAGGGTTCGCTCCTATATCGGTCGCTATATCGAAGAGACCGACGTCGGCATCGACAACCTGCAGTACACCCGCACTCACCAGTTCGGGCGCGATTGGTACGGCATGGCCTACGGCGGCATTCTGGAGATGATGTATGCCGGTGTCGGCGCAGAGGTGCTCTATCGCCCGCTGGGCTCACCACTCGCCTACGGGGTCGATGTGAACTGGGTCAAGCAGCGCGAGTTCGATCAGCAGTTCGGCCTGCGCGATTACTCGACCACCACTGGCCATGCCAGCATCTACTGGGATACCGGCTATGAAGACGTGTTGGCCAAGGCCAGCTTCGGCCGCTACCTGGCAGAAGATGTCGGCATGACGCTGGATGTCTCACGCGGCTTCGCCAATGGCGCACGCATGGGCGCCTGGGCCACCTTCACCGATGCCGGCGACGACTTCGGCGAGGGTAGCTTCGACAAGGGCCTCTACATCGTGCTGCCGCTGGATGCGTTCTTCATGCATTCCAGCCGCGACACTGTCGGCCTGGCCTGGAACCCGCTGACCCGCGATGGTGGTGCTCGCCTCAATCGCAAGTTCAGCCTGTATGACATGACCAGCTATCGCGACATGGATGACTACTGGCGCGGCTTCGCTTCCCAGGTCTGGAAGTGAATGACGCCATGAGCTGTTCTTTGCCGCGAAGCGGTCTAGGTAATGAGCTGAGCTACTTAATGAGCTGAGCTAAGTCACAGGGCAATAGCCGCACCCACAAGAAGGCCCCGATCCACAGGATCGGGGCCTTCTTTCGTGTCAGCTGCGCAGAAACAACTAAGCAGCTTACAAGCTACCGGCTCATGTCATGTGCTCAGCGCTTGGTGAAGTTGTTGCGCACCAGGTCAACCACGTCATCCATGCGGCCATTGAGCACCGCCTTGGCGGAGTAGAGCGCGGTGGAGGCGACCTGGCCGGCTTCCACATGCGGCGGCATCACCAGCTCCATGCGGTTGACCTTGACCTCGAGCACCCCGGGGCCATCCTGGGCCAGCAGGCTCTGCACCGCCTCATCCAGCTCGTGCTTCTCTTCGACTCGACGCCCCCACAGCCCCATGGACTGTGCCAGCAGCGAGAAGTCAGGGTTCTCGAGTTCGGTGTAGGTATCCAGGATGCCCTCGACCTTCTGCTCGAGCTCGACGAAGCCCAGCGTGCTGTTGTTGAAGATGACGATCTTGAGCGGGATCTTCTCCTGCTTGAGGGTCAGCAGGTCCCCCATCAGCATGGCAAGGCCGCCATCGCCGCACATGGCGATTACCTGACGCTGCGGGTAGGCCTTCTGGATGCCGATGGCCTGAGGATAGGCGTTGGCCATGGTGCCGTGCATCAGGCTCGGCAGTGTGCGGCGCTTGCCGTTGGCCCGAATATGACGCAGGCACCACACCATCGGGCTGCCGCCATCGGCGGTGAAGGCGGCGTCTTCGCTGGCGTGGCGATCCAGCGCCAGCGTCAGCTCCTGCGGGTGGATGAGGCGCTCGTCATCGGAGGTGACGGCGGCATCGTCACGCGCCTCGAGATACTTCTTGCGACAGCTGTCGAGCCAGGCGCTGTCGTCACGCGGGTCGACGCGGGTCAGCAGCGCCGCGCAGGTGTCCTTGACGCTACCGACGACCCCGAGGTCCACCGGGTGGCGAATACCGATCTTGCCGGGGTCCAGATCGACCTGAATCACCGTCGCCTTGTCCGGATAGAACTGGGTCCAGGCGAAGCTGCAACCGAGCAGCAGCAAGGTGTCACATTCCGCGACGGCCTCGTAGCCGCCCTGCAGCCCGAACACACCGGTCATGCCGACTTCGAGTTCATTGTCGGGCTCGATGAAGTCCTTGGCGCGCGACGTCCAGGCGATTGGCGCCTTGAGTCGCCGTGCCAGCGCCAGCACTTCCTCCTGCGCGTGCTGACAGCCGATGCCGGCATAGATCGAGACCTTGCCCGGCGCATTCAGTGCCTCGGCCACGGCAGCCAGCTCCTGCTCGCCGGGACGAATCACCGGCGCGAAGCGATGGGCACGCCACGGCAGCGAGCCCTTGGGCTTCTGGGTGAACAGATCCCCCGGCACGATCAGCACCGCGACCCCGCCTTCCGCCAGTGCCTTCTGCGCCGCAATGGCGACCATGCGGCGGGCATTCTCGGGATTGGTCAGGTACTCGCAGAACACGCTGTACTGGGAATAGAGCGCCTTCTGATCGACATCCTGCGGGAAGCCGACGCCCATCTCGGCGGTATCGATCTGCGAGGCAATGAACACCACCGGCGCGCCATTGCGGTGTGATTCGATCAGACCATTCAGAAAGTGCGTGCTGCCCGGCCCGCAGGTACCGGCACAACAGGAAAGCTCGCCACTGATGAAGGACTCGCCCCCTGCCGCGAAACCGGCCACCTCCTCGTGCCGCACATGTACCCACTCCATCTCGGAGCGCCGAATGGCGTCGGTGAAGTGGTTGATGGTGTCACCCACGATGCCGTAGCAACGCTTGGCGCCGGCCTCAAGCAATGAGTCGACGATGATCTCGGAGACGGACGCTGACGAAGATGTGGTTAGTGCCATGGAGGTGCTTTCCTTTTCCGGTGAACTTTCGGGTCAGGATGAGCAATGCATTCACTCATTCGAATAAACAGTGAACAAGACCTTGGGTCCAAGCCGCGGAAAACAATGGCCAGCCACGAAACTCACGCTGGCACACGGCGTTGCGTGTGATGGAGCAGAGACAGCGTGCAGACACTGCCCGCTGGACAAAGTGCTGCCAGCGGGAGTGAGCCAAGAGGCGAAAAAGACCGTCAGAGGACAGTCCAGAAGGGATAGGTGGTACGCGTTGCGTGCCTACTCGACCAATTCCAGCACCTTGCTCATGCCCTGGTGCATATGCTCATCGATATGCGCGAGCATGTCCGGCAGCGAGTCACCGGTGGCAAGGGCCACATAGCGGTCGTGTGCTTCACGCGATGGGCCGGGCCGCTGATGGGCCCGCTGGTGAAGCACGAAATAACACTGCAGATGCGGTCGTATACGCTCCCAATCCGCCAGCAGGAATTCATTGCCCGAGACCTCGTGGCACCAACCATGCAGATGCAGCTCGGCGATGATGGCGCCTTCACTGTCACGCCGCCCGATGGCGTCGCTCAAGGCGTGCTGACGTCGAATCAGCTCGTCAGTCATCTGCACGGTCTTGATCGGCCAGAGAATATTGAAGGCCATTCTCTCCAGCCCCGCGCGATAGGCGTACAACTGGGCGAGATGGGCATGATCGAAATGACGGACTCGCACGCCCTTGTAGGGCTCACTGACCAGCAACCCCGTACTCAGCAGATGGCGCAAGGCCTCTCGTACCGGCACCCGGCTGACGCCGAGTGCCTTGGAGAGATAGGCTTCAGTGAGCTTCATGCCCGGGACAAGAGTGCCCGACGCGATGAGGTCCTGGATCTGCTCAGCCACGCCCGACCACAGGGTGTCAGGGCGATGCAGCTTGCTGAAATCGTTCATGCCTTGCGAGTCCCTCTGGTCACTTCGTCTCCTCGAGATAGGCTTCATAGAAGGCATTCAACTGCCGATAGGCCGGCCCCATTTCCCCTGTTCCGATCGTGCGACCATCAATGCACACGACGGGGGTCAGACCGCCCAGGGTACCGGTCACGAAGGCCTCTTCGGCACTATACACTTCAGCCAAAGTGAAGTCCTTTTCCCGAACCACCAGGCCGTTGCTGGCCGCCAGGTCAATCACTGCCTTGCGGGTCAGACCATTGAAGTTGCAAAGGCCGGTGGAGGTCCAGACTTCACCCTTGCGCACGATGAAGGAATTGGTGGAGTTGCAGCTGGCCACGAAGCCACGGCTATCCAGCATCAAGGCTTCATCCGCCCCGGCGTGCAGTGCCTGAATCAATGCCTGGATGAAGTTGAGACGACTGTGGGAATTCAGGCGCAGGTCGAAGACATCCGGTGTGCTGCAGCGGAAGGTCGAGGTGAACAGCTTGATGCCCTTCTGCTTGCGCTCGACATCGATCTTCTTGTATTCCGCCACGACGACAACCGTCGGGCCCTCGAGCACGAAGCGCGGGTCCTGGTTGGGCGTGCTCTTCAAGCCACGCGACACCATCAGACGGATATGAACACCATCGTGCATGTCATTGACGCGCAGCGTCTCGCGGATGATGCCGATCATGTCGGCGCGGCTCATGCCAAGGTCAAGATCGATCGAATTGGCGCCCTCGAACAGACGATCCATATGCGCATCAATCGCCAGCAGCTTGCCATTGATGAGACGCATCCCTTCCCAGATGCCATCCCCGAGCACGAAGCCACTGTCAAAGATGGAAACCGTCGCTTCGTTGCGCTTCTTGAACTCGCCATTGACGTAGATGAGGACGTCGTCGTTGCGCGGATCGGAGACATATGCCTGAGAACTGATAGTGGACATGGCCATGATCAAGCTTCCTGAGAAAGAGGTGAAGTTGTGACGGAATGTGCGGAATTCAGGGCGCGGCGCCCCTTCCAGAACACGAGCCCGGTCATGGCGCTGATGAGACAGCCAGCCATGAAGGCGAAGTGATAGAACAGGTACGGGAGGTAATCGAGGGTCGCCACGCCGGTGGTGGCCGCCATGAAGACAGCACCGCTGGTCCAGGGAATCATCGGGCAGGACAAGGTGCCGCCGGCCTCGCAATTGCGCGAGAGCACCCGTCGCTCGATATCCTGCTGCTCATAGAGATTGCGAGTCATGGCCGAGGCCGTGAACAACGAGACATAGGCGGCGCCACCGAAGACTGAGCCGAAGAATCCGCAGGTCACGGTGATGAGGGTAAGGCTGACGTCCCCCTTCACCATCCGCGACAGACGATTGCCCACCGAACGGATGACGCCGAGGCTTTCCATCAGCCCGCCGAGTCCGAGCGCGAAGATGACGATGACGACCACCGGCAACATGGACTGGATGCCGCCACGGCTGAGAATCCCGCCTATCGTGGAACCTTCCAGCGTCTGGGAATAGCCCTGATACAGCGACATGGCAGCTTCGAGAGGCGTTGCGCCCTGCACCCACCAGGCACACAGCACACCGAGAAAGGCCCCTATCGCGATCACCGGAATGGCGGGCTTGCGTGCCATCAGAAGGCCGAGGGTGATCAACAACGGCAACAGCAACATCGGGCTGATCACGAACAAGGCATCCAGGTCACTCAACATCACCTGAGCGGACTGCATGGCCTGGCTGGATGCCGCGGAATCCATGCCCAACAGGTAGAAGCCGCCCAGCACGAGCACACCGGCAGGCAAGCCAACCCAGGCCATGGAGCGCACGTGATCGATCAAGGAGACATCACACAGAGAAGACGACAGGATGGTGGTATCGGACAGCGGGGAGATGGCGTCACCGACATAGGCGCCAGAGATCACGGCTCCTGCCACATAGGGCAGCGGAATCTCGAAACCCGCGCCGACGCCCATCATCGCGACGCCGACAGTCCCCACCGAGGCAAAGGAGGTACCTGTGACCAGGCTGGTCAAGGCGCAGGCCAGAAACGCGATGGGCAGGAAGGTACCCGGGTGGACGAGACTCAGACCGTAATAGATGACAGTCGGCACGATGCCGCCCGCGATCCAGGAGCCGACCACCGCGCCCACACAGGTAATGATCAGCACGCCTTCCATGCCACGCATGATGCCTTTCATCAGGCCCGCCTGCAGGCTGGGATACGGCACCTTCAACATCCAGCCACACAGCATCAGCAGGAACCAGGCAGCGAACAACGCCAGTGCCACCGGCACCTTGAGCAGCAAGACGCTGGACATCAATAGGCAGAATGCCAGGAAGATTCCCGACAGGGATGCCCCGTTCAACTCCGGGACGGAGGGGTTTTCAGTTGTCATGACTGCACCTTCTTAGAATTGTATACAGTACACATTAACTCTATACCGACCTTCCCGAGAGGCGCAAGCAACTTGTGTGAGCCCATAGACTCGAGCCCCTCATCAGGGAGTGATGAGGGGCTCGCAGCATTCTGACCTTGTTGATTCACGCCATTGGCTTATCCCTTGGCTGCCTTTCGCTTTCTTGCTCCACTCTCTGCTGCCCCCTCTCTGCTCCTACCTCTACTCCGCTCTCTGCTGCCCTTCTCCGCTCTCTACCCCCCTCCCACCTCTGTTCGCTGGCCTGCCACCATCGAGCCAAGCTGCGCATCGGCGTTATTTCTTCTGTATTTCAAGAAGTTAATGTCGGAAGACAATCAATTTACATATAAATGAAAAAATACTGAAAAATTTCACTTGCGCGATTTTACTCGCCGTCTATTTTCATTTGTGACGCGAGAAGATTCATCGAATGCTGCATCAGCTGCAGCGCATTCACTGACGATGGATGGGGACCTTGCCGGTTCGATGAAGGCGATATCCCAGCCCCCGCTCCCATGACAACAATAAAATCTGCTCTCGATATTCCTGTCGGCTTGTCAGGTGTCTGACGAGATCTGGCGTGGAGCATCAGGGCCCCTTCCTGGAGGCACCCCAGTGACAGCAACACGCAATCCCGCAGCGGCTGAGCGCGCTGGCAGCAACAGCGTTCCGCGCTCATCCGGTCTGCTTGGCGACTACGACAAGGGGCTGTTCTGGCCCGTCCTCAGCATCTACACCCTGATCATGATCTATGCCCTGGCGGCGCCGGAGCAGACCGGTGCGGCGTTGTCCGGCATACGTGACTTCCTGATCTTCAATTTCGGCTGGAGCTTCGTGCTCGGTGTCGCCGCGACGCTGATCTTCAGCTTCTATCTGTTGCTCAGCCCCTTCGGCGGCATCCGGCTGGGGCCGGATGATTCACGTCCTGAGTTCAGCTATGTGGCGTGGATCTCGATGATCTTCAGTTGCGGGCTTGGCATCGGCTTCGTGTTCTTCAGCGTCGCCGAGCCATTGACGCACCTCTATACCTCCTCGCATGTGCAGGACCTCAATCAAGTCGGCCAGCAGGCCGGGGTATCGACCGCAATCCGCAACACGCTGATGGACTGGGGCATGAATGGCTGGGCACTGTTTGCCGTGGCCGCCTGGGCCATCGCCTTTCCGGCCTATCGCCTCGGGCAGCCGCTGACGGTCGCCACCGGCCTCTACGGCCTGCTGGGGGAGCGCTGCAACAGCAGTCTGTGGGGCAAGCTGGCCAACGGGCTTGGCGTGATCGGTACCATCGGTGGCAATGCCACCATGATCGGGCTGGGCGTCACCTCCATCAGCTATGCCTTGAAGGTGCTGTTCGGGCTTGAGTTCGGTGCCTTCGGTCAGGCCATGGTGATGCTGGTGATCATCATCGCCTATGTGGCATCGGCGGCGACCGGCATCGAGCGCGGCATCAAGTACCTCAGCCTGCTCAACATGATCATGGCCGGCGCCATTCTGCTGGCGCTGCTGGCCTTCGGTCACGCCCCGGCGCAGTACCTGCTGAACATGATCACCCAGCAGTTCGGTGACTACTTCGGCTCGGTGTTCGTCAACCAGTTCTGGACCGATGCGGGCAGTTTCGAACAGCGCGAGTGGGTGGGCTGGTGGATGATCTTCTACTGGCTCTGGTACATCTCCTACATCCCCTTCTGCGGCGGTTTCATCGCACGCATTTCCCGTGGCCGCACCCTGCGCGAATTCGTGTTCGGCGTGGTGGTGGTGCCGATGCTGCTGTCGATCGTGTGGTTCAGCATCTGGGGCGGTTCGGCCGGCTTTGCCGAGGTCAATCAGATCGTGCCGCTGTGGGAAAGCGTGCAGGGCAATCCGGAATCCGGCATCTACCTGTTGCTGCAGAGCATGCCCGGCGGCTGGTGGCTGTGCCTCGCGGTGCTGTTCAACATCATCGTCTTCGCCGTCACCACCTCGGATTCGGCCTCGTTCTTCTCGGCCATGCAGGTCTCCAATGGCAACGAGAATCCGAAGATCCTGATGCGCCTGCTGTGGGGCGTGATCATCGGTGTCACCGGCATCGTCTTCCAGCTCGCCGGTGGCTTCAACGCCATCAAGAGCCTGGCGATCGTGGTCGGCGCGCCCTTCTTCCTCGTCAGCATCGCTTACATGTTCTCGGTCTATCGCATGCTCAAGGCGACCCATGAACAGCCCGCGACGGCCATGCAGCCGGTCCCTCAGATAAAGCCGATGCCTGCCGAAGCCGCTGAGCCGGAAGGCTACAGCGCTGTGACACCCGCCACGCCAGCTAGCACGCCCAGTACCCCGCCAAGTACCACGGCTACGTCGCCCGCCCTCCCGGGGTCGGGAAGCCAACCCATCCCGGGCGCGACCTGAGCGGCATGACGGGCACACGTCGACTCGAGCAGGCAAGCCACCCGAGCGCAACGCGCACGAACCAGCACCGCCATTGATCGCCAATGACAATGATCACCAACAACAACGATCACCAATGACAACGATCGCCAACAACAAGACGGATGGTGACCCACGATGACTGTCAAACAGCCTTACAACCCGCATTACGATCCTCTCAAGGACAGCTCTCCGGGCGAGGGAGTGGACTATGCGCCGAGCTACTGGCGCTACCACGCCGGCCCGCCTCCCGAGGATGATGGCCCGGTCTCTGGCGATATGGAGGCCGACGTGGTACTGATCGGCGCCGGTTTCACCGGCCTTGCCACGGCGATGTTTCTGGCGCGCGAGCATGGCATCAAGGCGGTGGTGCTGGAGGCCAACCAGATCGGCTGGGGCTGCACCAGTCGCAATGGTGGCCAGGGCCATCTGGCCTGGGGACGCCTGAGCCGCAGCCAGTGGGTGAGGAAATGGGGCGTCGACATGGCGCGCCAGCTGCACGCCAATAGCCTGGAGGGGTTCGAGGTCTTCAAGTCCCTGACCCAGGACCCGGAAGTGGATTGCGAGCCTCAGCCACTGGGCAACCTGCTGATCGCCCATAGCCCGCAGGCCATGCAGCATCTCGAGGCCGAATCGCGCCTGTGCAACAACATCCTCGGCTACCGGACCCGAACGCTGGACCGCGCGTCAGTGCATCGCGACTTCATGGGCGATCAGGAGAGTCACGGCGCGATGCTCGAGCCCGAAGGCATCGCGGTACAGCCGCTCAAGCTGGCCTACAGCTATGCGCGTATCGCGCGCCGCCACGGCGCCAGAATCCACACCAGCAGCCCGGTACAGCAGTGGACGACCGAGAACGGCATCCACTATCTGCAGACGCCGGGCGGCACGGTGAAGGCGCGCGCGGTGGGCATCGCCACGGCGGGCTATACCAGCCCCAATCTTCACTCGCTGACCGCCTATCGCAACATGCCGATCATGGCCAACTCGGTGTGGACGCGCACCCTGACCGACGAGGAGATCGAGGCCTGCGGTCTGCATTCCACCATCTTCGCCACGGACACTCGCAAGCTGCGCCACTACTATCGTCTGCTGCCCGAGAAGCGCCTGCAGATCGGGACGCGCAGCGCCATCAGTGGCGCGGATGCGCAGAATGCCCGGCATCTGGATGTGGTGCATGAGGCCATCGCGCGCAAGTTTCCCGCGCTTGCCGGTATCGAGACGCCGTGGTTCTCGCATGGCTGGATGGATATCTCCCACGACATGATGCCGCGCATCGTGCAGCCGGACCCCAAGCAGCAGATCTTCTACTCCCAGGGCTACAGCGGCAACGGCGTGTCGTTCTCGGCCTATGCCTCCCGGCAGCTGGCCGCGCTGATCGCCGGGCAGTCGCTGCCGGAGGTCCATCTGCCGATCTTCAACTCGCCGCTGCCCGCCCATCCGCTCAGGCCTATCCGGCGCATGGGCCAGCACCTGCTCTACAAGTATTTCCAGGTGCTGGACAAGGTGAGCTGAGACACGCGCCGTGCGAGTTCCGCCACTGATCGCCCCTATCACTTACCGCCATCACTTACCGACACGCCGCGGCGCTCTCGAATCCCGTCGCGGCACCTCCCACTGACATGCCTCTTGCGGCATGCAAGCACCAGAGAGACGCACCATGAATCGTGAACAGATGACCGCCATGTTCGATGCCTTCAATCGCCACGCCATCGATGAGGTCATGGAGTACTTCGCCGACGATGTGGTCTTCGACACCGTGTCCGGCGATGAGGCGCACGGCACGCGTATCGTCGGCAAGGCCGCCGTGCGCGACGCCTTCGTGAATACCTGGACGACCATGCCCGATGTGCAGTGGGCCAAGGGCGAGTTCTTCTTCGCTGATCAGCGCGTCGTCTCCGAATGCACCTTCATGGCGACCCAGCCGGATGGCCTGCGTGTCGAGGCCGATAGCGTAGATCTCTTCACCCTCGAGAAGGGCAAGATCACCCGCAAACAGGCCTTCCGCAAACAGCGACCGGCCTTTACGCCAGCCGCGTGATCGTCACGCGCAGCACAGACGCAAAAGGCCAGTCGCGATGACTGGCCTTTTGCGTCTCAAGCGTTATCTCAGAAGCCGCTATCTCAAACCCCTCATCAAGATCGCCAGCCCTTATCAATCTCCGACTCGACACGACGATTTGATAACGACACAGGCTTATCTCTTACCGCCGCATGCTGATAATCTTGCTGATGAAAACCGCCGCATGCTTTTCATCCACATGAAACGCCACTCATTGACCGCCAGCGCCCATTGCCAAGAGGAAACCGGATGACCACGGACTCAGACTCCTCACAGGCATCAACCGGCAGCACGCTCAGCAATGCAGAACAGGAAGACCGACGTATCGGCAGACAGCTGCGCGACCTGCGCAAGTCCCGCCAGCTGACCCTCAGCCAGCTGGCGGAGCGCGTCGGCAAGTCCGTCGGCTATCTGAGCCAGGTGGAACGCGGTGTCTCCTCATTGCCCATCGGGGTATTGCAGACACTGAGTGACGCCCTCGGCGTGCGCGTCAGCTGGTTCTTCCAGCCCGGCGGCAGTGACTCGGAGGTGGAGCAGGCATACATCGTGCGCGCAGATCAGCGTCGCGCCATGAATCTCGGCGCCATCGGCGCGCGGGAAGAACTGCTCTCACCGCGTCTGAGCGGGCAGCTCATCCTGATCATGACCCGCCTGCAGCCCGGCGGCAGCGGCGGCGAGACACCGCGTGAACGACGCGGTGAAGAAGCGGGCTATGTGGAAAGTGGCCAGCTGGAGCTGACCATCGGTGAGCAGGTCTTCCTGCTCAACCCGGGCGACAGCTTCTCGCTGACCGGGGAAGAACCCCACTGGATTCGCAACCCCGGCGAGACCGAGACCCGCATCGTCTGGGTGATGACGGGCGTGGAATACTGAGGCATCGCGTTCAGCATGCCCCGCTCTGTTTCATGCCCCGCTCTGTTTCATGCCCCGCTCTGTTTCATGCCCCGCTCTGTTTCATACCCCTCGTGATTCATCTCCCCTCTCAATGGGGCATCTTGTCGCGCGTGGTGTAATAGACGCTGTCGATATGCGAGAGCATGGCGCGTTCGGCGGCGTCCGGGTCACCGGCACGTAATGCCTCGACGATACGCACATGCTCTTCATAGCTGCGCTTGATCGAGCCGTGTTCGGCCATGACCTGGCGGCGAATGTTGAGCGCGTAGGTATAAAGCTCATCGGCATAGCGGATCAGGATCTCGTTGCGCGAGTATTCGGCGATGACGTGATGGAAGTTCTGATCCGAGAGCTGGAAGTTCACCGGCGAGTCGAAGTGCTGTGACTGGGCTTCCAGCAGGGCGTCGAGCTTCTTGAGCCCCACCTCATCGATATGCCGCGCGGCACGGCGGGCGATGGCCGATTCCACCACGATCCGGCTCTCGAAGACGCTCTCGATATCCAGGTTATTGAGCTCATCGCCCTGCTGACGCGCGGGATGGTTGCGGAAGCTGTCGATCACGGCCTCACTGGCACAGACCCGCGACTTGCTGCCGTGCGAGACATTCAAGAGGCCATAGCCCGTCAACAGCGCCAGCCCCCCGCGCACCGTCTCACGACTCACTTCAAACAACTGCGCCAGCTCACGCTCGCTGGGCAGCTCATCTCCATCGCGCAGCAGCCCCGTCAGGATCATCTCGATGAGCTTGTCGGCGAGAATTTCCTTCTTGGTCTGATTCTTCAGCGCTTTCTCGAAGGCGAAAGGCGTCTGCTTCATGCAGCCTCCACTGGTATAGATTTCATACCAGCATAACCGACAACCGCATATCACGCATCCACAAACCGACCATGGTCGCAATTTTCGAGAAAACCTTGACCGATCAGCGTGGGCTCGGCTAATTTTTATCTCAACTGGTCCGGTAAACCAACCAGCAGACCATAAAGTGCGAATTGATTGAAGAAACCAACAACAACGCCAACTCTCACAAGGCTGGAATTCACATGTCAGCAACACGCCCTGTCATTGCCCTCACCCTTGGTGACCCCGCCGGTATCGGCCCGGAGCTGATCGCGCGCCTGGTCGCGGAACCAGAGCAATTCGCCGAGACCCACAGCGTGCTGGTCGGCGATCAGTGGCTGTGGGAGCAGGGCCAACGCCAGGCAGGTCTCTTCACCCAGCTGCCGCGCGTCGCAAGCTTCGCCGAGGCCCGCCAGCATGAAGGCCTGTCATTGATGCTGGTGGAAAGCGTGGCGCAGCAGGAGGTGACGCTGGCCGAGGAAAGCGCCGCCTGTGGCGCCTCGACCCTCGCGGTGCTGTCTCGCTGCCTGGAAGCGGCCCAGAACGAGGAAGTCGACGCCATCTGCTTCGCGCCGCTCAACAAGCTGTCGATGAAGAAAGGTGGCCTGGGGCATGAGGATGAACTGCACTTCTTCGCCGAGAAGCTGGGAGTCGAGGGCTATTTCTGCGAGTTCAACACCCTGGGGACGCTGTGGACCTCGCGCATCTCCTCGCACATCCCGCTCAAGGACGCCGCCGAGTACGTCACCCAGGAGCGCATCATCGCCGCCAGCCAGCTGATTCATAACTCGCTGAAACTGGCCGGCTTCGAGCGCCCGCGCATCGCCGTCGCTGCCTTCAATCCCCACGGTGGCGAAGGTGGCACCTGTGGCCGCGAGGAAATCGACGTCATTGCGCCGGCCGTCGCGCGCTGCAATGAACAGGGCTACCCGGTCGAAGGCCCCTTCCCGGCCGACACCATCTTCATCAAGGCGCGCGATGGCGAGTACGACGCCATCGTGACCATGTACCACGACCAGGGGCAGATCGCGATCAAGCTGCTGGGCTTCAAGTCCGGCGTCACCGTCCAGGGCGGCCTGCCTATCCCCATCACCACGCCGGCCCACGGCACCGCCTTCGATATCGCGGGGCAGGGCAAGGCAGACGTCAATCCGACCCGCAATGCCTTCGCGATCGCCAAGCGCATGGGAACCAACCTGCGTGCGCTGCGCCTCGAGACCGCTTCTGCCTGATGCGCTTGTGCCTCTCGCTCATGAACCTGAATCAACGCCATCCACAACAAGGATAATTCGATGAAGATCACCAACATCAGAACCCGCGTCTTCGAATGGAAAGGCCACACCGTCCCCCCGACCGCCCACTTCTGCTCCAACGCCATGGACGAGCTGTGGGACAAGGGCGACTCGATGGGCACCTTCCGCTTCCACGGCTGGACAGTGGTGGAGATCGAGACCGACAACGGCCTGGTCGGGCTGGGCAACGTGGCGCTGGCGCCGCGCATCGCCAAGGCGATCATCGATCAGTACCTCACGCCGCTGATCATCGGTCAGGACCCCTTCGACTACGAATACCTATGGCAGCGCATGTACCGCTCCACCCACGCCTGGGGCCGCAAGGGCATCGGCATGGCCGCCATCTCCGGCGTCGATATCGCCATCTGGGACATCATGGGCAAGGCGGTCGGCAAGCCGGTCTTCAAGCTGCTGGGCGGGCGCACCAAGGAGAAGATTCCCTGCTACGCCTCCAAGCTCTACCGCACCGACCTCAAGGGCATGCAGGAAGAGGCCCAGTCCTATCTGGATCAAGGCTTCACCGCCATGAAGATGCGCTTCGGCTACGGTCCGCGTGATGGGGTCGAAGGTGTGCGTGCCAACCTGGATAGCGTGGCCGCTGTGCGTGAGGTCATCGGCGAGGATGTCGACCTGATGCTCGAGTGCTACATGGGCTGGAACCTGGACTACGCCAAGCGCATGTTGCCGAAGCTGGAACGCTTCCAGCCGCGCTGGCTGGAAGAGCCGGTGATCGCCGATGACATCGATGGCTACGCCGAACTCAATCAGCTGACCAGCATTCCCATCTCCGGTGGCGAGCACGAATTCACCCATTACGGCTTCCGCCAGCTGCTGGAAAAGCGCGCCGTCTCCGTCATCCAGTACGACACCAACCGGGTCGGTGGCATCACCGCCGCGCGCAAGATCAACGCCCTCGCCGAGTCCTTCAGCGTGCCGGTCATCCCGCACGCCGGCCAGATGCACAACTACCACCTGACCATGGCCTCACTGGCCTCCCCGATGAGCGAATACTTCCCGGTGCACGATGTCGAGATCGGCAACGAGCTCTTCTACTACATCTTCAAGGGTGACCCGGAGCCGGTGAACGGCTTCATCGACCTCGACGAAGAGACCCCGGGGCTGGGCCTCGAGCTGAACAGCGACTACTTCGATCAGTTCAACATCATCGAGTGAGGAAGCCATCATGAGACTCGTCCAACTTCGCACCGCCAATGGCCCGCGGGTCGCCGTGGTCGAAAGCCGCGACCAGCTGCGCCTGCTCGACTTCCCCGGTGGCACCTATGAGCTGGCCTCCCGCGCCATCGAGCTGGGCATCGGACTCAGCGCGCTGATCGAACAGCACTACTCGCACACCCTGGTCGACTACAAGCAGGCGATCGATCGCCGCGAACTGCTGCCGCCGGTCACCCACCCCGACCGCGCGCGCTGCACCGTCACCGGCACCGGCCTGACCCATCTGGGCAGCGCCGATACCCGCGACGCCATGCATGCCGCCGCCCAGGCACACAGCGAGAATGACGCCAACGTCACCGACTCGATGCGCATGTTCCGCATGGGCCTCGAGGGCGGCAAGCCCGCCGCAGGCCAGGTCGGCGCACAGCCGGAATGGTTCTACAAGGGTGACGGCAGCATCGTGGTCGCTCCGGAAACCGCGATCAGCGTGCCGGCCTTCGCCGAGGATGCCGGCGAAGAGCCCGAACTGGTCGGCCTGTACCTCAACGATGCCAATGGCCAGCCGCACCGCATCGGCTACGCCGTGGGCAACGAATTCTCCGACCACATCACCGAGCGCGCCAACTACCTGTGGCTGGCCCACTCCAAACTGCGCGCCTGCAGCTACGGACCTGAGCTGCTGATCGGCGAACTGCCCCAACACCTGGAAGGCACCAGCCGCATCACCCGCGAAGGCCAGACCCTGTGGGAGAAGCCCTTTTTGACCGGTGAGGCCAACATGGCCCACAGCCTGGCCAACCTGGAACACCACCACTTCAAGTACGCCCAGTTCCGCGCGCCCGGTGACCTGCATGTGCACTTCTTCGGCACCGCCACGCTGAGCTTCGCCGATCAGATCAAGGTGCAGGAAGGAGACCGCTTCGAGATCGAACTGCCGGCCTTCGGGCGCGCGCTGCGCAACCCGGTCGCATTCGAGTCCCACGACAACGACGCTGAGCAGCCATCCGCCATGGCGGTGCTGTGAACACTGCCGATCAGCACAACAAGTAGAGCAAGGATCAGGGTCTTGAGATTTCCGCCATCACACGGCCCTGATCCCGGCAGCACCAGCAGTACCAATAGCACCAACAGCAGCACCAGCGTCACCACGCCGCCAAGGCATCACGACAATAACGAGAAAAGGGTTTCGCCATGACAACCTCACGCCACCACACCACCGCCACCCTCCTGTCCGCCGCCCTGCTCAGCCTGGCGATGACAGGCACCGCCACTGCCGCCACCTCGCTGACCTTCGCGCATGCCCACCCGGTCACCGATTCACAGCATCTGGCCGCCGAGCGCTTCGCCGAACGTCTCGCCGAGCGCAGCGCGGGAGAATTGACGGTCAAGATCTTCCCCAACGGCCAGCTGGGCAATGACCAGGCGATGATTTCCGGTGTCCGCAGCGGCACCATCGACCTGGAGCTCTCCGGCAATCCCTACTTCAGTGGTCTGGTCAGCGAGCTCAACGTGCTGGACCTGCCCTTCCTGTTCGACACCCGCGAGCAGGCCTATCAGGTACTGGACGGCGAGGTCGGTCAGGACCTGCTGACTGCCATGCAGCCTCAGCAGATCGAAGGCCTCGCCTTCTGGGAAATCGGTTTCCGCAACCTGACCAACTCGCGCCGCGCGGTAGAGACCGCCGATGACATCAGTGGCCTGACGCTGCGCACCACCCCGAACCCGGCGCATATCGCCGCCTTCCAGGCCCTCGGTGCCAATCCGACCCCGATGCCCTTCGCGGAGCTTTATACCGCACTGGAAACCCGCACCGTGGATGGCCAGGAGAATCCGGTCAGCCTGATTCGCTCCGCCAACCTGTATTCGGTGCAGGACCATCTGTCGCTGACCGCGCACGCCTATACCGCCGCGCCCTTGATCATGAACAAGCAGACGTTCGACAGCCTCGCCCCCGAACTGCAGACGCTGATCAAGGAAGAAGCCCGCGAAGCGGCCCGCTATCAGCGCCAGCTCAATCATGACAATGAACAGGGCGATCTGGCCTTCCTCGAGGAACAGGGCATGCAGGTCGTGCGCGAACCCGATACCGCCAGCATGCGGGCCAAGGTAGCCGAGCCGGTGCGCGCCGAGTTCACCGCCAAGCACGGCAGCGAGCTGCTGGAACGCATCGACGCCGCTCTCGCCCACTGATCACGCTCGCCTGACTCGCCACTGGAAGGAAGCTCGCCATGCTCTCTGACTCACTCCAATCCCCGGTGATGCCTGCGTCTCTTGCCGAACTGGGCGAGCAACGCGAGCGCTATCTGGCCACGCAGCAGGATGATGACCTGCCGATCATCGATGCCCACATGCATGTCTGGGACCCGACGCGCAATTACCACCCCTGGCTGTGCGATGAGCCGATGATTGCCTTCCGCTACGGCGACTATGCCGCGATTCGTCGCCCCTACCTGCCCGCCGAGCACCTCAAGGCGGCGGGAGAGGCGCATCGCGTGATGGGCTGCGTCTACATGGAAGCGGAATGGGCGCGGGGTGATGCGCTCAAGGAAGTGAGCTGGGTCGAGGAGACTGCCCACGAGACCGGCTGGCCGAATGCCATGATCGCCCAGGCCTGGCTGGATCAGGATGACATCGCCGAGCAACTCGCAACGCTGTGTGAGTCACGTTCCCCCAAGGGCAGCCTGGTCATGGGCATTCGCCACAAGCCGGCCGCGCTGGAACGTCACGACCCGAGGCTTGCCACCCACGCCATGCCCGGCTCGCTGCGCTGCCCGCGTTATCAGTACGGCGTCAGTGAAGTCGCGCGGCGCGGGCTGATCTTCGAGCTGCAGGTACCCTGGTGGCACCTCGAGGAACTGCTGCCACTGCTGGACCGCCACCCCGAGATGCCGGTGGTGATCAATCACGCCGGTGTGCCCGGTGACCGTCATCCCGACACCCTGCGTCAGTGGTCACGGGCCCTCGCCAAGGTCGCCGCCTGGCCACAGGTGATGATCAAGTTCTCGGGGCTCGGCATCGCGGGTCAGCCCTGGCGGCTGGAAGACAACCGTGAGGTCTTTGCCATCGTGCTGCGCCATTTCGGGGTCCACCGCGTGATGTTCGCCAGCAACTTCCCGGTCGATGGGCTGGTGACCTCGCTCGATACGCTGCTGCAGGCCTTCAAGGACCTCAGCCGCTCCTTGAGTCCCGAACACCGTCTCAAGCTGTTCTGTGACAACGCCGTGCGCCGCTACCGCTTGAACGCTACCGCCTGGCCGGAATGACGACGACCGCCACGAGAGCGATTGCCACAACGACAGCCTCTATAACAACAACTTGCAAGGAATTCGCCATGCTTACCCGCCACGCCCTGTCCCATAAAGCTCTGATCAACAAAGCCCTGCTCAAGACAGGCCTGCTCAAGACAGTCTCCGCGCTGGGACTGATGCTGACCTTCGCGACCACTGCCCACGCCGAGATCACCGCGCGCATGGGCACCAGCCTGCCGGATGCCCACCCGCAGACGCTGGGCGCCAAGAAGTTCGCACAACTCGTCGAGGAAAGATCCGACGGCGAGATCACCGTCAAGGTGTTCTCCAACGGCATTCTGGGCAACGACGTCAACATGACCTCGATGCTGCAGTCCGGGACCCTGGATTTCACCGTACCGTCCACCGCGACCCTCAGCAGTCTCAATCCTGACTTCAACATCGTCAGCCTGCCCTTCCAGTTCGATGACAGTGCACATGCGGACGCGGTGCTGGATGGCGAGGCCGGCCGAGCCCTGCTCGCAAGCCTCGATGACAAGCAGCTGGTGGCACTCGAGTACTGGGAGAACGGCTTCCGTCACATGACCAACAGCCGCCGCCCCATCGAGACGCTCGAGGACATCGAGGGCCTCAAGATTCGCACCATGCAGAACGCGCTCTACATCGACCTCTTCAATGGGCTGGGTGCCAACGCCGTGCCCATGTCGGTCAATGAGCTGTTCACGGCCATGGAGACCCGCACGGTGGATGGCCAGGAAAACCCCTACACCGTGATCGACGCCAAGCGCTTCTTCGAAGTCCAGAAGTACCTTTCGCGCACCGCGCATGCCTATGACGCCCTGGTGCTGGTCGCCTCGGCAGGCTTCATGGAGTCACTCGATGAGGCGCAGCGCCAGCTGGTACGCGAGGCCGCCCGAGAAGCCACGCTCTATCAGCGCGAACAGAGCCGCGCCCTGAACGAGGAATTGCTGAGTGCCCTTGAGAAGAAGATGGCCGTCAACGTGGTCGCGGACAGTGAGCGCCAGCGCATGCGTGAGTCCCTGGCACCGGTGATCGAGCAGCACACCCAGGCGCTTGACGCAGACGTGGTGACGCAATTCCAGACTGCCCTGGCCGACGCGCGCTGAAGACTTTCATCAGCGCCTGTGTCATCGGTCTCTGACATCAGTCCCAGCCACCGACACGCGGCAGTGCCATATTCGCTGCAACCAGAGGGGCGCAATGACAGCGCTGCCGCACCGTCATCGAGATGCCTCCTTCGGGGATGACACCATGAACAAACTGACCCAAGAGATGCCGTTATCCATGTCGATCAAACCGCCCTCTGCCACGCACGCCGAGTCCCGCAAGGCCGCTGGCGCCGAGCAGGAAAAGACAGCTCCGCAAGACACGGCAGCTACGCAGGACACGGCCGCCCCCTCGAACATTGCCGTCGGCATCACGGCGCTGTTCAAGGGACTCGAGAAGACCCTGACCCTGCTGATGGTGCTGGCGCTGGTGGCGATGATCGTACTGGTATTCGTCAATGTGGTGCTGCGCTACGGCTTCAACAGCGGCATCTCGATCAGTGTCGAGCTGTCCCGCTTCCTGTTCGTGTGGGTCACCTTCATGGGCGCGGTCACGGCGCTGATCCGCCAGGAGCACCTGAGCGTCAATACCTTCGCCGACAAGCTGCCTGCGGCCATGCGCGCCGGGCTTGATCGGCTGGTGACCCTGGCGATGCTCGGCTGCTGCCTGATGCTGCTCAAGGGCAGCTATGCCCAGACGGTGCTCAACTGGAGCAACCTCTCTCCCATCAGCGGCATTCCGGTCGGCGTCTTCTATCTCGCCGGCCTGATGGCGGGCGTGCTGATGTCACTGATTCTGCTCTGGCGTCTGCTGACGCCGCTGGCACTGCATGCTGTCACGCCGCGCGTCGCGCCGAGCCACGCCTCTGATTCGCAAGGAGATACGCCATGACCATCGGGCTCTTCCTCGGCTCCCTGCTGGCCGCCATCGGCCTGAGCCTCCCCATCGCCTTCGCCCTGCTGGTCAGTGCCATCGTGCTGATGCTGCATCTGGATCTGTTCAACTCGCAGATCCTGGCCCAGAACCTGGTCAATGGCGCCGACAGCTACACCCTGCTGGCCATTCCCTTCTTCCTCACCGCCGGCGAAGTGATGTCGCGCGGCGGGCTTTCCCAGCGCATCGTCACGCTGGCGATGTCACTGGTGGGCCACCGCAAGGGCGGGCTCGGCTTCGTGGCCATCTTCGCCGCCATCGTCATGGCCAGCCTGTCCGGTTCTGCCGTCGCCGATACCGCGGCGCTGGCCAGCATGCTGCTGCCGATGATGCGCAAGGCCGGCTACCCGCTGGGCCGCTCCTCCGGCCTGATGGCCGCCGGCGGGATCATCGCGCCGATCATTCCGCCCTCCATTCCGCTGATCATCATCGGGGTCGCCGGTGGCATCTCCATCGGCAAGCTGTTCCTCGCCGGCATCGTGCCGGGCCTGATCATGGGCGTGACCCTGGTGGTGATGTGGCTGTTCATGACGCGCAAGGAAGATCTGGTGGTCACGAAGAAGGCCAGCGGGCGTGAGCGCCTCAAGGCACTCAAGGACAGCTTCTGGGCCATCATGCTGCCGGTCATCATCATCGGCGGCATCAAGAGCGGCATCTTCACCCCGACCGAGGCCGGTGTGGTGGCGGCGGTCTACGCCATCTTCGTCGCCACCGTGGTCTACCGCGAACTCGACCTCAGCCAGCTCTACGCCGTGCTCGCCCAGGCCGCCCGCAGCACCGCCATCGTGATGTTCCTGGTCGCCGCGGCGATGGTCGCCTCCTGGCTGATCAGCATCGCCCAACTGCCGCTGATGGTGGCCGGACTGCTGCAGCCGCTCGCCGATGATCCGCGCATCCTGATGCTCGCCATCATGGGCATCGTGCTGGTGGTCGGCATGGTGATGGACCTGACGCCGACCATTCTGGTGCTCACCCCGATCCTGATGCCCATCGTCAAGCTGGCCGGCATCGACCCGGTCTACTTCGGGATCATGTTCGTCCTCAATTGCGCCATCGGCCTGATCACCCCGCCGGTCGGCAACGTGCTCAACGTGATCACCAGCGTCGGCAACCTCAAGTTCGAGAAGGCGGTCAGTGGCGTCGCGCCCTTCGCCCTCGCCTATGTGGTAATTCTGCTGCTGTTCGTTGCCTTCCCGCAGATCATCACCGCGCCCCTTTACTGGATGACCGACTGACTCCGTGACAACCACAACTCCGAAGCCGCAAAGGAAGACTGAAAGAAGGCAAGACGCCAACGACACGCCGCTTGCTTAGACAGTCGCCCGCTAAGACAGCAGCCCGCTAAGACAGCCGCCAACAAAGACAACAAGAGAGCCATTCAATGACACCCATGATCAAGACGACCCTCGCCAGCCTGCTGTTGATCGACCCGCTGAGTGCTGCCCATGCCCAGATGACGCTCAAGCTGGCCCACGCCGCCCCGACCACCGATACCCAGCAGCAGGCAGCCGAACGCTTCGCCGAGCTAGTCAAGGAAGGCACGGATGGCGATATCACCGTCAACATCTTCGGCAATGGCGTGCTCGGGGGCGACCAGCAGATGATCGCCGGCGTGCGCAGCGGCACCATCGATATCGAGATGTCCGGCAACCCCAACTTCGCGGGTCTGCAGCCGGCGCTGGGCGCCTTCGATCTGCCCTACATCTTCCCGGACCGCAAGACGGCCTATCAGGTGCTGGACGGCAAGGTCGGCGACGATGCCCTGGCTCTGCTCAAGGAAGACAACCTCAAGGGCCTGGCCTTCTGGGAGGTCGGCTTCCGCGCGATGACCAACTCCAAGCACCCGATCAAGACGCCCGCCGATGTCGACGGCCTGGTGATGCGCACCAACTCCAACAAGTCGCTGATCGAGGCCTTCTCGTTGCTGGGCGCGAATCCTGTGCCGATGCCGCTGGGCGAGCTCTACACCGCGATGGAAACCGGCACGGTCGACGCGCAGGACCACCCGATCAGCATCGTCTGGTCGGCGGGCTTCTATGAGGTCCAGGACTACCTGTCACTGACCAACCAGGCCTACACCTCGCTGCTGATGGTGATGAACGACGACAAGTTCGAAAGCCTGTCACCAGAATATCAGCAGGTACTGGTAAGCGCGGCGCGCGAGGCCGGTGATTATCAGCGTGAACTGAACGCGAAGAACGAGCAGAAGATTCTCGCTGAACTGGCCGACAAGGGCATGAAGATCGAGACCGACGTCGATACCGCCGCCTTCCAGAAGGTCGTGCTGCCGACCTGGGACAGCTATATCGCCGCCAATGGTCGCGACTGGATCGATGCCATCCAGGGCGCCAGCCAGGCCAGTGCCGATGTAAATGCAAAAGCCGAACCGCAAGGCACGCAGAAGACCACGGCCGCCGTGACTCAGTAACGCCCATCCGTTCTATCGCCTTGCTTACCTGTCACCCAGCGAGGGCGCAAGTCCTTGATAACCAGGCCCTGACGGCACCCTCGCTGATTGGAGAAATGTCATGTCCCGAGACGTTCTGCTGCTCAACCAGAAATGCGCACACACCCTGAGCCTGTTCGACGCCACCAGCGGCGAGGAACTCCACCATCTGCGCCTGCCGGATTACCCGCATGAGTTCGTGGTGGATTCCACCGGCCGCTACGCCTTCGTGGGTCACTACGGCATCCTCGGTGCCGACTGTATCGGCGACCAGGGCGGCTGCTCGGTGTTCGTGGTCGATCTCGAGACCTTCACGCTGATCAATACGCTCAGTACCTGGCCGTACTATCGTATCCATGGTCTGGGCATCGATGATCAGGACCGCCTCTACGCCATGAGCGAAGGTCACAACACCCTGCTGCTGTTCAATACGCCCCTGACCCAGACCACGCCAGATCTGGCCGTGTCCTCCGGTGGCTACAAGACCCACCTGTTCGCGCTCACCAAGGCCGGCGACTGGGCCTACGGCATCAATCTGCTCAGCAATACCATCACCAAGTTCAAGCCCCACGATGCCACCTTCACGCCCATCGCGATGATTCCGGGCCGCAAGCCGGAGGGCAACAGTCTGTCCGCCGATGGCCGCACCCTGTTCATCAGCAACCGCGATGACGACAGCATCGTGGCGGTGGATACCGAATCGATGACCGTGCGCGCCTCGGCGACCACCGGTCGAGATCCCAACCGCATCTACCGTGACCCCAAGGGGCGCCTGATCACCACCAATTACGGGGAAAGCTCGCTGTCATTGTTCGATGAGGCGCTGGCGCCGCTGGGCACCATCCAGCTTGAGGCGATTCCCATCGCGATGAGCTTCCACCCCGATGGCGAGCAAGCCTTCGTCTCGCTCAAGGGCGATCGCATCGCGGTGCTGGATCTGGAGAGCGTCCAGGTACGCAGAAGCTTCGCGACACGCGCCGAGCCGGACGTGTCCTGCCTGCTGATGCGTGACCACTGAGTCAATCGGCACTTGATGCTTCCAACCAGGACATGAGCCAGTCATGACGGATACCACATTCAGGCACGAGCCTTCACACAGTCAGCCGCTGATCGATGCGCACCATCACTTCTGGGCACTGGATGGCCAGGTGGCGTACCCCTGGCTGGAAGAGTCGCCGGTGGAGAACTTCTTTCTCGGCGATTACGCCGCGATCCGCCGGCCCTTTGTGGCCGCGGACTTGAAGCGCCTGGTGCCTGAGGGCTTCCGGCTGGTGGGCAGTGTGCACTGCGAAGCCGAGGCCGCACGCGCGCAGGCACTGGAAGAGACGCGCTGGATCACCCGACAGCAGGCCACTCATGCACTACCGAGCGTGCATGTCGGCTGGGCCGCCTTCGGCACTGACGAGTGCGCCGCACAGCTGGACGCTCAATGTGAATCGCCGCTGTTTCGCGGCGTGCGCGCCAAGCCGGTCACCGCTGCCACGCCCCAGACCCGCCAATCGGTGGCGGGCACCAGCGGCAGTCTGCAGGACCCGCGCTGGTGCGAAGGGTTGGCGCTGCTCAAGGAGCGTGACCTGAGCTGGGACCTGCGCGTGCCCGCCTGGCATCTTGAAGAGGCGGCCGCGACGCTTGCGGACTTCCCCGGCCTGCGCGTCATCCTCAACCACAGCGGGCTGCCGTGGGATCGCACGCCAGAAGGCCTTGCCCAATGGCGCGCAGGCATGCGGGCACTTGCCGACAACGCGAATGTCGCCGTCAAGCTGTCGGAGTTGGGCACGCCCTGGCATGCCTGGGATGCCGGCGCCAATCGCGAGCTGCTGTGTGAAGTACTGGATATCTTCGGTGCCCAGCGCTGTCTGTTCGCCAGCAACTTCCCGGTCTCCGGCCTCAAGGTCAGCTATGGCGACTGGCTAGCGCTGGTGACCAGCGCCATTGAACAGATGACAGGCCCCGATCTGCGCCGGAACACCCTCGACAAGGTGCTCCACGACAACGCCATTCACTGGTATCGGCTGCCGATTGCCACTATCGCCTCGCCTACGGACGCTGCCGCTGTCCCCAGCTCCACCGCAACCTTTATTACGACCTCTACTGCAACCCACACGACACCCACGGCCTGACTCAACCTGCCTCAGGGCTTCACTTATCAAGGAGAAGACACGATGTCACTCAACGGTCATCAGCTTATCGGACAACGCAGCTTCGCCGCTCAGGGCGAGGCGATCCACGCCATCAATCCGGCCACGGGTGAGCGTCTGGAGCCTGCCTATCCGGGTGCCAACGCGAGTACGGTGGAAGAGGTCTGCCAGCTGGCCAGCCAGGCCTTCGATGCCTATCGCGCCACGTCGCCCGACGCCAGAGCCGTCTTCCTCGAGACCATCGCCGAGGAAATCGATGCACTGGGCGACACCCTGACCCAGCGCGCCATGCAGGAGACCGGCCTGCCCGAGGCACGCCTGAACGGTGAACGCGGCCGCACTTGCGGGCAGCTCAAGCTGTTCGCCAAGGTACTGCGTCGAGGTGAGTGGCAGGATGTGCGCGTCGACCCTGCGCTGCCGGAACGTGCGCCCCTGCCGCGTGCCGACTTGCGCCAGCGTCAGATCCCGCTGGGCCCGGTGGCCGTCTTCGGGGCCAGCAACTTCCCGCTGGCCTTCTCGGTGGCCGGTGGCGATACCGCTTCCGCGCTGGCCGCGGGCTGCCCGGTGGTGGTCAAGGGACACTCGGCCCACCCGGGCACCTCGGAACTGGTCGGTCAGGCCGTGGCGCGCGCCGCCAAGCGTTGCGAGATGCCGGAAGGCGTCTTCTCACTGCTGTTCGGTCCGGGCAATGAGGTCGGCCAGGCGCTGGTCAAGCATCCCGAGATCCAGGCGGTCGGCTTTACCGGTTCGCGCAGTGGTGGCACCGCCCTGCTGGCTCTCGCTCAGGCTCGCCCGCAGCCGATTCCGGTCTATGCCGAGATGAGCAGCATCAACCCGGTCATCCTGATGCCGGCCGCACTGGAAGCCCGCGGCGAAGCGCTGGGCAGCGCATTCGTCGGCTCGCTCAACATGGGCGCCGGCCAGTTCTGCACCAACCCGGGACTGGTGCTGGCCATCAAGGGCGAAGCACTGGAACGCTTCAAGCAAGCCGCCATTCCCGCCATCCAGGCAAGTCCGGTGCAGACCATGCTGACGCCGAGCATCCACAAGGCCTATGCCGAAGGCGTGGCGAGCCTGTCCTCACAGCCCGGCATCACCTGCCTGGCCAGTGGCGAAAGCGACTCGCCCATCGCCAGCCCCTGCCAGACCCGACTGTTCAGCACCCAGGCGAGTGACTTCCTGGCCAATGAGGCCATGCAGGCGGAAGTCTTCGGCTCCAGCTCGCTGATTATCGAGTGCGATGATCTCGCTCAGCTCAAGCAGGTCTGCAGCGCGCTGGAAGGCCAGCTGACCGCCACTCTGCACCTGGATGACGCCGATCACGACGCCGCACGTCAGCTGCTGCCGGTGCTGGAGCGTCGCGCCGGACGCATCCTCGTCAATGGCTGGCCGACAGGGGTCGAAGTCTGCGATGCCATGGTCCACGGTGGCCCCTGGCCCGCCACCTCCGACAGTCGCACCACCTCTGTCGGCACCGCCGCGATTCACCGCTTCCTGCGCCCGGTCTGCTATCAGGACCTGCCGGATGCCCTGCTGCCAGCGGAACTCAAGCACGACGCGCCCTCCGGCATCAGCCGCCTGGTGGATGGCGAGCGGGAGGGGTGATACCCCGCCATTGAACAAGGTGTAGTGCAGTTCACGCCTACCAGAAGAGCCACCCCACGGGGTGGCTCTTTCTCGTTCAGGGCCCATGTCTAGACACTGTGCTCAGCTCTCCTGCTCAGTCCTTCTGCTCAGCCCTCCTGCTCAGTCCTTCTGCCCTGTCACACCGCCCTCCCCAGCCTTGGCGATCAGCCAATCCCGGAACAGTCGCGCGGAGGCCGAGAGCGGCCGATCGAGATCAAACACGAGATGCTCCGCGAGGCCGGTGATCGCGCGCTGATCCGTGACACGTACCAGCTCGCCCTTGGCGATGGCGTCCGCCGCCATGAAGTCCCATGCCAGTCCGATGCCGGCGCCTCGCTGGATGGCGGCGTAGGTCAGCGTCAGCTGATTGAAGGTGATGTCGGACTTGGGCGCACGGTAGCGAATACCGAAGTGGGCGAACCAATGAGACCAGTCCATGCAGTTCCAGGAGGAATCCAGCTGAATCAACGGCCGCTGGGCCAGCTCTTCCAGCGAAAGTCCCTGCTCCTTGATCACCTCCGGACGCGCCACCGGATAGATATCTTCGTGAATCAGCGGCGTGGCACCCAGCGCTGGCCATTCGCCGTCGCCATACAGGATCGCGAGATCATGGTCCGGCACCATGCTGGCATCCATCTCGTTGCTGGCGTGGATGTGCACGGTGATCTCGGGGTGCTCGGCGCTGAAGCTCAACAGGCAGGGGAACAGCCAGTACTGGGAGACGGCATGCGTTGCCAGCACGCTGACGGTGTCAGGATGCTGCAGTGCGCGCAGACGCTGCCCGGCCATCTCGAGCCCTTGCAGCGCCGGGAGAATGTGCTGCTGGTAGAGCATTCCCGCATTGGAGAGCGTGACACCGCGCGCCTTGCGCACGAACAGCGGCGTGCCAAGTGACGCCTCCAGCGCGCGAATCTGCTTGCTGATGGCGCTCTGGGTCAGACACAGCTCATCGGCGGCGCGGGTGAAGCTTCCCAAGCGACTCACGGACTCGAAGGCCGCGAGTCCCTCCAGTGAGGGAAGATGGCGAAAGCGTCCTGCCATGGGGGCTCCCTGTATTTGGAATTGTGTCTGTATCAGTGTTTGCGCTCGAGCAAATGATGTATGGCAGCTCTCTCGCCATGCATTCCTTGATGGAATGGCTGGATGCGGCAAAGTCGCTGCTTGATCACGAAGTAACGCATTAGAGTGGCACCTTGATCAAGACAAGGGCGACTCATCATGAAGAAAGCAATAGTCCATGCCGGCATGGCAGGTGCCCTCTGGGGAGGCGTCATCGTGTTGCCCTCACTGCTTGGTGACATCCATCCAGTGGTCATCAGCTGCGCACGTTTCGGGCTCTACGGACTGTTTGCCGCGGCGATCGCGTTGCCCCATGCTCGCCGCCTGTCTGCTCGCCTCACTACGCGCGATACCCGCTTGCTGCTGGAGTTGGCGCTGACAGGCAATGTGGCGTATTTCATCCTGCTGACGGCAGCCGTTCAATATGCCGGCGTGGCCATTGCGGCATTGATCAACGGGCTGGTGCCGGTGGCGGTGATGTTGATCGGGAGACGCCATATTCAGGCGAGCCGCCTGTCCGCGAGCCTGTCCCTGACGTTGATCGGGGTGGGAATCGTCTGCATGAACGTGCCTGTTCTACTTCGCTTCCTGCAGGGCGCAGGAGAGTGGCAAGACCTGATTGGCGTGCTGTGTGGCTCGCTCGGCGTGATGTCCTGGGCATGGTTCGCGCTGCGCAATGCCCAGCAGCTCAAGGCCGGTCGTTTTTCCGCGCGAGAGTGGTCCACCCTGCAAGGCATCGCGACCGGGGTCGTGGCAGTGATGATTCTTGTACTGGTCGCCGTCTTGCAGCCGCGGATACTGCCGCTGGAGCTCTCGTCTGAACGCTGGCTGGCCTTCGCTGCCGCAGCCCTGTTCATGTCGGTCGGAGGCTCCTGGATCGCCAATGCCCTGTGGAATTCCTCGGCCCAGCGCCTGCCGGTGTCGGTAGGCGGACAGATGATCGTCTTCGAGACCTGCTGTGCGTTGCTCTACGGATATCTGCTGGCATGGCAATGGCCGCAGAGCAATGAAGTGCTGGGCATGCTGTTGATTCTCGGCGGTGTGATGTGGACGCTGCGCGCCGAGCAGCGTGTGTCCGGCCCTCGTCAGATACCACCAGGCAAGCCTATTGCTGAGCCGGAGCAGTGAAATACCCCGTCTGATGAAGCCTGGTTTGGCCGGTGGTCATTCTCCACACATTTCACTCGCCTATTTCACTCACCTATTTCAGACACGCCAAGGCCGCCTCAAAGGGCGGCCTTGGCGTGTCTGGTGAGCAGTCTCCCTCACTGCCCTCTCAACCATAGCGCTCAACCACAGCGCTTAACCATAGAAGTGCTCGACAAGACTCATGGGAATCGCCGGCACGTAGGTGACCAACATCAGCACCAGGAAGAGCACGAAGATCATCGGCAGATTGACCTTGGTGGTTTCCCACATGTCTGTCTTGGCGATGGAGCATGAGGTGGCCAGCACCGAAGCCACGGGTGGTGTCTGCTGACCGATGGCCAGATTGAGGGTCAGGATCAGGCCGAAGTGGATGGGGTCGATGCCGATCTGCTGGATCAACGGCATCACGATCGGTACCACCAGAATGATGGCAGCGGCACCATGCAGGAACATGCCGAGCAGGAGCAGCAGGATGTTGAGCAACGCCAGCACCGCCACCGGGTCCGTGGTGATCGCGGTGATCTCCTGGGCCAGCTGTTGCGGCAGCTGCATCTCGGTGAGGAAGAGCCCCAGCACCGCGGAGGTGGCGACCAGCAGCATCACGACGGAGGTCTGGATCACGCCATCGATCACCGCGCGATACAGCACCTGCAGGTTCAGTTCACGGTAGACCAGCCCCCCGATGACCAGCGCCGCCAGCACGGCGATGCCCGCGCCTTCGGTAGCGGTCACGAAGCCGCCGAAGATACCGCCCAGAATGATGACCGGCAGCGTCAGAGCCCAGAAGGCCTCGCGGAACGCCTTGCCGAGTGTCGACAGCGAGAAGGCAGCCTCACGCGGCATGTCGTACTTGCGGGCGTAGTAATAGCAGAGCATCGCCAGCCCCAGACCACCCAGAATCCCCGGGATGATGCCGGCGACGAACAGCTTGACGATGGACGTGTCCGCGATGGCCCCATAGAGAATCATCGACAGCGACGGCGGGATGATGATGGCAAGCGACGCCGAAGACGACGTGATCGCCGCCGAGAACTGCGGCGTGTACTTGCGCTTCTTCATCTCGGGAATCAGCACCGAACCCGTCGCGGCTACATCGGCCACCGCAGAGCCGGAAATCTCGGCGAAGAACAGTGATACCCCGACATTGACCATCGCCAGACCACCGCGCACGAACCCGACCATGGCCGTGACGAGGTTGATCAGTCGCATGGAGATGCCCGAGGTATTCATCAGCGCGCCGGCCAGAATGAACAGCGGAATCGCGATCAGCGGGAACTTGGTGGCGCCATTGAAGAGCGTCAGCGGCACGTTCACCAGCGCGTCCACGCCCATGAAGATCACCACTCCGACGACCCCGACGGTGCCGATGGCGACCGCGATGGGCACGTTGATCAACACCAGTGCGAACAGCGCCGCGATAATGATCAGTAGCGTCATGAACGGTGCTCCTTGAGGTCTTGCTCGGCGAGACGGATGGCTTCCGCGATCTCTTCCTCTTCGCTGTTGACGCCTGCACACATCTTGCGCCAGGCATGAGGCAGACTCAGCAGTTCGCACAGGATGAAGAGCGCCGCACTGATCGGAATCACCGACTGGGTGACATCCAGACCGATGGTCGGCAAGGCGATGAGGGAGTCCCAGGCCAGCACGTCCAGCACCTGGTAACCGAACCAGCCCACCACGGCAAAGAATCCGATCACGATTAGCTCAGAGGTAACGAACAGCGTACTGCGCAGTGCGATGGGCGCCTTGGTGATCAGACCCGGGAAGCCCATGTGGGAACGCTTCAGGGCCGCCAGACCAGCGCCATAGAAGCTGAGCCAGGCCAGATTGATCGAGGCGACCTCGTCATACCAGGGCAAGGAGCCACCGAAGGTGCGCAAGGCCACCGCCGCCAGCACGATCACCGTCAGCGAAAGCAGCAACCCGACGGTGAACACTTCCAGGCAGCGCTCCACCACCTGGTTGACTCTGTCCAGCAGGGTCACATCAGCCGTGGCCGTCAGTCCTTCCCCACTCTCGGTGGGGAAGGTTGCCTTGGCCGCATGGGAATGCGAGCTCATGACTTACTCCTTGGCCAGTGCCATGGCCCGGTCAACCATCGCCTGGCCACCGTCGACCTTGTCGGAGAACGCCTGATAGACCGGCGCGCTCGCGGTGACGAAGGCATCCCGATCCACCTCATTGACGGCCATGCCGCCCGCCTTGAGGCTCGCCAGCAGCTTGTCATCCAGTTCTGCCCCCTTGGCGAAGGCCCAGCTCTGGGTCTCGGCAGACACCTCGGCAATCGCGGCCTTCACGTCCTCGGGCATCTTGCCCCAGCCGGCCTGACTGCTGGTCAGCCAGATGGGCGAATAGACATGATTGGAGAGTGACAGGTACTTCTGGACCTCCTGGAACTTGGCGCCATCGATGTTGGACAGCGGGTTCTCCTGGCCATCGACCACCCCGGTCTGGAGCGCCACGAAGACTTCCGAGAAGGCCATCGGTGTCGGGTTGGCGCCCCACGCCGTGAACATGCCGGTACGCCATTCGCTCTGCGGGGTGCGCAGCTTCAGCCCGTCCAGGTCTTCCGGCTCCACCACGGGATGTTCATTGTTGGTGATCTGGCGGAAGCCGTTCTCCCAGGTGGAGACCAGCTTGAGGCCCTTGGCCTTGGCATCCTCGGCCAGGTCAGTCATCACGATCTCGTCATCGATGCGCTTGAGGTGCTCGCGATCCTTGACCATGAACGGCATGTCAAACAGTGCAAAGCTTGGCGAGACGGACGACATCACCGAGGAAATCGCGGCCAGATCGACCGTGCCGAGGCGCAGCTTCTGGATCAGCTGGCGCTCATCGCCCAGCTGACCGCTGTGGTAGTACTCGACCTGATGCTCATCCCCGAGTCGGGCCTGCAGGCTATCGGCGAAATGTTGCGCAGTCTGGCCCTGCAGACTGTTGGGGCTACCGCCGATCGCAAACACGATCTTCTCGGCATGCGCGGTGGTGGTACCCAAGGCGGCGGCTAACAGCGTGGCGGCAAGCATGGCTCGCTTCATTGTCGAATCCCTTTGATTGTTCTGTTGTGGGGTATGGACGTATCGGGTCTGGCTTGCCACTTGATCGCTGCGGACCTGAGTCTGTGTCGGCGAGACTGACCCACGTGCGTCACGTTCAAATTCCACTCCCTCAAGTGGACTGCAAACCATACCAGATGAAGCAAAACTTAGACGTCCACCGCCGCATCGGTCAATCACAGCGCAGCAGAAATAGACCTTTGTCTAGCGAAATACGCAACAATCCTCCTCTCACCACCCCATCTGGACTGGATGGCAAACCACATACCGACATCATCCGTCTGCTATCGTCAGCCGCGGTGTCTGGAGTTTTTCAGCCCGGCAAAACCAAAAACCCCGCCGATTTCCTCGACGGGGCGTGCATGCGGATCAGAGAAGTAACGCCTCGAAATAGGGCGTAACTGAGGAACGAAGCTGAAGAACCAGGCTGGACGTCACTCAGTCGCGGCGACCCCAGGCCACGGCGTCATGCGGGTGAAGGCTTTCGATATGCCGTACATGCACATGCGCCTCGCCGTCTGAGATCGCCAGGCCATTGATCAACCTGCGTGCGGCGTCTTCGACGAACATCAGGTTCTGTCCATTGAGCGCCGCGAAGGCTTGCTCATCGGCGCGTTTCACGGCCGTCTGGACCGGCGTGGCCACGGCCTGTTCGATGGCATTAATCAGCGCGATCAGCCCCAGATCCTGCGCCGTGGGCTTCAGCTCGATCTGGACCTGCGCCTCGCTACGCTGGCTGTGAGGCGTGGCCAGGGTGGCGTTGTGGGTGAGCCACTCGGCGACCTGCGCAGGCGTCAGCGTAGAGTCATTGCGATGAGCCGTCAGGAAGGCCTGCTCGATCAGCTGGCGCGACAGGGCCGCCGAGCACGGACAGGTGGAGGAATACCCCACCGTGACACTGGCCTGCAGCATGAAGCAACCCTCGTTCATGCTGGCCTCCAGCGTGACGGGGTAGGACTTCCAGCCAGAGAGCTTAGGTGTGACTAGCGCCGGACGCTTCACCAGCAGCGCGAATTCCAGCCTGATGCGTGCATTGCGCGAGGCACAGTCGCGATGGCTTGCCACCATCGCTGCGAGCACCTCCTGCAGATTGCCCGGGGTCAGTGGCTTGCCCTCCGCCAGCCCATCCAGCAAGCGGTAAAGGCGCGACATGTGAATGCCCTTGGTATGCGGCATCGGCAGGTCGACCTGCGCATCCACGCGGGCATGCAATTCACGGCGATAATCGCCCTCCTCGATGAGTACAGGCAGATCGATCCCCTGCATGCCCACCCATTCCAGGGGACTCAAGGAGCGCGAGCGCTCGGTCAGGGAAACGTCGGGGAGTATTGCGGTCATTCGTCAGATATCCAAAGCGGCCCTCGTCAGTGACCACCTCCCTCACGATGCAGGAAGACAGCACTGAGCTCAGCCGAAGTGTGGGGTGTGTAGCGAGGGGTGAAGAACAGAGCGCGGACGGCTCGTCGTCAGCGCAGGATCATCCCGCCAGTCGCGAGGAATGATGGCCGGTGATCTTCCACTCGCCGAGAATCTCCTCGAAGGTGAACAGAAAACGGGCCGCAATCGTGACCGTCTCGTCAGCGGCGCGATATTCGAAGGTGTAGTGCCCTCCAATCACGACGGTACCCAGCTTGCGACTGACTCGGGGTGAGTACTCCCCCAACTCGCAGGCCAGTGCTTCATTGGCGAGAAAGCCATCGAAGTAGGCCTGGCGTTGCTGGCGATTCTCACGCACATCATCGGCGACCGTCGGCACCAGAATCGCGTCCTCTGCATACAGCGAGAGAAGCGTCTCCTTCTCCCCGCGCGTGACGGCGATCGCCCAGCGCTCCAGCGTGCGTGTCGCGGCATTGATGCAGAATTCTGCGTCACGCTCACTCAGCGGTGGCGATGTCGGGTGGGGCATGCGGTGGCTCTCCCTTGAGGATGAGGCGCTTGAGGAAAGACAGAGGCCGACAGCGCCCCCGTCATCGTGTCACGGGGCGATCAGGCGTCGGCACACCCAAGGATGCCCTGCCCCAGGCGCTCGATCAGCTGCGGATACAGCGACTCGCCCAGCGGCAACCCGACACCCAGCGGCTCGAAGACGATGGAGGTCTTGACGCCGGTCCCCTCGAAGACGCTCTCGATCAACGCCGGGTTGTACTGTGGCTCTCGGAAGACGCACTGGATGTCGTCCTGCTTGACGCGCGCCTGGATCTCCTTGACGCGGGCCGGGCTGGGCGTGGAGGCATCGCCCAGTGAGATGGCACCAGAGGCCGGCACATCGAAGCGATGCTCGAAGTACTGATAGGCATCATGGAAGACGATGTAGCGAGTGCCCTGCACCTGAGCCAGACGCGCTGACAGTGACTCGGTCAGCGCCTCGAGCTCCTGCTGCCCCGCCTGGGCATTGCTGCGATAGGTCGCCGCGTGCTCCGGGTCCTGTGCCGCCAGTGACTCCGCAATGGCGCCCAGCCAGGTGTGAGCATTCACCGGGTCCAGCCAGCCATGGGGATTCTCGCCGTCGTGGCCATGCTCGTCGTGATCCGCATGGGCTTCGTGATCGTCATCATGATGCTCGTCGCGATCCGCATGGGCTTTGTGGTCACCATGTTCGTCATGCTCTTCACCCTGCGTTTCGCCATGTGCGGAAGACGCTTCATCAGCGTGATGATGTGCCTCGAAGGTGGGCCCCTCGCGATAGGTCAGGTGCAGGGTGCCGGACACCTCCATCAGCTCGACGGCATCGGCATCCGCGGCCAGCGACGTACGCGCCTTGGCAAGCCAGGGCGTCAGCTCATCACTGACGAAGAACACCACATCCGCATCGGACAGTGCCCTGGCCTCGGAGGGACGCATGGAATAGCCATGCGGTGAGGCGCCAGACTGGATGACCAGATCGGGGCTGCCCAGCTCCCCCATGACGCGTGCCACCAGTGAGTGCACCGGGGGGATGTCCACCGCGACCGATGGCACCTCGGCCACTGCCACGACAGGTGCCAGCATCAGGGGCAGAGAGAGGTAGGGCAGTAACCGATGGCGCATGGCGGTTCTCCAATAGAAGCGAAATCACGGAAGGAAGATCGAAGGCTGCAATGGCTACCCTCAATATGTTATAACATAACATTAATGGTCACTGACCCGTCAACTCTTCAGCGCCAAGAGGTCCCCATGTCGCTGTTATCGATCAAGAATCTGTGTGTCACGCTCGGCAGGCATCGCATCCTCGATGCGATCGATCTCGAGGTTGAGCGCGGCGAAATCGTCACCCTGGTAGGCCCCAATGGCTCAGGCAAGTCCACGTTGCTGCGCAGCATCATCGGGGCGGTGTCCCCGACGAGCGGGCAGATACATCGTCAGCAAGGCTGCAGAATCGGCTACGTGCCCCAGCGCCTGAGCCTGGACCCGACACTGCCGATGACGGTGGTGCGCTTCCTGAATCTGCCCCATCGCCATTCGCGCGCGGCGGTGGCAAATGCCCTGGCGCAGGCCGGCATCCCCGGCGTCGAGCAACAGCAGATCGCCGATCTCTCGGGAGGACAGTTCCAGCGTATTCTGCTGGCCCGTGCCCTGATGGATTCGCCCGATATATTGCTGCTCGATGAGGCGACCCAGGGGCTGGATCACCGTGGCATCGCGGACTTCTACCGTCAGATCGACCGTGTCCGCCACACCCTCGGCTGCGGGGTACTGATGGTCAGTCACGAGCTGCATGTGGTGATGCGCGCCTCCGACCGTGTCGTCTGCCTGCATGGCCACGTCTGCTGTCAGGGCACGCCTGAGCGTGTCATGGCCTCACCGGCCTACCAGGATCTGTTCGGTCTCGATACCGCTGACGCCCTGGCCTTCTATCGCCATGAGCATTCTTCTGCTCACCCTCACGATCACTCTCCTGCTTACTCTCACGATCACTCTAACTCTCGCACCCACTCGCCCGCTGACGCTGCGCCCACCTGTCGGCCCTCCTCCGGACCTGCACCTGCACCCGCGCCTGCAGCCAAGCCTGTGCTCAAGCAGACAACGCAGAGTCGGGAGCCAGCGCCATCGCTCCAGCTCATCGCACCGACCGCAGAGGGGTGTCACTGATGTTGGAGGGACTGATACTGGATGACTTCATGCTCCGCGCCACCCTGGCCGGGATATTCGTGGCGCTTGCTGCAGCGCCGCTGGGCTGTTTCGTCGTCTGGCGACGCATGGCCTATTTCGGCGACGCCACGGCCCATGCCGCGATTCTCGGCGTGGCGCTGTCGCTCTTGATGTCCACCTCGATTCTGGCCGGCGTGCTCGTCGTCTCGCTGATCATGGCGACCCTGGTCACGCTGCTCAGCGGACGCGGCTACGCCATGGACACCCTGCTTGGCGTGATGGCGCACTCCGCACTCGCCTTCGGTCTCGTGGCCGTCTCCTTCCTGCCCGGCGTGCGCATTGACCTGATGGCCTATCTGTTCGGCGATATTCTGGCGGTCAGCAAGACAGACCTCGCAATCATCGCCGCAGGTGGCGTGCTGGTCATCGGCCTCATCTACTGGCGCTGGTCGGCACTGCTCACCGCCACCCTGAATGAGGACCTGGCGCGTGCCAGCGGCATCAACCCGCGACGCGAGCAGCTGGTGCTGACACTGTCGCTGGCCGTGGTGGTCGCGGTTGCCCTCAAGGTGGTCGGTGCGCTGTTGATCACCGCACTGCTGATCATCCCGGCGGCCACGGCGCGCCGCTTCTGTCACACCCCGGAGCTGATGGCGATCGCCGCCGCCATCATCGGCGGAGTCTCCACCACCGGCGGACTACAGGCGGCCTACTGGCTGGATACCCCCACCGGCCCCACCATCGTGTGCCTCGCCACCCTGCTGTTTGCCCTGAGCAGTGCAGCGGCACGCATCTCACGCCTCGTCTCACGCCTTGCCTCACAGACCGGCAGCGAAGCGTCTGCTCGAAGAAAGTGACGGCCCCTCCCTTCTTGATCAGCACGACTGTGCCGATCAGGAGCGGCAAAGACGCGCCAACAATGAAGACACCCCACTGATCGCGGATCAGTGGGGTGTCTTGGCGAGTGTCAGCAGATCAGGGACTCAGAGGCCGTCGCTCATTCCCAGGCGGGGAACGGGTCCGGCAGGTCACGCCAGGCTTCCTTGCCCGCCAGCAGCGTGGCGTCATCGAGCAGGCACTCGTCCAGCGCCTGGCGAATACGGGCTTCATCCAGGTTCTGACCGATGAATACCAGCTCCTGTCGCATGTCGCCGAACGGCTCCTGCCACTTTTCCCGGATCGACTCCAGATACTCGGGGTCTTCTGGCCATTCAACCTCTGGCACCGCCTTCCAGAACATGCCGCCGAACCCGTAGTGCGCGATGCCGCCGGCCTGGTTCCACTGCCCGGCAAACTGCGGCCGCGTGGCCAGCCAGAAGAAGCCCTTGGAGCGCAGCAACTTGCCGCCGAACCAGTCTCCGTGGAGCAACTGGTGGAATTTCTCGGGATGGAACGGCACGCGCGCATGGTAGGAGAAACTCGAGATGCCATATTCCTCGGTCTCCGGCACGTGCTCGCCGCGCATCTCCTTCAGCCAGCCCGGTGCCTGTTGGGCGCGATCGAAGCTGAAGCGGCCAGTGTCCAGCACCTTGGCAAGCGGCACGGCGCCCTTCGTCATGGGCAGAATCTCGGCCTCCGGGTTGAGCGAGCGCAGAACTGCGCTCAGCTCATCCAGCTGCGAGGCATCGAGCAGGTCCGTCTTGCTGATCAACAGCACATCACAGAATTCGATCTGATCGACGAGCAGATCCGCGACATTGCGCTCATCGTCTTCGCCGAGGCTTTCCCCGGCTTCCGCCAGTGACTGCGCCTCGCGATACTGGGTGAGAAAGTTGGCGCCATCCACGACGGTTACCATGGTGTCGAGACGCGCGACACTGGAGAGGCACTGGCCGTCCTCGTCCTCGAAGGTGAAAGTTTCCGCCACCGGCAGCGGCTCGGAAATGCCGGTGGATTCGATCACCAGGCAATCGAAGTGCCCTTCCTCAGCCAGTCGCCGTACCTCGATGAGCAGGTCTTCACGCAGCGTGCAGCAGATGCAGCCGTTGCTCATCTCGACCAGCTGCTCCTCGGCACGATTGAGCGTCACCTCGTTGTCCGCACCGGGCGCGCCACGCACCATGGCAGCATCGATGTTGACTTCGCTCATGTCATTGACGATCACCGCCACCCGGCGCCCTTCGCGGTTGGCGAGGATGTGATTGAGCAGCGTCGTCTTGCCGGCGCCCAGAAAACCGGACAGCACAGTGACTGGCAGGGGTTGCGACAGGGGCACTTGTGGGGAATTCATCAGGCGGTACCTCGATAGGATAGGGTCTTGGCCACGTCTCTTGCGCGTGAAGGCATCCTTGCCGGCGCAGGGCCTGGATCAGGGCCTGGGGCAGGGTCAGGTAAGTGCCTGGACGTGGGGACCTCTGGATTCTCGATCATCAAACACGCTAAATGATACGTTATAACATAATCTAGCGTCAGCCATTTTTTGCCAGTGCCGCCCAGCGCGTGAGATCCCCCAAGCGATCATCAGAACGGCGAGAGCGCGCAGCAAGCAGAAACACACACGCCCCGCTGGCAAGCCAGCGGGGCGTGAAGTGGTGTAATCAGCGGTACTTTTTAGCCGCGAGCGAAATCTCAGGTGACGATCAGACCGCCATGATCACGGCAGAGGCCATCACCGCCCCACCCACCAGGCGTGAAGCGATGGCGGGCACGCCCATCAGGCGCTGGCCGATTGCACGGCCCAGCAACGCCAAGGCCAGCGTCGCGACAACAAAGCCCGCCATGTAGCCCGCGGCGCTGCCAGCCGCCGGCATTTCCAGCGCATGGGCGAAGCCGTGGCAGGCCATGAAACCGGCGACCATCACGGCGCCAGCCAGGGTGGGCAGACGCAGCAGCAACGCCACCAGCGCACCGGAGGCCAGCACCGAGAGCAGAATGCCCTGCTCGGCGATCAGCGCATGCAGCGCCTGACCACCGCTGAGCAGCGCGATGCCCGCCCCCGCCAGCATGCCGACGACCATCAACAGCGGCGTGGCAAGCGTCAAGGCTCGCGACTGACGCGCACTCCAGATGCCGATGGCCAGCATGGCCAGCAGGTGGTCCAGCCCGGTGAAGGGATGCGACAGGCCCGCCATCAGCCCCTGGGCATCATGGCCGGGGTGGGCGGAGGCCGAGGTCGCCACCAGCAGCAGCGAGGTGGCAAGCAGTGCGGAGTGAGAACGCTTCATGTGTCATTCCTGAACAAGATGATGATGAATCCCCCGACACCCGTGGTGAGACGAATGCCGAGAGACAATGAACCCTGAGCCAGCGGCGGAAAACGCTTCGCCGTCAGGCCTGTGCCGCCAGCTTTTGCGGGCGACGCTCCGGCAGCATGCCGCGATCCAGAATGAAGGCGATGATCTCTTCCAGCCCGACACCGTCATACAGATTGGCAAACACGAAGGGCCGCTCACCGCGCATCTTGCGCGAATCGCGGTCCATCACCTCGAGCGAGGCATGCACCTGCTCGGCGATGTCGATCTTGTTGATGATCAGAAGATCCGACTTGGTGATGCCCGGCCCGCCCTTGCGCGGAATCTTGTCGCCTGCCGAGACGTCGATCACATAGAGGGTGAGATCGGAAAGTTCGGGACTGAAGGTCGCGGACAGGTTGTCGCCACCGGATTCCACCAGCACCAGCTCCATGTCCGGATGGCGGGCCTGCAGATCATCGATGGCCGCCAGATTCATCGAGGCATCCTCGCGAATCGCGGTATGCGGACAGCCACCGGTCTCGACCCCGAGGATACGGTCCGCCTCCAGCGCTTCATGGCGCAGCAGGAAATCGGCATCTTCGCGGGTGTAGATGTCATTGGTGACCACCCCGATGTCGTAATGATCGCGCAGGGCCAGACACAGCTGGCGCAACAGCGCCGTCTTGCCGGAGCCCACCGGCCCACCCACTCCTACGCGTAGACAATGCTTCATGGCAGCTTCCTTTCTCGTGAGATATCAGACGTTCATGTCGGTCGGTTCAGGCGCCGCCGCCTCAAGACAGGCGGCCTTGGCTCAACTCCTGAACAGACGGGAATATTGTGTTTCGTGCTGGGCGGAGGCGAGCGCCAGCCCCGGCAATATCGGGCCAAGCTCACCATCCAAACGCGCAAGCGCCTGTGAGACGACCTCCACCACGCGGGGGCGCAGCTGCTCGGTCAGGCGTTGGGCTGCGGTGTGTCCCAGCGGCATGGCCTTGCAGGCCACCGCCAGCTGATTCTCGAGCCAGGCCCAGGCGAAGCCGATCAAGGTCTGGCGCGCTGGCACCCCTCGCTGGTGCGCCACCCAGGCAAACACCGTGACGTAGCCCGGCGCCTCGGGCATCAGCGCGCTTGGCGGTTCAAGCTCGAGACTTGTGAGCAGGCGCAGCAGCGCCGCTCCGAGACGTGCATCCTCGTCGCTGAGTTCGGCGGTTTCACGGGTCGCCTTGAGCCAGCCATCCCACTCGTCGAGCGCCGTTGCATCCCCCTCGGCCCACGCCTGCTGCAGACGCACCAACAGTGGCAGCTCGCAACGGCCAAGCCCGTCTTCCAGCACGCCGTCGATCCACCCTCCAAGCTCCTGCTCCTGAGTGACCCAGCCAAGCTCGAAGGCACTCTCCAGCCCCTGGGACCAGGCAAAGGCGCCGATGGGCAAGGCAGGGCTTACCAGCTGCAACAGCCCCAGCAGCGCCAGATCCTCCTGCGCCGGCAGGCCCGCCATGGCATCAGTGCTCATGCGTGTGCTCATGAGCGTGGTTGTGAGAATGGCCGTGGCTGTGCTCATGATCATGGTCATGGTCATGGTCGTGAGCATGTGAGTGGCCGTGGTCATGACCGTGTGAATGACCGTGTGAATGAGCATGCCCCTGCCCCGCCTGGGCATAAGCGCCCGGCTCAGGGTCAAAGGGCGCCTCATGATGGGTGAGGGTCGCGCCGAGGCGCTCGGCCAGCTCTTCCAGCACGTGATCCGGCGGGAAGCGCACCCAGCCGGTTGCGCTCTGTGTTTCACCCTTTGCTTCGCCCTTTGCTTCGCCCTTTGCTTCGCCCTTTCCTTCGTCCTTTCCTTCACTAGCGCCAGCGTCAGGCGTCTGCATGCCGATAGCGAGCTGCACATGGCGATTGCCCAGGTGATAGCAGAGCGCAGCCATCGGGCGCCCGGCGGCGATGTGGGCAGTCACTACCGGCTCATCCGCGGCGCGGATGCGGATCACCTCGCCCTCGCGCGAGGCCAGCCGATCGCCATCACGCAGTACCGGTCCGCGATCCAGAAACAGGCCGACCTCGCGTCCGCCGTCCGTGGTGGCACGCAGACGACCGCGGATGCGCAGCTCCAGCGGCAGGGTCAGGGTGTCGAGGGGCTCGGCATCGGTGTGAGCGCTCGCTGGGTCGCCTGATCCACTGGCGTCTGGCAGGCGATGTATCAGTTCCATCATGGCGTCAATCTCGAATAGGGAGTCAGAACAGGCTCTTGAAACAGGCCCTCAGAACAGGCCTTCAGAACAGGCTTTCAGAACAGGTGGTAGCGCTGGGCCAGTGGCAGCTCGCTGGCAGGCTCACAGGTCAGCAGCTCACCGTCGGCGAAGACTTCGTAGGTCTCGGGGTCAACCTTGAGCTCCGGGCAGGCGTCATTGAGTTTCATGTCGCATTTGCGCACCTGGCGTACGTCGCGGCAGGCGGACAGCGGACTGTCGAGCCCCAGCGCTTCCCCGACTCCCGCCTTGAGGGCCGCCTGGGAGACGAAGGTCAGGCGCGTGGCGCTGGCTGCCTTGCCGAAGGCGCCGAACATCGGGCGGTAATGCACCGGCTGCGGCGTGGGAATCGAGGCGTTCGGATCGCCCATCGGCGCGGCGGCGATCATGCCGCCCTTGAGGATGCAGGCCGGCTTGACGCCGAAGAACGCCGGTGACCACAGCACCAGATCCGCCAGCTTGCCGACTTCAATCGAGCCGACCTCATGGGCGATGCCGTGGGTGATGGCGGAGTTGATGGTGTACTTGGCGATATAGCGGCGCGCACGGAAGTTGTCGGTGCCGCGCTCGCTGTCCTCTGCCAGCAGGCCGCGCTGTTCGCGCATCTTGTGCGCCGTCTGCCAGGTACGGCAGATCACCTCGCCCACGCGGCCCATCGCCTGGGAATCCGAGGACATCATCGAAATGACACCCAGGTCATGCAGGATGTCCTCGGCGGCGATGGTCTCGCGGCGAATGCGCGAATCGGCGAAGGCGACGTCCTCGGGGATGCTTGGGTCCAGGTGGTGGCAGACCATCAGCATGTCGAGGTGCTCATCCACCGTATTGACGGTGTAGGGACGCGTCGGGTTGGTGGAAGACGGCAGCACGTTGGGCCGCGAGCAGGCGGTGATGATGTCCGGAGCATGGCCGCCACCGGCGCCTTCGGTGTGGAAGGTGTGGATGCAGCGGTCCTTGAAGGCCGCCAGGGTGTCCTCGACGAAGCCCGACTCGTTCAGGGTGTCGGTATGGATCGCCACCTGCACGTCATAGGCATCGGCGACGCTCAGACAGTTGTCGATGGAGGCCGGCGATGTGCCCCAGTCCTCATGCAGCTTGAGGCCGATCACGCCGGCCTCGATCTGCTGCTCCAGCCCCTGTGGCAGCGAGGCATTGCCCTTGCCGAGAAAGCCGATGTTCATCGGCAGGCTATCCACTGCCTGCAGCATCTTGCCGATATGCCACGGCCCCGGCGTACAGGTGGTGGCATTGGTGCCGGTGGCCGGCCCGGTGCCGCCGCCGAGCATGGTGGTGATGCCACTCATCAGCGCCTCCTCCACCTGCTGAGGGCAGATGAAGTGGATGTGCGGGTCGACACCACCGGCGGTGAGAATCTTGCCCTCACCGGCGATGATCTCGGTGCCCGGGCCGATCACGATATCCACATCGGGCTGGGTGTCGGGGTTGCCCGCCTTGCCGATGGCCGCGATGCGCCCGGCCTTGAGGCCGACATCCGCCTTGACGATGCCCCACCAGTCCAGAATCAGCGCATTGGTGATCACGGTATCCATCACGCTGTCATCGGCGCGCTGGCTCTGACCCATGCCATCGCGGATCACCTTGCCACCGCCGAACTTCACTTCTTCCCCGTAATGGGTGAAATCCTTCTCCACCTCGATCCACAGCGCCGTATCGCCCAGACGCACGCGGTCACCGGTGGTCGGGCCGTACATGTCGGCATAGGCCTGTCGCGTTATCTTCATGGGTTGCCTCTTGATCCCTGAGCTACAGCTTCCAAGCCAACGCTTCTGAGCTGCAGTTGCTAATCCGCAATTTCTGGACTGCCGTTGCCAGGTGAGCGCCGAACTGAATGCCTGTCAGCGCCATTGCCTGGCGCATTGAGGTAAAGGGTTCTGCTCGCTCAGCGCTCGACGCTGCCATCGTCCTTCAGCTGTCCCATCACCTCGCCACGGAAGCCATAGATATGGCGACTGCCGGCGAAGGGAATCAGCGTGACATCACGCGTCTGCCCGGGCTCGAAGCGAATCGCCGTGCCGGCGGCGATGTCCAGGCGCTGCCCGAGAGCGGCCTCGCGATCAAATACCAGCGCCGGATTGGCCTCGGCAAAGTGATAGTGCGAGCCGATCTGGATCGGCCGGTCGCCGGTATTGCCGACCGAGAGCGTGGTGCGCAGGCGGTCCTCGCAGAGAGAGATCTCTCCGTCCGCCACCAGATATTCGCCGGGAATCATGATTGCTCGCCTCACACGATGGGGTTGTGAACGGTCACCAGCTTGGTGCCGTCCGGGAAGGTCGCCTCGACCTGCACTTCGGGAATCATCTCGGCGATGCCTTCCATCACGTCGTCACGGGTCAGCACCTCCGCGCCGCGCCCCATCAGCTCGGCCACGCTCAAGCCTTCGCGTGCGCCTTCCAGAATCTCGGCGCTGATCAAGGCGATGGATTCCGGGTAGTTGAGCTTGAGGCCCTTGGCCTTGCGGCGCTCCGCCAGCAGCGCTGCGGTGAACAGCAACAGCTTGTCCTTGTCTCTTGGCGTCAGTTCCATGTCATGGCTCTTGTGGTTGTCATTCAGTGGGGTCTCTCGAGATCAGGTCAGCCAGATACGTGGCACCTGTGCCTCAAGCCCCGTCATCAGTGGGCGCAGGAGCTGCCATGCCTGTTGGCACAGCGCCCAGGCTTCGTTGCGTTCATGGCCCAGATAGCGCAGCAGCAATACGCCTTCGCGGCGGGTCACCGCCCAGCGCGGGGAGGCCGGCATCGCCTCACGCAGGGCCTCGATGGCCGCCGCCTCATCCTCGAGTCCGACCGCCCACAGCGTCGCCTGCACACTGCAACCGCCCTGCCCCCAGCGCCCGGTGAAGCGCGGATGCAGCGGGTCCAGCGACTGGCGCTCGATCCACACTGGCTTGCCGTCACGGGTCAGGCGAAAGCGTTGTTCGAGATGGCCGCTGACGAAGGGCAGCTCGCCGACCGGGCGGCCCAGTGCAAGCACTTCCCAGCCCAGACAGCGCGCAGAGCCGGCAAGCTCGAGGGTGGTGGTCTGCTCGCCGCGCGAGCCATTGAAGGCCAGCGTTTCCTGAGGCAGCCATTCCAGGGTGGCCCCGTCGGCGACCTTGAGATGCGTATGCTGGCCCCAGGCCACGCCGTTGCGATCGGCCTTGTAGAGCTTGGCCGCCGCCGGTGTGGTCAACAGCACATGCGCGCCCTCCTCCACCTCGGCCTCGATCTGCAGCGCATCGCCGCTGACCAGCCCACCCGGAGGGTGCAGCAGATAGACGTGGCAGCAGCCGTGGCGGCCTTCAGGGTAGAACGGCCGCTGCACGCGCAGCGGGCCATGATGGCGGCGACGCGTCAGGCGGGTGATGGCGCGCCCGCCATCACTGGTGTCGCGCGCATCCGCCTCGAAACGCAGCGCCAGCGCGGCCTGCCACTGGCGCTGGTCATCGAAGCGGTGGCCGGAGGCATTGGCCTCACTGCGCACGGCATCCGTCGCGCCGTCAGCGGGAATCACGCATCGGTTCGTCATACGGTCAGGTGCTGCTTGATCAGTTCATCGGACAGCGCTGCGATCTCGCCTTCGGCCACCCGGCGGCCGCGATCCATGATCACGAAGCGATCAGCGTACTTGCGCGCGAAGGGCAGCTTCTGCTCGACCAGCAGCACCGTCAGGCCGTCTTCCTTGATCAGGCGACGGATGACCTCGCCGATCTGGGCGACGATATTGGGCTGGATGCCCTCGCCGGGCTCATCGAGAATCAGCAGGCGCGGTTCAATCACCAGCGCGCGGCCGATGGCGAGCTGTTGCTGCTGGCCGCCTGACAGATCCCCCCCGCGCCGGTGACGCATCTCCTTGAGCACGGGAAACAGCTCATAGATGCGCTCGGGAATCTGGCGCAGTCCATCGCGACGCACGGCAAGCCCGGTGCGCAGATTCTCTTCCACCGTCATCATCGGGAAGATCTGCCGCCCCTGGGGGACGTAGCCGACCCCCAGGCGGGCGCGCTCCTCGAGCTTGCGACCTGTCAGATCAAGCGGCTCATTGCTGCTGGCATCGCGACTGGAATCGCTGCCACTGGCATCGGCGCGGTACAGAAGCTTGCCATCACGAACGCTCTCCTCACCCATGATGCATTTCATCAAGGTGGTCTTGCCGACGCCGTTGCGGCCCATCACGCAGGTGCACTGGCCGGCGGGAATCTCCAGCGTCAGGTCCCACAGCGTATGGCTCTCGCCGTAGAACTGGTTGAGCGTGTCGATGGTCAGCAGCGGCGACTCGCCGCCCGGCATCGGTGCCTTGGTGTTCAGCGCTTGCGTCATCCGTCACTCTCTCCCAGGTAGACCTCGACGACTTTCGGGTCGCTCGATACCGCATCCATGCTGCCTTCCGCCAATACCGCGCCCTGATGCAGCACCGTGACCTTGCGCGCGATGGAGCGCACGAAGCCCATGTCGTGCTCGACCACCACCACCGACTGGCGCCCCGCCAGACTGGTCAGCAGCTCCGCGGTGCGCTCCATCTCCTGCTCGGTCATGCCGGCCACCGGCTCATCGACCAGCAGCAGCCGCGGCTTCTGCATCAGCAGCATGCCGATCTCGAGCCACTGCTTCTGGCCGTGGGACAGGATGCCCGCCTCGCGCGCATGCCACTCCTTGAGGTGAATCGTCTCGAGCACTTCCTCGATCCTGGCGCGGGTCTCACCGCTCATGCGCGCGGCCAGCGTCGGAAAGATGCGCTTGTCGGTGGCCATGGCCAGCTCGAGATTCTCGAACACGCTGAGCGCCTCGAAGACGGTGGGCTTCTGGAACTTGCGCCCGATGCCGAGGGTGGCGATCTCGGGCTCACTCATGCGCAGCAGATCGTGACGGCTGCCGAACCACACCGAGCCACTGTCGGGGCGCGTCTTGCCGGTGATGATGTCCATCATCGTGGTCTTGCCCGCGCCGTTGGGGCCGATGATGCAGCGCAGCTCGCCATCGTCGATGGTCAGGTTGAGGTCATTGATCGCCTTGAAGCCATCGAAGCTGACACTGACATCCTCCAGATAGAGGATCGGCCCGTGGGTCACGTCCACCGGCGAGATGCGCGGGGTCAGGAAGTCGAACACGCGGTCACGCGTGGCAATCTCTTTCAACAGGCTCATGCGGTGGCCTCCTCGATAGGACGGGAACCGGATGCCGATTCGGTCTTGGTCGCCGACGACTGCGAGCGGCTGCCCCAGCCACGCTGGGCAAAGAGGCCAGCGATGCCCTTGGGCAACAGCACGGTGACCAGCACGAACAGGCCGCCGAGGGCGAACAGCCAGGCGTCCGGCATGATGCCGGTGAATACCGTCTTGGCGTAGTTGACGATCAGCGCGCCCAGCACGGCGCCGTAGAGCGTCGCGCGGCCACCGAGCGCCACCCACACCACCACCTCGATGGAGAACAGCGGCGAGAACTCGCCGGGATTGATGATGCCGACCTGCGGCACGTACAGCGCCCCCGCGACCCCGGCCAGCATCGCCGAGACCACGAAGATGAACAGCTGCACACGTTCGACGCGGTAGCCCAGAAAGCGCGTACGCGCCTCGGCATCGCGGCAGGCGATGCTCAGTCGCCCCAGCTTTGAGCCGACGATGCCACGACACAGCAGATAGCCCAGCCCCAACGCCACAGCACTGGCGATGAACAGCGCGATGCGCACCGCATCCGTGCGCAGATCGAAGCCGAGAATGTCCTTGAAGTCGGTCAGGCCGTTGTTGCCACCGAAGCCCATCTCGTTGCGGAAGAACGCCAGCATCAAGGCGAAGGTCAGCGCCTGGGTGATGATCGAGAGATAGACACCGGTGACGCGGGAGCGGAAGGCCAGGAAGCCGAACACCAGCGCCAGCAGCCCCGGCGCCAACAGCACCATCAGGAAGGCGAAGGCCGGCATGTCGAAGCCCTGCCAGAACCACGGCAGCTCCTGCCAGTTGAGGAAGACCATGAAGTCCGGCAGTTCCGGATTGCCATAGACGCCGCGGTCGCCGATTTCGCGCATCAGATACATGCCCATGGCGTAACCGCCCAGCGCGAAGAAGGCGCCGTGACCCAGGCTGAGAATGCCCAGGTAGCCCCAGACGAGATCCACCGCCACCGCCAGCAGCGCATAGCACAGGTATTTGCCCAGCAGGGTGACGGTGAAGGTGCTGACATGCAGCGGATGCCCCTCGGGCAGCAGCACATGCAGCAACGTGATCGCGAGTACCGACAGCGTCAGCACCGCGAGGAAGATCTGGGTGGAGCGCTCCGTGAAGGGGCGCACCAGCCAGGAACGTGAATCAGGCATGGATCAACCCTCCGCGGCACGGCCCTTCTGCGGGAAGAGTCCCCGCGGGCGCTTTTGAATGAACAGGATGATGAAGACCAGCACCACGATCTTGGCGAGAACCGCACCCGCCCAGGGCTCGAGGAACTGATTGAGCAGCCCCAGCGACATGCCGGCCACCAGCGTGCCCCACAGATTGCCGACCCCGCCGAACACCACGACCATGAAGGAATCGATGATGTAGTTCTGACCCAGGTTCGGCCCGACGTTGGTGATCTGGGAGAGCGCGACACCGGCAAGACCGGCAACGCCCGAGCCCAGCGCGAAGGTCATGATGTCGACACGGGTTGCCTTGATGCCCATCGAGCGCGCCATGGCACGGTTCTGGGTCACCGCGCGCACCTCGAGGCCGAGACGGGTACGGCGCATGATCAGCATCAGACCGGCGAACACGAACAGCGCGAAGCCGATGATGTAGAGGCGATTGAGCGTCAGTGACAGCGCCTCGTTGATCATCAGCGAGCCACTCATCCACTCCGGCGTGACCACGATGCGATTCAGGGGCGAGATGGTGGTACGCACCAGCTGCTGCAGGATCAGGCTGATGCCAAAGGTGGCCAGCAGGGTCTCCAGCGGACGCCCCTTGAGGTGCTGGATGACGCTGCGCTCGATGATCACGCCCACCGCCGCCGCGACCAGAAAGCCCGCCGGAATCGACAGCAACAGCGCCAGCCCCGGCTGCCCGGGCAGCAATTGCTGCATGCCCCAGGTGGTGTAGGCGCCCAGCATGATCAGTTCGCCATGCGCCATGTTGATCACGCCCATGACACCGAAGGTGATGGCAAGCCCGATGGCGGCCAGCACCAGTACCGAGCCCAGCGAGAGGCCGAAGTAGAGCGTCTCGAGCCCGCTGTTGAGCTGAAGCTTCTGCTCGATACCGGCCAGCGCCACCTTGGCGGCCTGGGCCAGCTGCGGATCATCACTCGCCGCGGCGCCATTGATGGCGGCGATCGCGGCGGCGTTCAGGCTGCCGGAGAGCGTCTCCAGCGCCGCAGGGTCGCCAGTGGCTTCCAGCTGCTGGATGGCGAGCGCATCCTCGAGAGTGGCGCGGATAGCGTCATTGCCTTCCTGCTCGATCAGGCTCGGCAGCCGCTCGGCCATGGCCTCGTCGACACTGCCGCGCAGGCCGCGCGCCGCCGCGAGTCTGACCTCGGCATCCAGGGAAGACAGGTCGATCATCGACAGCACGCCATCGATATGCCCACGCAGCGAGTTGTTGCTGCGCAGTGTCTTCAAGTCGCGGCGCGAGACCTTGCCCGCCGATTCTCCCGACAGGGCGTCGGAAACGGCCCATTCGCGGCCGCGATTGTTGTCGATGATCAAGAAGCGCTCGGCGTCCTTGAGGCGAGCCAGCTTGCTGGCGGAAAAGGCTTCCAGCCAGCCACGCGCACGCGCATCGCCGCTCATGGCGATCTCATCGATCACGGCCGGCTTGGCCGGGTTGCGTGCCTCGGCAAGCCGGGTCAACAGGGATTGGGCAGCGCCATCGGACAGGCGCGCAGACTGGCCAGTCGCGGACTCGGACTGGGCAGCGGCAAACAGGGGGAATGACAGAAGACAGACCAGCAGCATCCACTGCCAGCACCCGCGGTACATCGTTGCAACGGAGATAGACATCAAGAAGGCCATCCATGGTGAACGCGCAAAGGCGTCATCAGTCTCCGAGGGCATCGCGGCCTCGGAGACTGACACTCAACGAGGCGGCATGCAGGCTCCCCTGCACGCCGCCTCGCTCTCAGAACGTGCTACGCATCATTGCGCCGCAACGCTCTGTTGAGCCCCACAGGAATGGGTCACGACATTGTAGTTGCCGCATTCCATCGGCTTGCGCCAGTCACTGATCAGGTCCTTGGAACCTTCCAGATAGTCCGACCACGCATCGCCTGTCACGGTGGACGGGGTCTGCCAGACGACGGAGAACTGGCCGTTGTCCTGGATCTCGCCGATCAGCACCGGCTTGGTGATGTGATGGTTGGGCATCATGGTGGCGTAGCCGCCGGTCAGGTTGGGCACCGAGACGCCGATGATGGCGTCCTTGACCGCATCGACCTCGACGCTGCCGGCCTTGCGAGCGGCTTCCATCCACATGTTGAAGCCGATGTAGTGGGCTTCCATCGGGTCGTTGGTGACCGCATCTTCCTTGCCGGTGTAATCGATCCACTCATCGATGAAGTCGTAGTTGGTGTCGCTGTCCACGCTCATGAAGTAGTTCCAGGCGGCCAGGTGGCCGACCAGCGGCGCGGTATCGATGCCCGAGAGCTCCTGTTCGCCCACCGAGAAGGCCACCACTGGGATGTCCTCGGCATTGATGCCCTGGTTGGCCAGCTCACGATAGAACGGCACGTTGGCATCGCCATTGATGGTGGACACCACGGCCGTCTTCTTGCCGGCACTGCCGAAGGACTTGATGTCCGAGACGATGGACTGCCAGTTGGAATGGCCGAAGGGGGTGTAATTGACCATCACATCCGCGTCCGCCACGCCCTTCGACTTGAGGTAGGCGGCCAGGATCTTGTTGGTGGTACGCGGATAGACATAATCCGTGCCCGCCAGCACCCAGCGCTCCACGCCCACGTCGTTCATCAGGTAATCCACTGCCGGAATCGCCTGCTGATTGGGCGCCGCTCCGGTGTAGAAGACGTTCTCCGAGGACTCCTCGCCCTCATACTGCACCGGATAGAACAGCAGGCCGTTGAGCTCCTCGACCACCGGCAGCACCGACTTGCGCGAGACGGACGTCCAGTTGCCGAAGATCACGTCGACCTTGTCCTGCGCCAGCAGCTCACGCGCCTTCTCGGCGAACAGCGGCCAGTTGGAGGCCGGGTCGACCACGACAGGCTCCAGCTTGCGTCCCAGCAGCCCGCCCTGCTCGTTCTGCTTCTCGATCAGCATCAACATGGTGTCTTTCAGTGTCGACTCACTGATCGCCATGGTGCCGGACAGTGAGTGCAGGATGCCGACCTTGATCGGCCCCTCTTCTGCCTGGGCGACATTGGCCAGCGAAAAACCGACACAGGCGGATAGCATTGCGGCAGCGATTTTCTTGTTCACGACATTCCCTCGTGTCTTGTTGTACTTGTTGTCCCGGCTGAGGTAGTGCAATCGATGTGCCAGCCGCACACTGACGCCGCCGGCCAACGGCCAGACAAGAAAGCGACAGCGGTGAGATAGAAGAGAGACAGGGAGAGAGACGGGCACAAAGACAGGGAGAAAGTCTGGGCAAAAACAGTGGAAAGACCGAGAAAGGATGAAGAGAAACGCGAGACATGATGAGAGCGAGCGAAGCACAGCGACACTGCTCAAGCGCAGCACTGCACCAGGATGATGCGCTTCTCACAAGCCCTCGCCTTGCCTTGCACCAGACCGGTGAGAAGAGCGCTGGGCGTGGCTCTGTGCGTGGTGCAGGGCGTGGCGCTCACCGCCGACAGAGCCTCCCATCAGGCCGAACGAAAGCGAGGGAAGCTAATGACATTGGTGCATCCATTACGACGCCCCATACATCACTGTCTATCGACACTGCGGTATCCTTGCTCTCTCTTGCCCTCTTCCTTTCACTCTTCCACCCCGTCAGGAAATCCCCCATGAAGCGTTATGAACGCTTTGCCGCCGAGATCTCCAACCTGATTCGTACCGGCATTCTCGCGCCGGGTGAGCGCGTGCCGTCGGTGCGTCAGGCCAGTAAGGCGCATGGCATCAGCCCCTCTACCGTCTTCCAGGCGTATTACCTGCTGGAGAATCAGGGCCTGATCAGTGCGCGGCCGCGCTCGGGATATTTCGTGCGTGACAATGCCTCGCGGATACTCGATGAGCCGCATGTCGCCCTGCAGCAGCAAGCCCCTTCCGATGTCGCCGTCAGTGAACTGGTGTTCTCGGTGCTGGGCTCACTGCGCGACAACGACACCGTCCCCTTCGGCTCTGCCTTCCCGAGCCCGGAGCTCTTCCCCCTCGCGCGGCTTGCGACCAGCATGACGCGTGGGCTGCGCCAGCTTTCATCGCATGCCGTCATCTCCGACATGACCACAGGCCATCCTGACCTGTGCCGGCAGATCGCTCAGCGCTACATGGTCAACGGCATGCAGCTGCCGACGGAGGAGCTGGTGATCACCAATGGCGCCATGGAGGCGCTCAACCTCGGCCTGCAATGTGTCACCCAGCCCGGGGACCTTGTCGCCATTGAGGCGCCAGCCTTCTATGCCACGCTTCAGGTGCTTGAGCGGCTCAAGCTGCGCGCGGTGGAAATTCCGGTACACCCGCGTGACGGGATCGATCTCGAGGTGCTCGAGAATCGTCTGGAGACGCTGCCCATCAAGGCCTGCTGGTTCATGAGCCATCTGCAGAACCCGCTGGGGGCCAGCCTGAGCGATGCGCGCAAGGCCCAACTGTATGCGCTGCTCTGCCGTCATCAGCTGCCGATGCTGGAGGATGATGTCTACGCGGAACTGTATTTCGATCAACGTGCCGAGGTGACGCCCCCGCAGCCCGTCAAGGCGCTGGATGTCGAGGGCCTGGTGATGCACTGCGGGTCGTTCTCCAAGTGCCTGGCGCCGGGCTATCGGGTGGGCTGGATATCCGCGGGGCGGCATACCCGGGAGATTTCGCGCCTCAAGCTGATGACGACCATCTCGCCATCGCTGCCTGCCCAGGTGGCCCTGGCCGACTACCTTCAGCACGGCGGCTACGACCGCCACCTGCGCAAGCTACGCCTGGCGCTCGAGACCCAGCAGACGGCCATGCTGGCGGCCATTGATCGCTACTTCCCCGCAGACACCCGCGTCACCCACCCCCACGGGGGCTATTTCCTGTGGTGCGAGCTTCCCGAGCACATCGACTCGCTGGCCCTGTTTCAGCAGGCGCTGGCCCACGGCATCAGCCTGGCACCGGGGCCCATCTTCTCTGCCACCCAGGGCTTCAAGCATTGCATTCGCTTGAGCTACGGCCACCCGTGGGATGCGGCGTCAGAGCGCGCCATGCAGACATTGGGTGAATTGCTCAAGGCAGCCTGAAACACGGACCGCTCAGACGAGATGCGAGATGCGAGATGCGCCTTGAGTATGTGCGCGCAAATGCCGCAGCCCTTGCGGCCGCCTTGCCACACAGTCTTCACGCGTTATCCGCGGGGGCGAAAACAGCCCTTTTGCGGCGCATGTCACTCGCGCGACAGCCGCTTGCCACGCCTGGATGTCGCAGCTTGTTGCGCATCTTGATTGCATGCCCTGATGCCGCACGCGTGCCCCTTCTGGAAGCACCAGAGCCCGCCATGGCGGGGCCTGCCGCCGAGGGCGATACGACAAGCAGCTGATCCCGTCATGGTGCTGGCATCAATCAGAATCCGCCCTCCTGCCCGGCTCGCCTTGCTGACTTCTCGCCATACCACCTGGCTTGCCGGCTGACTGGCTCACGGGCAGTTAACGTCCGGCCAAGGTTCAGCTCGCAACTGATATGGTTTTTTCTCGCACAACTGAGCCTGTTATGGCTTCCGGCGGCTCCCTAGAGTAGCGGCGAAGATTCAGGCAGGGCCGTCCCCCTTGCCGCCTACTCAGGAGACATTGCCATGTTCGGCACCGAGGCCATCGACCTGGCCAGGATACAGTTCGCCTTCACCATCTCGTTTCACATCATCTTCCCGGCCATCACCATTGGCCTCGCCAGCTATCTGGCGGTGCTGGAAGGCATGTGGTTGAAGACAGGCACACAGGTCTACCGCAACCTCTATCATTTCTGGTCGAAGATATTCGCGGTCAACTTCGCGATGGGCGTGGTGTCAGGGCTGGTCATGGCCTACCAGTTCGGCACGCATTGGAGCGGCTTCTCGGCCTTTGCCGGCAGCGTGACCGGACCACTGCTGGCCTATGAAGTGCTGACCGCCTTCTTCCTCGAAGCCGGCTTCCTCGGCGTGATGCTGTTTGGCTGGAATCGCGTCGGTCGCGGCCTGCACTTCTTCTCGACCTGCATGGTCGCACTCGGCACCCTGGTCTCGATGTTCTGGATCCTGTCGTCCAACAGCTGGATGCAGACCCCACAGGGACACGAGGTCATCGATGGCATCGTCGTGCCGGTCGACTGGTTCGCGATCGTCTTCAACCCCTCCTTCCCCTATCGCCTGGCCCACATGGCACTGGCCTCCTTCCTGAGTACCTCGTTGTTCGTCGCTGCCTCCGCCGCCTGGTTGCTGCTCAAGAAACGCGACACCCCGGAAGTGCGCAAGATGCTGGTCATGGCGGTGCTGATGTTGATGGTGACCGCCCCGCTGCAGGCCTTCGTCGGCGACATGCATGGCCTGAATACGCTCAAGCACCAGCCGGCCAAGATCGCGGCCATCGAAGGGCATTGGGACAACAGCCATGGGGAACCGACGCCGTTGATCCTGTTCGGTGTGCCCGACATGCAGCGCGAAGAGACGCGCTTCGCGCTCGAGATTCCGGCCCTCGGCAGCCTGCTGTTGATGCATGACATCGACAAGCAGGTACCGGCGCTCAAGGACTTCCCCGCCGCCGACCGCCCCAATTCGACCGTCGTGTTCTGGAGCTTCCGCCTGATGGTCGGCCTGGGCCTTGCGATGATTCTGCTCGGCCTCTCGGGTGTCTATCTGGCCCGCAAGGGCAGGCTCTTCACCTCGCGGCGCTGGCTGAGTCTGGCCGTCGCCATGGGGCCGGCCGGTCTGATCGCGATACTCGCGGGCTGGTTCACCACCGAAGTCGGCCGCCAGCCGTGGGTGATCTACGGCTTGATGAGAACGGAAGATGCCGTCTCTGCCCACAGCGCCGTTCACCTCAGCATCAGCCTGACAGCCTTTGTCGCGGTCTACTTCATCGTCTTCGGCACGGGGATCAACTACATCTTCAAGCTGATCAAGAAAGGGCCTGCGGGTGATGACAGCCACGCCCCCAGCGGCGGTCCCGGCAAGCCACGCACGCCTTCCCGCCCACTGTCGGCCATCGAGGAATCTCTCGACGGCACCACTCACTGACCGGAGCGATGAACGCTATGGGTATCGACCTTTCTGTCATCTGGGCGGGCATCATCCTGTTCGGCCTGATGATGTACGTGATCATGGACGGCTTTGATCTGGGCATCGGCATCCTCTTCCCGTGGGTGGAGGAAAAGGTGGACCGCGATGTGATGATGAATACCGTGGCGCCCGTGTGGGATGGCAACGAGACATGGCTGGTGCTGGGCGGCGCGGGGCTGTTCGCGGCCTTTCCGCTGGCCTACGCCGTCTTGCTGGAAGCCCTGAGCATTCCTCTTGTCGCCATGTTGATCGGCCTCATCTTCCGCGGTGTCGCCTTCGAATTTCGCTTCAAGGCCTCGGACGCGAGCCGCCACTGGTGGGATAAGGCCTTCGTGGGCGGCTCGGTGCTGGCCACCTTCAGTCAAGGTGTCGCACTGGGAGGCTATATCCAGGGCATCGCCTTCGATGGGGTTCACTTCAGCGGTGGTTCGCTGGACTGGTTGTCACCCTTCCCGCTGTTCTGCGGTGTGGCGCTGCTGTTCACCTATGCATTGCTCGGCAGCACCTGGCTGATCATGAAGACCGAAGGCATTCTCCAGGCGCGCATGTTTGCCCTGACGCGCCCGCTGACGCTGTGGGTATTGATCATGATCGCGGCCGTCAGTCTGTGGACTCCGCTGGCACACCCCGCCATCGCCGAACGCTGGTTCACGCTGCCGCAGCTGTTCTGGTTCCTGCCGGTGCCAGTGCTGGTAGTGCTGGCCGGTTATGCGCTGATCCGCGCCGTCGCCCTTGAATCTCATGCCCAGCCCTTCCTGCTGGTGCTGGCCTTGATCTTCCTGGGCTACAGCGGTTTCGGCATCAGCATGTGGCCTGACATCATTCCCGGTCATGTGACGATCTGGGAAGCGGCCTCTCCGCCCCAAAGCCAGGGCTTTGCCCTCGTCGGCACGCTCTTCATCCTGCCGATCATCCTGGTGTATACGGCGTGGAGCTACTTCGTGTTCAAGGGCAAGGTCCGTCATACCGATGGCTACCATTGAGAGGTGCTGACATGACATCCCCGACACGCGAGACACATTCAGCGCCACTGCATGCCCCCACAGCCAGACTCGACGACGAGCCATCCGGGACGCCCGCGCGCCCGGCAAGCTGGCTCAGCAAGATCGGCTGGCTGGTGGTGATCTGGGGAGGCAGCGTCAGCGCGCTGGGACTCGTCTCTCTGGCACTGCGCCGCTTCATGCAGGCCGCGGGCCTTACGCCCTGACAGCAGTGAAAGAAGACATGACGTAGGCAAAAAAAGACGCCGGAGCAGCGAATACTTCGGCGTCTTCTTGGTTTCAGGGGCTTTCTTGGTTTCGGAGGATTCTTGGCCTCGGTCCAAGCAACGATGCCTTTCCGCGCTTATCCTGCGCCTTTCGATAGTGACGCTGTCGCCCACGGGATGTCGGCCCGGGTGGCGACCATGCGAAGATAGCGCTCCGAAACGCCCAGGGCGTTACCCCCGCCAGGTTTTGACAGGAGGCATGCGTGTATTCGATTCGTCTGTGGGCCGCACGTCACGCGCGACTGCTGGAGCTCACCTATCAGGCCGTCGAGCCGGTGATCATCAAACTGCAGCCGCTGTGGAAGTCCGTCGGTTACGCACGCGCCGAGAAGCCTGTCGCCAGGCTGGAGCAAGCCTGCAAGGACTTGCTGTTTGATTGCCAGATGTGTGGCCAGTGCATCCTGAGTTCGACCGGCATGTCCTGCTCAATGAACTGCCCCAAGCACCTGCGCAACGGCCCCTGCGGCGGTGTCATGCAGAATGGCAACTGTGAAGTCGAGCCGGACACGCGCTGCGTGTGGGTGGAAGCCTGGGAAGGCAGCCAGCGGATGAAGGACAGCGATGCGATCCAGATCGTGCAGTTGCCGGTGGACCATCGCCTGCGGGGCACCTCATCCTGGTTGCGCGTGGCCCGGCAAGCCGCTGAACGCCGAGAGAGCCTGAAATGACTTCCAGACTCACTATCCCCGACAGCTCCCAACTGCCACCTGCCGAGGATGCTGGCAACGTCGGTCACCTGGAGCGAGTGCTTCGCAGCGGTCAGTTTACCGTCACTGCCGAGCTGGCGCCGCCCGACTCGGCCGATCCACAGGAGGTGCATGCACGCGCGCAACTGTTTGCCGGCCATGTGGATGCCATGAACGCCACCGATGGCTCGGGTGCCAACTGCCATATGTCGAGCGTGGCGATGTGTGCCCTGCTGGCCCGCGAAGGCCATGAGACGGTGATGCAGATCTCGTGTCGTGACAGAAACCGCATCGCCATCCAGGGCGATGTGCTGGGCGCTGCGGCGCTGGGCATCCGCAATCTGCTGTGTCTGACTGGGGATGGCGTGCAGGTCGGGGATCATCCTGAGGCCAAGCCGGTATTCGATCTCGACTCCCTGTCGCTGCTGGAAATCGTCGCCGGGCTGCGTGACAAGCACGCCTTTGCCAGCGGGCGAACACTGACCTCAGCGCCCCAGGTATTTCTCGGCGCAGCCGCCAACCCCTTCGCCCCGCCCTTCGCGTTTCGTCCTCACCGTCTGGCCAAGAAGATTGCTGCCGGCGCCCAGTTCATCCAGACACAGTACTGCTTCGATCTGCCGCGCTTTCAGGACTTCATGCATCGTGCTCGTGATCTGGGACTGCTGGAGAAATGCTTCATCCTGCCCGGCGTCGGCCCGCTGGCCTCGGCACGCACCGCCGAGTGGATGCGTCGCCATGTTCCCGGCGTGCATATCCCGGATGACGTACTCACGCGCTTGAAAGGAGCCAAGGATCAGAAGGCGGAGGGCCGTGATATCTGCATCGAGATGATCCAGCAATTACGGGAGATCGAGGGCGTCAGCGGCGTGCATATCATGGCGCATCGTCAGGAAGCCTTCGTGCCCGAGATCATCCAGCGCGCGGGCATTCTGGGGGCGCGTAGGCCGTACACGCCGCAAGCCCCGCTGGGCGCTACACCGCCCATTGGCTGATATATCTCCGGGTCCAATCCATGAATCGCTATTCCGCCAGGCTCACCATCTCAACCTGCTCGCAACACTGGTAGTACTGCTCAACCAGCGGTCGCAGCCTCACGCGTTGTGACGACACCTGAATCGGTGCCAGCCTCAGTGCCAACCTCAGCGCTCGCCTCCAGCGCCCCGACTTCCTCAAGCTTGCCCTTGCCGGTGACGATGGCTTCCAGGTGATCGCAGAAGTCACTCAGCGCATCGCTGACATGGCCCGGCGAGCGATGAAGCTCGATTTCCACATGGCCAAGCGGCGGCAAGCCTTCGTCATCGCCGACGATTCGACAGCCGGAGGGCACGCTGCGCGGGGTCTTGACGGTCAGTGCCAGTCCGGCCTTCACCGGCAGATTGATGCCTGTCGGCGACTGGCTCGAGTAACGCACATCCCACTGTCGATCATCCCGGCCCAAGGCGGCGAAGGCATGCGCGCGGAAGATGCAGCCTTCCGGATTGAGCGCGAGCGGCAGTACCTCCCAGTCTGCAAGCGACTGGTCTTCGGCGACCACCCACACCATGCGCTCGCGCCCCAACAGCCGCCCGGTCTGGGTCGGCCCGTGACGCACCACCAGCACGGCGTCCAGCAAGCCTTCCTGAAAATCATGCACCAGCGAGGCGCTGATCTTGCAGGTCACCTCCAGACGCACTTCGGGGTGATCCGCGGCGAAGCGCGACAGCAATTCGGGCAGGTAGGTACTGGCCTGTTCCTCCGACGTGCCCAGCCGGATGAGCTCATTCTTGCGATCGACCCCGAGCACCTGCCGCGCCTCATCCTGCAGCTTGAGAATGTGCCGCGCATAGGGCAGCAACCGCCCTCCCGACGCCGTGAGTTCTACCCGACGGCTGGTACGGGACAACAGCGCCCCGCCCATCTGATCCTCCAGCCGCTTGATCTGCAGGCTGACGGCAGACTGGGTGCGATGCAGCACCTTGCCGGCGGCGCTGAACCCTTCACATTCGGCCACCGTGACAAAGGCACGAAGCAGGTCGGTATCCATGATCTATGAGCCCTCGCAATGCATTTGATCTTGACCATTCATTTCTATTATCAAAACACGCCCTCTAACCTATTCCTACGTTATTTAGCGATCAGGGAACAGGAGGCCGGGCATGAACGCAATCCAGCAGCAGGACAGTGATACCTCTCTCGATGGGCTGATAGATCTTGAACACTATCCCATCCATCGACTGACAGAAGCGCGGGGTCGCGAACTGATGCGCCAATGTCGCGAACAGCTCGCTCAGGATGGCTGCGTCGTGCTGAAGGGCTTCGTGCCGCAGGAGGCGCTGGCACGTCTGGAGCAGGAAACGGAGCGTCTTTCACCGCTGGCGCACTACAACCAGACCGTCACCAATCCCTACAACAGCGACGGTGATGACTCACTGCCTGCATCACATCCGCGCAATCGCTTCGATGATCGCACCAACGGTTTCGTGGCGGGGGACCGCATCGGCTCGGACACCCTGATTCGCCAGGTCTACTCGCATCCCGATTTCCAGCACTTCATCGCCAGCGTCGTCGGCATGGACGACATTCACCAATATGCCGACCCGCTCGCGGATCTGGTCGTCAACGTGCTGCGCGATGGCTGCCAGCATCCCTGGCACTACGACACCAACGAATTCATCGTCACCATGATGACCCGCCAGTCCGATGCGGGTGGCCGCTTCGAATACGCCGCCGGAATCCGCAGCCCTGAGGGCGAGAACTTCGAGGGTGTCGAGAAGGTGCTCGACGGAGACCGCTCGCGCCTGACCGCCATCGATCTGAAGCCGGGCGACCTGCAGATCTTCTTCGGTCGCTACTCCCTGCATCGCGTCACCCCGGTTCGCGGAGAGCGCGAACGCCATACCGTGATCTTCGCTTACGCCAAGGAGCCCGGCTTCATCGGTCGCCCTGAGCGCGCCCAGCGAATCTTCGGCCGCATGGCGCCTATCCACGAGCGCCTGCTCAAGGAAGGCATGCAGCGCAGCGACAACCTGGCGGACTGACATGCCCGAGCCCGGCACGCCATGTCGTGTACCAGCGCTTGTACCAGCGCCTGTGCCAGTCCTTTTTTCCAGCGCCTTTCCTGACCTTTTCACCAGACCGTGAGCCGAGACCAACCATGAGCATCGTCGACTTTGAACGCCTGACCGACAGTGAACCCTCAAGCTTCCCGATCGTGCCGTCCGCGCCAATGGCCAATGGCGACAGCATTCCCACGGCCTTTGACCCTGTGCAGCTGCGCGGCGGTCGTCTGGCTCGCCTGCGCGCCATGATGGCAGAGCAGGGCTACGCCGCCGTGGTGCTGTTTGATCCCAACAACCAGCGCTATGCCACCGGCTCGCGCAACATGTTCGGCTACTTCCTGCGCAACTCCACCCGCTACATCTACGTGCCCCTCGAGGGGCCGGTGATCCTGTTCGAATACCCCGGCAGCGCCCACGTCTCGACCTGGCTTGAAACCATCGATGAGGCGCGCACGTCCAAGGTGGTGTGGTCCGCCGTCAACCAGCGCGACAACCTCTCGAGCGACCCGTTCGGCATCGAGATTGCCCAGCTGGTCGAGGAACATGGTGGCGGCAATCGCAAGGTCGGGCTGGACCGCTGCACCCTGAATCTGGCGCGCTCGCTGGAAGCGCAGGGGCTGGAAGTCTTCGACTGCATGCAGGACACCCTGCACTGCCGTCGCCTCAAGACGCCTGAGGAAATTGCCTGTCTGGCCCAGTCGATGGCCGGAAGCGAGGCCGCGGTTGCCGCCGTGGAAGCCGCCATCAAGCCCGGCGTCACCGAGAATGAGCTGTTCGCCATCATGTACGGCGATGTCATCCGCCAGGGCGGTGAGTTCATCGAGACGCGCCTGCTGTCGTCCGGGCCGCGCACCAATCCGTGGTTCAACGAGGCCAGCGACCGCGTGATTCGCCCCGGCGAGCTGGTCGCACTGGATACCGACACCATCGGCTGCCACGGCTACTACTCCGACTTCTCACGCACCTTCCATGTCGGGCCGGGCCGACCGACCGCCTATCAGCAGAGCCTGTACCAGATGGCGCACGAGCAGGTGCACCACAACATGTCGATCCTCAAGCCCGGCATCAGCTACCGCGAGATCGCCGAGAGCGCCTGGAAGATCCCCGAGCGCTTCCTCGACCGCCGTTACCCCTCGATCATCCACGGCGTCGGCATGCATGGCGAGACACCACTGGTCGCGCACCACATGGACTTTGATCGCTTCTCCAAGGATGGCGTGCTGGAACCCGGCATGGTGGTCTCGGTGGAAAGCTATATCGGCGAAGTCGGTGCGGCCGATGGCGTCAAGCTGGAGGAAGAGGTGCTGATCACCGAGACCGGCATCGAGAAGATCTCGCGCTATCCCTTCGATGAGGCACTGCTGGGGCGTCAATTCTGAGCACTGGCCAATCCAGGCTCACAGCAACCTCAGCACAAGACAGCGACTTTCCCTGCCCCATTCTCTGCGACTGAACACAAGGCTGAAAACTGACCGATGGATACCCTGACTCACCTGATTGGCGGTGACGCCGTGACTGGCGAACGCTCCCTGGATGTGCTCAATCCGGCCACCGCGCAAGCCGTGCGCCGTCTGCCACTGGCCGATGCCGCCATCGTGCAACGCGCGATAGAGACCACCAGGGATGCCCTGCCCGCCTGGCGCGCCATGCCGCCCGCCAAGCGCGCTCAGGTCATGTATCGCTTCAAGACATTGCTGGAACGGGATGCTCAGGAAATCTGCGCCCTGATCAGTGAAGAGCACGGCAAGGTGCTCGACGACGCCATGGGCGAACTCAAGCGCGGCATCGAGAACGTCGAATATGCCTGCGGCGTGCCGGAGCTGCTCAAGGGCGAGTATTCCCACAATGCCGGGCCGAGCATCGACACCTGGTCCAACCATCAACCGCTGGGCATCGTGGCCGGTGTCACGCCGTTCAACTTCCCGGCCATGGTGCCGCTCTGGATGTTCCCGATGGCGCTGGCCTGCGGCAATGCCTTCATCCTCAAGCCCTCGGAGCAGAGCCCGTCGGCGGCCAACAAGATGGCCCACTTGCTGCACGAAGCCGGACTGCCCGCGGGGCTCTTCAGCGTGGTGCATGGTGATCGTGAAGCCGTCGAGGCGCTGATCGCGGCCCCGGAGGTCAAGGCGATGAGCTTCGTGGGCTCGACGCCCGTGGCGCGGAGCCTCTACGAGGGTGGCACCCGTCAGGGCAAGCGGATCCAGGCGCTGGGAGGCGCCAAGAATCACGCCGTGGTATTGCCGGACGCCGATCTGGACAATGCCGCCAGCACCTTGATCGGGGCCGCCTTCGGCAGCGCAGGCGAGCGCTGCATGGCCATCTCGGTGGCCGTCTGTGTGGGGGATGAGACCGCGGATGCCCTGATCGAACGTCTCGCGCCTCAGGCCCGCGCCATGAGCATCGGCCCGGGCACTGAACCCGGTCACGACATGGGCGCCCTGATCAATGCCTCGCAGCGCGACAAGGTCGCCGGCTATATCGAGGCAGGCGCCAGCGCTGGCGCCCAGCTGATCGTGGATGGCCGCACTCACCCGCTGGTCGAGAGCTCGCCCGGCTTCTTCATGGGTGCCACGCTGTTCGATCGCGTCACGCCGGACATGAGCATCTATCGTGACGAGATCTTCGGCCCGGTACTCTGTGTGGTGCGCGTGGCCAGCTTCGAAGACGCCATCGCGCTGATCAATGATCACCAGTACGGCAACGGCACCTGCCTCTTCACCCGCGATGGCGAGGCCGGACGCCGCTTCGCCGACCAGATCGAGGTCGGCATGGTCGGCATCAACGTGCCCTTGCCGGTACCGGTGGCCTTCCACAGCTTCGGCGGCTGGAAGGATTCGCTGTTCGGTGACCTGCACGCCTATGGCCCCGACGCCGTGCGCTTCTATACCCGACGCAAGAGCGTGTCACAGCGCTGGCCTGAGCGCAGTGCACAGGAAGCCGCCCAGTTCAGCTTCCCGTCCTGAGCCGCATTGCCGGCAACGTAAACAAGACCGCAAACAAGACGCCCGCGCCAGAATTCTGGCGCGGGCGTCTTGTTGTTCGACAGGCTTAATTGCTCAACACCAATCGCTCAGCGATAGCCCAGCATCAGGTCACGCACCAGCGGCGTATCGGCGTCGCGGTGCGTCGGCAGCTCGAAACGGGCCTTGGCGATCGCGGTACGTGACAGCTCGGCATGTATCAGCATCTCGCGGTCTTCCGCCTGGGCCAGCGTCTCCCCGCGCGGGCCAAGAATTCGCGACCCGCCCCAGAAATGACTGCCGCCTTCCGGGCCGAAGCGATTGGCCATGATGACCGGCGTGCCGTAGGTCATGGCGTAGAACTGGAGGTTGATCGCCCAGTTCTGCTCGTTGGAGAAATCATCGCTGACGATGCCCGAGGCCGAATTGATCGGCGCACACAGCACGGTGGGACGCGCGAGCATGGCGGCGTGCACCAGGCCCGGATTCCACAGGTCCGCGCAGATCAGCGAGGTGGCTGACCAGCCTTCGCGCACATCATTCTGGGTCAGGTCGCTGCCGTGGGTGAACAGCTTGCCCTCCTCCAGCCCGCCGTAGGTCGGCAGGTTCAACTTGCGATGCACGGCCTGCAGCGCGCCGTGCTGCAGAATCGCCAGGGCGTTGTAGTACTCCCCCGGACTGGCCTCCTCGACAAAGCCCACCACCAGCTGCATGTCGCCCGCGGCACGCGCGAGCATCAGCAAGCGCGGGTCATGCGGCGGAAAGGCCAGATCAATGACCCGACTGCCCATGCCATAGCCCGTCAGCGACAGCTCCGGGAAGACCAGCAGGTCCAGATCGACATCCCGCGCCTGATGGATGATGTCGAGATGACGTTCCAGATTGGCCTCAATATCGCCGAGGGTGGCGTTGATCTGGGCCGCGCCAACGCGCAGGTGATCTTGATGGTGCATGGGCAAGTCTCGGTAATGAAAAGAGAAGGCAACGAACAGTAGAAGCCAGGGTCAGGTTCAGGGTGAGGGCCAGGTAGAAAACCAGGCGAAAGGCCAGGGCCAAGGCCAGAAAGCAGGCCAATGAGAATCAAGCGCCGCGCAGAATGTCAGCCGCGGCCGCCATATTCAAGCCGGTGCGCCCAGAAGCGCCAGCAGCTCGGAGACCGGGCGTGACTCCAGGTCCATCACGACATCCCGCAACCTGGCCGCGCGAGCTCCCAGCACCGGCTCCGCCAGGGCCTGATATTTGGCCAGCACCTGAGCATCCGTCAGCGGCTTGTCCGGATTGCCCAATGCCTCATGGTCTGCGCTTTCCAGCACCTCACCACTTTTCAGCACGATTCGCGCACGAGCCCAGCGCTCGGCGGGGAAACGGGCATTGAATGTGGCGTCCTCCTCGATCACCACCTTGCTCGCCAGCGCCTTGAGCCCGTCATCGTCAAGGGCATCGCAGACACCTTCCACATCCACGCTGCCCCGCCCCAGAGCACAGGCGACCGACCACGGCAGACTGTATTGCGCCTGCTCCGTGGTATCGGGGTGCGTGACATGCAGCCGCTTGCCCTCATGGAAGGTGATGATCTCGATACGCATGATGGCGTCGGGCTCAGCCACGGCGCCTGCCAATGACAGCACCGCCTCCACTGCCGGCTGCGCCCAGCGACACACCGGATAGGCCTTGAAGTACTGCTCGAACAGATAGTGACGCTGACCGAGGTCCTGCCACAGCGCAGCGACCTCCGGCGCCGTGACCGTCAATGCCGGCGCTCCGGTGAAGCCATCTTCCGCCAGCAGCGCCGCCGAGATGCCGGTCATCGCGCCCCAGCCGGAGCCATCCTTGAGCATGGTGGGATGATCGATGCAGCGCATCATCTGGCTACGCGGCCCGTAGAACTCGGCGATGCCCAACGCGTGGTGCAACGTCTCACGATCAAAGCCGCGCAGACGCGCAGTCACTGCGGCCACGCCCAGCGCATTCCAGGCCCCCGACGTATGGTAATCGGGGCTCTGGGCATGCAAGGCGATGCCCGCGCGCGTGGCGACCTCATAGCCATAGGCCAGCAGCGCCAGAAACGCATGCCCGCTGAGTTGCCGGGTTTCCGGGAGCGCCAGCAGGCCGGGCAACAAAGCCACCCCCGCATGCCCCTTGGTCAGCACCTGGCCGTCGTGGGCGTCCAGCGCATCGATCAACCAGGCGCCCTGCAGGGCGACACCACTGGAAGAGGCCGTGCCGCTGGCAAACAACAGCGGCAAGTCGCCGCCGTGCTGGCGCGTGACGTAGCGAGCCGCCTTGACGGCCAGGGGAGTCCGCGTCGCACCTGCCGCGACGCCCAGCAGATCCAGCAGGCAGCGCTTGGCCTGGTGCAGCTGCTCTGCGCTGAGACGGGTGACATCATATTCATGGATCAGGGACAGCGGCGCAGGCGCCAGACGAGCCTCGGCAGGTGCATGAGAGGTGGGCACGGCATGAGGCAGACAATCCGGAGCAGACATGGGACTTCTCCAATTTGGCAGACACGGAAATGACCAACGGGATGGCAGCAAATGCGAGCGAGGCAGACGCAGCCGCCAGAGACGACAAGACCGCCCGCAGGCGGCCTTGTCGTGCTGGCATGGCCCCTGAACCTCGCTGTCAGAGGATCAGGCGTACCTGAAGGTCACTTGAGGCCGTGTTCCTTCAGGAAGTCCTCGGCGACCTGCTCGATGCTCTTCTTCTCGACATCGACCTGGGCGTTCAGGCTCGCCATGGTGTCGTCATTGAGCTCGGCGGACAGCGCATTCATCTGCGACTCGAGTTCCGGGTTGGCCTTGAGCGACTCCTCACGCACCACCGGCGTCAGGGCGTAGGCCGGGAAGTAGCCCTTGTCGTCCTCGAGCACCGTGAAATCAAACGCCGGAATGCGGCCATCGGTGGCGAACACCAGGCCGACATCGACCTGACCATCACGCAGTGCCTGGTAGACCAGACCGGAATCCATGCGCTTGACGTCGGCGCGCCCGACACGGAAGTCATAGGCTTTCTGCAGCGGACGCCAGCCATCATCACGCGCGTAGAATTCGGCGTTCAGCGCGAAGGACAGCCCCTTGTCGTCGTTGACCGCCTGCGCGAGGTCGGACAGTGAGGCGATACCGCGCTCCTGGGCGTCCGCCTCGCGCATCGCCAGTGCGTAGGTATTGTTGGCGGCTGACGGCTCCAGCCACACCAGGCCCTTCTCGGCGTCCAGCTCCTTGACGCGTGCATAGGTGTCTTCCGGGCTCAGGCGCTCACTGACATCGTTGTAGTTGATCAGTGAGGTGCCGGTGTACTCCCAATAGAGATCGATCTGGCCGTTTTCCTGCGCCTGACGCAGGACGGCGGAGCCCATGCCGGAGCGCTCTTCCACCTCATACCCCAGGCCTTCCAGATACTGCCCCGTCATGCTGGCGAGGATCTGTTGTTCGGTGAAGTTCTTGCCACCCACCACAATCTCTTCAGCCTGCGCCGTGGAAAGTGAAGCGGCCAGTGCCGCGCCGGTCAGCAGAGTCGTCAAGGTCTTCATGGTGTTCTCCTATCCTGTGAAATTTCGGTCCAGCCGGTTGTTGTTGTTCAGGTCGTGCAGTCTGTCACCAGGCGCCGAGCGGGCCGGCGCGTGGGTCTTCATTCATGCCCGCGCCGGGTTGACGCCTCGCGGCACCACGAGGAAGGCCACGAAGGCCACCAGCACATCCACCCCGATCGCCAGCAGCGCCGTGGGAATGGCGCCGGACAGCATCATGATGGGGTCATAGAGGTCAATCCCGGTAAAGATCAGCTCTCCCAGTCCACCGGCGCCGATCAGGAAGGCCAGCGGTACCGTGCCGACATTGATGGCCAGGGCGGTGCGAATCCCGGCGAACATCACATATAGCGCATTGGGCAACTCGACCCGCACCAGACGCTGGAGGGGCGACATGCCGATCCCGGCCGCCGCTTCCTTCAAGGCCGGTGACACGCCCTTGAGTCCCGTGTAGGTATTGCGGGTAATGGGCAGCAGGGTCGCGACGAACAGCCCGAAGACCGCCGGCACGGTGCCGATGCCCAGAAAGCTCATCGACAGGGCCAGCACCGCCAGCGTCGGGATGGTGGTACCCACGTTGAGCACCTGCATGGCGGATTCGGCGTAGCGCGTCATGCTCGGTCGCGACAGGATGATGCCCAGCGGGACCGCGACCAGGATCGCCAGCCCGCCGGACAGCGCCGTCAACCAGAGGTGCTGTACCGTCAGAAACTGGATGTCGGGGATATAGAAGAGGAACTCTTCGATCACACCGTTCGACTGGCTCCAGACCCCGGCCATGAAGATCGCGACCACGGCCACCAGCCGCAGCAAGCCCGTGAATTTCAGTGTCGGCATGGGCTTACTCCTTGTGCAGCGCGGTCGCGGACATCTCACCCTGCTGGCCAGAAGCCCCGCCACCCGCATGCGCCCGATAGCGCGAACCCAGATGATGGGTGATGGCGCGCTGCGTGATCTGGCCGACGATACGCCCCTCGTCATCGACGCACGGCATCCAGGTCATGTCATTGGCGAACATCAGCGAGGCCACCTTGCGCAGGTCATCCTCCAGGCTGACCACGACGGGCACGCTCTGGAAGTGATCACGGCAATGGCCCTTGGAGGTGCGAGCGATGGCGGCACTGATGATGCCGACCGGCTGACGCTTGTCGTTCACCATCACGATGCTGTTCTGGTAGCCGTAGGCCTCGATGCGCTCGAGCGCCGTGGTCAGGGTGTCATCCGGCGTGACCATGCCGATGTCTTCACTGGCCAGGTCGCGCACCTTGACCAGATTGAGGCGCTTCAGAGCGCGGTCTTCGCCCAGGAAGGATTCGACGAACTCGTTCTTAGGCGCGGCCAGCAACTCATCGGGCGGTGAATACTGCACCAGCTTGCCGCCGCGGAAGATGGCGATGCGATCGCCCATCTTGATCGCCTCATCGATATCGTGGCTGACGAACATGATGGTCTTCTTGAGGTCCTGCTGCATCTTGAGGAACTCATCCTGGATTACCGCGCGATTGATGGGATCGATGGCCCCGAAGGGTTCATCCATCAGCATCACGGGCGGGTCCGCCGCCAGGGCACGCGCAACGCCGATGCGCTGCTGCTGGCCACCGGACAGCTCGCTCGGATAGCGCTTGAGGAAGGCATCGGGCTCGAGCGCGATCATACGCATCAGCTCACGGGCACGTTCGCGATAGCGCGCCTTGTCCCAGCCCAGCAGTCGGGGCACCACGGTGATGTTCTCCTCGATGGTCATGTTCGGGAACAGGCCGATCTGCTGGATCACGTAGCCGATGTTGCGGCGCAGCTCCTGGGTATCGAGATTGGTGGTGTCTTCCCCGTTGATCAGCACTCGCCCCGAGGTCGGGCGAATGATGCGGTTGATCATCTTGAGGCTAGTGGTCTTGCCGCAGCCGGAGGGGCCGAGCAGGATGCAGATCTCACCGCTCGGGACCTTCATGCTGATATTGTCAGCGGCCGTCACGGCGCCCTTCGGGGTATCGAAGACTTTTGTCAGGTTGTCGAGTTCGATCATGAAGCGTTCCTTGTCGTGTTGGCAGAATGGGCGCGAATGACGCGTCAGGCGGCGGCCGCTGTGGTGCGGTCCATGCCCTTGGGCGTCAGGCGCTTCTGCAGCGCCAACAATGCATAGTCGACGAGGATGGCCAGCACGCTGACCGCCACCGCCCCGACAATCAATTGCCGAGGATCAGACTGGGAAATCCCTCGACTGATGAAGGTGCCAAGCCCCCCGGCACCGATATAGGCCGCAATCGCCATCACCCCGATATTCAGCACCACGGCGGTGCGCACACCGGCCATGATGATCGGCACGGCCAACGGAATCTCCACCATCCACAGACGCTGATTCTGGCTCATGCCCACCCCTCTGGCGGCTTCGCGCAGCGCCGGGTCGACATTGTTGATCGCGGTATAGGTGTTGCGGATGATCGGCAGCTGCGAATACAGCAGCACGGCGATCACGGCCGGCAGATAGCCGATGCCCTGCCCGATCAACGACAGGATCGGAATCATGATGCCGAACAGCGCGATGGAGGGGATCGTCACGATGATCGAGGCGATATACAGCACGGTCTTGGCGGCTCGCTCGTTCTTGGTGATCGCGATACCGATGGGCACGCCCGTCAGGGTGGCGATTCCCACTGCCACCCCGACCAGCGAGATGTGCTCAAGCGTGCGTGTGGTCAAGAGCTCCAGATTGTCCAGAGCATACTGGATCAGTTCCAAGCGGGATCTCCTTGCTTTTATTGTGTCCTGTTCGGCACGGCAGGCTTGAGCCGGCGTCACAGGTGTCAGGGCAGGTATATCATCAAGCGAAGTCGCTGAGATGCCGAAGCGGAAACCTGCTTAGCTTAGCAAAGCGAGATAGCAGTTATTTATCGATTTGAATGAGCATGCAAAATGCCAGTTATCAAGAACAGTGATCCTCCTTGCGCCACGCGAGCCAGAGAGCACGACTGACTCACTGACGACAGGTATCACCGATTCGCTCTGCAGGTTTGGGGCCAATTCGCCACCGCTATCTGCCTTGTCCGCGACGATGGTAACAAAAAAGACAAAACAATTTATAAATCATCTATTTAGCATATATGGGCAGGCCCTGGGCACGCGCAATGGCGCTCGGATAGCGGGCGCGAACCTCCCTCACCACCAACCCCATAATAAAAATGCATACCCTCCGATAACACTCACCCCCTACTTAGGTCCCATGCCTCGCTCCCATAATGGCCACGATATACAACCGTGCTAATGGAGAGATGCCTGCATGTCCCTGACCAATGCCCTGTCCGACGCGCTGCCGCTGACCCTGAGCGAGTCGCCGCTGTCACTGAACCTGATCACCGCCGAAGGCCTGGAGCCGGTCAGCCCGCTGTGGCTGCGCGAGCGCACCCAGGACCCGGAGCAGCTCGATGAGGTCACCACCCAGCGTCTGTTCGATTCGCATGCCATCGACGTCAACCTCGAGCTGACCGCGGCGCGCCCGGTCGACGAGACGCACGTGGAATTCACCTTCAGTGACGGGCATTGCGAGGTGTATGACCTCACCATGCTGGCGCATGAACTGCAGGGCATCACGCCGTTCCCCAAGCCCGAGAGCTGGGATGCGAGCATCGATCAGCAGGCGCAGCGCGTCGACTGGGAGAAGATGGGCAACAATGAGGACTTCCAGAAGGCATTGAAGGCCTATCTGCGCTTTGGCTACATCATCGTGCAGAACGTGCCGACCGACCCGGAACGCATTCTGGAAGTGGCCGGTCACTTCGGCTACGTGAAGGACACCAACTTCGGCAGCTACTTCGAGGTGTACTCGCGTCCGACGGGCAATGACCTGGCCTACCGCAGCGTGGCGCTCGGGCCGCACACCGACAACCCGTATCGTGATCCGGTGCCGGGCATCCAGATGCTGCATTGCCTGGTCAACGAGACCACGGGTGGCCTGTCCACGCTGGTCGACAGCCTCAATGCGCTCAAGCAGCTCAAGGCCGAGATGCCGGAAGGCTATGAACTGCTGCGCACCACGCCGGTCGGCTTCCGCTTCCTGGATGCCGGCACCGAGCTGACCACGCGTCGCTGCGTGATTCGCGAGAATTCCGATGGTGAGCCCATCGGCGTCAACTACAGCCCGCGCCTCGATCATCTGCCGCACATGTCGCTGGAAAACACTCGCCGCTACCATCAGGCCCGCCAGCGTCTGGGGCAGCTGTTCCAGGACCCGGCCAACGAGATTCGCTTCCAACTCGAATCCGGAGAGCTGATGATGTTCGACAACACCCGCGTGCTGCATGGCCGTACGGCGTTCGACACCAATGAGGGGCACCGCCACCTGCAGGGCTGCTACATGGATAGCGACGGCCCGCGTGAGCGCTTCGCCACGACCCTGATGCGTCAGCGTCAGCAGCAGGCACAACAAGAAAACCGTGAGGAAATAGCGTAATGGATCAGGTTTCATTCACCCAGATGAAGGACGGCACCGCAGAAGACTATGCGTTGCTCGAGCGTCTTGAAGACCAGTTCAATGAAGGGCTGGTGGAGCGCCTCAAGCTTGCCCTGCGCAAGCTCGATGATGGCCTGAGCGGCTACAAGGTCAGCCGTCTGGAGCATTCCCTGCAGTCAGCGGCACGCGCCGAGGCCGATGGCGCCGATGACGACCTGGTCGTCGCCACCCTGCTGCATGATCTCGGCGATGAGCTGGCGCCCTACAATCACTCGCAGCTGGCCGCCGCCATCATTCGCCCGTACGTGCGTGCCGAAGTGACCTGGATCATCCATCACCACGGCCTGTTCCAGAAGTTCTACTACGGTCACTTCTACGGCGAGGACCGCAACGAGCGCGAGATCTACAAGGACCACCCCTGGTATCAGAAGTGCGTGGATTTCTGCGAGCGTTATGATCAGGCGGCCTTCGATCCCGACTACCCGACTCCGCCGCTGGAGCACTTCGAGCCGGCACTGCGTCGCGTCTTCGCGCGCAAGCCCTTCGATCCGGACGTGATCGGCGAAGAGCCGGCCGGCGGTTTCGACAGCCGCGTCTGAACGCGTGAAGGCGGGGGCGTGAAACGCGCCTGACCTGCTCCGCTCCCCCGCTTCACCATTGCCCTCACTGGCCTGCCCAGTGGGGGCAATCTGGTTTGTGGGCGTTGCGTTGAGTGCTCCACGTCAACAAGGGGTTGAACCTCGCCACTCAACCTTCATCATCATTGGCTAACGTCAGCGTCAATGAAGGCGGTGCCGATACGGCCGTCTTTACCCTCGCGGATCATCCCCTTCCCCAACCCGACAGGTAGACGCATGGAACATCTCTTCATCTACGGTCCACTGGGCCCCGGCGGCCTCAACGAACATGTCATCGCCAATATCGACGGCGAATGGAGCTCGGCCTATCTACGCGGCCGACTGGAAAACACCGATCACGGCGATGAGCACAACTTCCCGGGGCTGGTCGTCGACAACACGGGCCAGGTGATACGCGGCCACGTGTTCTCCTCGGCGCAATTGCCCGAGCATTGGGATGCCCTCGATGACTTCGAGGGCCCCATCTATCAGCGCACCGTCACCACCGTCATTCTCGATGACAACCGTGAACTCGAGGCCTATGTCTACGCCCTGCCGCAGTGAGACTCACGCGCGGCACGGATAGCGATTGCTGGCTCGTGGCAAGAGATGGATGGATCGTGGCTAGTGATGGATGGATCGTGGCAAGTGATGAATGGCGGCCCGCCGCCTTGCGCCCGGATGGAGTAACATTGCCCTTCGGGCGATGCATGGCCAGTCTGCGCCAGCGTCCTCATTCATGCATCACAAGGGAGATTCCTCATGCAGCTTGAAGGTTCCTGCCACTGCAAGGCCGTCACATTCCAGCTCGAATCGCCGCACCCCTATCCGTATCAGCGCTGCTATTGCTCGATCTGTCGCAAGACGGCGGGCAGCGGTGGCTACGCGATCAATCTGGCGGGCGATGCCAACACCCTGAAGGTGGAAGGCCGGGACAATCTCTCCATCTATCACGCGGTGACTGACGGGGTCGAAAGTCCGGCGGAGCGCCACTTCTGCAAGCGCTGCGGCAGTGCGCTGTGGCTCTACGATGCCCGCTGGCCGGAGCTGATCCACCCTCAGGCGGGGGCGATCGACACCCCGCTGCCCGTGCCGCCGGAACATGTCCACATCATGCTCGACAGCAAGGCCAACTGGGTGGAAGTCGCGCACGAAGCGCGTGATGCTCATCACGCCGAGTATCCCGAAGAGAGCATTGCCGCCTGGCATGCGCGGATTGCCGAGCGCGACACCGACTGATATCAGCGACGCCATCAATCAGGACCAGCGACGCCCCGATCAGGATCCGTTGCGACGCTGGTCAGGATCCGTTGCGACCTCATGGCCTGATCCGCCGGGCTGAGCGTTGATGTCATTCGCTGCGTCGCGTATAAGTGCCGCCTATACAAGGCGGCACTCCTGTTCGTATCCGGTGGTTGCTGGCTCATGCCTTCTCATGCCTCAGCCAGGCAATCGCCCGAGCCATCAGCCAGGCCATCACCCAGGCCAAAACAGTACGACAGGAGCGCCGCGACAGCGCATCACAGTGAGGACTCTCGTGCCGGCCCGAAAGACAAGCTCCCCAGCGCCGCTGGAAAGCGCAAGCCCTCTGGATGACCTGCCCTCCCTGCGCGGGCTGGTCGCCTTTGACGTGACGGTCCGCCTGGGGTCGATGACGGCCGCCGCCAGTGAGCTGGGTACCACCCAGCCCACCATCTCCCAGCGCATCCGCGCGCTGGAGGAGCATCTGGGCCACCCGCTGTTCGATCGCCAGGGCGGCCGGCTGATCCTCAACCACTACGGCGAGACCTTCCATGCCGAACTGGCAGGCGGGCTTGGCAAGGTATGCAGCGCCGTCACGGAAGCACGTCGCAAGGTGCACAAACCGACGCCGCGCATCACCATCGCCGCGGGCGCCGGTTTCGCGCATGTCTGGCTGCGTCCGCGCCTGGAGCGGCTGGAGCAGGACTTCCCCGACTGCCACTTCACGCTGCTGCCGATCGATCGCGATGAAGACCCGCAGATGCAGCAGGCCGACATCGCGATCCGCTTCGGCCCGCCGCTGACGGGCGATCATCGCGATACGCTGGTGGTCGCGGAGCGCGCCTTCCCGGTCTGCTCCCCGGACTACGCCCGGCGTCATGGGCTCGAGAAGGGGCTGGATGCCGAGGCGCTGTCGCGCATCACCCTGCTGCATCTGGACATGCGCGACACCCGCTGGCTGGACTGGGCCACCTGGTGTCGACACGCGGGTCTGCCGGTGCCGCGCCTCGACAAGGCCTTCCCCTACAACAACTTTCCGCTGACGCTCAATGCTGCCGTCAATCATCAGGGCGTCGCGCTGGGCTGGAGCCACGTCATCCAGGACCTGCTCGATAACGGCTCACTGATTGCCCTGACGCCGCATATCTCGCGGGACCGTCACGGCTATCGCATGAGTGTCCGCCATCCCAACAGCGCCGTGATCCAACCGATCACCCGCTGGCTGACACGCGAATTTTCCGGCCTCGAAATTCCGGGGCCTACCTCAAGGCAGCCATGAGTTGCCGCAAGCCCTCGCTCCGTCCGGCGCACGCCGCCGAGACAGACTTCCCGCGACGAACGACAGAGACTCCCATGCAGCATCTTTTCATCTACGGCACCCTGGGCCCGGGCGGCCCCAACGAACACGTCATGCTCGACATTGGCGGCAGCTGGACACCCGGCACCCTCAAGGGCCGCCTGGAGGCAGCTGGCTGGGGAGCTGAGATGGGCTTTCCGGGGCTGAGACTGGACGAGGCGGGCGACACCATCCGCGGTCACGTCTTCTCCTCCGACAACCTGGCCGATCACTGGCAGGCGCTGGATGATTTCGAAGGCAGCGAATACCTCCGCCAGCCGGCCACGATCACGCTGGAAGATGGCAGCACCCTGACGGCACAGGTCTATGCGCTGAGTCAGCCGTAAGCTGCTCCATGAACTGTTCCATGAACTGCTCCATGAACTGCTCCATAAGCTGATCAGTGCGCTGATGCCTGAGCGCTGATGCCTGAGCGCTGATGCCTGAGCGTCGAGGTCTGAGCACCGAGGCTTGAGCGTCAATGCCTCGGCGCGCTAAAGCGACACCTTCAGATACTCCAACACCCGTCTGGCGCGCGCCGAGAGCGGCCATTCCGCTCGCGTGAGCAACCATAGGGTATCGACCACCTCCGTGCTGCCCTCAGGCGGTGGCACCACCCGGATGGCCTGATGCTCGGGGAAGGCCTCGCGGGCATGGCGCGGCACGACGCTGAAGCCCAGCCCGCGGGCGACCGGCTCCAGAATCAGGCTGATCTGGTTGGTGGAGCCACTGCGCGGCAGTGAGCTGATGCCCGGATTGCCCGGAAAGCGCCGGCTCAACAGGCGCGAGGCCATGTCCTGACCATCCGGGTGATCGATGAAGCCCAGTGTCTCGAGATCCCCCCAGTCATGGATCTCGACCCCCGCCGGCACCACCAGCTCAAGGGGCTCACGCGCCCACTCCGTCACGCTCAGGCGCGGGTCATCCGGCTTGAGCGTGACGATCCCCAATTCGAAGCGATTCTCTAGCACGGCCTCCACCACCTCGCGCGTCGGCGCGAAGCGATGGTGGACATTGAGGCCCGGCGACTCCTGCTGAAGCGCCAGCAAGCGCGGATAGATCGCCAGGCCAATGCTGCCCGGCGTGATCAACCGAATGTCCCCATGGCTGTCTTCATTGCCCGCCAGCCGCTGGGCCAGGCGCTGCTCGGCGGTTTCCATCTCACGCGCGAAATCCAGCAGAGCATGGCCGGCCGGCGTCAGCTCGATCTTGCGCGGATGACGGATCAACAGCGTGCCAAGCCGGGTTTCCAGCTGGCGCACATGCTGACTGACGGCGGCCTGGGTCAGATCGAGCCGCTCCGCGGTGCGCGTGAAGTTGCCGACACTCACCAGGGTGCGAAAGGTGCGTAGCCATTGGGGTTGCAGCATTCAAGCTCCTGGGGGCTGGAAGAATCAGGGGGCAGTGTCAGGGAACAGAGTCAGGAAGTCAGCGTCAGAGGAGTAGCATCAGCAAGACTGCGACGGTGAACCCACATCACCATAAGCAAGTCTTATCATTATCATAACAGCTACGTAGTTTTCATTATTGCTCATGACGCCCAAGATGGCTTCCAACGTCACGCAGGCAGTGACCGAGCCATTTTCTTCACGACTCACATATCGAGGTGACTCATGAGCAACGAAAAGAACACACCGTATCCGCGCACCTTCTCCCACATCGGCCTGTCCGTTGGTGATGTGGAAGCCGCAGTCAAGTTCTACACCGAAGTGCTGGGCTGGTACGTGGTGATGGAGCCGACCACCATCACCGAAGATGACTCCGCCATCGGCGTGATGTGCAGCGATGTCTTCGGTCCGGGCTGGGGCAGCTTCCGCATCGCCCACCTGTCCACCGGCGACCGTATCGGTGTCGAGATCTTCGAATTCCCGAACCACGAGACGCCGGAAAACAACTTCGAGTACTGGAAGACCGGCATCTTCCACTTCTGCGTCCAGGACCCGGACGTCGAAGGTCTGGCCGAGCGCATCGTCGCCGCCGGCGGCAAGCAGCGCATGCCGGTACGCGAGTACTTCCCGGGTGAGAAGCCGTTCCGCATGGTCTACATGGAAGACCCGTTCGGCAATATCCTCGAGGTCTATAGCCACAGCTATGAAATGACCTATGCCGCCGGTGCCTACCAGAACTGAGCACGGCCTCAGACGTCAGATACAACAAGGCCCCGCCATGGCGGGGCCTTGCTGTATCCGACATTTGTGCTCGAGACATCCCGACAGGAACCTCGAGAGCGACACACGATGACCTTTGTCGGGGCGAGCTCAGCGAAAGCTCACCCGCCCACGCCTCAGTGGATGACGGGCATGCTGCGCACACGACGGTAAAGACTCTGACTGGCGAGTTCCGGACTGAGCAAGGCAATCCGTGCCTTCTGCACTGCAAGCTCACGGTGCAACAACGACCAGGTACCGATGAACTCGGCACACTCACCACAGTGCACCAGGTAATCGTCAGAGCGCTCATGATATTGATAATCCATGCTCAGGCAGTTACATACCGGGCAGGACAGAACGGCGTTGGCTTTCTCATCCATGATTCGATTCCCTGGAGCCACACTGATTGAATTCACGGCAATGATCACACGCGCTCAGGTAACCATTACGGGTGTGAACATCCCTCATACTCTGTAAAACCCGCTGAACTCACACTATCCATGATGTGATATCTGTACAACTCTCTCTTGTGGGCGACATTTCTCGAAACGTTACCCAGTGGTAACTTGCCGGCGTGTTCAGCACGTTGATCTCATCGCGACTCGCCAGTCACCATGACCGCGACGAACACCCCGATAGCAAATCACTTCGCCATGATTACACAGCGATACGCAAGACTACATTCGCTAACCGATGGCGAGCCGGCTTCAGACTCGCGAAACCATCAAGCGCGCACACCCTGCAGGCTCTGTCGCCAAACGGGCATGAAAAAACCCACCCTGGAGGGTGGGTTTTACGTGAATCCCTTCGGCTGTTACCGCCAGCAGATCATTTCATCTTGCGCGCCGAATCATCCTGCTCGATACGGGTCAGTAGCCTGTCGAAGACGCCAGTCGCCAACAGCACAAAGGTGACGGCCAAGCCAAGCCCCATCCAGATAGCGATATTGCTCATTGTCCCTTACCCCTGCTGTTTTCTTGGTTTTTTCAGCCCTTCTGCGACGCAATATGGCGTAAATTCAATGTTTGTACAACATTTGATCATGAAAATATCGAGCGCCATCAGACGCTGAGGCTGTCGCTGCCATTCCAGACCTTTGACCGGCGTCATCACACTGCCAACGGCCATGATTTGAGCAATCGCTCAACAACGGGTAGTCTTGCGTCATGAAGAAAGTGACGCGGGCTTGCCAGCGCTGATTCCCTGGCGCTGATCCGCCGCGCTGCCCCCCTGGCGCTACCCGTCGGTCGGCTACCTCGCTTCGCGCCCACTGCATGTCTGAAATATCACCCCAGGAGCCACCATGTCTGACACGACCTTTCCCGACGTACTGGTGTTCGACGTCAACGAGACACTGCTCGACATCACCACCCTCTCGCCGTTGTTCTCACGCGTGTTCGGTGATGAAAGCGTGTTGCGCGAATGGTTCGCACAGCTGGTGCTGTACTCGCAGACCATGACGCTCTCACAACGCTACACCCCCTTCGGTGCGCTCGGCGTGGGCGCCCTGAAAATGGTCGCCGACATCCATCAGGTCAGACTCGCGGATGACGATATCGATGAGCTCAAGTCGCGCATGGCCGAGATGCCGGCCCATCCCGATGTCGCCCCGGCGCTTGAGCGCCTCAAGCAGGCCGGTTTTCGTCTGGTGACGCTGACCAATTCCCCCGCAGGCGCCTCCCCGACGCCGCTGGAGAAGGCCGGTATCAGCGAGGCCTTCGAGCAGCATTTCAGCGTCGACAGCGTCAAGCAGTTCAAGCCGGCGCCGGCCACCTATCAGCATGTCGCCGAGCAGCTCGAGGTCAAGCTGGGCGACATGTGCATGATCGCCTGCCATGTGTGGGACACCATCGGTGCCCAGGCTGCCGGCATGCAGGGCGCCCTGCTGACGCGCCCACACAATGCCGTGCTGCCCGCCGAGAATGTGCCGACCCCGGACTTCATCGCCGCGGAGCTGATGACCCTGGCGGACCAGCTGATCGCGGCCAGAGAGGCCTGAGCGAGCACTGGCCTCTGAGCTCTCTTTTTCTGGACTCTCTTTCCAAACTCTCTTTCCAAACTCAGTTTCTCAGCTCTGTCTCTGAGTGCTGCCTAGTAAATAAACGCCGCCCGCCCATTCGGACGGGCGGCGTGTTTGTGCCTGCCTTCCTATTCGCTTTTTCCACTATCTCGCCGTTCGATCAGCCGCCGCACACGGCAGCCTTGCTGCCTTGGCGGGACGCGCTCACTTGAGTGAACGGAAGGCCTTGAGCATCTCATCACGGGTCGCCTGCAGCGCGGCCTGAATCTCCGCCCTGCGCTCGCTGATGCGCCACGAGGGGCCGACCACGGACACGGAGTAATGGCCCTGGCTGGTCTCCAGGCCGATTCCGATCGCGCCGACTCCCTGCATATGCTCATCCTCGTCATGACCGATGCCGGTGCGACGCACCTCGGCCAGTTGCGTCAGCAGTGCCGGCATCGCGAGGGTGTTGTCCGTGTAGGCCGTGAGATCCGTCCCCAGCAGGCGCTCCACCTGCTCGTCCTCGAGATGCGACAGCAGCACCTTGCCGCTGGCTGTCGCATGCAATGACAGGAAATTGCCGGCCATCGGTGATACCCGCAGCGGCAGCGGCGACAACACCGAGTGCAGTATCAGCAGCTCGTTGCCGCTCAGACTGCAGAGCACCACCGTTTCCTCGGTGGTGCCGCTCAACGCCTCCAGAAACGACTTGGCATGCGTGGTGATATCTAGCTGGCTATGGCGCGCCAGCCGCATCAGCGCAGAGCCGAGCCGTATCCCGCCATGGCCGTGGATTTCCAGCAGGTCTTCCTGGGCCAGCGCATCGACCAGCCGCTTGACGGTCGAGCGCGGCAGATCGTTCCTGGCGGCGATCTCCCCCAGGCTCATGCCCTGCTCACTGCCTTCCAGACTCTTGAGAATCGCCGCCACCCTGGCCACGACCTGCACGCCACTACCTTCTCTTGTGGACACAGACACAACTCCTTAACAAGCTAACTACTTGCCTAACGAAACCACCAAGTGGTACAGTGTACCGCATAACGAGACACCCAAGGTGTCTAGCGCTTCACCTCAAAACGGGAACTCTACAGTGGCCGCTCCTCAACCCTTCAATCTACGACTCGCACTCGGTCTTGTGGGCATTCTGCTCGCATCGCTGATGTCCGGTGTGGGAGAGCGTGTCACGCAGACCGTCCTGACGGATGTGGTCGGACACTTCGGCTTCTCCCACGATGAGGGCAGCTGGCTGACCACCATCTACAGCGCGGCGGAAGTCTCGATGATGCTGCTCGCCGGCTGGCTGGCCGTCACCTTCAGCCTGCGCCGCTTCGCGATCGGTGCCTGCCTGTCACTGGCCCTGTTCTCTCTGCTGGTGCCCCTGGCCGACAGCTTCCCGCTGATGGCGGGGCTGCGCGTTGCCCAGGGCCTGGCCTCCGGCAGCACCCTGCCGCTGCTGATGATGTCGGCGCTGCGCTTCCTGCCGTGGCACAGCAAGCTCTATGGCCTGTCGGCCTATGCGATGACGGCCACCTTCGGCCCTTATCTGTCGGCACCGCTGGCCGCTCTCTATGGCGACCTGGGCGACTGGAATCTGGTGTTCTGGGAAACCGCGCCGGTATGCCTTCTCGCCGCCGCGCTGGTCTCCTGGGGCCTGCCGCAGGACCCGCTCAAGCTGGAACGCTGCAAGCAGTTCGACTGGCTCGGTGCCCTGCTGGGCGTCACCGCCCTGTGCGCGCTGGTCGCCGGCATGACCCAGGGTGAGCGACTCGACTGGGGCAACTCGCCGTTGATCGTCGCCCTGCTGACCACGGGCGGGCTGGTCTTCGTGACCTTCCTGATCCATGAGTGGTTCCACCCGATGCCGCTCTACAAGCTGCAGCTGCTAGCACGCCGCAACTTCGCCTTCGGCATCATCACCCTGTGTACCTTCATGTTCCTGACCCTGGCCGCCGGCACCATTCCCGCCGCCTTCCTGGGGGAAGTGCAGGGCTATCGCCCCATGCAGCTGTTCCCGGTCATGTTGACCATGGCCCTGCCGCAGCTGCTGCTGGCACCGCTGGTGGCGACACTGATCAACCGCAAGAGCGTCGACAGCCGCTACGTGATGGCCACGGGCCTGGTGTTGATCCTGATCAGCTGCCTGCTGGGCTCGCAGCTCACCAGCGACTGGAATCGCGACAACTTCTATCTCATCGAGGTGCTCAACACCCTGGGCCAGCCGATGGTGGTGGTACCGCTGCTGATGAATGCCACCGGGGCACTCAGCCCGCTGGAAGGGCCGTTCGCCACCGCGATGGTCAACTCGCTGCGCGCCCTGTTCGCGGTGGTGGCCTCCACGGTCTACGGAAGCTTCCTCGTCACGCGTGAAGCCCTGCACACCACCCGCCTGGGCGAGGCACTCGGCCTGCAGGGCAATCAGCCCGCCGGACTCATCCAGGTCGATGCGGCAAGCGATATCACCACGCGCATCTCCGAGCAGGCCTCCGTGATGAGCTATGCGGATGCCTACCTCGCCATCATCCCCTTCGTGGTGGCGCTGCTGATACTGGTCATGGTGCTTCCGATCCGCGCCTATCCGCCACAACCGGCGCCGGCGCCGGCACCTCAACCAGAGCCATCGCCAGCACAGCCCCCTCAAGCACAACCCTCCGGGGCATAGACACAGACAAAGCCGGCGGCTGCCCGCCAGCCAGGATTCAGCCACTTCCCCCTTCTTCGACATAGACGACGAGATACGACACCGACATGAACAAGACACGTACCACCCTACTGTTGAGCGTTCTGGCGCTCCTGCTGGTCGCGACCTACGCGGGCCTCTACTGGAAGGGCCACGATGGCCGCGAAGCCACCAACAATGCCTATGTGCGCGCCGATAGCGTGATGGTGACCACACGCGTCGCGGGCCAGATCGACAAGGTGCTGGTGGAAGACAACGAAGTGGTCAAGGAAGGCCAGATCCTGGCCACGCTGGATGACCGCGATTACCAGGCCTCCCTGCACTCCGCCCAGGCCGATCTCGCCGCCCAGCAGGCAGCGGTCGGTGACCTGGATGCCAACATCGAGCGTCAGCACGCCGTCGTGCAGCAGTCCATCGCCGAAGTGAAGTCCACCCAGGCCTCGCTGCGTTATGCGCGCAATGATGCCAAGCGTTACCGCAGCCTGCGCATGACCAACGCCGCCTCCCAGCAGGACAAGGAAAAGGCCGATGAACAGCAGGGCATCTGGGAAGCCAATCTCGTGCAGGCCCAGGCGGCTCAGCGCTCGGCGGAAAAGCAGATCGGCGTCCTTGAAGCCCAGCGCGTGGAAGCCCTGGCCGAGGTCGAACGCTCACGTGCAGCGCTCGAGCAGGCGGAACTGAACACCGGCTATACCGTCATTCGTGCGCCGAAGGACGGCATCGTTACCCAGCGCTCACTGCGTGTCGGCGCCTACGTGCAACCGGGTGATTCGCTGCTGGCCATCGTGCCGCACAAGGAAGCCTATGTCGTCGCCAACTATCTCGAGACCCAGATGGCCGAGATGGAGCCGGGCCAACCGGTCGAGATGACGCTGGATAGCCTGCCGGGCAAGACCTTCACTGGCCATGTCGACAGCATCGCACCGGCCTCCAGCAGCGCCTTCTCGGCCGTGGCCAGCGAGAACGCCACCGGCAACTTCACCAAGATCACCCAGCGCATGCCGGTCAAGATCGTGTTCGACCCGAACCAGCCCGACTTCGACAAGGTACGCATCGGCATGTCCGTGATCGCCCATGTCACGACCCAGCAGCCCTGAGCGACTTGCGACAGTCCTGAACGAGGCTAGACAGTCCTGAACGAGGCTAAACAGCCCTGAACGACTTGCGACAGCCCTGAAACAGTCAAGAGAACCGTCCCGGAGGGCACGCCGCCCCGGGACGCCTCTGAAGAACGCCATCACTCGATCATCAAAGGGATCAACACCATGAAAATTCGCGCCGCCGTCACCGCCACCCAAGGCCAGCCCTTCCACCTCAAGGACGTCGAACTCGCGTCCCCCAAGGGAGACGAGATTCTGGTACGTGTCGTGGCCACCGGGGTCTGCCATACCGATGCCGCCGCACGCGACCTGGGCATCGCCCCCTATCCGATCGTGCTCGGCCATGAAGGTGCCGGCGTGGTCGAGCAGATCGGTGACAATGTCCGCGACATGGAAGTGGGCGACCATGTGGTGCTGTCCTTCGCGCACTGTGGTCATTGCAGCCACTGTCTGACCGGACACCCGACCGTCTGCGAGCGCGGCGGTGAGCTCAACTTCGGCGGTGTGATGGATGATGGCGGCAAGCGTCTGAGCTGTGACGGCCATGACGTCGCCACCTTCTTCGGCCAGTCGTCCTTCGCCACTCACGCCGTGGTCAGCGAGCGCAATGCCGTCAAGGTCGACAGCGATGTCGATCTCGCCCTGCTGGGTCCGCTGGGTTGCGGCATCCAGACTGGCGCCGGCACCATCCTCAATCGCCTCAAGCCGGGCTTCGGTGACAGTCTCGTCGTGTTCGGCTGTGGCGCCGTGGGCCTGAGTGCCGTGATGGCGGCCAAGATCGCCGGCTGCAAGAACATCATCGCGGTCGACCTGCACGAGAGCCGTCTTGAACTGGCCCATGAGCTGGGCGCGACCCACAGCGTCAACGGCAAGACCGAGGACCTGGTCGGCGAGATCAAGCGCATCACCGATGGCGGCAGCGAATTCTCCCTCGAGACCACCGGCGTACCGATGCTGGTGCGCAGCTCCCTGCAGGTGCTGCGTCCGCTGGGCACCTCTGCCATCGTCGGCCTGACCCACGATGTGACCCTGGACGTGCACCACGACCTGATGGCGGAAGGCAAGTCGATGATCGGCGTGATCGAAGGCGACGCCGTGCCGCGCGTCTTCATCCCGCGCCTGGTCGGCTACTACAAGGAAGGCCGTTTCCCCTTCGACAAGCTGATCCAGATGTATGACTTCGATGACATCGAACAGGCCTTCGCGGATTCGAAATCAGGCCTGACCGTCAAGCCGGTGCTGCGCATCAGCTCGCTGTAATCAGCGCCTGCGCCACCTGGCCTGTACCGCAAAGCCCCCGTGCGTCACTGACGCACGGGGGCTTTCTTCGTTGGCCGACACGACCTCAGTCAGCGCGCTCGCCTACGACTGACACAGCTGCCAGGCGCCGTGGTCGATATCGAGCATGGCGGCGACGGCGGCCGAGGCAATGACATGCGTCTGGCCACTGGCCTCGTCATGCACATTGAGGCCACCCTGCACCACCGTCACCTCGGCGCGCCCACGGGGAAGCTCGCGCGCCACCGCGTCCGTATCCACGGCGTCCGGCTCCTGGACCGCGATGGTGACCTCGACGCGCATGTGGTGGTGATCGATGCCGAGTGACTGGAACATCACGATGGAGGAATGATGCAGGGCGTCATGCACCGCACGGCAGGCGGCCTTGGTGTAGTCCATGCCGTAGAGGTCATTGCCGGTGCCCATCTCGAGAATGATGCGTTGCTCGCTCATGACTGACCTCCTGCCGACTGCCCGGGCGTGGAAGAAGTGGACGCCGCACCGGCGGCCGCCGCGCCGGTGGCCGCCATGTCGAATGACACGATGATGGCGACATTGGCGATCACGCTGACCCCGCTGCCATCCGGCTTGGCGACATCCAGCCCGCCCTTGACCACGCGCACACTGGGCTGACCGTAGGGAAAGATGCCCAACAGGGCATCACTGTCGACCTTGTCGGGCTGCTGCACGCCGACCTCGACCTCGATCAGCATCGCCTCCTTGGGGAAGCCGAAGGCGTCCGCCACGTTGAGCGAGTTGTGCCACAGGGCATCGCGGATGCCACGTGCCGCCGCCTCGGTGTAGTTCTGGCTGCGAATGGAGGTGCCCATGCCGAACTGGGTCACCATGCGTGTCTTGGCCACATTACCCCCTGATTTCCTGTCACGGAAAAGACGTACCACTCGCGCCGCCTATCAGCGCGGTTGCTTGAAAAGCCCGATCACCCAACCTATCCCGCCCAGAAGCAGGGCGCCCTGCCAATCTCCCTTGAACAGCTCGATCAGCGCCAGGACGATCGCCACCAGCTGCGCACTGCGCACCGGGCTGACCGTCGCTGTGGGCTTGCCCTCATCCTGCTCTGACATGCGGCCTCCCGTCGCTGGCCTGATGTCTTCATCAGGCGATGACACCCTCGGGCGATGACAACGCCGAGCGATAACATCATGGGACGATGACAACGTCGCCCCATCGTTTCAGGAAAGCCTCAAGTAGAAAATACGACTTCCGTCCCCAAGCAACAGCAGGCACCAGCAGGCACCAGCAGGCACCAGCCCCGATCAGCTCATCGGGTCGTGTCAGGCGCCTCAAGCGCCAGCTGGCCCCAGAAGTGGCCGCTGCTGCGCGACAGCGTCGGGTCATTCATCAGGTAGGCAAAGGTCGCCATGGGGTCGAGGTCGGCAAAGGTCTCGGGGTGCAGCCAGCGCGCGATGGCCTCCAGCGCGACGATGGCATAGGGCCCCTGGTGGAAGCCATGCCACAGCGCCATCACCCGGCCCTGCTTGACGGCATCCAGTGACTGCCAGCCGGGCAGTGTCTGCACCATGCGCGCCAGATCGTGCTGGATATCCTCGCCCGAGATGCCGATGCCGGCACGCAGGCCATCGCCCTTGGCCCACTGGCCACCGGTATTGAGAATCGCCTCGGGCGGGTGTGCCAGCACCCACTCCTTGCTGAGGGTGGCACCGCTGACCGGCGCCAGTTCAGCGGCCAGATTGCGCCCGCCGGCCCGCGTGACCAGGTCCGCCACGCCGTTGTGCAGATTGGTACGACAGCAATCCACCTTCACGCCCGGTGCGATGTTGATCAGCACACGCGGCCGTTCGGCAATCGTCGCCAGACGTTCGTCAATCAGCGCCAGATGCGCCGCGATGGTGTCATCCACCTCGCGGGCACGCGCCTCGACGCCGAGCACCTCGCCCAGCAGGCGCACGCTGACCGGAGCATCCTGCAGCGGATGGTGATTGAACTCGACATACAGGTAGGGAGTGCCGACCTCGTCCAGCAGCGCCGCCAACGGCGAGCCTTCGATACGTGAACGCTGGGAGAGATCGAACAGCACCAGGTCCGGCGTCAACGCCAGCAGGGCCTCGCCCTCGAGGCTCGGGGTCGAGGCGCGACTCAGCGCTGGCAGCGTGGCAAGTTGCGGCCAGCGCGTCTCGAGACGCTCGGTCATCGCCGGGTCAAACACCGCCAAGGGGTAGGCCCAGCCGACGATACGCTCAAGCGGCGCATCCAATAGCGTCAGCAGCGCATACAGCTGGCGCGGCTGGGCCAGGAAGATGCGCTGCGGTGAGGCCGCAAGCGTCACCTCGCGCCCGGCGAGATCCGTGACCTGACGCGGAAAGCTGGCCTGGATCTGCACCTTGGCGGCCGGCTCGGCGGCATGGGCAAGGTTGCCCGGCGCGCTCGAGAAAGCGCCTGCGAAGACAGTGGCGAGTGCCAGCAGGTAGGCGCCTGCCAGTCTTCTGGACTCGCTTCTGAGCTCAGTCTTGCGCACCGCCATCATCGTCTGGCTCCGACATCGCGCGTGATATGGCCGATATCGGCGTGAGCCGAGTCGGCGACGCGGTCGGTGAGCACCACCGGATGGCCCAGCGAGCAGCTCTCGATCCGTGCCTCGATACCGTAGGCCTCACGCAGATGCTCGGCAGTGATCACCTCCCGCGGGGCCCCGGTGGCCAACAGGCCGGAGGGCGCGAACAGGATGATCTGATCACAGAAACGCAGCGCCAGATTGATGTCATGCAGCGCGATCAGGCAGATGGCCTGCTGCTCCTGCACCACACCGCGCACGCCTTCGATCAAGGCCAGCTGCCAGCGCAGGTCCAGCGCACTGGTCGGCTCATCCAGCAGGAGCAGTTGCGGCTGGCGCACCAGCGCCTGGGCGAGACCGACCATCTGACGCTGGCCACCGGAGAGCGTGTCCATGCGCCGGAAGGCCAGCGAATGCAGCGACAGGCGTGCGAAGACCTGCTCGACCAGCGAATCCGTGGCCTCGCGGCTCAGTTCGGCACGCGCCGCGCGACAGGCGCTGGCCACGGCTTCATAGGCGACCAGACTGGTCGGCTGCGGCAGCGTCTGCGGCAGGTAGCCGACATGGCGCATGCGGTTTGCCCCGTGCAGCGACGACAGCGCAAGCTCGCCGAGGTGGATGTCGCCCTTGGCCGGACGCATGCCGGCAATCGCCTTGAGGAAGGTCGACTTGCCGACCGCATTCGGCCCGAGCACCCCGACCAGTGAGCCCGCCGGCAGCGGTGGCAGATCGAGTTGATCGAAGATCATGCGCCGCTGATAGCCGGTGGTCAGCTGCGAGATCTTCAGGGCCGCTTGCGAATCGAATACGTGATGGCTCATCCCTGCCCCCTGCGCTGTCCGAGCAGCAAGGCAAGGAAACAGGGGATACCGATCAACGAGGTCACGATCCCCACCGGCAGCACCAGTCCGGGTACCAGCGACTCACTGGCCGTGGCGGCCAGAGACAGTACCAACGCCCCCGCCAGCGCACTGCCAGGCAGATAGAAGCGATGGTCTTCCCCCAGCGCCAGACGCGCCATGTGCGGCCCGACCAGACCGATGAAGCCGATGGTGCCGACAAAGGCCACTGCCACTGCCGCCAGCAGGCTGACGCGCAACAGCGCCGTGCGGCGCAGACGGGTGACCGGCACGCCGAAGCTGCGCGCATGGTCTTCCCCGGCACGCAGCGCTGTCAGCGCCCAGGCACGCCGCATGGCGAAGGGCAGGCAGACGACCAGCACACTGGCGATGATCGCGACTCGCTCCCATGAGGCTTCCGACAGGCTGCCCATGGTCCAGAACACCAGCTGTTGCAGCGCATCGGGGCTGGCCACGAACTGCACCAGCGCATTGACGGCGTTGAGCACGAAGACCAGCGCGATGCCGAACAGCACGATCACTTCGCGACTGGCGCCATACAGCGAGGCCACGGCATCGATGGCCAGAATCGACAGCGCCGCGAACACGAAGGCCATCAGCGCGATGGTGTAGCTGGGCGGCAGCCCCGGCAAGGCGACATCCAGGATGATGACCAGCGAGGCGCCAAGCGTCGCCGCGGCACCCACGCCCAGTGTGAAGGGGCTGGCCAAGGCGTTGTTGAGCACGGTCTGCATCTCGGCGCCCGCAAGCCCCAGAGCGGCACCGACCAGCGCCGCCATCACCGCCGTCGGCAGGCGAATCTGCCAGACGATGGCTTCATTGATCGGCCCGTGTGAACCGGGATTGATGAGTTCGCCCAGCAGATCAGACAGCGCGAGATCGGCAGGGCCGGTCATGATGTCGCCAAGGATGGCCAACAGCAGTGCCAGGCCCAGTGCGGCGAGAATCACCACACGTTTCCAGGCGAAGCGCCGGTATTGCTGGGCGAGCGTAGGCGACGACTCAGGCGCTGAGGCCTGAGCGTGCGCGGGGGGAGACATCGGACTTTTTTCAATCACCAGCAAGGTCTGCCACTAGGAGGAGGAAGTGAACTTCCATGCATCAGGGCCCACCGGAGCCGCCAGGCAGCTCGGCTATCAGCATGAATCATGCGCAGATGATAATGATTGACGCCTGCAGTCACAATGCGCACGGCCGCGGCTGGCGATATACGCGACTCGGCTCACGCCCATTCAACCCAGCCATGCGGCGCCGCCAGTCCTTCCTACACCAGTGCTTCCCACACCCGCCCTGCTCACGCACGCTTCGGCAAATACCTGACTCAGAAAATGTCAGGCCCGGAAAATGACAGACTCGGTGAACAGGCCGGCAAAAACTTGGTAGCGTCATGGCGGGTTGCTATGTTCAAGATTCGCTCGTCCCTTCTCTTGCCCAGGAGTCTGACATGGCCCGCCTCACTGCAAAGGATTTTGCTCCCGAGTTGCTGGAGCTGTACGACGGATATGTGCATGGCAACATCACTCGCCGCCAGTTTCTGGATCGCGCGGCGGCCTTTGCCGTTGCAGGCATGACAGCCACCTCGATTCTGGCAAGCTTGAGCCCCGACTACGCGCTGGCTTCCCAGGTCGAGTTCACCGACCCCGATATCGTCGCCGAATACATCACCTACCCGTCCCCCGAGGGCCATGGCGAGGTGCGCGCCTATCTGGTGAAGCCCGCCAAGGCCAGCGGCCCGCTGCCGGGCGTGGTGGTGGTGCATGAGAATCGCGGTCTCAACCCCTATATCGAGGACGTGGCGCGCCGCGTGGCCAAGGCCGGCTATATCGCGCTGGCCCCGGATGGGCTGAGCTCGGTGGGCGGCTATCCGGGCAATGACCCCAGGGGCAAGGAGCTGCAGGCACAGGTAGACCCTGAAAAGCTGATGAACGACTTCTTCGCCGCCATCGATTACCTGATGAGCGAGGACCGCACCACCGGCAAGATCGGCATCACCGGCTTCTGCTACGGCGGGGGCGTCTCCAATGCCGCCGCCGTGGCCTATCCGGAGCTTGCCTGTGCCGTGCCCTTCTATGGCCGCCAGCCGCGCGCCGAGGAAGTCGCCGCCATCAAGGCCCCGCTGTTGCTGCACTATGCGGAGCACGATGAGCGCGTCAACGCCGGCTGGCCCGCCTATGAAGCCGCGCTGAAGGAGCACGACAAGGTCTATGAGGCCTACATCTACCCGGACACCCACCACGGCTTCCACAACGATTCGACGCCACGCTATGACGAACAGGCCGCCAAGCTCGCCTGGGACAGAACCCTTGCCTGGTTCGAGAAGTATCTGAGCTGACCTCAGGCGGCACCAGAAAGACGGACTGCCCGCCTCAAGGCAACGAAGCCAGCCATCACGCTATCCCCGTGATGGCTGGCTTCGTCATTGTGAAGTGAGACCGGGGTCGATACCCCTTCAGGCTCAGGCCTGATCAGTTCAGACTGACCTGTTGAACAGACCCGCTCTAAAAACAGCTCAGCTGCACAGCATGCCGCTGGCGACGATCTCGCTGAGCGTGCCCTTGCCGATACCGCTGATGCGGGTCAGCTGACCGCTGGAACTCCACGGACGCTGACGGATGATATCGGCGGCGCGGGCCGGCCCGATATTGGGCAGGCGATCCAGTTGATCGGCGTTGGCGGTATTGAGGTCGATACAGGTCTGACTCGCCGAACTGGAGGCGTTGGATGCACGACTGGCCACCTCTGTACCCGCCGCCTGCGGCTGGCCGCCGTCCAGCGGCAGCAACGCCAGTGTCTCGCCGGTCACCGACAGATAGATCGGGGCGTGATCGGAGACATCGGCACGCGCCGCCTCATGACTGATACCCAGATAGTCCGGGAAGCGGAACACATCGCCGCTGGCGCTGGGCCATTCGCTCGGCACATACCAGATGTTGTCGTAGAGCGAGGCATAGCGGCCATCGGTCTTGGAGAGCGTCGTCGCGCCCTCGGTGATCAGCGGGCGCAGGCCGAGGGTCCGCAGGTCTCCCCACGCAGGCTCATCCGGCGCCATGTTGAAATCGCCCATGATGATCGCCGGGGTGCCGGGCGAGATTTCCTTCATCAGGTCGTAGATATCCGCCAGCGCACGGATTTCCGGTGCGCGATCCGCCTTGCTGTCGCCATAGACGATATGCACGTTGGCGGCGCTGAAGGCCCGCCCGCTGTCCTTCTCGACGAAGGTGGCCAGCAGCGGCTCGCGCGAGAACACATCCTCGGGGTCGAGATAGACGGTCGCCCCGCCCTGATAGGCGATCGTCTTGTCGCGATACAGATAGGCGTAACGCTCGGTATAGGTGCTACGCCCGACCGCATGGCTGACCAGGCTGTCCCACTCATCGCCGGTCAGCGCCTCAAGCTGCTGCTCGAGCTCGCTGACGACCTCCTCTTTCATCACCTCCTGCAGGCCGATCAGGTCCATATGGCTCGCCACCGCCGCGACCTGCTCGAGATGCTTGCCGTTGTTCCAGCCGGCATGCTTCAGATTCCAGCTGGCGATCACCGCATCCGCCTGACTGCTGGCCGCAGCGCCCAGCAGCACGGGCACTGTCAGCGCCATCACCACCCTTCTGGCGATGCGCTCAAGCCGAGAACCGCCAGACGGCTGCCGGCCACGCGCGGGCTTGCTGTTGTTGGTCGTGCTGCTCGTGCTGCTCGTGCTGCTGTTGCCAGCGAAATCCAGGTGACTGCTGCTCGTATTGCTGACGTTACCGCGCTGACCTATCCGTATCACTGCGTGACCCTTGACTGATGACTCGTACACAAAAGACCGTAAGAGACTGTATCTTATGGACTTGTCGTCAAGGTTTATAGAACCACGATATTATTTATTATCCTTTGCGCGACTCTTGATAGATGACAGGGAGCTAGCGCGCCACGCCACCGTCAGCGCCGGACCTTGCCACTTGACCTTTCAGCGCCAGCTTTTACTCTCGAGCGCTGATGCTTCCTTTCTCCAGCCACGAGATCCCATGACCCCATCGTCGTCCCTTTCTCCCGGCAGCCTGCTGAATCAGCTGCGCCAGACCACGCCGCTGGTGCACAACATCACCAATCATGTCGCGATGACGCCGACTGCCAATACCCTGTTGGCCATCGGTGCCTCACCGCTGATGGCGCATGCGCAGCAGGAAATTCAGGAGATCTCCGCCATCAGTGCGGCGCTGTCGATCAATATCGGCACGCTGTCACCCAGCTGGATCGAGGCCATGCAGCTGGCCGCGATGTGCGCCCACCGCGATGGCAAACCCTGGGTGCTGGACCCCGTCGGCATCGGCGCCTCCAGCCTGCGCCAGTATGCGTGCCGCTCGCTCTTGGAATATCGCCCCTGCGTGATTCGCGCCAATGCCTCCGAAGTGCTGGCGCTTGCCGGTGAGATGAATCAGGGCCGCGGCGTGGACAGCGGCGATGACGGTGAGGATGCGCTGCAGCGCGCCAGTCGGGCCGCCGTCGCCCTGGCGCGCGCGCAGAACTGCGTGGTGGCGATGACTGGCCGTGTCGATGTCGTCACCGATGGCCAGCGGCAAATCACGGTGCAGGGTGGTCATGCGCTGATGGGCCGCGTCACCGCCATGGGCTGCGCACTGAGCAGCGTGGTCGCCGCCTTCCTCGCCGCCTCCCTCGCCGTCTCCCTCGCCGGGCATGACGACACCCTGCACGCCACCGCCGCCGCGCTGGCCTGCTACGCCGAGGCCGGTGAGACGGCGGGCCAGTCGGCGCAAGGCCCGGGCAGCTTCGTGCCACGCTTCATGGATGCCCTGTATACTCTCGACGCCGATTCCACCCCGCTAGCCTCTCGTCTGGAGCTGACCGATGTCACTTGATCTATCCCTTTACCTGGTCACCGACCCTGCGCTGTGCGCACAACGCGGCCTGGAAGCCACCGTGATGGCCGCCGTGCGCGGCGGCGTCAGTGTCGTGCAGCTGCGCGACAAGCACGCCAGCGACGAGGAGATGATCGCCCAGGCCATCCGCCTCAAGGCGCTGCTGGACGAGTACGAGGTGCCGTTGATCATCAATGACCGCATCGAGGTCGCGCTGGCCAGTGGCGCCGATGGCCTGCACATCGGTCAGAGCGATGGCGACCCGGTCGAGGCGCGTCGCCGTCTCGGTGAGGACGCCTTGATCGGCCTGTCGGTCCAGACGCTTGAGCAGCTCAAGGCCGTCGATGTCGAGCGCATCGACTACCTCGGCCTCGGCCCGGTATATGCCACCCCGACCAAGCCGGATCATGCCGCACCGCTGGGCATCGAGGGGCTCACGCAACTCGTACGCTCAAGCCCGCTGCCGACGGTCGCCATCGGCGGCATCTCGCTGGCCAATGCCGGCGAAGTCATGACCAGCGGCACCGACGGCCTCGCCGTCGTCTCGGCGCTGTGCAGTGCCGAAGATCCCGCCGCGGCCGCCCAGCAATTCCTGGCGCAGTATCCTTTCTGATCGGATCTGAACTGAACTGAACTGAACTGAACTGAATTGCTCGGATCGGATCCAAGCCCGCCAGTCACGACAACGCCCGCCATGGTCAGCCATGGCGGGCGTTGTCGTCTTTGCTACCTGAACTGATTGAGCGGATCAGCTGGCCGCCAGGTCACTCTCGGCATTCGCCACCAGCGCGAACTCCTCCTCGGCGGTCTTCGCCACCAGCCGATGACGGCTGAAGATGGCGTAGTAGGCGATGCCCACCACGAACAGCACCAGGGTGTAATTGAAGGCACGCGGATCGAAGGCATAGACCCCGGTCAACGCGACCAGCGAGAGCACCAGCGCGATGGCGGACGTCACGATACCGCCCGGCGTGCGATAGGGACGCGCCAGCGCCGGCTGGCGCAGGCGCAGCAGGATATGGCTGGCCGCCATCAGCGCGTAGGAGACTGTCGCCCCCACCACCGCCATGCCCAGGATCAGATCGCCCTCGCCGGTCAGCGAGACCAGGAAGCCGAAGATGCCCGGCACCACCAGCGCCCAGGTCGGCGCCTTGCGCTTGCTGGTCAGCGACAGCGTCTTGGGCAGATACCCCGCCCGCGACAGCGCGAAGACCAGACGGCTGTAGCCATAGATGATCGAGAAGAACGAGGCCACCAGCCCCGCCAGGGCCAGCACATTGACCAGTGTCGCCAGCCCCTCGCTGCCGGTGGCCTTGAGGGCATCCACCAGCGGCACGGCGCTGCTGCCGATTGCCTCGGCACCCGCGGCGCCGGCCAGCAGGAAGACGACCAGCACGGCGGTGAACATCAGAAACAGCATGGCGCCGATGATGCCGCGCGGGACATCACGGGCCGGGTTGCGTGATTCCTCCGCCGCCAGCGGCACCCCTTCCACGGCCAGAAACAGCCACATGCCGAAGGGCAGCGCCGCCCAGATGCCATACCAGCCATTGGGCATGAAGTCGCTGGCCCCCCAGGCATCGGTCGGTGCGATGTCGAACAGGCGACTGCTGTCGAAGTCACCGATCAGCGCGACGGCGGTGGCGATGATCGCGAACACGGCCAGGCCGCTGATCACCATCATCACCTTGAGCGCCTCGCCGACCCCCGCCAGATGAATGCCGATGAACACCAGATAGAAGATGGCGTAGATGATCGGGCCATTGATGCCCAGCAACGATTCCACCGCACTGCCGATGAAGATGACGATGGCCGCGGGGGCCAGCGCATATTCGATCAGCACGGCAAGGCCGGTGAGGTAGCCGCCTGCCGGCCCCATCGCCTGGCGGGCGAAGCTGTAACCGCCGCCGGCGGCCGGGATGGCCGCTGACATTTCCGCCAGCGACAACACGAGTGCCAGGTACATGATACCCATCAAGAGCGCGGCGATCGCGAAGCCGCCCCAGCCCGCCTCGCCGATGCCGAAATTCCAGCCGGCGAAATCGCCGGAAATCACGTAGGAGACCCCTAGGCCCGCCAGCAGGACCCAGCCTGCCGTCCCTTTCTTCAATTGGCGCCTGGCCAGATAGTCCTGCTCATTCGTGTCGTGATTCGTGTCGCGAGTCATGGTGCCGCCTTGTATGCCTCAGGCATTTGTCATTGTTGGATCGGGAGATTCCCGCTGCTGCGCTGCCGTCCCATCAGGACAGCAGAAAGTTCTGGATACCGGTGCCGCCTTCCAGCGCCGTCTCGCCGCTTCTGTCCTTGAGTCCCACGCCGGTGAGGCCGAGCTTGCGTGCCTCACGCAGCAGGTAATGCAGACGCTGGGCGGCCATGGCGAAGTCGAGCCCTGCCGGACGCACGTTGGAGATGCAGTTGCGGCTGGCATCGCTCAGTCCGACGCGCGGCTGCCAGGTCAGATAGAGCCCGAGGCTGTCCGGAGAGCTGAGGCCGGGACGCTCGCCGACCATCACCAGCACTGCACGGGCCTTGAGCAGCTCACCGACTTCATCGCCGATCGCGACCCGCCCCTGCTCCACCACGCTGATCGGTGCCAAGGACCAGGCATCCGGCCCGTCTTCGGCAAGCGCCTCCAGCAGTGCGGCGATGAAGGGCGCGGCATTGTTCTGCACCGCCAGAGACGAGAGCCCATCGACGACCACGATGGCCAGATCGGCAGGCTGTGCGTCGAGGGCGGACAGCTGCTGACGCGAATCCTCATCGAGGCGCCGGCCGTAATCGGGGCGCTGCAGGTAGGTGGTGCGATCCACGGCGCGACTGTGCAGTCGCTGGATCTGCGGAGCATTCTCGAGCGCTGTGAGCTGATTGAGGTCCTCGATCAGTCGGGGAATCTCCAGCGGCAGGTGGACGGCGTCCTGGGCGCGGGCGTGCGCCAGCTGGAATTCCAGCGAACGATTGGTTGGCAGGCTGATGCCGGCACGGCCAAGGCCGATGCGCGCATCCGTGAACTGGCCAAGCCGCTGCCAGGGATTGGGCGTGACGATGGCATCGGGTTCCAGGCTGCGCGAGACCGCGTCAGCAGAGGGCTGGTCAGGGTTCATGCGCCACCTCCTGTCACCTGACGCAGTGAATTGGCGAAGCGGTCGGGCATTTCGCTTGGCAGTGCCTGGGTGGCGACATCGGTGAAGATCTGCATCTCCTCGAGCCAGGCGGCGAATTCGGGCGCCGGGCCCAGGCCCAGCACCCGCCGTGCATAGAGAGCATCGTGGAAGGAGGTGGTCTGATAATTGAGCATGATGTCATCGGAGCCGGGGATGCCCATGATGAAGTTGCAGCCCGCCACCCCGAGCAGCGTCAGCAGGGTATCCATGTCGTTCTGATCGGCATCGGCATGATTGGTGTAGCAGATGTCGCAGCCCATCGGCAGGCCCAGAAGCTTGCCGCAGAAGTGGTCCTCGAGGCCGGCGCGGATGATCTCCTTGCCATTGAACAGATACTCGGGGCCGATGAAGCCGACCACGGTATTGACCAGCAGCGGCGAGTACTTGCGCGCCACCGCATAGGCGCGCGCCTCGCAGGTCTGCTGGTCCAGGCCGTGATGGGCATCGGCGGACAGCGCACTGCCCTGGCCGGTCTCGAAATACATCACGTTGTCGCCCACCGTGCCGCGCTTGAGCGACAGCGCAGCCTGCTGCGCCTCCGCCAGCACGGAGAGCTCGACACCGAAGCTCTCGTTGGTGGCCTGGGTGCCGCCGATGGACTGGAAGACAAGATCCACCGGGGCACCCTGCTCGATGCACTCGAGGGTATTGGTGACGTGGGTCAGCACGCAGGACTGGGTGGGGATCGCGTACTTCTGGATGACCTCATCCATCAGACGCATCAGCTTGATGCTCTGGGCCACGTTGTCGGTGGCCGGGTTGATGCCGATCACGGCGTCGCCGTTGCCGTAGAGCAGGCCATCGAGAATGCTGGCCGCGATGCCGGTGACGTCATCGGTGGGATGATTGGGCTGCAGGCGGGTCGAGAGATGGCCGCTCTTGCCGATGGTATTGCGAAAGGCGGTGACCACCTCGCACTTCTTCGCGACCAGAATCAGGTCCTGATTGCGCATCAGCTTGCTGGCCGCGGCGGCCATTTCGGGGGTGATGCCGGCGCGCACCTGCGCCAGCACCGCGGGGGTCGCGAGATCACTCAGCAGCCAGTTGCGGAAGTCGCCGACGGTGAGATGCGCGATCGGCAGGAACGCCACCGGATCATGCTCATCGATGATCAGGCGGGTGATGTCGTCCTGTTCGTAGGGAATCAGCACGTCTTCGAGGAAGGTCTTGAGGGGCAACTCCGCCAGACACAGCTGAGCGACGACTCGCTCCTCGGCGGTTTTCGCGATCACGCCAGCAAGACGATCTCCGGAGCGGGCGGGCGTCGCCTTGGCCATCAGCTCGGCCAGATTGGCAAAACGATGGACCTGACTGCCCAGGGTGTAACGGTACTCGCGGCTCATGGGAAATTCCTTGCCCTGACGGATGTCATTTCATATCAGTCGTTTTGCAGGAATCACGCCAATCTCCCTCCATGCCTCTTTGGTCCTGCATGCGCCTTGAAGCCGCATTGCGTAGGTCTGCGCCCGCACCACTGTGGTGCATGACCGCGTTCCCCCTCGGTGCAGTGCATCGCGGGCATCAGCCGCGTGCGCCCCCCAACTCCGTGATGATCGCCTCGCGCTGCTTGAGCGAAGCCACCCCGGCATCACCCAGCTTGCTGGCCACCTCACTGAGCAGGCCTTCGGCGAGAAACATGAAGGCGCTCATGCTGTTGCTATAGAAGAGGCTGTGATTGGGCACATGGAAGCTGTAACGCGCCAGGGGCTCAAGCGGAGAGCTGGCCGAATCGGTCAGCGCGATCACCTCGACCCCACGCTTCACCGCCACCTCGGCGCAGGCCACCACGCTTGGGGTATAGGGGAAGCAACTGGCCACCACCAGCACGTCACCGGCCGACAGCTGGGCCAGTGCATCCGCCACGCCCTGACGGCTGGCATCCAGCGGTGCCACGTCCGGGCGCAGCATGCCCAGCCCATAGGCCATGAACAGCGCCAGGGAATTGAACTGACGCATGCCGTGCAGGCGCACGCGCGGCGCCTCGGCCAGCAAGGTGGTCGCGGCCTCGAAGGCCGCGGCGTCCACCCTTTCCAGCATGCTGAGGATGTTGGCGCTCTCCTGTCGTCCCAGACGCGCAAGCTGGGCCATGGCGCTGCTATCGGCGTCTCGCGCCAGCAGCTGCGAGGCCTGCTGACTGTAGAAGTGCTCGCCATCCGTCACCGCCTGGCGAAAGACATCCTGAAACCTGCTGAAGCCCTCGTAGCCCAGCCGCTGGGCCAGACGCGAGAAGGTCGATGCATTCACGCCGGTCAGCTCCGCCAGCTGGCTGATGGAAGACACCGCCGTGCGTTGCGGGGACTCGATCAGCACCGCCAGCACGCGCCGGGAACTCGCGCCGAGACGAATCTCCACCTCACGACGATCAATCGCCGCCAGCAACTGCTTCAACCCCTCCAGGGTCTCCGGCGGCGAGTCAGGGGATGCGGGCCCGGGGGCTCGGGAGGATGGGGGCATGGGATACCTCCTTGGCAAGGGACAGGACAGATGGCGGCAACGGTAGCATCTCTGGCCGGTCGAGTCCGAAGGCACAAGTGACCATAATGCAATTATTTATTGCATAAACCATGAATGCACTACATATTTGCATTATGCCTTCGCATCCCTGCCGCCACGGAGCCCGCATGAGCCACGTACTGCATCGCAACCTCAATCAGGAGTATCCCACCGCCGTGAAGGGCGATGGCCCCTACATCGTCGATCGCGAGGGACGCCGTTATCTGGATGCCAGCGGTGGCGCAGCCGTGTCATGCCTGGGGCACAGCGACGAGGCGGTGGCACAGGCCATCAAGGACCAGGTCAGCCAACTGGCCTACGCGCACACCTCGTTTTTCACCAGCGACCCGATGGAGCAGCTGGCCGACTTTCTCATCGAACGCGCTCCCGCAGGGCTCGACTCCGTCTACTTCGTCTCCGGTGGCTCGGAAGCGGTCGAGGCGGCACTCAAGCTGGCCCGTCAGTATTTCGTCGAGATCGGCCAGCCCCAGCGCAAGCATCTGATCGCGCGGCGCCAGAGCTATCACGGCAATACGCTGGGCGCGCTGGCCACCGGCGGCAATGCCTGGCGCCGTCAGCAATTCGAGCCGCTGCTGATCAACGTCAGTCACGTCAGCCCCTGCTACGCCTATCGGGACCAGCAGCCCGACGAGACGCCCGAGGCGATGGGCATTCGTCTCGCCGCGGAGCTTGAAGAGGAGATCCTGCGCCTGGGCGCCGAGAACGTGATGGCCTTCGTGGCCGAGCCGGTGGTCGGTGCCACCCTGGGCGCCGTCACCGCGGTACCGGGCTACTTCAGACGCATCCGCGAGGTCTGTGATCGCTACGGCGTGCTGCTGATTCTCGACGAGGTGATGTGCGGCATGGGACGTACCGGCAGTCTGTTCGCCGCCGAGCAGGAAGGTGTCACGGCAGATCTGATCACCATCGCCAAGGGCCTGGGCGCCGGCTACCAGCCGATCGGCGCGACCCTGGTCAGCCAGCGCATTCGTGACGCCATCGCCAATGGCTCCGGCTTCTTCCAGCACGGCCATACCTACATCGGCCACGCCACCGCCTGTGCCGCGGCGCTGGCGGTCCAGCAGACCATCGAAGCCCGCGACCTGCTCACTCGCGTCAATGTCCTCGGCGAGGGGCTCAAGGCGCGCCTGAACGAGCGCTTCGCGCATCACCCCCATGTCGGCGACATCCGCGGTCGCGGCCTCTTCCAGGGGCTGGAGCTGGTGGCGGATCGCGATTCCCAAAAGCCCTTCGACGCCTCCCTCAAGCTGCATGAGCGACTCAAGAAGGCCGCCATAGCCGAAGGCCTGATGTGCTATCCGATGGGCGGCACCCTCGATGGCCGCCAGGGCGATCACATCCTGCTGGCACCGCCGTTCATTCTGCAGGAGTCGCATCTGAACGAGATCACCGCCAAGCTGGGGCGTGCCATCGATACCACCCTTGCCAGCCTGTGACGGCTCAGCTGCAGGCACATTGCCTACCTAACGATCTTTGAATGGATTTGAATGGAGTGACTTTCATGGCGATCACATCGCGCCTGACCGAACTGGATGACGCCAGCATGAGCGCGGCTCAGCGCGAGGTGCTGGCCGAGATTCTCAGCGGCCCGCGCGGCAATCTGGACGGCCCCTTCCTGGCCTGGATCCACAGCCCCGAGCTTGCCAATCATGCCCAGCGCCTCGGTGCCTTCTGCCGCTACGCCACCGGCCTTGAGCTGCGTCTCAGCGAGCTGGCGATTCTCACCACGGCGGCATGGTGGAAATCCCAGGCTGAGTGGCAGATTCACGCGCCGATTGCCGAGCAGGCCGGCCTCGCGCCCGAGGTCATCGCGGCGCTGCGCGAGGAGCGTGAACCAGAATTTACACAAGACGATGAGCGGCTGATCTATCGCGTCACCCGCGCGCTCTACGCCGAACGGCGCGTCGATGATGCCCTGTACGGCGAGGCCGTCGCGATGTTCGGCGAAACCGTGGTGGTGGAGCTGGTCGGGGCGCTGGGTTACTACGCCCTGGTGGCGATGACGCTGAATGTCTTCGCCGTCCGGCGTGGTGATGACATCCCGCTGCCCTTCGAGGAGCCGAGCCGATCTTGAAACGCGTGTCTTGAAGGGCCTGGATTGCGCCACGCCCGGAACGCTTGAGTACGACACGCCCGGTGACAGCGCGCTTGCCGAGCTGTCGCCCGCGAGGCATGCTCGAAAGGCCCCCTGCTGCGCCCCGGCCACCCCCGGGGCGTGCGTCATTGCGGCGCGAATACCTCGATGACGGAGCTTCGATATCGACGCCAGGATGACAACACCTCGATAACAACACCTCGATAACAACAAGATGACCACAGGGTGAGTGATCAATGAGTGATAGCGAACACACGGAAGTGGCGGTGATCGGCGCGGGCGCCGTGGGTGTCGCCTGCGCCCTGTGGCTGCGGCGCAGCGGCCACGAGGTGACGATGATCGAACGTGAATGCATCGCCAGCGGCACCTCCTTCGGCAATGCCAGCACCCTGGCGGATTACGGCTGCCTGCCCATCGCTCGTCCGGAAATCTGGCGCAGCATGCCGTCGCTGCTGCTGTCACCTGACTCGCCTTTCGTCATCGACTGGAAATGCCTGCCCAGGCTCTCGCCCTGGTTGATGCGCTTCATGGGCCAGTGCAACGCCACTCGCTTTCGCGCCAACAGCGAGATGCTGGCCCAGCTGCTCAGCCATACCTACACGGACTACCAGCCGCTGCTGGACGATGCCCCCGCCGCCGCCGCGATGATTCAGCGCAAGGGCTGCCTGTATGCCTACGGCAAGGCCGAGAACCTGCAGGCCGCACAGGGCGATATCCGACTGCGCGACCAGCTCGGCATCCACCAGCAGGTGCTGACGGCGGACGAGCTGATCGCGCTGGAACCCGCCATGGAAGGCCACACCGCGGGCGGCGTGCTGTTCCCCTCCTCCTGTCACCTCGATGACCCGCAGGTGTTCATCGACACCCTGGCCACCCCGCTGCGCGAAGAAGGCCGGATCGTCAGCGCCGAGGTCACCCGCCTGAGCCGACAGGCCTCCGGCATGCTGCTGGAGTACGCCGATGGGCGGCGACTCAGGGCGGACAGAGTGGTGCTGGCAGCCGGGGCCTGGTCGGCAAATCTGGCGCGCCAGATCGGCGACCGGATTCCGCTGGATACCGAGCGTGGCTATCACATCGAATTCGATCTCGAGCACTCACCGCTCAACCGCCCGACCTGCCCGGTGGAAAGCGCCTTCTACATGACGCCACTGCACAGTGCCGAGGGTGCACGTCTGCGCGTGGCCGGCACCGTGGAGCTGAGCTCGCTTGCGGGGCCGGCCAACCCGGCCCGTTTCGACTATCTGGAAAGCCGGGTGCGCAAGGTGCTGGGAATTGACGCCCCGGTGGCCCGCCGCTGGCTGGGCTTTCGTCCCACCCTGCCCGATTCCGTGCCGGTGATCGGCCCGTCACCCAATGAGCCACGCGTGATCCATGCCTTTGGCCATCAGCATATCGGGGTGACACTGGCAGGCGTGACTGGTCGCCTGGTCAGCGAATGTTTAGCCAAAGGCTCACCAGAGTGGATCACGCCCTGCTCACCGGCCCGATTTTGACACTCTGGGAGGATTCACGAGGCATCCGCGATGCGGGTTCGACCGGAGGTCAGGCGCTCCAGCAACTGCTGCCACTCGCCGCACAGGGTGTCCGCATCGAAGCGCGCGGCATTGTCGCGTGCCAGCAGGGACATCTCGCTGCGACGAGCTTCATCCGTGATCAGATCACGGATCTCGCGCGCCAGCGCCTCATCGTCCTCGACATCCACCAGCACGCCGCTGCCGCCGGCCAGGATTTCGGCAGGCCCGGTTTCACAGTCTGTCGAGACCACCGGCAAGCCGAAGGATTGCGCTTCCAGCAGGGTCATCGGCAGCCCCTCCCAGCGTGAGCTCATCACGTACAACGCCGCGCGTTGATACTCCTTTTCCACCTGTGAGGTGCGGCCCACGAAGACGACGCTGTCACTCAGGCCCAATGTCCATGCCTGGGCCTTGAGGTCGTTTTCATCCTCACCCCAGCCGACGATGCGCAGTCGCCAGTCAGGGTGGACCGACACGACCTTGTGCCAGGCATTCAGCAGCACATCGAAGCCCTTCTGCTCCGTCAGGCGCCCGACGGCAAGCACGGTGCGCGACGCAGCGCCCTCTTCGCTGGGCTTGGGGAAGTGCGGTACCGGATTCCAGATCGCGCCGACCTTGTCGCGAATGCGATAGCGCGCTCGCCAGGCCTCGGCATCCCGCTCGGTGAGCACCACGATGGCGTCGGCCAGGCGCACGGCGGTCGAGCGCCCCACCGAACGCAGGCGTGAACCATGATCGGTGGCGAGATTGAAATGCTCCCAGCAGATGATCCGGGCGCGCTGGAACGGGGCCCACGGCGCACAGAAGGCAAACAGGATCGAATCCACCAGCACCACCACATCGGCCTGTTGGTGACGGACCTTGGTCAGTAGCGCCGAACTGATGCCCAGCGAGCGTCTTGCCCCGCCTCTGGCTTCCTTCAGGTTCAGGCAACAGGTCGTGATGCTGTCCTCCAGGGAAAACGAGCTGGTCGCTGGCCCGAACAGACTCGCGATCATCACCTCGTGACCCGAGCGCGCCAGTCCGCTGGCGATTTCGCATGTGACACGTTCCGTGCCTCCGTCGCTGGAAAGATTACCGACGACAAACAGAATCTTCATTGGCTCATGCGCTCCACAGGGAAATGCTCGCCGCGTGGCAGCCGACCGCAGGCGAGATATCGCCTTGCTTGATCGAAATGCTCAACTGCGGCGCAGAAAAAACCCGCCACCGACGAGGGTCGATGGCGGGAGATAGGGGGTATGACATGAAGCGGTGCGATCTAGTGCAGAACGCTAATGCAGAGTGCTAGCGCAGGAACGGTTGCGCAAAACGGCTGACAGCAAGACGACCGGCGGTCACCACGTCTTGACCGCTTCATGAAGAACAATGCCTCAGGCATTTTTTGGAAAGACGGTCCGTCAGAAAGACAGCACGTTTAGAAAGAAAACGCGCCAGCAGGACAGCGCGTCAGCAAGGCAGCGCATCAGCAGGACAACACGGCAAGAGGAGCGTGCGCGGTAAGCGGGCACGGGGAGCTGGTACGAAAAGCGAGCTCGGAAAGCGAGTTCGAAAAGCAAGAGTGGCAAGCGGCCTGAGCGCTGAACGAACACTGCCAGGCATCATGCGAGATGCCAGCTCAACGCGTCTTGCCCACCTCCGCCGTCTGAGAAGCACGCCTGTCCTGAATCATGGTAAGCGTATAACGCGCGCCGTGGCATGGGTGATGAAAAGATAAATCCAATGCCGGCGCGCCAGGCTCTGTTCAATAGCTCGATAGCTCGATAGCTCGATAGCTCAATGCTGGCACCTGAAGACAGGATCAGCGGCCAGCCATCGGGTGCGACGACTCAGCGTCCTGCTGGCTCGTCCGGCTGGCAGTGATGGCTTCAGTCGAGACGCGATGGATGATGCCGCAGTCTTCACAGTGATAGAGCGGCGCCTTGCCGGCCAGTCGCTGCCACCAATGGCGTTTTACGCGATGTACGCTGGCGCCCCCGCATTGGGCGCAGAAACGATATCCACTCATGACGACATTCTGCTCTCTGTTGATGGTGTTCACGGGCATCCTTCCCTTTGATGACGATCGATCGCGTTCCAGCGAGACGGCCTGTTCAGCGACACGCGGTGTGTCATTGCCAGAAGAAGCACTGTCCCGACCGATTGAGCTCTCCAGGCAGGCGCCTGTCACTCTCACTCGCGGGGCCATTATGCGCGTTAAATCCAGCAGCAGTTCCTGATATTTGCCCAACTGTCGAGAACGATTTTCTTCATCTTCCTGACGAAAATCCAACGGTGTCAATGTGTTAGCGCCCCGCCTCAGGCGGTAGCGAGTACTGACTTACGCAACTCGATATCCAGTGTGTGCTGCAGACAGCCCAGATAGGCACGCACCACGATCTGCTGATCAAATTCACGTTCGATACGCACGCGTGCCGCCTGCCCTGCCTCCATCAATGCCGCATGCGGCATGTCCAGACAGCCCTGCATCTGCTGCTCAAGAGACTCGACATTGGCCGCTTCGCACAGCCAGCCAGTGACGCCGGGATTGACCGAGCTGCGACAGCCCGGCACATCACTGACGATCGCCGGACGCCCCATCGAGGCCGCCTCCAGTACCGTGCGCGGCATGCCTTCCCGGTACGACGGCAGCACCAGCACATTGGCCTCGGCCAGGAAGGGGCGCACATCCCGCTGTTCGCCCAGGTAGTGCAACACGCCGCGCTCGCGCCAGGCAGCGATTTCCTCATCGCTGATCGCGGTGCGATTGCTGATTCCCGACGGGCCGATCAACCAGAAGCGTGCCTGCGGATAACGCTCATGCAGACGCTCGGCCGCCGTCACGTATTCCCGCACCCCCTTGTCGCCGATCAGGCGTGCGACCATCACAAAGGTCAGCGGTGGCGTCTGCGGTTGCGGCGCAAAGGCGAAGCGTTGCGGGTCGATACCGGCGCCGGGCAGCACGACAGACGGCGTGGACTTCTGCAGCCCGAGGCGCATGAACAGGCGTTGGTCATCGCGGTTCTCGAAGAACACGCAACGCGCGCCACGGTTGGCGAAGCCATACAGCGCCCGTACCCGACGAAACAGCCAGCTGTCATGTATGAAGGCGGTGCCCAACCCCGAGACGTTGTTGGTATAGGGGATCTTGAGCAGCCGACACGCCAGCCCCGAATAGACATTGGCCTTGATGGTGAAGTTGAGAACATAGCGTGGCTTGAGTTTCAGCAATGTCCCCAGCAGCGCCAGCAGGCTCTTGCCCTCACCGATCAGCGAGGTGCCCTTGCCTTCCATGCCCAGCGCACGATGCTCGACCCTGAGTTCGTCCACCAGGTACGCGCTATGCGCATCGGTGGGCGCAAGGCACACCACGCGATACCCCGAGTCACGCAGCCCTTCGATGACGCCGCGATGGAAGTTGTAGAGAAAGAATGACGAGTTGGAGACCAGCACCACCGTGGAGGGCTGTGCATCATGTGTTGGCATGGGGCATTCCTTGCGTGTCATGCGAAGAAGAACATGCGCGAGCTTGAGCCCGCGCGACCGGAAGCATCCGGAAGAGAAACCCTGGACAAGAGGAACCATCGACGAGAGAGACGATCGAGAAGCGACACCAGCGCGAAAGGGAAGGCGTCGTGGCTCGGTCCAGCAACTCGTTCCAGCAGCTCAGTCCAGCAACGCAGGCCGGCGTTGCTGCTGCCACAGCCGCACCAGCCCTGTGTCATGCGCCATGCACACCACATAGATGACCAGGAACGGGAAGCGATAGCGCACCGCGGTGCCGTAGTTGAAGACGACGAGTCCATAGATGGTGAAGGCGCCGATCAGATACAGCAGCCAGAAGAGCGTCTTCTCGCGCTGGACCTGCCAGCACTTGAGGGTCAGCCAGACAAGGAAGGCGACCACCAGCAGGTTCTCTCCCGACTGGATCAACTGCAGCGCATTGGCGGCTTCCCAGGGCAATGGCTTGATCAGGAAATAGAGCGCGCCCTGGATTCCCGTCACCACGAAGTCCCCGAAGCCCTGAATCACCTCCACATCCTCGATCTTGCCGCCATCCTCCAAGTACATGGCCGCGCGGAAGAAGTTGATCTGGTCCACCGCCAGCGGATAGATGACCAGCACGCTCGCGGCCAGCCCGACCAGCAACCAGCAGAATCGCTTGGTCGACAGGCCCTGGCGGCTGACGTCATAGAGGAGATAGATGCCGAGGAAGATCAGCATGATCAGAGCGTTCTGGAACTTGATGATCCATAACGGCAGCAGGAAGATCAGCGCCCATATCGGCCGGCGTTCGATGGCCAGCAGGAAGCTGCCGAGCATGAAGCCGGTGACCAGGGTGTCGCGCAGGCTCAGTGAGCTGTAGAGCACCAGGCTCGGGTAGCACAGCACGAACAGCAGTACCGCGTGGGAGATGATGCCGCGGCGAATCAGCACCATCAGCGCGCCGATATAGAGGAACTTGTTGAAGAAGCCCAGGCTGGTGATGGTTTCCGCCAGCGGCAACGGCAACAGCGCCAGAAATCCCGACGAGACCGAGACGGTCAGGGAGTGGTCCATCGCTCCCCAGTCCATGCTGCGCATGGCCAATACCTGCTCCCAGTAGCGGAACTGGTCCGGCATGTACTCGGCATCGAACAGCACATTGTTCAACAGGTACGGCACCGCACTGCTCAGACTCAGGATGATCGCGACATTGCGCGTCACCCAACCGCGCAGAAAGCCCACCATCACCAGTACCAGACAGACGAGCAGGTTGGGCAGGTCGAGCAGAATGTGTTCCATGGAAAGACTTATTCTCGTGCGCCGCTGTTGGCCAGTTCGGCCTGCAGACTGGCGGATGACATGAGGGACGCGGACGCGCCGGTATCAGCGCTGGTGGCCTGCCGACTCACCACGCCAGAGGTATCGAGGGACGGCGAGGACTGCGCGAGGCCAGCCGCAGCTCCCCCACTGCTGACCTGCCAGCCTTGGGACGAGAAGGGTGATGCGCCCTCGACCTCGGCTGCCGACAGCATCAGCGACAGGCACTGCATCAATTGATGCTCGCTCAGCGCGCCCGTCTCCTCATCAGGGGCCAACGGCAACGTCACGACGCGCGCTGCCTCGATGCCGCCCTCATGGCGTGCCTGGCAGCCGGCTTCATCGCTTTCGACCAGCACCAGTGCCGCATGCGGATACTTGAGCGCCATCCGGCGTCTCAGGCCCCGCGCCTTGCTGCCCGCCGCCACCAGTTCACTGGCCGGTGTCACGGCATGGTGCGCAATCACCGGCACGCGCCAACGATCCAGACGGCGCGCCTTGAGCGCATTGAGGTTGGCTTCCAGACCGCTGGACAACAGGACACATGGACGATGACGCGCCAGATAGCGCGTCAGGGCCAGCACACCCGTCAACTCAGTGTGCACGCCCAGCTCTACCAGCCGCACTCCATGTGCCAGACCTTCGATCAACTCCTCATGGGCCTGGGGCACGATGAGGTCCACCTCGTGACCCAGGCGCGTCAGCCCCGCCGCCAACGCCAGCATCTGGCGAGTCTCGAGGGTCATCTGCCGTGCCACGACCAAAAGCGCCATCCGATGCGTCTTCATTGCCACTCCTTCGCCAGTGTTAGCCTTGAGCCAGGCTTGATCGAGTCAATTCACGATGATCGCCATGCCATCTGCGCATGGCGGTCATCGTCAGCCCCACTTCCTTCGGTGCGTTCAGGCCAGGCGCTGATAGACACTGCGCGCCTGGCGGGCCAGCGGCGCCGGCAACCAGGTCACGACCCGGCGCGCCATGCGCTTGAACGTGCACACCAGCACCTGACCCTTCTTCTGCGCTGACATCGAGGCCCACTCGGGGGTCATCATCTGGTGGGCGTCCACGCAATAGACGGGCCTGCCGGTCATGCGCGTGATGTTGGTGGCCTGCCCCACCTCGCTTTCGATGAACAGGCGACAGCCGGAGTCACGGTAGTAATCCGCCTTGTGACTCGAATGGCGATTCTGGCGCAGGCGCTCTTCCTTGCTGGGCAGGTCAAGCATGATCAGGTGGTCATACTCGACACCGTGCCGGGCCAGCCAGGCGGTCGTCTCGGGACGATATTTTTCCAGCCGGTTGGTGACCAGCGAGTGCACCCGGTAGGTCGGGATATGCAGAGGTGCTGCGTTGGTCAGGAAGTCGCGATAGCGCGGGCCGTCATCGTTCTGCTCAGGCGTCGGGTCGAGGCACAGCACGCCATCGATATCCAGGCAGCTATCGGCCAGCGCCGGGTGATGGAACAGATTCCACTGGAAGGCACGCGGGTGCTCCAGCTCGACCAGATACATGTCCACCCCCACCACCGGTGCCGGGTTGGCATAGATGATGCAGGTGGTGATGTCACAGGGGCATTCTTGCGGAATGCGCGCCAGGGAGGCCTTGAGCGAGGCCCCACTGTTGAAACTGTCGTCGACCAGCAGCACGCGCTGGTTTTCCCAGGCGCTCTGCGCCGCCCCCCGGACCTTGCGTGTCATTCCCTTGCCGGGCGAGCCGTTGGCGATGAAGGTGTCGAGATCCGTGCAGGCCCGATTGAGCATGGCGCTGATCATGTAGGCCGGCACCATTCCACTGCGCGGGATCCCGACGATCAGATCAAAATTCCCGGCCTGCAGGCGCGACAACTGTCTGGCGATATCCGAACTCAGGTCGGCGTAACTGCGATAATTCATGTTGCGGTCCCCTTGCGACTCACGACGGCCCAAGGCCGATATCCTTCGCGCTTTTGTGTGTTGCAGCGCTTTTTTGATGTTATTGACGACGTCCTGTCATCAAACGCTTCTCTCGCCCTCATCACCCCCGATAATCGGGAGCATTCAGGCGCTTTTACGCTTCTGCACTGCGCTGTCGGGTGTCACACGACGGCGACGAGTGCCTATCAACCTGGTCATCACATCCTGGCGCACGAGGCGCAGCAGCCGACTGCGGTCCATGTGCGAGAGCAGCGCGACCCCCTGGCGGAAGTTGGCCAGGCGCTGCATGGGGCTCGCGGGCGCCATCACGTACTGCTTGAAGTAGTGATAGAGCGGGATATACAGGCTGTCGGAATGCGGCATATGCCGGGTATTGGCATGAAAGACGTCGATGGCCGAGATCATGTCGCGCTGATAGCGCTGCTCGGCCTCGCTTTCCTGCTGCTGCGATGTCCAGGAACCCTTGGCATTGCGGCGATAGACACAGGCAGCATCTTCGTAATAGAGAGTCTCGCCTTGCAGTGCCATGTAGGACTGCAGGAAGAAGTCCATGATCGGGGCCCCGCGATAGGACGCCATCATCGCGTCGACGGTGGCATCGACGCGTCGGAAGCTGAAGGCCGGTGACGGAATGGAGGCACCGCGCAGCCCGATCACCGCCTCGGCAGAGATCTTCTTCACGCTATCGGCATAGCGGCAGATGAGCGAATGCTCGCCGGTGGCTTCATTGAATTCCAGCGCCGGATGGAAGCAGACCGTCGCCTCGGGATAGGCGTCGAACAAGGCGACCTGACGGGCCAGCTTGTCGGGTTTGATCCAGTAATCATCGCCCTCGCAATAGGCAATGATGTCGCCGCGCATCACCGGCATGCAGAAGGTGATCGGCCAGATATGTTGCGAGTACTGGTTCACGTCCTGCAGGATCGGCCGCACGATGTTCGGGTAACGGGCCGCATATTCCTCGATGATTTCCCGCGTGCCATCCGTCGAGACATCATCATGCACGACGATCTCGAACGGAAAACGCGTGCGCTGCATCAGAAAGCCATCCAGTGCCATGCGAATGTAGTCGCCATGATTGAAGGCGAAGCACATCACCGAGACGCGCGGGGCGCTGAGATCACCCTCCCACTCGGCCATGATGGCGGCTTCCTCGGCGGGCGCCGGCGGCACAGGCAAGGGGCCTGACTGCGGAGTGCCATCCATGAGGGGCGTCGCGAGTGCCCGGGCATAACTCAGTTCTAACATGCAGTATTCCCCACTTTCCGTTGTGAAAGACGCTCCTGGATCCAGCCGGCGCCGTACTGCCAGGCCGCGAAGCGCAGCCAGCAGGACAGCAACAGATAGGCCGCCCCTGCCAGCAGGCCTGATACCACCAGCACCACCGGCGCCGGCCAGATGGCCAACAGCGCAGGCACGGCCCACCAGGTCGTGCCCGCCACCGCACTGGCCAGCAGCAGAGCCGGCAGGAAGTCGGCCAGCTGCTCGCGGATGCTGTAGTTGATCAACTCCCGCGAGAACCAGGCATTGGGGATGTAGGACACCACCGCCACCACGATCTGCCCGATCAGGATCGCCATCACGCCATGGCGCCAGGTCACCGCCAGCACCGCACAGATCAATACCTTCTTGACGATCTCGAGCCCGAGGAACAGGTCCGAGCGCCCCTTGACGTTGAGCACATTGAGATTGAGCGTGCTCAGGGGATACATGACGGCCGCGATGCACATCAGCTGCAGATAAGGCACCGCCGCCAGCCACCGCTCGGGCAATAGCGTCAGAAACAGCGGCTCGGCCAGCGCCGCCAGCAACAGCATCGCCGGGAACAATAGATAGACCATGACCTGCAGGATCTGACGATAGGCACTCTTGAGGCGCACGGGATCTGCCTGGATGCTCGCCAGCGCCGGGAAGGTCACGTTCTGCACCGCCGTCACCAGCTGATTGATCACCAGCTCCTTGAGACGCTCGGCGAAGAAGAACAGCCCCGCCACCGAAGCGGAGAACAGCTTGGCGATCAGCAGCACATAGAGATTGACGAACAGCACATCCAGCATGCGTGACAGGAACATCTTGTAGCCGAAGCGGAACATCGCCTTGAACGACACCACATCGAATTCCAGCCGCGGCCGCCAGCTGCCCCACCACCACATCAGGGCGGTAGTGACCAGCGCCGCCGTCAACATCTGCCCCACCAGTGCCCAGACCCCGAAGCCCAGCCAGCCCAGCAGCACTGCCACCCCGCCCGACACCACGCTGCCGGGAATGCCAGCCTTCATGCGCGTACGAAAATCCAGCGCACGGTTGAGCATCGCGCCCTGAATGACCTCGAAGGAATTGATCAGCACCACGATGCCGCCGATACGCACCAGCACGATCAGGCGTGGCTCGGCATAGAAGTCGGCGATCAGGGGGGCGCTGGCATACAGCAGGCCGTAGGCCAGCACCCCGAAGGCGATATTGCTGAAGAAGGCGGTGCTGGCATCACGCGGCCCGAGGGTCGGCATGCGCAGAATGGCTTGCTGAAGACCGGAATCCATCATGGCCGAGGCGATGGTCAGAAAGACCAGCACCATCGCCAGCAACCCGAAATCTTCCGGCACCAGCAGCCGCGCCAGCAGCAGCGTGACCAGACTGGCCATGCCACGCCGCAATAGCTGATCGGAGAAATTCCACAGAATGCCGATGGCGGTCTTGTTGCTCAGTGACACGAGGCGTGGCCCCCCTGTTGCGAGTAGGCGGAGGCATCGCGCGCCAGCGGCCCCGGCACAGCCGTGTCACCCGCAGCATTGCCCGCGGCGCGCAGCAGCTCCAGGTCTTCCGGCAGCAGCTGGTACTCGGCGAGTCTGTCGAGTACCTCGCCCGGTGAGCACCACATCAGCACATCGATGATCGACAGGCCGGCGACGAACTCCGCCTGACGCCCCGAGCGACGCGAATCAAGCGGTGTCTGGCAGTAGTCACTCGGCTGACTTGCGAGGAATGACAGCGTGATGCCATTGGCCGCAAAGGGCGCCGCCTGGTAGAGCTTGCGGCCGCCGATGCTGTTGATGTAACCCTCGGCCCCGCGCATCAGTGACATCTCGATCAGACGGTCCTGGGCCTTGAGGCTGCGATCGTGCTCAAGCTCACTGGTGAGCAGAAAGCGACACTCCAGCCCCAGGTAGTCAAACACCCGCTCGAAGCTGTACTTGCACAGCGCCCCGATGCGGCGGTCTTCATGCTGGAACATCGCCTGCAGCAGCGGCATGACCTGTGCGTAATACGGTGCCTTGGCATAGGCGTGATGCAGCGTGGTCAGCAGGCTGTCCGGTGTCGGGCCGAAGACGAGCTCGCTGATCAAGCGGTTGGGCGATGCCTTGGGCACCGACAGCGTGAAGCGATGCGCCTTGCCGCCCAGCAGCACATTGTTGCGATGGATATAGCCACGCGGAATGAAGGCGACATCGTCATAGACGAGAAACTCGTCACAGGCATGCATCAGCTGGAAATAGCCGATATGCGGGAACAGATAGGGCTGCATGATCGCGATGTTCATGATCAGGCGGCCTTGACGTGGCGATTGACGATGATGCGCACCGCCCCGAGGATCTCGCTGACCTCAAGCCCCGAGTAGAGCGGCAGGCACAGGATACGACTGGCGATATCGGTGGAATGTACGATCTGCGGGGTGATGACATCCTCGTCCTGCAATTCGGCGGCGGGCCGGCCGAGGAAGGACAGCGATTCCAGCGACGGGCAGAAGTAACGTCGTGCCAGATAGCCTTCCTGCTGCAGACGCTGCATCACCTCGAGCAGCATGCTTTCGCTTTCGAGGATGATCGGGAAGTAGGCGTAATTCAGGCTGGCGCCGGTCTGGCGGGTCTGCAGCTGGACATTGCCGCGCAGCGCCTGGGCATAGGCATGCCAGACCAGCGCCCGGCTTTCCAGATTGCCTTCGATCTCATCCAGCACGCACAGCCCCATCGCCGCCTGGAATTCGTTCATCTTGGCGTTGATGCCCAGTTCCTCGATGCACTCCGGGCCGGTGATGCCGAAGTTGATCAACTTGCGGGCGCGTTCCAGGTCTTCCTTGCGCTTGAAGATGATCGCGCCGCCTTCGATGCTGTGGAACAGCTTGGTGGCGTGGAAGCTCAGGGTGCTGGCATCGCCATGTGACAGCAGGCTGTTGCCGCGATAGGTCACGCCGAAGGCGTGGGCACCGTCATAGATGACCTTCAGATCATGCGCCTCGCCCAGCGCATCGATGGCCTCGACATCACAGGCATTGCCGAACACGTGCACCGGCACGATGGCACGGGTGCGTGGCGTGATGGCCGACTCGATGCGTGCCGGGTCCAGACACAGGGTGTCGGGGTCGATATCCGTGAATACCGGCTGCATGCCCTCCCACTTCAGGCTGCTGGCGGTGGCGATGAAGGTGAAGGGCGTGGTGATGACCTCCGCCGATTCGTACTGGCCCGGCATCTGGGCGATGCCCAGCGCGCGATAGGCGATCTGCAGCGCCAGGGTGCCATTGCTGACCAGCAGCAGGTTCTCGACGCCCAGGTAGGTTTCCAGACGCCGAGTGAGCTCCTGCTCGAGCGGGCCGTGGTTGGTCAACCAGCGCCCCTCGAAGATGGAATCCACATAGCGGTCGAAATTCTCCCGCTCCGGGAAGTAGGGACGCGTCACCGTAATCATGATATCGACTCCTTTCGTACATCAGATGAAGGTTGGCTCTGACAGCAGACGAGTGCCGGTGCAGCGCTTTCGCTGCCGGGTTCCTCTGGCAGCGACTCGCTACACGTTTCAGAGAAGTGCCGCACACTCGCCTGCGGAGACACTCGTCTACAGACGTCTACAGAGAGTGCAGGCCCGCTCAGCGCGAGCCGTTGCCGCTGATCACGATCTTGATGGTGCGGATCACCACCAGCAGATCGAGCCAGAAGGAAAAGTGCTTGATGTAGAAGAAGTCGTATTCCAGCTTGCGGATCATGCCTTCCACTTCAGCGGCGTAACCCTGCTCGACCTGCGCCCAGCCGGTGATGCCCGGGCGCACGACATGGCGGTAGTGGAAGAACGGCACGTCCTTGCGATACCAGTCGGCCAGATTCATCGACTCGGGGCGCGGGCCGATCAGGCTCATGTCGCCCTTGAGCACGTTGAACAGCTGGGGCAGCTCATCGAGACGGCACTTGCGGATGAAGCGTCCGACTCGCGTGATGCGCGGATCACTGCCTTCCTGGGTGAAGCCCGCGCCCTTCATGCCGTCATACATGCTGCGGAACTTGTAGACGGTGAAGGGGCGGCAGTGAAAGCCCATGCGCGGCTGACGGAAGATCACCGGCCCGGGACTGTCGAGGCGAATCGCCAGCGCCGTCAGCAACATGACCGGCGCCAGCAGCGGCAGCATGAGCGCGGCGACGGTGAAGTCCATCCAGCGCTTGATGACCTCATAGTCCTCCCGCGGCGTCAGCGAGCCGAACTCGTTGGCGTAGAGGTGATCCAGCAGCACGCGACCGGTGATCATCTCGTGGGCATGGGTCGCGTGATAGACCGGAATGCGGTGGATGGTGCAGTCGGCCAGGAAGCTCTCCCACTCGCTGGGCAGCTCACCGCGCAGGTCCGCCACCACGCCATCGATACGCGGCAGGCCGACCAGGTCAGGCCCGCGCAACGACAGCCACTCGACGCCCGGGCGAGTACACAGACTCGGCGCCTTGCCGTAGGGCACCACCGCGAAGCGCATCCGGCGCAGTCGGGTGTCGATGTAGTAGTAGGCCGTGCACAGGCTCACCGCGAGCAGGAAGGACAGGCCGACCTGGTGACGCGAATACTCAAGCCCCAGCACGCCCAGCACCATCATCAAGGTCAGATAGGAGATGACGATCGCCGGCACGACATAGAGGTAGGAGCGCGTGCCCGGCAGGCGGGACAGGCGATTGACCGCCGTCACCGACAGGGTGTACGCCACACCGGTGCCCAGCAGGGCATGCCACTGATCATCGCTGGTCAGCCACCAGTGGGTGTCACCCTGCATCAGCTGGTTCAACCCTGCCTGGTACAGTGCCGGCGCGATGACCACCACCAGCATCCCGAAGATCAGCTGCAATCGCTTGCTGGCCAGCAAGCGCTCGTAGTGATGCGAGTAACGCCGCTGGTGCTCCATCGACAAGGGTATACCGCTCATCGTGCTTACCTCCTCCGTGATTCAAGCGTCATGAGAGCTGCCAAGCGAGACGATGTCAGGCGTAGCTGTAGTTGTAATAACCGTAGCCATGCTTGTCGCCAGCTTGCGGTTCGATGGCATTCAGGATGGCGCCCTTGACGTGAATGCAATTGTTCTCGAGCTTCTTGCGTGCATGCTCGAGTTCGCGCACCTGGTTCATGCCAAAGCGCGCCACCATCAGACTGGCGCCGACGTGACGACCGATGATCAGCGCTTCGGTCACGGCCAGTACCGGCGGCGTGTCGATGATGATCAGGTCGTAACGCTCACCGAGTTGCTCCAGCAGCTCGGCGAAATTGGGCTGCATCAACAGCTCCGACGGGTTGGGCGGCGCGACGCCACGGCCCAGGAAATCAAGATTGTCGATGCGCGAGTGATACAGCACGCTGTCCAGCGGACTGGCACCGCTGAGCACATCCGACAGACCGCCCTGCTCGGAGGTACGCTGGAAGGCGTGATGCAGGTGGCCGCGGCGCATGTCGGCATCGATCAGCAGCACGCGCTGACCGGCCTCGGCACTCACCGCCGCCAGATTGAGGCTGACGAAGCTCTTGCCGATGCCCGGACTCGGCCCGGTGAACATCACCGACTTGCGGCGATTGTCGAGCAGGGCGAAGTGCAGGCTGGTACGCAGGCTGCGCAGGGCCTCGATACTGATATCCGACGGCTGGGAGGTGGCCAGCACCCCCTGATAGATCTCGCGGCCGCCCTTCTCGCCCTTGAGGCGCACGCGGCGCATCATGTTGTGCTGCTGCGGCGACAACGGCACCGTGGCGTAGACGGGCAGGTCCAGCGCCTCGATCTGCTCGGCGGTGTCGATGCCCTTGCGCATCGCATGACGCAGCAGCGCGGCCAGCGTGCCCAGCATCAGGCCGATCATGCAGAACACGGCCAGCATCAGGGACGTCTTCGGCGAGATGGGCACCGGCTGCAGCACCGCGGGGTCCAGGATGCGCACATTGCCGACGGTGCCGGCCTTCTTGAGGCGCACTTCCTCGCGCTTGTTGAGCAGCGCGACATAGATTTCCTGGCTGACGGTGACATTGCGGTTCAGGTTGAGCGCCTCGCGCTGGGCGGCCGGCAGTTGCTCGGCCTGCTTCTGCACGCGCGCCTTTTCCTGATTGAGCGAATCACGACGTGCCACCAGCGCCCGATAGGCCGGGTGCTCGCTGGTGTAGGCACGGGACAGCTCGGCCAGGCGCAGCTTGATCTCGGTCAGCTGATTGTCCAGCCCGACGAGGTTCTCCATCACCTGCTGACTCTCGGCGGTCAGATCGACCGAGTCGCGACGGCGGCGATAGTCGTTGAGTGCCGATTCCGCCTCATCGAGCTGGCCACGCAGCGTCGGGATCTGGTCGCCCAGAAAGCCGAGCTGATTGTCCGCCTCGGCGGATTCCCGCTCGATGTTCTGCTGCAGGAAGACATTGGTGATGGTGTCCAGGGTGTTGACGATGGCGGTCTGGTCACTACCTGACAGGCTCAGCGTGACCACCCCGGTGTCGGTGCCATTGCGCACGGCGGTGAAGCGCGACTTGAGCGAGTTGATGGCGCTCAGATCCGAGATGCTGGTCAGCGTGAAGCGTGCACCGGGTTCGGCTGACAACTCGCGCACGAAGACCTTGATGCCCTCCGCCAGCGCGTTCTCGCCCACCTTGCCATCGACGATCGCCTGCCCCTCGGCATCCAGCAGGCGGTAGCGCTCATCGCCGAGTGCCTCGAGGGTCAGCGTCTGCTGTTGCCACGGGCCACTGAGCTCAAGCGTGGTGACCTTGAGGGTGTCATCGCCCCAGGCGTAATCCTGCCCGCCCAGGCTTGCCGGCAGGCGCAGATGGCGGTTGGAGAGCCAGTCACCGATGACCGGGTAACGCACCGGAGAGACCACGATATTGAGGCGCTCGCGGTCCACGGCCTGGCCCAGTACCAGTCGTGAGGCGAGAATTTCCAGCTCATCGCTGGTGCTGCTCTCGTCGCTGCCGGTCGCCTGACCGGCCAGCGGACCCAGCAGGCTGGCGCTGCCGCCCTTGTCCTCGATCTGGATCAGGGAATCGGCCAGGTAGATGCGCTGCTGGCTACCGACCAGATAGATGCCCAGGAGGGTGAACAGCAGCGTGCTGCCGATCAGCCACCAGCGTCGATGCCAGAGCAAGGCGAGAATGGTGCTGAAATCGAGTCGGCGCGTGGTGTCCTTGCCAGGCTGTGCAGAAGAGGATGGCATGGGAGAGGTGTACTGATTCATGACGCCGCCTTGAGTAAACGATTCAGGCCCGGCAGGCAGGTGATACGGCAGGTCGCGACGCGACCTGCCATGCGGGAGTGGGACATGACCTCAATCCTCGATGTCATCGATGACCGAGACGAAGGCCCCGGTACTGGTCACGGACGGCAGCAGCTGGCTCAGCACACGGTTCCAGCGGCTGACCGGCGCGGCGGTCACATAGACCACATCACGCGGTTGCAGCGGGAAGCGCGCACCCAGCATCAGCGAGGTCGCATCCGAGATATCGAGAATGAAGACCGTGGCCAGCTTGTCGGACTCCGGCGAATTTTCACGCACTACGAAGACGCCTGACGGATTGGCGCGGTCCTCATCGACCCCGCCGGCCCGCGACAGCGCATCGGTGAGGCTCAGACGTTCATTGCCCACCGGCATGTTGCCGGGCTTGAGTACCTGACCGAGCACGAAGACGTTCTGGTCTTCCGCCACCGGCACATTGATCACGTCGCCATCCTTGAGCAGACGGTTCTGACGCATGTCGCCCTGCTGCAGCAGCTGATAGAGACTCAGGTGCTCCTGTTGGCCGTCGCGCGTCAGCGTGATGTTGTGGGTATTGGCCAGTGCCGTGACCCCGCCGCTGGCACTGATGGCATCGATCAGGGTCAGCGGAACATCCGTGACCGGCACGAAGCCTGGCTCGGTTACGGCGCCACTCAGATAGACGCGTTTGGAGCGGAATTGCGCCACCGAGACATTGACCTGCGGCTCGGTGATGTAACGGGACAGCCCCGCGACCAGCGCGGCGCGCACCTCATCCACCGTCATGTCACGAATGTTGATGCGCCCGACATAGGGGTAGAACAGCGTGCCATCCGGCTGGACGATGTAGGTCAGCGCCTCGACCGTCTGACGCTGCACACCGCTTTCCTGAGCCAGGTCCAGCGGCGTGCTCAGATTGATGGCCAGGATGTCGCCGCCGCCCACGCGGTAGACGTACTGCTTGATGTCATCGACCAGCTCAGGCGGCGCGGGAGCGGTCTGGGCGGGGCGTGCGCGATAGTTGGAGATCAGCCCGGGGGTGATCGGCGTGACTTCCACCTGGTCGGTCAGCGGCGCGACCTCGGCTTCATAATCCATGTGCCCACCGGGCGCGAAGGCACACCCGCTCATCGCCAATACCACGGCGGCAAATGAGAACGCCCGGAGCGTCGTTCTGACCGGTATATCCATATCCTGTCTCTTCCCCTGTGATCCTGACCGCTACCGCCAGGCGCTGTTTCGGCACGCTACCGCCCCGAGGAACTGGCGTTCTCCCCTGCTGCCGATAGCGGCGCCCTGTTGGCGTACATGTCATCTGTCATGGAGTGGTCACGCCTGCCCTTCGATACCCCTGCGATATCACCGGACACACGTCAGGCATGTGTCCATGACACATGCCCATGACCGAACTCCGAAATGGAACGTTTATTAGTATTTTAGTAATTCACTACCAGGCATCTAACACATGAAACATATTGCATTGATCGACTTTCTCATCGATCAAGACAACATGACTCATTTGATTAACCGATACTTATAAGATTGATCGCGCCAACATTAATGATTACTTCTTTCTTGCACTTTTATTGACATTTCTGTTCAAGCGACTCGTTGCTTGAACCTGTCAGGGGCCACTGTCGACGGAAGGTTTATGCAGCCCCTTCAAGCAGGCGAGATCTGTCGATCTCGTTGGCGAGTCAGCTGGCACGGCAGCGTCAGAACGGGATGAGAATTCATGCCCGCATGCATTCCATGGAGAGGTGCGATGATTGAGGTGCAACGTTCGATCGCCCGGATGCGCCTGCGCCATCTGCCCGACCTGGCAGGTAGCGCGACCTCGAATGAGGCGACCGCCCAATGCCCCGCAAGGCAAGGGACACGGCCGCTGGCGCGTAAGGCACCGACGACTTCTTCAATCACGCCCAATATATCAAATCCATTTAATACAATGTGTTACTGACATTCTCTGCCTGAGCTGACGCACTATCCTGTACGTCTGTGGCAAGCTCGGGTCTGACTGACCACCCAGCGGCAATGACCCCGACCCCAGACTCGACCCCGGGATTTGATGCCTTCTCATGAGGCATTTCGCCGTACCCGGTGTCGCACGCTGGAGCGGTACCTCTACCCGCCTGACTGCCCATCTGCGAGGCCCGGCCTGCTCTTGTCTCGTGCTTGTATCGCGCTTGTGTCGCTCGACTCCTGCACATGCTGTCTGCATGCCCCGGCCATGCCCGACGACCTCGATAGGCCGTGACATGACGCACGTCGCAGCGAAGAGAACCTGGCGCTTTACCGGCGACGTCTGATTCGCCAATAAGCGACATTACTGTCCCCTCTTCAACAGGGCTGATAATAAATCAATTGACTTCAACAGCAAGGACTTGTCGGGTCGTCGAGACGATTGTACTGGCGGTGATAACTTTAAGCTGCTTCCCCTAATCCTCATAATTGGCAGTCAGGTACCTGACAGACGACAGATTACCCTTAGCGCATCTAATGCGAATTGCGAAATCAAACTACTTTAATTTAGCAACAACTCATCATCTGACTCATCTTTGCAGAATGAGAAATCCCAACCGCACTTTGCACAGGCCCCACATACGCTCCGCAAACGTTTAGCAGATACCGCGCAGATGCCTAGACCACGCCTGGACACGCCCCAAAGACGAAAAGGCCAGGGGGTGTCAGCGACACCCCCTGGCCTTTCCAATGGCGATCATGAGCGACGCAACGTGGCCGCCTTTCCTCAACATGCCTTTCCTGAACATGCCTTTCCGTCACTTGGGTGTCCGCTGCGGACACTCAGGGCGTCACCTCCAGCCCCGAGGTGTCCTGCGCCGGTTGGTGGCTGCCATACAGCGCCAGATGCCCGCTCAGGGCGGTATCGATGTGATAACTGGCCCCGTAACGGCGCGCGTTGCGGGCGAAGGCACGCCGCAATTCAGCATCCCCCACCAGTCGCCCCAACGCCTCGGCGTAGCGCTCAGGCGTGTGCTGGTCGACCACCAGGCCGTTGCCGACCCGATGCACCACCTCGGCACAGCCGCCGACATCGGTGACCAGCACCGGCAGGCCACTGAGCGTCGCCTCCAGCAGCGAGATCGGCAGCCCTTCCCAGGCGGATGACATGATGAAGGCATCGGCGCTGGCCAGCAGCCCCGCCACATCCGAGATATTGCCCAGCAAGCTGACCTCATCATGGAGCCCGAGCGCCTCGATCTGCGCCATCAGCTGTGCCTTGTGCGGCCCCTCCCCGGCGATCCTGAGCGTGAAGGCCAGGCCCTGCGCCTTGAGTCTGGCGCAGCTTTCCAGCATCAGGGGGTATTGCTTGGCATCGGTCAGACGTCCGATCGCCGCCAGCTGCACCGGGGCCTGCTGATTCGCCTCCCGCCAACCACTGGCCTTGAGACGCGCGCCGGAGACGGCGTTGTCGATCTGCACCACCGGACGCGCCGCAATCGGCGCCAGCTTGTCGGTGCAGGCGCGACAGATACCGACGTAGGCCGTCACGCGACGATCAAACAGCCGGAACATCCAGGCCGGCGCACCCAGTTCGATACTGTGCACCGTCATCATCACCGGCAACTGACGCGGCAACCCAAAGGCGAACATCAGTGCGTAATACAGGTGGCAGTGCACCACATCCGGCGCGAAGCGCGTCACTTCCCTGCGCAGCCTCGTCACGCCTCGCCACGGGCGACGGCGAGTCTCGATGCCCAGAAACGAGTAGCTGACATTGCCGGCACTCAGCTGGCTCAGAAAGCGATGCTCGTATTCGAGGTCACGGCCACATTGCGCGGCGGTTTCCAGAAAGGTGATATGCACACTGTGGCCAGCGGCCACCATCGCCAGACTCAGGTCCTTGACATAGACCTCGGCGCCGCCAGAGGCGGGAGTCGAGATGACATGCATGATTCTCACGGCGATAGCCTCCTGCTGTCGTTCATGAAAAAAGTGAGGGCGGCTGCCCTCACTTGTCTGTCCACTGGCTGTCTTGCCTACCACCCTCATCCAGGCGGTCGTCATGCCGATCAGATCACCTTCAACAGCGCCGGGGTTTCCAGCCCCTCAAGCATCGTGCGCCAGCTGGCCTCGACGGTATTGCGCGAGAAGCGGTCCAGGCCGTAATCCACATTGGCGCGCAACCTGTCGAGCACCGCCTCATCCCCCAGCACCTCATCAAGCTGACGAGTCATGGCCTCCACATCACCCTGCGCGACCAGATAGCCATTGACGCCATGCTTGATGATCTCGCCCGGCCCGGCCGGACACGCGAAGCTGACACAGGGCACACCACAGCTCAGCGCCTCGACCAGCACCAGGCCAAAGCCCTCGAAGCGCGACGAAAGCACGAACAGGTCCGCCGCGGCGTATTCGCGCCGAATGTCCCGGCATTGGCCCGGCATCTGCAGCTGATGGGTGATCTTCAGGCGCTCGGCCTGCGCCATCAGGGCGTCACGCTCAGAGCCCTCGCCGACGATGCGCAAGACCCAGCCATCACGGGTCGCCTCAGGCAACGCCGCCCAGGCCTCAAGCAGCAGATCGAAGCCCTTCTGCGGCTCGAGGCGGCCGACGGCCACCGCCACCCTGGGCGACCTGGCGTCTCGTAAGTCCGCCACCTGCTCAGCACTGCCCTCACGGCTCTGATGCGCCTGACGCTCGGCAACGACATGCTCCAGCGGATTGAGGTTGGGCACCACGCTGAGTCGCTCGCGCGCGGCTGGATGAAGACGCTCCCAGTAGTGGCGGTCTTCATGCGACAGCACCACGATGCGGTCGGCGCGATGCGCCGCCAGACGCCGCGCCGTATCACGGCGAGCAATGCCGAGATCCGAGGTGGCATTGAAGTGCTCCCAGCACAGGTAGCGCGTGCGGCGACAGAGCAGCGTCGGCAGCAGGAAAGGCAGGAAGCCGATGCTCTCGACCACCACCACCACGTCCGGGCGCTTGCGCAGCACCACCCAAAGCAGTCGCAGGAACAGCCACAGGCCGCGCGCCGCGCCCAGATGCGAGCGCTCGGGATAGAGTGATTCGTGCACGATATCGTCATGCAGCGGATAGGGACTCTCCGCCGGGCCATATTCGCTGAGTATCTCGACCTGATAATCGCCACTGGCGGCCAGCATGTTGGCGGTATCGGCGCAGGCACGTTCGGTGCCGCCGGTGCGTGACTGGGCACCGGTATAGAACAGGATATGTTTATGAGTGCTCATGAGGCGTATTGGCTCCGGCGGACAAGTTGCCGGGACAATGCCGGGCTCACTGCATAGCTCATCAACAGCGCCTGCTCCTTCAGCGAGAGCTGGCGCAGAGATGACCAGGACGCTTGTCGCACCTGATCGAGCACGACCTTGCGCACCCGCGAATCATCCGCCGTCTTGTTGATCGCCTGGCGCATGATGAAGCTGACGCCGACAAACCGCAGGCCGCGGATTTCCAGCAGGGCCATGCCGTGCGTCGCGGCGAAATGCTCGCGATAATGCTCCGCGAAGACCCGCCAGCTGCGGTGGAACTTGTCCAGCTCCTGGTTGCTGAACGGCTTGCGCGTCAGAGAGCCGTCACTGCGCTTGTCGAAGTAATACAGCACCTCGGGCAGATACAGCACGCGCTCTGCACGTCCGAACAGATCCAGGTTATAGAGGCCATCCTGCGACACGGGCAGATCAGGGAAGCTCAGCGAGCAGGCCAGGTCGGCGCGGATCGCCTTGCCCCAGGGAGACGACACGATGGTGTCATGCATGAAGTCACGAAAGGCCCGGGCCAGCGGGCGCTCTTCGGCCTGCTGGCAGAATGCCAGGCTGTCGTGATCGCCCTTGGGGCCTTGCAGGCAGTAGCGGAAGACCACCGCCTCGGGCGAGTCGAACGCCTCGATGCGGGCCTGCAGAATATCCAGCGCGCCAGGCGCGAAATGATCATCGGCGTCACAGAACAGCACATAGCGGCCGCTGACCAGGCTCAGACCATGATTTCGCGTGCCACCCGGCCCCATGTTGTGAGGATTGCGGCGCAGAACCAGCCGCCCGGGGATGTCAGGCGTCTCGCCGGATAGCGTGGACACTGAGGATTGCTGCTCCATTTGCTGCTGCGCCTGTCGCTCCGCCCACAGGAATCCATCATCCGTCGAGCAATCATCAATGATGATGTGTTCATAGGATGCCTGGTTGTCACGCAAGCTGTTGATGCAGCGCGCAAGACCATCCCCTGAATTGTGATTTGGCGTCACGATGGAAAAGTAAGGCGACTTCCCTGTATAGCGTTCCATGCCCTGCCTTCTTTATTGTTCACTGTCATTGACCAGCACAGCCGACCAGCGCCCTCGAAGCAGAGCACACACTGCACTGAAGAGTGGGTCAGTTCTTGCGACTGACTTTTATTCGCAATTTCTTATATTTTAGTGCTTGAGTCCCGTTCATCCGCCAGAAGCTGATCCTGGACTGAAGATGACAGGTGAACGACGTCACCCTGAGGAGTGGACACTGGAGGGATGTCCGCTCGTGAGAAAGGTAGTGGCAGAAAGTGGCAGAAAGTGGCAGCAAATGGCGACACTTCCTGCCCCGCCGTTGACCACAGACTAATAATCCCCCCCAGCCCAAACAAGCTGCGCTGTCGCCAAAAGCCGAAATCATGAGCGTTTATGCGCCAATCCTCCGGCAACTCATGCCAGATACTGAGAATCAGTGACTACTGAAATACGCCCCGCCCACTGAGCCAATTGAGCCAACGCGATCAAAGCCGTCATGCCCGCGGCCTTATGTGACGCACATCAACGTGAGCACTTTGCGCGAGTGTCATACTGCCAGAGCGCGATGCAGGCTATGATGGCAGGCATTGGTCGGCCTGCCCGCACGCCCACGGCGCCCGCTCTCAAGCGCCCTTGCCTGCCAGCGCCAGGCGTCGCGCATGCTGGAGCCAGCGCCGCCCCGCCCTTTCTGTTCTATCCCCCCTTGCCCACGGAGACTTCATGGAGCCTTGGCAACTTGTCGCCATCATGATGAGTCTGGCACTCGCCAGCTATATCCAGACCCTGACCGGTTTCGCCTTCGGATTGATCGTGATGGGTCTGCTGGCGACCCTCGATGTGCTGCCCATCGAGAGCGCCGCATTGCTGTGCACTCTGCTGGGCCTGTTCAACAACGGGATGGCCATGCGTGGGCACTGGCGAGAGATCAATCCGCGCCTGGCACGCCGCCTGCTAGTCACCAGCCTGCCAATGTTGCCGGTGGGCTATTTCCTGGCAGTCTGGCTGGGCAGTGAAAGAGCCCCCCTGCTGGGCATGTTGCTGGGCATCGTCATCCTGATCGCCTGTCTCGCCCTGCTGGCTCAACCGGGCCCGCGTGCCACGACATCGCCACGCTGGCACTTTCATACCGCCGGTGTGCTGTCAGGCCTGATGGGGGGATTGTTCGCGGCCAATGGCCCGCCTCTGGTGGTCGTGCTCTATCGTCAGCCGATGACCCTGATCGCCATTCGCTGCACGCTGTTCGGTGTCTTCATCGTCACCGGCATCGTGCGCATGGGCCTCAGCATCGCGGCCCCGGGGCGTATCGGCGACACCCTGCCCCAGCTGCTGCTCGTGGGGCTGTCGGGCGCCCTCGTCGTGATGCTCTTCACCGAGCTGGCGCGTCGCTTCCCGCCGCCCTTGAGTGACAATCGTCTGCGTCAGGTCGCCTATGCCATTCTGCTGGTCTCGAGCGTCAATCTGATCATCAAGGGCCTGATCTGATGACTCAGCCCCCACCAGCCCATGACACGGCTGATCCAGCGGGCGATGAAGGCTTCATCGAGTTGTCGGAGAGCACGATTGACGCCATCAAGGCGGCGGGCAGAAAGCTCGATGAGGACGTGCAGGCGGGACGTATCCCTGCGGGCAGCTCGCGCTGGATGATGGCACCGTCGGGGGAGCGCTTCTGCATTCGCCACTCCGGCCCAGCCATTGATGAAGAGACTGATGAAGACTCTGATGACGAGTGTGAGCCAGACGCCGACACGCACCGCCAGTCACTGGTGATTCGCTGCTGGCAGCGTCTGCTGGCTCATGTGAAGCGCTGACGAGCATTTCCAGAGACCCAGTCCTCGAGAAAGCTCGCGACAAAGCTCTCGATATAGCCTGCAACAAAAAAGGGACTGCCCATGGGCAGTCCCTTTCGTTTGCTTCATGGCCTCAAGCGCAGTCGATCACTCCACCGTGACACTCTTGGCCAGATTGCGCGGCTGATCGACGTCGGTGCCCTTGAGCACGGCGACGTGATAGGAGAGCAGCTGCAGCGGCACCGCGTAGACGATCGGCGCGAGGAAGCGACAGACGCCTGGCACGGTGACGACGTGAACGCCCTCACCGGCCTTGAGGCTGACTTCCGGATCCGCGAACACGAACAGCTGACCGCCGCGGGCGCGAACTTCCTGCAGGTTGGACTTCAGCTTCTCCATCAGGTCATCCATCGGCGCGACCGCGACCACCGGCATGTCTTCGTCGATCAACGCCAGCGGGCCGTGCTTGAGCTCACCTGCCGCGTAGGCTTCGGCGTGGATGTAGGAGATTTCCTTGAGCTTGAGCGCCCCTTCCATGGCGATGGGATACTGGCTGCCACGGCCGAGGAACAGGGTGTGGTGACGATGCATGAACTTCTCCGCCAGCTGCGCGATTTCCCCATCCAGCGCCAGGGATTGCTCGATCACATGCGGCAGGTCCTTGAGGCGCATCAGCAGCTGACGGCTCAGCAGGTCATCCGTCTGACCATCGCCCTTGGCCTGACGCAGCGCCAGGGTGGTCAGCATCAGCGCTACCAGCTGGGTGGTGAAGGCCTTGGTGGAGGCAACACCGATTTCCGGCCCGGCGTGGGTCAGCAGTGACAGGTCGGATTCACGCACCAGCGAGCTGCCCGCCACGTTGCAGATGGCAAGGCTTGCCAGATAGTGCCCGGCCTGCGGGCCTTCACGGTTGAGCTTCTGGATGTCGCGCAGCGCCGCCAGCGTATCGGCGGTCTCGCCGGACTGGGACAGGGTCAGGAACAGCGTCCCCGGCGCCGCTACGCGCTCGCGATAACGGAATTCCGAGGCCACCTCGACCTGAGCCGGAATGCCCGCGACCTCTTCCAGCCAGTAGCGCGCCACCATGCCGGCGTGATAGCTGGTACCACAGGCGATGATCTGTACCTGACGCACATCGGCGAACAGCTGCGTCAGACGCGCCACATCCACGACCTGCTTGCCGCTCTCGTTGCCTTTCTCGCTGCCAGCGCTGGCGGCGAGGAAGGAGTGTCGCGAGACATCGAAGGCCTCCAGTCGCACGCCCTGCGGGTCCAGTCGCTCGGCCAGCGTGCGCGACAGTACACGCGGCTGCTCCATGATCTCCTTCATCATGAAGTGGCGATACTCGCCCTTGCCGGCGGCTTCGACGCTGTGCTCGTAACGCACCACTTCACGCGTGACCGGCGTCAGCTCATCGCGGTCTCCGGTACGTTCCAGCACCTGGATACCCGCCGGCGTGATGGCGACCATGTCACCTTCATCGAGATAGATGAAGCGATCGGTGACCGGCAGCAGCGCCAGTGGGTCAGAGGCGATGAAGTGCTCATCGATCCCCACGCCGACCACCAGCGGGCTGCCCTGACGGGCGCCGACCAGCAGTTCGGGGTTGCGCTGTTCCATCACCGCCAGCGCGAAGGCGCCATCGAGACGCGCGGTGACCGCATTGACGGCCTCCGGCAGTGCCAGACCGCTGCACAGTTCGCGATCGACCAGGTGCGCGACCACCTCGGTGTCGGTCTCGGAAGTGAAGACATAACCGGCGCCTTCCAGCTCGCCGCGCAGCGCTTCGTGGTTCTCGATGATGCCGTTGTGCACGACAGCAACCCGCTCACTGGAGAGATGCGGGTGCGCATTGTGCTGGGCAGGACGCCCGTGGGTCGCCCAACGGGTGTGCGCCACGCCGATGGCGCCGGACAGCGGCGCCTCGCGCAGCTCGTCTTCCAGCGCACGTACCTTGCCCACGGCACGCGCACGACGCAGTTCTCCGGCAGGGTCGATGACCGCCACGCCGGCGGAGTCATACCCGCGGTATTCGAGGCGATGCAGCCCCTCGATCAGAATCTTGCTGATATCACGCTGAGCCAGACCGGCAACGATGCCACACATGAGAAATTCCTCTACTGCGTGCCACCCTCATGGGGAGCGTGGCACGACTGAATGGATGTCTTTCAGGGAGTGCGTACGCAGATCAGGTACGCGTGCTGAATCTTTCAGCGACGTTCAATGCCTGCTTGAGCCTTGATGTCTGAGCACTGACGCTTGAGCACTGACGTTTGAGCACTGACGCCCGGACAGTGATGCCAAGCCGCAAGCTCAAGCCTGATTCAGCAGCAGGGTGTCACCGCGGCCGACCGCGTAGTACATCAGGCCAGCGGCCTTCATGGCGGTGGGCTCGAACAGGTTGCGGCCATCGACCACCACCGGGAAGCCGAGCTGGGACTTCAGCCACTGGCCATCCAGGGTGCGGAATTCCTTCCACTCGGTGCAGATCACCAGCGCATCGGCGCCCTTGACCGCCTGCTGACGGTCCGCGACCAGTACCAGCTCATCGCGCTCGCCGTAGATGCGGCGGCATTCCTTCATCGCTTCCGGGTCATAGGCCTGCACGGTCGCGCCAGCGGCCCACAGCGCTTCCATCAGCGTGCGGCTCGGCGCATCGCGCATGTCATCGGTGTTGGGCTTGAAGGCCAGACCCCAGACGGCGATGGTCTTGCCCTTGAGGTCGCCATCGAAGGCGCGTGACAGCTTGTCGAACAGGGTGACTTTCTGGCGCTTGTTGACAGATTCCACGGCGGTCAGCAGCTCGGCTTCATAGCCGATCTGGCTGGCAGTACGTGCCAGTGCCTGGACATCCTTCGGGAAGCAGGAGCCACCATAGCCACAGCCCGGATAGATGAAGTGGTAGCCGATACGCGGATCACTGCCGATGCCGCGACGCACTTCCTCGATGTCCGCACCCAGGCGCTCGGCCAGGTTGGATATCTCGTTCATGAAGCTGATCTTGGTGGCCAGCATGGCGTTGGCGGCATACTTGGTCAGCTCGGCGGCGCGCACATCCATGAACATCAGCTTTTCATGGTTGCGGTTGTAGGGGGCGTAGCATTCGCGCATACGCTCACGCACCGCTTCGGAATCGGTGCCGACCACGATGCGCGCGCCACGCGTGAAGTCGTCCAGCGCCGCGCCTTCCTTGAGGAATTCCGGGTTGGAGCAGACATCGAAATCGACGCTTGCACCACGGTCCTTGAGCACGTCCTTGACCCGCGCCTTGACACGGTCCGCCGTGCCCACCGGCACGGTGGACTTGTCGATGATGACCTTGTAGTCATTCATGTGCTCGCCGATGGTGGTGGCGACGGACAGCACGTACTTGAGGTCGGCGCTGCCGTCTTCATCCGGCGGCGTGCCCACGGCGATGAACTGCAGCACGCCATGCTCGACGGCTTCACGCGCGTCGGTGGTGAAGCTCAGGCGACCGGCTTCCACGTTGCGCAGCAACATGCCTTCAAGGCCCGGCTCATAGATGGGAATCTCGCCCTGCTTGAGACCCTCGATCTTGGCGGCGTCCACATCCATGCACACTACGTCGTGGCCGACGTCGGCCAGGCAGGTACCCGTGACCAGACCGACATAACCGCTTCCAAAAATCGTGATCTTCATTGATGTCATCCTTGCTGGCCTTGTCGCCAGATCGTGTCGTGATACTCAAAGTGAAACGAGGCAATGGCGGCAGAATCTCGTGCACACCTGACGGCTTTTCAGCGGCAATCGAGGTGGACTCCATGGCATTTCGCCGTAAAGTTCTGTTCCCTCATGACTCCCTCATGACTCCCTCGGGTTTCCCTCGGGTCTCTCTCAAGAGATGTCTTCGCAGGCGGAATTTCCCGCCTTCATTGGCCGAAAATGAAATGCCGACAATGTCCTGTGCAAGAGGATCCCCCCCCATTGAACAGCGATATTTCGTGACAGCGGCGCGAGGTTACCCAACCCACGGGCCAGAAGGCTCGCAGGTGATTGCAGGTAGACTGCAGGTAGCTCGCAGGGAAAAGACGCGCCGCTTGAGTCAGTGACGGGCAATCATCACTGCCCGAAGTGTGGCTCTGTTATAAAGCAACTTCGTGAAAAGTCATCCTGTCGGGCGCAATATGATCCAAAACATGACCCTATATAACTTGTGACTTATCTTTCTGACCCTGCCTGTCGCAACTTCCCTGATATGCCGCTTGATCAATTGACTACCCGGGCGGCAATGGCCATCTCATGGATGGCCATGCCTTCGCGCTAGAGTCGTCATCAAATCAGAGCCATCAGTCAATGAGAGCCATCAGCGGCGCGGCAGCCATCAGCGAAAGTAATGCTTCGCGAAGGTCGCCAGATGGCCATGCTTCATGGCGACCGGCGCCTTGCGCAGGAAAAAGGCCAATGACAACGGCGAGAAACGACTGCCGGTGGCACGGGCAAACATGCGCCCCTTGGTACGCGCCTTGGCCGGCGTGCTGTAGAAATCGCTGCCGGAGGTGACCCCCGCATGGGCAACGATGCCCAGATTGGCACGCATCAGACGCGCGCCCTGACGACGCGCATCGCTCAGCACGATGAACTCCTCGCCGGAGGGCTGATCGGTGCCCAGGCCGAACTGCTCATCGAAGCGTGCATGGAACTGGCAGAGATCCAGCGCCATGTCGACCGAGCGCACGCGCGCCAGTGACATCAGGCTGTGGGTCTTGAAGGACACCGGTGGCGCGGGCCGATCCGGGTCTCGCTCATGCAGCGGGAAGGCCTTGACGTGGGGAAAGCTGATCGCGGCCGCTTCGGTGCAGGTGAAGGCTTCCATCACCAGCGCGACGGCCTGGGGATGCAGTTCGATATCGTCATCCAGCACATAGGCGTAGCGCGTGCCACAGGCGGCCAGCGCCGTGTTGCGACTCTTCGACAGACCCCGCCCGTCGATCGCCAGGTACTCGAAACGGCTATCGAAATTGGCCAGCGCGTACTCGCGGTATTGCTCGCGGCGCGCGGGGTCTGACAGTTGATGCACGATCAAAAAGCGCGCCCCGGGCAGCGCATCATGACGCGGCACGCTGTAGAGGCCGTCATCCAGGGTCGAGATCAGGAAGGTCAGCTCCGGCACCTGGCGACGCGCGCTGTCATCCACCTGGCGTGCCCCGACCAGCACGCGCGGGCGCGAGTCGAGGGTCGGCTGCGCGCTTGCATCGGCATGGCGGGAAGCCGCCGTGGACTCGGTGGAAGGTGTCGCGGACGCCGCGACATCCTGTTCAACGATGTTTTGCATAACCGTTCACCGCGTAATGGACAAAGTTGCGACTGGCGCTGATCACATCCATCCCCAGCACCTCACGATACAGACGCCACTGATAGGCGGCGGCCTTGAACTTGTTGGACGACACGCTGCTTTCGCGACGCGTATAGCGCGCCAGCGGTTCCGGCATGCCCTGCGCCGGGCCCAGCTGACCGATGATGATCAGCCACAGCGCCAGGTCCTGACGCTTGCGGATCGTCGGCATGTAGAAGCGCCCGTAGCGACCGGCGTCATAGATGGCGGTCAGGCAGCCGATGGAGTTGGAGCGCAGCATGTCGTCACGCGTCAGGCGCTCGGGCGGTGCGAAGTACGAGACGTGCTCGCCCTGCTCATCGACCATCTCGTAGCCGGTGTAGGAGAGCCCGGCGCCGGTGTCCTGCATGAAGGCGATCTGACGTTCGATCTTCTCGGGCAGCCAGGCATCGTCGGCATCCAGAAAGGCGATGTAGCGGCCCTTGGCCTCGGCGATGGCACGGTTGCGAGCCCGGCCCGGGCCGCCGTTGGTGTCGGTTTCCAGCACGCGGATCTCGACGCCAGCGGTGTCCAGCGCCGCGAAGTCGTCACGCAGACGACTGGCGGCACCATCCGGTGAGGCATCGTCGCTGATCAGGATCTCGCGTACCGGCTCGCTCTGGGCCAGTACCGAGTCGACGGCGGCGTGCAGGCGGCGGTCATAGCCGTAGTTGGGCATGATGACGGAGACATCAGCCATGGGCCTTCTCCTCAAGCGGCTGTCGCTGAACGCGACGCGAGTGTGTGTCCGGGCGCGTGTCTGCGGATGAGTCCTGACGCGCCTGCCCGGTAGTCGCCGCATCGCCGGGCATCGGCGGCGCGAGACGCGAGATCAGACGCTGATATTGCGGCAACACCGCGTGCGCGCTGTAGCGGTCAAAGCTCTGCCATGCACCGCTTGAGAGGCGCAGCAGAAGCTCATCATCGAACTCGAGGCGCGCCAGCTCGTGGGCAAGCTCGGCGATGATGGCGGCATCTTCACTGCCATCCGGTTCCGCGCTGAGCATCCCGTCGCGGCCATGCTCGATCAGCGCCAGCGGGCCTGAGCGCACCGGGCGCGACAGGCACGGCAGCCCTTCACGCTTGGCCTCGATCACGTTCATCGGCAGGCATTCGCGCTCCGAGGTCAGCAGCAACAGGCGTGCACGCCGCAGCTCGTGGGAGACATCCCTGAGCGCGCCGGTGAACAGCACCTGAGTGCCGGCAGGCACCGTGCTGTCGTTGGCGCCCTGGAAGACGCGCAGGCCCAGCTCGTTGCACAGTGCCAGCAGGCGTTCACGCTCCGGGCCGTCACCGACCACCACCAGGCGACCGCGACGATAGCCGGAATCCGCGAAGGCACGAATCGCCAGATCGAGGCGCTTGATCGGCGCCAGACGCCCGACCATCACCACATCGACCTGATGCTCGCAGCCGCTGCGTGCCTCGTCCGCCTGCTGGTCATCCAGATAATTGGGAATCACCGTCGGCGTGAGGCCGCGGCGACGCCAGCATTCGGCATCGACCTCATTGAGCACCTGCAGCACGTCGAGGTGGCGATAGGCCAGCTGCTTGACGATGCGCTTGGCACGGCGGTCGTGATGATAGGCGCTGTGCTCCTGGGCGATGATGCGCGTGCGCGGACGCGGGCGCCCCTCGCCATCGACGCCACCGGTACCGCGCGCCGCCAGCTGCGCCGCCAGATGGAAGGCGAAGTAGCCACTGACCATCACCTCGATCCGCTCCTCCAGCATCAGGCGACGCAGGTGCGTCACCCAATGGCGGAAGTTCTGGCGCGTGCCGGTGGCCGGCAGCCCGAGGGTGCGATATTCGACACCCTCCAGACGCCCCCAGTAGGGCTCGCCTTCGCGCACCGAGACCAGCGTGACCCGGTGGCTGGCGTTCAGATCCCGCGCCAGACCATGCATCACCTTCTCGACGCCACCACAGGCACTGATGTCCTGAATCAACAGAGCGACATGTGCCATATCAGGCTCCTCGCACGACAGGCTCGCTGTCATGAGCGGCAGTCGCGCTGTTGTCGCCGGCAGGCGCATCCGTGGCCATGGCAGCAGCTGGCCTGGGCACCACCGGTGCCGGGAAGGCAGCGTCATTGAGCTTCAATTCACGCTGGCCCCAGACGCCGGCACGTCCCGGTGCGCGACGCAGGAAGTCACGCGTGATGTCGGCGGTGATCGCCAGCTTCTCGGCGATGACCTTCTCGGCCAGCGCCGGGAAGGCCTTGTCGGCGACCAGCTGTTCGATATCGGCCACGATGCGCGCCGGGTCGAAGTTCTCGATGTCCTGCACGCTGTCGCCGAGACCGAAGTCACGCATGATGCCCGGCGCCTTGGGCCCGCAGTAGGACAGCGCGTAGACCGGCGTGCCGGACATCAGCGCGAAGATGACCGAGTGGAAGCGGGTGCCGACCAGGAACTGGGCATCGCGGTAGAGATCGACCAGCGCGTCAGGGCTCGGATCGCCCTGTACCAGCTCGATACGCGTGGCGAGGTCTTCACCGCCCGCCGTGGCCAATGCCTTCTGCAGATGATCGAACACCAGCTGGGAGATGCGCTGGTCATTCTCGATATCGGTCGGGCCCAGCACGTGCGGCACCACCAGCAGGCGCTCGATGCCCAGACGCTCGCGGGATTCCAGCAGTGAGCGCGACAGCACCTCGACACGCTCGGCGAAGGCTTGCTGATCCAGGCCCCACCAGTCGCGCAGGGTGATCACGGCATACGGCGAGGCCACGCCATTCGGCGCCTTGACCGCGGCATGCTCGTCACTGGCGCGCGGTGCCATGGCGAAGGCCATGTCGGTGCCCAGCAGCGCGTGCGGCAGCTTCGGGTCGGCCTTCTGGGTCATGGCGTGGGTGATTTCCTCACGCGAGACCACCAGGCAATCGCTCAGGGTGCGCAGGAAGAAGCGCTCCTGGGCCGGGGTCTTGAACGGGCCGAAGGAGTGACCCAGCAGCAAGACGCGCTTGCCGGCCTTGCGGGCCAGCATCACCGGCGCCAGATAGCCGATCAGCGCCAGCCACGAGGACAGCGTCTTCTTGAAGCTGCCGTTGTGGAAGATATGACCGCCCTTGACGACCACCAGGTCCGCGGCGTCGATGATGTCGTTGCCACTCTTGCCCTGCTTGCCGAACATCATCTTGGCGCCCAGGCCCAGCAGCGAGGTCACGAAGCGCAGCTTGTCACGCATCGGCGGCATCAGCGGCTGGCCGACGGTGACGCGTTCACGGTAGCGGCGACGAATATGGCGGAACGGGCCGCGCTCGGTGGCGAACACCTGATCATCGATGGGCAGGATGTCGATGCGGTGGCCTTCGGCCTTGGCCACACCGGCACCGGAGACATCGCTGCGACCCTGTTCGGCATCGATCAGCTGATCGAGGAAGTCGATGGTGCCCATCAGGATGGCGGAGTCGCCCTTGTTGTCGTCATGCCATCCGTGCGTCATGCATATCTTGGCCATGCTGTTCGTCCTTCTGTCCGTAATGTCGCGATTCGAACGCGCGATGCCTGAGGGCTGTGTCTGCATGCCCGGCATCGCCGTCATGTCATCAACCGGAAAGCGCAGATGCTGACCTTCCGATTCCTGCTGCGCTCGTGAAGCCCGGTCAGGCTCAGGCACTCGCCGCAGCGTTGTCTTCGTGTGCCTTGCCGCCACGGGAGAGTGATGGCTGAAAGAGGATCGCCATCGCCAGCATCACCACTTCGGCGGCGACCGGCACACACAGGAAGAGGCTGTAGAGATCGACGCCCAGAAGGCTGCCGGTGTCGCCGGACGCGTTGCCCAGCGAGTGATTGAGCGCCGCGATCGCAAGGCCCCCGCCGACCACCAGGGTGGCGCCGGTGCTCTGGCACAGCAGGCGCTTGCCGTTGAGGCGCAGCGCGGCCAGACGCGTGAAGGCGCAGGTGACGAAGGCGTGCACCAGATAGACCAGCGCGAAGGCGCGCAGCGTCAGGGTCAGGCGCGGGTAGGCGCCGCTCAGGAAGTGTTCCGCCAGCCACGGCGCGATCAGCGCCAGTCCTCCCGCCACCGGCAGCGCGAAGCCACTGGCGATGACCAGGTACTCCTTGAGGCGCGCATCGCCGTGGGTCAGCTTGGGCAGGTAGTAGCGATACAGGCTGGTGGGGAACACATAGAGCGCGAACACGATGGAGGTCACCACCGAGACACTGGCCACCTGAGCGGGCGCAAACGCCAGCCCGGCCAGAATCACCCAGGCCTGCAGGTAGGCGAACGACATCAGGTTGTTGTAGAGAAAGCCGCGACCGCGCGCGAAATCCGCCTTGCTCGGCAGGCGACGCTGGCCCGCGCCCTCTTGGTCCGCGCCCTCATGGCCCGCCGCCGCGTCGGCCTCGGCCCGGGCATCCGCTAGCGCATCACGCGACAGCCACATGCCCAGCGCCATCACGATGACCAGCGCGATGGCGCTGACCATCACGAAGGTCGGCACCGGCGCCAGGCCGAACATGCCGGCGGGGGTGGTCAGGTCAGCGCTGAACTCGGCGCCGGTGACAAGCTCGACGCCCTGATGATAGAGCGCCGGCCCCGCGGCGCAGGCGACCGCGATCGCCACCGCCAGCGAGATCAGCACCGTCATCAGATTGACGCGCCCCAGGCGCTCCTGACGCTGCAGGCGCGAGTTGATCATCTGCAGGCCGACCTGCTCCGCCGCGGCGCGCAGCGCACAGAAGGCGAAGATGAAGGCCGACAGGCCCAGCAGCGGCGCGATGCCGACGGCGAAGCCGATCGCCAGCAAGGCATACAGCGAGATGCCGACGCCCATCCAGCGGCGCAGTGCCGACGCGCTGGCACCGTCGCGGGTGACCAGCAACACCTCGTTGCCGCCCATGCGCGCCAGTACGCCCAGCAGTACCGCGTAGTTGAGGGCCAGCGCGTATTCACCGAAGGCCTCCGGCGCCACGGCACGCGCCAGCAGCAGGCCCGCGGCGGAGGACAGGCCGCGCGCCATCAGATTGAACAGCGAGAAGATCAGCGCTTCGCTCATGACTGGCCTCCGTTGCCGACGACCAGGGCTTCATCGCTGAGGAAATAGAACTCGTAGTTGTTCAAGAAATCGTGGTCCTGATTGCCGGCCGCCACCTTCAGCGACATGAAGAACAGCGCCATCATCAGCACGCCGCTGATCAGGCTGGGCAACAGCTTGTCGCGGAAATGCTCGATCACGTCACAGATGACGAAGATGGCGAACGGCAGGAAATAATAGCTGGCACGTGCCACATGCTCACCGTAGGTGATGAACAGGGTGTAGAGCGCCACGCCGATGAACATCAGGTTGAAGGCCCAGGGGTCCAGTGACAGGCGGAAATGCTTCCACATCACCAGAGTGCCCAGGCAGATCAACAGGTAGATGACGTAGAGCTTCTCGCCACCGCCGGAGAAATCCTCGAAATAATGCGCATAGAGGCCCAGCGCACTGAGAATGCTCTTGGCCAGCGGCCCGGCCACGAAACACAGTGGCAGCAGCCCCAGGTAGAGCCAGAACGGGTAGGCACGACGCAGCAGCGGATAGATCACCAGCAGGGGCAGATACAGTGCCAGGGTGTAGTGGAAGCTGGTGCCGACAAGCATCAGCACCAGCGCGGGCAGCCGCATGCCACGCTCCAGACACGCCATCGCCAGCATGAACAGCGCAATCGCCACGTGCTGCTTCACGAACCCGAAGGCCGACAGATAGATCAGCGGCAGGCAGACGAAGAACAGCAGGCACCAGGCCAGATTGCGACGGCTCATCACCAGTGCCGAGACGAAGCACGACACGTAGAGGATGGCGGTGATGATGAAGAACAGCTGCGGCTCGCCCCAGGCCCGCGCCATGCGTGCCAGGGCAGCAGGTGCGGGCTCGAGAAAGCTCAGGTCGACCTGCCAGGTGGCCATCTGGCGGTACGAGAAGTAGTCGTACCCTGCGTCGTAACGCAATGCCATGAACGCCAGACACAACCCACCGGCCAACCAGGCACCCACCATGCGGGTGCGCTCGTTGGCGGCCAGCGGCAGGATTGCCACCAGCAGGGCCATGAAGCCGACGTAATAGCCACTGACGGTCAGCATGCTCAGCGTGCCCCGAAGCCGGTCAGCATGGTCTTGATGGTACGGCCGACGATCAGCAGGTCGAGCCACACGGAGAAGCGCTTGATGTAGTAGAAGTCGTGCTCGAGCTTCTCGCGGGTCTCGTCGGCGTCAGAGGCATAGCCCTGAGTGACCTGCGCCCAGCCGGTGATGCCCGGACGCACCACGTGACGGTAGTTGTAGAACGGAATCTGTTCGGCGAATTCATTCACGAACTTGACCTGCTCCGGACGCGGGCCGATCAGGCTCATCTCGCCCTTGAGCACGTTGATGAACTGCGGCAGCTCATCGATGCGGGTCTTGCGGATCACGCGACCGATGCGGGTCACGCGCATGTCATTGGCCTGGGCGAACTGGGCGCCGGTCTTCTCGCTGTCATGGCACATGCTGCGGAACTTGAACATGCGATACGGACGACCGCCCTGGCCGACACGTTCCTGGACGAAGAACACGCCACCCGGCGAATCGAGACGGATCAGCACGGCGGTCACCAGGCAGATCGGCAGCACGAACGGCGCCACGGCGAGCACGGCCAGCATGTCGAACAGGCGCTTGAACAGCTCATATTCACTGTTGGGGGCCAGCTGACCGAAGCTGTTCTCACGCACCTGATCGAGCTCGACACGGCCGGTCAGCGACTCGCGGACTTCGCTGGCGTCATAGACCGGGATGCGATGCAGCACGCAGTTGGCCAGGAAACGCTGCCATTCTGCCGGCATGTCGGCTTCCAGATCGGCGACCACGCCGTTGTAGCGCTCTTCGCCGAGATCCGGCGCGCGCATCAGGTTCCAGCGTGCCCCACGGGTGGTGAACAGGCTGCGATAGTCACCGAAGGGCACCACGGCCAGCTTGCGGATACGGGTGCGCTGCTCGGCCCAGAAGCCGATGGAGCAGATCAGCATCGCCGCCAGCCAGGAGCTGCCGAGCACGATGCGGCTGAAGCGCAGATCCAGCGCGATCAGCACGCTCATCGCCAGCAGATAGCTGATGGTGATGGCCGGCAGCACGTAGGCGAAGGCCTTGGCGCCGGGGTAGCGCGACATGTGACGAATCGCCTGCAATGCGAGCAGGAAGCCGCCGCTGGCGGCGATGACACTGTGCATGCGCATCTCGCTGACCCACGGGCGCAGGCCATTGATCAGCAGCAGCGGGACACCCACTGCCAGAATCAGACCGACGATGGCCTGACACAGCGAGTTGAACATCAGTCGCTCGTACATGCGGGAGTGGCGCTGACGCCCTTCCAGCCCGGAGCTTGCATGGTTCGTCGTGGTATTCATATGCCGTTACCCCCTTGGCTTGCGTTCGTGTTGTGGTTCCGTTCATCACGCTCGGAGCCGCTGGTGCCGTCGCTCGACGGCGTGCTACCCGATGCTTCACCCGTACTGCCTCGGCTCTCGCCTCGACTGCCGATCCCCACTGCCAACGAGGCACGCAGTCTCGGACATCGGGTTCGCGGGCTCTAATGCAAGTGGTCGCTAACCCTTGGCGCCACCCTGGTACTGATAATCGTGATAGCTGTAGCCGTAGCTGTAGGTCGTGGTGGCCTTGCGCTCGACGGCATTGAGAATCGCGCCATCGACGTGCACGCCACTGGAGGCGAAGCGCTCCAGTGCCGCTTCGATTTCCTTGGGCGAGTTATGCATGAAGCGCGTCACCATCACGCTGACACCGCACTGCTTGCCGACGATGGCGGCATCGGTGACGGCCAGGATCGGCGGTGTATCGACGATGACCATGTCGAAGTTGGCGCTGGCCCACGTCAGCAGGTCGCTGAAGCGTGACTGCAGCAGCAGCTCCGACGGATTGGAGGGCGAGGTGCCGCGCGCCACGTAGCACAGGTTGCTCGGCGCGCCATTGGCGGCCACCCCTTCGCCAGGCGCCGCAGAGGCGGTCTCGGACATCGCCAGACTCGGATCAGTGATGCCACGCACGATGCTGTCGCGGTCGGCCTTGCCGAGCAGGAAGTCGCTCAGGCCCGGCGCGGCGTCGCTGTGCTGGACACCCGCCATGCTCTGGTGGACATGGCCGCGGCGCATGTCGGCATCGATGACCAGCACCCGATTGCCGGCCTGGGCACAGACGGCGGCCAGGTTGGCGGACACGAAGCTCTTGCCGATGCCCGGGCTCGGGCCACAGATCATCAGGCGATTGTCGGGGGCTTCCATCATCGCGAAGTGCAGGCTGGTGCGCAGACCGCGCAGACCCTCGATGGAGAGATCCGCCGGATTGCGGATCGCCAGCAGACCCGGCGCGACATTGTCATTGGCCGCTGCGGCGACACCACGCCCGGTGAAGCGCTTGAAGCCACGCGCCAGACGACGGTTGAGGCGTGCCTGTTCTTCGGAGAGCGGCAGGGTCGCGTGGACATTGAGACCCAGGTCGGACAGCTCCGACGGCGTCTCGATACCGCGATGCAGCATGGAGCGCAGCAGCACGAAGACCACTCCGAGCATGCCGCCCAGCAGGGTCGCGATCACCACGATCATCGCCTTGCGCGGGCTGATCGGATGCGGCTGTGCGACGGCCTCGTCCAGAATGCGGATATTGCCGATGGTGCTGGCCTGGGCGATGTTCATTTCCTGGGTCTTGTTGAGCAGCTGCACGTAGATCTGCTGATTGACCTCGACTTCACGCTCCAGACGCAGGATTTCCTGCTGGGTGTCCGGCAAGTCACCGACCTGCTTCTCCAGCTCCTTGCGGGTGCGCTGCAGGTCTGCACGCTTCTTGCGCAGCGCCACGTAGTTGGGGTGACTGGGATTGAACTTGCCGGACAGCTCCGCTTCTTCCAGCTGGGTCTCGTTGATCTGATTGTCGATATTGACCAGCTGCTCAAGCACCGACTTGGTCTCGAGATCCAGATTCACGCTATCGCTCTTGCCGCGATAGGCATTGAGACGGTTCTCGGCCACTTCGAGGCGCTCACGCACCGTCGGCACCTGCTTCTTGAGAAACTCGAGCGACTTCTCGGCTTCGGCGGACTGACGCTCGATGTTCTGCTGCTGGTAGGTATCGGTGATGCGCTGCAGGGTCTGCTGGGTACGCAGCGGGTCTTCGCCGACCAGCGCCAGGCCCAGTACACCGGTTTCCTTGCCCATCTCGGCCACCGCGAAGCGCGAACGCAGCGCGTTGGTCGCTTCCAGGGTCGACTGATGCATCAGCGTGAATTCAGCGCCCCTGGCCGCGTCCAGTGCGCTGACCTTGAGCGTCACCTCGCCCAGCGGGCCATCGAAGCGTGAGGCTTCGCCGACCACACCGGTGCCCAGCGCATCGCCGTCGTACTGCAATTCGTACTCACCGCCCTCTCCCAGCGACACCAGCGTCAGCGGCACATCGTCCCAGGCCGCCGGCACTTCCAGGCTGGCCACGTCGATCGACTCGCCGGCCCAGACCATGCTGGAACCGGCAAGCCAGCTCGGACGCGCGAATTCGTGGGTGCGCAGGAAGGTGCCGATCAGCGGGTACTGATACGGCTTGACCACCAGATCCAGCTGCTCCTTCTTGACCGTCTCACCCAGCACCAGGCGTGAGGTGATGATCTGGATCTCGGACTCGGACGGCGGCGCCTCGCCACGCAGCAGGCTGGAGACATCACGCAGCGGGTTCATGTTGCCGCCGCCCTCCTCGACCTGCACCAGCGCATCGGCCTTGTAGATCGGAGTGGCCAGCAGCGCGTAGAGCACCGCCAGCACGGTGAAGGTGCCGGTGATCAGCGCCAGCGTCAGACGGCTGTCATACAGCTGGCCCAGCATGCGGCCGAGATCAAGACTAGTGCGCGCGGGCACGCTTGACGACTCGCTGGCCGAGGCCTGACGCGTGGTGTGGGAATTGCGGTTCGACATCGTTGGGTCACTCTCCTGGTGTCCTGCCCGGCCACGGCGGTGCCGGGCAGGGACGCCTTGACGACCCCTCGCCTTACTGGCCGAGGGTATCGAGGTTGTCCTGGATTTCGGTGCTGTAGTAGATGGAACTCACCGTCGGCAGCAGCTGGGTGATCACACGGTTCCAGCGCGAGACCGGTGCGGCGGTGACATAGACGACGTCCTGCGGCTTGAGGCCGAAGTCCGCGCCCAGAATCAGCGCCGTGGAATTGCGCGCATCCAGCTGATAGACGGTGGCCAGCTTCTCGGGGTCTTCACGATCACGACGGATGACGAAGATGCCCGACGCATCGGCGGAGTTTTCCTTGATGCCGCCGGCACGCGCGATGGCATCGGTCAGCGAGATCGGGCTTCTGCCCAGCGGCAGGCTGATGGACTTGTCCACCTCGCCCATCACGAACACCTTCTGGGTACCGACGTCCGGCACGTAGAGGGTGTCGCCATCCTTGAGCAGGCGGTCATTGCCCGCCTCATCGTTGGCGCCATTGCGCTCGGCCAGCAGCTCATAGAGGGAGATGGTGGTCTCTTCGCCATTGCGCTTGAGTACCACGTTGTGCCAATCGGCGTCTTCGGACAGACCGCCCGCCGCCGCGATGGCGTCCAGCAGGCTCAGCGGCACATCGCTGATCGGTTGCACGCCGGGAGACTGGACCTCGCCGGTGATCCGCACCTTCTGGCTGCGGAAGGCGGCGACCTTGACGTCGATCTGCGGCGCATTCAGGTAGGGCTGCAGCTTCTCGCCGAGATCACGGCGAATCTGGTCCAGCGTCATGCCACTGACCTTGACGCGACCGACATAGGGATAGAACAGCGTGCCATCGGCGTGCACGACGTTGCCGGCTTCCTGCGCACTGCGCTCGGAACCCGTCGGCAAGGTCAGCTCGGGATGGTCATAGACGATGATGGTCAGGATGTCGCCGGGGCCGACACGGTACTGATAGTCCGGTGCCAGGCTGGCGCGCGTGCTGCTGTTGAGCTCCTGGGCCAGCGCCTTTTCAAGCTCACGACGCTGCCTGTCATCGCCACTGGACTGGCGTGATTCGGCGTCTGCGCGCGCCTGGGCCTTGATCAGGCCAAAGGTGATCGGTTCCACATCGACGATGTCGTCCACCGGCGCAGCGCTGGTGTCGTAGTCGATGTTGCCACCGGGGGCGAAGACGCACCCGGCGAGCCCGGTGAGGGCGCCGATGCTCAAGCTGGCGCCCAGAAGTCGTGCTATCAGTGCATTTTTCATCTGAAGTCCGTTGAGTCGACAGGCCCGATGACCCGGCACCCCAGTGCCATGATCATCGCGCCTTCCCCCGCCGCACATGGCCGCCGGGATGGATTCGATAACGTCTTCAGTTCCTGCTGCGTCATGCGTGTCGCCGGCCTTGCCTGGCTGTCACGCGGCTGCCGAGGGTGGGCCCTCGTGCATTTAGGTACCGGACCCTGGCGGTCTCGGCGTCTTGCGACTGACGTTTTGCGACTGGCTGCTACGACCTCATTCACGCTGCGCCAGTGTGAGCCGCAACGCTTACAGCGATATTTCCGCCATATGAATCATGCACATGGCTTGTCATATCCCGCCGTCATCCCCAGTCAGAATGTAGGCGTATCGTTCAAGATACTCAGAACAGGACCCTGAACCGCAACCGACGATGCTCAGACGGAAGGTGCATTCAATGTGCTTTCCACTTGCGGCTCTGACACCACTCTCTGCATGGCGGCCTTCATGCCACTCTTGCTGTCATTTGGGCAATATCTTAAGCGCCCTTGCAGAGCAAACTTTCTGTAGTTTTTTTACCGAAATGCGGCACACCTCTTTCGACCACAGCCCACGACCCATGGAGCTGCCAGAGGATCTGCCGCTGAATCAGTAATACCAATGCCGTGGCATCGCCGTGCATTGGATCACGCCATTCGTGGCGTTTTTGGCAAGGTGACCAAACCCTGTCTGCCGTGCATTTTACCTGATACACGCCTCCCGCCAATCAGTGCTCTGTTACAAAAATCCAATAAAAACATTGGTTTGTAGCACCGCAAGTACGCTCGATGTCGCCACTTCCACGAAAGACGCGTTGCCGATGGCAGACACCTCAAACCCCATTTCGTCGGCAATGCGACACACTCAAGCGCAGGATTCCAGTCGCCACGCGGACCCCGTCTGGCGTAGCGCCCGGTGGAACATCGACAGCCACGTCGCCAATCATCCACACCCCAATTACTCTTTTTTACATAAATAATCCTCAAGCGATCAACGCGAATAATACGCAAGGCTTCACGCTAGACAGTTCACATATTCTCGTTAACATGAGCCTCGCTTTGCCACGACTCATCGGCTTTGTGTCTGTGCGGAGAAGGACTTCCTGCATCAACCGCTCAGCGGCTGACACCTGACAGGGCTGTCAGGCGCAGACAGCAAGGCGCAACGATGAATTTCGGCAAGCGCATGACCAGGGAATACGGTCATGACAGGAACACCTCAGGACGAGGTCGCGCCACGGAGGATGCCAAGGATGGTGTCAGGGACGGCGCTCTTCTCCTCTATCGATATCTTCAGCAGCAGGTTGGATGATCGCCAGCATCTGCTGGCAGCCTCGACGCCGATGCCTCAGTCCTTGAGTCATCACGCCGTGGTCTGACATCCCTGCCTGGTCGGCTGACCGCCGACAATGCTCATCAAGGAGAGTTATCCATGCGCAAGACACATCTCGGAGCCATCATCGGCCTGACAGGTGCCCTGCTTCTCGCTGGCAATGCCATCGCGGAAGAAGAAGCGCCTCAGGGTGCGACCGGCACGACTGGGACTACCGGCACCACTGGGACTACTGGCACGACCGGCACCACTGGTACGACCGGGACGACCGGCACGACTGGGACTACCGGCACCACCGGCACCACCGGCACGACCGGCACGACTGGGACTACCGGCACCACTGGTACGACTGGGACCACTGGCACTACCGGCACTGTGCCGACAGGTAGCGCAGCCGGCACCGGCACTGCCAGCCAGAATGCCACCGGCAGCGTGACGCCGAGCGCCAGCAGCGGCAGCGTCGCTGCAGGTGCGGCCACCGGCACCGTCGGCGGCGGCACCGGCACGACCGGTACCACCGGGACAACCGGGACAACCGGCACCACTGGTTCAACCGGGACTCGCTGATGAAGACGGCACGTGCGACGCAACGCTTCACGTTCTCAAGCCCTGCACGGAACACGGCGGCTACCTCGGTGGTCTCCCGTGCTCTGCGCAGCAGGTCGTTGGCGGCATTCGGCACCCTCGCGTGTCTGGTGTCGCTTTCCGGCTGCGCCCAGATCGTCTCGAGTTCGCTCGGTGACGTGATGGGCAAGGACGAGTTTGACGCCACACGTGCCAGCGAGCTGCCCTATGCCTCTCTCAAGCTGAAGCATGCCAACAGCACCGCGCTGGTGGTTCTGGCGACGCTGGAAGGCAATGGGCGCATCGCGCGTTTCGAGAGTCGCGACCGCGGCATCCTCGAATTGCGCGATGGCGTCCTGTCCGCCACTTCAGGCTTTGCGCGTGATGTGGCAGACAGGCGTGAACAAAGTACTACCGGGCGCGCTCTGGCGCGTCCGGCCTGGTTGATGGCCAGTGGCACGACCTATCAGGTCAGTGTCAGTGCGCTGTCCCCCTACCCGCGTCGGCTGGAGCGTCAGGATGCCGCCTCCACCGGCAGCCAGCGCCAGGACGACGTCGCCGTGATGCAGGTACACGAGGCCACGGCGCGACTCGAATGCGAGACCGCCGCCCCCTATTCGCTGCCGCTGGCAGAACTGCCGCTGCAGCACTGCCGCGAGATTCTGAGCTGGGACGACGGCAGCACCACGCGCAATGACCTGTGGCGCGACGAGAATCGCGTCTGGGCGGCCGACATGACGGCCTGGCCCGATGGCCCGCGGTTCGGTTGGGAGGTCGCCAAGGCATGGTGATCCCCGTCTTCTCATCACTGGCCCGCCTGTCATCACTGGCCCGTCTGAACAGCGCCGCCCTCCTGCTGCCACTAGGGCTGAGCGCACTGCTGGCCGCGCCCCTGTCGACCGCCGATGACACCCCGCTGCCGTTCAGTGCCGCGAGCACGCCGCTGGCCAGTCAGGTGCTGCAGGCGCAATGGGATGGCCTGGCGCCATCCAAAGCGCTGGATTGGCGCTACAGCTTCGTCAGCACGCCGCTGATTCGCCAGCAGATGGCCGCGCGGGCCAACCGTGTCAGCGCCGAGCTCGAACTGATCGCGGCGCGCTACGCCGTCGGCGCGAAGGACGAAAGCCCTCAGGCGCGTTACGCCGAGGCGTTGCAGGCCTGGCAGGCCTATGTCGAGCAGGGCCGCGCGCCGGACACTGACGCCGTGGTGGCACGCCTGCCCGGTCAGCTCGACCCGCGTCGCGACATGCGCGACGGCCCGCAGGCGATTCGCATCGCCCCGGGCATGGTGGTCGGGGCCTGCCAGGCGCCGCGCAGCGTGGTGATTCTGGACGCCACCGGCGTTCACGAACGCAAGTGGACGCCGAATCTCAGTCTGGACGCGCTGATCGACGAGCGCGCCGCTGCCGGCGGCATCGGGCCAGCCGTCGAGGTCAGCCTGGTGACGCCGCAGGGCCAGGTGCTGACCCGCCCGGTGGCGAGCTGGAATCGTCTGACCAGCGGCGACGCCGATCTGCCCGTCGCTCCCGGCGCCAGCGTGGTGATCAGCACGCCGGGCATCGATACCTCGCAGCAGTGGGTGAACGAGGCGCTACCGGCCTGGCTTGCCAGCCGCCTGCCGGGCCATGCCTGCCAGAGCTGGCAGCTGGACGCCGCGAAGCTGCCGACGCCCCCGCGCTAGCCGGCGAGGCTGCCCCGGCGCAGCACACTGCGCCTGACCCGCGAACCCAATCCCTTATTCACGTACGTGAGCCGCTGGCTTGCGTGCATGCGAGACGCCCATGTCGAGTCCTTTTCGCCCTGCCAATCACGTTACGCACTCAAGCCCCGAGCAGCGCCCTGCCCTGGCACGCAATGGCTGGCTGGCACTCGGCATGGCGGGCGGATTGCTGGGCGCGCAGATCGCCCATGCGGCGACCGGCGAATCCCAGAGCGACTTCGGTGGCGTGGGCCTGATGCAGACGCCCACGGCACGTTTTGCGCCCCAGGGCGAATTGAGCTTCACCTACAGCCGCACCCAGCCCTACAAGCGTTTCAGCGTCAATGCGGCGCCCTTCGACTGGATGGAGCTGGGCTTTCGCTACGTCTCGGTGGAAACCGTCAGCTATGGCGCGGCCGCCCCGGACCGCGACTACCTGGATAAATCCTTCGACACCAAGTTCCGCCTCCTGCAGGAAGGCCGCTATCAGCCCGAAGTTGCGGTGGGCCTGCGAGATCTCGGCGGTACGGGCCTGTTCAGCTCCGAGTATCTGGTCGCCAGCAAGCGCTACGGCGACCTCGACTTCAGCCTGGGCCTCGGCTGGGGTTATCTGGGCACGCGTGGCGACTTCAGCAATCCGCTGGCAGTGGTGAGAAGCAGCCTCGAGACGCGCAGCGACTCGACCAGCGATGACGGCGGCGACTTCCAGCTCGGCAGCATGTTCAGCGGCAGCCCGGCCGTCTTCGGCGGCATCGAATACCAGACGCCCTGGGACCCGCTGACCCTGATGCTGGAATACGAAGGCAACGACTACTCCGACGAGCCACTGACGGTAGAGATCGAGCAGGACTCGCCGGTCAATCTGGGCGCGACCGTCAAGGTCAATGACAACCTGTCGCTGCATGGCGGCTGGGAGCGAGGCAACACCGCCATGCTGGGGCTGTCACTGTCGACCAATCTGGCCGGGCTCGCCCAGGCCAAGGACGACGGCACGCCGGAAGCGGTCGCCCCCAGCACCCACAGCCGTTATCGCAACGACCAGACACCCGAAGCCTTCCGCGTGCGCTCGCTCAACGCGAACGCCTCCACCGCCAGCGCCGCCCAACCGGCAGGCGTGGCGGCAGAGCCCTCAGCCCATGAAGAGCCGTCAGCGAACAGAGAGCCATCAGCGTATGAAGAGCGTTCAGCGGGTAAGGAGCCATTAGCGCATGGAGAGCCATCAGCGAATAAGGATCAGCAAGGCCGTCTGCTGACACTCGACTCGTTCGGCGGCGCACCCGCTGACTCCCCGCTCGAGCCCGGCGCGACTGACGGCCCAGAGGCAGAAGATCTCCCGCGCCTTGCCGACGTCGACTGGGACGCGCTGGCCGATACCCTGCGCGCCCAGAGCGGCCTTGAGGTGTCACAGCTGCGGGTCGAGGGCGACACCCTGATCGTCGAGGCCGAGGCGACGCGCTTCCGTGATGACCTGCAGGCCGAAGGCCGCGCCAACCGCGTGCTGCACAACCGCCTGCCCGCCGAGATCACCACCTTCCGCTACCGTCTGAGCAGCAATGGTCTGGCGCTGCGCGAAGATGAGCATCCGCGCCAGCCCTTCGTGGCCGCCGCCAATGACCGTCGCTTCGGCGCCGAATACGAGCACTCCATCACCGCCCACGCCGCCTCGCCTCATAGCTCCGACGAAGAGACACGCCAGGCGACAGGGGATGGCGTCAAGCTGGCGCGCGAGCCGTTCGGCTTCAGCTGGGGCTTCTCGCCGAGCCTCAAGCAGAACTTCGGCGGCCCCGATGGCTACCTCTATCAGCTGAACCTGCAGCTGGACGCCCTGTGGCGCACCGACCGCAATGGCTGGTTCACCGGCGTGGCGACCTATCAGCTCGCCGACAACTTCGACAGCTACGAGTACATCGCCGATTCCGAGCTGCCGCGCGTGCGCACCTATGTCGGGGAATACATCAAGGAAACCGACCTGGGCATCACCAGCCTGCAGTACAACCGCACCCACCAGTTCGGGCGCGACTGGTACGCCCAGGCCTACGGCGGCATTCTCGAGATGATGTATGCCGGGGTCGGTGCCGAGCTGCTCTATCGCCCGATGAACAGCTCGCTGGCGCTGGGGCTGGACATCAACCGCGTCCGCCAGCGCGAGTTCGACCAGCAGTTCGGCCTGCGTGACTACTCGGTCACCACCGGTCACGCCACCGCCTACTGGCAGTCCGGCTGGCACGATGTGCTGGTCAAGGGCTCGGTGGGGCGCTATCTGGCCGGCGATGTCGGTGCGACGCTGGACCTGTCGCGCAGCTTCTCCAACGGGGTCAGCGTCGGCGCCTGGGCGACCCTGACCGATGCCGGCGATGACTACGGCGAGGGTAGCTTCGACAAGGGGCTCTACGTCAGCATCCCGCTGGATGCCTTCTTCACCACCTCCAGCAAGGGCAGCACCGGCTTTGCCTGGGCACCGCTGACCCGTGATGGTGGCGCACGCCTCAACCGCCGCTATCAGCTGTATGACATGACGCGCGATCGTGATCCCGAGACTTACTGGGAAGGCATCGACAAGGTCTACAAGTAATCCGTGCGTGAGTGTGTTTCACTGCCGGCTGACGCGTGCCGATGTTGGCGCCTGACTCACTGTGGCTGACCCTGACCCGATGAATATTCCGATTACCGACGTCTCGCCGGCCACTGCCGGCGCTGCGACACCTGCCAATCACGAGATCGCCTGCAGCAACTGCCAGGCCTGCTGCTGCCGGCTTGAGGTCATCCTGCTCACCGATACCGGCGTGCCGGACTACCTGATCGACGAGGATGAATGGGGCGGCGAAGTCATGCGCCGCCTCGACGATGGCTGGTGTGCCGCCGTCGACCGCGAGACGCTGATGTGCACCATCTACGACCGCCGCCCGCAGCTGTGCCGCGATTACGAGATGGGTAGCCCCGAATGCGAAGACGAGCGCCTGGAAAACGGTCTCGATCAGTAGGCCGCCTGCCAGCGCTCGTCCTGGTTGTCGCTACTGGCTGTCTCTTCCAAGTGTCTTGGCTGAGAGTGTCCTGCCTGTGGTTGTCTCTGCCAAGCGCCCTGCCTGATGTGCTATCTCAGGCAGTGGCGTCCGGCAGCGATGGGGCCGCTCCTGCAAGGTTCGGGCTTGGCTCGGCTGCCGTGCGCATGGCGCGCATATGCCCTTTCACCTCTACCTCGCGATGCCAGCTCAGCGCCTGTTCCAGACAATGTGGTGTATGGCCGCCACGCTGGCACGCCTCCTCGAAGTAGGCGCGCAGCGCAGGGCGATAGCTCGGGTCCGAGCAGTTCTCGATCACCTGCACCGCCCGCTCGCGCGGTGCCAGACCGCGCAGATCCGCCAGTCCATGCTCGGTGACCAGGATATCGACATCATGCTCGGTGTGGTCCACGTGGCTGGCGAACGGCACCACGCTCGAGATATCACCGCCCTTGGCCAGTGACTTGGTGATGAACACCGACAGCTGGGCATTGCGCGCGAAATCGCCGGAACCGCCGATACCATTCATCATCCGCGTGCCGCAGACGTGGGTGGAATTGACGTTGCCATAGATGTCGAATTCCAGCGCTGTATTGACCGCGATCACCCCGAGGCGCCGCACGATGCCCGGATGATTGGACAGTTCCTGCGGGCGCAGGATCAGGCGATCACGATAGCGTTCGAGGTCCTTCCACAGCGTGCGGCCACGCTCCTCGGTGACCGTGATGGAGGAGCCTGAGGCGAAATCGAGCTTGCCGGCATCCAGCAGATCGAAGGTGGAATCCTGCAGCACCTCCGAGTACATGGTCATGTGCTCGAAGGGCCCTTCCTTCAAGCCACTCATCACCGCGTTGGCCATGCTGCCGATGCCCGCCTGCAGCGGCAGCAATGCCGGTGTCAGACGCCCCAGCGCGACTTCCTGCTTGAGCAGCTCGACCAGATGGCCCGCCATGCGCTGGGTGCCGTCATCCGGCGGCGTGCAGGTCGAGGGGCTGTCACTGCCGCGCGTCAGCACGATGGCGGCGATCCTGGCGGGATCCATCGGGATATACGGCGTGCCGATGCGCGAATCCGGCGCGACCACCGGAATCGGCTGGCGGCTGGGGCGCATCTGCGGGATGTAGATGTCGTGCAGCCCTTCAAGCGCCGCCGGCGACTCGAGATTGAGCTCGATGATCACCTTGTCGGCGAGAATCGCATAGCTGGCCGAGTTGCCCACCGAGGTGGTCGGCACGATGCCGCCCTCGGCGGTGATGGCGCTGGCCTCGATCACCGCGACATTCATGTCACTCAGCTGGTGATTGCGCAGCAGCTCCACCGTCTCGGACAGGTGCTGGTCCATGAACATCACTTCGCCGGCGTTGATGGCGCGGCGCAGCACCGGGTCGACCTGAAACGGCATGCGCCGCGCCAGCATGTGGGCATCCGCCATCTGGCCGTCGAGGTCATTGCCCAGCGAGGCGCCGGTCATCAGCGTGATGGAGAACGGCTCGCGGCGCGCCTTCTCGACCAGCGCCAGCGGCAGAGCCTTGGCCTCCCCCGCCCGCGTGAAGCCACTCATGCCCACCGTCATGCCATCGTGAATCAGTTCGGCGGCCTGGCTGGCGCTCATCTGACGCGACTGCCAGCCAGGCCAGCGACAGCGACGCGCGACCTCGGCATGCTGCTCCGGGGTCAGCTCGCCGACCTCCATGCGCGCCAGCAGCGAGAAGACCTCGCTTGATGCAGCTGATGCGACAGGCGCGGCTGATGCCTCGGAAGCTGTAGAGACTGGCGCATGCTCTGCGGAGACCGCCTGGGCATGAGGCGTGACACTGGAGCGAGAACCGGATGAAGACACGACGGCAGAACCTCCTGATGGGCAAGACACCACGAAATGAGCAAACAAGGCGCTGGCAAGACGCTGACTGAGCCAAGCCTGAAATAACCAGGTCTTTAATAACTAGGCCTGAAATAGCCAGGGCTGCAATAAACAGGTCTGTAATCACCAGGCGCTGGCTTTCAGCATCCCACGCAGTACGCCGCCCCCGCATCAGGCCTTGGTCGCAAGACGGCGGCAGCGGCTGGAACCAGGCGGTGCACAAAGGGCGACGGCGCATGCGGCGCAGATGGCGACGGCGAGACACGAAAAAGCCCGCTCATGAAGAGCGGGCTTTCGGGAGGCGCAGATGATGACGCGGGGCGTTACACCATGCTGTCGAAGTCCATGTTGTCGAAGCTTTCCGGCGCATCGGCGTAGCCGTAGAGCGTGTTGCGACGCTGCAGGCGGAATTCGCCCAGCAGCTGCTCGTAGCGGCGCGGCACCTCGGCATTGTCACGCGTGACGATGTAGAGGTTCTCGTAGACGGCTTCGGTCAGCGGCATCTCGCGCACCTGACGCTGCCACGGCGAGGTCTCCAGCACCGTGCGCGAGACGACGGTGAAGCCCAGACCACGCGCCACGGCGTCCAGCACCATGCCGATATCGTTGGTGAAGCCCTGCTGCGGGAAGTGGCTCATGGAGCGGAATTCACCGGCGAAGTTCTCACGCAACAAGGCACTGGCATTGTTGACGCCATCGGCGTAATTCATGAAACCCAGCGCCATCAGCTCATTGAGGCTGTTGCCGGCAAAATCAGCGGGCACCACCAGGCACAGCGGCTCCTGATGCCACAGCTCGAAGTTCAGGTCCGGATGCTTGACCGGCTCGGTGACGATGCCCAGGTCGAAGCGACCCGCCAGCACGTCCTGCACGATCTCGGAATTGAAGGCGAAGCTGTAGCTGACCGTCAGCCCCGGATGCTGCTGCTGATAGCCCAGCGTGAACGGGTAGAACATCAGCCCGACGCTTGAGGGGCTGGCCACGCGACATTCGCCGCTGTCCGGGGAGTCATCATCCAGCGAGTGCATGAACTGGGTGTGCTCGGCGAACAGCTTGATGGAGTAGTCATAGCAGCGACGCCCCGCTGCGGTCAGCGAGAACTTGCGTCCCTGGCGATTGAGCAGCGAGCGGCCCAGATACTGCTCCAGCTTGCGAATATGCTGGCTGACGCCGGGCTGGGTCATCTCCAGCTTGCGCGCGGTATGGGTAAAGCTGCCGGTCTCCACCAGTGTGATGAAGGTACGAAAATACTGGGCGTTGAACATGAAGGCACTGACCACTCACGAACGGGGGACGCGACTCGGCGCATCGTGTTGCCGGCGACGACCTGCATGACGCAACTGCCATGTATGCACAGGTGCCACCGACCCGCAAAGCACATGATTCTACCAGAGCTGGCCGCCATGCGCAGCGCTGCGCCCCGCCACTCTCGCGTGTTAGCATCATGGACAATGCCAGCTGCCACCTTGGCTGCGTCTGCCGTGTTCAACGCCACGGCGACGCGCCAGGGCCCGGCGCTTTACCCCTGTCCTGGCCAATCTTCGGACTGGCCCGAAACACGAGATGCTTTAGATGTCTGATGCTCTGGCTGCACGCGGCGAAGCCATTCACAAGGCGCTGCTCGCCATGGAAAGCGACTGTGCCGAAAATGACCTGTTCCCGCTGGGGTACATGATCCCCCAGGTGGAACTGGTGCTGGAAAACGCCGATTACGATCCCGAGGATGTGGTCGCGGAAGACTTTGACGCCACCTTTGAAGAGTGGATGCAGCACGCCTTTGCCCAGGACAGCATGAGCGTGGACGACCGCGAGCGCATTGCTGAACTCTGGGCAGAAGCCCGGAAACGCGCCCAGACCACCGTGGGCGCCTGAGACAAGGAAGACAGTCATGAATTCTGTCACCAGCGAAGCGACGACCTATTCACGTGATGCCAGCTCCATGCTGGTCTCGACCATCATCTCGCCGGAAGGCAGCCTGGAAGTGCTCTCTCAGGATGAGGTCAATCGCCTGCGCGATACCTCCTCCAACGGGTTGCATGACATCCTGCGCCGCTGTGCGCTGGCCGTGCTCAATTGCGGCAGCCAGACCGATGACAGCGTCGCGGTGCTCAACGCACACAAGAATTTCGAGATCGAGGTGCTGCAGCAGGACCGCGGCATTCGCCTCAAGCTCGACAATGCGCCCGGCGATGCCTTCGTCGATGGCAAGATGATCCGCGGCATTCGCGAGCATCTCTCCAGCGTGTTGCGTGACATCGTCTATGTGGCCAACGAGATCCAGAACACCCCGCGTTTCGATCTCACGACCACCGAAGGCACCACCAATGCGGTGTTCCATATCCTGCGCAACGCCGGGGCGCTGAAGTCCTCGCGTGAGCCGAGTCTGGTCACCTGCTGGGGCGGTCACTCCATCAACCGCGAGGAATACGAGTACACCAAGGACGTGGGTTACCACCTCGGCCTGCGTGATCTCGATATCTGCACCGGGTGTGGCCCGGGTGCCATGAAGGGCCCGATGAAGGGCGCCAACGTCGCGCACGCCAAGCAGCGTCGCACCGAAGGCCGCTATCTGGGCATCTCGGAGCCGGGCATCATCGCCGCCGAATCGCCCAACCCGATCGTCAATGAACTGATCATCATGCCGGACATCGAGAAGCGCCTTGAAGCCTTCGTGCGCACCGCACATGGCATCATCGTCTTCCCGGGCGGCGTGGGCACCGCCGAAGAGATTCTCTATCTGCTCGGCATTCTGCTGCACCCGGAAAACAGCGAGCTGCCGTTCCCGGTCATCTTCACCGGCCCGGCGTCCAGCGCCGAGTACTTCAAGCAGATCGACGAGTTCATCGCCTACACCCTGGGCGAGGAAGCGCGCTCGCGCTACACCATCATCATCGACAACCCGGTCGAGGTGGCACGCACCATGCGCGGTGGCATCGACGAGGTGGCGGAATTCCGTCGCCAGCATCAGGATGCCTTCTACTACAACTGGCGCCTGCATATCGCTCCGCACTTCCAGCAGCCCTTCGCGCCGACCCATGCCAACATGTCGGGCCTGGCACTGCACCGCAACCAGCCGGTGCACGAACTGGCGGCCAACCTGCGTCGTGCCTTCTCGGGCATCGTCGCCGGCAACGTCAAGAAGGAAGGCATCGAGGAGATCGAGCGCGACGGCCCCTTCCGCCTGACCGCCGAAGCCGAGCTGATGGAGCGTCTCGACGCCCTGCTCACCTCCTTCGTCGCCCAGGGCCGCATGAAGCTGCCGGGCAGCGATTACGTGCCCTGCTACACCCTTTGCAAGTAACTGGCCCGGTGGTGGCACGCTGAGGCGTGTCGTCACCTCATCAGCCATCACAAGAGCGCCATCACAAGAACGCCCCGATCATCGCTGATCGGGGCGTTCTTGTTTATCGGGAATATCTTGCTGACAGCATCTCATGAGCCTCAAGAACCGAGGCTCAGCCTTCCTCACCACGACGGCGCTGCATCCACATGCTGATCACATGCGCCAGCAGGCCCAGCGTCAGGCCATCGACCAGCACCTCAAGCGCGCCTTCCTGGGGACGGTTGAGCATCGGCGCGGCAAAGTTGAACGCTGCCATCGCCGCGAGCCCCACCACCAGCCAGACCAGCAGGCGACGCATCATCGTCGGCACCTTGGCCTTGGCGGTGTCTGACAGCTGGCGATAGATATAGATACCCAGCGCGCTGACGGCGACGGCAAAGCCGACGATCAGCATCAGACGCGTATTCTCGCCACTGATCAGAAAGCGCGGAATATTGGCAACCATTACCACCGCCAGACCCGCCAGCACGGAGACGCGCTGCGGCGTCAGGTTGCGGGCACGCGGATGATCAGGATTCAGTTTCGGCATGTGAAGCAGTCTCGATGAAAGAACGGACAACAGAAGAAGCAGGCGGTGGGTCAGCCCACCGCCGCAGGATCAGGCCGTGGCCGGCAGGGTCGGAATCCAGCTCTCGACCCACGGCAGCGCCGCGTCGTCGGCCATGAAGGTTTCCATGGCGTCGATCTCGAGGCGCTCGCCGTGACGCGTGGCGCCCAGGTCGGCCAGACGCTCATCCAGATGACGCCCCGCGCCACAGTAGGTCTCGCCGTAGGAGCTGTCGCCCAGGGCGATCAGGCCATAACGCAGCCAATCCAGCGCCGGGGACTCGGCAGACAGCGCATTGAGGAAGCCGGTCAGATTGCCCGGCACATCGCCACTGCCGGTGGTGGAGGTGACGAACAGCGCCAGATCAGGGCGCGCGTCAGTCAGGTCGGCCAATGTCGGCTGGTCGAGCACCTCGACCGTGTAGCCGGCCTGCTCGAACAACGGCTGAACCTGCTCGGCCACATCCAGTGAACCGCCATACATCGTGCCGACAAAAATCTTCAGAAGCGCCATGCATCCTTCCTTATTCGAACGATCACCCGCCAGTGGCGGGAACGTGAGTGCAGTGCGAAGAGTCGCGCAGACGCTCTCCGACATTTGGTCGCGATGGTAGCACAGCCCGCCTGCGGGACGCAGGCGGGCCTGGTCCGATGAATCGATAGCACAGCGCGCCTGCGGGACGCAGGCAGCAGGCGGGCCTGGTCTGATGAATCGATAGCACAGCGTGGCCGCGCGACGCAGGCAGCAGGCAACAGGAGCTGGCAGCCCCGCCCTTCTGTGCGCCCCGCAAACAAAACAGCGCCACCGTGAAGAACACGATGGCGCTGCGAGGGTCTTGCCAGTGAAGCATCCTGCGTTGCGAGCCTGGATCACGATCGCTGGCGATGACACCCTGTCAGGTGCGAACTTGCGGGCTCAGAGCCTTCTGATCAGAAGCGGTACGCCACTGAGAGACGCACGTCACGCCCCGGACTGGTGATGGCGCCCGTCGTGATGCCACGTGCGCTGTTGGGTTCCAGGAAGTAGGTGTTCTGGTCGGTATATTCCTTGTCGAACAGGTTGTAGATACCGGCCGTCAGAGTCAGGTCCTGCATGTCACGCGGCACCCAGCTGGCGTAGACATCGTGCGTGGCGTAACCGGCGCGCTCGCTCTGATCATCCGGCAGGTCGGTGAGGCGCTCGTAGGCGGTCACGGTCCAGCCGATCGTCATCTGCGGGTCAACGAAGGTGTAGCGGTTGTCCAGGCTCCAGCGATCACCGGTCTGGTTGCCCAGGCCCATGTCGTCGACCACGGTCTCGCCCTGATTGTCTTCCAGGTCCATGGTCAGGTAGCCCAGCGTCATGTCCCAGCCGCCGATGCCGTAGGTGGCACGCGCCTCGACACCCTTGCTGGTGACGATGCCTTCCATGTTGTAGATGGTGGTTTCGCTGCCGACGGTCTCATCGGTGATGTAGTTGTCGAAATGGGTATCGAAGTAGGTGACTCCCAGGCCAGCACGGTCACGCTGGGTGAGGAGGTCATTGCCCTTCCAGCGCGCGCCGACTTCGGTGCTGCGCGAGGTCTCGGCCTCGAGACCCGGCTCGACGGTCAGCGTCTCGCCGACACCGACGCCATCGTCGGCCAGGATGGCTTCACGGCCCTTGTTGCCGCGCACTGCCGTGGAGTAGCCGGTGAACAGCTCGACACCGCCGCCGACACGCCAGTTGAGGCTCGCGTTCGGGCTGACATCGGTGTCATCCAGCGTCTCGCCATTGGCGTATTCGGTCTTGTAGTCATCGACACGCGCGCCGAAGGACAGGTCCACCGCGCCCAGCGTCATGCGGTGCTGGGCGTAGAGCGCGAGGTTGCGGGCCTTCTCGTCGAAGCTGCCGGTGCTGGATTCGTCGTAGACATAATCGCTACCCAGCGTCAGACGGTTGTTCATGTCCTCGGGGCCGAAACGGAAGGTGTTGTTCAGATCACCGCCGTAGCTCTCGACATCGGCGTTCAGCTCAGCGCCGGTGGAGACGGTGGTGCGATCCAGCTCGGTCTTGGTGTGGAAGACGTTGGTGTGCACGTCCACCAGACGCGAGCCCGGCTCATAGTCATAGTTGGCGGTATAGGTGTCGCGGCTCAGCTCGGTGTCGACCTTCACGTTGTTGAACGGCTGACATTCCATGTTGGGACGCGTGCAGTAGATGCCACTGTCCTCGTTGTGCTCGGCACTGATGCGCAGGCTGTGCGCGCCCTGGTCGAGCAGGCTGAACTTGCCGAAGTAGCTGCGCTGATGGCCGCCGGTGCCTTCCTCTTCATCACCGCCGCCGGTGCGGTAGTCATCGCTGTTGCGTGCGCTGGTCGAGAACAGCAGGCCCGCGTTCGGCGCGACTTCACCGTAGACGGACAGCGTGCCCTTGACGGCATCTGCCGCGGACTCGGTGCTGCCCTTGACCATGCCGCCGAAGGTCTCACCCGGCTCGAGCAGGTCCTGGGCATCCTTGGTGACGAACTTGATGCTGCCGCCCAGGGCGTTGGGACCATTGTCGGCGGCGCCCGGTCCGGCCTGGACTTCAGCGCGCTTGAGCAGTTCCGGCTCGATGTTGAAGCTGGAGCTGTGGTGGAACAGGTAGCCATTCTGGCTGGCACCATCGACGCTGATGTTGAGGTTGGTGTCTTCCAGACCGCGCACGTAGATCATCTCCGACGAGGCAGTGGTGCCGCCGACGGTGACGGACGGCGTATCACGGAAGACATCCTTGAGATCATGCGCCTGATGCAGCGCGATCTCTTCGCTATCGATGACCGCGGTCGCGTTGAGGCGATCGTCCTCGATCTGCAGCGTGTCCATCTGCAGCGTCTCTGCATGGGCCGTACTGGCACACAGCAGCGCAATGGCTGCCACCAGCGGACGCGGAGTGAAAGCAGTGGCGCGGGAAGCGCTGGCTGCCACGCACGGAGAGAGGCGATCGGTCATGAGCGGAGGGTTCCCAAGATTAATAATAATAATGATTCTCTTTGCGAACGAGATAATGCACGCGTTTGCACATTTGCGTCATCAACACTTCCTGCAACGCCGCTCTGCAACTTCTGCAATCAGGCCGCGTCATTTCTCGCCTCTTGCAGCGCCGGATTGTGCCTCAACTGCCAGAAATGGCCCGATTTGCACACTTTTTCACCCGTGCAGCCACCAAATTCACTTTTTTATCACCTGTCTGTCATCAGATACGGAACCATCGCCAGCCACTGACGTCTTAGCCGACATGCCTCGACAAGTGCCTGGCCCACGCAAATTTCTCGCTTCACGGCAGAGTTTCATCCTGCGGAGATCGGATTTGCGCAATGCATGCGACTTTAGATGCAACACTACGAGCAGAGTGATATAGTTAGCGTGCTCAGATTAAGGACGCTTGCTGTCACGCCAAGGCAGTGCCCTGTCATGGCTTCGGCCCTGAGGATATCTGCAGCAGATGCAAGACCTGTCGCCGCGCGCTGAGGTGCTCGGCTGGCAGTGACGGTTGTTGATCGATGAGCGCGTCTTTGCCCGGGGGCATCCCCCTGCGGCCTGAGGGGCACGGTCATCGACAGGCAATCCGTTGTGCAGCGACTGGCGCTGCAACGGGCCCGTTTGGCCCGTACAAGGTGGGTGTTTCCCTGACGGCACACCCCGACCCTCTGAACAACCGGACCTATTCGATGAGCGATATCGACGCCTACAACACCTTCCTGATGGTCGCAGACCTCGGCAGCCTGTCCCGCGCAGCAGAACGTCTGCGCCTGCCCAAGTCCACCGTCAGCCGTCGCCTCGACGCCCTTGAGGGCCGTTTCGGCACTCGCCTGGTCGAGCGTGGTCATCGTGGCATTCGCCTGTCAGAAGCCGGCGAGACCCTTTACCGTTACGCACGCTCGATGGCCAATCTCGATGATGAAGCGCACCGCGCCATCGAAGACCGCCAGTCAGACCTCACCGGTACCATCCGTATCCACGCCACGCCGTCGCTGGGTCGTCACTTCCTGGGTCACGCGCTGACCAGCTTCCTGTCGGAACACGAAGGCGTCGATATCAAGCTGAAGCTGTGGCACAACGGTCGCGAGATTCTCGAGAACCAGCCGCACCTGGTGATCGGCTTCCCGCATCTGGCCGGCAGCACCCACGTCTTCCGCCCGCTGACCCACTGGCATCAGGCGGCCTACGCGGCCTCTCACGTCGAGAACCCGGAAGAACTGCCGTGGGGCGAGCTGGAACCGTTGGTGTCCGGCACCTCCCTCTCGCGTCACCCGGAAGACCCGCGCCCGAATCACATCCAGTCAGATGACCTCGAAGTCCTCACCGACTACGTGGCCGATGGCCTGATTCGTGCCGTGCTGCCGACCGACTGGGTCAACACCCTCAGCGAGCGCAACGGCCAGTCCTTCAAGCGTCTGGAATGCAGCGAGATCCCGCCGGTCGAGATCGGCATGCTGCTGCCGCGTGGCCCGATCCCGACCCGTGTGCGCATGCTCGCCGACTGGCTCGCCCGCGAAATCGGCAAGTCAGAGCCGGAGCGCGTCACCGCCAAGGCCGCCCGCCGCACCGTCAGCGAAGCCGCTACCACTGCCGGTTGATGGCAGCACTGCTACGCTGGCTCTCACCCTCGCGGTGAAGTAAACCAGCGCCGCACGCAGCAAAAAGGCCAGCCCTCAGGGGCTGGCCTTTTGCGTTACAACACTTACAATCAACTAGTAAAATAAAATATTGATCAACAATCAAACAACGCAAAGGAACTTCAGTGAACAACAACCCTCGAATTTTCATTTCTTATTCTCATGATAGCACCGAACATATTAACTGGACAAGAAAGCTTGCAACTGATCTAGCGGAAAACGGTGTTGAAGTATTGTTAGACCAATGGGATCTTTCTCTTGGGGCAAATTTAACTCACTTCATGGAAACTTCACTAACAAGTACAGACAGGGTGTTAGTCATATGTACAGACAACTACAATCTAAAATCTAATAATGGCACCGGTGGCGTAGGGTATGAAAAAACCATATTGACTAGCCAGCTACTTCACGACCAGCACACCCTAAAATACATACCAATAATAAGATCAGTCACAAATGAACCCAATGTCCCTACATGCCTATCAGCAAGACTATACGTCGACTTCTCTTCTGACAATCTTTATAAAAATTCTCTACAAGATCTATTACATGCACTATATGAAATTCCTAAGCATCCAAAACCACAAATTGGCACCAATCCTTTTTTGAAAATCCAACCCGAAAATTTTGAGAGGAGCACGTCTTTTTTCCATGATAGATTTTGTTCCGCTTTTCCTGGGGTGAGAGGTACAGCTTGGTATGATGCAAGTGATGCCATAAACCGATTAGAAATACTATTAAAGCCTCCATTGGTTAAAGGTAATAAACATCCAGTATGGTGGTGGAGAGGAAGCAATTTACATATAAAAAACTTCATTAAAAAGAATGATGGCATTGCGGCAATGGACTATCACGAGCTTTTTATAAAAAAGATTGCAGCAATAAGCCTAGGCGATTATTATAGAGACTTCGTATATATTGAAACACATAAACAAGCACCAACAGGTCTCGGCGAATATGATATTGAAAGCCAGATAGCATTTAAAGGGTATGCATGCGAAGAGTACGCACTATTTAACAATTCAGTAATTACCCGAGAAGACTATGATGATGGAGCTACCTTATCAAATGGTCAGCCAGTAGATTTAAATGGTGAGGCTGAGTTAAAAAGAAGATACCTCTCACCATACAACTTCCTGATAGCAGCAAGTGAATCTCCTATTGGAAACCCTAGCTTTGACCAAGAACTGAGGGATTTAATGAATAAAATTCTAACAGGAGAAAAGAAACTTGAGGACCTAATATCCAGAGTAAATAAACTCCCTAGACGTCACAACTGAAACGTACCTCTAGTCATATCCAACAACAGGTGTACATATGTGGCAACGCGACATTCTCACTCTCTCCGCCCACAAGCGCGGTTTTCACCTCATCAATGACGAGGTGGAGCAGGCATTGGCCGAAATGCCGCCGGTCAGTGTCGGCCTGTTGCATGTGCAGCTGCTGCACACCTCCGCCTCGCTGACGCTCAACGAGAACGCCGACCCAGACGTGCGTCACGACATGGATGCCTTCCTGCGCCGCCTGGTGCCCGGCAACCTGCCCTACTTCCGCCACACGCTGGAAGGTGATGACGACATGCCTGCCCACGTGCTCGCCAGCCTGCTCGGCACCCAGCTCACGCTACCCGTCGAAGCCCGTCGCGGCGTCAATCGCCTCGCCCTCGGCACCTGGCAAGGCATCTGGCTCGGCGAACACCGCGATCACGGCGGCAGCCGCAGATTGTGTCTGACACTGAGTGGAGAATGAAAAAAGGCCGCGAGTGATCGCGGCCTTTTGGGTATTCAAGAGCTACTGAAACGTGGGCTTATCGCGTCGAATCCTCGTCCCCTACCGTGCCGCCCATCGGGTCGATGGCTTTGCTGGAGGGATATTTGTAGGAGGCGAAGCGCACGGCGAGTACCGAGAGGGCGAGGAAGAAGATGCCGCCACAGAGGTAGAGCAGGCCGATATCGGGGGCCTTGTGGTGGGAGACATCGCCGATGAGGTAGCGCGTCAGCGCAGTGATGGCGATGTAGAGCAGAAAGCGTATCGGCAGATGGTTGGTCTTGAAGTAGATACCGACCATCGCGCCGAGTTCGAGATAGATGAACAGCAGCAGGATGTCATCGACGCTGGCCGAGCCCTTGGCGAACATCTCGAAGAAGGCCGATACCGAGGCGATGGCAATCGCGCCGCCGATGGCGAACAGGCCGAGATAGTGAAAGCCTTCGACCAGGAAGTTGCCGATCGAGTTGGCTTGCTTGTGCATGCGCTCCCGATGCTTGTCTAACCTGTTCATGCCGCGTGTCCTCAGACAGAGATGATGGAAAGAGACTGCAATATCGGTGCCGCGGTCGTGATGAAGGCAAGATTGGGCCGCCGGGCCCGCGCAGGCGCTGCCCTACCAGCCGAGCGTCTGCTTGACGAAGGGAATGGTCAGCTTGCGCTGGGCGGAGAGCGAGGCGTTGTCGAGTTCGCTCATCGCCGCGAACAGCCCCGGCAGGCTGCGCGGCCCGCGATGCAGGATGTAGCGGGCGACTTCGTCGGGCAGTGCAAGGCCGTGGTCACGTGCACGCAATTTGAGCGCTTCGAGGCGCTGGGCGTCATCCAGCCCCGAGAGGTGGAAGGTGACGCCCCAGGAGAGCCGCGAGGCGAGATCCGGCAGGATGACGGGCAGCAGACGCGGTGCGCAGCTGGCGCTGACCAGCAGATGCCGCCCGCCGTCGCGCAGGCGGTTGTAGAGGTGGAACAGCGCCTCTTCCCAGCGCTGACGACCGATCACCACATCCAGGTCATCGATGGCGACCAGGTCCATCTCGTCCAGCCCTTCGAGCATGTGCGGCGGGAAGTGACCCAGCTCATTGAGCGGCAGATAGAAGGCACGCTTGCCCTGCTCGCCCGCCAGATGACAGGCCGCCTGCAACAGGTGGCTACGCCCACTCTGCTCGCCGCCCCACAGATAGACGAAGGGCTCCCCGCCGTCGGCAAGCTGCCCCTTGAGGGCCTCCGCCAGCGAGGTCGAGGTGAAGTGGTAGTTGTCGAAGGTCGCGGCGTCACGTACCCCGACGCCGAGTGCCATCTGTCCCTGAGTCATTGCCATCCGTCATGCTGATTGTTGTTGCCGTGATCTCGTCTCTCGATCACTGGGTATCCTCTGCCGCCGGCGGCGCTGGCTGATCTGCTGCCACCGCGGGGCGAGAATCACGCTGTTGGTCATATAAAGTACTGTTTTTATAGCGATCATGCAGATAACGCAAGAGCACCATGATCACGGCCGCCACCGGCAGGGCCAATAGAATGCCGGTAAAGCCGAACAGCTGGCCGCCCGCCATCACTGCGAAGATGACCGCGACCGGATGCAGGCCGATCTTGTCGCCCAGCAGCAACGGCTGCAACACCACACCTTCCAGCAGCTGGCCGAGCGCGAAGACTCCACCGACCGCCAGCAGCGCCCACCACTCGCCAAACTGGAAGAAGGCCACCGTGGCCGCGATCAGGATACCCACGATGACGCCCAGATACGGCACGATGCTGGCAAGCCCCGCCACCAGGCCGATCAACAGCGCGAACTTGAGCCCGATGATCGCCAGGCCAATGGCGTAGACGATACCCAGACTCAGCATCACCAGCAGCTGCCCGCGCAGGAAGGCGCCCAGTACCTCATCACAGTCATGCGCCAGACGCGTGGCGGTAGGCTCCATATGGCGCGGCAGCAGGCCCTGCAGTTTCTCCTTCATGCGGTCCCAGTCGAGTAGCAGATAGAAGGTGACGACGGGAATCAGCGCCAGATTGCCCAGCCAGATGGCCATCGCCAGCCCGGACTTGGAGACGGTGCCCAGCAGCGCGGCGGCGAAGGTGCCGGTCTCTTTCCAGTTGCCCAGCAGCAGCGAGCGGACCTGATCGAAGTCGGCGCTGAAATCCAGCCCGGTGAATGACTGGATTTCCGGCAGCACCGTCTCGCGTATCCAGTTGAAGACCACCGGCATGAAGCTGATCAACTGCGCCAGCTGACGCCCGAGCAGCGGCACCAGCACCAGCAGTGCGATCAACAGCACCACCGAGAGCACGCTGAACACCAGCGTGACCGCCAGATGGCGCGACAGGCCCTTGTCTTCCAGCCAGTCGGCCAGCGGGTCACCCAGATAGGCGAGAATCATGCCGATGAAGAACGGCATCAGAATCGGTTCGAGCATCACCAACAGGCCGAGGAAGGCCACGCCTGCGGCCAGCAACCACCATTTACGCTGCATCTTCACTCCTTGAGACAAGCCGTGGGGCACTCGTGACGGCTGACTGCCGACGGCGCACGCATCACCCATTGTTGCCTGTCGCCGAGTCACCCACAAGACACGCGCCGCTCACGCGTCTGACATTGCCTCCCCCGGCGCCACCCAAGGTGCGACAAGGCCTGCCATGACTGGCGTGGCGGCCTTTTCACATTTTGATGCGGTTTTGTGAATCGGCACAGTGTCAGCCGCGAAGCGCAATGCTACAATGGCCGCCTTTCTTTTCCCGCGATCGATCGTGTCTCACCGCCCAGGCCGCACCGACAGGAACCTCACATGACGCAACGCCCCCAGGACTCCTCGCCCAGCAAGACTTCCTTGAGCTACAAGGATGCAGGTGTCGATATCGATGCAGGCAACGCCCTCGTCGAACGCATCAAGGGTGTCGCCAAGCGCACTCACCGCCCGGAAGTGATGGGTGGTCTGGGTGGCTTCGGCGCCCTGTGCGAACTGCCGGCAGGCTATCGCCAGCCCGTGCTGGTCACCGGCACCGATGGCGTGGGCACCAAGCTGCGCCTGGCCATGGACCTCAACCGTCACGACACCATCGGCATCGATCTTGTCGCCATGTGCGTCAATGATCTGGTGGTCGCTGGCGCCGAGCCGCTGCAGTTCCTCGATTACTACGCCACCGGCAAGCTCGACATCGACATCGCCGCTGACGTCGTCACCGGTATCGGCGAAGGCTGCCTGCAGTCCGGCTGCGCGCTGGTCGGCGGCGAAACCGCTGAAATGCCGGGCATGTACGAAGGCAGCGACTACGACCTGGCCGGCTTCTGCGTCGGTGTGGTCGAGAAGTCCGAGATCCTCGACGGCAAGAAGGTCGGCGCAGGTGACGTGATTCTGGGTCTGGCCTCCTCCGGCCCGCACTCCAACGGCTACTCGCTGATCCGCAAGATTCTCGAAGTCGCCGATGCCTCCCTGCTGGAGCAGGAAATCGACGGCCAGCCGCTGGCTGACGCCCTGATGGCGCCGACGCGCATCTACGTCAAGCCGCTGCTGTCGCTGCTCAAGGAAAGCGGCCTGTCCGTGCATGCCATGTCCCACATCACCGGTGGCGGCCTGCTCGAGAACATCCCGCGTGTGCTGCCGGAAGACTGCACCGCCGAGATCGACGTCGCCAGCTGGAAGCGTCCGGCGGTCTTCGACTGGCTGCAGCAGCAGGGCAACGTCGAAGAACACGAGATGCACCGCGTGCTGAACTGCGGTGTCGGCATGGTCGTGGTCGTCGCTGAATCCGACGCCACCGCCGCGCGCGCTCACCTGGAAGCCCAGGGCGAGACCGTCTTCACCCTCGGCAGCATCCGCGCCCGCAACGGCATGGAAGAGCAGGTCCAGCTGGAGAATCTGTCCGCATGATCGAACCGAATACCAACGCCTCCAACGGTGACACTCTCGGCGGCTTCGGCAACGGTTTCGAGGCAGACGATGCGCCGGTTCGCCCGCGCGTCGTGGTACTGATTTCCGGCAGCGGCAGCAATCTGCAGGCGCTGCTGGAAGCACAGGAACACGACGAGCTGGGCGGCGACGTGGTCGCGGTCATCTCCAACAAGGCTGATGCCTATGGCCTGGTGCGTGCACGTGACGCCGGCGTCGATGCCGTGGCGCTGCCGCATGAGGAGTATGAGTCCCGCGAGCATTATGACGCCGCGCTGATCAAGGTGATCGAGCGTCATGAACCGGACCTCATCGTGCTGGCCGGCTTCATGCGTATCCTGTCGCCGCTGTTCGTGCAGTACTTCTTCGGGCGTCTGATGAACATTCACCCGTCGCTGCTGCCGGCCTGGCCGGGGCTTGATACCCATCGCAAGGTATTGGAAGCCGGCGAGAAGGAACACGGCGCCAGCGTGCACTTCGTCACAGAGGAGCTCGACGGTGGCCCGGTCGCGATCCAGGCCGTCGCCAACGTGCTGGAAGGCGATGACGAAGCCAGTCTCAAGGAGCGCGTGCACACGCGTGAGCACCTGATCTACCCGATCGCGGTGCGCTGGTTCCTCGAAGGCCGCCTGAAACTCGACGGTGAAGTGGCCAAGCTCGACGGCCACAATCTGCCGGTGGGCGGTCTGCGCCTCTCCCACGCCGATGTGGAAGAAGAGCTCAGCGATGAGCTGCCGGAAGGCGAAGAGGACTGATCAGTCTGCTGGCAAGGCCGACTGAGCTGACAGCAAGCTGATAGCAAGTTGATAGCAAGCTGACAGCGAGCTGAAAACAGAAGACCCCGCGACATGCCGATGTCGCGGGGTCTTCTTGTTTTCAAGCTTCACTTCTCTCTCGGCGGCTTTCGCTTTCAGAAGGTGTAACTCACCCCCACCTCCCCGCGCGCCGTCACCTCATCCCAGGTCTCGATACCGGCGCCCAGATGCAGCATGGCATTGCGGCCCAGCTGCATGCGCCAGCCGCCATCGACACGCAGGTAGTTGTCGCTGCCGCGATCGAGATCCTCGCCGCGGTAGGCATTGGTCGGCAGGCTCGCCAGACGCACCTCGGCGCTGTCAGCGTCGTCATCCAGACGCTTGCCGTAGGCCAGCTCACCGTAGAGGCCAAAACCTTCTGCAATGGCGCGGTCGACCATGAAGCCGGCCTCGACCCGGCGATCGCGCAGCGTCTGATCCGAGACGCTCAAGGCGTTGGCGGCAGAACCGGATTCGGTGTAGCCATCGATGTCGGACTCGGTATGGCGGTAGGCCACGAAGGGCGCGTTGTACCACAGCGACTCGGCGGCGGTGAGGCGATAATCGAGACGCGCCTCGGCGCTGAAGCCATCGCCATCGGTCTCACCGGACAGGGTGCGCGATGACTGGCCCAGCGCGACATGGCGATCGAGGTCGTAATCGAAGTCGCCGTAGCTGGCCACCGCCTGGACGCCAAACCTGCCCAGCTGCTGACGCGCGAACAGGCTGAACACCTGGCCTTCCAGCTCAAGCTCGCTGCCATCATCGACATCGAAGTCCGCATTGCGCTGACTGACCGCAACGCCGCCCCAGGCCTGGCCGAGTGCGTTGTCCAGCGGCAGCATCACGCCGACACCCGCACCGCGCTGCTCGCTGTCAAAGCCCTGCTGGCCGCTGGAAGTCTCGCCATCGCCGGTGCCGCCACTGGCCGAGCCGATGGCGAACACGCGCACGCCCTCCCCTGAGCGCCTGTCCTGCGCACCGGGACGCAATTCATCGCCGAGGCTGCGCTGACTGGCATTGAGCGCGCCCGTGCCCAGCTGCGGTGCCAGCCCCAGCACCGAGGGCGCGGCGAGCATCGCATAGGCGTAGTCGGCCAGAATCTCCTGGCCGGCGGTGGTCGGGTGCACGCCATCATTGAACAGCAGCTTGTCGGGGTCTTCCGCAGCGCCGCCCAGCCCGTAGGGCGTGACGTTGCAGCTGTCCGAGAAGCACACCTGGGTCAGCGGCACGTCGCTGGCGAAGCCGAACTCGGCCGGTGATGCCAGCACCTCCTCGAGAATGCCGACGGTGTCCAGGCGGATGATGTTGACTTCGCCATCCAGCGCCGCCAGTCGCGCGCCCAGCGCATCATTGAAGACGTCTACCAGCGCGGAGGTCCCTGCCGCCTGCGCCGCGCCCGCCGACTGGCCGGCCGGGGTGCTGCCGACATCCGGCAGGTTGGAAACCATGATGGTGGTGGCACCCGCCGCTGCCAGCGCCTCCACCGCGGAGGCCAGATTGCCGGCGGAGGCGACCGCCGTGGCCGGCGAGGTGATCACGCCCTGCAGGAAGTCGTTGCCACCGCCATTGACGTAATAGAGGGCGTCCGGGTCGGCACTGCCGCCGGTGCTGACCAGATAGCCATCCTCGACCCTGAGCACCGTGCCCGCACCGGTACTGCCAGGCGGGATGACCACCTCGGAGCCGTCTTCATCGGTCACCGAGGCCAGAATCTGCGCCGTGGTATAGCCGCCCACCGCGTAGTTGGTGCCGTCACTGAAGCCGGCCAATTGATAGATCACCGAGGTGGAAGGCTCGGCCGCCAGCCCCAGTTCCGTGGCCAGCAACTGGGTCGAGACGCTGCCATAGGCCGAGTTCTCGTAATCCGGGCCGCTGCGGTTGGTGAAACGCAGACTGTTGAGGCCACCCAGGGTGGTATCGGGGAACTGGCCGGAATCGCTCAGGCTGTCGCCGAAGAGATAGAGATTGGAATAGGCCTGCGCAGGAGTCGCCAGCAAGGTGGTGCTGATGGCGAGAGCGAGACCGCTGAGGGTGAAACGTCGGACCAGGCCGCTGGCGCTGGCCGGCGGGAATACAGCGCGATGTGAACGCGATGGCATGGCGTGCCCCTTGCTTGTGGGAGGTATCCGTCCTGCAGCCACTCTGGGGGTGGCCTGCAGACAAGCATAGGCAATAAAACGAGTGATTGAATCACGTGTTTTGTTCAACTTCCGGCTAAGACTCAGCGCCTTGCGAGCGTGTCACGTTCTCGCTACCTGCCACCGGCGCCTCTCTTGCCACCGTTATCTCTTTCTTGCCACCGTCGTCACACGTCGCCACGAGCAGGCACAAAAAAAGCGCCTCCCGAAGGAGGCGCTCCTGGCTTGCCACACTCTTGTCTTGCGGCGTGCGGGGCACTTGCGTGAACGCAGTCCCCAGGCGCGCAGCAAGGGGTATCAGGTACGCGGCAGTGTCACGCCACGCTGGCCCTGATACTTGCCGCCGCGATCCTTGTAGCTGGTCTCGCAGACTTCATCGGACTCGAGGAACAGCATCTGCGCCACGCCTTCGTTGGCGTAGATACGCGCCGGCAGGTTGGTGGTGTTGGAGAACTCGAGGGTGACGTGGCCTTCCCACTCCGGCTCCAGCGGCGTCACGTTGACGATGATGCCGCAACGCGCGTAGGTGGACTTGCCCAGGCAGATGGTCAGCACGTTACGCGGAATGCGGAAGTACTCGATGGTACGGGCCAGCGCGAAGGAGTTGGGCGGAATCACGCAGGAGTCGCCCTTCACGTCCACGAAGCTCTTCTCGTCGAAGTGCTTGGGGTCCACCGTCGCCGAATGGATGTTGGTGAAGACCTTGAACTCATCCGAGCAGCGCACATCGTAGCCGTAGCTGGAGGTGCCGTAGGAAATCACACGGCGCTCATCGTGAAAGCGCACCTGATCGGGCTCAAAGGGTTCGATCATGTCGTGGCTTTCGGCCATGCGACGGATCCACTTGTCGGATTTGATGCTCATCGAGCGTACCTGACTGACTGATGGGGAGAGACGCGTGAGCGCCATGAAACGCGGGCCAGCATGATACCGGCCCGCTGTGTCGCTGGAAACCTCGGCACGCGCGGCTTGCGCCTGGCGCGTCGGGCTCAGCTGAAGCTGATGCTCGGGCCTTCGTCCGCACCGGCACTTTCCAGTGACTCGGAGACCTGACGCGCGATGGCGCGGAAGCTCGCGGCCACTTCGCCGTCCGGCTCCGCGATCACGCTCGGGCGACCGCCATCGGCATTCTCGCGAATGCTCAGGGTCAGCGGCAGCTGGCCCAGCAGACGAGTCTGGTACTCATCGGCGATACGCTCACCACCGCCCGCGCCGAATACCGCTTCGCTGTGGCCACACTGGCTGCAGGTGTGAGTGCTCATGTTCTCGACCACCCCCAGCACCGGCACCTTGACCTTGCGGAACATCTCGATGCCCTTCTGGGCATCCAGCAGCGCGATGTCCTGCGGCGTGGTGACGATGACGGCGCCAGAGACCGGCACCTTCTGCGACAGGGTCAGCTGGATGTCACCGGTGCCCGGCGGCATGTCGATCAGCAGCACATCAAGCTCGCCCCAGGCGGTCTGGTTGAGCAGCTGCTGGAAGGCACCGGCGACCATCGGGCCACGCCAGACCATCGGGTCCTTCACGTCGACCAGATAGGCCATCGACATGGTCTTGATGCCATGCGCCTCGATGGGGCTGAAGACCTGCTCACCGGCCATCTCCGGACGCTGGCCGGTCGGCACGCCGAACATCTGCGCCTGACTCGGACCATAGATGTCGGCGTCCAGCAGGCCGACCTTGAGACCTTCCGCCGCCAATGCCAGCGCCAGATTGGCGGTGACGGTGGACTTGCCGACGCCACCCTTGCCGGAAGCGACCGCGACAATGTGCTTGATACCTTCCATACCTTGAAACTCCTGTGACGGCCTGCGCGGCGCGATGGATGTGGCGCGCAGGCGTCTGAACTGTCAGCGAAAAAAGCCGTGGAACACGATGGGCACAGTATGCCTGCCACCGCTACACGGGCCAAGCCGATGAAGCATGTCCATGGTAGCCATGCCTCAGGAAGCCATGGCCTTGGGGGCAAATCAGAAGCGCACGTCTCAGAAGCGCACGTCGACCGGCAGGAAGCGCCACTCGCCCGGCGCCATGCGACCGAGCAGAATCGCGCCCAGACGCAGACGACGTACCTCGATCACCTTGAGGCCCTGCTCCTCGACCGCGCCGCGGATACCCCCCACCGGCACTCGCTTCATGGCGATGCGCAGACGGGTGTCGCTCTGCCAGCTGATGCTGACCTTGGGCTTGCGGCCGCGGATGTCGGCGCACAGCGCGAAGCCGATACGCTTGAGGCCTTCGTCATCCAGTGTCCCTTCCACTTCGACGACGTACTCCTGCTCCAGCTGGTCGAGGTCATCGCCCAGCTTGCGGATCACGCCACGGTTCTGTGACCACACCGCGAGACCGGATTCATCTTCGCCGAGCTCGGCCAGCGGCTGCTGGGACAGGAAATGCACCTTGAGCCAGTCGGCACCGCTGTTGTCGAGCGCACTGCGCGGCGCGCCGTCACGCAGGGTCAGCGGGTCCGGCAGCGGCGTGCCCGGCGGCTGATACCAGACCAGGGTCAGCGGCTCGATGGGTGCCATGCTGGCGCCTTCATCGACGGTGACCTCCTCATCGGTAACCTTGAAGAAAGGCGCTTCCACGATCTCGCCCGCGACACGTACCACCCCCTTGGCGATGAGATGCTCGGCCTCACGGCGCGAGATGCCCTGCTGATGGGCCAGAAACTTGGAAAGACGGACGGGTTCGGTCATGGGGACTCTCGAGGCAGCGACGCAGGCAACAGGCAGAGCAGCAGCACGCAGAAGCGCAGATAAAAAGAAGTGGGACAGCCTGACAGGGTCATCAAGGCTAGCCCGCCATGATAACGGCATGCGCCGAGGATGGCACGGACGAGACGCGCTGAAGATGCTAGGCTGCGTGGCCAGAAATCGGCGCAGTGTGCTTGAGCAGATCATTTGATGCGCCTTACCAGGTCCTTTGACGCTCTCCGCCAGCGCATCTGATCCGCTACGCCTGGTCATCCGCCCTTCTGACGCAAGCGATCTGGCTGCCTCTGGCACGCCTGATCATGCACTGACAGGCGCGATGCGCTGCCCGCGCCATCGCTACGCAACCGCGTGGTGACACTTGCGGAACCCTTTGCGCGGCAAAGCGTCAGAGTTGCGTTGAAGCTCACTCTGGGCCATACAAGGTCAGGGTCAGGCAAACTGATGCGCTTGCGCGTCGACTGTCGCTACCGAGGAAGCCGGTGGCCAACGCTTCAGTCTCCGTCAGTGACTCGCCAGCCGAAGGTGTGCGATCAACCCGGATTGACCCTGCGCGCCATCCCGCCTTGCTGCGCTTCCCAGGCCACGTTCACAGGTATCTTGCATGCGTTTACCCCTCATACCGCGCCGCCCACTGACTCACACTCGGCGCTACGCCATCAGCAGTGCACGCACGCTGCGTCATCTGGTACTGATCTTCGGCCTGACGCTGGCCGCGGGCTGCTCCGCGCCGCACGCCTCGGACGCGCCTGCCGCCCCGACCACCGCGGCCAAGGCAGCCGTCAAGGCCGAACGGCTGGAAAGCCTGCTGGTGCAAGGCGAGAGCGATGTGCCCGAGAGCCTGCTGCTCAGCAAGGCCGGCGCCAAGGCGATCGACCCCAACGGCCAGCGTCCGGTGGATGACCCGCTGACCTGCCTGGCGCGCGCCGCCTACTGGGAAGCCAAGGGCGAAGGCAGAAGCGGCATGCAGGGCATCGTCAATGTGGTGATCAACCGCGCCGCCGACCCGCGCTTCCCCGACAGCCTGTGCGGCGTGGTCAAGCAGGGTGGCGAAAGCGGCAGCTGCCAGTTCTCCTGGTGGTGTGACGGGCGCTCCGACCGCATTCGCGAACCCGCCGCCTACGCCGAGGCACGCGACGTGGCCCGTCAGGCGCTCAACCATCAGCTGGAAGACGTCACCGACGGCGCCCTCTACTTCCACGCCCGCTACGCCACGCCCTACTGGGCCAAGCGCTTCGTGCGCACCGCGCGCATCGGTCAGCACCTGTTCTATCGCAACTGACTCACCCTCTCACCAGGGCATGACGGGTAGAACCATCACCAGCAAGTTGCCTGACATGCCGCACGCCAGCGCCATGTCACGTACAAGACCGTGACGGGAAGACCGTACAGGAAACAGACAAACCAGAAGGCCCCTGATGATTCACTCATCAGGGGCCTTCTGGGGCATATCATCACTCAATCTTCAGAAATGGGCCGAGTCCGACTACTTCGCTACCACTGTCTTCAGATACTGCCCTATCTCGGAATGGTGCAGGATGGACGAGACCGGCAAGATGTCGTTGGCTGGCCCCCATGCAAAGACGTTGACTGGCGTATGGGTGTGCGTACCAGTCCCCCAGACGGTGTTTTGCTGTGTCGCCAATGCCCGCGCCAGCAGGTTGCCGCGATCGTTATAGGGGAAGAAGGCGTCGAAGTCGTGAACTGCCGGCACCTCGCTGACCCCGAGGTAACTATGTCCATCCACATGATAGGGGTTGGGCTTGTTGGCCAGTACTTCAGCTGCCTGGGCTTCGGTAATCTGGAAGTCACTATTGCCATTGACAGCCGCCATCAAGCGCGCCGGTGTGCGCTCACCTTGCGGTAGTGCCTCGAAATCACTGAGCAGCTCGTAATAGGTCTGCTTCTGCTCATAGAGACTGTCCAGAATCGAGAAGTCACCAAAATTGAAATTGGGAGCGTAATCCTGATCTGCGAATGCAGGGCCTGATTTCTTCTGCGCTGCCGGTAAATTGGCGCTGGAATAACTGAAGCCGAATGCCCCCGTCTCATGGTCGGCCGTTACCAGAATTATTGTATCGTCTCGCTCTCGCGCCCAGTCATAGACACCTTGCACGGCCTCATCGAACTTGATCAGTTCATTGAGCATGGTGCCCGCATCATTGGAATGCGCGGCCCAGTCGATCTGGCCACCCTCGACCATCAAAAAGAAACCATCATCATCCTGTTCCAGCATTGACAGTGCTTTCTGGGTCATCTCATGCAGGGTCGGCTGCTGACGCTGTGGGTCATCATGGCTATCTCGATAGCTGATACCATCCGCCATACCCGAGTTGGCGAATAGCCCCAATACCTTGGTGCCATTGAGTGCGGCCATCTGATCACGCGTAAAGGCTAGCCCATAGCCTTGATCTGCAGCTTCCTGGAGCAGATTTCGTTCATCCTTGCGCTTGGAGGTTGGCGACCAGGCACCTTGCATCAGCGTCTCGACACTGCCCGCGCTTTCCCCCGGCTCACTGACGGACTGTGGCACGAAGTGACGCAACCCTCCCGACAGCATGACATCCGGCCCGGTCATGAGCATGTCTTCGGCAATGGCATTTTCCAGTGAACGATGCGGCTGGTGGGCGGCGAAGGCCGCCGGAGTCGCGTGGGTCAGGCGCGTATCGGACACCAATCCGGTGGCCTTGCCGACTCGTTTGGCAAGCTCGAGGACGGTTTCCACCCGATTACCCTCTGAATCTATGCCGATCACCTCGCCCCCGGTGAAGATACCCGTCGAGAGCTGAGTCGCTGAACAGGCCGAATCCACTACCACGGCATCTTCAGGGTGAGTCAATGAAGCGCCCACCACGCCTTCCTTCGCCAGCTGGTAGAGTGCCGTCGAACGCCCCTGATATATCGAATCCGGCGCACGATTGGCGTATGTCTCCAGCATGCCAACCTGCTGGGGCCCCATGCCATCGCCAATCATCAGAATGACATTCTTGATCTCTGCCGCATTGGCCAGCGGCATCCAGCTCATGCTTCCCGTCAGCGCAACGACGGCCCACCCTTTTCGACACCATCGTCCTTGCCAGTTCTGATGAGGCATCATCATGGTCATCTCCCGTGTTCCCTTGTCATTGATGGCATCCGTGTTACCCGGGCACATACGATACTCGTGCAAGTCTGTACGTCTGTGCTCGAACGGAGCGCTTATTGGTCAGAAATGAATCGCAATCTGCTCACATGGCGGCACTCAAGGTGCCAGCTGGAGCATGCGCTTCACTATTGACGACGCAAGCAGAGCCGTCCATATCAATGGCCCGGCGACAGGATAATTCATGACGAAAGGATGACGTGAAGATGTCAGATTAATGACAGACGACACTGCGACCCGAAGCCGCAAACACGACGCCCCCGCTGCCATTGGCAACGGGGGCGTCTGCTTGGGGGTGTCGTAATAGGGGCGTGTGCCTAAGGGGTGGACAGGGACACCCTTCCCAAAATTCCTGACGGATCAGGTGTCTGGCTGCGCCGCCAGCTTGGTGCGGATGAACTCGCTGTGGCTGACGTGCAGCAGGCCGGCAAGACGGCGGATGCGATGCTCTTCCTGCGGGTCCAGCTCGCCATCGGCGTAGGCCAGCTCCCAGAGCATGCCGATCAGCTCACTGCGCTCCTCAAGGCTCATGTGCTCGTTGAGCTGCTTGACGAAGCGGTAGTGGTCCGTGGCCTGCTCGGCATCCTGCTCGGCCTGGGCCAGCAGGCTGGCAAGTTCCTCACCCCCCAGCGAGAAGCGCTCGGCCAGCTGGCGCGCCAGGGCTTCACGCTCGCGCACATCGAGATGGTCATCGGCGCGTACCACCTCGAACATCAGCACGGCCATGGCGAGTTCCGGGCCGGGCTCCTCGTTGGGGCGGGCGTTGCTGCCGGGCATCATCACCTGGCGGATGAGACGATTGATCTGACCGGCGACGGATAGCTGTGCTGGCATGCTGACCTCCAGGAACGGAAAATGTAGTGTCCTTGAATCCTTCATGAGGGCAGCGGCACGGGTTGCAACCTCGCAGTTGCGCACGCCAGCGTTGCCGGTGACGCGACGCGCCCTTCGCGCCGCCCGCACCTTCGCGATATAGTAGCGCCCATCCCGACGGGGCGATGCGTTCGCCCCTTATCACGAGTCATCCCGGCGAGTGGCTGCGCACTGCGCAGCAGGCGCCCTTTACCGTCAAGACGAGGCCTCATGTCAGCGCGCAAGATTCTGGTCACCAGTGCCCTGCCCTACGCCAATGGGTCGATCCACCTGGGTCACCTGCTTGAGTACATCCAGACCGACATCTGGGTACGCTTCCAGAAAAGCCGTGGCCACGAATGCCATTACGTGTGCGCCGATGACGCCCACGGCACCGCCATCATGCTGCGTGCCGAGCAGGAAGGTGTCACCGCCGAGCAGCTGATCCAGCGTGTGAGTGACGAGCACCAGGCCGACTTCGCCAAGTTCGGCGTCGGCTTTGACAACTATCACTCCACCCACTCGCCGGAAAACCGCGCCCACAGCGAGCGCATCTATCTGGCGCTGCGCGATGCCGGCCATATCGCCACGCGCGATATCGAGCAGATGTTCGATCCGGTCAAGGGCCTGTTCCTCGCCGACCGCTTCATCAAGGGCACCTGCCCGAAGTGCAAGACCGAAGACCAGTACGGCGACAACTGTGAAGCCTGCGGCGCGGCCTACACGCCGGCTGAGCTGATCGATCCGGTCTCGGCCATTTCCGGCGCCACGCCGGAAATGCGCACGTCCACCCACTACTTCTTCAAGCTGCCGAACTTCGCCGAGTTCCTGCAGGAGTGGACCAAGAGCGGCCGCGTGCAGAGCCAGATTTCCAACAAGCTGCAGGAATGGTTCGAGGCGGGTCTGGCCGAGTGGGACATCTCCCGCGATGCGCCCTACTTCGGCTTCGAGATTCCCGACGCGCCGGGCAAGTACTTCTACGTATGGCTGGACGCGCCGATCGGCTACCTCGCCAGCTTCCAGAACCTGTGCGAGAAGCAGGGCATCGACTTCGACAGCTACTGGAAGGCCGATTCCGACGCCGAGGTCTATCACTTCATCGGCAAGGACATCGTCTACTTCCACGCCCTGTTCTGGCCGGCGATGCTGGAAGGTGCCGGCATGCGCACCCCGACCGGCGTCAACTGCCACGGTTTCGTGACCGTCAATGGTGCCAAGATGTCCAAGTCGCGCGGCACCTTCATCAAGGCCGACACCTATGCGCAGTTCCTCAACCCGGAATACCTGCGCTACTACTTCGCCGCCAAGCTGACCTCCGGCGTCGATGATCTCGACCTCAATCTCGACGACTTCACCGCCCGCGTGAATTCCGACCTGGTCGGCAAGGTGGTCAACATCGCCAGCCGCTGCGCCGGTTTCGTCAAGAAGTTCGGCGACGGCAAGCTGTCCGCCACCTGCGCCGAGCCGGAGCTGGTCGAGCGCTTCATCGCCGCTGGCGAAGGCATCGCGGCGGACTTCGAAGCCCGTGAATTCGCGCGCGCCATGCGCAAGGTGATGGAGCTGGCCGATGAAGCCAACACCTACATCGCCGACAAGGCGCCGTGGGCGATGGCCAAGGAAGACGGCCGCGAGCAGGAAGTGCTCGACGTCTGCTCCGTGGGCATCAACCTGTTCCGCCAGCTGATGGTCTATCTGGCGCCAGTGATCCCGGAGCTGACCGACAAGGCGCGCGACTTCCTGAACCTCGAGAGCCTCGACTGGGCCAGCCGTGAAAGCGTGCTGACCGATCATGCGATCAACAAGTTCAAGCCGCTGCTGACCCGCGTCGAGCCGGAGCGCATCGACAAGATGCTCGAAGCCTCGCGCGAAGTGCTGGTCGAGGAGCAGAAGATCAAGGACGGCACCGCCAAGGCCGAAGCCGCGGCCGCGCCGAGCCCGCTCGACGCCGACCCGATCGCCGACGAGATCGACTTCGATACCTTCATGAAGACCGACCTACGCGTGGCGAAGATCGTCAAGGCGGAGCACGTCGAGAAGGCGGCCAAGCTGCTCAAGCTGACGCTGGATATCGGTGGCGAGACGCGCACCGTGTTCTCCGGCATCAAGTCCGCCTACGCGCCGGAAGCGCTGGAAGGCCGCCTGACGGTGATGGTCGCCAACCTGGCGCCGCGCAAGATGCGCTTCGGCGTGTCCGAGGGCATGGTGCTGGCCGCCGGTGACGACGAAGGCATCTACCTGCTGGAGCCGCACACCGGCGCCAAGCCGGGTCAGCGCGTCACTTGATCCACTGATGATGCGCCGAGGGCTCTTTGCGATACCACGCTGAGGGCTCTTCAGGACAACGCCCCGCCAGAGACTCTCTGGCGGGGCGTTGTCGTTCATGCGTCACATCCGGTCGGCGGGGCGGCTACTCGTAGCGGCGACCGGCATGCTCCAGCCAGCCATCCACATGGCGGCCACCGGGATCATGATGCGTCCAGTGGATCACGCCGCCCTTGTCGGTCCACTCATATTCGCCGTAGAAGCCGATGCGATCACCGACCTGAAGACTGTCGATGCGTGGCGCGAGATCGATGTTGTGCGCCACCAGAATGGTGGTGCCGCCCGCCACCCGGATCAGGAACTTCTGATGACGGCTGCCCTTGAGATCGTCCCTGAGCAGACGCGTCACCTCGCCCACGCCCCGCACCTGCACATCACTCTGCTGGGCACTGATGGCGCGCCTGAGTCGACTCTCGTCCGCCGAGGAAGCGCCTTGCCCCTGCGTCGCCTCGGCCTGCGGCGACTGGAAGTCATTCCACAGCTGGGAGAGCGAGAAATTGCCATTGCCCGTCAGCTGCGAGATGCCCGCCATCGCCACCACCAGGATGATGACCCATAACGGCCGACGGCCGCGTGTTCCTGTCCTGCGCATATCCCGCTCCTTGTGCCACTCCGGATGACGTGAAAGTCTCTGATCACGCCATAATCAATAAAAGTAATAAAGGAATTCTTCTTTATTACTTCAAGAACCAAGCAAAACGCGAAACAATGGTCGTCTCATGCTGGCAACACTACGCCTCGCTTGCCACGCTACAGGCTGTCGGCCAGCAGCATCTTGCGTATAATACCGCCGCGCTCGACGATCCCCTGCCCTGCAGCTTCCTGACAGCTTGCGGCAGCAACAGCCCTGATCGCCTGCGAGTGCCGGTTCACGCATGCCGCGAGCACGGAAGCGCCTTCGAAACACCCTGACCGAGCGACGCCCCTGATGAGTGAATACCTTCTTATCCTGATCAGCACCATCCTGGTCAACAATTTCGTACTGGTGCAGTTCCTCGGCCTGTGCCCCTTCATGGGTGTCTCCAACAAGCTGGAGTCCGCGATGGGCATGTCGCTGGCCACCACCTTCGTGCTCACGTTGTCGTCGATGTGCGCCTACCTGACCTATCACTTCATCCTCGCGCCGTTGGGGCTCGAGTACCTGCGCACCATCGCCTTCATCATGGTGATCGCCGTGGTGGTGCAGTTCACCGAGATGGTGGTCAAGAAGACCAGCCCGCTGCTCTATCAGGTGCTGGGCATCTTCCTGCCGCTGATCACCACCAACTGTGCGGTACTCGGCGTGGCGCTGCTGACCCTGAACCGCAATTCCAGCTTCATGGAAGCCACGCTCTACGGCTTCGGCGCGGCCGTCGGCTTCTCGCTGGTGCTGGTACTGTTCGCCGCCATGCGCGAGCGTCTGGCCGTCGCCGATGTGCCGCGTCCCTTCCAGGGGCCGGCCATCGCGATGATCACCGCCAGCCTGATGTCGCTGGCCTTCCTCGGCTTCTCCGGACTGGTGCAGATCTGACATGCTCGAATTCTTCAACGACCATACGCTGATCTCTGCCATCGTCGCACTGGTGGCCATGGCCGTCGTCTTCGGCGGTCTGCTCGGCTTTGCCGCCGTGGCCTTCAAGGTCGAGGGCGACCCCATCGTCGAGCAGATCGACCAGCTGCTGCCGCAGACCCAGTGCGGCCAGTGCGGCTATCCGGGCTGCAAGCCCTACGCCCAGGCCATCGCCGAAGGCGACGAGATCAACAAGTGCCCGCCGGGCGGCGAGAGCACCATCGCCTCGCTGGCCGACCTGCTGGGCCGCGAGGCCACACCGCTGGATGGCGACAGCGACAACACGCCCAAGGTGGCAGTGATTCGCGAGGACGAATGCATCGGTTGCACCAAGTGCATCCAGGCCTGCCCTGTCGATGCCATTCTCGGCGCCGCCAAGCACATGCACACCGTGATCGCCGACGAATGCACCGGCTGCGACCTGTGTGTCGAACCCTGCCCGGTCGATTGCATCGACATGGTGCCGGTCGCCACTGACGTGCGCAGCTGGCACTGGCCGCAACCGGCGGGCCCGACCCGCGACAATGCCCGCTTCAGCGGCAATCTGATCGTGACCGATGCCGCCGATTCTACTGCCACATCTGCAAGGAATGTCGCCTGATGGTTCTGTCGTTACTCAAATCCATGGTGACTTCCTCACGCTCCTCTGCCACGGCGGAGGCGGAACACACGCAACAGGGTCAGGGCGCGCCGCGCGTGTTCGACTTCCACGGCGGTATCCATCCGCCGGAGCACAAGGCGCTCTCCAACCGCGCCCCGCTGGTAGCCGCCCCGCTGCCCCGTGAGGTGGTACTGCCGCTCAGCCAGCATATCGGCGCGCCCGCCCAGCCACTGGTGGAGATCGGCCAGCGCGTGAAGACGGGCGAGCTGATCGCGCGCGCCCAGGGCATGATCTCCGCCCCGGTGCATGCCAGCATCACCGGCGTGGTCACCGCCATCGAGCCGCGTCAGATTCCCCACGTCTCGGGCCTGGAAGACCTGTGCATCGTGATCGAGCGCGACGGCGAGATCGATGAATGGGCGCGCCTGGAAGCCTGGCGCGACTGGCGTCAGCAGGAAGCCCAGGACCTGATCCAGCGTCTGCAGGACGCCGGCGTGGTCGGCCAGGGCGGTGCCGGTTTCCCCTCGGCGGTGAAGGCGCGGGTGCGTGAGCGCCACGCCATCGACACCCTGATTCTGAACGCGGCGGAGTGTGAGCCTTACATCACCGCCGATGACCTGACCATGCGCACGCATCCGGAAGCGCTGATCGAAGGGCTCGAGATTCTCGCCAGCCTGATCGGCCCCGAGTGCATCCTGATCGGTATCGAGGACAACAAGCCCGAGGCCGTCATCGCGCTGGAACAGGCGATTCGCGCCCGCCGCGCCGACAAGCGCCTGCCGCCGCTGGATTCACGCCTCGAAGTCGTGGTGGTACCGACCAAGTATCCCTCCGGTGGCGAGAAGCAGCTGATCAAGCTGCTGACTGACCGCGAAGTGCCCAGCCGTGGCCTGCCCGCCGATGTCGGCGTGGTGGTGCACAACCCGGGTACCGTGCGCGCCGTGCAGCGTGCAGTGTGTTTCGGCGAGCCGATGATCTCGCGCGTCGTCACTCTGACCGGCGAGGCGTTGCAGCACCCGCACAATGTCGAGGCGCGCCTGGGCACCTCCATCGCAGACCTGCTGCGTCTGGCGGTGCCGGCGCCGACGGGCATCGCACGCTTGGTAATGGGTGGCCCGATGATGGGCTTCACGCTCGAGAGCGACGCCCTGCCGATCATCAAGACCACCAACTGTCTGCTGGCCTCCTCCCCCGAGTCACTGCCGGTACCGGTGGTCGAGCAGCCGTGCATCCGTTGCGGCATGTGCGAGCAGGCCTGTCCGGCCGAGCTGCTGCCGCAGCAGCTCTACTGGTTCTCCAAGGCACGCGAGTTCGACAAGGCCGAGCTCTACAATCTGGCGGATTGCATCGAATGCGGCGCCTGCTCCTATGTCTGCCCAAGCCAGATTCCGCTGGTGCAGTATTACCGCTTCGCCAAGGGCGAGATTCGCAGCGCCCAGCACGAGGCGCGCAAGTCCGAGCGCGCTCGTCACCGCTTCGAATTCAAGCAGGCGCGCATGGCGCGCGAAGAAGCCGAAAAGGAAGCCAAGCGCCAGCAACGCGCTCAGGCGGCCCAGAAGTCCGCCGCCGCCCGCGCCGATGCCAGCGCCGCCGCAGACACGACTTCGGCCTCGGCCACCACAGCCACCACAGCGGCCGCCGCTGCCCAGCCGGCTCCGGCCACCGACATCAAGGCCTTCAAGACAGCGCGCGCCGCGGCCAACATCGCCCTCAAGAAGGCCGAGAAGGCTCTCAAGGCAGCGCAGGATGGCGGTGAGAGCGCCGAGAGCGATATCGCCAAGCTCGAGGCCAACGTGACCGCGGCCAAGGCCAAGCTCGCCAGCGCCGAGAGCGCCCTCAAGGCCGCCAGCGAGGCCAGCGAGTCAGCTGCCCCGGCGGCTGCCCCCGCCGCCGATCTCAAGGCGCTCAAGACGGCGCGCGCCGCGGCCAATATCGCCGTCAAGAAGGCCGAGAAGGCCCTCAAGACCGCCCAGGACAGCGGTGAGGGTGATATCCCCGCCCTCGAAGCCAGCGTGACGGATGCCAAAGCCCGACTGGCCAAGGCCGAAGCCGACCTAAAGGCCGCCAGCGAGTCAGCTACCCCTGCGGCGGCCGGCACTTCCGCGACAGGCGCGGCTGCCCCGGCAGCCGACCTCAAGGCGCTCAAGACGGCGCGCGCCGCGGCCAATATCGCGGTCAAGAAGGCCGAGAAGGCCCTCAAGACCGCCCAGGACAGCGGTGAGGGCGACATCTCCGCCCTCGAGGCCAGCGTCACCGAGGCCAAGGCGCGCCTTGCCAAGGCTGAGGGCGACCTCAAGGCAGCGACCGACGCCGCTGGCGCTGCTCAAGGCGCTGATAAAGGCCCTGTGGCAAGCGCTGCGGCTGGCTCTGCTCAAACCACTGATACAGGTGCGGCTGGCTCTACTGTCAACGCTGCTGCACCAGCAGCTGCGGCACCCAGCGCCGATATCAAGGCACTCAAGACGGCACGCGCCGCGGCCAATATCGCGGTCAAGAAGGCCGAAAAGGCCCTGGCCCGCGCCAGCGAGAGCGGCGAAGGCGATATCGAGGACCTGCAGACCCTGCTGGCTACGGCCCAGGAAAACCTGCGTGCCGCCGAGGTGCGCCTCAACAGCGCGCAAGCTGGCAGCACTGACGCGACGCCTGCCGCCAAGGGCGCGGGCGAATTGATTCCCGAGGCGCCCAAGCCCGCTGCGGGTTCAGTCGGGCGTGGCAGCATGGCCAGCAACGTGACGCTCTCTCAGGCCGAGATCGAGGCATCACGCGCCGAGAACCTCGCCAAGCGTCACAAGCAGGTCAGCATCGCGGTCAAGGCGGCCGAGGCGGCCCACCGCAAGGCAGAGGCGGCATTGAGCGAGGCGGATGACGAAAACCGTCAGCGCCTGGCGACCAAGGTCGACCGCACGCGCCGCAATCTGGAACACGCCCGCGAGTCATTGGCCGAGGTGCAGGCACTGGTGGACGCCCAATGAGTGACCTGAGCCCAATTACCGCGCCAATGGCGACTCATCCTGAAGCACGCCTCGTGTCATTGCCCATTTACCGCAAGGATCTGACCGTCTCATGAGCCTGATGCATGCAAGCTCCCCCCATGCCCACGGGCCAACCGCCACCTCGCGCGTGATGGCCTGGGTGCTGGCCGCGACGCTGCCGGGTATCGCCGTGCTGTGCTGGCACTATGGCTGGGGTGTGCTGTTCAACCTCGTCTTCGCCTGTCTGGCGGGTGTTGCCCTCGAGGCACTGCTGCTCAAGCTGCGTGGCCGTCCGGTCAGCTTCTTCCTCAAGGACAATTCCGCGCTGGTGACCTGCGTGCTGCTGGCGGTGTCGTTGCCGCCGCTGGCGCCCTGGTGGCTGGTACTGACCGGCGTGATCGCGGCCATCGTGGTCGCCAAGCAGCTCTACGGTGGCCTGGGCCAGAATCCGTTCAACCCGGCGATGGTCGCCTACGCGCTGCTGCTGATCTCCTTCCCGGTCGAGATGTCGCGCTGGTCATCCCCGGATGGCTTCACACTCGGCTTCACTGACAGCCTGCAGCAGTTCTTCGGCGTGATCGCCACGCCAGACGCCCTGACCGGCGCCACGCCGCTGGACGCCTTCCGCAACAAGGGCGAGCTTTCCAGCAGCGAGTTCTGGGCAGACCCGAGCCTGCTGCCCGCCGCCAACCTGCTGGCCTGGCAGCAGACAGCCATCGCCTGGGGCCTCGGCGGTCTGGTGCTGCTGGCGCGTCGCCTGATCACCTGGCATATCCCGGTGGCGATGCTGGGCAGCCTGGCGGTGGTCTCCGCCATCTTCGCCTTCGTGGATGGCGAGCAGCACGCCAGCCCCCTGTTCCACCTGCTGTGCGGTGCGGCGATCTTCGGCGCCTTCTTCATCGCCACGGACCCGGTCACGGCGGCGACCTCCAACAAGGGCAAGCTCTATTACGGCGTCGGCATCGGCGTGCTGATCTACCTGATTCGCACCTTCGGTGCCTATCCTGACGCCATCGCCTTCGCGGTGCTGCTGATGAACTTCAGCGTGCCGTTCATCGATTACTACACCCAGCCACGCAGCTATGGTCACAAGAAGGCCCGTCGCGGCATCAAGCTGGAGGACAAGGCATGAGCCTGACGCCTGATCAGCCCGAACAGCAAGCCCAGGCCGCGCAGGGCCTGAAGCACACCATCGCGCGGGCCGCGCTGGGCCTGGCGGTCTTCGCCGTCGTCACCGCCGGCGTCGTCGCCGTGACCCAGATGACCACCGCCGAGACCATCGCCGACAACGAGCGTGCCGCCCAGAGCGCGGCGCTGGCCGAGATCATCCCGCCGTCGCTGCACGACAATGACCTGCTCGACGCGGCCTTCGCCCTGCCGCCCTCCCAGGTGCTGGGTCTGGAGAGCGCCGATACCGGCTGGCGCGCCACCCGAAATGGCGAGACCGTCGCGGTGCTGCTGCCGGTAGTGACCGGCAAGGGTTACAGTGGCGACATCCGCCTGCTGGTCGGTATCCGTGCCGATGGCAGCGTGGCCGGTGTACGCGCCGTCAAGCACGCCGAGACACCGGGGCTGGGCGACAAGATCGAAGCGCGCAAGTCCGACTGGATTCACGAATTCGATGACCAGACGCTCAGCTCGGTGGAATGGAAGGTGAACAAGGATGGCGGTGATTTCGACCAGTTCACCGGTGCGACCATCACCCCGCGTGCCGTGGTGGGTGCCGTTCGTCAGGCATTGATCTACTTCATGGCGCACCGCACGGCGTTGCTGGCCGGCGACAGCGAGACGCTGACCGCGACCCGCCGCGCCGCCAAGGCCCAGCAAGACACGCAAGCTCCCACCGCTGATGGCACGCTCACGCCATCAGCGCCTTCTGAACACGGCGGAGACGAACCCCATGAGTGATATCTCGCTTGGCAAGATCAGCCGCGACGGCCTGTGGGACAACAACCCGGCGCTGGTACAGCTGCTGGGCCTGTGTCCGCTGCTGGCCGTCACCGCCAGTGTCGTCAACGCCATCGGGCTGGGGCTTGCCACGCTGCTGGTGTTGATCGGCTCCAACGTGGCGGTGTCGCTGATCCGCAATCTGGTGCCTTCTGCAGTGCGCCTGCCGGCCTTCGTGATGATCATCGCCTCGTTCGTGACCTGTGCCGAGCTGCTGATGAAGGCCTACACCTATGAGCTCTATCAGATTCTCGGCATCTTCATTCCGCTGATCGTCACCAACTGCGCGATTCTCGGGCGTGCCGATGCCTTCGCCGCCAAGCATCCCGTGCTGCCGGCGGCCACCGATGGCCTGATGATGGGGCTGGGGTTCATGGCCGTGCTGGTGCTGCTGGGTGGCATGCGTGAGCTGTTCGGCCAGGGCACGCTGTTTGCGGGCATGGAACTGCTCGTCGGGCCGATGGCCGCCGACTGGCAGCTGACGATCTTCCCGGACTACTCCTTCCTGTTCCTGGTGCTGCCACCGGGCGCCTTCTTCTGCATGGGGCTGATCATCGCGGGCAAGAAGACCATCGATGAGCGACTCGAGCAGCGCCGCAAGGCAGCCAACGCCGATGCGCCCAAGGTGTCGCGTCGTGTGCGCGTGACCGGCACCATCTCCTGAGCCCCTCTCACACAGGCTGTCAGCCCGCTGGCTGACAGCCTGTGTCGACGATGCCCGCTCCCAAGCCCTTACCGCCGTACCCGAGATACCATGAACGCCCAGAAACGCCTCGAGATCTTCACCCGCCTGCGCAACGAGAATCCTGAGCCACGCACCGAGCTTGCCTGGTCAACGCCCTTCGAGCTTTTGATCGCGGTGCTGCTGTCGGCGCAGGCGACGGATGTGGGCGTCAACAAGGCCACGGCGAAGCTGTATCCGGTCGCCAATACGCCGGAGAGCATCCTCGCGCTGGGCGTCGAGGGCCTGAAGGAGTACATCAAGACGATCGGCCTGTTCAACACCAAGGCCGAGAATGTCATCAAGACCTGCCGCATGCTGATCGAACGGCATGGTGGCGAGGTGCCGCAGACCCGCGAGGCGCTGGAAGCGCTGCCCGGCGTGGGCCGCAAGACTGCCAACGTGGTGCTCAACACCGCCTTCGGTCAGCCGACCATGGCGGTGGACACGCACATCTTCCGTGTCTCCAACCGCACGCGCATCGCCCCGGGCAAGAACGTGCTGGAGGTCGAGCACAAGCTGATGCGCCATGTGCCCAAGGAGTTTCTGGTCGATGCCCACCACTGGCTGATCCTGCATGGCCGCTACACCTGCGTGGCACGCAAGCCGCGCTGTGGCAGCTGCATCATCGAAGATCTCTGCGAGTACAAGGACAAGGTCGACCTGTAACGCCTCAAGGCACGAGGATTTGATGACCCCTTCATGGCCAGGGGCTTGATGACTGGGGCTTGATGACTGGGACTTGATCACCAGGCGCCTGGCAAAAGCCCCGATCCTGCGTGGCCTGCCTGCGTGGCCTGCAGCGTGGCCTGCATGCATGATCGTTGATTGAGCATGAACCCTTCCTCCCCGCCTATTCAACCGAGCGGCAACGTAGACTGAGCGCACAGACCGTCGCCTCAGGAACCTGCCATGACCGCACCTTCCGATGCCGGGGATCGCCGCTCTCCGCGCCCAGAAGGCTCCGACGATTCCCGCCAGCCTGATGACAGCTGCCTGCACTCGCGCCTGCAGGAGATGTCGTCACGTCTCGAGGCACTGGAAGCCGAGAACCACCTGCTGCGCACCCTGGTCGACACCCACCCCGACATCCTGTTCATCAAGGATGCCAAGGGGCTGTTTCGCTACGCCAATCGCACCCTGACCGAATTCTATGGCACCTCGCGCGAGGACATCATCGGGCGCGATGACAGCCATTACACCGGCAATACCGAGCAGAGCCACTTCTTTCGGCGCAGCGTGGAGCAGGTGCTCAGCAGGTTCGAGCGCGAGACGGTCTTCGAGGATGCCACCGACGGCACCACCGGCGAGGTCAACCACTTCCGCTCCATCAAGCAGCCCTTCCATGACATTCACGGCCAGCCGCTGGTCGCCGTTCTGGCGCACAACATCACCACCGAAGTCCGTGAGCATGAGCGCAAGACCCGCCAGATCGACCACATCTATGACACCTCGCTGGAAGGCTTCTGGGACTGGAACATCCTGACCAGTTCCGTGACGCACAATCGCCGCTGGTCACAGATTCTGGGCATCCCGGAGAGCGAGCTCAGCAACAGCCTGGAAGAATTCGCAAGCCTGCTGCACCCCGAGGACAAGCCCGAGACGATGATCGCCATCCAGGACTGCATGGCGGGCAAGACGGCCTATTATCACCGCCACCGCATGCTGACCCGCGGTGGCGACGTGGTCTGGGTGATCGACAAGGGCGATGTCATCGAGCGGGACAGCGAAGGCAATCCGCTGCGCATGATCGGCTCGATCACCGATATCACGCGTATCGTCGAATCAGAGGCCCTGCTGCACCAGCACAGCCGCTTCGACTCACTGACCAAGCTGGCCAACCGAGCCACGCTGATCGACAGCCTGCAGCAGGCCATCATCATCACCGACGCCCGTGACACCCACGGCGCGCTCATCTTCATCGATCTGGATCACTTCAAGAAGATCAACGACCTGCTGGGGCATACCACCGGCGACCATCTGTTGATCGAGGTGGCGCATCGCCTGAGCTCCACGGTGCGTGACAGCGACCTGGTGGCGCGCTTCGGCGGGGACGAGTTCGTCATCCTGGTACAGCCCCTGAGCCATGATCCGCAGACTGCCTGTCGCGAACTGGATGAGCTGATGGAGCGCCTGCAGCAGGCGCTCAACCAGCCGTATTCGCTCTTGGGCCCACAGTCGCAGCCGCTGCAACATCACAGCTCGGCGAGCCTGGGCAGCATCATGTTCCATGATCGCCATCTGAGTGCGGAGGAGCTCATCCGGCGCGCGGATATCGCGATGTATCGCGCCAAGGAGGCCGGGCGCAATCAGACCGTCCGCTTTGATCCCAGCATGCGCGTGGAGCTTGAGCGCGCCGTTCAACTGGAAAATGACCTGCGCCGCGCCATCGAGAATGAAGAGCTTTACGTGGAACTGCAGCCGCAATTCGATCGGGGGCTCAAGCTGGTCGGCGCCGAGTGCCTGTTGCGCTGGCGACACGCCAAGCTCGGCAATATCTCGCCCTATGAATTCATTCCGCTGGCCGAGAAGAGCCAGCTGATCGACAGCCTCGGCGACTGGGTACTGGAGCAGGCCTGCAAGCTGCTGGAGGACTGGCAGAAAGGCACCGCCTTCGCGAAGATCTATCTGTCGGTCAATGTCAGCGTCAAGCAGCTGGACTCCCCTCACTACGTCGGCAATGTCGCCAAGGCACTCAGTCAGCACACGCTTGACCCGCAATATCTGCAGCTGGAGCTGACCGAAAACGTCTTCGCCACCGACATGCCCGCCACGGTGGCACGCATGCACGAACTGCGCTCGCTGGGCCTGCGCCTGTCACTGGATGATTTCGGCACCGGCTTCTCCTCCCTGACCTACATCAAGCACCTGCCCTTCGATGAGCTCAAGGTCGACCGCAGCTTCGTCAATGATCTCGAGAACGACGAGATGAACCGCCGCATGGTGAACTTCATGGTACAGCTGGGGCGTGAGCTGGGCATGTGCGTGGTGGCGGAAGGCGTCGAGACCCCCAGACAGCGCGAACTGCTGCTGGAGATGGGCTGTGATGCCCTGCAGGGCTATCTGATGGACAAGCCGATGGCGATCGAGGCATTCACCGCCAAGTATCAGCTCGGATGACAGCGCATCCGCGTCTTTCATGGCACACTGGGGCCTCTTTTCTGTCTGGACATCATGCGTTATGGAAGACTTCTTCAACTGGATCGGCACGCAACTGGGTGCCGCCATTCGCTTCATCGTCGAAGGCCTGGGCAATTTCTTCGCACACTTTGATGATGCGCTGGCTGGCTTCTTCAATGGCTTGACCGGTGAGCTGGGGCTCGGCACATCGCTGTTCAGCCTGCTGGGACTGGTATTCGGGCTCTATCTGCTCTTCAAGGGCATCACGACGCTGTTGAGAGGCTCCATCATCGGCGGGTTATTGTTGACCTTCATCGGCTTGACCTTCCTGGGCTGGATGATTGCCTGACGCGCGATGACCGTGTACGCAATGACCGTGCAGGCGATGCCCTGACGGGACTTGCGCCAGGCTCGTGACATGAAAAAGCCCCTGCCATTCGGCAGGGGCTTTTTCATGTCGGAGGCAGTCACCGCATCGCGCGATGACTGCCGTCTGTCTTCAAGGGTCAGATCAGAGGATCAGGCCAGTGCCTTCTCCACGACTTCATACAGGTTGTTCGAGAGCTTCTCGCCACGGATACGCTCAAGCTCTGCCTTCATCAAGTCCTGACGCTTGGCATCGAAACGCTTGTAACGCGTCAGCGGCGTGATGATGCGCGCCGCGATTTCCGGATTCAGACGATTGAGCTCGATGACCACATCCGCCAGCAGACGATAGCCTTCGCCATCGAGACGGTGGAAGTTGACGCGGTTCTGGCCGGCGAAGGCGCCGATCAAGGCACGCACCTTGTTGGGGTTGGTCAACGAGAAGGCCGGGTGCTCCATCAGGAAGCGCACGCGGTCCAGCACATCGGCCTGCGGACGCGTGACCTGGATCGAGAACCACTGGTCCATCACCAGCGGATCATGCGACCAGCGCTCGGCGAAGGACTTGAGCGCCGGGTCACCCAGATCGGTGCGTGAGGAGTGCACCAGCATCGTCAGCGCGGCACGCACGTCAGTCATGTTGTGGGCCGCCGCCAGCTGGGCCTGGGCCAGGCGCACGCCCTCCTCGTCTTCGATGCTCATCAGATAGCTGAGCGCGGCATTCTTGAGACTGCGACGCGCCATCTGCTCGAAGGTCGGCGCGTAGTCACCCTGCTGCGCATTGGCGTGATAGAGCGCCACGAAATCATCGCGCAGCGCACTGGCCAGCTGTGCCTTGGCGGTCTTGCGCGCCCAGTGGATGGCATCGACATCGACGACACTCTGCTGCTCGGCGATGTAGGCCTCCGAGGGCAGCGTCAGCATCTCGGCCAGCACCGCACGATCGGAAGCCTCGCTCTGGAGCAGGAAGCGATAGGCGGCCAGCAGGCGCTCATCCAGCTGGGCCTCCTGCTCGCCACGCTGCCAGGCCGCCATCAGGTCTTCAAGCGCTGCCATGGCCAGACGCTGACCGGCATCCCAGCGGTTGAAGCCATCGCTGTCGTGCTGCATCAGGAAGGCCAGCTGCTCACGGCTGTAGTCAAAGGCCAGCTTGACCGGCGCGGAGAAGCCACGCAGCAGCGACGGCACCGGCTTGGCATCGCCGGCGAGGCCGGTGAAGACGAAGGTCTGCTCGGCTTTGGTCAACTCCAGCACGGTTTCCGTGCCCAGCGCTTCGCCGTCGAGGGTCAGCGTCAGATCGCTGCCGTCGGCGCCGACCAGCCCCATGCGCACCGGAATCACCAGCGGCAGCTTCTCCGCCTGCCCCGGTGAAGGCGGCGTGGACTGACGCAGCGTGAGGGAATAGGTGCCTGCCTGGCCATCGAAGGTGCCACTGGCAGCGATGTTCGGCGTTCCGGCCTGGGAGTACCAGCGCATGAACTGGCTGAAGTCACGACCGGAGGCTTCGCTCATCGCGCTGATGAAGTCCTCGATGGTGGCGGCGCTGCCATCGTTGCGCGCGAAGTAGAGGTCACTGCCACGACGGAAGGCCTCTTCCCCGAGCAGATTGGCGACCATGCGCACCACTTCGGAACCCTTCTCGTAGATGGTCAGGGTGTAGAAGTTGGAAATCTCGATATAGGACGCCGGGCGTACCGGATGCGCGGTGGGACCGGCATCTTCGGCGAACTGCGCGGTACGCAGCATGGCGACGTCTTCGATACGCTTGACCGGCGCCGAGTTCATGTCGGCGGAGAAGGTCTGATCACGATAGACGGTGAAGCCTTCCTTCAGGGACAGCTGGAACCAGTCCCGGCAGGTGACGCGGTTGCCCGACCAGTTGTGAAAGTACTCATGCGCGACCACCCCTTCGACCCGCTGGAAGGCGGCGTCGGTGGTGGTATCGGGGTTGGCCAGCACGCAGGCGCTGTTGAAGATGTTGAGGCCCTTGTTCTCCATCGCGCCCATGTTGAAGTCGTTGACCGCGACGATCATGAAGATGTCGAGGTCATATTCGCGACCGTAGACTTCCTCGTCCCACTTCATGGAGGCCTTGAGGGAGTTCATGGCGTGCTGGGTCTTGTCGAGATTTTCCGGCTCGACCCAGATTTCCAGAGCGACGTCACGGCCACTCATGGTGGTGAAGCTGTCGTCATGCTTGACCAGGTCCCCCGCCACCAGCGCGAACAGATAGCACGGCTTGGGATGCGGGTCCTGCCAGGTGACGAAGTGACGACCGCCCTCGCGCTCGCCACGCTCGACGGGATTGCCGTTGGAGAGCAGGATCGGGTAGCTGTCCTTGTCGGCGATGATGGTGGTGGTGAACACCGACATCACGTCCGGACGGTCCGGGTAGTAGGTGATGCGACGGAAGCCTTCGGCCTCGCACTGGGTGCAGAACATGCCCGAGGACACATAAAGCCCTTCCAGCGCGGTATTCGCGGCCGGATCGATCACCACCACCGTCTCGAGCTCACAGTTGGCCGGCAGGCCGGCCAGCGTCAGGTGAGTCTCGTCGAGCTTGTATTCATCACTGGCCAGCGCTCGCCCATCGACACGCACGGACTCAAGCATCAGATGCTCGCCATTGAGCACCAGCGGCGGCGTGGCATCACTGCCCACGGCGGCATCGGGATTGGCCTCGAGGGTCAGCACGGTCGTCACACGGGTCGCGGACGGTGCCAGATCAAACGTCAGACGGGTGTCCAGCACACGCCAGGCGGGTGCCTGATAATCGGCAAGATGAATCGCTGCAGGTTGTGACATCAAAGACTCCGCAATCAGCGCCGCGGGAGAGGACTCCTCACGGCAGGAAGACAGCGGACAGCGAGGGAGCAGACACCTCACCTGCCCGCGATGAAGCGCTCATTCGCGCGGAAGGGATTCGCCACTGACGGCAAGGTTCGCCCCCTCGCCCTTGGGCTCCGGGCGCGTGGCCAGCCAGAGTGCCAGCAGCGACAGGAAGACCAGCAGCGAGACCTTGACGGCCAGCACTGAGACGGTGAACAGGATGATCAGCATCGAGACGGCCAGCATGCTGACCGCCATGATGCGCGCGCGCAGCGGAATGGCGCGTTCGCGCTCCCAGGCCACCAGCGTCGGCCCGATCTGGGGATGTTCCCGGATATAGCGCGCAAAGCGCGGTGAGCCTCGGCTGGCACAGGCCAGCGCCAGCAGCATGAAGACGGTGGTGGGCAGCAGCGGCAGAAACATGCCAGCGAAGCCGATGCCGAAGAACAACCAGGCCAGGCCAAGCCAGCAGATACGCTTCATGCGCCGAAAGATCATCATGTCGGTTCCTCACCACCTGCGGTCACACACCGTGTGCTTCCTGCTATCAGTCAAACGCCAAGTCGTTCATGGGAAAAGTACTTTCTGACTATCCGCCTGATAGCAACTGCGTGCATGGTAACGGGCTTGCCGATATCGCGAAAGGCCACGCCCCCCGCCATGGGCGCCGTGGGCCGCTGTCTGCGGCCGGACCCGATGCCGCAATCCGTCGAGCCGGGCGTGGCTTAGTGGCGGTCAGCCGGGCTGCGTTCAGCCGGGCTGCGATCAGCCGGGCTGCGGTCAGCCGGGCTGCGGTCAGCTACGTTGCGCCAACTGCCAGAGACGCATGATGGCCTCGCAGCGGTCAGCCAGCAGCTCCGAGGTGCGTGCCAGCGCCTGCTCAAGCGGCATGGCACTGTCACACAGCGTGAAGACGGCACTGACCCCCTCATCATGGGCGGCTTGCCAGCCCTCGGCCAGTCGTCCGGCCAACACGATGGCGGGCACCCCGGCGGCACGCGCGGCTCGCGCCGCACCGATGGGGGTCTTGCCGCCCAGGCTCTGGCCATCCAGGCCGCCTTCCCCGGTGATCAGCAGATCACAGCCCGCCAGACGCTCGCTCACGTTGAGGCGCTCCATCACCAGCTCGATGCCCGGGCGCAACTCGCCGTTCAACCAGGCCGCCACCGCGTAGCCCATGCCGCCTGCGGCCCCTGCACCGGCCAACTGCTGCTGATCTGTGCCCAGCACTTCAGCGCTCAGGCGCGCGAAGTGGCCCAGCGCCGCATCCAGCTCCTCGACCACCGCGGCATCGGCGCCCTTCTGAGGGCCGAACACGGCGCTCGCGCCGCGCGGGCCACACAGGGGGTTGTCGACATCGACTGCGGCAGACACCTTGAGATCGGCCAGGCGTGGGTCCAGCGCAGTGACGTCCAGGCTCGCCAGACGCGCGAGGGCCGCGCCACCTGCGGGCAGCTCATTGCCGTCAGCGTCGAGCAGACGCAGCCCGAGCGCGCGCAGCATGCCGCTGCCGCCATCGTTGGTGGCGCTGCCGCCCAGGGTGACGATCAGCCGCTCGGCACCGGCGTCCAGCGCCGCCAGGATCAGCTCGCCCACGCCATGCGTATCGGCGACCCGCGCGTCGCGCTCATCAGGGCTGACCAGATGCAGACCACTGGCTTCGGCCAGCTCGACGATGGCCGTGCGGCTACCCGGTTGCCAGCCCCACTGGGCGGTGACGTCACGCCCGAGCGGATCACGCACCTGAGCGCTGCGCGCCTCGATGGGGTCTGCTTCACTGGACGCCGCCAACAACGCCGCCAGCGTGCCCTCACCGCCATCCCCCAGCGGGCAGAGATCGATCTGTGCCTCGGGCAGTACCCGGCGAACACCCCGCGCCATGGCCTCGGCGGCATCACTGGCTGCCAGCGCTTCCTTGAAGCTGTCAGGAGCAATCAACAGACGCGGCGAACCAGCAGACGCTGAGGGACCAGAAGAAGCGGAGGCAGCAGAAGCGGAGACAGTCATGCAGACATTCCTTGTCGAAGGTGAAGGAGCGAATGGGGGGCAACTCAGCACAAGATACCCCCATGATACGCTGTCATTGGTGCCATGCGGGACCCTGAAACGCAAACTGCCACCCGTCGGTCTCCCGAGGGTGGCAGTGGCAGTACAGGCTGACAGCAGTGACTTACTTGACCAGACGCGTCTCGGTGGGCGCCAGCGTGACCTTGCCTTCGCGCTTCAGGTGACCGATGGCGCGCTTGAAGTTGGCCTTGCTGGCACCGAAGGCCTCACTGATGGCTTCCGGCTCGCTCTTGTCACCCAGCGGCAGCACGCCCTGACTGGCTTCCAGCGCTGCCAGAATGCGGTCCGCCAGCTGCTGATGGCCGGCCGGACCCGGCGCCTGCGGCGTGAGATCGACATTGCCGTTGCCGTCATTCTTCAACACCCACAGACGCAGACGGTTGCCGATGCGCAGACGCGTGAAGATACGGTCGTGGTGCACCAAGCCCCAATGGGCGTTGTCGATGATGATCTTCATGCCTAGGTCAGTGCGCGCAGCGACCAGACCGGAGACTTCCTGGCCCACCGCGTAGGTGGCCGGAGTCTTGTCGAGCCAGCGATCCAGACGCATCGAGGCGACCATGCGGTCGCTGTGCTTGTCGAGACCGACGTGCACCATGGCGAACTGGCCGGCCTTGAGCTCACGCTTGCGCTCGCCGTAGGGCAGCAGCAGGTCCTTGCCCAGGCCATTGTCGAGGAAGGTGCCGATGTCATTGACCTCGACCACCTTGAGCGCGGCGAATTCGCCGACCATGGCACGCGGATAGCGCGTGGTGGCCAGCAGGCGGTCTTCATCATCCAGGCTGACGAAGACTTCGACTTCGTCACCGATGTCGGCCCCCGCCGGAATGAAGGGTGTCGGCAGCAGGATTTCCCCGCGATCCCCACCATCGAGGAAGACGCCGAAGCCGACCCGCTTGGTGATCGTCAGGGTGTTGCGCTGGCCGATAGCGAGCGGAGCAGACATATAACCTCTCTTTGCGCGTTGTCGGGTGCCGAAGCGGCCCGCATGGCGCAGATATCACGTACGAATAGGGTGAAACGCTTTGAAAGCGACGCGTCCGGTCGTCTCGCGTGAAGCACCGGGCTGGACAAGCGTAGCGCCAGCGACGAGACATGACGCTTTCAAAGCGAATCTGTTGATCCAGAAAACATGCGAATCAGTGACTCTCACGACACCGCAAATCAGCGAATCAAACGAAGACAGCACCGCACGCCGATAGCGAACGGTGCTGAAAATGGCGATCGCCAGTCACTTGCGCGCTGGATCAATCGCGGAAGTTGTTGAACTGCAGTGGCAGCTCGAGGCTCTCATCGCCCTTGAGCAGCGCCATGGCGCCCTGGAGGTCATCACGCTTCTTGCCGGTGACGCGGACCTTCTCGCCCTGGATCTGTGCCTGGACCTTGAGCTTGGCATCCTTGAGCGCCTTGACGATCTTCTTGGCGGTCGGCTGGTCCAGCCCCTGACGCAGCACCAGCTGCTGACGGGCACGCACGCCAGCGGTGTCGGCGTCCTTCTCTTCCAGGCATCGCACGTCGATGCCGCGCGCGATCAGACGACCCTTGAGCAGCTCGATCATCTGACGCAGCTGGAAGTCGGCATCGGCTTCCAGATTGACGTTCTCTTCCTTCTCGAGTTCGAAGCTGGCAGTCACGCCCTTGAAATCGAAGCGCGTCGCGAGTTCGCGATTGGCCTGATCGACGGCATTCTGAACTTCGTGCTTGTCGAGTTCGGAGACAATATCGAATGACGGCATGGGAGCGATTCCTTTGAAGCCATGAAGAATAAACAGCGCATCCTAGCCCATGGGGGCCACGCGCGCCATGCCCCTGGCTCAGGCGGCGCCGGCATTCACCGTCGAGGGCGCCCCCGGGCGCGCTTCACCGGCATCACCGGCCGCGAGTTCCTCAGCCACCGGCGCCGGCGAATCCAGCGTCAATGCCTTGCGCATCTTCCAGGCGGCGGCCCCGTCGGCATAGTAATCGCGCAGGCGACCACACTTCTCGAAGCCGTGACGCTCGTAGAGCGCGATCGCCGCGCCATTGCCGGTGTGCACCTCAAGATCGAACTGTGTACAGCCCTGCGCGATGGCCAGCTGCTCAAGCGATGTCAGCATGCGCTGGGCAAGGCCGCGGCCACGCGATTCCGGATGCAGGCAGAAGGAGTAGAGTCGCGCCCGGCGTGAATTGCGACGAAACAGCACGGTGCCATAGCCGAGCACGCTGCGCAGCGGCGTGGCGTCATCGCGCTCGACGCTACCGGCCGGCCATAGCGCGGCCATGACATCGTCCACCGCCGCTGCGGTCGGGATGACATCGTCATCGGGCTGGATGATCACCAGGGTACGGGCATGGGCACGCAGAATCAGATGGGACAGCTGACGACGACTGAACCAGTCGCTGTCGAAACTGACTTCCTCGAGCTCTACCAGAGCGTCGAGATCGGCCCGGATGGCCGGGCGCAGAATGGGGGTCATGGTGCAGGCTCTCCCGCCTGTCAGCGCCCTGACGCCGTCCGAGGATCAGCGTGTCGCGGGGCGGTAGCAATGCGCTGCATTCTGGGCATGCAGGCGCGTCTTGTCTTGGTCTCTTTGCATGAAATTATTTCACTTTCCAGCCTATTGCGATGACGGGGATTGTTTCTCATGATGCGCGCATTCGGCACCGCTTCGGTGCCCGCCTTGCGAGGCTTCGCAATGTCCCGCCTGCGTATCGTGGTTGACCGTGTTTCTGACTGGCGCGCCTTCTATCCCAGTGATGATGTCATCAGCGCCCATGACTTTCTTTCCGAACTCTCAAGCGATGCGCCAGCCCAGCGCGCCGACGATGCGCCGCAGCCCGCCACCCACGTCATCAATCTGTGCGGCGGACTGGATTATCTGGGCATCGGCTATTACGTCTCGCTGCTGGCCCAGGCGCGCGGCCAGAAGGCGTTGCCGTCGGTGGAGACCCTCAATCAGCTGTCACGCAAGTCGCTGATCGACATGGAGCTGGGCGGCATCCGCGTGCTGCTCGAGGAACTGACACGCAAGGGCGCCCTGCCCGTCCCGCAAGACGCGACGCATGGGGCTGGCAAGCCGCCACGACTCGACCTGCTGCTGACCTTCGGCGAGAGCGAAGACCCGGCGCTTGCGCGCCTCGCACGCAAGCTGTTCGAGCGCCTGTCCTGCCCGCTGCTGGAGGTGCGTCTTGAAGGCCGTGGCGATCATTGGGTGCTCAAGCGGGTGCGCCCGCAATCCCTGAGCCACCTGGCAGCGGCGGATGAAGACCGCTTCGCCCAGGCGCTCAATCGCCACTCGCGCAAGGTGTGGCGCACGCCCAAGGCACGCCGCCATTACCGCTTCGATCTCGCCATGCTGGTCGACCCGGACGAGGCGCTGCCGCCGTCCAACCGTACCGCGCTCAAGCATTTCATCCGCGAAGGACGGCGCCTGGGCATCGATGTCAGCCTGATCACCCGGCGCGATGAAGGCCGTCTGGCCGAGTTCGATGGCCTGTTCATCCGCGAGACGACCAGTCTGGATCACCACACCTATCGCATGGCCAAGCGTGCCGAGCACGAAGGGCTGGTGGTGATCGATGACAGTCAGTCGATCCTGCGCTGCACCAACAAGGTCTTCCTGCATGAGCTTCTCAAGGCACGCGGCCTGAGTGCCCCGCAGGGTCGCCTGATCCATCGGGGCGAACTGCGCCAGCTGGCCGAGCGCGGTCAGCACATGCGCTACCCGCTGGTGATGAAGGTGCCGGATGGCGCCTTCTCCCGCGGCATCGTCAAGATCGATGGCCCCGAGACACTGGTGCGCGAAGCCGAGCGACTGTTCCATGATTCCGCCCTGCTGCTGTTGCAGGAGTGGCTGCCGACCGAGTTCGACTGGCGCATCGGCGTGCTCGACGGCAAGCTGCTGTTCGCCAGCCGTTACTACATGGCGCGCGGCCATTGGCAGATCTACGACCACAGCGGCGCGCGTACCCGCTCCGGCGGCTTCGCGACGGTCGACCCGAGCGAGGTGCCTGCGGCCGTGATCAAGACGGCCCTGAAGGCGACGCGTCTGATCGGTGACGGCCTCTACGGCGTCGACTTGAAGCAGCTGGAGGAGCGCGTGGTGGTCATCGAGGTCAACGACAACCCGAATCTGGATGCCGGCGTCGAGGATGTGGTGCTGGGACGCGAGCTCTACCGGCGCGTGATGCAGGTGTTTCTGGCCCGCATGCAGGCGCGCCGCCAGCCCGTGCTGGGCTGACACACCCCGACTCTGCAAGCCTGTGGCAAGCAGCGAGAAACCAGAAACCAGAAACTAGAAACTAGAGGCACTGAAACGACAGCGCCCACCCTCCGTGACGGAGCGTGGGCGCTGTCGTATGTGCGGTGCTGTGCTCTTGGCTATGGCTCAGCCGCGGCTCATTGCTCGCCGAGCTGGGCCTCGATCTCATAGCCGGTGAACTTGCGCAGATTGATCACGCCACTGTCGAGAATCAGATACTGACCCTTGAGCCCTTCGAGTACGCCTTCCACCACTGGCGTCTTGTCGAAGTTGAACGAGGTGACCTTGGTCGGCGCGGTGCGCACCGGAAACTCGAAGGCCAGCGCCGTGGTGTCCAGCACCCGGATGGCGCCTTCGCCGCAATGCACCTGCAGCGCCGCCAGGCCCTCTGACATCTGGGCCAGCAAGGCATCCCGCTCGGCTTCCAGGTCCAGCTCGGCCACATCGCCCTTGAGCATCGCCCGCCAGTTGGTGCGGTCGTTCAGCGCCTGCTTGAACAGCACCTCGACCAGCCCCGACTGCAGGCGATTGGACACCTCGACGATGGGCAGTGCCTGGATGGCACCCTGATCGAACCAGCGCGTCGGCATCTGGGTCTTGCGCGTGATGCCGACCTTGAGGCCGGAGGAATTGGCCAGATAAACGATATGCGGCTGAAAGCAGTGCTCCTCGCCCCACTGCGGATCACGGCAGGTGCCTTCGGCGTAGTGGCAGGTCTCCGGCTTCATGATGCAGCCATCGCACTGCGGCAGCTTGCGAAAACACGGATAGCAATGCCCCTGCGCGAAGCTCTTCTTGGTCTTGCGACCGCAATGGCTGCAGTGGATCTGACCGGTGAAGCTCAATCGCACCTTGTGACCGATATAGGCATTCAGCGGCTGGGTGACCTCGCCCAGACGCAGGCCATAGTTGGCCGCCAGCGGCTCGCGCGTGACCGACGGCGCATCAAACGAGGTATCGATCGCAAGCGCCTCACCGGCGGGCACGATGGACATCTTGTGGAGGTTGCCACTCAGCGTGATGGGCGCCGCATCCTGAGCCTTACCAGAGGTTTCATCCGCACTCAGGGCATCATCCAGCGTCAGTTGACCCACTTGATCTGCTCCGGCTCATCGCTTGCAGTGCTGTCGTCATCACGCGGCCCACAGGTGCCGTTGTCGATGAAGCCGACACGCGACTCGGCCGGCACGTTGTTGTGCGCTTCGTACTTGATGACGGCTTCCATGCACAGCTCGACCTGCTCCTGGGTCAGCACGCGGCCATCCGGCCATTTGCGCAGCTGCATGGACTGCTTGAGGCTCTCGTAGATGGTCGGCGTCATCTGCTCGACCATGCCGTCAAAGGACATGTTGCTCATCACATACTCTCCTGATACGGGTCCACGACTGCCGAAGGCGGACCATCGGAGTCACTGGGGATGGCCGCCATTCTAGCATTGTCGTTTCGCGCAGTGTCATTTCCAGAGGTGGCATCCCCTGGACCGAAGCGCCAAGGCTCAGGCCGCGCTGCGCCTGGGGAGCAGCCAGCCCAGCAGCAGACCGGTCAGCAGGCCGCCAAGATGCGCCTCGTTGGCGATGGCGCCCAGACCGATGGCGCTCGCGAGCGGCGTCATGCACAACACCAGATAGATCAGCATGAAGATCATCAGCGAGCGCTGCATCTGATAGCCCAGCGCGGGGCGGCGGCGTGCGGCGATGAAGACATAGCCGATCACGGCGAAGTCGATCCCCGACAGCCCTCCGAACAGCACGCTGCCGGTGGCGTATTGGGCCAGATTGGCCGCCACGCCGCTCAGCACCACGACCAGCGCGAAGCGCCAACCGCCATCGATGGCCTCGATCTGGCGCCCGAACACCCACAGCCACAGCAGGTTGAACACCAGGTGCAGTACCCCGAAGTGCATCAATGACGGCGACCAGAGCCGCCACCACTCCCCCGCCAGCGTCACGGACAGTGGCTCAGGCGCGATGTACTGACTGCCGACAAGCTCGAAGGGCACGATGGCCAGCCACTCGAATACCGCCGCCTGACCCAGCGCATACTGGAACAGCACCGTGACACAGCAGGCCAGTCCGACCAGCCAGGTCAAGGGCGTCTGGCGCATCAGGGCGATGAGAGATTGAGAACTGGCGGTGCCACGCGTCGCGGCGCCCGCAGAGGAGTCCCGCAACGGTTCACCGCGTGACTGGCGCTCGAGCATCGCGATGACGCGCGGCAGTTGCTCGGGGTCGGCCAGCCACAGCTCCTGGCCGCCCTCGTGGCTCTCGGCATCCTCGCCAGACGCAGCCTCTGTCGGGCGAGCCTGGCTCAGGGTGATCTGGTGACCGATCTTCTCGGCCCACAGGGCTTCACGCAGGGGGCGGCTGTCGAAGGATTCGGGCAGCGTCAGAACCTTGAACATGTATGCCTCTGAAGATGACACGCGACTGAACAGACTCAGTACACGTTGATAAACAAGGAGAAGTCAGACCAGCCTGTGAAAATCTACCACAGCGCCGCAGGCGTCTGGCCTTTATGACAGACATAAAAAAAGCCCGGTGGGGGGCACCGGACTGAGCAAGGATCATTCAAGGGAACACTTACTCAGAGTGCGCAATCGAGCTTTGGTTCACTGACATGTGATTGTAAAAAACAATCGCCATTCGCCGCCAGCATCACTGACGCTATTGGGGCGTACCCATGACCAGTGCTATTGAGCAGTGCCAATGGCCAGTGCAATTGACCGGTACTAATGGCCAGTCCTATTGACTGGCGCCATTGGCGAATGACTGGTTCGACAGGGTGTCGCGGGAAAGCTCTTCCGGCACGGGGCGTCGGGAAGGCTCACGCGGTACCGGCACCCACACGAAGTTGGCGGCATCCAGCGTGGCTTCACCACTGAAGCGATATGCCACCAGGCGTCCGAACTTGACCGCACTGTAATCCAGGCAGGCAATGTTGGGGGCCGGCAGCGCCGGCAAGCCCTCGCACCAGTAGTGCCCGAGGAACAGCGGCGGCTGCTCTGGCCCGTAGTAAGGCAGATTGGCCAGCTCCTGCTCGCTCAGCCAGCGCGATTCCAGCTCGCCGGGCAGGTTGTCGGGCTGGAAGACCACATCGCCGTAGGTGCGGGGCTCACGTGCCCAGAAGTGCGTGCGGAAGCTTCGGCGCGTGAAACCATCGCCGGAATGGATCTCGACCCCTTCCGGCAAGCGCAGATTCGCGCCGCGCGTCATGCGGTCCAGCACGCGATAGGCGAAGCTGTCGTGCTCGATGGACTCATGCAGGAAGTCTTCATCGATGCAGCCATCGGGGTAGCGCTCCAGGAAGGTACGCACCAGTGGCTCGTCCCAGCAGGCGTGCACCACGCGCAACCCGCTCTGGCCGGGGGCCAGCGGCGGCAGCTCCAGACACAGCGGCATGCGCATGAACCAGCGCAGCGCCTCGTCCCACTCATCGGGATGATGCTGATATTGGTCAAGCGTCTCGCGGATGATGCGATTGTGACGTGAGGTATGCGAGCGCAGGAAATCACGATGCTCGCCGCCTGCACGCGGGCGGGCGCGCCGACAATACGCCAGGGCGTTGTATTCGTGATTGCCCATCACGATCAGCGCTTCGCCGGCATTGACCATGCTGCTGGCCAGCTGCACCGCCAGGCGGATGCGCGGACCACGATCGATGATATCGCCGAGGAAGATGACCTTGCGGGTCGGGTGGCGATAGACGCCATCGACGATGTGATAGCCGAGCGTCTCCAGCAACGTCGCCAGAGTGGCGCCGCAGCCGTGTACATCGCCGATAAGGTCATAGCCATCCTGTGGCGCCACGAATGCTTGCATGCTGTGAGCCTTGAGGTCATTCGCCGAGGCGATTGCTCCAACCGAGCTTGGTGCGACAGATCTCGAAATAGTTGTGCTCCAGCGGATGAATCAGCGTCAGACGCTCACTCTTGCGCCGGATCTTGAGCACATCCCCGGGCTTGGCCACCACCTGGGTCTGGCCATCGCAGCTGATATGCGGGTAGGTCGAGTTGCTGGCACTGATATGCAGGATGATCTCGCTGGCCGCATCGATCACGATCGGACGACTGGAAAGGGTATGCGGGAACATCGGCACCAGGGTGATCGCCTCGAGACGCGGATGCACGATGGGGCCGCCACCGGACAGCGCATAGGCGGTCGAGCCGGTCGGCGTGGCGACGATCAAGCCATCCGAGCGCTGGGAGTAGACGAACTGGCCATCGATGAACAGCTCGAACTCGATCATGCGCGCCGCCTTGCCGGGGTGCAGCACCACATCATTGAGGCCATCGGCCGCCCCGATGCGCTCGCCTTCGCGGTAAACCTCGGCCTCGAGCAGGAAGCGTTGCTCGCTGAGATAGTCACCGCCCAGCACCTCGGCCACCTTCTCCTCGAGCTCATCGGGGCGAATGTCGGTCAGAAAGCCGAGTCGCCCACGATTGACGCCGAGCACGGGCGTGCCGCTGCGGCACAACGCGCGCGCGGCGCCCAGCAGGCTGCCATCGCCGCCGACCACGATCACCAGATCACACTGCTCGCCCATCTGACGGCGACTGGCCACCTGCAGACCGTGGTCCAGCAGCAGCGTGGCAGTACGTTCCTCGATCACCATGGCCAGGCCACGGGAATCCAGAAAGCGAATCAAGCGCTTGAGCGTATCCACCACCTGGGCACTGCCCAGTCGGCCAATCACGCCGATCGTATTGAATTGCTGCTTCATCACGCCTCCCAGGCTGTCATGTCGGCCATTATGCGGACTCACCGCGCGAGCAGCAATGCAGCCGCGCCGCGCTTTCCCCATCGGATGTGAGGTGACCGGCTGACGCCACGCCCAGACACGCCTGAAAACCGGCCACGAACATCCAAGGCGGGAAGCGGGACGTTACCTGTCTATCCCCCGCAGTTGACGCACCGCCATCCCGACCGTCACGGGCGTTGATTCTTTCCCGAACGAAGGCCTCTATCATGCAACTTGCCATTCCCCGGCGGTGCACATACCGTCAGCTGATCAATGGACCCCCTGCCAAAGGAGCCGGCCGCCCCATGCCAGCACAGAAGCCGTCAGTCAGTCCGCCAGATGCGGAAAGCTTTGACCACGCCAGTGCGATAGAAGCCTGTGCACGCGGAGACGAGGCCGCGTTCCGCAGCCTCTATGATCTTGAATCGGGCCGCATGCTGGCGCTCGCCATGCGCCTGTTGAACAGCCGCGACCAGGCGGAAGATGCCGTCCATGACGCCTTCATCAAGCTGTGGTCCAACGCGGGCCAGTATCGCCGTGAACTCGGCAATGGCCGCGCCTGGCTGTTTACCATCCTGCGCTATCGCGCTCTGGACCAGCTGCGCGCCCAGGGGCGGACGCCACGCGGCGACAGCGATGCGCTCGACACGCTGGCCGATCTGCTCGCCAACCCGGAAACCGCGGCCGATGACAGCCAGACGGCCCATCAGTTGAGCGACTGCCTGGGTGAACTGGAAGTGCCGCGTCGCGAGCCCATTCTGCTGGCCTTCTTCAAGGGACTGACACACGAACAGATCGCCGAGAAGCTGAGCGCACCGCTTGGCACCATCAAGGGACGCATCCGCGCCGGTCTCAAGCTACTGCAGGAGTGCCTGTCACGATGAATAGCCCCCTGATTCCCGAAACTCCCGAAGAACAGAACCTGCTGCTGGGTGAGCATGCCCTCGGGCTGCTGGACCCTGAGCGCGAGGCCGAAGTGCGCGCCTGGATCGAGCGCGATGACAATGCCGCACGCATGGCCCTGCGCTGGCAGCAACATTGGCTGAGCGTGAGTGATCGCCTGCCGCCGGAGCCCCCTTCCGACTCATTATGGAAGCGCATCGATGCCAGCCTGGTGCGCCTCAAGCAGTCCTCCGCCACCCGCGATGACGCCGCTCGACATGACGCAGATCAGGCAAGCGCCTCAACCAAGGCGCCCTGGCTGCTGCGCTGGCTCGGCGGTGGCCTCGGACTGGGTCTGGGGGCAGGTCTCGCCCTGGCACTGGTCATGCAGATGGGGCCCTTCTCTCCCAGCGCGTCGCTTGAGGGCACATCACCGGAGGTGGCTACCCAGACACCTGACGGCGACGCGCAACGTATGGTCGCTATCCTGCAGACACTGGAAGACCCGGGCACGCCGACCTGGGTGGCCAATGTCACGCCCAGCGGTGGCCTGCAGCTGACACCGAAGGTCTCCATCGAGCGCCCGACGGATCGCGCCATCGAACTGTGGACCCTGACCGACCCGCAAGAAGGGCCGCGCTCACTGGGGCTGGTCGACCCGATTGCCGGCATCGAACTCAGCGCCGAGCAGATCGGCAGCATGAGCCCGGGCCAGCTGCTGGAGATGACACTAGAGCCAGAAGGCGGTTCGCCGACCGGCAAACCGACGGGCAAGATTCTCGCCATCGGTCGCCTGGTGGACCTCAATCAGCGTGACAGCTGATAGCCCTCATAACAGCCCTCTGACATGACGGCTGCCGATAGTGGCGCTTTCTGACGCTGTAAATTCACAGCGAGTCTCACGGGAAGCGCCCTATCGATCTGCTCAAGGCCTTCTCAAGACCTGCTCAAGGTCTCCTCAAAAGAGGGAGTCCGTCGTCTAGCGTCAGCCAAACGCCAGACATGAAAAAGCCCCGCAATCGCGGGGCTTTTTCATGTCTGGCAGCGTCAGCTAGCTGGCTGGCAAGCCAGTGCTCAGCTTTCAGTGCGCTCGAGCCAGGATTCGACGGTTTCCGCACCGTGCTCTTCCTTCCACTCTTTCAGCTGCTTGTGGTTGCCACCACGCGTCTCGATGACTTCACCGGTGTGCGGGTTCTTGTAGACCTTCAGCTTGCGCTTGCGACGCACGCCACCGGTCTTGCTTTCCGGTGCGGCAGCAGCCGGCGCCTGGGACGCTTTCGGGTCCAGCAGGGTGATGACGTCACGAGTGGACTTGCCATACTCGCCCATCAGCGCGTCCAGCTTGTCCTTGAATTCGAGTTCGTTCTTCAGACGGTCATCATTGCGCAGGCTTTCCAGCTGCTCTTGAAGTTTCTTGAGCTCTTGCTCTTTCTGCATGAAATCAGTCAACAGGGACATGAGTATCTCCAGGATGTCGGGACAGACAGTTGAGTCACGAAAACACGATGCTGAAAGAGGCTCGGCGACATTCATCTGCCGTACATGTTTAACAGCGCGTTTTCATAAAGACTTGTGCAGGACACTCGGGACAGTTAAGCGCCCACACCAGATCAAGGGCGATTATAGACCGAGTCAACTGCGAGGTGAAGTCTTAAATAACATGTTTCCAAAGTATGCAATCTTTCCGATCAATGCAATAGCCAGCAAAAAAACAGTACTCACTACCCAGGCACTTCATTATCCCCTGTCACAACTGAAGACAGGCCTGCCAAAAGCATCTCTGCCACAACACGAAGAAGTCTTTACCACGACCTGATATCAGGCTTGAGGGCCCGCCATCACTGGACCTCCAATATTCACGGGATATGCACAATTCATGACAACAACCCACAAGGAAGTATTATGCAACCACTTTCCCGTTGGCGTGGCGGCGTCAGATTGCAGACTTTCGATGTAGAGCTGTCATTGCCTGCGCACCTCGAAAAGCATGCACCTGAACGAACAACAGAAGTCCATACTAAAGCAGGTGGCGAACTAATAGTGGTGCAAAATGCAACACTTTCTCCAGAAAGCGTCACTTCAAAAACACCGTCAACCTGATAGAATGGTCAAAGTTGACAAAGATTGAGCCGTCATCACGCCATTCCACACTCCCGCCACTCGCAGAGACACTCCATGCCATTTTCCCAGATGCCGACCCGCGCTACGGACTCACTTTCTCTCTGGCACCCTTATACCCAGATGCAGGACATGCCAGCGCCATTGGAGGTGGTCGGCGGCACGGGAGCCCGCATGACATTGGCGGGAGGTGAGACACTGCTGGATGCGACATGTTCCTGGTGGTGCATGATCCATGGCTACGGACACCCACGTCTCGTCGCGGCCATTCAGCAGCAAGCGGCAGAACTCTGCCATGTGATGCTGGGCGGCATTCGCCATCGACCGGCCAAGGAGCTTGCCGATGCGCTGGTGCGCGTCACCCCCGAGGGCCTGAATCATGTCTTCTTCTCGGATAGCGGCTCGGTGGGCATGGAAGTCGCCATGAAGATGGCAGTGCAATATCAGCAACAGCGCAAAGACCGCGATGACACGCGCGGACGAACGCGCATGCTGTCATTGATGAAGGCCTATCACGGCGATACGGCGGGCTGCATGGCAGTGTGTGACCCCGAGGAAGGCATGCATTCCCTGTTCGCCGATTTCCTGCCCAGACATCATTTCGCACCGGCACCGACTGCCGGTTTCAGCGCCAGTCGTGAAGAGGTAGCAGACGATATCAGCGCATTGCGCGCCTGTCTGGAAACACACCAGCATGAGATAGCGGCATTGTTGATGGAGCCTCTGTTACAGGCGGCAGGTGGCCTCAACATGTACTCGCCCTACTATCTCGAGGCGGCGCGCGAGTTATGTGATGAGTTCGGGATCGTATTGATCTTCGATGAAGTCGCGACCGGCTTCGGTCGGACCGGCAAGATGTTTGCCTGTGAACACGCCAATGTCTCTCCCGACATCATGGTGCTCTCCAAGGGACTGACGGGGGGATATCTGGGACATGCCGCCACCCTGGCCCAGAGTCATATCTTCCATGCATTTGATGGCGAGGATGCCAATAGCGCCTTCATGCACGGCCCGACCTTCATGGGCAATCCGCTAGCCTGTCGGGTAGCACTGGAAAGTCTCGCGGTATTCGAGGAAGAGAATTATCTGGGCAAGATTGCCGAGCTCAATCAATTGTTGCGCGACACCCTGCTGAATTTCTCCCACCCCGCCATTCGCGATATACGCGTATTGGGTGCCACGGCGGTGATAGAAGTGCACGATGCCAGCAGTCTGGCAGGCGCTCAGGCCCATGCCCGTGAACTGGGTGTCTGGTTACGCCCCTTCGGTCGCTGGCTCTATACCATGCCGGCCTATATCACCTCGCCGCAGGACTTGCGCCAGATCACCCATGCGATGACCAGCTACTTCGAGACCCTGGAACACTGATGCACTGATTGCACTGATACACAACACGACTGCCCCTGGCGATGTTCATCAAAGGCGATTGCCATCAGCGACAAGCACCATCAGGGGCAGCCACTCTCGAGCGCCACCAGTATCGAAAGCTATCACCATCAGAGACATTCACCCCCACAGACGGGCTTCGAGTGCCTGATAATCCTTTGGCGAGAGCTGACCGCCCTTGACCAGCTTCTTGAGGAAGTGACGATAACGACGCGCGACCTTGCGCCGCGCCAGCCAGGCGACACTGGTCGCCAGCGGAATGAAGTCAGGATTCGAGATACCGTCGATCAGCCACAATCTGGGCGGCTGGTCGTCGCTGAACTGGACCACGATATTGCGATCATTGAGATCAGACGGAATCAACCAGCGTTTCTCGAGATAGCGATAGAGATTGGCCAGCTCGCTCACCAGCACCTCGGTGCTCAGGCGCTCGGGGGTCTCGAGATGCACCTCGCGCAGTCGGCGTGACGTGGAGCCGTCACTGTCGAGAATCAGATCGAAGACCAGCCCGAGCCCCTCGGCGGTGGCGACACTGCCGTGGTAGGCAGGCACATAGGACCAGTCGCGCATGCCACGTCTGACCAGGCCCTCGAAATAGCGTTGCTCGCGTTCATTCTGGCGGCTGCCCTTGTCAGGGTAACGCGGGACCTTGATGCAGCGATGGGGGTCGTTCGGGTCCTGATAGACACGCCGATCATTTCCCATGCCGATGACGCGGGCATTTTCCAGCTCCAGCATGCGCACTCCTGTTGAATAACGCCTGCGACTGCAGCCGCCGGGCAGCGTGGCATTCTACAAAAAGCCGTCATGGCACGCCAACTTGTGCCATTTGGCAGCGCCCACGTTCATCGGCCATTCAGCTTGCGTTGCCCTTCTGGTAAGATAATGCGCCGTTTTTGACGGCATTCAGGAGGAAGCCGCAGGAACACTGCGACAGCAAGGCATTCGTCACGAATGTACACGTCATGCGAGGCATTGCCCCGGGATCGGGTGGCCACGCACCCACAGTTCGCCCGCTCTGTCCGCAACACTCCCAAAGCTGGCACAACCCCACATAGAGGTACTCGCATGAATGCGGTAATTCTGGCCGTCCTGGTCATGGTCGGCCTGTCGTTGGCTCGCGTCTCGGTCGTCTTCGCGCTGGTCGCCGGCGCCCTGGTCGGCGGTCTGTTCAGCGGTCTGTCTCTGACCGACACGCTCGGCGCCTTCAATGACGGTGTCGGTGGCGGCGCCAAGGTCGCGCTGGCCTACGCCACCCTCGGTGCCTTCGCCGTCGCCCTGTCTCGCTCCGGATTGCCGGACCTGCTCGCCGCACGCCTGATCGGCCTGCTCAATGGCGAAAGCACGCCACGCCGCCAGACAGCCATCAAGTACGGCCTGCTGGGCAGCGTGACCCTGGTCGCGATTTCCTCCCAGAACCTGATTCCGGTCCACATCGCCTTCATCCCGATCCTGATTCCGCCGCTGCTGGTCGCCATGAACCGCCTGCGCCTGGATCGTCGTGCCGTGGCCTGTGCACTGACCTTCGGCCTGACCGCGCCCTACATGCTGCTGCCGGTCGGTTTCGGCTCCATCTTCCTCAACGACATCCTGCTGGCCAACATCAATGAGGCCGGCCAGTCGCTCGGTCTCGACGTGACCCGCGGCATGGTGCCGATGGCGATGGCGATTCCGGTCGGCGGCATGTTCCTCGGCCTGCTGACGGCGCTGTTCGTCTCCTACCGCAAGCCGCGTGACTACGCGACCCGCGAGATCAAGTCCAGCAACGTACCGCACCACACGCCCATGCACACGCCGTCCAAGAGCGGCCTGATCATGGCAGGCGTTGCCATCATCGCCGCCCTCGGCATTCAGCTGTATTCCGGCTCGATGATTCTCGGCGGCCTGGTCGGCTTCGCCATCCTCTCGCTGGGTGGCCTGTTCAAGTGGAACGAAGCGGATGACCTCTTCACGTCCGGCATGCGCATGATGGCGCTGATCGGCTTCATCATGATCTCGGCGGCAGGTTTCGCTTCCGTGATGAAGGCCACCGGCGACATCCAGACCCTGGTCGACGCCTCCTTCCACATCATCGGTGACAACAAGCCGCTGGCCGCGCTGGTCATGCTGATGGTCGGTCTGTTCATCACCCTCGGCATCGGCTCCAGCTTCTCGACCATTCCGATCATTGCCGCCATCTACGTGCCGCTGGCGCTGCAATTCGGCTTCTCGCCGCTGGCTACCGTCGCGCTGATCGGCACCGCCGCCGCGCTGGGGGATGCCGGTTCACCGGCCTCTGACTCGACCCTCGGCCCGACGGCCGGCCTGAATGTCGATCAGCAGCACGACCACATCTGGGACAGCGTGGTGCCGACCTTCATCCACTACAACATCCCGCTGATCGTGTTCGGCTGGGTGGCCGCGATGACGCTGTAATCCGCTGAGCATCAGTCTCGCGCCCAAGCGAGATGCCAGACATGCCAACGCCCGGCAGAGAGGACTCTCCTCACTGTCGGGCGTTGTCGTTGCGCAGCCGGCTCAGGCGCAATGAATGGGCACAGCTACTGGACAGCCATCCAGTCTTTTAGCATGATGCGCGCATGCGCAAGATCCTCCACGCCGACTGCGATTGCTTCTATGCCGCCGTCGAGATGCTCCGCCATCCCGAGTGGCGCGAGGTGCCCATCGCCATCGGTGGCCGCACCGAGCAACGCGGTGTCATCGCCACCTGCAACTATCCCGCGCGCGCCTTCGGCGTACGCTCGGCGATGTCGACTGCCCGCGCGCTGCGCCTGTGCCCACAGCTGATTCTGGTGCCACCGGACTTCGAGCGTTACCGGGCCGTTTCCGCCGAGATCCAGTCACTCTTCCATGAGCTGACGCCCCTGGTGGAGCCCCTCTCGCTGGATGAGGCCTATCTGGATGTCAGCGCCGTGACTGACTTTCAGGGCAGCGCCACCTGGATGGCGCGCTGGTTGAAGGAAGAGGCGCTCAAGCGCACCGGCATCACGCTTTCCCTTGGCGTGGCCGCCAACAAGTTTCTGGCCAAGATCGCCAGTGACTGGGAAAAGCCCGACGGCCTGACAGTGATCACGCCCGAGACCAGCGACGCCTTCATCCGCCAGCTGCCCGTCGGCAAGCTGCACGGAGTCGGCCCCGCGACGCTGGCGCGTCTGACACGCCTGGGCATCACCACCTGCGAGGACATGCGCACCACGCCGTTGACGACCCTGGCCGAGCACTTCGGCAAGTTCGGCACCCGCCTGCACGAGCTGGCACACGGCATCGATGAGCGACCGGTGCGTGTCGAGCGCGAGCGCAAGTCGATCAGTGTCGAGCACACCTTCGATCACGACCTGCCCGACCTGCCGGCCTGCCTCGAGCGCCTGCCCGCCCTGCTCGAACGCCTGACCAGCCGTCACGCCCGCCATGACCAGCCGGTGCTGGCCAAGCAGTTCGTCAAGATCCGCTTCAGCAACTTCGAGAGCACCACGCTGGAAAGCCTGCTCCCCGCCTCGACCACCACGCTGCCGAGCGCCAACAGCTTCGCCCTGCTGATGGAGCAAGCCTGGCAACGCGGCCATCGCCCTGTCCGCCTGCTGGGCGTCGGGGTGCGCCTCAAGGCCCGCGAGGACGCCCAGCAGCTGGGATTGTTCTAGCTCGCGCCAGGCGCGCCCCCCCATCCCGAAAACAACAAAGCCGGCACCTGAAACAGGTACCGGCTTCTTCGTCACGACCTCAGGTCGATGACAGACTCATGCGCTGAGCAAGCGGGGCTCAGGCGAAGACGATGGTCTTGTTGCCGTGGATCAGCACGCGATCCTGCAGGTGCCAGCGCAGGCCGCGCGCCAGCACTTTCTGCTCGACATCACGGCCGATGCGCACCAGTTCCTCGGCGGTATGACAGTGAGTGACGCGGTGGATGTCCTGCTCGATGATCGGGCCGGCATCCAGTTCTTCGGTCACGTAATGGCAGGTCGCCCCGATCAGCTTGACCCCACGCCCGAAGGCCTGGTGATACGGCTTGGCGCCCACGAAGGAAGGCAGGAAGCTGTGGTGGATGTTGATCAGACGACCGGCATAGCGCTCACACAGACTCGGCGGAATGATCTGCATGTAGCGCGCCAGCACGATGCAATCGGCTTGGGATTCTTCCACCAGACGCTCGACCTCGGCAAAGGCCGGCGCCTTGTCATTCTTGTCGACCGGCACGTGATGGAACGGAATGCCGTGCCATTCCACCAGCGAGCGCATGTCATCGTGGTTGGAAATGACGCAGGGAATCTCGCAATCCAGATCACCGGACTGCCAGCGATGCAGCAGGTCCACCAGGCAATGGGAGTCCTTGGAGACCATCAGCACGACACGCTTCTTGGCGGCGGTGTCATGCACGCGCCACTGCATGCCGAACTCTTCACCGATCGGGGCGAAGCGCTTGCCGAGCTCAGCGGCGCTCAGGCCGATGGTTTCGGGGTTGATCTCATAGCGCATGAAGAAACGACCGGCGCCAAGATCAGAATGCTGATTGGCTTCGGTGATCCACCCGCCCTGCTCGGCGATGAAAGTGGAAACTCGGGCAACAATTCCGACCTGATCAGGGCAGGACACCACCAGGCGATAGGCGTGAGACATCGTAAGTTCAACCATTGTGATAGCGGGAATGATGTTCAGCCGGCGAAGCGCCGGCCTGCGCGAGGAATCATGACACCGCCCGTAAGCAGCCCCTCGGCAAAGGTGGGCTATTGTAGCTGATCACGCGGCCTGAAACAGTGCTGCGCCCCGATTCTGTCCATATGGTCAATACGACATTGCGATCAGCGGCCATCACGCCGGCCCACCCCAAGGCGTCACGCGAACGGCCGGGCCGCCCTCGAATCGACTCGACCGGACAACAGCGCCATTTGTGGCGCTTCGCGGGATTCCCGTATAGTTGAGCCACATTTTATAGATGGCATGACATCCATGTTGAAACCCCGCGTTCAAGTCCGTCAGAGACAACGTCCGCCGCTGCACCTGCTACCACTGGGTGGCTGCGGCGAGATCGGCATGAATCTGACGCTGTATGGTTATCAGGATCACTGGATTGCCGTGGATTGCGGCATGATGATTCGCCAGGACCTGCCGGAAGGTCCGCTGCAGGTGCCGGATATCGAGTCCCTGGCAAGCCTGGGCATCAGCCCGCAGATGCTGGTGATCACCCATGGCCACGAAGACCACATCGGCGCGGTCGCCTGGCTGTGGCCAAAATGGCGCTGCCCGATCATCGCCACGCCCTTGGCCGCTGGCCTGCTGCGCGCCAAGTTTGCCGAGCGCGAGCTGGAAACCTCCAGCCTGCAGATCATCGAGGTGGATGAAGGTTTTGAATCCGGCCCCTTCGCGCTGCGATTGCTGCCGCTGACCCACTCCATTCCGGAAAGCTGCTCGTTGTTGATCGTCACGCCAGAATATCGCGTGATGCATACCGGCGACTGGAAGCTGGACCCGGAGCCGTTGATCGGCGAGCCCACTGATCCGGAGCGCTATCAAGCACTGGCGCCGGTCGATCTGGTCGTCGGCGACTCCACCAATGCGCCGCTGGCGGGTCATTCGCGTAGTGAAGGCGAGGTAGCACGCGCACTGGAGAAGACGCTGGCCGGCTGTCGCGGACGCGTCGTCGTGACCTGCTTTGCCAGCAACCTGGCCCGCATCCTGGCGCTGGGGCGCGCCGCCGCACGCAATGGTCGCCGCATCACGCTGCTGGGTCGCTCGATGGAGCGTATGGTGCGCGTCGCCCGCGGTCTCGGCTATCTGGAAGACTTCCCGCCGCTGGTCCCGGTGAAGGACCTGGGCTACCTGCCCCCGGAAGAGGTCATGGTGATCGCCACCGGCAGTCAGGGCGAGCCGCGCGCCGCGCTGTCACGCCTGGCCAATTCCCGCCATCCTGACTTCGAGCTGGCTGCCGGCGACACCGTGATCTTCTCTTCCAAGGCGATTCCCGGCAATGAGCTGGCCATCGGCAAGCTGCACAACGCCTTGACACGCCTCGGCGTCGGCATCATGGAAGAGAAGCAGTTCCCGGACCTGCATGCCTCCGGGCACCCGGCGCAGGAAGAATTGCGCACCTTCTATGGCTGGCTGAAACCGGTACGCCTGCTGCCGGTGCATGGCGAATATCGCCACCAGCTCGCTCACACCCAGGTGGCACAGTCCCTGGGCATCGAGGCACCGCTGATTCCCGTCAATGGTGACGTGATTCGCCTCGATGCTCAGGGGCTGTCGGTGGAAAAACGCCTGACACTGCACGAGCGCATCATCGAGCATGACAAGGTGCGCCCGCTGGATTCCATGGACCGCCGTGCCCGCGCGCGTCTCGGCCGGCATGGCAGCGTCTCACTGGCGTTGCCCGTCACGCTGCAGGAGGCCGGCTGGGTTCGCATCGGCCGCTTGATGCTGGATATCAGCGGCACCTCGAGCCTGGATGAAGACAGCTTCGCCGAGTGGCTGGATGACACCCTGGCAGGCCTGGATGCCAGCAATGAACGTGAACTCAAGCAGCAACTCGATGGCCGCATCAATCGCTGGCTGCGCAACCATCTGCGCCATGAGCCGGTGCTATTCCTGCATATCATGGCCATGAATCAGGAGTGAGTGTCGAGCCATCATTGAAGTGATGGCCGCCTTGAGCTCACTGCCCTGCACAAAGCAGCGCATGAAAAAGCCCGCCCGGGAAATACCGGGCGGGCTTTTCTGCTGCTGGGAGGCGCTCAGGGACTGGTGATGGCGAGATTGCCGACTTGCCGGCTGGCAATCTCGATCTCAAGCGCTTCAGCCACCTCCATGGCGTCAGGCCGAAGGTCTCAAACGGACTTGTTCTTCGGCGGACGGCCACGACGCTTGGGCTGATCACTGACCAGATCATCCACGGAAAGGCCAGCTTCGATCATCGCATCACGAATCTCGGCAAGCTTGCGCTCCTTGGCGATTTCTTCTTCGCGGCGCTGCTCATCTTCTTCGGCTTTCTGCTCGATCACCTCATTGATGACCTCGGAGAGCTTGTGCAGTTGTTCCATGGACAGCTGACGCGCTGCTGCACGAGCAACATTCTTGTTACGAGCGATCTTTTCGAGAGAATCGGCTGTCATTTCGCTACCTCCACCATATGCACTGAGCTGGAATCCCTGCGAGTCATCGCATTGGATGTGATAATGCAGCAAAGTATAAGCGCTAAATATGAACTAACAAGCCTTGTCAAAAGCAAGGCAGTGTTTCCATAGGATAGACCAACAAAAACCCCGCTTGATAGCGGGGTTTTTGTGAGCGCCTGTGAGTTATCCGGGCTGGCTCGATCAACATGAGCGTCACGACTGATGACGAAAAAGGACTCAGCCTCCCGTCATGTTCATGAAGCGAACGATCTGGACATCACCGTCCGTCGTGAAGTGATGACGCTCGGGCTTGAGGTGCATGGCATCGATGATCGCGGCCTTGAGCGGCTCGATGTCACCCGGGTGGCGACGCATGATGTCACGCAGGTCAAGCGAGTGCTCATTGCCAAGACACAGCAACAGACGCCCCTCTACCGTGACGCGAACGCGGTTGCAGGTCGAGCAGAAGTTATGACTGTGCGGTGAGATGAATCCCACCCGTGATTCGCTGTCCGCCATGCGGAAATAGCGGGCCGGCCCCAGACTGTCTTCAAGCGTGGGAATCAGCGGATAACGCGTCTCGATGCGCGCCTGGACATCATCACTGGAGCAGAAGGTCTCGTCACGACCGTGGTCCGAGACCTGGCCCAGCGGCATCTCCTCGATGAAGCTGATGTCCAACCCTTCCTCACGCGCGAATTCGACCAGCGACACCACTTCGTGATCATTGCGCCCCTTCAGCACCACTGCATTGAGCTTGATGCGGAAGCCTTCCTCGCGCGCAGCACGGATGCCGGCGATCACCTTGTTCAGGTCGCCGGTACGCGTCAGCGCCTTGAAGCGCTCCGGGTCCAGAGAATCAAGGCTGATATTGAGCCGTGACATGCCGGCGGCCTTCAACTGCGCGGCGTGCTTGGCAAGGCCCGCGCCGTTGGTGGTCATCGAGAAGTCCTTGAGCCCCTCGAGCGCGCCGATTTCATCGACCAGCTTGCCGATATCACGCCGCACCAGCGGCTCCCCGCCGGTCAGGCGAATCTTCTCGACCCCCAATTCCACGAAGGCGCGCGCCAGCAACGCGATCTCTTCGAGGCTCAAGACCTCGTCGCGCGGCAGAAAGGTCATCTCTTCGCTCATGCAATAGACGCAGCGAAAATCACAGCGGTCCGTCACTGACAGGCGAACATAGCGGATGCGACGACCGAAGTCATCGACCAGGGTTTCCATCACGACTCTCCCGAAAACTTGGGTGTTGCCAGCGCTGATTGTCTCTCTTCGCTGCTGGCCTCGGCCAATGAGTCATCAGCCTTGTGTTGCTCGACAAAGGGGGATACCGCTTCACCCTCTGCCATCACCGCGGACTCTGGATGCCAGCGCTCGAGTGCCTCGCGATCGCTCGAACGTTCCCGCACCCAATAATCTCCCGTGGCGGTGTGCTCCTTTTTCCAGAAAGGCGCCCGCGACTTGAGGTGGTCCATCAGGAAGTCACAGCCGGCAAAGGCAGCCTGACGATGCGCACTGGCGACCAGCACCAGCACGATATTGTCGCCGGGCTCGAGCCGTCCGACACGGTGAATGATGCGCACCCCGGTGAGCGGGAAGCGCTCGCGCGCCTCTGTGATCAAGCGTTCGAGGCTGCGCTCCGTCATGCCGGGATAGTGTTCCAGCGTCAGCGCGACGACATCCGGTCGCTGATTGAAATCACGCACCAGCCCCGTGAAGGACACCACGGCACCGATGTCGCCGCGCCCACGCGTCAGGACGTCCTGCTCGACACGCAGATCAAAATCGCTGGCCTGAATGCTGACCGAAAAGGCCTGCGAGGCTTCGTTTGCGACCCGGGTCATGTCAGCCCCCCGTCACCGGTGGGAAGAAGGCGACTTCATCACCGGCATTCAGTGGGTGGTCATCGCGCACCATGTCCTGATTGACGGCGCAAAGCACGCGAGTGTCATTGAGCGCTTCAAGCTGAGGGTCACGCAGCGCCAGGGTGCGCTTCAGGCCCCCGACCGTCGCTTCGGACAGCGTCGTCAGATTCAGCGCCAGGCTGTCGAGGTCCAGGCGTTCCCGCAGTTCCGCCAGGAAGAGGACCCGCACGGTGGCATCACCGCGTGCCGCCGGAGCGGCCTGTCCCGCTGTCGCTTCGATGGGCTCAGCTGTCGCAGAACGGCTTGGCTCAGCCGACGTCTGCTCGACAGCGGCGGCTTCGTCCGGGCGCTGCCAGTCACCACTCTTGCCGCCGGTCTTGGTCTCGAGCTGGATATCGCCGATCACGATACCCTTGTCGACCGCCTTGCACATGTCATAGAGCGTCAAGGCCGCCACCGAGGCCGCCGTCAGCGCCTCCATCTCGACACCGGTACGCCCATTGAGGCGGCACAGCACCTGAATTTCCACGCAGCTGTTGGCGCTATCCAGCGTGAAGTCGACCGTCACCTTGGAGAGCATCAAGGCATGACAGAGCGGAATCAGCTCATGAGTGCGCTTGGCCGCCTGGATACCGGCAATACGCGCCGTCGCCAGCACATCCCCTTTGGGCAGGCCACCTTCGGCGAGCAGGGCGAGCGTGGCAGGCAGCATGCTGACGCGTGCGCTGGCTCGTGCCTCGCGGCGGGTTTCCTGCTTGTCCGCAACATCCACCATATGGGCTTCGCCGCGTGCGTTGAGATGAGTAAGGCTCATGAGCTGTCTCGTATCCGTATCGGGTGCGCCTGACTGGCGGCAATCTCAGAAATACCAAAGCCTGAAGAAGCAGGCAGGCAAGCCCTGATGAACAGGACTGGCCAAGAAATTAGCAGACTATCTTTTCATGAATCAGCTGGCATGACCACTGCGAGGGAATCGCCTAGACGATGCCGCGACTGCCCAGCCACTGCACCATGACCGGCTCGCCGGCGTGAAGCGTGGCGCAGCCGGCGGGAATCTCGATCAGGCATTCGGCCAGCAACATCGAGGTCAGAATACCCGAGCCCTGCCGCCCCGTGGTCATCACCACCTGACGCCCCTGGTCATCCAGCACGATCTGGCCGCGATGATAGTCGACACGCTCGGCACGTGAGCGCAGCGTCTCGCCGGCGATCAGCTGCAGGCGCGGGGCTTGCCACTGCGCCAGGGTCGTCGTGGAGGCGCTCGCCTCAGTCTTCGCCTCAACCCTCGTCAACCGCTGCTGGCCCGACAACAGGCGCAGCGCGGGCAGCACGAACTGCAGGAAGGTGACCATGGTCGCCACCGGATTGCCCGGCAAGCCGAAGAACGGCACCTGGCCAGATGACGACGCGGCGTCGGCGGGAATGGCACGCAACATGCCGAACGCCAGCGGGCGCCCCGGACGCATGGCAATGCGCCACAGCGCGAGCTCACCACAGGCAGCGAGGGCGCTGCGCACATGATCGGCCTCGCCCACCGACACGCCGCCGGAGGTGATGACCATGTCGGCACGCGTCGCGGCATCACGCAGGGCAGCAGTCACGCTCGCCTCGTCATCGCTCAGGATGCCAAGATCCAGCACCTCGACGCCCTGATCGCGCAGCAGCGCCACGAGGCTGAAGCGATTGGCGTCATAGATACCGCCGGCCGGCAGTGTCTCGCCGGGGGCCGTGACCTCGTCACCGGTGGAGAAGATCGCCACCGTCAGCGGCCGATAGACAGCGACCTCGGCGAGCCCGAGCGACGCCAGCACGCCCACGGCGGCGGGCGTCAGCCACTGGCCCGGCACCATCACCTGGCTGCCGCGCGCGATGTCCTCTCCGGCCTGACGCACATTCTGGCCACGGCGAATGCTGGTCACGCCCTCGATCACCACCCGCTCGCCTGCTTCGCCCTCAGCTCGGTCCTCGCCCTGCGCGGAGCGATACTCGAGCTGCTCCTGCATGACGACGGTATCGGCGCCTGCGGGCAAGGCCGCACCGGTCGTGATGCGCATGGCCTCCCCCGCAGCGAGCGCCCGCCCCGTCCAGGGATGGCCCGCCAGCGAGCTGCCGATCACGCTCAGCTCGCAGTGATCGCTCAATTCGCCGCGATCGCTCAGGGGCTCGCCGCTCGCCGCGTCCGGCAATGAAGCCCGCGCCAGCGCGATGCCGTCCATCGCCGCGTTGGTCTGCGCCGGGACATCCAGCGGCGAGATGACCGTCTCGGCGAGCACACGTCCGGGCGCCTGCGCCAGAGCGACACGCTCGCTGCGTGGCGTGCGCATCACGCCCGCCAGGCTCTCCCCCAGCACGCTCAAGGCTTCATCGACACTCAGCATGCGCTCGCCGAAACGCGGATCGAAACACGACAGGCTCATGCGCCCACCTCGCCACGCGGCTTGCCGCCTTCCAGACGCCAATGCACCGGCCAGGCGGCGATCCAGGCGGCCAGCGCCTGAGGATCGTCAAGATCCAGCCGCTTGAGGTCCTGCGGCACATCATCACGAGGCGGCAGCTGCGCCGCCGGTGTCGCCAGCGCATGGATCCAGGGGTCCTCTGGGGCTCGCAGCGGCTTGCCCAAGGCCTCGCGGTACAGCTCAAGCTTGGGCAGCGGCCACTGCTTGAAGCCCTCGACCAGAATCAGGTCCACCTCCAGCCCCTCGAGCTGCGCCACCAGCTGCTCCAGATCGGCCTCCGCCTGGTCCGGCGTCTCCATCATCAGCGCAAAGCGCTTGGCGGACGCCACCAGCATCGGCACGGCACCGGCCGTTCGCAGACGATGGCTGTCCTTGCCCGGCGTATCGACATCGAAGGCATGATGCGCATGCTTGATCACGGCGACGCGGAGGCCGCGCGCTCTCAACTCGGGCAGCAACTGCTCGAGCAGCGTGGTCTTGCCGGTGCCGCTCCAGGCCGCGATGCCCAGCAGCGGACACGCTGACGCCGCCAGCCGTGCCTGCCAGGCGGGCGACATCCCGACTTCATGAGAAATATCACCACGCGGCGTGGGAGCATCACTGCGGGGGGAGGAATGTTCAGCACTGACAGCGGTATCAGCACGCTGGTCAGTCGTGAAGGAGGACTCAGGCATGAAGGTTCTCTTGATGATTCCGGCGTATGGCGGCCTGTCGACGGGCTCACCGCAGCGCTCCCGCGCCCGCAAGGGAAAAGATGACGATGCAATGCGGGCTGAGCGGATGCCATGAAGGTGAACACGCACGGCGCTCATTTCAATGGGCAACGGCTCGATATGAGCAAGGGTTCAATGGGGGCAACGACGCAGAGTGGCAAGACAGCCGCCAGAACCGCCAGACACGACACTTTTGAGGTGCAACGCCAAGGCCATCAATACCGGGCAGGCAAAGACAATAACCCGCCAGACTCCTGAAGAGACGCCCCCATCGATGACCATTTGCATCACAATGACACACTCTGGGCGTGCAAGCGGGAACGGATGACACGCATAGGACGTCAGGAAAGAAGCGCGCTCAGCGCGAGCCGGCTTCCATCTCACGGCATTCTTCAAGGGTATTGAGATTGGCGAAGTCCTGCTCGCTGCCCGCCTGCACCTTGAGCCAGACATGCTGATCGAACCAGCGGTCGATCTTGCGCTCGCCAGCGGCCAGCGCCGCCTGCAGCGAGGGCAGCAGGCCACGGTGCATGAGACAGATCACCGGATGGTAACGGAACTCGTCTGCCGCCACGGCCAGCAGCGCAGGCCCGGCATCAACCGCGTGACCGCCTTCGACAGTGAAGCCTTCCAGATGATCGCCGTTGGCATGGTCGATCAGCGCCACGCTCAGCGTCTCGACCAATTCATTGGGCAGATGCGGCACATCGCAGGCCACCATCATCACCCAGGGCGTCCGCGCTGCCGCCAGCGCACTGGCCATGCCCATCAGGGGACCGTGGTAGCCCTGCTCGCTGTCTTCGACCAGCGGATGCCCATAGGCGGCATATTCGGCGTGCGAGCGGTTGGCATTGATCAGCAGCTCACCCACCTGGGGGGTCAGGCGCGCCAGTACATGCGCCACCAGCGGCACCTCATTGAGCATGACCAGTCCCTTGTCGACGCCACCCATGCGCCGCGCCTGGCCACCGGCCAGCACCACCCCGGTGATATTGGCGGGCGTGAGCGAGGCCTTGAGCTGCTCGGCATCGCTCGACAGTGGCGTGGCGTCAGAGGTGTGATTGGAGCTCGGCATGAAGGCGTATCCCGGTCGAGTGCGCAAAGGCGCAGGTAATGTCATGCAGCAGGGCCGCTGGCAGAGCATCCAGTGCAAGCGGCTGATGAACAAGGCTTTCTCAGCCCTGAAGCTTGAGGTGCTTGCACTGAAGGCTCAGCCCATGAAGACGACTCAGCCCGCTGTGGGCTCAGTGTGCAGGCTGGCAGCGCTCAGCGTCCAGCGCGCACTCGAGCCCTGACTCAAGGCATTGTCCTGATGCGAGGACAGGATCACCGCACACCCCTGCTGGCACATCTGCTCCAGTCGCAGCGCCAACTGCTCGACGGCGGCCTGATCCAGATTGGCGGCAGGCTCATCCAGCAACAGCACCGGCGGACGCGACAACCAGGCGCGCGCCAATGCCAGTCGCGCCCGCTCGCCACCCGACAATGAGCGGGCGGGCTGTCGGGCCTGATCGCTCAGTCCGCTCCAGCGCAGCATCTCCTCGACCTGATCGCGCTGCTGGCCGGCAGAGCCGCTGTCGGGTTGCCAGCGAGCCGCCAGCACCAGATTGCCGGCCACGCTGGTGTCGAACAGATACGGCTGCTGGTGCAGGTAGCGCACCGGATGAGCGTCACGGGTCTGCCATTCAAGCTTGCCGCCTGTCGCTGGCTGCATGCCGGCCAGCACGCGCAGCAGCGTGGTCTTGCCGCTGCCGTTGTCACCCTTGAGGTGCACCCAGCCGGACGCCGGGGTCGGCGCCCAATCCAGCGCCGCCACATGCCACAACAGGCGCCCTTGCGCCTCAACGCACTCGCCGGATGCCTGCGCCGCAGGCGGCAAGCGATATTCAAGGCCGCGCACACGCAACAGAGGGGCAACGCTTGCGTCGGCAGCGAGTACCTGGGCAGCAGACGGCGAGGCTTGAGCGAAGCCTGTCCCCGTCACCGGGCAGGAGGGGTCGCCCGGGGGAACAGACGAGGACGAAGAACTAGGGGGGAACATCATGACTCCATACGACGATTCAGCCTGACGCGATCAGTGCTGGTGTGCTTGTCTCAACGGGCTGGCAGGCGGCTTGCAGACTGTGGGGGCAGAACGTGACTGGCGGCGAGGCCGCGGGTCACGCCTGTACCACCAGTTGACCGCGACCGCGCAACAGCCCCAGCATCAGATTGAGCGCCAGTGCCAACACCAGCAATACCATGCCCAGGGCAACCCCCTGGGCATACTCGCCCTTGAGGGTTTCCAGCGCGATGGCCGTGGTGATATTGCGCGTGAAACCGGCAATGTTACCACCCACCATCATGGCGCAACCCACTTCAGCGATGATTCTACCAAACGCGGCCACCAACGCCGCCATCACGCCGAACCGGGCTTCCATCACCAGCCGCCACAGCGCCGCCCGGCGCGACGCCCCCAGCTGCAAGGCCGTCTCCCAAGCACGCTTGTCGACGCCCGCCAGCGCGGCATGCAGCATCACCACCAGAATCGGCAGGGCGAGCAGAATCTGCCCGATCACCATCGCCGGCTGGGTGAACAGCAGATGCCAGTCGCCCAGCGGGCCAGCGCGCGACAGCAGGATGAACAGCAGCAGACCCACCACCACGGTGGGGACGGCCATCAGGGTATTGATCAGCGAGATCAGCAGCCAGCGCCCCGGGAAGGCACAGCGAACCAGTACGAAGGCGATCAACAGTGCCGGTGGCACCGCGATCAACATCGCCATCAACGAGACACGAAACGACACGCCGATGATCTCCCACAGCGCGCCATCCATGCTCAGCAGGAGGCTCATGGCCTCCTGCGTGGTTTGCCACAAGCTCACGAACGCGGCTCGGCCTGTGCGCCCTGCGCCTTCACCGGCGTGCGCTCAGAGGCGCGGTCGGCTGTCTGGCGAGCATCGAAGCCGGTCTCGCCGTGGCTGGCATGGAACAGCGCCTTGCCCTTTAGACGGTAATCATCGATTGCCTGCTGCCCTTCGCTGGAGATCAGCCATTGGGCCAGCTCACGCGCACCACGGGTATTGAGCCCGTCATGATTGGCAGGATTGACCAGAATCACCTGATAGGGGTTGAAGAGGCGCGCATCGCCCTCGACCAGAATCTCAAGCTCGAGCTTGTCTTCCATCGCAAGCCAGGTGCCACGATCGCTCAAGGTGTAATCCTGCAGCTCACTGGCCATGCTCAGCACCTTACCCATGCCCTGGCCGACGGCCTTGTAGCCGGAGAAGTCAGGGGTGACATCGGCACTCTGCCACAGGGCCAATTCCTTCTTGTGGGTGCCGGAATCATCGCCGCGCGAGATGAAGCCGGCATTGGCACCGGCGATCTTGCCCAGTGCCGCGTCCACATCCTGCATGCCATCGATGGCCGCCGGGTCCGCCTCGGGGCCGAGCAGCACGAAGTCGTTGTACATCACGCCATGCGGTTCGACACCGTAGCCGGCATCGACGAACTTGCGCTCGGCGCCCGGGGCGTGGGTCATCACCAGATCCACATCGCCATCCTGTCCCATGCGCAACGCCTTGCCGGTACCGACCGCGATGACCTGAATGGTGACATCGTGGGCTTCTTCATACTCCGGCAGCAGGTGATCGAGCAGGCCTGAATTGTAGGTGCTGGTCGTGGTGGCCAGACGGATGATGTCGTCGGCTGCCTGGGCCGGCAGAATGCTCAGCGCACCGAATGACAGGCCTGCGAGAGTGGCCAGCAGGCGACGAGAAGACAAGGTATGGCGTTGCGGCATGGGGGTGCTCCCTGAATATTTTTTCTGGCGTGACGGTCTTGATGACATCATTAACGTGAATGCTGACTCTGCAAACGACATGCCGAAAGCGCTGTGGTGACGAAACGGACGACCCAATAAAGGCTTTCAAGGCTTTGCCAGACAGCGCTGATACATGGACTGGCACGCAAGACAGCCGGCGATGATACCGGAATCTTCTCCAGCAGGCAGACTTGCCGGCTCCCGCCTGCTGTCGTCCCTGTCGTCCCTGACGCCCCTCTCGCCCCTCTCGCCCCTCTCGCCCCTCTCGCCCTCTCGCCCTGCTGACGTCGCTATCCCTAGTGGGGCGAATGACGCTGCTGAAATGGCACTGCCGGAATGGCCGAGAAAATACTGACAACAAGTCCAGGCATGACCACCACTGACCCATGACGACCCGATTGACGATTCATCGCCGGGCCTTGCGTAGCGCAACGGGACAGCCTGCCAACCCTGCGCGCCAGCGCCGCGTGCTGACAAGGCTGCAAGGCCCTGCCTGTGGCCAGCACAAGCAGAAAGAGGCAGCAATGTGGCATCCAGCGCTAGATTACCAGTGAGCAGCACGCCACAATGCCCGCATGATAGAGATGATATCCCCTGCGACCATTACTGCCCTGTTGACCCGAGGAACGCCATGACTGCCCACGCCCCCTCCACACCCCGTGAGACCCGGCGTAGCGGCAGCGACCCCCTCCCCACCGCCTCGGTACTGATCGTCGATGACGAGCCCGGCATGCGCCGCTATCTGGAGAAGGCACTGTCCTCGCGCTTCGCGCTGATCGAATGCGCCGAGAGTGTCGAGCAGGCCGAAGCCCTGCGCTCGCGCCTGCACTTCGACCTCATCCTGCTCGACATTCGCCTGCCGGGGCGCGATGGCCTGGACTGGGATGAAGCGCTTGCGCCCTCTTCGGTCAGCGATGTCATCTTCATGACCGCCTACGCCGATCTCGAGACCGCTGTGCGAGCGCTGCGGGCCGGAGCCTGTGATTTCATCATCAAGCCGTTTCGTCTCGAACAGTTGCAGGCCGCGCTGGACCGCTGCCTTGAGCGCCGCCAGCTGACGCGGGAAAACTTCCTGCTCCGGCGCGACAATGCCCGCCATCAACAGGAAGAGGCCAGCCTCAAGGGCGAGAGCCCTGCCATGCAGGAGCTGGCGCATATCATCGCGCGCGTTGCTCCCGCGCCCTCGCCGGTGCTGATTCTGGGGGAATCCGGCACCGGCAAGGAGCTGGCGGCGCGTGATCTGCATCGCCTGTCCGGTCGGCGCGGCGCCTTCGTGCCGGTCAACTGCGGTGCCATCAGCCCGGAGCTGTTGGAGAGCGAGCTGTTCGGCCACCTCAAGGGGGCCTTCACCGGCGCGCACCGTGGCCGTGATGGCCTGTTCAGCTTCGCCGATGGCGGCACGCTATTCCTGGATGAAATCGGCGAGATGCCCCTGGCGATGCAGGCCAAGCTGTTGCGAGTGCTGGAGACGCGCCGCGTGCGCCCCGTCGGCGGCGAGCAGGAACAGGCGGTGGACGTGCGTATCGTGGCCGCCACTCACCGCACACTGGAGACGGAGGTGGCCGCGGGACGCTTCCGCGAAGACCTCTACTATCGCCTCAACGTGCTGAGCCTGACACTGCCGGCCCTGCGCGAGCGCCCGGAAGACATCCCGGCGCTGGCGCAGCATTTCTCGCGGCAGCTGTCGCGTGAGCTCAACCTCCCCGCCGTGCCCTGGCAGCACTCTGATCTCACTCGCCTGTGCCACTATTCCTGGCCCGGCAATGTGCGGGAACTCAAGAACGTCATCGAGCGCGCCTTGCTGCTCGGCCGCCTGCCCGGCGATACCCTGCCGGTCGACAGTCAGGCCGAACAGGCACCAGGCCACCCGGCATGGGATGACAGCGGAGACGCGACCACCTCCATCGCGGAAGAGGCCACCAGCAGCGGCTATCCGCTCGAGTGGTCATTGGATGCGGTGGAAAAGGCCCATCTGTGCGCGGTACTGGAGCGACATGCCAACAACAAGTCAGCCGCCGCCCGACAGCTGGGCATCTCGCGCAAGACGCTGGATCGCAAACTGACCACCTGGCGCGCCGAGCAGCAAATCGGCGGAGACGGCGGCGCTGAGAATGGCACTGAAGTTGGTAATGAGAGCGGCGCCGAGAGCGATCAACCCGCCTCTTCCACTGCGTCTGCCGCTCCCTACGGAGCCGACGGCAGCGCATGATCAAGCGCCTGCGCCATTACTTCGCCGGTTCGCTGCGGCGCAGGCTGCTGCTGCTGACACTGGCGCCGCTGCTGGCGCTGATGCTGGCGCTGGTCGGCCTGACCGCCTACTGGACCACGGCCTATACCGACCGCCAGCTGTACATGAACGTGCGCAGCGATCTTGATGTCGCCAGCCGCACGCTGCAGAGCCAGCATCAGCGCCTGCGTGATGGCCTGGAGGCGATGCGTCGTAACCTGCGCCAGCTGGTGGCGCCCGATGAGCAGACCGCGCAGCTGTTGCCACGCCTGGTGCCGCGCCTGGATACCATGCGGGACACCCTCAATGCCGACTGGCTGCGCTGGCTGCCCACCGAGCAGCTGCGCCAGACGCCAGGCGTCGCCGCGCTGATTCCGCAACTGGCGCGCGGCGAAAGCCTGGATGGCCTCGACATGCTGTCCAGCGACTCACTGGCGACGCTGGACCCTGCCCTTGCCGAGCGCGCGCGCCTTGCGCTGCGCCAGACGCCCTACGCACAACCCAGCGCCCGCCGTGAGGAAAACCGCGGCATGCTGCTGCGGGCGCTGGTGCCCATCCTCGATGGCGAGGGCAAGCTGCTGGGCGCGCTGGATGCGGGCCGCCTGCTCAACCGTGATCCGCGTCTGGTCGATGAGATCCGCGATCTGCTCTATGGCCCCGGCACCCTGCCGGAAGATGGCACCGGCACCATCACCCTGTTTCTCGACGATGTCCGCATCGCCACCAATGTCACCGACGCCAGCGGCGAGCGCGCGCTGGGCACGCGCGCCTCGCTGGAGGTGAAGCGTCAGGTGATCGGCAATGGCGAGCGCTATATCAATCGTGCCTTCGTGGTTCGTGACTGGTTCGTGGCCGCCTATGCCCCGCTGGATTCCCTGGATGGCCAGCGGATCGGCATGATCTACGCGGGCTATCCGCAGGCGCCCTACGCGCGACTCTATCGCGAGACGCTGACGCATATCAGCCTGGTACTGATCGCGGTCAGTCTGTTGGGGGTACTGCTGGTGTGGAGCAGCATCGAGCGTCTGATGCAGCCGATCCGACAGATTCGCCGTGTGGTGCATGCGGTGCGTGATACCCCGTCCCAGGAGGGCTTGCGCATAGGCCCGCTGTCCTCTCTGGGGCCGGCGCAGCGGCACGGTGATGAGCTGGATGAACTGGCCGAGGAATTCGACGCCATGCTGGCGCGACTGGAAGCGCACCGCCACGAGATACAGCTCGCGGCCCAGACGCTGGAAGCCCAGGTGGAGGATCGCACCCGCGATCTGAGCGCCCAGACCGCCACGCTACGCGAACGCAGTCAGGCGCTGGAGGAGCACGTCCGCCTGCTGCGCGAAGCGCGTGCGCGACTGCTGACCCGCGAGAAACTGGCGGCGTTGGGCGAACTGACGGCGGGTATCGGCCACGAGATCAACAACCCCGCCGCGGTGATTCTGGGTCATGTCGAGTTGATCGAGGTGATACTCGGTGAACAGGCCGAGCCGGTGCGCGAGGAAATCGCCACCATCATCCATCAGGTCGAACGCATTCGCGCGCTGGTCGACAACCTGCGTCAGTACGCACGCGATCCGCTTGCCTCCAACGACATTGGCGACGGCAACTCACTGACGCCGTCACTCGGCGCGCCTCACCTCAGCCAGATTCATCCCGACGAGGCGATCCACAGTGTCGAGGTGCTGGTCAGGCACGCGCTGGATCATCACGGCCATCAATTGCAGCATGAGCTGGCGGCGACCCGCTTGATCGAAGCCGATCGCGCGCAACTGACCCAGGTGCTGGTCAATCTGCTGATCAACGCCATCGAGATGGCGCCTGCGCCGGATACGCTGTGCATCACCAGCCGTGATCGTGATGCGGCGCTGGCCGTAATGAATGGTGAGCCAAACAGCCGTCCGGATACATCAACCTCAGTGCCAGCAGCAGTGCCAGCGCCAACAGCGGAGCTCGCCCCCGTGGCGGGAGTCGAGATACGCGTCATCGATCACGGTGCTGGCGTGCCCGAGCACCTGAAGTCGCGCATCTTCACGCCCTTCTTCACCACCCGCGCCAATGGCTCGGGCATCGGTCTGTCGGTCTCATCCGGGTTGATCACCCAGCTGGGAGGCAGGCTATGGCTGGAAGATACGCCGGGTGGCGGCGCCACCTTCTGCCTGTGGCTGCCGTGCATCGCACGCCGGCATCATGAGGATGATCAAGGGCGCCATCTGCTCGAGACGCTCAGCGCCGGGGGCAGCAGTCGCTCGCCTTGAGCCACAAGCAACAAATGAACTCACCTGGCCGTGGCGAGGCGCACTGCCACGCACTCCCACCCGCGTGCTAGCCTGCGCGCATGCTCACTCAATCAGGCACCACTGATGTCGCACGATAGCTCCCCTACTGCCCCCGAACCTCTCACTGCCGGCAAGGCAGCGCAGCCCACTGACGACGAGAAAATGGCAGACGAGGAAATGGCAGCGTCTCGCACGCTGGGCAAGCGGCTGCGCGAACTGCGCACGCGTCATGGCCTCTCTCAGCGTGAACTGGCCAAGCGCGCCCAGGTGACCAATTCGACCATCTCGCAGGTCGAGCAGGACGCGGTCAGCCCTTCCGTCAGCTCGCTGAACAAGATTCTCGAGGTATTTCCGATCTCGCTGAGCGACTTCTTCAGCGATGAGGTGCCCGCCGCACCCCCACGCATCCTGCGTGACAGCGAGCATGAGCCGATCGCGGGCTGTGGACCGGGACTCACGCTGCGACGCATTGATCAATCCCGGCAGACATCGCCACAGCCCCAGATCGAGCTGGGCAGTCTCGCACCGGGGTGCAGCGCCTACCTGCAGGCCGCGCATGACAGCCTGGTGCTGGTCACGCATGGCGCACTGTGTATCGAGTTCGCCGCGACGGCGGCCTGCCAGGAGGCACTTCTCGAATGTGGTGATGCTGCGCGACTGCATGCCGGGGAGCGCTATCAACTGCACTGGCGCAAGCCGGCGGCGTCGCAAGCCGCCAGCGGTGAGCTCGACATTCCTGAAGTCGCCAACCGTGAAGTTACCCACCACGAGACCTCCGACGCTGCCGAGGCCCCAGATTGCCAGTGGCTATGCATCGCACAGAGTCGCTAGGCAGGCATTCGCTCGAGAGCTGCTCGGCCCTGCCAGCTCAACCCTGGCAAGCTCGGTCAAGTTGGCGTGAAGCACGTCGCTAGCCTCTTGCAGCGCGGGAGGGAGGCTGGCCTGCAGCATCAGGCGACTGCTCGCGCACCTCATCCCAGGGGTCATTGGTGGCCGGCTCGGCCAGGAAACGCTCCACCATGGTGTGCGGGCAGAAATCTGCCAACCATTCCTCGCGAATCGGATAGCCCTCCTCTGCCAACAACTCGTTCATGCGTCGCGCAAGGCCTTCGGCGGAATGCGGCGCGATGGCGTGTTCCAGCTCGCCCTTGAGGATCTCGCGTATTCCACCACGGCAATCCACCGAGACTACCGGTGTGCCGCAGGCCAGCGCCTCCATCAGCACGATCCCCATGCCCTCGACACGCGAGCTGAGCACGAACAGCTTAGCGGCACGCATCCAGGCATAGGGGTTGTCACGCTGACCGGCGAAGATCACCCGCTCGGCGATGCCAAGCCTCTCAGCCTGGGCTTCCAGGGCTTCCCGGCAATTGCCCGCCCCCACGATCACCAGCGGCTCCTTCGGATTGGCCAGGGCATAAGCCTCGAGCAACAGGGCGTGATCTTTCTGCGGCACCAGACGCGCCACATTGAGAATGAAGGGCTCAGCGGGGATATCCGGCTCATCCATGGCGGCCTGCTCGCGGATCCGGGTGATCGGACAGGCATTGACGATCGTCTCGATATGCGCCGGCGTCACCCCATGCTGGCGAGCAATGTCACGAGCCCCTTGCGCCACATCCTCGGACACCGCCACCAGATGCTTGTCTTCCAGCAGGCAACGGGCAAACATGCGCTGCTTCCACTGCGGGCCGCTAAAGTTGACGCGATTTTCCAGCACGTAACGTGCACGGGAATCCTTGAAGCCCCACACCTGCTCGAAGGTTCCCAGGCCACGGAAGATGATGCGGTCAACCTTGCCGTGTTTCTGCTCGAATTCCTTGAGCCAAGCGGCGAATTCCTCGCCACCGGCCTTGCCGACCCACACGAAATTGGAGCGGCGGATGACGGGATTGAGCACCAGACGTGACGCCAGTGTCGTCAGGGCGCCGCCGACGGAACGCTGGACGCGCTGCTGAATCGGCACGATGTGCTGCTGGACGCTGGCATCCTGCGGTTCAAGCACCTGATCACGACCGCGCCAGATGACCATATGCGTCTCGTGGTCATTCGCGGCCAGACTGTCGGCAAGATTGACCGCCACTCGCTCCATGCCGCCCATTTTCAGGCTTCTCACTACGACCAGGGTACGCAAGCATCACTCCTTCGAATGTCCGCCAGTACCGCTTTGTGTCGCGTGCAAGGCATGCGAAAACGATAACTGGCGTCTGGTGGGAAAACGAAAAATGCAACTCCCATGTGCCAGTCGCTCAGCACACGGGAGTTGCATTTATCTGAACCGTCATTCGCGGAAATGTTCCCTGCGACCACTCATCAAATGGTAATCATTCTCCCTCTTTCGCCGGCGGCAGAATCAGGTTGAGCACGATGCCCAGAATGGCGGCCAGGCTCACGCCCTGCAGCGTGAACTGACCACCACCGACCTGCATGCCACCGATCCCGAACACCAGGATCAAGGAGGCGATTACCAGATTGCGCGGTGCGGTCAGTGAATCCCCCGCGCGCACCAGCGTGTTCATGCCGACTACGGCGATCGAGCCGAACAGCAGGCACATGATGCCGCCCATCACCGGCGTGGGAATCGTCTGCAGCACGGCGCCAACCTTGCCGATGAAGGCCAGCGAAATCGCGACACAGGCCGCGACCGTCATTACGCGCGGATTGAAATTGCGGGTCAGCATCACCGCACCGGTCACTTCGGAATAGGTGGTATTGGGCGGACCACCGAACATTGACGCCGCCGACGTCGCCAGGCCGTCACCGAGCAGCGTGCGATGCAGCCCCGGCCTCTTCAGGTAGTCGCGCCGTGTCACCGAGCCGATCGCCACCATGTCGCCGATGTGCTCGACGGCAGGCGCGATGGCGACGGGAATCATGAACAGAATGGCGGAAAATTCGAAGGTCGGCGCAGTGAAGCTTGGCAATGCCAGCCACTCAGCGGCATGCACCGGCGAGAGGTCGATCACTCCCATCAGCAACCCCAGCACATATCCCGTCAGGATACCGCCGAGGATGGGCACCAGACGCAACATGCCGCGTCCGAAGATCGACAGCACCAGCGTCACGCCAAGACTGGCCAATGACAACGTCAGCGCCTGAGCATGCGAGATGTTGTCGCTGAATTCGCCGGTGGCCATCTGCACCGCCGTCGGTGCCAGTGCCAGGCCGATGACCATGATCACCGGACCGACCACGACGGCCGGCAGCAGGCGATGCACGATGCCGACACCCTTGAGGCGAATGCATTGCGCCAGCAGCACATAGACCAGGCCCGCGACGAACAAGCCGCCCATGGTGGCAGGGATGCCGAAGTTCGCGACCGAGCTCTGGATGGGCGCAATGAAGGCAAACGATGAGGCGAGGAAGACCGGCACGCTGGCCTTGGTCACGCACTGGAAGACCAGGGTGCCGACACCGGCCGTAAACAGGGCGACGTTGGGATCAAGCCCGGTCAGCAGCGGGACCAGCACCAGCGCACCAAAGGCGACGAACAGCATCTGCGCGCCGGTGACGAGAGTCGTCAGTGAGAACCCTTCCTGTTCCGGCAAGGGCACATGGGCAGACGACGCATGGGGAGAGGAGGTATCAGAGGACGGTGATGAAGACGACATGGCAGCACTTCTTTTCACGGGCGGAGGAGTCAACCGCCTGATCCTGACTGCTCAGACAGGTCAGACAGATACAAAAACGCCCCGCGCAGATGCGCAGGGCGTTGTCATCTCTGGCGGGCGCTTAGCGCGTGCCGAAGATCTTGTCGCCGGCATCGCCGAGACCCGGCACGATATAACCGTTCTCGTCGAGGCGGTCATCGACGGAGGCGGTGTAGATCTCGATGTCCGGGTAGGATTCCTGCACCTTGGCGATCCCCTCAGGCGCCGCGACCAGCACGATGACCTTGATCTGCTGGCAGCCCTTGGCCTTGAGCATGTCCAGTGTGGCGATCATGGAGCCGCCGGTCGCCAGCATCGGGTCGATCACGATGGCCAGACGCTCGTCGAGATCTGACACGAACTTCTCGAAATACGGTACCGGCTCCAGCGTCTCTTCATCACGGTACAGGCCCACGACGCTGATGCGTGCCGGGGGAATCAGGTCCGTCACGCCATCCAGCATGCCCAGGCCGGCGCGCAGGATCGGGACGATGGTCACTTTCTTGCCCTTGATGGTCTGGACATCCAGCTCGTTGCCGCTCCAGGCATCAATGGTGGTAGTTTCCAGCTCCAGGTCCTGGGTTGCCTCATAGGTCAACAGCTTGGCGACCTCACTGGCCAGCTCACGGAAGCTCTTGGTGCTGATGCCTGCTGCACGCATCAGGCCAAGCTTGTGCTGGACCAGTGGATGATTGATGGCATGGACGCTCATGGAAATACCTCTTGGGACAGAAGATGGTGCAAACGATACGTAGCACTACCCCCGCCGGCTCGGACGATAGCAGCGGGGAGGCTGGTAAATTGAGCGCATTCTAGCGGAAGCAGGCTTACAAGTTAAGGCTCTCGCCTTCAGGTTACAGCAGAGGAAGCGCCGCAAATGGACTGGCGACCTCCCGTCTGCCACTCGCTCAAGGCGTGTAACCGAAGTTGACGAAATCCTGTGCATAGAGAATGGCCAGCTTCTCGCGGGTGGCCGCTGTCATGCCGGCCCCCGCCTCGACACTTCCCTTGTTGCGATGTGCAATCTCACTGCTGATACCCAGCTTGTTGGCAACCTGCTGGAAATCCTTGTCCAGGGTTTCGAAATGCCCCAGAAAATCCACCATCAAGGTCTCGTTACCATCCATGACAAAAGAGGACTGCGAGAGAAACAGGAGGTGACTACGAAAAGCGCCTCGCCACAAACCACGTGCGACAAAATCATCAAAATCTGAATACTCTGCCATCTCCTTGGCAATGGCGAGATCCTGCTTGCCTTGATTGCCACCACTTAATATATAGCGATACGCTGACAGGGCACGATCGTAGGGATTTCTGACAAAGGTGAATTTGTAATAACGGGCGAATTTTCTGGAACTGGCTTTCTTGTAAACCTGCCAGGAGACATGATCTCGCCCTTTTTCCTTCGTCTTCCCCAAGGCGGCGAGGACCGATGTTCCGGCAGCCTTGGGAATATGAATGAAGATGCACTTGTTACGTGTAAAGTGTTTGCGATAAGGAAAGTCATTGCTTCGCCACATGATATCAACCCTGTTCTTGTGGTTCGTCACCTGCCACTGATGACAGCCCCCCAATGTACGAAAAATCCATTGTGGCTCCAGCTTACCGGAATAAAGTGCAAGGAAACTTCAGTACGCTCGTCAAAGGGCAATGGCGAGGCAAGACAGGCCGACCATGAAGGTGGCTGACCTGTGACCAATATCGCCAGCAATGGTTACCCAGCCACCACTTCAGCAATGAAGTCGCCTATACCCTGACAGTATTTCTGCTGGCAGAAATCTTGCGCAATGATCGCGCGCGCAGCTGCGCCCATCTCTCTGCGCTGCTGCGGACTTGCTGCCCATTGCTTCAGCACCTGAGCGATTTCACTCGGTTCGAGCACCTGTGCGACCACGATGGCGTCTTGCTCCGGGCTATAGACTCTGTCCGGACCGGTAATGAAATCCTCGCCATAGACAGCCAGCGATTCGCGGGGCCTGCTTGGCGACAGAATTTCACCATTGACTCCCGGGGAGATCTGCTCCGGCAATCCATCCACATTACCGACGATGGCGGGCACACCATGCGCCAGCGCTTCCTGCACCACATTACCGAAGGGTTCACGCCAGGAAGGGCACACGAAGGCATCAAGGGAGGAATAGAAGTCGCTCATGTCACTCAACAGACCACAGAAGTGAACACTCTCCTCGAGCCCCCATTTCACGACCAGTGACTTCAAGGCATCTTCCAATATCCCCTCGCCAGCGATCCAAAGCTCCGCATGGGGGACACTCGCCTTGAGCTCTCGCAATGCCTCGATGGCGATCACCGGTGCCTTGAGCCCGGTCAAACGACCTGCGAACCCGACCCTGAACCGCTCGTCCGGATGATCGGAGGTCACCTGCGGCAGTACGATGGAATTGCGCACCACCCGACATGGCAAGGACTCACTGATGCCAAGCGACAACTGCAACATGCGACTGGCCGCAAAGGAGTTGCAGATGATGCCATCGAGGCGCGAGAGATAGTCCGTGATATCAGAGGTGGGCTCCACGAACCAGGCAGAGCCATGCTCGTAGTGAATGAGGCTGATGTGATCGGGGAAATGCAGCGGATGGTTACGCAACTTGTTCCACACCACGATTGCCTGCACCTCTTCGTCATCGAGCATGCGCGCCTGGCAGGTATCGCGGAGCCAGGGCAGCTGCCGAGGGAGCTTGATGCCGCAGTAACGCTTTATGTCGTGCACCCGACCTGTAAAGTCCGCATATTCAGGCTGCAGCATCGGATGAATTTCAGGCGTCTGCAGCAGCACATGATGGTCTCGCTCGCGTGCGGCCATACGAAAGAAGTTGGTAAAGGTCCGCTCAGCCCCGCCCAGATTCTTGAGGCTGATGAGATGCCCCGCACGAGGCCCTTGCAATGTCGGATGTATCAATGTGCTTTCTCGTCTTCACACTCGGTCATTAAGCAGCGGCAACTGCCAGTCGATCGGCTTTTTCCCACGCGCTTCCAGCCAGGCGTTAGCTTGCGAGAAGTGGCGAGAGCCGAAGAAACCGCGGTGCGCTGCGAGGGGGGATGGGTGCGGCGCGTGGAGCACCAGGTGCTTCTGGGTGTCCACAGCGCGGGCCTTCTTCTGGGCATGACTGCCCCAGAGCAGGAAGACGACACCCTGACAGTGCTGATTGATCACGTCGATGGCGCGGTCGGTGAATTGCTCCCACCCCTGCTTCTGATGCGAGGCGGCCTTGCCCTGCTCGACGGTCAGCACGCTGTTGAGCAGCAAGACGCCCTGCTTCGCCCAGCTTTCAAGGAAGCCGTGATCGACGGGTTCGACGCCGACATCGGCGGCCAGTTCCTTGTAGATGTTCTTCAGCGAAGGCGGCGGGCGTACGCCGGGGCGTACCGAGAAGCACAGTCCATGCGCCTGGCCCGGGCCGTGATAGGGGTCCTGCCCGAGGATCACGACCTTGACGTTGGAGAGCGGCGTCAGCCAGAAGGCACGGAACCAGTCATCGGAATGCGGATAGATGACCTTGCCGGCATCTTTCTCGGCGCGCAGAAAGTCGCGCAGACGCTGCATGTAGTCAGCCTGAAACTCTTGGCCGAGATGCGCCTGCCAATCGGCAGGCAACACCTCGGAGCGGCCAGTCGCGGCAGTCTCCAACGGCATGTCAGCTATCGCTCTCTTGCTTCTTGAGCTGCTCGGCGATCGGCTCGACGTAGGCGATGCCCATATCCCACGGGAACTGGATCCAGCAGTTCTGCGGCACTTCGGTGATGAAACCATCGACCAGCGGGCGACCTTCCGGCTTGGCATAGACGGTCACGAAGTGCGCCTTGGGCAGCATGTCACGCACCGCACGTGCGGTGTTGCCGGTGTCGACCAGGTCATCGACCAGCAGCCAGCCGTCACCGTCGTGGTCGACGCCCTTGACCACTTCCAGACCACCCTGCTCCATGTGGTCGTGATAGCTCTTGATGCACACGGTATCGATGTGGCGGATACCCAGCTCGCGGGCGATCAGGCCGGCCGGAATCAGGCCACCGCGGGTGATGGCGATGATGCCCTTGAAATCGCGACCGCTGAGGTCGTGACACAGCGCGCGCACATCACGGTGGAGCTGGTCCCAGGAGACGATGAAGTGGTCGTGGTAGCGTTCGGAAGACATGTGGGTCACTCGCAATGACGAAACAGAAGGAAAGCATGGTGGCTGGCGCGCCACCGCACAAGGGGAAGATCCACTCAGCCACGCCAGAGCGCGGACAAGGGCCTCAGATTCACTGCCCGCTGCAACGACGATGGCCCTGCCAGAAGACAGGGCCATCGCGTCACGCCGGCATTACTCGGATTCGGTGAAGCTGCACGCCGCGAAGACACTGTGGCCTTCTTCACGAATGCGCGCGGAGCCGCCGATTTCCGGCAGATCGATGATGGCTGCCGTCTCGACGACCACACCACCGGTGCGCTCGATCAGCTTGCAGGCCGCCAGCATGGTGCCGCCAGTAGCGATCAGGTCATCCATCACCAGGATGCGATCGCCTTCACGGAAGGCATCGGAGTGCAGCTCGACGGTGGACTCACCGTATTCCAGCGAGTAGGTCTCGCTGATGGTCTTGAACGGCAGCTTGCCCTTCTTGCGCACCGGCACGAAGCTGCAGCCCAGCTCGTAGGCCAGCGGAGCACCGATGATGAAGCCACGCGCATCGATGGCGGCGATGGCGTCGATTTCCATCTCCTGATAGCGGTGCACGAAGGAGTCGATCAGCTTGCGGAACGCGGCGGAGTTCTGCAGCACCGGCGTGATGTCACGGAAGTTGACGCCTTCCTGGGGCCAGTCCGGCACGGTGCGGATGACAGACTTGATGTAGTCGCTGTAGATGCTCATTAGAGGGCTCCGTCGAGGAACAGGTATTTGCAGGCGAACAGGATGGCGAGAATCACCAGCCCCGGGCTCAGATCACGATAACGGCCGGAGAACAGCTTGATCACGGCGTAGCTGATGAAGCCCAGCGCGATCCCGTTGGCAATCGAGTAGGTCAGCGGCATCACCAGGGTGGCAATCACCACCGGTGCCGCTTCAGTAATGTCGTTCCAGTCGATGCGTGCCAGGCCGCCCGTCATCAGGCAGGCGACATACAGCAGCGCACCGGCAGTGGCGAAGGCCGGAATCGAGGTCGCCAGCGGCGACAGGAACAGGCTGACGAGGAACAGGCCGGCAACGACCACGGCCGTCAGGCCGGTACGTCCGCCGGCGGCCACGCCGGTGGCGGATTCGATGTAGCTGGTCACGTTCGAGGTGCCCATGACAGAGCCGGCCATGGTGGCGCTGGAGTCTGCCATCAAGGCCCGTCCCAGGCGCGGCAGGTGGCCACGCTCATTGGTCAGGCCAGCCTGCTGGGAGACAGCGATCAGCGTGCCCGAGGTGTCGAACAGATCGACGAACAGGAAGGCGAAGATGATCGACACCATGCCCAGATTGAAGGCGCCGGCGATATCGAGCTCTGCCAATGTCGGCAGCATGCTCGGCGGCATCGAGGCAAAGCCGTGGAAATCGTTGTTGCCGGTCAGGGTCGCCAGCAGAGTCACGAGCAGTATGCCGATCATCACCGCACCGATCACCTTCCGATACGACAGCGCGACGATCAAAAAGAACGAGAGCAGTGCATACATGGCCGCCGGCGAGGATAGATCGCCCAGCGTGACCAGCGTGCCGGGGGCGTCGACGACGATGCCGCTGCCCTGCAGGGCGATGATCGCCATGAACAGGCCGATGCCCGCGGCGATGCCGGTCTTCAGCGAGGCGGGAATGGCATTGATGATCCACTCGCGAATCTTGAAGGCGGAGAGCAGGAAGAAGCTCACCCCGGACAGGAAGACCGCGCCCAGCGCGACCTGCCAGGGCACGCCCATCTGACCGGCGACCGTGTAGGTGAAGAAGGCCGTCAGCCCCATGCCCGGCGCCAGCGCGATCGGGTAGTTGGCGTAAAGGCCCATGACCAGACAGCCGATGGCTGCCGCCAGACAGGTCGCGACGAACACGGCGCCGTGATCCATGCCGGTGGAGGCCAGCATCGAGGGAGCCACGAAGATGATATAGGCCATCGCGAGGAAGGAGGTAAATCCTGCGATGACTTCGGTACGCACATTGGTACCGTGCTCGGAGAGCTTGAAAAGACGTTCCAGCATTGAGGTAGCCCCTATCCTTGAGCAGTGCCTGTCCGGCAAGGCGCAGTGGTCGATGATTGTCAGAATCAGCAGATCAAGACGAACTCGCTCGGACAGGTGTGCCGCACAGGGCGTCGGATGAAGCTTTTCCCCTGTTCAGCCTGCCTGAACCACGATGCCCCGCCAGCGGCAGGGCATCGAAAGGCGCAACATGGTACCCAAAGGTCTGCAGCGAATCGAGCATTCCCGGCATATTTCCTGACCAGTCAGACGAGTTCTGGCGTCCTGCCAGTGAGTTGATCCGCTGCAGACCTGCAAGCCTCATGCCAGACGGGAGGCCATGACCCGCTCGACGGTCTCGACAATCGCCTGGGTCTGCGGGTCGACTTCAAGGTTTACCTGATCACCGACGGCGCGCACGCCCATCAGGGTGCGCTCGAGTGTCTCGGGAATCAGATTGACGCAGAAGCGTGTGCCCTGCACCTCGCCGATCGTCAGGCTGACACCGTCAAGTCCCACATAGCCCTTGTCGAACAGAAAACGCATCAGCTCGGCCGGCGCCTGGAACCAGATACGACGATTGTCGGCGGTGGCCTCGATGGCATCGATGGTCACCATCGCCATCACGTGCCCGGACATCGAGTGCCCGCCGATCTCGTCGCCGAAGCGTGCTGCTCGCTCCACGTTCACGACGCTGCCCACCTCGAGCTCGCCCAGATTGGTCAGACGCAGCGTCTCGCGCATCAGGTCAAAGCTGGCCAGTTGACCCTCAAGCGCCGTCACGGTCAGACAGCAACCGTTATGGGCCACCGAGGCCCCCAGCTCCAGCCCCGCCTCCAGTCCCGCCGGCAACCGGACCTGATGCGTGCGAAAGTCAGTGCGTTCTTCAATGGCCACCACTTCCGCCATGCCTTGTACGATACCCGTGAACATGCGTGATCTTTCCTTGCACTGCTGCTTCTTGCTGTCGAGAAGCCGTGAATAAGGGACGGCATGCAGCAGCGAGATGGCCGGCATGCCCAGCCGAAATCCTAGCATGGTGGACTAGCCGTCGACATGCTGGCGTTGTCTGCCGCGGGGGTGCGCGGCGTTGCCGCCCTCGCCACCCGCTTCCCGTCTCCCGTCTCCCGTCTCCCGACTCCCGACTCCCGACTCCCGTAACAGGCGAGCACGGCTGTCACGGCGAGCGCGGAGCGGGCCGCAACTCATCCCCGACTGACCGTCAAGACAGGAAAGCCGTCGATGCCTGTTGAAACCCGCGTCACGACAAGAGCCTTGTAAGAAATGGCTTACAGAGCGTATCGCCAAATTGCCATATCGAACGACAGTTCGAATAAACGTCCAGCGCAAGACCAAAGTCGTTGACACCCCCAAGGTGACTGATAGAATGCGCCTCAAATCTGTTTGGCGCCGATTTGTACCCGGATTGCGGGCGCCCACCACGAGAGCTGGTCTCACGGGGTGCAAGTTCTGCTAAAAGGGTGTGTCCAGCGTTGATGGCCACCCGTCTTGGGTGGTCTTTTTTCTCCCCACTGGATCGCTCCCCTCTTCGCTGTCTGCCATGTGCGCAGACGCCGGCAGAACGTTCTGTCCTCTACAGACCTTCGCCCGCAATCCGGTTGGTGCCTTAACCACTCGGACCCCCATGATCACACTCAAGAACGTCTCCAAGACTTACGGCAGTGGTGACAAGGCCGTGGTCGCGCTCAAGGATGCCAGCCTCACGGTTCCTCAGGGCGCCATTACCGGTGTCATCGGCCTGTCCGGTGCCGGCAAGTCGACCCTCATTCGCTGCGTCAATCTGCTCGAACGCCCCACCGCCGGTAGCGTCGTCGTCGATGGCCAGGAACTGACCGAGCTCGACGAGTCCGCCCTGCGCAGCGCTCGTCACCAGATCGGCATGATCTTCCAGCACTTCAATCTGCTCTCCTCACGCACGGTCTTCGCCAATGTGGCATTGCCGCTGGAGCTGGCTGGCATCTCGAAAGACGAGATCAAAAAGCGCGTCGAGCCATTGCTGGAGCTGACCGGCCTGAGCGACAAGGCCGGCCAGTATCCTGCCCAGCTGTCCGGGGGTCAGAAACAGCGTGTGGCCATCGCCCGCGCGCTGGCCAGCCGCCCCAAGGTGCTGCTGTGTGACGAGGCCACCTCGGCGCTCGACCCGCAGACCACCGCCTCCATCCTTGAGCTGCTCAAGGACATCAACACCAAGCTGGGCCTGACGATCCTGCTGATCACCCACGAGATGGAAGTGGTCAAGAGCATCTGTGATCAGGTCGCCCTGATCAGCGGCGGTGAACTGGTGGAAGTGGCCTCGGTAGGCGATTTCTTCACCGCACCGCAGACCCGCCTGGGTCGCGAGTTCCTCAATGACTTCCTGGAACTTGAGCCGCCACGCGCGCTGGTCGAGCGCCTCGAAGCCACCGCCGGCCCGCACACCCACCCGGTGGTGCGCCTGGCCTTCAGCGGCGACGCCGTCTCCACTCCGCTGATCTCGCGCCTGGCGCGTGAATGCCAGGTGGATGTCAGCATCCTGCAGGCCAAGGTGGAATCCATTCAGGACCGCACCCTGGGCCTGATGATCGCCGAACTGATGGGCGATAGCCGCCAGACCCAGCAAGCGCTCGATTATCTCGAATCCCACGACCTGAAAGTGGAGGTGCTCGGTCATGTCACCCGCACTGCTTGAACTCGTCCTGTCCTCCACCCTCGAGACCCTGTACATGGTCGCGGTGGCAGGCCTGATCTCCGCGGCACTCGGCATTCCACTGGGCGTGGCTCTCTATACCTCGCGCCCCGGCCAGATTCTCGCGCGCCCGGCACTCAACAGCGTGCTGAGCATCATTACCAACATCGGTCGCTCGGTGCCGTTCATCATCCTGATGGTGGCGATCATCCCGCTGACGCGCCTGATCGCGGGCAGCTCCATCGGTACCAACGCCGCCATCGTACCGCTGACCATCGCCTCGATTCCCTTCGTCGCCCGTCTGATCGAAGGCGCGCTGAATGAAGTCGGCCCGGGCCTGGTCGAGGCCGCACAGGCCATGGGCGCCACGCCGATGCAGATCATCACCAAGGTACTGCTGCCGGAAGCACGCGGCGGCATCATCAATGGCCTGACCATCACCGTGGTGACGCTGATCAGCTATTCCGCCATGGCCGGCACCGTCGGTGGCGGCGGCCTGGGGGATCTCGGCATTCGCTACGGCTACAACCGCTTCGACCCGATGGTGATGCTGGTGACCGTGGTCATCCTCGTCGTCATGGTGCAGGGCTTCCAGAGCCTGGGCGACCATCTGGTGCGCAAGTCGAACCACAAGTAAGCGTCGCTCCATGAGCGGTGGCTGATATAGAAGTGGCGTTCGATCTACAAATCACACGGCTTTCGGTATCGTGACGGCTCATCACAATGAGCCGTCACTCATAACATCCCGCGGACCCCGCCGGTCACGTCGGATCACAAGGAGAACATCGATGCGCAACATGCTGACCACGCTTTCTTCCCCGCTGCGCCTTGCCGGCGCTGCCACCCTGCTCGGCGCCACCCTGCTGGCAGGCTGCGGCAACGACGCGTCCGACGAGAACACCCTCAAGATGGGTACCGTCGCAGGTCCGGAAACCGAAGTGATGAAGGTCGCGGCCGAGATCGCCAAGGAAAAGTACGACCTGAACGTCGAGATCACCGAGTTCACCGACTACGTGTCTCCCAACGCCGCTCTGGCCGATGGCTCTCTGGATGCCAACGCCTACCAGCACCAGCCGTACATGGAATCCATGGTGCGTGAGCGCGGCTACAAGTTCGCCAGCGCCGGCAAGACCTTCGTGTACCCGATCGGTGCCTACTCCGAGAAGTACGCAGATATCAGCGAACTGCCGGACGGCGCGACCATCGCCCTGCCGAACGATCCGTCCAACGAAGGCCGCTCCCTGATCCTGATGCACGACCTGGGCATGATCGAGCTGACCGACAAGGGCAACCTCGAAGCGACGCCGATCGATGTCGCCAAGAACCCGCATGACTACCAGTTCAAGGAAATCGAGGCTGCCCAGCTGCCGCGTATCCTGCCGGACGTCGACCTGGCCTTCATCAACAACACCTTCGCCCAGCCGGCTGGCTTGAAGCCGGAAGACGCGCTGATCCGTGAAGGCGCCGAGTCTCCGTACGTCAACCTGATCGTCGTGCGTCAGGGCGATGAAGACAGCGAGAAGGTGCAGAAGCTGGTCAAGGCCTACCAGACGCCGGAAGTCGAAGCCAAGGCAGAAGAACTGTTCAAGGGCGCGGCGGTGCCGGGCTGGAAGTAAGCCTCACCCCATGTCACTGACAGACGCCTGAACGCAAAGCGCCGACCACTGGTCGGCGCTTTTGCATCCGGTGGATGACGCATCTCATCACGCATCTCATCGCACCCAGATGCCGACGCAGCGCGAGAAGACACACGCGCAGGACACGCTTGAAACAGGCGACCCGCGACCGCATTCTTGCGCCATCTCGCCACCTTACCTATCCCTCAGGAGCCCTCATGGCCACTCGCCCCGACTATTCACTGCTGGCCCGCCAGCTGGATGCCATCCTCGATACCCGCGACTGGCTGACCAATGCCTCCCAGACGGCTGCCTTCGTCAACATGACGGTGGAGAACCTCAACTGGGCAGGCTTCTATGTGCAACGTCAGCCGCAAATCCTGCACCTGGGGCCGTTCCAGGGTCAGCCGGCCTGCCACCCGATCCCCTTCACCAAGGGCGTGTGTGGCGCCGCCGCCACCGAGCGCACCACCCAGCGTGTCGCGGATGTACACGCCTTCCCGGGCCATATCGCCTGTGACGCCGCCTCGCGCAGCGAGCTGGTCATCCCGGTGCTCATCGAGCAGGACGGCCAGCAAGTGCTGTGGGGTGTGCTGGACCTGGACAGCCCGAGCCCCGAGCGCTTCGACGAAGAGGATCAGGCCGGCATCGAGCGCCTGGTCGAGATCTTCATCGCCTCCAGCGACTTCGACAGCGTTCCTGTCTGACAAACTGAGCGCCCGCCTGACAGGCAGCCTGAACGTCAGCATCACGCTCTGCCGCCCGCCGCGCCACTCGCACGGCGGGCGGTTTGCGTTGTGGCCTGTCAGGCCTTGCACAGCCCCGTGCGAGATGACAGGTTAAGAGCTCTCGCCCCCGACAGGAGCCAAACATGTCATCCCGGTCGCCATCTCATCCCTCGTCGCCCTCTACTTCGCCCTCCACATCATCCTCTACTTCGCCCTCCTCCCAAGATTCGCCGCCCCCACATGCGGAGGCCTCGCTGCACAATCACGACGAAGCGCATGCCGGCCTTGAGCGAGTCATCAAGCATCTTGAGCGCATCAAGGCCTTCACGGCGCGCACCGGCAATGACCTCGGCGCCAAGCGCACCCTGCTTGAGGCTTACTTCGCCGCCGACGCCAGCATTCTCGACACCGGCGTGACACCGCGTCTCGCGATGGTGCCGGGTGGCGAGGGAGAGCGTGTCTGTGAGGTATTGCCGGCACCCGATGATGCACCAGCGCGCCCGCGTCGCCTGCTGTATGTGCATGGCGGCAGCTGGATCGCAGGCTCACCTGCCGGCCATCGTCCGCTGGCAAGCCGTCTGGGCCGAGCGGCACGCGCCGAGACCTACACGCTGGATTACCGCCTCGCGCCAGAGGCCGCCTTCCCGGCCGGCCTGCAGGACGTGCTGGCCGCGTGGCGCTGGCTGTGTGACGAATACCCGCAGGACCACCTGCTGCTGGCCGGTGACAGCGCGGGCGGCAACCTCACGCTGGCGGCCGTGAATGCGCTCAAGAGCGCAGGCGAGCGGCTGCCGGATGCAGTGATCGCCTTCTCGCCCGCCACGGACCTCAGCTGGGGCAGCGCCTCACTGTCGCGCAAGGCCGAGGTGGACCCGATCCTCGATCCCAATCTGCTGCCCTTCGTGAGCATGGCCTATGTGCAGGACGGCACCGACATGAGCGATCCGCGCATCTCGCCGCTGGAGGGAAATCTGTTTGACCTGCCTCCGACGCTGATCCAGTGCGGCGAGGCGGAGATCCTGCTCGATGACAGCCGTCGCTACGCCACTCAGGCGCAGGACTGCGGCTCGCCCGTCACATTGAGCCTGTGGCCGGACATGCCACATGTGTTCGTCGGCTTCGCCCCGCTGCTGAGCGCTGCCAATGCCGCCCTCAAGGAAGCACGCGAATTCCTCGACGAGACGCTTGCCTGAGCGGCGCGCACCAATCCCGCGGCAGATTTTCATGACACGCACACGAAAACGCCCGACTCGATGAGCCGGGCGTTTTCTGGAATCTGGTAGGACCAGGCGGATTTGAACCGCCGACCTCCACGATGTCAACGTGGCGCTCTAACCAACTGAGCTATGGTCC
>NZ_JALNTQ010000001.1:107201-467534 GCF_023161745.1 Cobetia sp. 1CM21F | reverse complement strand
TGGTAGGACCAGGCGGATTTGAACCGCCGACCTCCACGATGTCAACGTGGCGCTCTAACCAACTGAGCTATGGTCCTATGTCAGCATGCTGAAATGCGAAGCAGTGTGGCGCGAAGTGCTTTGCCCTGTCAGCGAGGACGTATTCTACGCAACTCCCGTTTTGATGCAACCCCCTGATGATAAAAAATTTTCTCGCCATTCCGCCTTGCCATGATCAGGTAAAAAGAACGGGCACAGAGTGGGCACGGACCGGCCGCGCGCGTGGCACGCAAGCGAGGCACGTCATCGCGGCCAGGCCTGAAAAGGACTCATCCGGTCTGATCTGCCCTGCTCTGCCCTACGCCGCCAACCACTCCTGTCGAATGGCACAAGGTTGGCTGGCAGCGCACGGACACGACAATGGCTGGCCGCAGCGCCTCGACGGCTAGAGGAAGACCCGACGCAGCGCAGCTGCCAACACGGCCCCCAGCAAGGGACCGGCGATCGGCACCCAGGCATACTGCCAGCCCGAACTGCCCTTGCCAGCAATCGGCAATACCCAATGCGCGATGCGCGGCGCCAGGTCACGCGCCGGGTTCATCGCGTTGCCGGTCGGCCCACCCAGCGACAGGCCGATCGCCCAGACCAGCACACCGATCAGATATGGCAGCGCCTGATCGGTGACCAGCGCGCTGTCGACCATGCTGCCGATGGCGAAGATGAGCACCACCGTCGCGATCGCTTCACTGATGACATTGGCCGCCTTGTTGGCCACTGCCGGATCAGTACAGAAGACCGCGCGTTTGCGCAGCGGGTCTCGGGTCACCTCCCAATGCGGGTAATAGGCCGCCCACACCAGGACCGCCCCCATGAAGCAGCCCAGCAGCTCCGCCAGCATCATCCTGGCGACCTTGAGCTCGTCGGTATGCACGCCCAGCAGGTATTTCGCGATCGTCACCGCCGGATTGAGATCGCCGTAGGGCGACCCTGTCGAGGTCGAGACCAGCACCCCGACCATCACGGCAAATCCCCAGCCGGCATTGACCATCAACCAGCTGGAACCCGCTCCCTTGGTGCCCCTGAGCATCGCATTGGCGACCACGCCACCTCCCAGCAGAATCATGAAGGTGGTACCCAGAAACTCGCCCGTCATGACGTCAGTCCACATCTTGATGACCTCCGCCACTTGCCCCCTGTCAGTCGTCTACCGCCACCTCTCGCCCGCACGAACGCGCCCCATGACGATGGAGTGGTGCTATCGCCGGGTGATGGCAAGAAAAGGCGGAGACCCGAAATGACTTCGCCCCGTCGAGGGACGGGGCGAAGTCAGGCTACAGTGCCACAGGTGCAGGGGGCTGCTCCAGCGGATTGCGGCAAGGATTTGTTACAGCAGCAGATGCCACATCGAGGCCGCGATCAAGGCACCCGCCAGGGGGCCGGCGATCGGCACCCAGGCATACCCCCAGCCGGAGGCGCCCTTGCCGTGGATCGGCAACAAGGAGTGCGCGATACGCGGGCCCAGATCACGTGCCGGGTTGATGGCATAACCGGTCGCGCCACCCAGCGAGAGGCCGATGGCCCACACCAGCATGCCGACCAGATACGGCAGCAGGCCAGCGCTGATGGTGCCGGAGCCGACGATGGCACCGATACCGAAGATCAGCACCACGGTACCGATCACTTCGCTGAGCATGTTGCCCAGACGACACTCGACTGCCGGGTCCGTGCAGAACACCGCCCGCTTGAGGCCAGCATCGCTGGTGCGCTTCCAGTGCGGCAGATAGGCCAGCCACACCATCACGGCACCGGCAAAACAACCGAGCATCTGCGCGATGACATGCCGCGCCACATCCATGAGGGTGGCATGCACCCCGAGCAGATACTTGGCCAGCGTCACCGCCGGATTGAGGTCCGCCTGGGGCGAGCCGGTCGAGACGGCCACGAACACCCCGATCATCACGGCAAAGCCCCAGCCGGTAGTGATCACGATCCAGCCGGAACCATTGCCCTTGGTGTCAGACAACACCACATTGGCGACCACGCCACCGCCGAACAGGATAAGGAACAGACAGCCGAGAAACTCGCCTGTCATGACATCGGTCCACATGCTCAGTGGCCTCCGTCGCTTTTCACTCTTTCCACCGCTTCCAGCCAGCCGGCGTAGAGGCGCTCACGCTGCTCTTCCGCCATTTCCGGCGCGAAGGTACGCTCGCAATGCCACAGCTCGCTGATCTCATCCAGGCTTTCATACCAGCCGATATGCAGGCCGGCCAGATACGCGACACCCAGCGCCGTGGTTTCCAGCACGCGCGGACGATCCACCTTCACGCCCAGCATGTCAGACAGGAACTGCATCACCCAGTTGTTGCTGACCATGCCGCCATCCACGCGCAGATTCGCGCAGTTGATGGCCACGTCATCCAGCATGCACTCCTGCAGGTCACGCGTCTGATAGCACACCGACTGCAGGCCGGCCGCCACGATATCGGTGATGCCGGTGCCACGGGTCAGCCCCAGAATCGCGCCACGCGCCTGCGGGTCCCAGTGCGGTGCTCCCAAGCCAGTGAAGGCCGGCACCATGTAGACGCCGTGATCGGCCTTGGCCGCACGCGCCAGCGGTTCGGTCTCGGAGGCATCGGAAAACAGCTTCAGGCCATCACGCAGCCACTGCACGGTAGCGCCCGCCACGAAGATGCTGCCTTCCATGGCATAGGTCGGCTTGCCATTGAGGCGATAGCCCACCGTGGTCAGCAGACGATTGCGGGACAGCTCCATCTTCTCGCCGGTGTTCATGATCATGAAGCAGCCGGTGCCGTAGGTGCTCTTGCTCATGCCGGGCGTGAAACAGGCCTGACCGACCAGCGCCGCCTGCTGATCGCCGGCCACGCCGCGAATCGGCATCGCCGCACCGAACAGCTGCGGGTCGGTGGTGCCGAAATCATCACTGGAATCCAGCACTTCCGGCAGCAGGCTTTCCGGGATACCGAACAGCTCCAGCAGCTCGCTATCCCAGCACTGATCGACAATGTTGAACAGGCAGGTACGCGAGGCGTTGGTGGCATCGGTGACGTGACGCTTGCCAGCGGTCAGCTTCCAGATCAGGTAGCTGTCGACGGTACCGAAGGCCAGCTCGCCCTTCTCGGCGCGTGCGCGGACGCCTTCGACATTCTCGAGAATCCAGCGCAGCTTGGTCGCGGAGAAATACGGGTCGATCAGCAGACCGGTCTTCTGCTGGATCATGTCACCATGACCGGCATCGGAAAGCTCACGGCAGTACTCGTGGGTGCGGCGGTCCTGCCAGACGATGGCGTTGTAGACCGGCACGCCGGTCTCGCGGTCCCAGACGATGGTGGTCTCACGCTGGTTGGTGATCCCGATGGCGGCCACCTGCTCGGCGCCGACATTGGTATTGATCAGCGACTGACGCACGGTGCGCTTCACCGACCCCCAGATATCATCGACGTTGTGCTCGACCCAACCGCTGTCCGGGAAATGCTGCGGGAATTCTTCCTGTGCCAGACCTGTCACCGTCCCTTCACGATCGAACAGGATGGCGCGGGAGCTGGTGGTACCCTGGTCGATCGCGAGAATGCGCGTGGGTCCATCGACGCGAGAGTCTTTCTCTGGCTTGGGGCTAGACATTATGACTGTCCTTGGCTTCGAGGCTGCTTCTGAGAGTACACATCAGCGGGGACTGCGGTACTTCACTATATTGGCTCGGGTATCATGTGAGGGCGACAGGAGAAAGCGGGTTGGCTTTGTCCTCTCCGCGCTTGGCAGGCGCAGCGAGAACACTTCCTCTTGAACCATCACAACCGAACACGAAATGTTCGTCTTCGAATATCGCTGCAAACGTTAGCGCCAAATGCGCGCTATCACAAACGTATTACCAATCAATATCATTGTACCTTGGTCTCATGTCCATTGCGCCGACATGGCCTGTTGCAGCTTCGCAACACCTTGACGCCATTCGTCAAATTGCACTGACGCCCCCCTGTTGGATTAGGATGTAGCCTCACTGGACGACCCCACTCCCCAACGGCAACCGTGATGCGCACTTGCTGACATGAAGTGAACTCACGTTTCGCAAGCCGCTGACAACAAGAGAGCAGGATGATGCAGCCAAAGCGCCATCGCGCCATTGTCGAACTGATCACGCGTCAGGGATATGCCTCCATCGAGCAGCTGGCCAGTCACTTCGATGTCACGCCACAGACCATTCGTCGCGACCTCAATCAGCTGTCCGAGGCCGGTGCGCTCAAGCGCGTGCACGGGGGCGCGGGGCTTGAATCCAGTACCGTCAGCACCGCCTACAGCACCCGCAAGACATTGAACCTGGGCGCCAAGCGGCGCATGGCGGCCGCCCTGGCCAGGCAGATTCCCGACCACGCCTCGCTGTTCATCAACATCGGCACCAGCAACGAGATGGTGGCCGAGGCGCTATGTGATCACCACGGACTTGAAGTCATCACCAACAACCTGAACGTGGCGGCCATCCTCCAGCACAAGGAGGATTTCAATGTCATCGTGGCCGGCGGCATGGTGCGTTCTCGCGATGGCGGCATCATCGGTGAGGCCACCATCGACTTCATCAACCAGTTCAAGGTCGACTTCGGGATCATCGGCATCAGCGGCATCGATGAAGATGGCTCGCTGCTGGAATTCGACTATCAGGAAGTGCGAGTCGCCCAGGCGATCATCCACAACTCACGCCAGGTCTTCCTGATCGCGGATCACTCCAAGTTCCAGCGCAATGCGGTCGTGCGCCAGGGCAACCTGAGTCAGCTCGATGCGCTCTTCACCGACATCCAGCCCCCGGAAAGCATCCTGACCCTGATGCGTCAGCACGAAGTCGCGCTGCATGTCGCCGGTGACGAGTCGCCGGACGAGAGTGGTGGCGCTTGAGCTCGATGACGCGTCACCCAACCCACTAGTCGTCTCGCAACCGACTCATCTCATAATCAGGTCATCGCGCAATCCGGTCATCGCACATCAAGGGGCCAGGCAATACGCCGACGTGCAGCCTGGCCCGGCTCTCATCCCTTATCCCTCGCCCCCTTTACTTCTTCCCCCTCGCCCCTTTTGCCCCCTTTGCACCAATGACCCTCGCATATCACGAAAGCTACCCAGCTGCTGACTGTGCGCTGCCCAGCGGCACTGCTTCGTCTCCGTATATCGTGTCACGACGCTTGATCAGTCACTGCGGGCATCGTCTGCGCCGCCCGCACGGCAACATGACAGCCAGGCGCTTCATGAAAATGTCACGCCATGATCAGAGACTGAGAAAAAACACCGGCAAGACAACAGGTTGAATATCAGGCAATCCTCGGTTGCCAGACACTCGCCCAAATGATCACTTCCGAAAGCTATCAGCACAGAAGAATCCCCTTGATGTTCGACTTTTGCTAAGCTATGTTCACTTTCGAAAACCTATTATCGCGCACCTTGCCGGTGCAGACTCATTCGCCCCACCCGGTAGCGCCGGGCACGAGCAGGAGCAGCCCATGTCCCGCGACAACGATGCACTTCTTGACCTCTTCATCATCGGCGGCGGCATCAATGGCGCCGGTATCGCCAACGATGCCAGCGGCCGTGGCCTGAGCGTGGCCCTGTGCGAGCAGAATGACCTCGCCAGTGCGACCTCCTCCGCCAGCAGCAAGCTGATCCACGGCGGCCTGCGCTATCTGGAGCACTACGAATTCCGTCTGGTGCGCGAAGCCCTGCAGGAGCGCGAGGTACTGCTCAAGAAGGCGCCGCATATCATCTGGCCGCTGCGCTTCATCCTGCCGCACCAGCCGCATCTACGTCCGGCGTGGATGATTCGCGCGGGCCTGTTCCTGTATGACCACATCGGCAAGCGCGAGACCCTGCCAGCCTCCAAGGGCCTCAAGTTCGGCGAGCAGAGCCCGCTGGTCAGCGAGATCAACCAGGGCTTCGAATACTCGGATTGCTGGGTCGATGATGCTCGTCTGGTCATCACCAATGCGCTGCAGGCGCGCGAGCAAGGCGCCGAGATCATGACGGGCACCCGCTGTGTCGGCGCCCGTGATGTCGAAGGCCACTGGGAGCTGACGCTTGAAGATGTCAGCAGCGGCGAGACCTTCATCCGTCGCGCACGCACCCTGGTGAATGCGGCAGGCCCGTGGGTGGAGTCCTTCATCAAGGGCGCCACCGAGCGCACGCCGCGCTACGGCATCCGCATGATCCAGGGCAGCCACTTGATCGTGCCGCGCATCAACACCGATGACCGCGCCTTCATCCTGCAGAACAAGGACAAGCGCATCGTCTTCGTGCTGCCCTATCAGGAAGACTTCAGCCTGATCGGCACCACCGACGTGCGCTACAAGGGCGACCCCTCCGAGGTGGCCTGCTCCAGCGATGAGACCGACTACATGCTCGAGGTGGTCAACCATCACTTCAAGCGCAAGCTCGGCCGCGATGACGTGGTCTCGACCTTCTCCGGCGTGCGCCCGCTGTGTGACGACGAGTCGGCAGACCCGTCCGCGATGACTCGTGATTACACCCTGCATCTGGATGACAGCGGCGCACCGATGCTGTCCATCTTCGGCGGCAAGATCACCACCTATCGCAAACTGGCCGAATCGGCACTCGAAGACCTCAAGCCGCTGCTGCCGAGCATGGGCGAGCCGTGGACCCACGAGAAGGCCCTGCCCGGTGGCGATATCGAGAGCCGCGCAGCCTTCACCCGCCAGTTGCAGCGCGACTACCCGTTCCTCGGCGAAGCACGCGCCCGACGCTTCGCCTCAAGCTACGGCAGCCTGTGCCTGCACTTCCTCGACGGCAAGAAGAGCGAGGCGGACCTGGGCGAGGACTTCGGCGCAGGCCTGAGCGCCGCCGAGATTGACTACCTGGTTGAGCACGAATGGGCGCGTGAGGTGCAGGACGTCGTCTGGCGCCGCACCAAGCTGACGCTGCGCCTGAGCGATGAGCAGAAGACGCGCATCGGCGACTACCTCAAGGAACGCCTGCTGGCACGCGCCGCATGATTAAAACCGGCTGAGCCAGCAGCAAAAGAAAGCCCGCCCCTCCTTGCCGGAGGGGCGGGCTTTTCGTTCAGGGACAGGCGGGATTTCAGGTCATGTATTGACGACTTACTGGATACCGCCCGCCGTCAGCTTGGCCGGGTCGAGCAGACGCTCCAGCTCCTCGCGTGACAACTCGGTCTCTTCCTCGGCTACATCCAGAATCGGACGCCCGGCCTGATAGGCCACCTTGGCCACTCGCGCCGCCTCGTTGTAACCGATCACCGGATTGAGCGCCGTGACCAGAATCGGATTCTTGGCCAGCGGGGCCTCGATGTTGTCCTGACGCACGTTGAAGGTGGCAATGGCCTTGTCCGCCAGCAGGCGGCTGACATTGGCACTCAGCGTGATCGAGGACAGCAGGTTGTTGGCGATCAGCGGCAGCATGACATTGAGCTGGAAGTTGCCGCTCTGCCCGGCGATGCCGATGGTGGCGTCATTGCCCATCACCTGCGCCGCCACCTGGGCGGCCGCCTCGGGAATCACCGGATTGACCTTGCCCGGCATGATGGAGCTGCCCGGCTGCAGAGCCTCAAGCTCGATCTCGCCCAGCCCTGCCAGCGGGCCGGAATTCATCCAGCGCAGGTCGTTGCTGATCTTCATCATCGCCACGGCGTAGGTACGCAGATGGCCGGAGAGCTCGACTGCCGTGTCCTGGGAGGACAGCGCCGCGAAGAAGCTCTCGGCGGGACGGAAGGCATGACCGGTCTGGTGCGAGAGGCGGTCGGCGATGCGTTCGGCGAATTCCGGATGCGCGTTGATGCCACTGCCGACGGCGGTGCCGCCCTGGGCGAGGCGCTCGAGGCGCGGCAGCACCTGCTCGATGCGCTCGATGGCCTGCCCGACCTGCGCCTGCCAGGCGCCCAGCTCCTGACTCATGCGGATCGGCATTGCATCCATCAGGTGAGTGCGGCCGGTCTTGACGACATCGTCCACCTCAGAGGCCTTGCGAGCGATCACCTCATGCAGATGGCGCAGCGCCGGCAACAGGGTGTCCGAGACAGCGATGACGGCGGACAGATGAATGGCCGTCGGGATGACATCATTGCTCGACTGGCCCATGTTGACGTGGTCGTTGGCGCCGACGGTCACGCCCTTTTCGCCCAGATGCTGATTGGCAAGCTGCGTCAGCACCTCGTTGACATTCATGTTGGTCGAGGTGCCGGAACCGGTCTGGAAGACATCGACCGGGAATTGATCGGCATGTTCGCCGTCGATGATCTGGCGTGCCGCCTTGATGATCGCCTCGGCACGCACGTCATCCAGCAGCTCCAGGTCACGGTTGACCTCGGCGGCGGCCAGCTTGATACGCGCCACGGCGCGAATGAAGGCAGCAGGTAACGGCTGGCCACTGACGGGGAAGTTGTCGACCGCTCGCTGAGTCTGGGCACCATAGAGTGCGCTGGCCGGCACTTCGAGTTCACCCATGCTGTCGCGTTCACGGCGGGTCTGGCTGCTCATGCTTGTCTCCCTGTGCTGTTGCATATGACGTCGCACCTGGCTGGCGTCACTGGTGGGCGGCTGGCAATAACGTGATCAATGACCTGATCGCCAGCTTCGATCCCCTGATGATCACTTGGGGACGCACAGGATACCAATCAAGCCGCTTGATGGTAGTGATTATCAATAACAATTACACATTCATGGCCGGGCTCCGTCATCACCCGCCTTGCAACGGCGCGGACGCACGCTTGCAAGATGGCTTGTCACCAATCCTCTGTTACGCAAGACGAGGCCTCGGTTACACTACCGAGCGTGCGAGGGCCTATGGCTGGCCCTTTCCAGCGGCCCACTACCACCTTAGCGAGGACAGCATGAAAAGCCTGAAAGAGCAGACTGAAGCGAAGGTTGAAGCTGGGCGCCAGGCCAAGCCTGATTTCATGAAGAATGTCGATGAGATCATCGAAAACGCCAAGGCTTTGCAACAGGGTGCGAATGCTCTCTCCGTGGACGAGAAGGCACCCGGGTTCGCGCTGCCCAACGCCGCAGGCCAGGCAGTGTCTCTCGAGGAATTGCTCGAATCAGGCCCGGTCGTGGTCACCTTCTACCGTGGTGACTGGTGCCCCTACTGCAGCTTGCAGCTGAGAGCCCTGAATGAGCGACTCGAAGACATTCGCGCTCACGGCGCACAGTTGGTCGCCATCAGCCCACAGGTGCCGGATGACTCGCTCTCCGCCACCGAGATCGACGAGATGCAGTTCCACGTGTTGTCAGACCAGGACGCAGAGGTCGCCTCTCGCTATGGCGTCGCCTGGAAGGTGCCGGACTATCTGATGGAACACATGCGCGTGGACCGTGAACTCGATCTGGATGCCATCAACAACGGTGATGGCAGTGTATTGCCCATCCCGGCGACCTTCGTCATCGCACAGGACAGAACCGTGAGCTGGCGTCATGTCGATGTCGATTACCGGACACGCTCGGAACCCGAAGATATCGTCAACGCCTTGAAGGAACTCGCCTGACACCCTCACAGGCGCTTGAGGCGCCCTAGACGCCTGCCACCGCCGGCGTCTGGGGTAATATCTCCCGCGCGAGAGGCAGCAGTCTTGAACCGCGACAGTCTTGAATAACCATAGTCTTGCGCCACCGCAGCCTTGAGCCACCTCGAGCCTGGATCAGCAGCGCAGTGGAGATTCCACGCCTCCACTGCATTTACATCAATGTCGACCACCACCTCATCTTCTCCAGCAACGGGACCCTGTCGCTCCAGATGTTCACCTCATTCTCGGTCACGATGACTGAACCCCTTCACCCTCGGGTAGCCTCTTCCTCATGACAAGCACAGTGAGATACGCCCGATGAAATGGTTCTCGCACAACCCTTACTTCACCTATCTGCACCGCCAGCGCCTGCATATCCTGCGCGTGACCGTCGCCCTGACGCTGTGCTTTTCCATCATCGAGCTGTTCAGCCTGCCGCACAGTTCCTGGGCATTGGTCAGCACCGTGATGGTCATGGGCAACCTGCCCCACGTCGGCGGTGTCATCGACAAGGGCTGGCAACGTCTGGTCGGCACGCTGCTTGGCGGCCTGTGGGGCCTGATCCTGATTCTGGTCGCCGAGCCTCTGCCGGGCGTGGTGCCCTTCTGGAGCATCGTCGGCATCGCCCTGGCACTGAATGCCACCTTCAGCAATCGCTATGGCTACAGCTCGCTGCTGTTCTGCGTCACGCTGCTGATGGTGATCGGTGATGGCAATCATGATCTCGGCATCGGGCTATGGCGCGTCTTCAATGTGGTGCTGGGCACCCTGATCAGCATCGTAGTCAGCATGGTGCTGCTGCCCCAGAAGGCGACGGATGTCTTCCGCTTCCTGCTGGCCGACAACCTCGACAAGCTGGCACGCCTCTACCACGGCCATACCAAGGCCGAGCGGGAGGGCGTCAATGAGGGTCTCGCGCTGGTGCGTGCCACCTCGGCACAGCTGGTCAAGCAACGCGGGCTGGTCGATGCCGTCGCTCAGGAAGGCCGTATCAATCGTGCCGACATCGAGGAAATCCTGTCCTTCGAGCGCCGCATGATCTCGACCATCGAGCTGCTGCAGGAAACCCACTGGAACACCCGCGAGGGGCATGAATTCATCGAGGGGCTGGATGGCCTGCGCGATGCCCAGCATCGTCTGGCCCGCGCCCTGGGGACCCTGGCCTTTCAGGTGCGCACCGGCCAGAGCATCGAACTGACGGTGACGCCCTTCGACCTGCAACGCTATGCCGATGTTCGCAATGTCGAGAGCCGCAACGGCCGCGCGCTGTTCAGCCCGGCAGGCTACCTGTGGCTCAACCGCGAACTGGCACGCCTGACCGAAGCCCTGGGCGAGCGCCTGGCCTTGCTGGAGCGGCTGCCGAGCCAGCGCCTGCAACGCCGACTGCCGGGCCATGGCCTGATCAGTGATGCACGCCGCCTGTTCCTGCCGGAAGACCCGACACCGGGCGATACGGCAGCCCCCACCAGACGCGAGAACAGCGCTGGCGAGCAACACTCTGCAGTCGGCAAAGCGCCTGCCAGCAAAGCGCCGGCGAGTGATGACAGCATCAGTGACAACAGCAGCGATGAGCCAGACCGCCACGACAGGCACCAGCCGGACTCGGCCGGCAATGAGACTGCCAGGAAAGACACATGAACTCAGTATCCGGAGTGACTCCCGCAAGCCAGCATGACGTGCTGATCGTCGGTGGCGGCGCGGCAGGTTTGACCCTGGCACTCAGCCTCGCCAATCGCCTGCCAGCCGGCCCGCGTACCCGCCGCGTCACGCTGTTGCGTCCGGCGCGTGAGGCACAGGGCGCCAGCCGCTGGGCGCAGGGCGGTATCGCGGCGGTGCTGGCGCCCGAGGACGATGTGGAATCCCATGTCGCCGACACCCTGATTGCCGGCGATGGCCTGTGCAACGAGCGCGCGGTGCGCTTCACCGTCGGTCACTCGCGGGAGGCCATCGAATGGCTGATCGCGCTTGGCGTGCCCTTCACCCCGGCCGACGCCGACGCCAGCTACCCCTTCCACCTCACCCGTGAAGGGGGGCATGGTCGCCGCCGCATCATCCATGCCGCCGACGCCACCGGGCGGGCGCTGCTCGATACGCTCAGCGCCCACGTCGAAGCCCACCCGAACATCGAGATTCTCGAAGACCTGCTGGCCGTCGACATCGCGGTCAACGCCGGCCGCGCCAGTGGTCTGTGGGTGATGGATGGCACGGGCCAGCGCCAATGGCTGGCAGCCAATGACCTGGTACTGGCCACCGGCGGTGCCAGCGGCCTGTTCGCCCACGCCACCAGCCCGAGCGCCAGCGTCGGCGATGGCATGGCGATGGCGATCCGCGCCGGCGCCAGCCTGATGAACCTGGAGTTCCAGCAGTTTCATCCCACCTGCCTGTATGACCCCGATGGCACGCCCTTTTTGATCTCCGAGGCGGTAAGGGGCGAAGGGGGACTGCTGCTGCGCCCGGATGGGCATCGCTTCATGGCCGATCATGATCCGCGCCTGGAGCTGGCGCCGCGTGATGTCGTAGCACGCGCCATCCTCGCCGAGATGCGCACGCACGGTCTCGAGCATGTCTGTCTGGATATCAGCGCGCTGGGGGCCGAGGCGATCGAACACCACTTCCCGACCATCGCCGAGCACTGCCTGGCACGCGGGATCGATATTCGTCATGCACCGATTCCCGTCGTCCCTGCCGCCCACTACAGCTGCGGCGGCATCGCCACCGGGCTGGATGGCGCCAGCGACCTGCCCGGGCTGTGGGCCATCGGCGAAGTCGCCTGCACGGGCCTGCACGGCGCCAATCGCATGGCCAGCAACTCGTTGCTCGAGTGCCTGGTGCAGGCGCGTGCCTGTGGTGAAGCGCTGGGACAGCCGCGCCGCGCCGACGAACCACGCCTGATCAGCACGCTCGACTCGCTGATGCCGCAGCACGCCACCCTGCTCACACAGCTTGCCGACAATGGTCAGGTCTGGCGCTGCGTGATGCGCCTGAGCGCCGACGAGGCGCGCACGCGCCTGCACAGCTTGCGCCAACTGATGAGTCTGCAAGCGGGGATCGAGCGCAGCCAGCACGGCCTGAGGGAGGCGTTGAAGCAGATAGCACAGTGGGTCTCGCTGGAGGCGGGGCAAACGGCGGAGCCCGAGCAGCACAGGCAAGCTTCAGCGCCGCGGGCAGGTCTCGATCATCTTGCGCTCTATCAAGCCCTGACACTGGCACCGCTGCTACTGCTCAGCGCCCATCAACGCCATGAGTCACGTGGACTGCACTTCATCCGCGACTTCCCGATGCCGGCGCCACGCGCCCGCGATAGCGTCATTCGGCTCTCGGCCTTCGCTGCCGCGACCTGAGCGGCTCTTGAGAAGGCTTAAGGCCCATGAGCAGGCTCAGCGTGGGCGGGAGCCCTGGGCAGCGACGCGCCGCAGGGCCTCCAATGGCGGCGGCTGACGCGGCAAACCATGCGGCGATGGCGGCCACAGCAACCACAGCCGCAGCTGGTGAAGGTCTTCGCTGGAGGCGCTATCCGGCCACAGCCATACCCGCTGGCTTTTCAGGTGCTGCTGGCCCGCGCCCTGCGCTCTCAAGCCCTGTAGCCCCATCCCCTGTGGCCCCACCCCCTGTGGCCCGAAGCCCTGCGGCGAGATCTCGAGCCCCAGCAGACGTGGTGAGCACCACAGACAGCGCACGTTGACGGGCTGCCAGCTGCGTGAGGCACCATCGGCCCACCACCAGCAGAGCTGCATCTCCGGGTGACGATGGCGCGCACCTGACGCAGGCGGGGTGTCGCTGGCTTCGGTCTCGGCTTCAGCCTCGTTCTCCGGCACTGGCGCCTGGCCACCGCTGGCAAGCGCCGCATCGGCGCAGAGACTGCCTCCAAGGGCCAGCCAGACTCGCGCCTCGGGGCCTTTGAGACGCCGCCGAGCCTGGCGCCACCATGACACCAGCTCTCCGGCCTGCAGCAGCCAGCCCAGCCCCAACACGCTCAGCAGCGCCATGACACCATCCGGCAGCTGAGCGAGCCCCTCAAACGCACAATGCCCCGCCTCGAAAGGCAGGGCATTGCGTAGATATTGCCACTGACAGGTCCACCAGGTACTGACAACCAACTGGCCAGTCGCCAGCTCGGCAAGCCGGACCCACAAGGCGAGACTCGCCGCCAACAGCCCGACGCGCAGGCTGGCGTGGGTCGCGAACGCCTGTCTAGAGGCCCTTGAACTGATCGCGCTCGCCATTCTCGGCATTGGCGATCACCATGTTGATCAGGCGCTGGTACTCGGCATTGCCGCACGGGTCGCGCTTCATCAGCCACACGAAGAGGTCCTGATCCTCTTCGGCCAGCAGCTGCACATAGAGCGCCTTGTCGTCTTCGCTCAAGGCGTCGAAACGCTGCTCCAGAAACGGCAGCAGCAGCAGATCGAGCTCCCACATGCCGCGACGCGAATGCCAATGAAGCCGCTTGCGAATCACATCTTCCATTGCCTGAACCTCAGTCGTCACATCAATGCGCGCAGTATACCCGAGGGGGGCGTCAGCGGCATCCGTTGACCCGTTGCTCGGGCAGGAATTGGCAATCCGTGCCGTGATCGGCAATGATGTCCCTAGTGCGTTGTTTTCTCAGGATTTGCCCATTATGCTGAGGAGATAACAATCACAAGGATGCGTGTGCCTGTCCGGTGACAAGAGGTCGCCCGGCTGCCGCATCACGAACGCCTTTCGCGAGAAAGGTGCAGGCATGGAGAGATCCGATGACCAAGTCCGAGCTGATCGAACAGATAGCCATGCGACAGCCTGAGTTGTCGCTCAAGGATGTAGAGGCCGCGGTTCGCATCATCCTCGATGATGTGACAGACGCCCTGGCCCACGGCGGTCGCGTCGAGATTCGCGGTTTCGGCAGCTTCTCGCTGCACTATCGTGAGCCACGACTGGGGCGCAACCCCAAGACCGGTGAGCCGGTGGACCTGGATGGCAAGTTCGTCCCCCACTTCAAGCCCGGCAAGGAGCTGCGCGAGCAGGTCGATGCCAGTCGCGCGCTGGGGTATTGACGACAGCGCGACTGATGACAGTGCCAAAGACGACGGCGCGGCTGACTGACAGCGCTGCCCGCAGAGGAAGACCCGGTGTGACGGGGCCGGCTGGCTCAGCGCCGGCCGACATCTGCTCAAGCCGTCATGCCAGAGACGACAGCCACCCACCTCACGGCGTCGCCGCCAAGACTCGCGCGATGGGCAGTGATACACTCGCTCCCAGATGATTCACGACTGCATTTCATGACAAGGAAACCGTTATGCGTTGGCTAAAAGGTCTCGTTCTGGCCGTGATCCTGCTGATCGTCCTGCTGGTCGGTATTCTCTTTGCCGTTCACAACCAGCAAGCCGTGCCCCTCGACCTCATCTGGGTAGAGCTGCCTGCTGCGTCCCTTTCCATGTGGCTGCTGTTCTCGCTGGCCATCGGCGTCGTGCTTGGCATGGTCGCGATGACCGGCATGTACCTGCGCCTGCGCACGCTGTTGACCCGTGCCCAGCGTCGCAACCAGCAGCAACGCAAGGAACTGGACCAACTGCGCATCCAGGAGATCAAGGAAGTGGCATAAATGCCTGATCTGATATTGCTGGGATTGCTGATGGCGGCCATCGCCATCGGATTCTGGCTGGGGCGGCGTGATCGTCGCCCCGATGAACAAGCACCGGCTCCTGCCACCCTGTCCCGCGACTACTTCGTCGGCCTCAATCATCTGCTCAACGAGCAGCCTGATCGTGCCATCGAAACCTTCGTTCAGGCCCTGGAAGTCAACAGCGATACCGTCGATACCCACATCGCGCTGGGCAATCTCTATCGCAGTCGCGGCGAAGTCGATCGTGCCGTCAAGATTCACCAGAACCTGCTGGCCCGCCCTGCCCTGGATAGCGAACAGGGCGAGCGTGTCCAGCTGGAACTGGCCCGCGACTTCATGCGCAGCGGTGTCTATGACCGCGCCGAGAAGCTGCTGGAAACCCTCCTCAAGCAAGCGCAACACGACAGCCATCGGCGTGCCGGCCGCCGCCTGTTGATCGACCTCCTCGAGCGGGAACGCGAATGGGAGGCCGCACTCGAAGTCGCCCACGCCATCCTGCGTCAGGAAGGCGGCATCCGCCGCGCGGCGGCCCACTGGCACTGCGAACTGGCCGCGCTGGATATCGCCGAAGGTAGTCAGGCGATGGCCCGCAAGCGCCTCAAGCAGGCGCTCTCCACCGATGAGAAATGCGTACGCGCCAACTGGATGCTGGCCGAGATCGAATTCGATCATGCCAACTACAAGCAGTGCATTCGCCTGCTGCAGCGCATTCCACGTCAGGACACCGGCTTCACCCCCATCATCCTCGAGCCACTGGGCAACGCCTTTCGCATGCTGGATGACGAGAGTGGCCTGGTACGCCTGCTGCATCAGGAAGTCGAGCGCGCGCCCTACACCACGACGGTCATCAGCCTTGCGCAATTGATCGAGCGCCGCGAGGGTGTCGAGGCCGCCGCCAGCTTCGCCAGCGAGCAACTGCATCGCCACCCCAGCCTGCGCGGCGTCGACTACCTGCTTGATCTCTACCTGCTGGATGCCGATGAGCGCGAGACCGAGCGTTTCAATCTGCTCAAGCGTCATACCCAGCAACTGATCCAGGCGCGTCCTCGCCATCGCTGTCATCGCTGCGGCTTCGAAGCCTCGATGCTGCTCTGGCAATGTCCGAAGTGCCGCCACTGGGGCACGGTCAAGCCGATCACCGGCCTGGAAGGCGAGTAACGGCGCCAGCTGCTAGACAGATACCAGCAGACAGACAGACCACAGACATCAGAACGAAAAGCCCCCTGCAGCACGCTGCAGGGGGCTTTTTCATGCCGCTTTCATGACTTCCGGGCTGGCGCTATCGAACTGACGCTACCGAGCTTATCAGCCCTGCTCGGCGGCACGCTCGCGCAGGCGTGGCGAGAGCAGCTCGCCCACGAGACAGGTTGCCAGGATGACGGCCACGAAATACGGCCAGTCGCCGAATGACAGCTCTGCGACGCCCAGGGCATCGACGAAGATCGCCAGGATGCAGAGCGGGCTGACATAGCGAATCATGAACAGCCACAGACGATAGCCGGCATCGCTCAGATTCAGCTCATCGCGCAGCATGCTGCTCTTGAAGACAAACCCGGCCAGCAGCGCCATGGCGATGCCACCGATCGGCATCATCCAGCGCGAGGTCAGGTAATCGAGCCAATCGAAGAAGTGCTTGCCGGCCAGCGTCCAATCCGCGCCGAGATTGAACGACAGCATCGCGAACATCGCCACCAGCCACAGCACGCTGCCGGCCAGCCACGAGGCCTTGGTGCGGCTCATGTTGCGGTTCTCGCTCAGCCAGGCGACGGTCGCCTCGATCATCGAGATGGCGGAGGTCAGGGCGGCGATCGAGAGCATGGCGAAGAACAGCACCCCGAACAGCTGCCCGAAGGGCATCTGGTTGAAGGCCACCGGCAGACTCATGAAGATCAGCCCCGGCCCGGAGGACGGGTCCATGCCATTGGCGAAGATGATCGGGAAGATCGCCAGACCCGCCATCAGCGCCACCAAGGTATCGGCGATCGCCACCGTGAAGGTGGTGCGGGCGATGGAGGTTCCCGACGGCAGGTAGGAGCCATAGGTGAGGATGGCGCCGGAGGCCAGCGACAGGGTAAAGAAGGCATGCCCCAGCGCGGCCAGCACCCCTTCGCTGCTCAAGCGCGTGACATCGAAATCGAGCAGGAAGTGGAAGCCTGCCGAGAAGTTGCCCGAGGTCAGGGCATAGCCGATCATGATCAGCAGCATGATCACCATGCCCGGCATCATCCAGCGCACGCTCTTCTCGACGCCTTCCTGCACCCCGCGCCCGACGATCAGCATCGTCACCACCGTCACCAGCGTGGCCCAGCCACCCAGCGCCCAGGGGTTGGCGTTGCCGGCCTCGAAGATGGCGCCCAGCTCCGCGACGCTGTGTCCGGACAACGCGCCACTGGCCATCTTCCACAGGTAACTGAACGACCACCCCGCCACCACGACATAGAACGACAGGATCATGAAGCCGGCCAGCATCGCGATCCAGCCGAAGACCTTCCACAACGGGCTGGCCCCCGCCTCACGCGCCAGATTGGCAATCGCCTCGATGGGGCTGCCGCGCCCGCGCCGCCCGAAGGCGATCTCCGCCATCATCACAGGTACGCCCACGGCGAGAATGCAGGCCAGATACACCAGCACGAAGGCGCCTCCGCCGTACTCACCGGTGATATAGGGAAACTTCCAGATATTGCCCAGCCCTACCGCGGAACCGGTAGCTGCAAGGATGAAGCCCCAGCGACTGATCCAGAGATTCTTGGGTTGCTGTCTTGCCGTCATGGAATACCTTACGAGTTATTGTTGTGAGCCAGTGGTGATCGACGCAACGCCTGGCCGCCTTGGGTGCTCACACAGACCATTTTACTGATATGAAGCAGGTTCGTCCGCGATTCCCATCGAAAATCACCACGATTCCCTCAGAATTCCTCTGCGAAAACGCCATCACCACACGACGGCAATCACTCTACATTAGATGCTTCAAATTGGTAGCATTTGAAACGATGCCTGCCTCCCAGGTCTGACAAGCAACCTCGCCTGAGACGCACCGCGCCGCAAAAGGACCCGACATCCCCGCATCACTGGAGTAGGCTCATTCAAGAGACGCAGACGAGAACGCTCTGGCCAGAGAGTGCTGGGCCTGAGAGTGCCTGGCCTGAGAGCGTCGGGACAAAGAGCGTCTGGCCTCACCCAGCAGCGCAGACAAGGAGTCGTCATGCATCGTCAATTCGCGGTTATCGGACTGGGCTATTTCGGCAGCACCGTCGCGCGGGAACTCAGGCGCCATGACCATGAAGTGCTCGGCGTGGACGCCGATGAGAAGCGCCTCAATGCCGTGGCAGACCTGCTCAATCAGGCCGTGATCGCGGACCCCACCGACGAACATGCCCTGCAGGAGCTGGGGCTTGAGCAGTACGACGCCGTCTTGATCGATCTGGCCGACTCGATGGAACAGAGCCTGATCTGCGCGCTGCTGGCCAAGGAGCTCGGCGCCAGGGAGCTGTGGGTCAAGGCCACCTCGGATGCACACCACAAGCTGCTCAGTCGTCTGGGAGTCGATCACATCGTGCATCCGGAGTACGACCTGGGCGTGCGCGTGGCGGAAAGCCTCGCCTACCATGCCATGGTCGACTTCATCCATCTCGGCGATCACCAGTTCGTGGTCGAGCTGGAGGTCAGTGCACGACTGGGCGATGACTGCCAGCAGCTCGATCAGCTGCCCATCGATGACGACATCAGCGTGATCGCCCTGCGCAAGGGCAAGACCCTCGATCGCCAACCCTCCGGCAGCACGCAACTGGCCGCCGGTGACCATCTGGTCCTGATCGGCGAGCTGAGCGCGCTGCGCAAGCTGGGAGCACATATATGAGGCAGCGCTACCGGCGCTACCTCCGCCCCCTGACCCGCAGCCCACGTGGGCCCATCATCCATCTGTCGCCGCCGGAGATTCTGCTGAGCGGCTTTCTGGGCCTCGGCATGCTGGGCGCCTGCCTGCTGAAACTGCCCGGCATGCACCAGCAAGGGCTGAGCTGGCTGTCGGCGCTGTTCACCGCAACCTCTGCCGTCACGGTCACCGGACTCTCCGTCACGCCGCTCAGCGACTTCACCCTCGCGGGCCAGACCGTCGTGCTGATACTGATCCAGCTCGGCGGCCTCGGCTTCATGACCATCGCCGCCCTGTCGCTGGTGATGCTGGGCCAGCGCCTGCCGATGCATCAGACCAGTCTGCTGCGCGAGGCACTCAATCGTAGCAGCTCACGCGAGATAGGCCGCCTGCTCAAGATCATCACCGCCTTTGCGCTGACGCTCGAGCTGGCAGGCGCCTCCTTGCTGGCGTTGGACTGGGTGCCCGAGTACGGCTGGCAGGAGGGGCTCTGGCTGAGCCTCTTCCACTCGGTCTCGGCCTTCAACAATGCCGGCTTCACCCTGTGGCCGGACAGCCTGATGCGCGAGGCGGCCAACCCCCTGACCAGCGGCGTGATCGGCATCCTGTTCATGACTGGCGGCATCGGCTTTGCCGTCATCGGCGAGCTGCGCGAGCGGCGCCGCCAACATGGCTGGCGCGTATTGCTGCAGCCGTCACGCTTCTCGGTGCAGGCACGCCTGGTGATCGAAGCCACCGTGGCGCTCAACCTGCTGAGCCTGGTGATGATACTGGCGCTTGAATGGCGCAACCCCGGCACGCTGGGCGCCATGGCCAGTCATGGCGAACGCCTGCTCGCCGCCGCCTTCATGGCCATCACACCGCGCACCGCCGGGTTCAGCGTCATCGATTCCGCCGAGATGACACAAGCCTCGACCCTGTGGACCATGGCGCTGATGTTCATCGGCGGCGGCAGCGGTTCGACGGCCAGCGGCATCAAGTTGACCACCTTCGTGGTGCTGCTGCTGACCACGCGCGCCTTTCTGCGCAGCGAGCCCTCCCCAACCCTGCATGGCCGCCGCATCGGCGATGACACCGTCTTCAAGTCGATCGCCGTGGCACTGGCGGCGATGCTGCTGATCTTCAGCATGCTGTTCGGCCTGACCATCACCGACCCGGACCACGCCTTTCTGTCGCTGGCCTTCGAGACCGTCTCGGCCTTCGGCACCGTCGGCCTGAGCCACGGCCTGACGCCCGAGCTCTCGCCCGGCGGGCAATTGCTGATCATCGCGACCATGCTGCTGGGCCGCACCGGACCACTCGCCCTCGGCTACCTGCTGGCGACCCGCAGCCGCCCCGGCATCAGCTATGCGCGTACCGAGCTCTCGATCGGCTGATGTGCACGGGTGATGGCGCACGGCTGATGGCACACCACAAACGACGCCTCAGAACGACGAAAGCCCCGACGCAAGGCGTCGGGGCTTTCGTGAGCATGGTCACCCGCTCAGGGAGCGGCGGGTGAGGTCAGGCAATGACCTCAGTGATCATCATCATGATCATCGTGGTCATCATGCTCTTCAAGACGCTGATGTGCGTGCGTCTCGCCGTCGTACTCATCCACTCGGGCCTTGAGCTTCTGACCTGGGCGGAATGTCACCACGCGACGCGCGGAGATCGGAATCTCCTCGCCTGTCTTGGGATTGCGCCCCGGACGTTCGCGCTTGTCACGTAGATCGAAGTTGCCGAAACCGGACAGCTTCACCTGTTCATTTTCCCGCAGGCAACCGCGAATCTCGTCGAAGAATACCTCTACCATCGACTTGGCTTCGCGCTTGGACATGCCGAGTTCTGCGTGCAGATGCTCGGCAAGTTCCGCCTTGGTCAACGCTCCCATGTCCGCTCCCTCGTTCAAGTGGCGACTCATGCTCTCAGCGCCGCCCCGAAACGTGTGTGGCCATCGGTGACGATCGCATCGACTAACTGATTGATTTCCTCATCATTCAGCGTGCGCGAAGGATGCTGCCAGGTCAAGCCCAGGGCGAGCGACTTGTGACCATCGGCTACCCCCTGGCCCTGATAGACGTCAAACAGGCGCAGGTCCGTCAGCCATTCACCGGCTTGCGAGCGGATGGCGTCGAGCAGCGACTGCACGTGAACGCCCTCTTCGACCACGAAGGCCAGGTCACGACGCACTTCAGGATACCTGGAGAGCGGCGCGAAGCGCGGCAGACGACCCGCGCAGGCAGAGGCCAGCGTGATCTCGAACACGAACACCTCGACCTTCAGGCCAAGCTTGGCGCGCGCCGCCGGGTGCAGGGCGCCCATCCAGCCCGCCGGCTCGCCATTGAAGAACAGCTGAGCGCACTGGCCCGGGTGCAGTGCCGGATGCTCGGCGGCTTCGAAGCGCCAGGCATCCAGATTGCCGCCCAATGCCAGCAGTGCCTCGACATCGCCCTTGAGATCGAAGAAGTCGACCTTGTCACGACCGCCATTCCAGCCTTCCGGCAGACGTGCACCGGTGATCAGGCCGCCGATCATCGGCGTCTGCTCGAGGGAGTCCAGCTCGCCGCGGAACACAAGCCCGGTCTCGAACAGGCGCACGCGCGACTGCTGACGATTGAGGTTGTGGCTCAGCGCCTTGACCAGCCCCGGCAGCAGCGAGCTGCGCATCACGGCCATGTCGCTGGAAATCGGGTTGGCCAGTGCCGGCGCCACCCCTTGCGGGTCCAGCGTCTTCTGCAGCTCAGGGGCGACGAAGCTGTAGCTGATCGCTTCCTGATAGCCCCGCGCCACCAGCTGACGACGCAGGCTGGTCAGCGGCTGGGTGGTCTCATTGGCCACGGCCGGCGCCAGACGCGCGTTCGGGCGGCTGACCGGCAGATTGTTGTAGCCATGGATGCGCGCCAGCTCTTCGATCAGGTCAGCCTCGATGCTGACATCGAAACGCCAGCTCGGCACCGTCACCTGCCATTGGCTATCGCCATTCGCGGCGACCTGCATGCCCAGACGCTCGAGAATCTCGACGATCTCGTCATCCGGCAGTGCCATGCCCAGCGTGCGCTCGACACTGGCGCCGCTCAGGCTGACGACGGCGGCCTTGGGCAGCGCTGCGTCGCTTGCGACCTCGATGACCGGGCCCGGCTTGCCGCCGGTGATCTCGAGCAGCAGGGCCGTCGCGCGCTCGATGGCATCACGCTGCAGCTGGGCGTCCACACCACGCTCGAAACGATGCGAGCTGTCGGTGTGCAGGCCGTAGCTGCGCGCCTTGCCAGCGACGCTCAACGGCGCGAAGAAGGCCGACTCGAAGAAGATGTCGCGCGTCTCGGCGTTCACGCCACTGCCTTCACCACCCATCACACCGGCGATGGCCAGCGGGCCATTCTCGTCGGCGATGACCAGGGTGTCGTCACGCAGCGCGACTTCCTGACCGTCGAGCAGCGTCAGCGGCTCTTCAGAGGCTGCCATGCGCACCTCGATGCCACCGTTCAGGCGTGCCAGATCGAAGGCGTGCATCGGCTGGCCGAGTTCGAGCAGCACGTAGTTGGTGACGTCGACGACGGGGTCGATGCTGCGGATGCCACTGCGACGCAGACGCTCCTCGAGCCACAGCGGCGAGGTCGCCGCGACATTGACGTCACGCACGACACGCCCCAGATAGCGCGGGCACGCCTCTGGCGCGCTGACGGTGACCGGGAAGGTATCGTCGATCTGGGCGGCGACCGGCTCGATGCTCGGCGCCGTGACAGCGAGACGGTTGAGCACGCCGACTTCGCGCGCCAGACCCTTGACGCTCAGGCAGTCGCCGCGGTTCGGGGTCAGATCGACCTCGATGGCGTTGTCGTCAAGATTCAGGAAGTCACGGGCATCGCGGCCCACCGGCGCGTCCGCAGCCAGCACCATGATGCCGTCGGAGGCTTCGGCTTCCAGACCCAGCTCGGAGGCGCCACAGATCATGCCGCGGGATTCGACACCGCGCAGCTTGGCCTTGCGAATCTTGAAGTCGCCCGGCAGCTTGGCGCCGACCTGAGCGAAGAGCACCTTCTGGCCAGCGGCGACATTCGGCGCGCCACAGACGACCTGCACCAGCGCACCGCTGCCATCATCCACCTGGCAGACATTGAGGCGATCGGCCTCCGGGTGCGGTTGCTTGTCCTTGACCTCGGCCACGACCACACCGGTGAACTCACCGGCGACCGCTTCGATACCATCGACTTCCAGACCGGCCATGGTGACCTGATCGGCCAGCTGCTGGGTGTTCAGTTCCGGCGACACCCACTCACGCAGCCACTGTTCGGAAAATTTCATCTTGCTGTCCTGTTCCGTAAGTTCACGCCCTCAAGGCGCGATACGTGAATGAGTGCCTAGCTGAACTGGCGAAGGAAACGCAGGTCATTCTCGAAGAACAACCGCAGGTCGTTGACGCCGTAACGCAGCATCGCCAGACGCTCCGCACCCATGCCGAAGGCGAAGCCGCGGAAGCGCTCGCTATCGATACCGGAGTGACGGAAGACTTCCGGATGCACCATGCCGCACCCCATCACCTCGAGCCAGCCGGTGTGGGAGCAGACACGACAGCCGTCACCGGCACACATCACGCACTGGATATCGACTTCAGCGGACGGTTCGGTGAACGGGAAGTAGGACGGGCGGAAGCGGACTTCCAGGTCATCACGCTCGAAGAAGGCATGCAGGAACTCTTCGACGGTGCCCTTGAGGTCGGCGAAGCTGACATTCTCGTCGACCAGCAGACCCTCGACCTGGTGGAACATCGGGGTATGGGTCAGATCGGAGTCGCAGCGATAGACGCGGCCCGGGCAGACGATGCGCAGCGGCGGCTCACTGGCCTTCATGCTGCGTACCTGCACCGGTGAGGTGTGAGTGCGCAGAAGACGCGTGGCATCGAAATAGAAGGTGTCATGCATCGCGCGCGCCGGGTGATGCGACGGGATGTTCAGCGCTTCGAAGTTGTGATGGTCATCTTCGATTTCCGGCCCTTCTTCGACACCGTAGCCGATGTGCGAGAAGAAGCTTTCGATACGCTCAAGCGTGCGGGTGACCGGGTGCAGGCCGCCTACCGGCTCACCACGGCCCGGCAGGGTCACATCGACGCGCTCGGCGGCAAGACGCGCATTGAGCGCCGCCGTTTCCAGCGTATTGCGACGTGCATCCAACTCGCCACTCAGCAGCTGCTTGGCTTCGTTGATGGTCTCACCGGCCTTGGGACGCTCTTCGGGGGACAGCTTGCCGAGGCCCTTGAGCAGTGCGGTGATCTCGCCCTTCTTGCCGAGAAAACGTACCCGTACCTCGTCGAGGGTCTGGACGTCTTCGGCCGCCTGGATCGCGGTGCGTGCTTCGTCCACCAGGGTGGAAAGATGTTCCATCCGTTCAGCTCCGATCGCTTGAGTCATTGGCGCGGCAATGTCCGCCACCAATGGAAGTCGCGCCGACCCGAAGGTCGGCAGGGAGAGCGCTCCGCCTGCGGTGAGTCACACAGACGATCGCGCCCTTGCCAGAGACCGGCCCACAACGCGGCCAATCCCGTTCATGTCGCTGTCGACCCACCGCCGGTTCTCTGACGGCAGGCCAAACAAAAACAGGGGAAGAGCGGCTGCTCTTCCCCTGTGACGTAACACGTCATCTCGATACCGCCTGAGTTGTCCAATGCAAGCATTCGACAGTCACGACCCGATTCGCCACCTGAGCGGCTCGCCGGGTCTGGGCGACATCTGATCCGGTCACTTACTGAGCAGCCTTGGCCTTCTCGACGATGGCAGCAAAGGCAGCTTTTTCGTGAACCGCGATATCGGCGAGGACCTTGCGGTCGATCTCGATATTGGCCTTCTTCAGGCCAGCGATGAAGCGGCTGTAGGACATGCCATTGATGCGGGCCGCAGCGTTGATACGCGCGATCCACAGGGCACGGAACTGACGCTTGCGGACGCGACGGTCACGGTAAGCGTACTGGCCGGCCTTGATGACAGCCTGCTTGGCTACGCGGAAGACGCGTGAACGCGCTCCGTAGTAACCCTTGGCCTGCTTCATGATCTTCTTGTGACGGCGACGTGCGACGACGCCACGCTTGACGCGGGACATAGCGTACTCCTGATATTAAGAAAGTTGGACCGAGGTAAGGACGGCTTACAGGTTCGGCAGCATGCGCTGGATCAGCGCCTTGTCTGCAGCGTGAACCTGCTTCATGCCACGCAGCTGACGCTTACGCTTGGTCGACTTCTTGGTCAGGATGTGGCTACGGAAGGACTGCTTGTGCTTGAAGCCGTTGGCAGTCTTCTTGAAGCGCTTGGCAGCGCCGCGGTTAGTCTTGATCTTCGGCATGAGTATTAACTCCGCTCGGTTTCTTGAGAAAATCCAGGGCCGACAAAAAGAGCCACGCCCGCAGGCGTGACCCTGATGTGTCCGTTTTACTGCCTATGGATCACTTCTTTTTCGGCGCGAGAATCATGATCATCTGACGGCCTTCCATTTTCGGGAAGGACTCGACGGTCACGAGCTCCGAGAGATCGCCGGCGATCCGTTCCATCAGCTTGCGGCCGATGTCCTGGTGCGCCATTTCGCGACCACGGAAGCGCAAGGTTACCTTACCCTTGTCTCCGCCTTCGATGAAGCGAGTCAGGTTGCGTAGCTTGACCTGATAATCGCCTTCATCGGTACCAGGACGGAATTTGACTTCCTTGACCTGGATCTGTTTCTGCTTCTTCTTCTGCAGATTCTTCTGTTTCTTCTCGTCGAAAAGAAACTTGCCGTAATCCATGATCTTGCAGACGATGGGGTCGGCATTGGAAATCTGGACGAGGTCGAGCCCTGCCTCTTCGGCCTTGACAAGCGCATCTTTGGTTGACACTACGCCAACCTGCTCGCCATCTGCGTCGATGAGGCGGACTTCGTCCGCACGAATACGGTCATTGATGGGAGCCCGCTTTTCCTGGGGGCGTCCGCGCTGATTATTCCGCTTGATCGTTGCGTCTCCGTTTGGCTGAAATTCGTTACTGTCAGACCTGTTCTTCCTTCAGGCGTTCCATGAATTCTGAAACTTTCATGGTGCCGAGGTCTTCACCGGAACGGGTTCTGACAGCTACTGCATCAGCTTCCACTTCCTTGTCGCCAACGACGATGAGGTAAGGAACCTTCTGCAGAGTATGCTCACGGATTTTAAAGCCGATCTTCTCGTTCCTCAAGTCTGCTTTGACACGGATGTCATGTTTCTCGAGGCGGGAGACCAGATCCTTGGCATATTCTGCCTGGGAATCCGTGATATTCATTACGACAACCTGCTCCGGGGCGAGCCAGAATGGCATCGCGCCTGCGTGGTGCTCGATCAGGATGCCGAGGAAGCGCTCGAAGGAGCCGAGAATCGCGCGGTGCAACATGACCGGCATGCGACGCTCTCCACTTTCATCGACAAACTGGGCACTGAGACGCTCAGGCAGATTGAAGTCGAGCTGTAGAGTACCACACTGCCAGACACGATTCAGACAATCTCGCAGAGAGAATTCAATCTTTGGTCCATAGAAGGCACCCTCACCCGGCTGCAGCTCCCACGGCAGGCCAGTCGCATCCAGTGCTGCCTGCAGGCCGGCTTCGGCCTTGTCCCACGCTTCCGGCTCACCGATGAAGGATTCCGGACGGGTGGAGAGCTTCAGTTCGACGTCTTCGAAGCCGAACTGACGGTAGACTTCCAGCGTCAGACGGATGAAGTCCTCGGCCTCGGACTCGACCTGATTCTCGGTACAGAAGATGTGGGCGTCATCCTGGGTGAAGCCACGCACGCGCATCAGGCCATGCAGAGAGCCGGACGGCTCGTTGCGATGACAGGAGCCGAACTCGGCCAGACGTAGCGGCAGGTCACGGTAGCTCTTCAGGCCCTGATTGAAGACCTGGACGTGACACGGGCAGTTCATCGGCTTGACCGCGTACTCACGCTTCTCGGACTCGGTGGTGAACATCAGCTCGTTGTAATGTCCCCAGTGCCCGGACTTCTTCCACAGCGAAAGATCGACCACCTGCGGCGTCTTGATCTCCTGGTAGCCATTGGCACGCTGGATACGACGCATGTACTGCTCGAGCACCTGATACATGGTCCAGCCATTCGGGTGCCAGAACACCATGCCCGGCGCTTCTTCCTGCATATGGAAGAGGTCCAGCTTCTTGGCCAGCTTGCGGTGATCGCGCTTCTCGGCTTCCTCGAGACGCTTGAGGTAGGCCTTGAGCTGCTTCTTGTCCGGCCAGGCGGTGCCATAGATGCGGGTCAGCATCGGCTTGGTGGAATCACCACGCCAGTAGGCACCGGCCAGCTTGAGCAGCTGGAAGTGCTTGAGGTGACGGGTATTCGGCACGTGCGGGCCGCGGCACATGTCGGTGTATTCTTCGTGGTGGTAAAGGCGGATGGTGTCGCCTTCGCCGATGCCCTCGATGATCTCCTGCTTGTACGGCTCATCGCGCTTCTCGAAAGCAGCCATGGCCTGGTCACGCGAGACATACTCACGCACCACATCGTACTCGCTGTCGATCAGCTGCTTCATGCGCTTCTCGATGGTCTCGAGATCTTCCGGGGTGACCGAGCGGCCAAAGTCGATGTCGTAATAGAAACCGTCATCGATGACCGGGCCGATGGCCATCTTGGCCTCCGGGTAGAGCTGCTTGACGGCATGACCGATCAGGTGCGCGCAGGAGTGACGAATCACGTCCAGGCCTTCCGCATCACGCGCCGTGAGAATGGCGACGTTGGCGTCTTCGGTGATCATGTCAGCGGCATCGACCTCGACGCCATTGATCTTGCCGGCCACGCAGGCCTTGGCAAGACCGGGACCGATGGACTCGGCCAGCTGCATCACGGAAATCGGAGTATCGAAGGTACGCTGGCTGCCGTCAGGCAGAGTAACGATAGGCATGAAGAATTCCTTGCGTTCAGTGGTGGCCCTTACCAAGGGTCACGTGAAGCGAATTTGGCCGAACGCGGGGCGTCGGCTCGAAATGGGGGCAATGACGATCACGCCCCTCGCATTACTGACCCCGGCCTACAATGCCTGGGGCGCCGCCCACTGCCCCATGCTGATCGAGCGACCAGTCAGGGTGTGGACACATAACGCGGGAACATGAACGAGGCAAGACCTTAGCAGCCCGTTCAAAAGTCGTAAAGATACGCTTGAGCCACTGAAGACCATGCACGACACGAACGCAGACGGGGCGCCCTGAGGCGCCCCGTCTGATTCAGCTTACCGCGTTCGGCTTACTTGACTTCAGCAAGCTCGACACGACGGTTTTCGGCACGGCCTGCAGCGGTATCGTTGCTGGCGACCGGCTGCTCTTCACCGTAACCCACAGTCTGGATACGGTTGGCGCCAACACCTTCGGAAGCCAGGTAGGCCTTCACGGAGTCAGCACGCTTCTGGGACAGCTGCTTGTTGTAGGAGTCAGAACCCACGGAGTCAGTGTGACCTTCGACGCGAACGCGGACGTTCTCGTTGGAGACCAGCTTGGCCGCCACACCGTTCAGCACTTTCTCGGCGTTGGCAGTCAGCTTGGCGGAGTCGAACTCGAAGTTCACGTCACGCAGGACGAGGTCAGCGACACAGCCCAGGGCATTGACCTTGGCGCCGGCCGGGGTGTTCGGGCACTGGTCCTGGTAGTCCGGCACGCCGTCACCGTCGGAATCGAGCGGGCAGCCTTTCGCGTCAACAGTGACGCCGGCCGGAGTACCCGGGCACTGGTCCTTGTAGTCAGCAACGCCGTCACCGTCGGTGTCCAGCGGGCAGCCTTTCGCATCAACAGCGACGCCTGCCGGAGTCCCCGGACATTCGTCACGGTCGTTCGGCACGCCGTCGCCATCGTCGTCCATGGACTTCGGAGCATCGTCAGCACACAGCAGTGCACCGGCAGTCGCGCCGCCGACAGCACCCAGAGAAGCGCCGGTGTCTTCGTCGCTGTCGCCAGAGACGCCGTAACCAATCCCGCCACCGATCAGGCCACCGGCCAGACCGCAGACGAACGGCTGGCTGTACCAGGGCTTCTCAGCAGATGAAGACTGGGAAGCAGAGCTTGCGCAGCCAGACAGGCCAACAACCAATGCAGAACCCAGAACCAGGCCAGTCGTAGATCTTTTCATGTAAGACTCCTTCTTAACACAGCGCAATATGTAACGAGGGTGTTACGTATCGACTCAGTATAAGAGCCGAACTCGTTACGATGAAAGGAATTTTATTCAAATCTTCCTTTAAGAAGAAAGCACATGCAGGTGCGTCCTTCCAGCTCTGATCGGGTCTGTTTCCCTTGAAAACGGTACCGATCCTCATGCATACGGTGAAGGAAAACAGTGTTTTTTGCAACGTCGAAAAACTTTGACACTAACTGTATCAGAATAGCGACGCTGTAAACCCCCTGTTTTACTCTCTTCCAAGGTGCTGGCGCACCAGCCCCTCGAAAATCTCGACGCCGGGCGCCAACAGCGTATCAGGAAAATCGTAATCGGGGTGGTGAAGGCCCGGCATTTCCTCACCTGCGCCAAATGTGAACATGGCGGCATGGCAGTCACGTGCCAGCACGCCAAAGTCCTCGGACCAGCGATGTGCCTGAGGAAGTTCCACGCAATCAAGCCCTTGCTGTCGCGCCACGCGACGAATCATGTCGTTCGCCTCAGGCGAATTCCAGGTCGCATCGAAGGTGTCACACCAGTCCACGTCGATGCCCAGACGGTCTTCTTCCGCCTCGCTGCGCGCCAGTGACACCGCCGCTTCGGCCAGCGCCTTCATCATGTCATCGCTCTCGGTGCGCAGAGTGACCATCACCTCGGCGTCGCCCGGTGAGGTGCCGAACGCGACCTCGCCCAGGCGCGCATGAATCAGGGTCACCATCGCAAGTCCGGTCTCATCGGCAAATTGCAACGGCAGACGCGACAGGCCTTGCATGATGCGACACATGGCCATCGCCGGGCTGCGACCATTTTCCGGGTGGGCCGCATGTGCACAGAGCCCGGACAGCCGCACGATCATGCCGCGTGAGGCGCAGGTGAAGGCATGGTCGCGCACGCTGACTTCCCCGAGGGGGCGCCCCGGCAGGTTGTGGCACGAATAGAGATAGTCCGGCTTGAGCGCGGCAAAGGCCTTGCTGCGCACGACGGCGCGCGCGCCTTCGCCGGTTTCCTCGGCGGGCTGGAACAGCAACACCACCTCGCCCCTGGCGACCGGAGACGCCGCCAGGCGCTGCGCCACGCCCAGCATCCAGCTCATGTGGCCGTCATGGCCGCACAGGTGCCCGACATGCGGATGACAGGAGGACCAGTCGCCGCGTGGCGCCTCATCGATGGGCAGCGCATCCAGCTCACAGCGCAGCATGACGCGCGGGCCTGGCTCAGTACCGCGGAAGATGGCGGCCAGACCATGCCCGCCCAGCCCGCTGACCACCTCGGCGCCGGCCTCCTGCATCCAGCCGGCGATGCAGGCCGCCGTGGCGGCTTCCTGTCCGGAGAGTTCCGGTGAGCGGTGCAGGGCGTGACGCAGCTCGGCCAGCGGCGTGACCAGCAAGGGAAGTGTCGTGTTCATGCCTGCCTCTTGAAGACTCATCAGACGGCCTGCCCCAGATCTGCTGGCGAAGCGGGACGCTTGCGCCCCAGGTAATGCTGATGCCAGAACTCCATGTTGCTCAGCACGCGACTCGCCGCCAGCTGCAGCGGCTCCGCCAGCGCTTCCTCGACGGCGATCCGCTCCTTGTCTTCGGCAAGGCGTTCACGCGGCGACAGCTCCTTGCGCGCCGAATGAGTGTGCAGGTGTGAGACCCGCCCATGCAGGACACCGAAGACCGAGAGCACGTCATCTTCGGCCAGACTGGTATCGAGAATCTCGATCAACACCTTGCAGCGCAGACCGCCTTCCACCATGTCGACCTGCCCGGCCTGCATGGCGCGTGCGATGGCTTCGAGGCTTTCCAGACAGTTGGCGCGCGCCTGGATGAGCTCTTGCTCGCGACGCGCCTCACGCACCTTGACCTCGCGGCGCAGCTTGAGGGCATAGAACGCCAATCCCGCGATGATGATGATCGCGATGACAGCCAGAATGATGCTGATAGTCAGGGACATGCCTTTCTCCTGCGGTAAACAAGCCATGAGTATAGGGACTGCACACGCGACACCCAAGGTGGGGCACTGCGACCGATGACCACGTAGCCCGCCCTCACCCACGCCTTGTGTCAACAAAAGGCCCCGCATCAGGGATACGGGGCCAGTCGTGTCATTCACTCTTGCACGCTTTGCTCTGTCGCACTCATGCTTCGTCCGGCACGCGAGCGGTCAATCTGTCAGCGCAGATCTTCACCGCCCCGCCATCAAGGCCTCGAAGCTGGCCTTGAGCTTGAGATTCTGCGCCTGATGCGAGTAATTGCATGCCAGACTGGCCAGCGCAGCGCTCAGCGCCTGCGTATCGCTCTCGAGCAGATGGGTGCAGCGCTCGGCCCACTGCTGTGGCGTGGACTCTGCCGCCATGACCAGCTCAGGGTAATCATCGAGCAACTCGGCCGAGCCGACCCGCGCATTGAGCAGCACCGGCGCACCACAGGCCATCGCCTCCAGCGCGACACGCCCGAACTCCTCGATATGGGCCGGCATCACGAACAGGTCCAGCGCACCATAGAGCGTCTCGACCTCGGGAATGGTCGAGCGCCAGATCATGCGCTCGGCGATGCCCGCCTCCTTGGCCTGCTGCTGGTAAGGCGCGGCATCATCCTTGCCTACCACCAGGAAGCGATAGCGGCCCGGTGAGGCCTGCTCCATCAGCGCCGCCATCGCCACGAACCCGGCGACGTTGCGCTTGGTGAAGTTGCCGGATGACACCAGACCGACCAGCAGCTCATCTTCGGCCACGCCCAATGCCTCACGCTGGGCGGTGCGCCCTGCGCGCGCGCGCTCGACCGTGAATTGCTCCGGATCATAGCCCGGGTAACTGATCTCGATCCGCTCAGGCGCGATACCGTAGCGCGCCATCAGATCCTCGCCCATCATGCGCGAATTGACCGCAACCTGACGGAACTTGCCCCCCTTGAGCACGTGATCATGAATCGCCGCCACTTCGTGGTCGCGAGGCAGCTCACGGCCATGGATGCACTGCGAAGCAAGGTGCACGCAATTGTGCAGATAGACGGTATCCGGGCTTTCGCAGTCACCATGACTGATCAGCAGGTCGGGCGCATGGCGGCTGGCCCAGGCCTGAACACGGCGATTGAACCAGAAACGTCGATACGCCCCCTTGAAGGGCCACCGCCACAGGCGCACCAGTTCCGCGCCGTGGGAGCGAGCCAGTTCAGGCTTGCCGCGCTCGGCGAGAATCACCACGCGATAGCCCAGCGCGCGCAACGCATCCGCCTGCTCGAAGGCATTGCGGCTGGCACCGGTATTCTTCTCGACCTGACGAATGGCGATCGCGGCCAGCTTGCCTGCACCAGTGCTCACGACGCCTCCTGCACACGACGCATGGAGTCACCGCGACCGACCGCGTAGTACATCAGGCCAGCGGCCTTCATGGCGGCGGGCTCGAACAGGTTGCGGCCATCGACCACCACCGGGAAGCCGAGCTGCGCCTTGAGCCACTCGCCATCCAGGGTGCGGAATTCCTTCCACTCGGTGCACACCACCAGCGCATCGGCGCCCTTGACTGCCTGCTGACGGTCCGCAACCAGCACCAGCTCATCGCGCTCGCCGTAGATGCGGCGGCATTCTTTCATCGCTTCCGGGTCATAGGCCTGCACGGTCGCACCAGCGTCCCACAGCGCTTCCATCAGCGTACGGCTCGGCGCATCGCGCATGTCATCGGTGTTGGGCTTGAAGGCCAGGCCCCAGACAGCGATGGTCTTGCCCTTGAGGTCGCCATCGAAGGCCCGCGACAGCTTGTCGAACAGCGTGACCTTCTGGCGCTTGTTGACCGACTCGACTGCAGTCAACAGCTCGGCGTCATAGCCGACCTGACTGGCGGTACGCGCCAGTGCCTGGACATCCTTCGGGAAGCAGGAACCGCCATAGCCACAGCCCGGGTAGATGAAGTGGTAGCCGATACGCGGATCACTGCCGATGCCGCGACGTACTTCCTCGATGTCCGCGCCAAGACGCTCGGCCAGATTGGAGATCTCGTTCATGAAGCTGATCTTGGTCGCCAGCATGGCATTGGCAGCGTACTTGGTCAGCTCGGCGGCGCGCACATCCATGAACATCAGCTTTTCATGGTTGCGGTTGTAGGGGGCGTAGCATTCGCGCATGCGCTCACGCACCTTCTCGGAATCGGTGCCGACCACGATGCGCGCGCCACGCGTGAAGTCCTCCAGCGCCGCGCCTTCCTTGAGAAATTCCGGGTTGGAACAGACATCGAAGTCGACACGTTCGCCGCGCTCGGCAAGCACTTCGGCGACTCGCGCCGTGACACGATCCGCCGTGCCCACCGGCACGGTGGACTTGTCGATGATGACCTTGTAGTCATTCATGTGCTCGCCGATGGTGCCGGCCACCGCAAGCACGTACTTGAGGTCGGCGCTGCCGTCTTCGTCCGGCGGTGTGCCCACGGCGATGAACTGCAGCACGCCGTGCTCGACGGCCTGACGGGCGTCAGTGGTGAAGTTGAGGCGGCCGGCCTCGACATTGCGCAGCACCATGCTCTCCAGCCCCGGCTCGAAGATGGGGATCTCGCCTTGCTTGAGGCCATCGATCTTGGCCGCATCAACGTCCATGCAGATCACGTCATGGCCGACATCGGCCAGACAGGTGCCAGTCACCAGGCCTACGTAGCCTGTTCCGAAGACAGTGATTTTCATGTCAGTCCTTGAGGGTTTCTGAAGGTAATGAAGCAGGTGACAAGGTGAACGCCGACGACTCCTCTGACGGCGTCACGCGGGAATCCGGTTGTGGGGCTTGCCCGTCGCGTTTCGCGCCCTGCCCGGACATGAACTCAGGGCGTTCCAGCAGCTCGGTGGTCGCCTCGACCGCTTCCTCGAGCTCTTCGGCTCCCGGCGCGAGAGGTCGGGAAAGAAAGTCCGACGGCAGGGCTTCATAGAAGTTCAATCGTCCCAGCTGGTCCAGCACCGGATGACGTTCACGCGGCTGATAGCAGACCGCCCAGGGCGACAGGCACGGCTTGTCACCGGAGAAGCGGATGCCCAGCCAGTCGCTGGCCAGATAGGGCAGGTCAAAACTGGCGAAAGGCTCATCGGCGTGCGAGCGCAGGCGCGTCAGCTCGCGCGCGGGATTGGGCGCCTGCCCCGTCTGCCACAGCCACAGCGGAATGCGGTACGGCGCCTGACTGGGGCGATCACCGCCATGCACATAGGCGTCACTGAGCGGGTCATGCTCGAGGCCGTGGTCCGACAGATAGAGCACGCCAGCGGGTCGCCCTTCGAGACGCTGGAAGACGCCCTCGATCACCTGATCCGTGAAGCGGATGCTGTCATCGTAGGCATCGGTCAGCGGCGAGCGGCTGTCCGGGGTCAGGAAATACCGCAGTGAATCCGGGTACTGCAGGCTGGCCGGCGGGTGACTGCCGTAGAGATGCAGCACGATCAGCCGCGGCCCCTCGACCTCGCGCGCCAGCGCTTCATCCAGTGCATCCAGCAAGCCATCGTCATAGTCGGTCATGATGGTGCGAGCGACATCGGCACGCTGGGCGATGGCGGTGATCCAGGTGCGCTCGGAGGTGATATCGAGCCCTTGGCGCGACAGCCACTCGGTATGATAGCCGGCCTGATTGGCCAGCGAGATCAGATTGGCGTCCAGATAGCGCGGCGAGAAGGTTCGCGGGTCGGTCAGACTGGCCAGCATCGGTACCGCCAGCACGGTCTGCGGCGCCGGCGCGATTGCCTGATCGAAGACCACCAGCTCGTCGCGACGCGCATCGAGATTCGGCGTCGTGGCGCGGGAATAGCCATACAGCGACAGCTGATCGCGGCGCTGGGATTCGCCGATGATCAGGACGAAGACAGCATCATCCGACACCTCGGGGCTGCGCGAGACGCCACCGAAATCATAGTCATCCGCCATCAGTGCCTTGTAGCGCTCCTTCTCCCACCAGGCATGCGAGGTGGTGGCCAGGTTCCAGCCCGGCGAGACCGACAGCGTCGTGATAGCCAGCGGCACGCTGGCCCGGCCCCACTGCCAGCTACCGGCCAGCAGCATCAGCATCCAGAGCACGAAGGCAATTCCGCTGCGTCCGCCCAGCCGGGCGCGAGCCAGCCCCGCCCCGAAGCGATTGCCCAGTGACAGCGCCAGCAGGAAGAATCCCAGCGGCACGATCAGGGCCAGCGGGAACTTGAACAGCATCGCCATCGATTCGCTGCGGCTGGTATCCAGCGAGCTGAGCGCGAAGGCCAGCCCATAGCGGGAATCGTAATAGACGGCGCTGACCACGCTTGCGGAGAGATTGACGCCCAGCGCCGCCATCAGCCCCAGCGCCGGCCAACGCCAGCGCGGACGATGCAGCGCCGCCAGCAGACACGGCCACAGCAACAGATTGCCGAACAGGATCAGGCCGCCCTCGAGCAGGCCGTGATAGATCAACGGCACCAGACTCGCCAGCAGGGCCAGCGTGATGGCGGAGATCACCCCGGCCCGCTTGCTCGCCTGATCACTGCGCGCAAACAGGCGACGGACGAGGCGCTGCAGCAGGCCCTTCATGCGCGTCCTCGCCATGACATGAGCGCTTCAGCCCTTACGCGGGCCAATGGATGCACGAGCCGTCGAGCCCCGGCCACCCTCAGACGTCCAGCGCCTGGCGCCAGCGACCATCCGCTTGGCCACAGGCGATGAAGAAGGGATTCACCAGCGTATCGCGGGCGTTGTAGTCCAGACGACGCGGTTGTGCGGGCAATGACTCGGCATCGAAGACCTGGCCGCCGGCCGCTTCCAGTACGGCCTGGGCCGCCGCGGTGTCCCACTCGCTGGTCGGCGCGTAGCGCGGATAGAGATCCGCATTGCCTTCCGCGATGCGACAGAACTTGAGCGAGCTGCCACAGCTGACGTTCTCCACCGGTGTCAGTCGCTCGATCAGCGCCGCCGTGCGCGCATCGAGATGCGACTTGCTGGCCACGACTCTCAATACCTCGGGCTCCGGACTGACCGTGATCGCGACACGCCCGGTGGCGTCTTCCCGGAAGGCCCCCACGCCGGCGAGCCCGCTCCAGGTCGTCGCCAGTACCGGCGCATCCACCACGCCCAGCACGCTGCGCGAACCCTGGATCAGCGCCACGTTGACGGTGTATTCACCGCTGCCGGTGACGAATTCACGCGTGCCATCCAGCGGGTCGACCAGCCAGAAGGTCTGCCAGTCACGCCGCGCCGCGATATCGGCCTTGTCGCTCTCCTCCGAGAGCACCGGAATCTGCGGCGTCAGACGGGCCAGCCCCTCGACCAGCACATGATGCGCCGCCATATCCGCCGCCGTGACGGGGCTGTCATCCGCCTTGGCGCGCGTGCCGAGCTCTCCCCCACGGGCAACGGCGAGTATCGCCTGCCCCGCTTCACGGCAAAGCTGTTCAATGGCCGTCAGCAGTTCAAGATCGAGGGTGACATCAGACTGGGTCATGGGGGTCTCGCAGAGAATTCGAAGGAGTCGACACGGGCCCTTCGGCCCGCCGTCATCATACGCAAAAGCGGCCGCGGATGCTGCCCGCGACCGCTTCGAGAGGACTTCACACAAGCGCCGTCAACTCAAGCTCGATCAACTCAGGCGCACTGACCCTGCAGTGTCAGTTTTCAGGCACTGCGATAGCCGTTGGGGTTGCGTGACTGCCAACGCCAGCTGTCGGCCATCATGCGGTCGAGACCCAGCTCGGCCTTCCACTTGAGCTCGCTGAAGGCCTTGTCCGGCTCTGCCCAGCATTCGGCGATATCACCGGCGCGACGCGGTGCAATGCGATACGGCACCGGACGACCGCTGGCCTTCTCGAATGCCTTGACCATGTCCAGCACGCTGTAGCCGGTACCGGTGCCCAGGTTGTAGGTGTGAACGCCATCCCGCGCATCACCGGCCAGGTAGTCCAGCGCCTTGAGGTGGCCATCGGCCAGGTCGACGACGTGGATGTAGTCGCGCACCCCGGTGCCATCCGGCGTCGGGTAGTCATCACCGAACACGGCCAGTTCCTCGAGGCGACCCACGGCGACCTGGCTGATATACGGCACCAGGTTGTTGGGAATGCCGTTGGGGTCTTCACCGATGGTGCCGGATTCGTGGGCGCCCACCGGGTTGAAGTAGCGCAGCAGCGCGATGCGCCAGCTGTCATCCGCGACGGCCAGGTCGCGCAGCACTTCCTCGACCATCAGCTTGGAGCGGCCATAGGGGTTGGTCGCGGAGGTCGGGAAGTCTTCACGGATCGGCGTGGAGGCGGGATCGCCATACACGGTGGCGGAGGAAGAGAACACGATACGCTTGACGCCGGCACGCGCCATGGCGTCACACAGCACCAGGGTGCCGTTGACGTTGTTGTCGTAGTAGGCCAGCGGCTTGGCGACGCTCTCGCCGACCGCCTTGAGCCCGGCGAAGTGGACCACGGCCTCGATATCGTGACGCTCGAACAGGCTGTCGAGCAGCGCGCCGTTGCGGATATCCCCTTCGACGAACGGCACTTCGCGCCCGGCAAGCGTCGCCACACGCGCAAGAGAGGCTTCACTGGCATTGGACAGGTTGTCCAGCACCAGCACCTGATGGCCGGCCTCCATGAGCGCCAATACCGTATGAGAGCCGATGTAGCCTGCACCACCCGTGACCAGAATCATCAATCATCTTCCTTGTGAAAGTAACGCGACAGTGGGCCACGCAGTTGTCCTGCGCTGGCCCTGTTCATGGCTGCTAACCCTACCTTCCAGCCCTTGCGCTCACAAGTCCACAGCCAACGACAGCGTCTGTCGCCAGACAGCAACCTGCCCCGTGCAAGATGGCGTCACACAGGGCCTGGCCCGAGGTGTGAGCACCTCGGATCAAGCGTCGCGCTTGCGCGGCGTCAAGGTTTCACTTGCCGGAGTTTCAAAACAGGCAATGAAGGCTATTGAGCCGCGCCGCAATGCTGAGACAATGGCCGCGCCTTGCCGCCTGAGCGCCCGGCTGATCGACTCGCGAGCGGCTTTCTGACAAGGCAGGCAACATGACACGTCGTGCACGTCACCCCGACCGGGGATACATGCGCGACATGTAATGAATAACACCAACACGACAACTCGCCATCACCTACCATGACCCATACCAACAACACGATGACCACCATGATGAGGAAGCCAGTCGCCGACCGGCTTCTCTGGAGTCGACATGCCTGAGCAATCTCCCGATCACGTCGCTGATCAATCCACTACGCCGCCACAAGCGCCACTCGCGGCGCGCATCGGCCTGATACTCGGACCCCTCCTGTTGCTGCTGACCTGGCTGACACCGGCGCCGGGTGACATGCCGGACAGCGCCTGGCTCTGCGTCGGCCTTGCCCTGCTGATGGCCACCTGGTGGGCCACCGAGGCCCTGCCGATTCCGGTGACCTCGCTGCTGCCCATCGTGCTGGTGCCAGCGCTTGGCATCGACGACATCAAGAGCACCACCGCCGCCTATGCCAACCCGACCATCTACCTCTTCCTCGGTGGCTTCCTGCTCGGGATCGCCATGCAGCGCTGGGACCTGCATCGCCGCGTGGCCCTGCATACGCTGAAGCTTGCCGGCCACTCGCCGCGCCGCCAGATCGCCGGCTTCATGATCGCCACCGGCTTCATCAGCATGTGGGTGTCCAACACCGCCACCAGCATCATGATGCTGCCCATCGGCATGTCAGTGGTCAGCCTGATGTCCAGTGGTCAGGACGAGCGCGACAGCAATGACCCGGAACTGAAGCGCTACGCCGCCGCCCTGCTGCTGGGCATCGCCTATTCCGCCAGCCTCGGCGGGATCGCGACCCTGATCGGCACGCCGCCCAATGCCCTGCTGGCGGGTTACCTGTCCAGTGATCAAGGCATCGAGATCGGCTTCGCCCAGTGGATGCTCGTCGGCCTGCCGGTCGCCATCGCGATGTGCGCCATCACCTGGTGGTGGCTGACGCGCACGCCCTTCTCCTTCAAGTCCGAGACGACAGACAGCGGCGAGATGATCAGCCGTGAACTCAAGGCACTGGGTGCCATGAGCAGCGCCGAGAAACGTGTCGGCGTCGCCTTCCTGGTGGCTGCCCTGCTGTGGATGTTCCGTCCGCTGATCAACCAGATAGGCCTTGCCTGGCTGTCGGACACCGGCATCGCCATGGCCATCGGCGTGGGCCTGTTCGCCATTCCCTCCGGCACCTCACGCGGCCGCCGCCTGCTGGTGTGGGAAGACGCGCGTGACCTGCCCTGGGGCGTGTTGCTGCTGTTCGGGGGTGGTCTGGCACTGGCGGGCGTGATCAAGAGCTCGGGTCTCGCCGAGTGGATCGCCGGCCAGCTGTCGATGTTCAGCGTGCTGCCGCTCATCGGCCTGGTCGCCATCGTGGTCGTGGTGATCATCTTCCTGACCGAGGTCACCTCCAATACCGCGACGGCAGCCGCCTTCCTGCCGCTGCTGGGGGCACTGGCGCTGTCACTGGACATCGATCCGCTGCTGATCACCGTGCCGGCGGCCATCGCGGCCAGCTGTGCCTTCATGATGCCGGTGGCGACCCCGCCCAACGCCATCGTGTTCGCCACAGGCCACCTCAAGATCCAGACCATGATGCGCGCCGGCTTCTTCCTGAACCTGGCCGGTACCGTGGTCGTCACCCTGCTGGCCTATGGCCTGATCGTGGCACTGTGGGTGTAGAGGGAAGTGCTGACGCGGGGCCTGTAAGAGAGCGAAGGTGAAAGCGAAGGTGAGAACGAGGGCGAGAGCACAAGCGCCTGACGAGCTTCTCACCGCCCTTGAAGCCTGAGCCCTTGAAGCCTGAGACATCGCAACCTGCAAGCCTCAGCCCCCCCGAAACGACAACGCCGGACTCCAATGGAGTCCGGCGTTGTCGTTCATGCCAGGCAGATTCTGCGGCTTCTCATCATGACATCTGCTGTCATGTTCAGAAGAAGCCGAGGAAGCCCTTGATGATCAGCGAGTTGGCGATATCGATCAGGAAACCACCCACCACCGGCACGATGATGAAGGCCAGACGCGACGGCCCGTGGTGCTGCGTGACCGCCTGCATGTTGGCGATCGCCGTCGGCGTGGCGCCCATGCCGAAACCACAGTTACCCGCGACCAGTACCGCAGCGTCATAGTTCTTGCCCATCAGGCGGAAGGTGACCTGGGTGGTGTAGAGGAACACCAGCGCGACCTGTGCCAGCAGGATGGCCAGAATCGGCAGTGCCAGATTGGCCAGATCCCAGAGCTTGAGCGTCATCAGCGCCAGCGCCAGGAAGATGGACAGGCTGATGTTGCCCAGCACATCCACGGCGTGGGTATTGAGGTGCTTGTCGCCGAAGGCGCGCACCACGTTGCCGATGACGATACAGCTGAACAGCACCCACACGAAGGTCGGCAGCGAGAAGGCGGTGCCCGAGGTGAGTGACTGCAGCTGCTGACCACAGACGACCCCGAGCAGCAGCATGAAGAGTGTCTTCAGGGCATTGGACGTGTTCAGCGGATGCTGGACTTCCGTCTCGTCATATTCGGAATCGCTGACCTGGGCGTTGATGTCCTGCCCTTCACGCTTCATGCGATTGATCAGGAAACGCGCCGTCGGCCCACCGATCAGGGAACCGAACACCAGCCCGAAGGTGGCACAGGCCATCGCGACTTCCATCGCGCCATTGATGCCATATTCGTCAGCGAAGACGTTGGCCCATGCCGCGCCGGTACCGTGGCCACCGGACATGGTGATGGAACCGCCGAGCAGACCCAGTACCGGATCAAGACCGAACAGACTGGCAACACCGACACCCAGCAGGTTCTGCAGGATGAGCAGACCGATGACCAGCGCGAGGAACAGCACCAGCTTGCTGCCGCCGGCACGAATCATGCGAACGTCTGCCGACAGGCCAACGGAGCCGAAGAACAGCAACATGAAGGGAGTCTGGAGACCGCCGAAGAACTGGAACTCGTAACCCAGGCCGCGCAGGCCGGTGACGATGATGGTAGCGATGAGGCCGCCGACCACAGGCTCGGGGATATTGAATTCGCGCAGCACGCGCACGCGCTCGACGATCAGATGGCCAACGACGAGGACAAGCGCCGCCAGCAACAGGGTGGTGATAGCATCAAGTTGAATCATGCGATACCGATGAGTAGTTGTGGGTTGTTCTAGCGGACCTCCTGAACGAGAGGTGCACTGGCGATGCCCGATCAGAGCAGGGATGGGGACGCATCCATTATCTCTTCAATCAGGGGGTTTGCCTTTGCACCGCTTGGAATTGTTGTGTTCTCGAATCCGGTCTGCCACCAGATCGTTATCATTATGCGGGTGCAGCGATGATACGCAGGGTGGGCACCGGTGCAAGCCCGGATGTTGACTGAGCCGTCAACATCAGACAAAAGTCTATAGCGGCCTGGCGAGCATGACACGTATTTTCCACGCAAGCCTGCCCGCGTCAGCCCAGCAACGGCGGGCGTGAGCGCCAGCCGGGCAACTTCTGCCCTGCCACGAAACGCAAAGACCCCCGCTCTGATGAGCGAGGGTCTCAAGAGAGGCAAAAAAGCCCCTGATCAGTCACGCATGAGGCGTGTTGTCGTCAGACAGCGACCGGGCCGGCTTCCTCGGCACGTTCCGCTTCGCTGCGTGCACTGCTTTCCAGGCCGCGATTGACCGCCGACAGCACGGCCTTGAGCGACGCGCTCACGGTATCGCCATCCTCGGCCATGCCGCAGACACGCTTGCCATCCAGGTTGAGCATCACGAAGGCCACCGCGACAGCATCGCTGCCTTCGCCGAGGGCGTGCTCACCGTAGTCCACCACGCTGACGGTGGAACCGGTGTGACGCTGCCAGGCATCCATGAAGGCGGAGATGGCACCGTTGCCTTCACCGGCCAGCGCGATCTGCTCGCCCTTGTCATCGACCAGCGTCGCGGTGAGCTGCTCGGCCCCTTCACGATCCAGACGATAGCCCTTGAGACTCAGCGGCGCCTCACGCTTGAAGCTGGCATCGAGAATCGCGCGAATCTGGTCGCTGGACAGCTCACCACTGACCTGCTCGCTGGCCTTCTGCACGTGCGGCGCAAGCTCGAGACTCATCCAGCGCGGCAGGCTGATGCCATGATCGCGCTCGAGCAGGAAGGCCATGCCACCCTTGCCGGACTGACTGTTGACGCGGATCACCGCCTGGAAGTCGCGGCCCAGGTCCTGCGGGTCGATGGGCAGATAGGCGACCTGCCACGGCTCGTCAGGCTGCTGCTTCTTGAGGCACTTGCGGATGGCGTCCTGGTGGCTGCCGGAGAAGGCGGTGTAGACCAGCTCGCCGACCCACGGGTGACGCGGGTGAACCGGCAGATTGGTGCACTCGGTGTAGACCTGGATGATCTCGTCCGGGTTGGAGAGATCCAGCTCCGGATCGATGCCCTGGCTGTAGAGGTTCATCGCCAGGGTGATCAGGTCCATGTTGCCGGTGCGCTCACCGTTGCCCAACAGGGTGCCTTCGATGCGATCAGCGCCGGCCAGCAGGCCAAGTTCGGCGGCGGCAGCAGCGCCACCGCGGTCGTTGTGGGTGTGCAGCGAGATGATCGCGCAGTCACGACGGCTCAGGTGCTTGATGAAGTACTCGACCTGGTCGGCGAAGTGATTGGCCGGGCCCACTTCCACCGTGGCCGGCAGATTGAGGATGCAGCGTTTTTCCGGCGTCGGCTGCCAGACATCCATCACCGCTTCACATACCTCGACGGCGTAATCCATCTCGGTGGAGGTGAAACTCTCCGGCGAGTACTGGAACACCCAGTTGGTGTCCGGGTAGCGCTCGGCGTAGTCCTTGACCAGCTGTGCGCCCTCGACGGCGATGGCCTTGATGCCGTCACGGTCCATCTCGAACACCCGCTCACGCTGCACGGTGGAGGTGGAGTTGTAGACGTGAACGACGGCATCACGCGCACCGACCAGCGACTCGAAGGTACGCGCGATCAGATGCTCACGCGCCTGCACCAGCACCTGGATGCTGACGCCTTCCGGAACCTGGTCTTCCTCGATCAACCAGCGCACGAAGTCGAAATCGAGCTGGCTGGCGGAGGGGAAACCGACTTCGATCTCCTTGAGGCCGATCTTGACCAGCAGCTTCCACATCAGCTTCTTCTGCTCGACCGTCATCGGCTCGAGCAGCGCCTGATTGCCATCACGCAGGTCGACACTCGCCCATAGCGGCGCCTGGGTCACGATACGCGACGGCCACTGGCGGTCGGTCAGTGCAACAGGGGTCACGGGGCGATATTTGGTGTGGTCGAAGGCAGCACTTGGCGTGGATGCAGCAGTCATGGTCGTGTCCTTGGCGGTCTGGGTGCGAAAAACCGGCAATCGAGGCCCGATACGGGAGATCGATGGCACCTTTCGCACTCAACAGTGTCCCAATCGGGGCGCCTGAGTAAATGTGAGATGACGAAGGCGTGAAGGCCTTGCATCCGAAAGCTTGCCGTCAGCAGGGCAAGCAAGCAAGTCGGGGGCAGCGTAACGTCACTGCCCGCCGCAAGCTCCGGGACCGGATCACGGTCTCCAGCGCGGAGAGAAGGACGGTGGGATCACCACCAGAGCCCTTTCGGCAGCCTCGCTTCGATCAGAAGCCGACTGCGTTCCGCGTTCACCGGTTGCAAGAGGCGTGTCGCCAGCGCCGGTGGCTCATCCTGCTCAGGTCTGTCGTTCGCGTCGTACGTCGTGTCATGCGACAGCCACGACCCGAACGGGCGTCTTCATCGCTGAGCAGTGATTACAGTATATGCCGCATATCAGGGCGGACGATTGCGAAAACCACATGACATCGCCATCTTAAAAGCAGATTATTTCACCATTCACATCTTCACCGCTAATGGATTGCGAAAATGAGCCAGAATATTCCTCTCCCGACACTGGACCGCTTCGACCGTCGCATTCTTGACGAGCTTCAGCACTCGGGTCGCATCAGCAATCAGGAACTCGCGGAGCGCATCGGCCTGTCCCCGTCGCCCTGCCTGCGCCGTGTCCGTGCGCTGGAAGAAAGCGGCATGATCACCGGCTACCGCGCCCAGATAGATGCCCGCAAGCTGGGACTCAGCCTGATGGCGTTGCTGCATATCTCGATGGACCGCCACACCCCGGAGCGCTTCACCAACTTCGAGGACACCATCGCCTCGCTGCCCCAGGTGATGGAATGCCTGCTGATCACCGGCCAGGAAGCCGACTACCAGCTCAAGGTGGTGGTCAAGGACATGGATGACTATCACGACCTGCTGCTCAAGCAGATCACGCGGATCGAAGGTGTGACCGGCGTGCATTCAAGCTTCGTGCTGCGTCAGGTGATCGATCACCAACGCGTCCCGACGACCTCCTGAGCCTGACTGCCTGAATCAAGCCTTCATCAACATGAAAGCCCCGTCGGTGATAGCCGACGGGGCTTTCGTGTTGCTGAAGATGCCATCGTGATCACGCCCTGATCAGGGCGTGCCGGAATGGGTGGATCACTCGCCACCGATGATGCCGCGGCGGATCTGGTCTTCCTCGATGGATTCGAACAGCGCCTTGAAGTTGCCCTCGCCGAAACCATCGTTGCCCTTGCGCTGGATGATCTCGAAGAAGATCGGCCCGATCACCGTCTCGGTGAATATCTGCAACAGAATGCCCTCCCCCGGCGCGCCATCGACCAGCAGGTTCAATGCCTTGAGGTCCTCGACATTCTCTTCATGATTGGGCACCCGCGCATCGACCTTCTCATAATAGGTGGCCGGCGTGGTCAGGAAGGTGACGCCATTGGCCTTGAGCGCCTTGACGGTGGCATGGATATCATCCGTCGCCATCGCCAGATGCTGGATACCTTCGCCATGGTATTCGCGGATGAATTCCGCGATCTGGGAGTCATCATCCGCTGACTCGTTGATGGGAATGTGCATCTTGCCGCAGGGCGCCGTCATCGCGCGCGAGAAGAGCCCGGTCATCTTGCCTTCGATATCGAAATAGCGGATCTCGCGGAAGTTGGCGATACGCGCATAGAAGTCGGCCCACACATCCATCTGGCCACGCCCGACATTGTGGGTCAGGTGATCCAGCGTATGCAGGCCGACACTGTTGGCATTCTCGATTGCGCCGTCGATGGCGACGAAGTCGGTATCGTAGATCGAGCGCTCGCGGTGATGGTCCACGAAGTACAGCACCGAACCGCCGATGCCTTGCACCGCGGGGATGCCCACCTCGCCCGGCCCGACCGGATGCTCGACGCTGCGCGCACCGTGCGCCAGTGCGTAGCGATGCGCCTGCTCGGCATCCGCCACGCGCCAGGCCATCGCACAGGCACTCGGGCCGTGGATCGCCGCGAATTCCGCCGCCGGGCTGTTCGGCTCGGCGTTGAGCACCACATTGATGCCGTGCTGCTGGAACAGGAACACCTGCTTGGAGCGATGGCGACGGGTCTCGGTAAATCCGAGCTGGTTGAACAACTTGCGCAGGGCATCGATGCCGGCCGCATCCGGGGCCGTGAATTCGACGAACTCGAAGCCGTCCGTGCCGATGGGATTGTGCTGTTCGATACGTGCCGGTGCGTTCATGGGAGGCTCCTGAGTCAGGCTGCCGACAAGGCAGGCAAGGTAGAGAAAAGGCGGGCAACATCCTTCACGACAGGCGAACGCATCGCGCGCATCACCTGCCGTGTCCCGATTCCGTTATCGGAAATCTATGCCTTGCCTGCCGCCCTGCCCATGCGCCTTGCGCCTGCATTGGTGCCGTGTCCGGCCTCTTCCCACGCCAGACATGTAACGAAACCCTGCCATGGCGCTGACGGCCATCTCGACACTGCCCACTCGGGGCGCTCCCACTGCCGCCAGCGCCTGACACTGCGTCATGCTTTCTTTACACCTATCGGCGCGTCACGCCTGCTGTTGCCTCTTGCCCGTCTTGCGTTGGCCGCTAGAGCCAGGCACCGCTGCCCAGTTGCCAGGCCACCCACAGCAGAATCGTGGCGATGAAGGCCTCGATGACCTGCCAGGCACGCGGACTGGTCAGACGTGGTGCCAGCCAACCGGCACATGTCACCAGGCCGAAGAACCAGCCGAAGGAGGCCAGGCTCGCCCCGACGATGAAGCTTTGCGGGGACGGCTGTTGCGCGCCGATCGCGCCCAGCATCACCAGCGTATCCAGATAGACCTGGGGATTGAGCAGCGTGACGGCCAACGTTGCCGCCAGCACCTTGCCGAGATTGGCCTTGAGCGCGTTGCTCGCCGTCAGCTGGCCGCCAGTGCGCATGCGCCCCAACGCCTTGAGTGCCTGCCAGAGCAGAAACGCCACCCCTCCCCAGCGGGCAATGCTCATCAACAGCGACGATTGCTGCATCAGCGCGCCCAGCCCGAGCACGCCGGCGATGATCAGCACGCCATCGCACAGCGCGCAGAGTCCCGCGACCCACCATTGATGCTCGCGCTTGAGACCCTGTCCCAACACGAAGGCGTTCTGCGCCCCGATGGCGATGATCAAGCCTGCGCCTACCCCTGCCCCATTGAAGAATGACCACCACATATCGCCTGTCCTTTCGTCGTGTCGTTGCCGTGACTGACGGTGCATACCACGGCAGTCAGTGCTGAGGCAGGCAGAGTACGCTAGGATGAATCCATCAAGGAAATTGATTCAGGGAATGGATCATAAGGAATACTGATGCTGGACTATAAACTGCTGGAGGCGCTGGCGGCCGTCATCGATCAGGCGGGCTTTGAACGCGGGGCGCGAGCACTGGGGCTGACGCAGTCAGCGGTCTCGCAGCGCATCAAGTTGCTGGAGGCACGGCTGGGGCAGCCGGTACTGGTGCGTACACCGCGGCTGGGGCCGACACCGCTCGGGCGGCGCCTGCTCAATCATGTCCAGCAGGTGCGTCTGCTGGAGCATGATCTGCTCGACCAGATTCCCGCCCTCGGCGAGAGCGAGCAGCGACTGCGCATCGCCATCAATGCCGATTCGCTGGCCACCTGGTGGCCGACCGTCACCGGCAGTTTCTGTCGCGAGCGTGACCTGTTGCTGGACATGCTGGTGGAGGATCAGGAAGTGGCGCTCAGGCGCATGCGCGACGGAGAAGTCGCGGGCTGCATCTGTGCCACGCCACGCCCGGTGCAGGGTGCGCGCTCCCACCCGCTGGGCAGCATGCGCTATCGGGCGCTGGCCAGCCCGGACTTCGTGCAGCGCCATATCGCGAAGAAAGGCCACGCCATCCCGCCCCTTATGCCGGCCGAGACCCTGCGCAGCATGCCCGCCATCGTCTATGGCCGTGATGACCGCCTGCAGCACCGGCTGTTGTCGACCATGGGCTTCGATGAGCCCTTCCCCCACCACCTATGCCCGTCGTCGGAGGGTTTCGTGCGTCTGGCCTTGAGCGGCATGGGCTACGGCATGATTCCCGAGCAGCAGGCGGCGCATCTGCTGGCCAGTGGTGAGCTGGTGGATATCGCGCCGAACCATGCCCTCGATGTACCGCTTTACTGGCATCACTGGCGCCACGGTGGCAGCACGCTGGACAAGCTCACCGACCACCTGCTGCGGGAATGTGCCACGACATTGCGCCCGATGCCGGAGCAGGAGACGCCCCGCCCCGGCATGCTGTGAGATCACGTGTCAGTCGTGCATCAGGCCCGGCAAAAAGGGGGCTCAGCCGCCCTGTTGCTCACGCACCAGCTGGGCCAGGAAGCGATCACAGGCCGCCAGCTGGCTGAGCTCGATGTACTCATTGGCCTGATGCGCGACCCCGATGGAGCCTGGCCCGCAGACCACCGTCGGCCAGCCTTCGCTCTGGAACTGTCCCGCCTCGGTGGTGTACGCCACGGCCTCGCTGGCCCGCTCATCGCCCAGCAGACGCTGGCAGAGGCGAATGGCCGGGTCCCGATCGCCATGCCCGAGTGACGGCACCGTTTCCACCGTGCGTTCGCTACGAATCGTCACTTCTGGCGCCCGCTCACGATAGGGAGCGACCAGACGCTCGGCGTGGGCATCGATCTCCGCCAGCATCGCCTCGACATCCTCGCCCGGCAGATGGCGCAGCTCCCAGTCGAAGATGCACTCCCCGGCGGTGATGTTGACCGCCGTGCCGCCCTCGATACGCCCGACGTGCAGGCTGGCGTGGGGCACATCGAAGCGCTCGTCCAGATGGCCGCAGTCGATGCGCGCCTGCATGCGATCCTCGATGAAGGTCACCATGCGCGCCGCCAGATGGATGGCACTCACTCCCTGATAGACCAGGCTGGAATGCGACGGCTTGCCGGTCACCGTGGTGCGCAGATCGGTGATGCCCTTGTGGGCATCGACGATCGCCATCATGGTCGGCTCGCCCACCAGCACCGCCGCCGGACGCGGCAGGCGGTCACGCAGGCGCGCGATCATGCGCGGCGCCCCCAGACAGCCGATCTCCTCGTCATAGGAGAAGGCAAGAATCACCGGCTTTTTCAGCGTACCCGCACGCTGGGCATTCACCAGTGCCGGCACCGCCGCCATGCAGCAGGCGATGAAGCCCTTCATGTCGGCGGAACCGCGCCCATGAAGGCGACCCTCGGCTTCACGCAGCGTGAAGGGATCACTGTCCCAGGCCTGACCCTCCACCGGCACCACATCGGTGTGCCCGGAGAGCACCACACCACCCTCGACTTCCGGCCCGATCACCGCCAGCAGATTGGCCTTGTAGCCGCCATCATTGTGGATGACCTCGGCACTGACGCCGACCACTTCCAGGGCGTCGCGCAGGCAATGGATCAACGCCAGATTCGACTCGCGCGACACGGTATTGAAGCTGACCAGATGCGCCAGCCAGTCGCGGCTGTTGGGCCAGTCGGAGAAATCGGCGTGCTGTGGCATCAGGCTGGCGGTATTGGCGATGGGGGACGCTGGAGCGGACATGGGCATTCCTGTGCAGAGACATCAGAGCGGAGAGCACCACGCGCAGCGCGCTGGCCTCATATGCTCACCGGTATAGCGCAGCGCTTCTTCGACAACAAGGGCCTGGCTGCAACATCCGACTGACAGGCACGCTTCAAAAAAGACGCCGCCGCCACACCCGATCAGAGGGCGTGGCGGCGTCGTCTGTGGCGACAGAACTCCGCTACGGGCGGAATTCAGGCCGTGATGGCATCAGGCGGCACGGCCGTTGCGCACCATGGCGTGGGGATCGATGACGAATTTCTTGGCAGCGCCGCCATCGAAGTCAGCATAGCCCTGCGGCGCTTCTTCCAGACTGATGACCTGCACATTGACCGCATCGGCGATATTGACGCGCCCGAACAGGATCGCCTGCATCAGCGGACGGTGATACTTCATCACCGGACACTGGCCCGTGTGCAGCGAGTGGGACTTGGCCCAGCCCAGCCCGAAGCGCATCGACAGCGCCCCGACCTTGGCGGCCTCATCCTCGGCGCCCGGGTCTTCGGTGACATAAAGCCCAGGAATGCCGATCTGGCCGCCGGCACGCGTCAGCGCCATTGCCGAGTTGAGCACCGTGGCCGGCTGCTCGCGGCCGTGGTCACAACCACAGCCATGCGCCTCGAAGCCGACGCAATCGACGAAGCAATCCACTTCGCGCTCGCCGAGAATCACCTCGACCTTGTCTTCCATCGAGCCTTCCTGACGCAGATCGATGGTCTCGCAGCCGAAGCTCTCGGCCTGCTGCAAACGCTCGGGGATCATGTCGCCGACGATGACACAGGCCGCCCCCAGCAGCTGGGCGGACACGGCCGCCGCCAGCCCGACCGGCCCGGCGCCCGCGATATACACAGTGGAGCCCGGCCCGACACCCGCGGTCACACAGCCGTGGAAGCCGGTGGGGAAGATATCGGACAGCAGCGTCAGATCACGGATCTTCTCCATCGCCTGGTCGGCATCCGGGAACTTGAGCAGGTTGAAGTCGGCATAGGGCACCATGACGTAATCTGTCTGACCGCCAGTCCAGCCGCCCATGTCGACATAGCCGTAGGCCGCGCCGGGACGCGCCGGATTGACGTTCAGACAGATCCCCGTCTTGCCTTCCTTGCAGTTGCGGCAGCGGCCGCAGGCAATGTTGAAGGGGACCGAGACGATGTCACCGACCTTGATGAATTCCACATCGCGCCCGGCCTCGACGACCAGACCGGTGATCTCGTGGCCCAGTACCAGACCCTGAGGCGCCGTGGTGCGGCCACGCACCATGTGCTGATCACTGCCGCAGATATTGGTCGAGACGACCTTGAGAATGACCCCGTGTTCACACTTGCGATTTCCCAGCGCCAGGGTCGGATAGTCCAGTGATTCGACACTCACCTTCCCCGCTCCCTGGTATACGACTCCGCGATTGGCATTGGCTGACATGACGTGCTCCTGGCTGGCATGGGGTTTGGCAGGTGGCCGGCGACAGGCAGACAAGCTGGCTTGCGCTGCCCGTCACTTCTCCTGCATCGGCCACCAGCCCCCGGTCGGTGGCGTCCAACCGGTAGGGCTTATGCAGACTAGGTCAGTTGTCACAGGTTGGCTGTCCAGATGAGGCATCGACATGCCTAAATGAGACAGTTCACGACCAAAGTGTCACTTCGGTTGCCCGCAAGCCCACTCGCCAGTGCCCTCGCGCCTCTGCTGTTGGCGGCAGGCGACAGTCAGCGTCGATGCATCTCGACACTTGAAGCACGCGCCCATACCCCCCAGTACTGATGTCAGCGTCATCTTGACGACAGACATTGCGACCCGAGCCCGCTTACGGCGGCTCTGGAAGACAGCTCTGAAAGACACTTCAAGGAGAGATCATGACCCTGACATCCAACGCCCTGCGCAATTCCTGCATGACCCTGGCCATCGTCGGTTCCGCCTTCATCGCCGGTTGCGGCAACACCAGCGTGATCGAGAAGCAGGACACGCGCTACGAAGTCAGCGCCGTCGATGAAGACCGCGATGATGCCATCGCACAGGTCAAGGAACGCGCGCTCGAGGTGTGTGAAGAGCAGGACCGCGACAAGTACGATGTGCTCGACTCGCGCGTCTTCGGCCCGCACGACGCTACCGCCAAGGCCGCCGATGGCAATGACCAGCTGGAAGGTGGCACCGTCAATGAAGACACCGAAATGGCTGCCGCCACCCATGAAGGCGAAGGCTACAAGGTCGTCTGGACCGTGCGCTGCCGCTGAGGCGTTCCCCCGTCAGGTAGCGTGACCTGACAGCGCGCTCGAACGCGAAAGCGAAAGTCGCAACGACGGCGAAAGCGAAAGCGCAGCATCCGTCAGAAAGCCGCCCCCAGGGGCGGCTTTCTTGCGTTCCGACACCAGGCGATAACCCAGGGAAACCGGCATTGCGGCACTTGAGTTCCGAGGGCGCAACCATCGGTTGCCCCACAAATCAGTCAATTGCGTCACCGCATTAGACGACTCTTGACTATGCTGAGACGAAAGCTGTCCCAGCGCTGCCCCTGATCGCCATGTGGAACTGGTGAAGAGAGAGCCCCCGCCGCCCGGGTGGCACGACAGTGGCGACTCGGACGCTGACCCTGCAACCTCGCTGCATGCACCTCGCAGCATGAAGCTCGCGCATTGCCATGCGAGACGTTCGACAGCCCTATCGCCCGAGGGCTGTCGATCACTGCCATACGCCATGACGAACCCATCAGGACTCTCTGCGCCCGCGCGCCGTCAAGGAGGCTTTTCCATGAGTATCGAACAACGCCTGGCCCCCGTTGCACTCCCCGACACCCGTCATCGACGCACCGTCGAACATCTGCTGGCAGGTTCCGGCGTCAGGCTCAATGGGCCTGATCCCTGGGACATTCGCGTTCGCCATCCGGACCTCTTCCGGCGGGTACTGCAGCAAGGCAGCCTGGGACTGGGCGAGGCTTATATGGAAGGCTGGTGGGACTGTGAGCAGATCGACGAGATGATCTGTCGCCTGCTGCGACATGGCCTGGGCAGCCGCGCCCACACCACCAGCGAGCGCATCGCCTATCGCCTGCAGGCCGGGGTGATCAACCTGCAGAGCCGCCGCCGCGCCGGCGTGGTCGGCAAGGTGCATTATGACTTCGGCAATGACCTCTTCACGCGCATGCTGGATGACACCCTGTGCTACAGCTGCGGCTACTGGAAAGACCTGCCGGTGAGTGCGGAGAACCTGGGCAAGGCGCAACAGGCCAAGCTGGATCTGGTGTGTCGCAAGCTGGGGCTGGCGCCCGGCATGCGCCTGCTGGATATCGGCTGTGGCTGGGGGAGCCTTGCCGCCTACGCCGCGCGCCATTACGGCGTGGAGGTCGTCGGCATCACCATCTCCGCCGAGCAGGCCGCGCTGGCGCGCGAGCATTGCGCAGGGCTACCGGTGGAAATACTGCTCAAGGACTATCGCGACCCTGACTTCCGGCGCACGGTGGGCAGCTTTGATGCCATCGCCTCGATTGGCATGTTCGAACACGTCGGCCACAAGAACTACGCCACCTACTTTGCCCATGCCGCGCACCTGCTGCGTCCCGGCGGACGCTTCGTGCTGCATACCATCGGATCCAACCAGAGTGATATCTCGGCCGACCCCTGGGTCAACCGCTATATCTTCCCCAATGGCGTGCTGCCCAGCGCCAGCCAGCTGGTACGCGCCAGCGAAGCGCATCTGGTGATGGAGGACTGGCACAATTTCGGCGCCGACTACGACCCGACATTGATGGCGTGGCGCGCCAATCTCGACCAGCACTGGCATGAGCTGGCCGATACCTATTCACCGCGCGACAAGCGCATGTTCGAGTACTATCTCGGCGCCTGCGCAGGCGCCTTCCGCGCCCGCCAGCTGCAGCTGTGGCAGGTGGTGTTCACCCACGGCACCGCAGGGCGCTACGACGCGCCACGCTGATTTGCCGCTCGCGGGGCGCTGGCAGTCTCGACCAGCGACGACTGCCTCAAGCGGCGGGGCGAATCAGACGCGTCGCCGCGAAACGATTGAGCAGCGCATGCATCAGGTAGATCAGCAGCATCGCGCTGCAGACAGCGACCAGCGCCGAAAGCGCTGATCGGATGTCACCCCTGACGACTCCGCTGATATTCAGCCTGGGAGCGCGCGATGCTGGCACTGGCATTGTCTTCAAACTGGAGCAGAGTGCGGGCGAAGGCATTGAGCGCTTCGTCATCGAAGCCGACGTACAGCTCGGCACGCACTCGCTCGATGCGCTCCGTCAACTGGGTCAGGCACTGGCGGCCTTGCTCGGTGAACCACAGGCAACGCGCCCGCTTGTCGGTCTCGTGCGGCACGCGCGCGATCAGCTGCTGAGCCTCGAGCTGGTTGAGGGTGCGCGTCAGCGACGGCATCTCGATGCCCAGCTCGCTGGCCAGCATCTGTTGGGTACAGCCCTCGCCGAGCTTTTCCAGATGGACCATAACCGTCCAGCGCGATTCCGTCATGTCCAGGCTACGCACCGCGCTGGTGATGGCGGTGCGCCATAGACGGTGGACCCGGCCGACCTGGCCACCCAGCGAGGGCTTGATCTGCTCGTGAAACGGGATTTCCTGTGTCGAATCCGTCCCCGGAGAATGTGCGTTCATGTATCATCTCTCGACATGAAGGCTCCCATGACACTCCCCCTCATCGGTACTGAGCGGAAGACCCACGAGAGCCTTGATTGGTGCGGCGTCAGGGCGGCTGTTGCCGCCGATATCAGACGCCATCTATATTAGCTTGCTAACAATATGGGGGATCATACCCTTTATTAGCGAGCAAAACAATTCACCAATTCCGATATTCAAACACGCATTTAAGCGCCTCTCCGTCTCTGTCTTCTTGCCTGTCTTCTTCCCCTTCTCCTCTTTCTCCTTTTGCGGCTCGTCTGCTTTCCTCTCGCCCTGCTGCCTCTTCTCTCCCGCCATCACCAGCGCCGCCGGTCATTCCTGCGCGATGCCGTGACGCTTGAGCTTGTTGGCGATGGTGGTATGCGAGACCCCCAGACGCTTGGCCAGCAATCGGCTGGACGGATACTCGGGGTAGAGATGCGCCAGGATGCGCCGTTCGACCTCGTCATGAATATCGCCCAGGCTGCCGGTCAGGTCGATGTTGTCCAGCCCCTCATCACGCGCCTCGCCGGTCAGGCGCAGATGCTGCGCCTCGATCACCTCGCCATCGCACAGCGAGACGGCCTGGAACAGCACGTTCTCCAACTGACGCACGTTGCCCGGCCAGTGATAGCCCTGCAGGCGCGCCATGGCCTCGGGCGAGATATCCCGCACGCGAGCGCCGATCTGGCGCACCGCCCGCTCGAGGAAATGCCGCGCCAGCTCCTCGAGCCCATCCAGACATTCCCTGAGCGGCGGAATCTGCACACACAGCACATTGAGGCGATGGAAGAGATCGTGGCGGAAGCGCCCTTCGCTGCACAGTGCCGGCAGGTCCTGTTGAGTGGCGCAGATCACGCGCACATCGAGGAAGGTCTCCTCATCGCTGCCGACACGTCGGAAACCGCCGTCCTGCAAAAAGCGCAGCAGCTTGACCTGCATGCGCGGACTCATCTCGCCGACCTCATCCAGGAAGATGGTGCCGCCGCTGGTCAGCTCCAGCAGGCCCAGCTTGCCCTCCGGCCGTGCGCCCTCGAAGGCGCCCGGGGCGTAACCGAACAGCTCCGTCTCGGCCATCGACTCCGGCAGCCCCGCGCAATTGAGCGCCATGAAGGGGGCCTGGCCGCGGGGGCTAGCCAGGTGGCAGGCCCGCGCCAGCAGCTCCTTGCCGGTGCCGGTCTCGCCCTCGATCAAGAGCGGCGCATCCAGCGGTGCCATGCGGCGAGCCTCCTTGACCACCGCCGACAGCTGACGGCTCGCCTGGAATATCGCTTCGAAGCCGCGCACCTCGGTGCGCTGGATCTGATAGATACGCGAGCCCAGGCGGTCTGCACGATGCAGGGTGACCACGGCGCCCGCCAGCGAGGCGACATCCTCATTCTCGGTGTGCAGTGGCGCGATATCGGCGAGGAAGGTCTCCTCCCCCACCCGCAGGCGCAGGCCATTGACGCGGGCATTGTTGCGCCGGATCAGTTCCGGCAGGTCGACATCCTGGACATGACGCGTCAGCGCCAGCCCCGGCACCTCATCGATGCGCACTCCGAGCAACTTGCCCGCCGCGCGATTGGCCGCCACCACGCGCCCATCCATGTCGATGGACATCACCGGGTCTGACAGCGATGACAGCAGTGCATTGAGCTCCAGATGGCGTCGCTCGGTGGGCATCAGACTGACACGACTGACCTTGAAGACCCCGGGAATCTCCTCGAGGGTCGGCTTCAGGGTCGAGAGCTGCATGCGCAGCATGTTGGGCACATGCAGATAGATAGAGTTGTTGGCCTCCCCACCGACCTCACCGCGCAGCACGTTGAGGCCGTAATCGGCAAAGGGGGCCAGGATATCGCGCAGAATCCCGATTCGATTCTGGCAGGTCAGTTTGAGGCGCATGGCGTTCTCGGCATTGTCGTTGGAATTCTTGTTGGCATTGTCATCGAAATGGTGTCGCCGGCCTGGCGGCGCCGCTCGAGTGACGGACGGCTTGGCGACGGGCGGCTGAGTGACGTTAACGTAAGCGTTATCAAAAACGTCGTAAAGCATTCCTTACAAAAGACGGCGACACAGCAGTGCATGAGCGCCCGAATGGCACTGAATGCGCCCGATTACCGCTCCAGTGTCACAATTATGTGACAAGATACGCGCCAACGCAGCGTTATCTGCGGCGCAGAGCCACGCCTGACCACTGGTCAACGCCACCCGACAAGGCCTAGCGTTGTCATCGACATGCAAGGACTGGCATGTACGCCATAATGACAACACGGCAGCCTGCTCGGCAGCGCCGCCATCTGGTTGGGGAGGATGCATGAACGCACCGCAGGGTCGTCATTGGCCACAGACATCCCAGGAAGCTCAGCCCGGCTCGCAAACCAAGGCCAAGGGCACCCGCTACGTGGCCCATGAGCCGGATGCCCGGGGCCGGATCCATTACAGCGATCAGGAAAACGCCACCTGGCAGACATTGATGGCGCGCCAGATGGCGCTGGTCGAGGGGCGTGTCTGTCGCGAGTATCGGCAAGGGCTCGAGCGCCTTGCCCTGCCAGAGGACCGCATCCCCCAGCTTGGCGAGATCGATCGTGTCCTCGAGGCCGCCACCGGCTGGCGAACCGCTCGCGTGCCGGCCTTGATCCCCTTCACGCGCTTCTTCGAGTTGCTCGCCGAGCGGCGCTTCCCGGTCGCCACCTTCATCCGCTCCCCGCAAGAACTCGACTACCTGCAGGAGCCGGACATCTTCCACGAGATCTTCGGCCACTGCCCGATGCTCACCCACCCCGCCTTCGCCGAGTTCACCGCCACCTACGGACGCCTCGGTCTCGCCGCCAGCAAGGAAGAGCGCGTCTATCTGGCCCGCCTCTACTGGATGACGGTGGAATTCGGCATGCTGCGCGAGACTCAACCCGATGGCAGTCGCGCCCTGCGCCTCTACGGCGGCGGCATCATCTCCTCGCCGCGCGAGACCCGCTACGCCCTGGGTGAGCTTGCGGACAGTCTCGAGCGCCCCGCGCATCTGCCCTTCGATGCCGTCGAGGCACTGCGCACCCCGTATCGCATCGACATCCTGCAGCCGCTCTACTATGTCCTTGAGTCACTGGACGATCTGCATGAGCTCGCCAGTCGCGACATCATGGCGCTGGTCCACGAGGCGATGGCTCTCGGCCTCAAGACGCCGCGCTTCCCACCACGTTGATCGCACAGACGCTGATCGCACCGACGCCCTTGCCCCAAGGGGTACGCCTTTTCACCAGCCCCCTCTTTCCTCAAGCCGGAGAATAGTGACATGACCGAACTCGCCAGACAGTCCTGTGAAGCCTGCAGCTTCGATGCGCCCAAGGTCAGCGATAGCGACATCGAGACGCTCAAGACCGCCATTCCCGAGTGGCAGTTGCTCAATCGCGATGGCATCATGCAACTGGAACGGTGCTTCACGTTCCGCAACTTCAAGCAGGCACTGGCATTCACCAATCGCGTAGGCGAGATTGCCGAGGAAGTCGGGCACCACCCGGCACTTCTCACCGAGTGGGGCAAGGTCACCGTGACCTGGTGGTCCCACGAGATGAAGGGTCTGCACAAGAACGATTTCATCATGGCCGCCAGAACCGACGAGGTAGCGAAATAAGATGTTCGAGCAGATTGCGCGTGTACCCGGGGATGCCATCCTCGGCCTGATCGAAGCCTTCAACAAGGACACCAACCCGCAGAAGGTCGACCTCGGCGTGGGCGTCTATCGCGATGCCAACGGCAATACGCCGGTCATGCGTGCGGTCAAGCAGGCCGAGAGCCGCCTGGTCGAGAACGAGGCCACCAAGACCTACATCGGTTCTCACGGTGACCCGCGCTTCGGCAAGGTCGTACTGCCGATGGTGCTGGGCGCCGAGTCGCCGGTGCTGGCCGCCAATCGCGCCAGCGCCACCCAGGCACCCGGCGGTACCGGTGCCCTGCGTCTGGCCGCGGACTTCATCGCCAGCAACCTCAAGGGCCGTGATATCTGGCTGTCCACCCCGACCTGGCCGAACCACCTGGGCATCTTCGACGCCGCAGGCGTCACGCGCCACAGCTACCCGTATGTCGACGAGAACAACCGCCTCGACTTCGACGGCATGCTGACGACGCTCAAGACCATCCCGGAAGGTGACGTGGTACTGCTGCACGCCTGCTGCCACAACCCGACCGGTTTCGATCTGAGCCGCGAGCAGTGGGACCAGGTGCTGGAAGTCGTCCAGGCGCGCAAGCTGCTGCCGCTGATCGACTTCGCCTACCAGGGCTTCGGTGACGGCCTGGAAGAAGACGCCTACGGCGTGCGCCTGCTGGCCGAGAATGTCGATGAAGCCATCATCACCAGCTCCTGCTCCAAGAACTTCGGCATCTACTGCGAGCGCACCGGTTGCCTGATCCTGATCGCAAAGGACGAGGAGAGCATGCTCGACGTGCGCTCCCAGGCCGCGATCACCGCGCGCGAAAACTACTCCAATCCGCCGGCTCATGGCGGTGCGGTGGTCATCGACATCCTCGAGGACGACACCCTGCGCGGCGAGTGGCAAAGCGAGCTGACCGAGATGCGTGAGCGCATCAACGGCCTGCGTCGTGACTTCGTCGAGGCGCTCAAGCCGTATGGTCTGGACGAGCAGTTCGCCTTCATCGCCGAGCAGCGTGGCATGTTCTCCTACACCGGCCTTTCGCCGGAACAGGTCGATCGCCTGCGTGACGAGTTCGGCATCTACATGGTGCGCTCCGGGCGTGCCAACGTGGCCGGCTTCTCCACCGAGAACCTGCCCTACGTGGCCAAGGCCATCGCGACCGTCGTCAAGGGCTGAGCCCGAGCGAGCGCTGTCGTGAAAGACAAGAAAAACCCCGCCAATCGGCGGGGTTTTTCTTGAATGGTCGGTTGTCCGGCCTGTTGCCTGATCTGCTCTCTACTCTGAGGCAAGGCTTCAGCCAGGCGCCTGCGCCTGCGCCTGCGCCATCAGCCTTCCTCGTCCGCCAGCGGCAAGCGGGCAAGACTCGCCGCCACCTCCTCTTCGAGCAGGCTGATCAGCAAGGCCTGTACCGCGTGCAGCGACTCCCCTTCCTCGGCCGTCGGCAACTGCCACTTGAGCTCCAGATAGCGCTCGCTGCGCATCGAGAGCGGCAGGCCGATCAGGTCGCCTCTGGCATCCTCGAGCACCTGCAGCGCCGACAACGCATCAATGATGGTGGCGGCACTGCCCGCGCGCGCCAGACGCCCGGCGCTGGCCGGCGTAGCGACTTCCAGCAGACTCGCCGGCGTCACGCGCTCACGCTTGAGCAGTCCACGAATCAAGCGCCCCTGACTGCTGGTTTCCGGCAGATCCACGAAGGGGCGTTCATTGAGACGTGCAAGGGTCAGCGGCTTGTCCAGCAGCGGCCAGCGTGAGGGCCACAGCAGCATCAAGGGCAGCTTCAGCGCGGGCGGTGCCTCGGCTTGCGCCTCGTCACTGGCCTCTTCACTTTTCCCACTGCGGGAAGCGGTCCCTTCGGCATTGTGCGCATCATCCTCGACGTCAAACGGCAGCTCCGGCGTATCCCCCAACTCGGGCATGGCAGCCTTGGCGGCGGGCTTTGCCTCATCGTCATCGCCTTCGATGAGAGTCGTCTCCTCGCGCGCGCGCTGACGCAGGCTGGCCTTGAGCTCGCGGGCGCGTGCCGCCGCCGTCTTGGCACGCTTGCCGCCCTGGGGCTCCGGCGGTGCTTCCAGGCTCACCGCCATCGCGACCCGCCCCTCGCGGATGGCGAGATCATGCTGTGACACCTCGAGCACTTCCAGGCTGGGCAGCCACTCACTCAAGGCTTCACTGGCCGCGATGCGCGTCAGCCAACCGGCACTGAAGGCCTCCAGACCAGGTGTGACCGCCAGCACGAGACGCGGACGCTTGCCGCTGCCCGGCCCGAAGGCCAGTCGCCTGAGCTCGGATTGAGCACTGAACATCCGGGCGAGTGATGGCGTCAGGCGCTCGGCTTCCGGGGTCGGCACCAGCTTGCCACCCTCGCGCAGAAACAACGAATATCCCAGCGTCTGCTCGAGTTGTGCCAAGCCCCGCGAGACCACCGGCACGCTGATCCCCAGTTGTGCGGCACCGCCTTTCATCGAGCCACACTCGATCACCGCCCACAGCATTTCCAGCTGACGCAGCCGTATGCCGGGTTCACGGGTGCCTGTGTCTGACTGCGCCATGGTATTGCTCCTTGAAGGGTTCGTCCGCGATGCTCCGAGAGTCAGCGCTGGGCGCTGGCTTATTTAGCCTTACGCTAATCATGCTGGCGCCAAATGTCACGCTCAAGCTGCCTAGAGGACGTCACGCCCCCCCCTGAAACGACACTCCCCCCGCTGATGAATCAGCGAGGGGAGTGAGAGACAAGGCATCGATTCACGCCAGTCGTTCGTTCAGACCGGCCACTGGTTCAGAGCGGCCAGTCGATCAGACCGACAATCGACGAGCGATCAGGAGAGTGCCAGTACACCTTCTGCTTCAAACAGCACGCCCTTGGGCAGCTCCTTGACGCCGACGGCCGCACGCGCCGGATACGGCTGGCTGAAGTACTGCTCCATCAGCGTGTTGACCACGGCGAAGTTGCTGAGGTCGGTCAGGAACAGATTGACCTTGACCAGCTGATCCAGGCTGCCACCGGAGGCTTCACACACCGCCTTGAGATTGCGGAACACCTGGTCTGCCTGGGCTTCAAAACCGCCTTCCACCACTTCCATGGTCGCCGGGTCCAGCGGGACCTGGCCGGACAGGAACACCAGATTACCCGTGCGCACCGCCTGGGAATACGGGCCGATGGCAGCCGGTGCGGACTCGGTAGAGATAATCTGCTTGGTCATGCGCAATTCCTTGTTCAATCAGTTGACGGAGAGACACTCGAAAAAAGACGACTACACGGCAGTACGCACTGCCTGGCAGACCCTGGCGCAGCCACTGACACTGTCACAGATACAGACACAGACACTGCGCCGAGCATCAGGCAGCGTAGCGACCAAGACTGAGACCGTTGGGGTCGATGGTGGGCTTGCGACCATCCACCAGGTCCGCCAACAGACTCGCACTGCCGCAGCTCATGGTCCAGCCCAGGGTGCCGTGCCCGGTGTTCAACCACAGATTGTCGTACTTGGTGCCACCGATGATCGGCGTGGAATCCGGCGTCATCGGACGCAGGCCGGCCCAGAATTCCGCCCGCGCATAGTCACCGGCTTCCGGGAATACATCACGCACCACCATGTTGATGGTCGCACGGCGCTTCTCGATCAAGGAAAGATCGAACGAGGCCAGCTCGGCGGTGCCACCGACTCGGATACGGTCATCGAAGCGCGTCAGCGCGACCTTGAAGGTCTCGTCCATCACGGTGGACTGCGGCGCGGCATCGGCATTGATGATCGGCACGGTCAGGCTGTAGCCCTTGACCGGATAGATCGGCAGGTCCAGATCCAGATCACGCGCCAGGAACGGCGAGTAGCTGCCCAGACACATCACATAGCTGTCTGCGCTCATCTCGCCACGGTCGGTGATGACCTTCTCGATGCGGCTGCCGCTGCGCTGGATGCGCTGAATGGTGGTATTGAAGACGAAATTGACGCCCAAGGTGTCACGGCAGTAATCCGCCAGCCGGTTGGTGAACAGATGGCAATCGCCGGTCTGGTCATCCGGCAGGTGCAGGCCGGCGATGAACTTGCCCGGTACCCGGGTGAGAGCGGGCTCCACCGTGGCACAGGCGTCGGCGTCCAGCAGCTGGTGGCGCACGCCACAGCCCGCCAGCACCTTCATGTCGCTCTGCACGGCATCGACCTGCGCCTGGGTACGAAACAGCTGCAACAGCCCCTTCTGACGGTCTTCGTAACGCAGTCCGGTCTCTTCGCGCAGGGCGTTGATGCAGGCGCGGCTGTACTCGGAGACCCGCACCATGCGCTCCTTGTTGACGGCATAGCGGTCGGCGTTGCAGTTGGCGAACATCTTGACCATGAACTTGGCCATCTGCGGGTCCATGCGCGGCTGGATCTTCAGCGGCGCATGCTCCTGGAACATCCACTTGACGGCTTTCTGCGGAATGCCCGGCGCCGCCCACGGCGAGGAGAAGCCGAAGGAGACCTGACCGGCGTTGCCATAGCTGGTTTCCATCGCCGGGCTGGCCTGACGGTCGACGACCGTGACCTCATGCCCCTGACGCGCCAGATAATAGGCACTGGTGACACCGACGACGCCGCTACCGAGTACAAGAATCTTCATGTTGGCCTACCCCATGACTGCAAGCCGCGCCCCACGGCAAATGACGGGCGTATTCGCGCACTCGGCAGCGAATAAAGATGATGAAGGCCAACACCGGTCGACAAGGCGACTCACAGTGGCTTGGCCTGAATGCATCCAGTATAGAGGCGCAAACCACGGTTAATATTCTGTTATGAGACTCTATATCAGAAAATAAGCAGGTAAATTTCGTGTCATGGCAGTGATAAAAAACAAAAAAGCGGCCATTTTTGGAATGGCCGCTTTCGGTGCTTCTCAGCGGGACTGCTGACGGGGCTTCTGGCAAGGTCTACTGACAGAGTCTCCCGTAGGGTCTTCCGGGCAGAATCTTCTGAATAGCGCCTGACATCTCAAGGGAGCGCTCGTGCTGGACGCCATGAGGGCCCGGGCGATCAGGTCGTCGCGACATAGGCATGGCGACGCACTGACTTGCCGCGGTCGCCCAGGGCCTGACGATAGACGCGCCATGCCACCACACCCGCCAGCAGGTTGCCGATCGCCGAGCCGATGGCGACACCGCGCAGCCCGTCCAGATGTGCCCCCAACCATACCGCCGGCATGAAGCAGATGAAGAGACGCACGAAGGATAACGCCGTGGCACGCAGCGGCCACCCCAGCGCGTTGGCAGCCGACACGACCAGCATGCAGATGCCGAGGAAGGAGTAGCTGGGCAACATCCACGGCAGCAGGACCGCCAGCGCCGCCGAGACCTCGTCACTGCCCACCAGCACATAGGCCAGCGGGGTCGCCAGCACGGCCGCGATGATGCCCAGCACCAGCTGCCAGATCACCACCACGCGGGCGGCCAGGTTCATCAGGCGGCGAATTTCCTGCCAACGGCCGGCGCCATAACAGCGCCCCAGCCACGGCGGCAACGACATGGTCAGGGCCAGCACCACGATCAGCGAGAAGGTTTCCAGGCGTGAGGCGATCCCCCAGGCGGCCACCTCCGTCTGGCCCAGTCCCGCGACGATGGCGGTGACCAGCATCGCGGAGAGTGCCGGCATCATCTGGCACAGAATCGCGGGTATCGCGATTCCCGCCAGCTGGCGGCGTGAGGCCTGCCATTCGGCCCACAGGCCGCGATATTCCATCCAGTCGCGGCGCGAGAGCTTGAATGCCGTGATGGCAAGCCCGGCCCCGAAGGAGAGTACGGTCGCCCAGGCAGCGCCCGCCAGACCGAAGCCGGGCAGCGGCCCCGCGCCGAAGATCAGCAGCGGGTCCAGCACCAGGTTGAAGACACTGGTCAGCAGCATCATCTCGCCCGGCAGACGCGTGTCGCCGTGGGCGCGGAACAGGCTGTAGAGCACATAGGCCATGGCCCCCAGCCAGCTGGCGATCAGAGATGGGCCCCAATAGACCTCGATCAGCGTCATTTCAGTGGCATTGGCACCCAGCAACTCGAAGGCCGGCACCCTGATGACCCACAACAGCAGCATCAGCAGTGCCATCAACACACCGGACCCCAGCAGCACCACACCGCCCAGACGCCGGGCACGCGCCTCATCCTCGGCGCCCAAGGTACGCGAGACGATCGCGGCGATCGCGATGCCCATGCCGACCTGCACCCCGATGATCAGAAAGGTCAGCGGGAAGGTGAAGGATTGCGCGGCCAGTGGCGCGGTGCCCAGGTGCGAGACGAAGGCGGCATCGACCAGGTTGAAGCCCAGCAATCCCATGATGCCGAGTGTCATCGGCAAGGTGCTGCGCCACAGGCGTGACATCAGCTCACGCGTCGTCGGCGTTTCCGACGTTGGCGGGGTCGATGTTGCAGAGGCGTCGGTGGACATAGAAGAAGACATGAACTCACTCCCAGCATGTCGAGCATGGCTGGTTGGATGGAGGTAAAGGCGTCGGAACACTTCCGTGACGCTGGAGGGATGATTCTAGGGATTTCGCCAGACCCCAGATAGGCTCAGTGGGACATGTCTTTGATGCATTGTCGGCAACAGGAAGAGCGAGAAACGCGTTGATGCGTGGTATTAGAGGAAACAGTGACCGTGATAAACTTACCTTGTCAGGGATTTCCGTCACCTGGATTCGTGATGATGACCCATGCAATGTCACCGATTATCGACTGCTACCGAAGTTGGACCGTCGCTTTATATGCACTGACTGCCTCACGGATGGCTGGCAGAGTGTTCCCCTCCCCATGGCATCACGAGAGGTCAGACCGTGGATAAAGCATCCCGTTTGTTGCTGTTTCTCGATGTAGTAGAAGCACAGAGTTTTTCCAAGGCGGCTGACCATCGTCAGGTCAACCGCTCGGTGGTCTCCAAGCAGATCAGCCGTCTGGAAGAAGAACTGCAGATTCGCCTGTTCAATCGCTCGACTCGCTCGCTGGCCCTGACGGATGCGGGGCGCGAGATCCATCAGCACGCACTGCGTCTGCGTGAAGTGCTGGAAGATACCGACGATGTGGCCGGCGCCTATCAGGATGGCCCGCGCGGCATCCTGAAGATCACCAGCCCGAGCCACTTCGGGCGCACCTACGTCGCCCAGGCCGTGCGTCTGTACATGGAGCGCTACCCGGATACCCAGGTGGAAGTGCGCCTGGAAGACCACCTGACCGACCTGATCGGCGGCGGTTATGACCTGGCCATTCGCATGTCGGAGCTGGAAGACTCCAACCTGATCGCGCGGCCGCTGGCTGCACACCGTCACCTGATCTGCGCCTCGCCGGCCTTCATCGAGCGGCACGGCATGCCCCAGACCCCCGCCGATCTGTCTGGCCTGCCGGCAGCGGTGTATTCCCGCGATGGCTTCATTCTCGATCGCCTGCGCGTCTGCACCGAGAGCGGTGTCGAGGAAAAGGTGGCGCTGGATTCGCGCCTCAAGGTCAATGATGCCGACGTGCTGATCGGTGCCATCAAGTCGGGTGCCTGCTATGGCATGGTGTCCGCGATCAACATCAAGGACGAGATCCTGAACGGCGAGCTGGTGCCGCTGTTGACCAACGTGCCGATGAAGCCACTGCCTTCGATCCACCTGGTCTACCCGCACCGCCAGTACCTGCCGCAGAAGACGCGTCGCTTCAGCGATTGCCTGCAGGAGGTCGTCGGTACGCCGCCCGTCTGGGAGCAGCGCATTCCGGGCTTCGAGAACATGTACGGCTACGGTAGCGGTTGCAGCGAATGAGACGTCGCCACGGCTCTCGAGCCTGAACGCACGCCGTCACCTCCCACGGCCACTGCAAGACCCGAATGCCCAGCATGAAAATGCCCGCCATGCAGAGTCACTGCGTGGCGGGCGTTTTCATTTCAGGCCCCTTCATTGCAAGCGCCTTTCACTTCAGCGCCCTTAATCAAGCTCCCAACAAGAGAAACACTCAGGGGCAGGGATGGATCGACGGCTTGCGCTTGAGCCACCCGACCAGCTCCGGCAGGCGCTTGGGCCGCGCATAGCGGAAACCCTGCACCAGATGACAACCCATCTCGACCAGCAGGCGCTCCTGCTCTGCGGTCTCGACGCCCTCCGCCAGCACCTCCATGCCCAGACTGTCGGCCAGCGAGATCGCGTGGGAGACGATGGCGCGGTCGCGGGCATCATGATCAAGGCTACCTACGAAGCGCTGATCGACCTTGAGGCGGCAAGCACGCAGGTCGCGCACGTAGAGCAGTGACGCGAAGCCGGTGCCGAAATCATCGATCGCCAGGCGCACGCCGCGTTCGATCAGGCCGGTGAGTCGCTCCACGACGCGATCGAGATCCGGCACGCGTGAGGATTCGGTGATCTCAAGCTCCAGGCGTTCCGGCGCGAAGTCATGACGCGCCAGAGCCTCCGAGACGCGCTCGGGGAAGCCGGGGTCACGAAACTCCTGAGCCGAGACATTGATCGCCACCGACAATGGCTTGCCGTTCGGCGTCACCAGGTCACGCGTCGCCGAGAGGGCCGTGTCCATCACCCGCGCGCCGACGGTACCGATCAAGCCGTACTGCTCCGCCAGCGGGATGAAGCGACCCGGCCCGATGGTGCCAAGCTCGGGGTGGTCCCAGCGCACCAGCACCTCGACGCCGACGGCCTCGCCACTGGCGAGGTCGAACTGGGGCTGGAAGGCGAGATCCAGCTCTTCGAGATGCTCGCGCAGGTCACTGGTCAGGCGATAGTCGTTGAGGTGCTGCATGTGCGCGCCGGGCGAGAACACGTGCAGGGGGCCGCAGACATCGATGTCATCGTATTCCCCGTGCAACATGGCGAGTTCGGCCAGATGCATCAGGCGATGGGCACGCCGTGCATGCTGCGGCGCCAGACTGATGCCGACCCGCGCCGTGACCGGCAGGGCCTTGCCATCCAGTCGCATCAGCATCACCAGCCGTTCGCACAGCTCGTTGGCTCGCACGATCAGGCTGGCCTCATCCCCGACGAAGAACAGCGCGAAGGCATTGCCCAACGGGCGGCAGACCAGGGCGTCGCGATACTGCAGGGACATGGCTTCTGCCACCCGCTCCAGCAGCGGATCGATACGCTCGGCACCGTGCGCCGAGTTGATGATTTCCAGGTGGGTCAGTGACAGATAGATGATGCCGCCATCGATGCTGCCGTCGACGCTTTCTTCCAGCAGCAGTTCATCGATCTGGGCATTGAAGCGATCGCGCGACAGCAGGTTGATGGGCTGCAGACGGCGCAGGGCGATCAAGACCTTGTCATCCACCCCGGCCGCACGGGCCTCCGCCAGCCCCGAGAACGGCGCCTTGAGGCGGACTCGCCGCTCGCTGACCGGCTCGAGACGCGGCCGCTCGGTGCCGAACAGCTCCTGCCAGCCACAGGTGTTGGCCACCAGACACTCGGCATCGAAGATCGCCATGCGCCACGGCAGATTGGCCTTCTGCACCAGCAGCCATTCTCCCAGCTCGCCGGTAATGCCCATCAACCAGAAACCGGGCTGGCCGCTGATGCCACAAGGCTCCGGCTGCTTGGGCAGCGGGGATGGCAGCTCCGGCACCCTGTCTTCCTGTCGAGCGCGCGGCGACGTCCAGGCGAGTTGGCCGAAGCGGTCATGAATCCACAACGGCTCTTCGATGGACGACAGCAATTTGATCAAGATATCGAGAGGCACGCTCACTCCACCTGCAGTCATAAGGAAAATGGCTTGATGCCCCGCAAGGGCCGCCTTGTCGCCAGTGATGCTGGCCATTGGCTGGCGCAACGCGGATAACACCGCCGGGACATGACACGTCATTCACGCTTCCGGCTGTTCTCGCGCTTATCTGCTTACACCTGCTTTCATTGTCGCCGCTGGCTGCCGCAAGGCCCGGGCCGCATGGCTAATGCGGCAAGGCCCGGGCGCCCATGCTACTCCTCCTATGGACATCACCAGGCACCAGACTGCTGCACTTTGTCTCTTCTGATCGCCCTTTTGAGCACACACTTGAACGCCAGCGCCTCCCCGTCTCGCCTGTCACTTGACGCTGCACCAGGCGCCATTGCGAGAGCCGCTCCCGGAGCCATTCGGCAAGTCACTCAGCCGGCTCCTCGACCTGCCCCTCAACCCGTCATTCCGAAATTCGTGCTGTCAGGGAAAGCACTAGGTGGACAAGCGTGCAGCACGCAGACGACTCTCTCTACGCTTCGCTAATACTCCGAGTCTATGCCAGCCTGTGGTGCGGGTACCAAGGCTATTTTCTCGCCGACTCAACGCTTGGCTGCCATGGCCGCTTCCGAACCTGGCGACAGGCGGCGTATCCGCGGCCCGCACCAGTGCACGAGTGGCGTCAAGGCGTGTGGAAGAGTAGGATAGGCGCCCGTTTCGCCCGGACCGGATCCCGGGCGCCGAATCCATCGGTCAAAGAAATTCTCCGTCATGACTCTCAACGTCCAGAATTCCGCTGTCTCCGCTTCTGCCTCCTCTGCAGAGCGCCCCCGCGCCGTCGTCATCTACTCCGGTGGCATGGACTCCTACACTGTCCTGCACCAGGCGCTGAAGGAAGGCTTCGAGGTACATGCCCTCTCCTTCCATTATGGCCAACGTCACTCGCGTGAGCTCGACGTCGCACGCCAGGTCTGCGAGTCGCTGGGCGTCGCCCACGAAGTCGTCGACATTCGCGCCATCCATGGCCTGATCGACAACTCCGCACTGACCAACAGTGACCAGGCGATGCCCAAGGCCGACTACGACGAGGCCTCCATGACCTCGACCGTGGTGCCCAACCGCAACATGATCCTGCTGTCACTGGCCATCGCCAAGGCCGTCAACATCGAGGCCGAGGTCTGCTTCTATGGTGCCCACGGTGGCGATCACGTGCTCTACCCGGATTGCCGTCCGGAGTTCGTCGACAAGATGAACGCCGTCGCCGCGATCGCCAACTTCTCCCCAGTCGAGATTCGCGCGCCCTTCCTGCACGCGAGCAAGGACGAGATTCTGGCCGCCGGCATCGCCATGCAGCTCGATTATGCCCAGACCTGGACCTGCTACGAAGGCCGCGAACTGGCCTGCGGGGAATGCGGCAGCTGCCGTGAGCGTCTCGAGGCCTTCGCCGCCCATGGGCTGAGCGATCCGCTCGGTTACGAAACGACCGACTCGGCCAAGGACGCAGGCACTCTCTGATGTATACGGTAAAGGAAGCGTTCTACACCCTGCAGGGCGAAGGTGCTCGCGCAGGGCGCGCCAGCGTGTTCTGCCGCTTTGCCGGCTGCAATCTGTGGAGTGGCCGCGAGCAGGACCGCGACACCTCGGTCTGCCGCTTCTGCGACACCGATTTCGTCGGCACCAACGGCCAGAATGGCGGCAAGTTCCGCACCGCAAACGCGCTGGCGGACTTTTTGGCCAGCCTGTGGCCGGAGCACACCGGCATCGCCACGCCCTATGTGGTCTTCACCGGCGGTGAGCCGCTGTTGCAGCTCGACAGTGAGCTGGTGGACGCGATGCACGCCCGCGGCTTCGAGATCGCGGTGGAGACCAACGGCACCGTCGAGCCGCCTGCCGGCATCGACTGGCTATGTGTGAGCCCCAAGGGCGCCAGCGAGCTGGTCCTCACCGGCGGCGATGAGCTCAAGCTCGTCTACCCGCAGCCGGAGGCCCTGCCGGAGCGCTTCGTCAGCCTGGACTTCGCGCACTTCTATCTGCAGCCACTGGATACCGCCGCCCTCGACGCCCTGCCCGCGCCTGCCGCAGCCCGCGAGCATTACCGCGAGGTGCTGGCGTCCGACACGCCGATGAACCAGTGCGTCAGCTACTGCATGCGCAATCCCCAGTGGCAGCTCTCGCTGCAGACTCACAAGATCAGTGGTATCGATTGATGACCGCAATGACTCCCAAGACCCTGTTCGTCAGGGCCCTCACCGCGGTGGATGCCTCGGTGTGGAGCAATACCCGCGGCCTGTACGGCATCAGCCAGCATCTGGATCTGGAGCTGGACGGCGCCGTCGGCCATGACGGCATGCTGTTCGACTTCGGCGACGTCAAGCCGTGGGCCAAGCGCATGATCGATCAGGACGCCGATCACACCCTGATCGTGCCCAGCCAGGCCGAAGGCGTGAGCGTCACGGACTGCCCGGAAGGACTGTGCCTGCGCTTCACCCAGCCCTACGCCATGGAAGTGCGCGGCCCGCGTCAGGCCTTCTGCCTGCTGCCGGTGGCCGAGGTCACCACCGAGGTACTGGCCAACCACTTCGAGAAGCTGCTGACTCGCCGTCTGCCGCCGCGCGTCGAGGCGCTGCGCGTGCGTCTGCGAGACGAGATCATCGACGGTGCCGCCTACACCTACAGCCATGGCCTGCGCCATCACAGCGGCAACTGCCAGCGTATCGCGCATGGGCATCGCTCGCCGCTGATCATCGAGCGCAATGGCGTGCGGGACACGGCGCTGGAAGCCGAGTGGGCCGAGAAACTCAACGACCGCTACCTGGCCGAGGAAGGCGATCTGATCGACCGCCCGGGACGTGAGCTGGTATTTAGCTATGAAGCGCCGCAGGGCAGGTTCCGCATCCGCCTGCCGCGCAAGCAGGTCTGGCTGCTGCCGACACCGACCACCATCGAGTGGATCGCCGACTGGCTGGCGCGCCAGATCGCCCTCGACAGCGGTGACAGCATCCGCGTCGAAGCCTACGAGGGCATCAACAAGGGCGCCATCGCGCGCCATACCCCACAGACGGCGCGTGAGCCGCTCGTCCTCCCCGAGCACGAAGACACGACCGCTACCTCATGACGCAGACTGCCGCCCCTTCTGCAGAAGCTGCCGCTCCCGGCTGTCGTGCCGGTTGCGGCGGCTGCTGCATCGCCCCCTCGATCTCGAGCCCGATTCCCGGCATGCCGAATGGCAAGCCGGCGGGGGTGCGCTGCGTGCAGCTGGATGACGACAACCTGTGCAAGCTGTTCGGCACGCCGCAGCGCCCGGCGGTGTGCGGCGACTTCGATTTCGATCACGAGCTGTGTGGCGATTCCCGCGAAGAGGCCCTGCGCCTGATCGGCGAGTGGGAGCGCCTGACGTGAAAGGCGCGCCCTGAGGCATACGCCTCAGCTCACTCGCCGAAGAAGTTGAAGGGCCTGGCGGCGCCGTCGCTGCGACAGGCCAGCAAGGCCGCATTCAACTGACGGGAATCCTCAAGCGGCAACGCAGCCACCATCCCCTCCTGCTCCTGCCCGTCCAGCGGTGCAATCAGCTCAAGCCGCGAATCCTCGCGCCAACTGGAAGGCGCAAGCTCGGCACGCCCATTGGCGCGGTTATAGCTGCGCCAACCATCCTGGGTGTGAAAGACGCCCTTGATGCGCCACTCGCGCGGCAGGCCATCCAGCCACTGGGTCAGCTGATCGAGATCGAAGACCTCGCTTGCGGCGATTCGCCAGCCCAGACTGGCATGCTCAAGCCCTTCGGCCTGTTCGATCACCGGTGCGCCGGGCAGCGGCATCACACCTGAGGCGGACGGTTCTTCACTGGCCTGCGCCAGACGCGCCCTATCCCGCGCAGCGCGATGGGCGGCCGGCATGCTGATCTCGGGCTGGTCTTCACGCGCTGCGCTTACGTGCCCGCCGCCCTGGCGCTGAGGCGCGCGCTCTGCTGACAGCAGCCAATCGATCAGCGCGACCTCCTGACCGGCCATGCGGGCCTGCGGCGGCTGGCTTTCGCCGTCGGCTCTGCCCAGCTCACCGATCCAGCGCTTGCGCGGCCACATCCCCGCCAGAAACTCATGCGCGGCCGCCAGCTGCTGATCACTCGCCAGATCACGCTTGCTGAGCACCACGCCGCCCGCCAGCGTCAGCTGATCCTGGAAGGTGCCGTGCTCACGCGTGCGGGTATCGTCCAGTGCACGCGGGTCCAGCAGGGTGATGACTTCCTCAAGCGCAAGCGCCGAGGCCAGCCCTTCGCTGCGCAGCACATCGATCAGCCCCGCCGGGTGCCCTAGCCCCGAGGGCTCGATGATCAGACGATCAGGACGCGTCTGATGGATCAGGCTGACCAGCCCCGCCTGCAACACGAAGGCCAGCTGGCAGCACAGACACCCGCCGGGCAGTCCCTTGACGCTGACATCCTCGCGCCCGGCAAACAGTGCCTGATCGATTCCCACCTGCCCGAATTCATTGACCAGGATCGCCCAATGCTCATCCGCTGGCTTGGCCGCGACCAATGCCTGGATGAGACTGCTCTTGCCCGTTCCCAGAAAGCCGGTGATCAGATGCACCGGAATCGGAGCTGGTTCCGTCGGGGCGTCGCCACTTCTGGCGCCGCGTGAAGCCACAGACATGCTGAAATCTCCGCAAGATGAAGGGCGTGCAAAAGGTTATAGAGTAACAAAAACCGGCCGGCGACGAAGTCTCGTCAAGCGAATCCAGCTCTTGGGCGTGACGCGATCTGGCGATCGGCAAGCTGCAACAAGGGGGAAGACAAGGGGGAGATACGCAAAACCCCTCGCCACCAGGAGTGACGAGGGGTTTGAGGCTGACAATCGGCCCTGACTGACGCGTGCGATCAGGCAGCGCGGGTCAGGATACGGCGCGCCACATCCGGCGTGATATCGCCGTGCTCACCGATGGCGGTGAAGCCGTGACGGGTCAGATTGTCGACCAGCTGATCGATGCTGTCGGCACTGATACCGGCTTCGCTCAACGACACCGGCGCGCCCAGACGAGTGAAGAAGTCACGGGTCTTGTCGATGGCGGCGCGCGCGACGCTCTCCTCATCGCCTTCAAGCGCCCAGACACGACGACCGTATTGCGCCAGCTTGGCACGCTTGGCCTCGAACAATTCTTCCCACAGCGCCGGCATCACGATGGTCAGGGTGCGACCATGATCGACACCGTGCAGTGCGGTGATCTCGTGACCGATCATGTGGGTGGCCCAGTCCTGCGGTACGCCACGCCCGATCAGGCCGTTGAGGCCCAGGTTGGCGGCCCACATGATGTTGGCGCGCACGGCCAGATCATCCGGCTGACTCAGCACCTTGGGGCCTTCCTCGATCAGCGTCATCAGCAGCCCCTCGGAGAAGCGGTCCTGCACCGGCGCATTGACCGGATAGGTCAGGTACTGCTCGCTGACGTGAATGAAGGCATCGACGACGCCATTCACGCTCTGACGCTCCGGCAGGGTCAGGGTGGTGGCCGGGTCCAGCACCGCGAAGCGCGGATAGGCCAGCTCGCTGAACATCGGCAGCTTGTCGTGGGTCTCGTAGTTGGTGACCACGGCGTTGCCATTGGACTCGGAGCCCGTGGCCGGCAGTGTCAGCACCACACCCAGCGGCAGCGCCGTCTCGGGGTGCTTGCCCTCGGCGAGAATCTCCCACGGATCACCGGCATGACAGGCGGCGAGCGCGAGGAACTTGCTGCCATCGGCGACACTGCCGCCTCCGACCGCCAGCAGATAATCGATCTTCTCGCGCTTGATGACTTCCAGGGCTTCGAGCAGGGTGTGATAGCTCGGGTTCGGCTCGATGCCGCCGAAGCTCCACCACTGACGGCCTTCCAGCGCGGCTTCGATCTGATCCATCACGCCGTTGCGCTTGATCGACCCGCCACCGTAGGTGACCAGCACGCGGGCATCCGCCGGAATCTCGTCACGCACCTTGGCGATCTGGCCGGCACCGAAGTGCACGCGGGTCGGGTTCTGATAGGTAAAGTCCTGCATGATGCTCTCCTCGCGGAGTCAGGGGCGACACGGCAACATGAGATGACAGGGCCGTGGTCAGGCGCCACCTGACACAGAGTGATATGTGGGCAAATGACAGAAAAGCGCGACGATGACGTCACCTGCCCACGAACGATGGTCTGCATTCTAGAGCAGTGACCAAGACCAAAGTAGAGCGCAGGCCGCACGTCTTTGGTTCGTGAGAGTCACCAATACTGACGACCAGTGATATTTGACGACCAGTAATGCGTGATGGCAAACGTTTGACCATCCACGCAAAAGGCCCGCCGCAGCGAGCCTTTCGTGATTCCCTGAGCGCCGCGCATTCGCGCGGCGTCAGGTATTCGGGTCTTCAGCCCGGTTGTTCAGCAATGCTGTCGCAGCTCTCAGTTCTCAGCACTCAGTTCTCAGATCAGAGACGCACCAGCATCTTGCCCTTGTTGCCACCCGAGAACAGCTTGAGGAAGGCGTCCGGCGTCTGCTCGAGCCCTTCTTCCACCGTCTCTTCATAGTCGATATCGCCCTTGGCGACCTGCGGCCCTACCTCTTCGAGGAAGCGGCTGTAGTTCTGCCAGTGATCGAAGACGATGAAGCCTTGCATGCGCGCGCGGCGGATCAGGATCATCGAGATGTTCGAAGGGCCAGGCGCCGCCTCGGTATCGTTGTAGCTGGAGATCATGCCGCAGACGGCGATGCGTGCGCCGACATTCAGGTTGTTCAGCGCCGCCACCAGGCAATCACCGCCGACATTCTCGTAGTAGACATCGAAGCCGTCCGGGCAGGCTTCCTTGAGCGCCTTCGTCAGCTGCTCGGCGTCCTTGCCCTTGTAGCTGACCGCCTTGACGCCCCGCGCTTCCAGCCAATCGAGCTTCTCCTGGCTGCCGGCGATGCCGACGACGGTGCCGCCCTTGGCCTTGGCCAGCTGCACGGCAAGCGAGCCGACCGCACCGGAGGCCGCGCTGACCAGCACGTTATCGCCCTCTTTCATCTCGGCGATGATGTTGAGGCCGGTCCAGGCGGTCATGCCCGGCATGCCCAGCACGCCCAGGTAGGCCTGCTCCGGCACCTCGATGCTCGGCAGCGGCTCGACCTGGTCTCCAGAGAGCTGCGCGATGTCACGCCAGCCACCCATGTGACGTACCTTGTCGCCGCTCTTGAAGCGAGAGTCACGTGACTCGATCACTTCACCGACGGCTGCGCCCTGCAGCGGCTCATTGAGCTCGAAGGGGTCGATATAGGTCTTCACGCCGCTCATGCGGCCACGCATGTAGGGATCGACGGACAGCCAGCTGTTGCGAATGCGCACCTCGCCTTCGCCGAGCTCGCTCAGCTCTTCCTCACGCAACTGGAACAGATCGCGTTCCGGGGTGCCTTTCGGATAGTCAGTGATCGTGTAATAGCGTGTCTGCATGCAATGCTCCTTGCGAATGATCTGGTCAAACGACATGTGATCAGAATCGTCATCAGGCCGCTGGCCCGTGGCCTCAACCCTGTGACGACTGGCCGCCGCAAGCGTTGCTCGGCGACGAAGTGCTCCCAGATTACGCGCGCTCCCGATATCACACCAATGACAGAAACTGAATCCCGGTATGCATGAGACTGATATCATGTGCGGTTGAAACTGCACACTTTCATCCCAGTGACTGGGCCGCCTCGCTACCGGGAACCGCTTGCCATGCACCTGGCTGAACTTGCCCGCCATGATCTCAATACGCTGGTCGCGCTGCATGCGCTGCTGGAAACCCGCAGCGTGTCGCGGGCCGCAGAGCGCCTCAACCTGAGCCAACCTGCGGTGTCCCGCACCCTGGGCCGGCTGCGCGAGGCCTTCGATGACCCCCTGTTCGTGCGCGCGCAACGCGGTCTGCGCCCCACCGCACGCGCAGAGGCCCTCAGGCAGCCCCTCGCCCGCCTGCTGCAGGAGCTGGGCGCCCTGCTGGCACCGCCCGAGTTCTCGCCTGGAGATAGCCAACGTCGCTTTCAGCTGGCCACCACCGATTACGGCATGCACGCCTTCGTGGCGCCCCAGATCGCTCCGCTGCACGAGCAGGCGCCCGGCATCCGTCTGGATATCCAGGCCTATGGTGGCAATGTCGAACAGCAGCTGGAAGAAGGCGGGCCGGAGCTTGCGATGTGCGTGCCCACCGCCAGGGTGCCGGCCGGCGTGCATGGTCGCGAGATCGGGGATGACCAGTTCGTCTGCGTGATGCGCCAGGACCATCCGCTGGCAGCGAAGGAGACCTTGAGCCTGGAGGACTTTCTCGCCGCCAGTCACCAACTGATCAGCATGGGCGGTGATGAGCGAGGCGCGGTGGACCTCAAGCTGGCGGAACTGGGCTTGAGTCGTCAGGTCGTCATGCGCCAGCCCCACTTCCTGGCCGCCTTCAGTGTCAGCTGCCACAGCGACCTGCTGCTGTGCGTGCCGGGCTGTCTGGCCATCAGCATGCTCGATCAGCTGCCGCTGGCTCTGCGTCCGCTGCCCATCACCCTCAACCGCTTCTCCTACTGGCTGGTGTGGCACGAACGCCTGCACCATGACGCCGGCCACCGCTGGCTACGCCAGACGCTCTCCACGGGCATTCAGGCCCGTCACCGCGAACTCTCCCAGCGCCTGCGTCAGCGGCTGGGCTCGTGACTTGATACATGATTCGTGACCTGACACCAAGCTCGTGACCTGACGCCACACCCGCACGTAGCCTCGCGGCCTGAGCTTCGATACCTGAGCCTGCGAGGCTTGAACCCAATGGCTTGAACCAATGGCTTGAACCAAAAAAGACCGCCACCCCAAGGGGTGACGGTCTCATTGGCAGGGAAAGCTGCCCACGCCAGTTGCCTGGCTCATTTGCGCTCGATCAGTTGCGCTCGATCTCGGCACGCTCGCGCAGAGATTCCTGCAGGCCCGTGACAGCGGCCTGAGCACGCAGACGCGTGGCCAGACGCGAGAGGAACTGGTCCATCTCGCCCGGCTCGGCCTCGCCGATCTCGGTGAGAGCGATCAGCGCGATGCCACCACTCAGCGACGCCTTGCCATAGACCGGCTGGCCATCCTGCGGGTGCGCCAGCGTGAAGGCCTGCTTGACCAGACTCTGCGGCAGCTGGGTGCTGGCCTGACGGCTGACGTCATCAGCCTGCTGCCAGTCGATCCCCTCGAGTGATCCGCCCTGGCGCAGCGTCTCCAGACGCTTCTCGGCCAGTGCCTCGAGTGCCTTGGCAGTCTTGTCGGCCTTGGCTTCGCGCTGAACCTGCTGCTTGACCTCATCCAGCGCCAGCGTGGTGGCCGGACGCTGCTCGAGGACACGCAGCACCAGACGACGGCTGTCATCCAGTTCGATGACGTCACTGTTGTAGCCATCTTCCAGCACTTCGTCACCGAAGGCTGCCGCCATCACACCCGGCTCGGACAGCAGTTCGTCATCATTTTCCTGCGCGACCCAGTCGGTCTTCTTCAGCGGCAGGTCCAGATCCTCGGCGACGCTGGACAGATCATCCGCCGCGAAGCTCTCATCCTTCAGCTGCTGCGCCTTCTCGTTGAAGGTATCGCGGGAAGCGGCCTGACGGGCTTGCGTCAGCAGCTCGTCGCGCATGTCCTCGAAGGGCGCGATGTCCAGACCTGTCACCTTGATCAGGTGCAGGCTGTCGCCGGTATCGACGATATCCGAGACCTGACCTTCATCCAGTGCGAAGGCCGCATCGTCGAAGTCTTCACCGAAGATACCGCGGGTGATCACGCCAAGCTCACCGCCGTCCTCGGCCGTGGAGCTGTCTTCGGAGACCTCGGCCGCTACCTTGGCGAAGTCTTCGCCGTTGGCGAGTGCGTCACGTGCGCCCTCGAGCTTGGCACGTACCGCCGCATCATCGTCACCCTTCTCAACCATGATGTGCGCGATTTCCCGCGGCGCGTCGGCACGCTTGGCCGCATATTCGGCCTTGAGCGTGTCTTCGCTGATATCGCCACCGCTGGCCAGCTCGTTCTGGTCCAGCAGCACGTAGGCCAGCTTGACCTGTGCCGGGCGGCGGTAGTTGTCCTGGTGGCTGTCATACCAGGCCTTGAGCTCGTCTTCACTGACCGTCACCGGCGCATCGAGGTCCGCACTGCTCAGCGTGGCATAGCGGAAGGTGCGCGTCTGACGCTGCAGCTGGCTGAGCTTCTCTTCTTCGCCCGGCAGCACGAAGGCACTGGCGGCAAAGCCGTCGGTCAACTGCTGGCGCAGGGTGTCGCTGCTCAGCTGCTGGCGGAAGGAGGTGGGCGAATAGCCGGCGCTGGCCAGACGATTGCGGAACAGGTCGGCATCGAAGCGTCCCTTGTCGTCCTGGAAGTCCGGAATGCTCACGATCAGTTGATCGAGCTGCGCATCGGACATGTGCAGGCCGCCTTCCTCGGCGTATTGATCCAGCAGGCGGGAATCGATCATCTGGTTGATGATCTGATTGCGTGCTTCGCGCTCCTGTTCCGGCGCTACCTGGCCAGAACGGATGGCACGCTGGACTTCGGTCTCCACCGCCTGGCGGCTGATGGTATCGCCATTGACCGTGGCCACGTCGTCACTGCTGGCAGTGAAGGCGCCAATGATCGACTCAACACCAAAGAAGGCAAAGGTGACGACAATGAAACCAACGATCGTCTTGGCCACCCAGCCATGCGACCGGTCTCGAATTCGTTGCAGCATGCAGGCCTCGAACTACAGGGATTGGAATGGCCACAAGGGCCGCGACTCAGTGACTGATGATTATACGCATGCCGCAGACAGATGCAGGTGACTTTGCACGACTGACTGACTCGCCAGGGTCATCAAACGCTTGCGCCCTGCCGACATGGCCGGGTTCAGCCACAAAAAAAGCGCATCGCCAGGCGATGCGCTTCGATGTTCTGGTGCCGGTTCGGCAGTCATCAGACCACTCCCGAACCGGTACCGCGCCACCGGGTGCCTGCGAAGCAGGCAGACCTCAATTGACGGCGTCTTTCAGTGCCTTGCCAGCCTTGAAGCTCGGCACCTTGGCAGCACTGATCTCGATCGGAGCGCCAGTCTGCGGGTTACGGCCAGTACGTGCAGCACGTTCCTTGACAATAAAGGTGCCGAACCCGACCAGTGCCACGGTCTCACCCTTCTTCAGGCTATCAGTGACGGTGTCGACCATCGCATCGAGTGCACGGCTAGCTGCTGCTTTCGGAATATCGGCAGATGCAGCAATGGCTTCGATCAGCTCGGATTTATTCACTCTTCACCCCTTGAATTTGCAAAAATTACCAGAAATCAGCGCGAAAATTACGGGTGCTAAACGCGATCGCGACGAAGCGGAGTTTATAGCAACGCCCTCAAACGACTGTCAAGCAACCTCACGCGCAAAACCGCACCACGCCGCCGTTTCGACAGCGGCATGGCCAAAAAATCCCGTCAATGTGTACTGATCATTGTCTGACGACCACTGGCATCGTCTGAACGAGAATCGTCCTTCTCAGCAGTAGACTTTTCTGCTAGAGCCACCTCAAGCACTTCGTCGATCCAGCGCACCGGCCGAATATCGAGTGCATCCTTGATGGTGTCCGGAACCTCCTTGAGGTCACGGCGATTTTCCTCGGGAATCAGCACAAGCTTTATACCACCGCGTCGCGCCGCCAGCAATTTCTCCTTGAGGCCACCGATCGGCATGACTTCGCCGCGCAGGTTGACCTCACCGGTCATTGCCACGTCACAGCGCACGGGGCGTCCACAGTAAGCGGATACCATCGCGGTGACCATGGCAGCGCCCGCACTGGGGCCGTCCTTGGGCGTGGCGCCTTCCGGTACGTGGATGTGCAGGTCTTCCTTCTCGAAGCGCTCAGCCTCGATACCGAAGGCCTCGGCACGCGCACGCACCACGGTGTGGGCCGCACTCACCGATTCCTTCATGACGTCGCCCAGTGACCCGGTCTTGCTGACACGGCCCTTGCCCGGCGTGACGACAGATTCGATGGTCAGCAGCTCACCGCCGACGGAGGTCCAGGCCAGGCCAGTGACACGGCCGATCTGGTCCTCGGCATCGGCAAGGCCGAAGCTGTACTTGCGCACACCCGCGTAGTGCTCGACCTGCTCGGCCTCAAGGTGCATGGAAGACAGTGCACCCTCCTTTGCCTCGGCGACCACACGCTCACGCACGATCTTGCGGCAGACCTTGGCGAGCTGGCGCTCAAGTTCACGCACACCGGCTTCACGCGAGTAGTAACGGATCAGCTCTAGCACGGAGGCTTCGCTGAAGGTCAGCTCGCCCGGCTTCAGACCATTGGCCTTGAGCTGCTTGGGCGCCAGGTAGCGCATCGCGATGGCCAGCTTCTCGTCTTCGGTGTAACCCGGCAGACGGATGATTTCCATGCGGTCGCGCAGCGGGCCCGGAATGTTCATCGAGTTGGACGTACAGATGAACAGGGTCTCGGACAGATCATAATCAAGCTCGAGGTAGTGATCGGCGAACTTGTCGTTCTGCTCCGGATCCAGCACCTCAAGCAGCGCCGAGGCCGGATCACCGCGGTGGTCCATGCCCAGCTTGTCGATCTCGTCTAGCAGCACCAGCGGATTCTTCACGCCCGTCTTGGCCATGCGCTGGATGATCTTGCCCGGCAGTGCCCCGATATAGGTGCGGCGGTGACCGCGGATCTCGGACTCATCGCGCACGCCGCCCAGCGCCATACGGGTGTACTGACGGTTGGTGGCACGTGCGATGGACTTGCCCAGCGAGGTCTTGCCGACACCCGGCGGACCGACCAGACACAGCACCGGCCCCTTGAGCTTCTTGACGCGCTTCTGCACGGCGAGATACTCGAGGATGCGTTCCTTGACCTCATCCAGACCGTAGTGGTCCTCGTCCAGCACCTTGGCGGCGTGGTCGATGTCGTGACGCACACGCGTGCGCTTCTTCCACGGCACGTCGCACAGCCAGTCCAGATAGGTCCGCACCACGGTCGCCTCGGCGGAAGTCGGCCCCATCATCTTGAGCTTGTTGAGCTCCTGAGTGGCCTTCTCCTCTGCCTCCTTCGGCATGCCGGCGTCCTTGATGCGACGCTCGTACTGCTCGACCTCGTTGGGCACGTCATCCAGCTCACCCATTTCCTTCTGGATGGCCTTCATCTGCTCATTGAGGTAGTACTCGCGCTGCGACTTCTCCATCTGCTCCTTGACGCGGGTACGAATGCGCTTCTCGACCTGCAGCAGGTCGATCTCCGCTTCGATCAGCGTCATCAGGTGCTCGATGCGGTCACGCACCTTGTCCATCTCGAGCAGCGCCTGCTTGTCATTGATGCCCAGCGACAGATGCGCGCTGATGGTGTCCACCAGACGGCTCGGGTCTTCAATGCCCTGCAGGCTGCCCAGCACTTCGTTGGGCACCTTCTTGGAAAGCTTCACATACTGCTCGAACTGGTTGAGCAGCACGCGCACCAGGGTTTCCTGCTCTCGCTCGGACAGCGGCTGGCTGTCACGCAGCGCGACGTCGGCGATGCTGTGGCCGTCGTCGTGCAGGCGAATCGCCTGGATATCGGCGCGCGAACTGCCCTCGATCAGCACCTTGACGGTGCCATCAGGGAGTTTGAGCAGCTGCATGATGTCGGCAACGGTGCCGATGGCGAACAGGTCTTCCGCCGTCGGGTCGTCCTGGCTGGCTTCACGCTGCGCCGCAAGCAGGATCTTCTTGTCGCCTTCCATGGCCACTTCGAGGGCCTGGATCGACTTTTCTCGGCCGACGAACAGCGGAATCACCATCTGGGGATAGACCACCACATCCCGCAGCGGCAGCAGCGGAAGTGTCAGGGTCTGATCTTCGTTCTGCTCCATGGCAGACGTTCCTCGGTATTCTGTGGGTGGGCCGCCTCACACGGCACTTTGATACTGAGACCATGGGGGCAAGGTCATGATTTTGCAATGATCCCGACACGCCTGGCGGTAACTCAACGCTGAATGAAGCCGTGCGTGACCCGCGAATGCATCACAGTAAGGATGGCTTGTGAGCGCAAACGCAACGGGGGGCCTTGCGGCCCCCCGTTGGTGCGACTCAGGCCCGGACGTTTCAGCCGTCCTTGCCGGCCACCTTGCCCTGACTCTCTTCGTTCTTGGAGTAGATCAGCAGCGGCTTGCTGTCGCCGGCAATCACCGACTCATCCACCACCACCTTGCTGACACTCTCCTCGGACGGGATGTCATACATGGTGTCGAGCAGCACGGACTCGAGGATCGAGCGCAGACCACGTGCGCCGGTACGACGCTCGATGGCCTTGCGAGCCACGGCACGCAGCGCATCTTCGCGCAGGTCCAGCTCGACATCTTCCATCTCGAACAGGCGCGAGTACTGCTTGACCAGCGAGTTCTTCGGCTCGGTCAGAATCTGCACCAGGGCATCTTCGTCCAGCTCAGTCAATGTCGCGATGACCGGCAGGCGGCCAACGAACTCGGGAATGAGACCGAACTTGACCAGATCACCCGGCTCGACGTCTGCCAGCACGCGACCCACGGTCTTCTCGTCCTGCTTGCTCTTGACCTCGGCATTGAAGCCGATGCCACCCTTCTCGGCGCGTTCGCGGATCACCTTGTCCAGCCCGGCGAAAGCACCGCCGACGATGAACAGGATGTTGCCGGTATTCACCTGCAGGAATTCCTGCTGAGGGTGCTTGCGACCGCCCTGCGGCGGCACCGAGGCAGTGGTGCCCTCGATCAGCTTGAGCAGTGCCTGCTGCACGCCTTCACCCGAGACATCACGCGTGATGGAGGGGTTGTCGGACTTGCGTGAGATCTTGTCGATCTCATCGATGTAGACAATGCCACGCTCGGCCTTCTCGACATCGTAATCGCATTTCTGCAGCAGCTTCTGGATGATGTTCTCGACATCCTCACCGACATAGCCCGCTTCGGTCAGGGTGGTCGCATCCGCGATGGTGAACGGGACGTTCAACAGGCGCGCCAGCGTCTCGGCCAGCAACGTCTTGCCGCTACCGGTCGGGCCGATGAGCAGGATGTTGGACTTGCCCAGTTCCACTTCATCCGCGGCCTTCTGACCGGCACGCAGACGCTTGTAGTGGTTGTACACCGCCACGGACAGCACACGCTTGGCGCGGTCCTGGCCGATCACGTAATCGTCGAGAGTGGAACGAATCTCACGCGGCGCCGGCAGGCGATCATCATCACCTTCGGCGTCGGCTTCGAGGACCTCTTCGCGAATGATGTCATTGCACAGATCGACACATTCGTCGCAGATGTAGACGGAAGGTCCCGCGATCAGCTTGCGCACTTCATTCTGGTTCTTGCCACAGAAGGAGCAGTACAGCAGTTTGCCGTTCTCGTCCTTGCCTTTGCCGTCAGCCATTCGCGTACCTCTCAATGGCGGCGACTCCCCGGGGAGCCGCCGGAAATGCATGTTTGCCGACGTCAGGTCAGCCGTTTACGCGGATCACTCCACGTCGGGACGGCGTTCCAGCACGGCATCGATCAGGCCGTACTCCACTGCCTGATTGGCCGCCATGAAGTTGTCACGGTCGGTATCATTGGCAATGGTGTCGAAGTCCTGGCCAGTGTGGTGCGCGAGAATGCGATTGAGCTTCTCACGGATGGTCAGGATTTCCTTGGTGTGAATCTCGATATCCGTGGCCTGACCCTGATAGCCGCCCAGCGGCTGGTGGATCATGACGCGGGAATTCGGCAGCGCGTAGCGCTTGCCGGCGGCACCGCCAGCCAGCAGCAAGGCACCCATGCTGGCTGCCTGGCCGATGCACACGGTGGACACGTCGGGCTTGATGAACTGCATGGTGTCGTAGATCGCCATCCCTGCAGTCACGGAGCCGCCCGGCGAATTGATGTACAGATGGATGTCCTTGTCCGGGTTTTCAGACTCGAGGAACAACAGCTGAGCCACGACCAGATTGGCCATGTAATCCTCAACCGGACCCACAAGGAAGATCACCCGTTCCTTCAGCAGGCGGGAATAGATGTCATAGGCCCGTTCGCCGCGAGCATTCTGCTCGACAACCATCGGAACCAGACCGCCAGCATTCTTGATGTCGAAGTCGTTCATGGGGGCTTCCTTCATCCGATGACATTGATATCCATTGAGCATGCCACTTTACCCCGCCCACTGACCAGAGACCCGGCCGTAGCCGGGTCCTGGTCTAGCAAGCACTAGGGGTCAACCAGCTTCAGGCTTGCTCGCCTTCGGCTTCAGCAGACTCTTCTTCTGCTTCTTCCTGCTGCTGTGCAGCCTGCAGGGCTTCCTGGTAGGACATGGCAACGTCCTTAACCTGAGCCTGTGCCAGCAGCTTGTCAACGGCCTTCTCTTCAAGCAGCACGGACTTGAGCTGGTTGCGAGCCTGTTCGTTGGAACCATAGTACTCGGTGACCTGGGCCGGGTCCTGGTACTGCTGAGCCATTTCTTCAACGCGAGCATTCAGCTCTTCGTCGCTGACGTCCATCTCGTTGCTGCTGACGACTTCGCTGAGCAGCAGGCCAGTCTTGACGCGCTGGACCGCCTGGTCCTGGAACAGCTCGCCCGGCAGCTGGGAGACGTCGAAGTCTTCGCCCAGACCGAACTGCTGTGCAGCCTGACGCTTCAGACCGTCGATTTCCTGGTCGGCCAGAGCCTGCGGCACGAGGATGTCGTTGGCCTTGGTCAGTTCGGCCAGCACCTGCTGCTTGACGCGATTCTCGATCGCGTTCTTCAGCTCACGCTGCATGTTCTTCTTCACTTCCACCTTGAAGCTTTCGACATCGGCAGCTTCCAGGCCGAACTGGGCGATGAACTCCTCGTTCACTTTCGGCAGTTCCTGAGCCTTGACGGCGTGGACCTTGACCTTGAAGGTCGCTTCCTGACCGGCGAGGTGCTCGGCCTGGTAGTCAGCCGGGAAGGAAACCTTGATTTCCTTGTCGTCGCCGGCAGCAGCGCCGACCAGCTGCTCTTCGAAGCCCGGGATGAAGCTGTTGGAGCCCAGCACCAGCTCGTGGCCTTCTGCCTTGCCGCCTTCGAAGGCCTCTTCACCGAGGAAGCCTTCAAAGTCGATCTTGACCTGGTCGCCGTCAGCGGCAGCGCGCTCGACGTCGGTCCAGGAGGCGTTCTGCTTGCGCAGGGTCTCGATCATCTCTTCGACGTCGGCATCGGTCACTTCAGCCTGCGGACGCTCGATTTCAGCGCCTTCGATCGGCTTCAGTTCGATTTCCGGGTAGATTTCCAGAGTCGCGACGAACTCCAGATCCTTGCCGGCTTCATCGACGGTCGCGTCGATCTTCGGCCAGCCAGCCGGGTTCAGTTCGTTTTCGGTGACGGCGGTCACGTAATGCTGGCGCATGATCTCGCCAACGATTTCGTTGCGCACGTCCTTGCCGTAACGCTGTTGCACCACTGCCATCGGCACGTGGCCCTTGCGGAAGCCGTTCAGACGAACGGTCTTGGCGGTTTCCAGAAGACGGGCGTTGACGGCCTGGTCGACTTCAGAAGCCGGCACCGTGATGGTGACCGTGCGCTCGATCGGAGAAGTCGTTGCGACAGAAGCTTGCATGAAAGTTCCTCTACCCACTGGTGGCGTTCGAATCATAAAGGCGAAGATTGTAGAAACCCCGCCACGCGCTGGCAAGCGCGGATATGACCCTTTCATATGGTGCCTTGGTCCAAGTTATTCAAGGACCCCGGCCATTTTCTGCTCCACCTACCCGCCAGACAGGCACCTGGAGCGCCCGGCAACCCGGAATCGTCATGCATGGAGCAGTGCGAAAAAACCAAAAAAAAGGAGGAGAAAGCCATTGGCCTTCTCCCCCTTTTGCGGCATGCCGCCCGCCCAAGTGGGCCAGGCAGCATCCTGATATTCATCGAGACGTGGGGTGGATGATGGGGTTCGAACCCACGACCACCGGAGTCACAATCCGGGGCTCTACCACTGAGCTACACCCACCACTTCTGGAGGTTGGACAGAAAGCCTGCCGTCTCCATCTCGTTGATACTGCTCAAGCTGACATGCAATGGGGTGGATGATGGGGTTCGAACCCACGACCACCGGAGTCACAATCCGGGGCTCTACCACTGAGCTACACCCACCACTGCATGAACATCTTCACATCGTCTGGTCGCAGTCATCAGGCTCAATGAAGAGCATTCCGACATCCACTTCGATGACAAACGTCATCTCGATGGCACGCCCAGCAGGACTCGAACCTGCAACCTACGGCTTAGAAGGCCGTTGCTCTATCCGGTTGAGCTATAGGCGCAGAAACTAATGCTGCGAGTCAACCTCCGGACAAAGCCCTGAATACTGTTTCAGAAGACCGAAGCCTTGCGATACGTTGTATTCAAGTGGTCGGGATAGAGGGATTCGAACCCCCGACATCCTGCTCCCAAAGCAGGCGCGCTACCAGACTGCGCTATATCCCGAAACCGTCTTCAACCGACCGTCGAACCCCGTCGATGCGAGGCGTATTCTACCGAACTTTCGTCTGCGGTCAAGCCCTTACGTGAATTCTTTCCAAAAGATTCGTTTGCCCCTCGCGCTGTCATGCCAATGTCATGTCGCGGGCTTTCATCCCTGCAGCCCCCAACATCTCTCCTTGCTGATACAAGACGCCACGCCTTTCATCGCTTCTGCCACTGACGCAGTGATGACTTGCGACGGCTGAGCGCCGCCGGTGGACTGACTATCGTCCCTTCGCCTTTTGCCCCTCTGCCATTCACCCTCTGCCATTCACCCTCTCCCATCCGCCCCAGCCTTCTCCTTACCCCGCTCTCTGCTTCCCCCTTTGCCTCTCCCTTTGCTTCTACCTCTGCTTGCGCCTCTACAGAGGGAGCATCAGGGCGATAACCGCATGACATGACCCCACTCTCGACTGTGACTTGGCGCCGTCTTCTGGCCTGTCGGGCGCCCGTGAAAGACCTGACGGCCATGACAGCTTTCGACCAAGGTCGTCATTCGGCGTTGACTGGAGGGCAAGGCATGCGAAAATTGGCCATCGTTGTCCCTCCTGCATTTATCGCCCACGAGAAGGAATGATCGCTGATGTCAGCACAACTGATAGATGGCAAGGCCATTGCCGAACGCGTACGCCAACAGGTAGGCCGTCAGGTCGATGCGCGTCGTGATGCCGGTGAACGTATTCCGGGGCTTGCCGTCGTGCTGGTCGGTGAAGACGCGGCGTCCGAGGTCTATGTCCGCAACAAGCACCTCGCCTGCGAGAAGGCTGGCATCCTCTCCACCCAGCACCGCCTGTCCGCTGACACCACTCAGCAGGAACTGGAAGCCCTGGTCGACCAGCTGAATGACGACACCAGCATCGACGGCATCCTGGTGCAGCTGCCGCTGCCGGCGCATCTCGATTCACGCCCGATTCTCGAGCGCATTCGTACCGACAAGGACGTGGACGGCTTCCACCCCTACAACCTCGGTCGTCTGGCGCAGCGCCTGCCGGTAATGCGCCCCTGCACCCCCAAGGGCATCATGACGCTGCTGTCCGAGAGCGGCCTGCAGGTGCGCGGCATGGACGCCACCATCGTGGGCGCCTCCAACATCGTCGGTCGCCCGATGTCACTGGAGCTGATGCTGGCCGGCTGCACCACCACCGTCTGCCACCGCTTCACCAAGGACCTGGAGAGCAAGGTCCGCCAGGCAGACCTCGTCGTGGTCGGCGTCGGCAAGCCGGGCCTGGTCAAGGGGGAGTGGATCAAGGAAGGCGCCATCGTCATCGATGTGGGCATCAACCGCCTCGACAACGGCTCGCTGGTCGGTGACGTGGAGTTCGCCCCGGCGGCGGAGCGCGCAGGCTGGATCACGCCGGTTCCGGGCGGCGTAGGGCCGATGACCGTTGCCTCGCTGCTGGAGAACACCCTGTTCGCCGCCGAGCTGCACGATGCCCAGCTGGCCGGCAAGTAAGCACGCACCCTCTCGCTGACACCTCCCCTGCCGCGGGGCATCGCATGACAGGATGCCCCGCAGTCCCTGCTTCAGGATTTCACCATGTCCCTCAAGACACTTGGCATCATCGGCGCCATGGCCGAGGAAGTCGCCATCCTCGCCGAGCTGCTGGAAGACAGCACCACGACTCAACATGCCGGCTCCACCTTCCACGTCGGCCAGCTGCACGGCCTCAAGATCGTGCTGCTGCAGTCCGGCATCGGCAAAGTCAATGCCGCCGTGGGCGCCTGCCAGCTGATCGAGCGCTATCAGCCGGACGCCATCATCAACACCGGCTCCGCCGGGGGCTTCGCCTCTGATCTGGAGATCGGCGACGTGGTCATCTCCAGCGAAGTGCGTCACCACGACGTCGATGCCGTAGTATTCGGCTACGAATATGGCCAGGTGCCGCAGATGCCGGCCGCCTACCCGTCAGACCCGGCACTGGTGAAGATCGCGCGTGAGTGCGTCGAAGCCCAGGGCGAGATCAAGGCGCGTGAAGGCCTGATCTGCACCGGCGACATCTTCATGGCAGACCCGGAACTGGTCGCGCTGACTCGCTCACGCTTCCCGGACATGCTGGCCGCCGAGATGGAAGCCGCCGCCATCGCCCAGACCTGCTTCGTCTATGAGATGCCGTTCGTGGTCATCCGTGCGCTGTCTGACATCGCCGGCAAGGACAACAACAGCCAGTCCTTCGAGGAATTCCTGCACGTCGCCGCGCGTCAGTCCTCGCGCATGGTCGAGGCCATGGTCAAGCGCCTCGCCAGCTGATTAGCAGCTGCCCGACGGCGACCCCGCCCGACTGGCCATGAAAAACCGCCGCCCCTCTCGGGACGGCGGTTTTTTTTCGCGGTGACATTTTCGCGGCGACAATGCGTCATGCCAACGGCATCAGCCTTCCAGCACCCAGGTCGTCCCCTCGCGGGAATCCTTGAGGATGATGCCCTGAGCGGCCAGCTCGTCACGGATACGGTCAGCACCCGCGAAGTCCTTGGCCTTCTTGGCGGCAGCACGCGCCTCGATCTGCGCCTGGATCTCGTCTTCCGACAACGCCAATGCGGCAGTATCGCCCTTGAGGAAGACCGCCGGGTCCTGCCCGAACAGCCCCAGCAGACCGCCCAGCGCGGTCAGCTCGAAGGCCAGCGCCGGCGCCTGCTGCGGCGCCTCCTTCTTGGCACGGTTCAGCTCGCGGGCCAGCTCGAACAGCACCGACAGCGCACCGGCCGTATTGAAGTCGTCATCCATGGCAGCCACGAAGCGCGCCCGCCAGTCGCCTGACACCTCGCCTTGTTCGGGCGTGACGTTCTCCAGCGCATTGTAGAAGCGCTCCAGTGAACGACGCGCCTCATCCAGCGAGTTGGCTTCGTAACTGATCGCGCTGCGGTAGTGGCTGGCCACCAGCAGGTAACGCACCACTTCCGGGTTGTGCTGCTCCAGCACATCACGAATCGTGAAGAAGTTGCCCAGCGACTTGGACATCTTGTCCTGCCCGACACGCACCGCGCCGGCGTGCATCCACACGTTGGCATACTGCTGGCCAGTGGCGGCTTCGGACTGGGCGATCTCGTTCTCGTGGTGCGGGAAGGTCAGGTCCGGCCCGCCGCCGTGAATATCGAAGGTATTGCCCAGGCAGCAGGTCGACATCGCGGAGCACTCGATATGCCAACCCGGACGGCCCGCGCCCCAGGGAGACGGCCAGCTGGCCTCGCCCGGCTTGGCGGCCTTCCACAGCACGAAGTCGAGCGGGTCTTCCTTGGCCTCTTCCACTTCCACGCGCGCGCCGGACTGCATGTCATCGAGCTGACGGTTGTTGAGCTTGCCGTAGCCCTCGAAACGACGCACACGGTAGTAGACATCACCGTTGCTGGCCGCGTAGGCAAAGCCCTTGTCGATCAGCGTCTCGGTCATCGCGATGATATCGCCGATGTGCGCGGTCGCCCGTGGCTCGCGATCAGGACGCAGGATCCCCAGACGCCCCTCGTCTTCATGCATCGCCTGGATCATGCGCTCGGTCAGCGCCTCGAAGGCTTCGCCATTCTCGTCGGCACGCTTGAGGATCTTGTCGTCGATATCGGTGATGTTGCGCACATAGGTGACGTCATAGCCACGCGCACGCAGGTAACGCGTGATGATGTCGAAGGCCACCATCACACGCGCATGGCCGATGTGACAGAGGTCATAGACCGTCACGCCACAGACGTACATGCGCACCTTGTTGCCTTCCAATGGCACGAAGGGTGCCTTGGTCCGGCTCAGGGTACTGTAGATGGACAGTGTGCTCGCGGCATCTTCGAGTGAAATCATTCAGTCATCGCCCTTGGCTACTTTGCTGACAGTGCGCTGTCAGCCTTGCGAAATGGAGCGGCCCGCAGGCCGGTCATGCAGCTTCGTCATCGAAGGTACAGGATCAGCCTGCGGGCCGTGAAGCGGGTCAAAAGTCATGCCAGCAGACCTCCCTCAGGAGGCCTGGCTGCCATCAACCCTTCTTCTGGGCCTTGGCCCAACCGTCCTTCAGGCTGACGGTACGGTTGAAGACCAGCGCGCCATCGACGCAGTCATGGCGGTCGGCGACGAAGTAGCCGATACGCTCGAACTGGTAACGCGTTTCCGGCGCGGCATTGCGCAGGCTCGGCTCACCGAAGCCCTTGACGATGCTCAGCGAGTTCGGATTGAGGTGCTCAAGGAAGTCGACATCCTTGTCACGGTCCGGCTCGGCTTCCAGGAACAGGTTCTCGTACTGACGCACCTCGACCGGCACCGCGTGCTCGGCGCTGACCCAGTGGATGACACCCTTGACCTTGCGGCCTTCCGGGTTCTTGCCGAGGGTATCGAGATCGACACTGCAACGCAGCTCGACGATCTCGCCGGCCTCATCCTTGATCACTTCATCACAGCGGATGACGTAACCGTTGCGCAGACGCACTTCCTTCTCGGGCGCGAGACGGAAGAACTTCTTCGGCGCATCTTCCATGAAGTCATTGGCGTCGATCCACAGTTCACGGGTCAGCGGAATCTGGCGCGTGCCCATGTCGTCACGTGCCGGATGACCGGGCACCTCGAAGACTTCCTCGTGACCTTCCGGCAGGTTGGTCAGCACCACCTTGAGCGGATTGAGCACGCACATGGCCCGCAGCGCGTTGTCTTCCAGGTCGGAACGGATGGCGTGGTGCAGCATGCCGATCTCGACCATGCCGCCATCCGCGCGGCTCACGCCGATCATGTCGCAGAACTTGCGAATGGAAGCGGCCGTGTAGCCACGACGACGCATGCCCGAGATGGTCGGCATGCGCGGGTCATCCCAGCCATCGACGACGCCTTCGTCCACCAGCAGCTTCAACTTGCGCTTGGAGGTGACGGTGTAATCCAGGTTCAGACGCGCGAACTCGATCTGACGCGGCGTGACCGGTACCGGCAGGTTGGCCAGGAACCACTCATACAGCGGACGATGGTCCTCGAATTCCAGCGTACAGATGGAATGCGTCACGCCTTCCAGCGCATCGGACTGACCATGCGTGAAATCGTAGGACGGGTAGATCTTCCACTTGTCGCCGGTCTGGTGATGGCTGGCATGACGGATACGATAGAGAATCGGATCACGCAGATTGATGTTGGGCGCCGCCATGTCGATGCGGGCACGCAGCACCTTCTCGCTCTCGCCGAATTCGCCCTTCTTCATGCGCTCGAGCAGATCGAGGTTTTCCTCGGGGCTACGCTCACGGTACGGGCTCGGGCGACCCGGCTCCTTCAGCGTGCCACGATATTCACGAATCTCGTCCGGCGACAGGTCATCGACATAGGCCTTGCCTTCACGCACCAGGTGCTGGGCCCAGGCATAGAGCTGGTCGAAATAATCGGAAGCGAAGCGCACCTTGCCGGCCCACTCGAAGCCCAACCATTCGACGTCTTCCTTGATGGCGTCGATATAGGCCTGCTCTTCCTTGGCCGGGTTGGTGTCATCGAAGCGCAGGTGACAATCGCCACCGAGCTGCTGCGCCAGACCGAAGTTCAGACAGATCGACTTGGCGTGCCCGATATGCAGGAAGCCATTGGGCTCCGGCGGGAAACGCGTGACAACCTTATCGGCACGGCCGGCCTCGAGTTCTTCGCGGATCTGGTTAAGCACGAAGTTCGGGGCGCTCTGGGTCTCGGTACTCATGAAGTTTCGCTGCACCTCTGTGTGGTTCCTGGGCGTCGTATTGCGGGTCGTCATGTGGTTGAACGAACGTGCGCAAGGACAACAAGACGGATGATCGGGGCTGCATCCACGCGCCTGCCGCCCGCTCAGGCTTTCGTGTCTGGATGCAAAGCCGCTATTATAGCGCGACGCCCGCAGGCGATGCCATGAAGCCGCGCCTGCCTGACACTTGAGCAAGACAGATGACCGGGAAGCCCGAATGATCGTTCTTCACACCAACTACGGCGATATCACCCTCGAACTCAACCATGAGAAGGCCCCGAAGACCGCGGCCAACTTCGAGCAGTACGTGCGTGAAGGCCACTACAGCAATGTCCTTTTCCACCGCGTCATTCCGGGTTTCATGGTTCAGGGCGGTGGCTTTGACACCGACTTCAACCAGAAGCCGACCAATGGCGTGATCGAGAACGAAGCCGACAACGGCCTCAAGAACGACCGCGGCACCGTGGCCATGGCTCGCACCATGGACCCGCACTCCGCCAGCGCCCAGTTCTTCATCAACGTCAATGACAACGACTTCCTGAACTTCACCAGCAAGACCAGCCAGGGCTGGGGTTACTGCGTGTTCGGCAAGGTCGTCGAAGGCATGGACGTGGTCGAGAAGATCGAAGCGGTCAAGACCACCCGTCGCGACGGCCACGCCGACGTGCCGGCAGAAGACGTGATCATCACCAGCGCTGAAATCACCGAATAAGCGATTTCGCCTGATCACGCCGCAAGGCGTGCCTACCGCCCGGCCTTGCCTCGTGATCGCGAGTGTCAGGCTGGGCGGTTTGCGTTATGAACTCCCACGGCAGTGCGCCCTTGCGATGCCCTGCTGACCGCCCACCTTCGCGGATCCCGACCATGAACACGACTGCCACCACCCTCTTCATCTCCGACCTGCACCTGCAACCCGACACGCCCGAGATCGCCCAGGGCTTCCTCGACTATCTGGCACGCCTGGCTACCTGCCAGCCTGCCGTCGAGCGTCTGTTCCTGCTGGGTGACATCTTCGAGGTCTGGGTCGGCGATGACTATCGCAACGACTTCACCGACAGCATGAGCGCTGCGCTCAAGCGCATCGCCGAGCGCGGCACCGCGATCTTCTTCATGCACGGCAATCGCGACTTCCTGGTCGGTGAGACCTTCGCGGCCGAAGCCGGCGTGACGCTGCTGCCCGACCCGAGCGTGATCGAGCTGGACGGCGAGCGCGTGCTGCTGATGCACGGTGACAGCATGTGCACCCGCGACGAGGCCTACATGAAGTTCCGCGCCATGACCCGCGACCCTCAGTGGCAGGCGCAGATTCTGGCCATGCCGCTGGAGCAGCGTCTGGCGCTGGCCCAGTCACTGCGCATGCAGTCCGGCGAGACCAACAGCGAGAAGGACGAGGCGATCATGGACGTCACGCCCGAGGAAGTGGTGCGCGAGATGCGTGAGCACGACGTGCGCACGCTGATCCATGGCCATACGCATCGCCCGGCGGTGCATGAACTCGAGATCGATGGCGAGCCGGCGCGCCGCATCGTGCTCGGCGACTGGCGCCCGACTCAGGCCTTCGACATCATCGCCCGTGGCCAGGGGCCGGAGCTGCGTGAATTTGCGCTGCCGCTGGTCGATGCGATCACCCACGGCTGATCGCTTGCACACACCAAAAAGCCCCGCTGCCGATCACGGCAGCGGGGCTTTTTTCTTACGCTCTCACAGTATCAGGCGCTTCGCTGCGCCAGACGCTGCGCTCAGGCCGGTGACGATGCCTTGCGGCGCGCACGCCCCTCGGCGACCTCCACCAGCTGATGCCAGCCCAGTACCGCGGGGGCATCGGCGCTCGGCAGCTCTTCCAGCAACACCTTCAGACGCTGACACCGCTCGGCATCATGGGCATCGACCAGACGCAGCCAGGTGGCAAGTCCCATGGCCTCATGGTGGGTGTTTTCCTGCTCGATGGAGTAGGACAGCCCCTGCTCGATCAGGGAGCGCACCTTCTCCAGCGGCAGCCCCTGAGCACTGCGCAGGCTCGCGACCAGATAGCTGACTTCTGACAGGTAGAAGGAATTGCGCTCCTGGGCGACCAGCAGCACCTTCTCCATGTATTCCTCGGCGGCAGCGTGCTCGCCCAGCGCCATCACGGCGTCCATGTACCACAGGTTGGGACGCTGATGACGCTCGCGTCCGGTCAGCTCGGCGAACTCGTTCATGCTCGACTGCAGCATGGACAGGCCATCGCGGTCGCCGTTCATCGCCCGCGCCCAGCCCAGCACGCCATGCGCAGCCATGTGCCACAGGTGAAGGTCCGCTGAACGCGTCACTTCCAGGGCGCGCTCGGCGCGCTGGGTCGCCAGATGGGTGTGACCCAGCTGGCGATACAGGGAGGTGGAGAACATCAGCGCCATCGCCAGCGAACCGGGCTGACCGATCTGCTCGGCCATGCGAATCGCCGCCTCGGCCTGCTGCTCGGCCTTCACGTAGTCGCAGCGCAGGCACGATGTCCAGCTCTGCAGACAGGAGGCCGCCACCTGCGGGTGATCGCTGAACGGCAGCCATTCGAGCACCATCGGATGGTTGACCGGATCGATCTCATCCAGGTGCTCGCCCGCCACACGCACGCGACCAGCCCAGAACTCGCAGTGGGCACGCGCATAATCGGCCAGGCGACGATAGCGATCATCGGAAAGCTCTTCCGCCAGCTCACTGAGGCCCGAGGCCAGCGCGAAGGCATCGGCGTGGGCATGACGCTCACTGCAACCGACCCACAGGCCCCATTTGACGATGAAGGCCTGCTCGAGGTCCGGCTCGTCGTCCTCGACCAGCGCCGGACTGCTGAGCAGGTTGCGCGCCTGCACGAAGCTCTCGTGGGCAATGCGTGAGCCATGGCCTTCCAGCGCGAAGCCGGACTGGCCACGTACCGTCAGCAGGCTGACTTCGCGCTCTTCCTGACCATCGACATGCTTGAGGCAGGCCAGGCCGTTGTCCGCCATCTTGAGCGCGGTGCGGTTGGCGCTGATCTTGAGCGCCTCGCGCGCCGAGAGCTCGAAGTAACGCGCGGCACGGCTGAAGTTCTGCGACTTGCGCAGGTGAACGGCGAAGTAGCCGGGGTGACGACTGATCCAGGCGGGATACTTGTCCTCGATCAGCGCGACCACCTGATGGTGAATCCGGCGCCGCACATCCCGCGGACACGACAGGTAGGCCGCTTCCTGGATCAGCTGATGGGTAAACTGGTAGTCGAATTCACTGTCGCTGCTGCAGGCCTCGATGATCTCCAGGCGCTGCATGTTCTCGATGGCGCGCTTGAGGCGGCCCTCCTCGAACTCACAGCTCTGGCGCACGAAGCTCAGCTTGAAGACACGCCCCAATACCGCGGCGGCGTGGGCGACATCGCGCCCTTCTTCCAGCTGATCGATACGACTGGAGAGCAGACCGATCAGGCCCTTGGGCAATTCGTCGAGCTGCACCGGACGCCCTTCGCGGCGGTCCATGTCGAGACGCCGGCAGATTTCCTGCAGGTAGAGCGGCACGCCATCGCAGCGCTCGATGAGCTGACTGCGCATGCGCGGACTCAGGTGCAGGCGATAGCGACGTGACAGGTGTGACAGCAGGCGCGAGACCTGCATCGGATCGAGGCGACCCAGTGCGATGTGCTGGTCCCAGTTGAGCTTGACCGCCAGGCTGTCGCGACCGTTGTGGCTCGCGGCCAGCATGAAGCCGATGTTGATCGGCAGACGCGCCTGCAGGCCAGCCAGCACCTTGAGCGACGGCTCGTCGAGCCACTGCAGGTCATCGATCATCATCACCAGCGGACGCAGGCTGGCTGACTTCTCGATCACCAGATGCAGCACGCGCACGACGCGTTCGACCGTCTCGCTGGACTGGATCAGCACTTCGTCTTCGGCAGTATCTTCCGCCGTGCCCAGCACCGCATGGAAGGAGCGACGCACTTCCTCGCTGATGCCCTGCAACGCCTCGGAAGACTCGAACAGCTGCTCGACGCTTTCGCGATCGATATTGCCGTCCAGACGCCAGCGAATCAGCGCCGTGACGACACTGTAGGGCTCAAGCTGCGAGAGACGCGTGGTCGGCATCCAGCACAGTCCGACATCCTGGCTCTGCTCCAGCTGACGGAAATTGACCATCAAGGCCGACTTGCCCATGCCGGAGTTGCCACTGACCAGCACGCTCTGGCGCAGGCCGATGCTGGCGCGGGCTAGCGCATCGCGCAGACGACGCAGCTCGCCCTCGCGACCGATCAAGGTCGGCAGCGAGGATTCGCGAGTGGCGACACTGCTGCCCAGCACCAGCGCACGCAGACGCACGCGACCGTCAGCGGCCAACAGGCGCGAGGTCAAGCGGGGCTGCAGGTCCAGTGCCGGCGGCATGTGCTGACTGGCCTCCTGGGAGATCACCAGCTCGCTGCCTTCGGCGGCGGTCATCAACTCGAGGGAATATTGCGTGACCTGCCCCAGCGGGTCGGCCAGCTGGCGCTCCGGCAGGTAGATGACCTGACCGGAGTGCAGGCCCGCCGACAGCGAGAAGGCCGGCGGCTTGCCTTCGCCGTCCCACAGCTTGGCGATCTCGTCGGGGATCGCCTTGCTGCAGTGCTCATAGAGCGCGACCAGCTCGGCGAGCTGATGCGCCGGGCCGTGGGTGCCGAAGCATGCCAGACCCACGCCACCCGTGGCGCCCGGCAGCCAGAAGCCGCCCAGGTGATGACACTGCTGCTCCAGCCAGCGCAGCAGCTCGATCTGCAGCGTCAGGCAGGCACGCGCCCAGACGCGGTCACGATGACTGTCCTTGACGCTCAGACGAATGGCCATGACCGACAGCTGACGGTGATCGATTTCCTCTTCGCGCAGCGGCGCGCTGTCCAGCGACAGGGTCCGTGAGATGGCGCCCTGCGGCGTCATGGCACTCATCGTCTCGCTCTTGCCATCGGACCAGTAGCGCGCCAGCTGCAGGAAGCCGGGGTCCGGCTGCTGACCGGAGAGCGCCAGCTGCTGCAGGAAGGCATTGAACTGCTCATGGGCCGCGGCCGACTGGCCGCCTTCGGCCAGCTGACGCACGAGACGCTCATGGAAGGGGCCGTAACCGGAGAAGCGACTGACCAGCGTGCGCAGCACGTCATCGGGCAGCGGCTCGTCCGTGGCCAGCACCCGCTCGGCGAACTGGATGACGCGCTGACGCCACTCGCCACGCACCTTGATCATCCAGCGCTGGAAGTCCGGGCACTGGGTCAAGGAGAGCTCCTCGACCAGGTCGCCACGATACAGGGTGAGAATCTCCCCCAGGGTGGCGACGGAGGGCGGCGCCAGCAGCAGGCCGTTGAGCTCGTCGAGATCAAGCTCCCAGTGCTCCGGCAGCGAGAGCGCGATGGTCTGGCGCGACACCGTCAACAGGTTGTCGGCCTCTTCGCCGAGACTCTGACGCAGACAGTGCAAGGCGTGGCGAAGGTTGGTCCGTCCGGAGGACAGTCCCTGATCCGGCCAGAGCAACTCCGCCAACCCGGCACGGGAGACGGCCTGATCATGCAGCAGCAGATGCAGAAGTAGCGCCTTGACCTTGTCGTAGCTGAACTGCGTCAGCGTGTCATCACCCAACGTCAGCTGGAAATGTCCCAGCAGTGCCAGTTGAGCTTGACCAGATGTTTCCTGCGTCATGTGTCATCCATTTCAAAGTCGCGAACGAAACGCCAGCCCTGCCACGGCGCCGGTGATCCCCTGTCCTTGATCCTTGCCTTAGTCTCTCGTGCCTTGATCCATCGCGTCCCGACCCACCCTGGCCGAGGCGCGCGCTGCCCGTCGTACGCTCGGCTGACCACTGTGGAAGCGGAAGACAGCATCGGGGGTTTCGATCAGCTCTCGTTCCACTTCACGTAGCACCGCGAGACGGGGTTCCAGTGGTTCATTGGTGTATTGCTCCGCCAACATGAGGTAATCCTCATAGTGACGTCCTTCTGACTTAACCAAAGTGCGATAGAACTTTGCAAGCTCTGGTTCCAGATACGGGATGAGGCGCGCGAAGCGCTCACACGACCTTGCCTCTATCAGGGCGCCGATCAGCAGGATGTCCACCAGGCGTTGCGGGTCTTCGTCCCTGACCTGCTGGCGCAGGGCTTCGGCATAGCGCGAGGCCTTGATATGCCGATAGACGATGCCTCGCTTCTCCATCAGCCCGACCACCTGCTCGAAGTGCAGCAGCTCTTCGCGCGCCAGCTGTGACATCTTGGTCAACAGCAGTGGCCGGTTCACGTAGCGGTACATCAGGCTCATGGCGGTGGAGGCGGCTTTCTTCTCGCACTGCGCATGATCGATCAGCAACAGCTCCGGATTCTCGAGCGCCGCCTCGACCCAGCTCAGGGGCGTCCTGCAGGGCAGAAAGGCCAGCAGCGACGCCGGCAGCAAGGCATCGGTATCTTCATCGCTTGGCCCCTGCGACGCTGCGATCACGCGCGCCCCAGCCTCACTCTCGCCATACTGGCCAGCATGAACATCATCATGCTGCTTGCTCTGCTCAGGCGCAATCACATTGCGCTCGGTCACGTCGGTCATTGAATTCATTGTCACGTCAGTCTTTTGTCTCGCTCGCTTGCGTCTGCTGCTGACTGACAGGAGACACCTCAACGACGGAGTTCATATCATTATCGGCACGCTTTGCCGCTTCCACCATGATTTCATCGTTTATATGGGCAAAAAGCTGTTCGGGCTCAAGTTCTCGCGCATGGGCCAGTGGTGCGATGCCATATGCCGACAGGTCCTTGATGCGGGTGCGCCCGACGCGCAGCAGCTCAACGGCGCGTGACAGCGCCGACTGATCGGCACGGAAACGGATGCGATGGCGGGTCAGCTGCTCGGCCAGCATGGCGTCATCGGCGACGCGCAGCCAGCGGGCGGCGACCTGGCTGCGCAGCTCGTCCAGTGCCAGCATGCGCTGGGCGCGCTGGTCACTGTCATAGCCGAACCAGGCCAGGATCTCATGATCATGACGCTGGCAGCCGCGACAGACGCTATCGCCGACCGTAGTGGAGCAGACACCTACGCAAGGAGAAAGAATACGGCTCATGTTGCCCTCGGGGGAGGCGGAAAGTGTGATTCGGGGTAACCCCCATCATACCGTGCGTACCTGAGAGCCGACAGCATCGCGCCGTCTGTGCCCAAAGAACCTCTTGTCAGCACCGCGCTAGGCGTCATCAGCGCGTCATCAGCGTTGCCGCATAGTGTTTGCTCAGCGTGATTTCCTGACAATCAGATGAAATATCAGAATGTTATGCCGCAATAGGCGACCAAAGTCTCAGCCCCCGCCACTGGGCGCTCCTTAACATTGTCGACAAAGTTGAGTAGACTCGCATTCGCCCCGTAGCGCCTGATTCGCTCGCAATAAGACGCTTGAATTACCCGCAAGAAGCCTCGAGGTGCCCCGCCCTGCGTCTTCAAGACGACTGGCCCGCGCATTTCGACACGATTACAGATGAGGGTCTCCCACGTGCTTGAAGCCTACCGTCAACAGGTTGAAGAACGCGCCCAGCAGGGCATCCCGGCAAAGCCGCTGACTGCCGAGCAGACCGCCGAGCTGGTCGAACTGCTCAAGAATCCGCAGGCCGGTGAAGAAGAGTTCATCCTCGATCTGTTCACCAATCGCATTCCCCCGGGCGTTGATGAAGCCGCTTACGTCAAGGCTGGCTTCCTGACCGCCATCGTACGTGGCGAAGCCGCTTCTCCGCTGATCGACAAGACACATGCCGTCAAGCTGCTCGGCACCATGCAGGGCGGCTACAACATCGCCACGCTGGTCGAGCTGCTGGACGACGAAAGCCTGGCCAAGGAAGCCGGCGAACAGCTCAAGCACACCCTGCTGATGTTCGACGCCTTCCACGATGTCGCTGACCGCGCCAAGGCCGGCAACGCCGTCGCCCAGGCCGTGCTGCAGTCCTGGGCCGACGCCGAATGGTTCCTGTCCAAGCCGGCGCTGGCCGAGAAGATCTCGCTGGCCGTCTTCAAGGTGCCGGGCGAGACCAACACCGATGACCTGTCTCCGGCGCCTGACGCCTGGTCACGTCCGGACATCCCGCTGCACGCCAACGCGATGCTCAAGAACCCGCGTGAAGGCATCAACCCGCAGGAAGATGGCGTCGTCGGCCCGCTGGCCCAGATCGAGGAAGTGAAGGCCAAGGGCTTCCCGGTCGCCTACGTCGGTGACGTGGTCGGCACCGGCTCCTCACGCAAGTCCGCCACCAACTCCGTGCTGTGGTTCTTCGGCGACGACATCCCGTTCGTGCCCAACAAGCGCGCCGGCGGTTTCTGCATCGGCAACAAGATCGCACCGATCTTCTTCAACACCATGGAAGATGCCGGCGCTCTGCCCATCGAGATGGACGTCGAGAAGATGGCCATGGGCGATGTCATCGATATCTACCCGTACGAAGGCAAGGTCTGCCGCCACGACACCGACGAAGTCATCTCCACCTTCTCCCTCAAGACTCAGGTCCTGCTGGACGAAGTGCGTGCTGGCGGCCGTATCCCGCTGATCATCGGTCGCGGTCTGACCGACAAGGCGCGTACCGAGCTGGGTCTGGAGGCGTCTGACGTCTTCCGCCTGCCGGAACAGCCGAAGGACACCGGCAAGGGCTTCACCCTCGCACAGAAGATGGTCGGCAAGGCCTGCAACCTGGAAGGCGTGCGTCCGGGCATGTACTGCGAGCCGAAGATGACCACCGTCGGCTCCCAGGACACCACTGGCCCGATGACCCGCGACGAGCTGAAGGATCTGGCATGTCTGGGCTTCCAGGCCGACCTGGTGATGCAGTCCTTCTGCCACACAGCTGCCTACCCGAAGCCGGTCGACGTCGAGACCCACCACACCCTGCCCGACTTCATCATGAACCGCGGCGGCGTCTCCCTGCGTCCGGGCGACGGCATCATCCACTCGTGGCTGAACCGCATGCTGCTGCCGGACACCGTCGGCACCGGTGGTGATTCCCACACCCGCTTCCCGATGGGCATCTCCTTCCCGGCGGGTTCTGGCCTGGTGGCCTTCGCCGCCGCCACTGGCGTGATGCCGCTGGACATGCCGGAATCCATCCTGGTGCGCTTCAAGGGCGAACGTCGTCCGGGCATCACCCTGCGTGACCTGGTCCACGCCATCCCGCTGTATGCCATCAAGCAGGGCCTGCTGACCGTCGACAAGGCCAACAAGAAGAACGCCTTCTCTGGCCGCATTCTGGAAATCGAAGGTCTGGAAGATCTGACGGCCGAACAGGCATTCGAGCTGTCCGACGCCTCTGCCGAGCGTTCCGCCGCCGGTTGTACCATCACGCTGTCCGACGAGAGCGTGACCGAGTACCTGAAGTCCAATATCACCCTGCTCAAATGGATGATCGCCAACGGTTACGGCGATGCCCGTACCATCGAGCGTCGTATCGCAGGCATGGAAGAGTGGCTGGCCAACCCGAGCCAGATGCGTGCCGACAAGGACGCCGAATACGCCGAGATCATCGAGATCGACCTCGCCGAGATCGACCAGCCGGTGCTGTGCGCGCCGAACGACCCGGACGATGCCCGTCTGCTGTCCGACGTCGCCGGTCAGAAGATTGACGAAGTCTTCATCGGCTCGTGCATGACCAACATCGGTCACTTCCGCGCCGCAGGCAAGCTGCTCGAGAAGCAGCCGGCCGGTAGCCTGAAGACCAAGCTGTGGCTGGCACCGCCGACCAAGATGGACCAGCACCAGCTGACCGAGGAAGGCTACTACGGCATCTACGGCCGTGCCGGCGCGCGCATGGAAATGCCGGGCTGCTCACTGTGCATGGGTAACCAGGCACGTGTGGCCGCCAAGTCCACCGTGGTGTCCACCTCCACGCGCAACTTCCCGAACCGTCTGGGCGACGGCGCCAACGTCTTCCTGGCGTCTGCCGAGCTTGCGGCCATCGCGGCCGTGGTCGGTCGTCTGCCGACCGTCGAGGAATATCAGGGCTACATGGGCGAATTCGATGCCATGGCGGGCGAGATCTATCGCTACCTGAACTTCCATGAGATCGAAGAGTTCCAGAACGCCGCTTCCAACGTGATTCCGGTCACCCAGGAAGCCTGATCAGGCGGGGAGTCATGCACCACTGCATGACTCCCCTCTGACAGCAGCACTGGCGTCATGCCAGACAACGAAACGGGCCGCCCCTCAAGGGACGGCCCGTTTTTTCATGCCTGCGACAAGCTCAGTGGTGCAAGCGCCCTGCCTCAGAACTTGTAGCCGACCGAGGCGGTGAAGGCATCCACCTGATAATCGCTGTCGAAGTCATAGCGCTCGTACTCGGCACGGATCAGGAACGGGTCCAGATTGACCTGTGCACCGGCACCATAGACCGGATCAAAGCCGTCGTTGTCCTTCAGGTCGACGCTGGAATTGCCCAGATTGCCATCGACATCGGTTTCCCACTTGGCCATCCCCGCCTTGGCGAACAGCGAGAAGTACTGACCGATGGGCAGGATACCCACCACGTTGACACCGTAGGCCTTGGACTCGAGCTCGGTATTGCTGAAGTCATTGCCCTTGAGCTGGACAGTCCCCAGGTCGGTGTAGAAGGCCTCAGTGGCGAAGTACGGATTGTACTGATAGCCCACGAAGGCCTTGTAGACGTTGTCGTCATCATCGACATCGAAGTCATCACTGCCGGATTCGATGAAGTCACCCGCCTCATCGGAATCATCGTTCTCAAGGCTGGAGAAGCCGGTACCGGCACCGATGTAGAGCCCTTCGCTGGCATTGCCTGCCGCCTGAGCGAGACCACTGAGCGCCAGAGCGAGAGCGGCGAAGGAAACGGTAGCCAACGGGGCGGCCATAAGACGTGACTTGCTCATGTATTGCTCCTTGATCCAATGGGCGGCACAGGCAGCTGCCGGCCAGGTACTGACGGCAAGACCGCGCCTGTCATGGGTTGCAGGAGCATCGTGGTAGATATAGAACAGTGTTTCAAGAGTGGCGTTTTGACTACTTGTCACGTCGCCAGTCAGCAACATGTCCTCATGACCTTCCCGCTCCCCCCGCTTGCGCGTGCCCGAGGCCCGCTTAGCCCTTCGCACAGATGCAAAGCCCTGGCGTATCGGGCATTCTCGGGGTTGTGGCATTGCAGCAATCAAAGCGCTCCGTCCCTCAAGCGGCCTGCCCCGGCCGCCCAGCACAAGGAATCCGACATGACGCATCCCATCTCCACCCCCGACCTCTGCGATGAGTTCCCCGACGTGCAGGTGCTCGAGCCACTGTTCATCAACTACGGCGGCGTCGAGTCCTTCGGCGGCGAAGTCGTGACCATCAAGTGCTTCGAGGACAACTCGCTGGTCAAGGAAGCCGTCGCGGAACCCGGCGCAGGCCGCGTCCTGGTCGTCGATGCCGGCGGCTCGATGCGCTGCGCCATGCTGGGCGACATGCTCGCCGAACAGGCCGCCAAGAGCGGCTGGGCCGGCGTGATCATGTATGGCTGCATCCGCGACGTGGATGAGATCCACGCCACCAACCTCGGCGTGCAGGCACTGGGCTGCTACCCGCGCCCCAGCATCAAGCGCGGCGAAGGCCAGCGCGATATCCCGGTCACCTTCGCCGGCGTCACCATCGTGCCGGGCGACTATCTCTACGCCGACAACAATGGCGTCATCACCGCCAAGGAAGCGCTGATCCGTACCCAGCCGACTCCCTGAGTCGCCGTCTCGCGCCGCGGTGCACGCCGCAATGAAAACGCCCCCGCAACCAGGCAGGTTGCGGGGGCGTTTCGCGTTCAAAGTCGCGGACTCAGCGAGTGCTGGCAGGCTCAGCGGTCTGTGAGCCGGCTTGAGCACTGGCCTGAGAGGCCGCAGCCGCATCATCGGCACGCGCGAAGCGGTCCACCACGGCGGCGCAGGCAGCGTCACCGGTGATGTTGAGCGCGGTGCGCGTCATGTCGAAGATACGATCCAGCGCGAACAGCAACGGCAGACCTTCGATGGGAATACCGGCAGCCAGCAGCACAGCGACCACCAGGAACGACGGCCCCGGCACACCGGCCTGACCGATGGCACCCAGAGTCGCGGTGAACACGATGGCGGCGTAGGCGGAGAAGCCGAGATCGACATTGAAGACCTGGGCGAAGAACATCGCCACCAGCCCGTAATAGATGGCATTGCCGCTCATGTTGATGGTCGCGCCCAGCGGCAGCACGAAGGCAGAGGTGGCGTTCTTGAGGCCCAGCTCCTTCTCGCAGACTTCCATGTTGACCGGCAGGGTCGCCATGGAGGACGCCGTGGACAGCGCGACGGCCTGCGGCTTCTTCATCGCGGACATGAAGCGACCCAGCGGCACGTCAGAGCCGAACTTGACCACCAGCGGGTAGAACACGAAGCCGTAGATGAGGATGGCGCCCATGTAGACGAGGAACAGCTTCATCACCAGCGTCAGTACATCGAAGCCGAAGGTGCCGACGGCGTCTGCCATCAGGCCGAAGACGCCGATCGGCGCGATCAGCATCACCACGTTGATCATCCACACGAAGGCTTCGATGACGGTGTTGAGACCTTCGATCAGCGGCTTGCCACGCTCACCGGTCTTGGACAGGCCAATGCCGAGGAACAGGCAGAACACCAGAATCTGCAGGATATTGGCATCGGTGAGTGCCCCGAAGATATTGGTCGGCACCATGCCCAGAATGGTGTCCATCACGCCCGGCACGCTGCCCTTGTCAGCGTAGGCATTGGAGAACATGCCCTTGGCGCTTTCCAGGTCCACTCCGCTGCCCGGTTGGAAGACATGCCCCATCACCAGCGCCAGCATCACGGCCACGGCAGAGGTCAGCATGAAGAAGGCGAAGGTGGAGATGCCGATCTTGCCGGCAGAAGGGCTGTCGCCCAGATTGGCGGCTCCCGACACGATGGAGACCGCGATCAGCGGCACGACCAGCATCTTGATCAGGTGAATGAACAGCTCACCCAGTGGCGCGAACATCGAGGCGTCTTCGCCCATGTACGCCCCGACACCTGCACCCAGGATCATGGCGATGACTACCTGGACGCCGATGTTTTTCCATAAAGACTGTTTCACGTTACGACTACCTTGGATTGTGTCTGAAAGGTCGGTTGTTGCGTGCCACCGCAGTGCTGGCTACCGGTGAGGCCTGCCGTCATTGCCACCATGGATATTGTGGTCAGCGGGGTGGCTGGGATTATAAATGACTGCCTTTTTTACATAAGGTAGAAAGATAATCATTTAGTCGCGCAAGCGAGATCATTTTGTTGCCATTTGTTACTAACTGGCGTCTTTGTGCTGCTTTCTCCCCCATTGGTCTAATGCCTGAACTGACCAATCATTCAGGTTTCAGGCACGAAACGAAAAGCGCCCACCGCACGTTGAGTGCGATGGGCGCCCTGGGTGACAACGACCGTCTGCGCCTCAGCGCGTCAGGTCACCATCCTGGGAAGCCTGGGTTACACCAGCTCCTTGTCCGCCAGCATGAACCAGGTTTCCAGCACAGAATCCGGGTTGAGGGAGACGCTGTCGATGCCCTCTTCCATCAGCCACTTGGCCAGCTCCGGATGGTCCGACGGGCCCTGACCACAGATGCCGACGTACTTGCCCTGCGCCTTGCAGGCACGGATCGCCATCGACATCAGCTGCTTGACCGCCGGGTTACGCTCATCGAAGAGGTGAGCGACGATGCCGGAGTCGCGATCCAGCCCCAGGGTCAGCTGGGTCAGGTCGTTGGAGCCGATGGAGAAGCCATCGAAGTGCTCGAGGAACTGATCCGCCAGCAGCGCGTTGGTCGGCAGCTCGCACATCATGATGACGCGCAGGCCGTTCTCGCCACGTACCAGACCATTCTCGCCCAGCAGCTTGATGACCTGCTCCGCCTCGCCGGTGGTGCGCACGAAGGGCACCATGATCTCGACGTTGGTCAGCCCCATCTCGTCACGCACGCGCTTGAGGGCACGGCATTCCAGATCGAAGCAGTCGCGGAAGGTGTCGGACACGTAGCGTGAGGCGCCACGGAAGCCCAGCATCGGGTTCTCTTCGCCCGGCTCGTACATCTTGCCGCCAATCAGGTTCTCGTACTCGTTGGACTTGAAGTCCGACATGCGCACGATGACCTTCTGCGGGTGGAAGGCGGCCGCCAGGGTGGAGATACCCTCGACCAGCTTGTCGACGTAGAAGTCGACCGGGCTTGCATAGCCGGCGGTGCGCGCATCGATGGTCTGCTGCAGATCGATGGGCAGGGTGGCGTAGTCGAGCAGCGCCTTGGGGTGCACGCCGATCATGCGGTTGATGATGAACTCGAGGCGCGCCAGGCCCACACCGGCATTCGGCAGACGCGAGAAGCTGAAGGCGCGGTCCGGGTTGCCGACGTTCATCATGATCTTGAACGGAATCTCCGGCATCTCGTTGACGCTGGTGACGGTGCGATCGAAGTTGAGGATACCGTCATAGACATGACCGGTATCGCCTTCGGCGCAGGAGACCGTCACTTCGCGGCCTTCGGCGAGCACCGAGGTCGCGTCGCCACAGCCGACCACGGCCGGAATGCCCAGCTCACGCGCGATGATCGCCGCGTGGCAGGTACGACCGCCACGGTTGGTGACGATGGCGGAGGCGCGCTTCATGACCGGCTCCCAGTCCGGATCGGTCATGTCGGTGACCAGCACGTCGCCGACCTGCACCTTGTCCATCTGCTCCGGGTTGTCGATCACGCGCACCGCACCCTGGCCGATACGCTGGCCGATGGCACGCCCGGTGACCAGAGTGCGACCCTTCTCGCGCAGCTGGAAGCGCTCGAGGTTGCCGCCCTCTTCCTGGCTGACGACCGTTTCCGGACGCGCCTGGACGATGTAGAGCTTGCCGTCGTCACCATCACGCGCCCATTCGATGTCCATCGGACGCTGGTAGTGCTTCTCGATGATCATGGCCTGGCGCGCCAGTGCCTCGACATCGGCGTCGCTGATGCAGAAACGGTGACGGTCCGGCACCGGCACGTCGACGGTCTCGACGGAGCGCCCTGCACTGGTGTCGTCGGTGTAGACCATCTTGATCAGCTTGGAGCCCAGGTTGCGGCGCAGTACCGCCGGGCGGCCAGCGGCCAGCGTGGTCTTGTGGACGTAGAACTCGTCAGGATTGACCGCGCCCTGCACCACGGTCTCGCCCAGGCCCCAGGAGCCGGTGACGAAGACGGCGTCGCGGTAGCCGGATTCGGTGTCCAGGGTGAACATCACGCCGGAAGCGGCCGTCTCGGAGCGCACCATCTTCTGTACGCCGGCAGACAGCGCGACCAGTGAGTGATCGAAGCCCTTGTGCACGCGGTAGGAAATGGCGCGGTCGTTGAACAGTGACGCGAACACCTCGTGAACCGCACGCTTGATGTTGTCGAAGCCTTCGATGTTGAGGAAGGTTTCCTGCTGACCGGCGAAGGAGGCATCCGGCAGATCTTCCGCGGTGGCGGAAGAACGCACGGCGACCTTCAGGTTCGGGTGCCTGGCCTGAAGCTCGGCATAGGCACGTTCCATCTCGGCTTCGAAGGCCGGCGGCAGCGGCGTGTCGATGATCCACTGACGAATCTCGGCACCGACGCGCGCCAGTTCGACCACGTCGTCCACATCGAGGGCATCGAGGGCGGCATTGATACGCTTGTCGAGGCCTTCGTGGGCCAGAAACTCGCGATAGGCATAGGAGGTAGTCGCAAAGCCGCCGGGCACGGTGACACCGGCATCGGCCAGATTGGAGATCATCTCACCGAGCGAGGCGTTCTTGCCGCCAACGCGATCAACATCGTTCATGCCGAGCTGATCGAAATCGACGACGTATTCGGATGTGGCTTGCTGTGACAAGGGAACCCCCTGGTACCAATGGATGGAAACGAATGACCGATGGAGGACGATGAACCGCCTTCCGTTCAGCAATGACGCCACCCTAACAAGCTCTCTCTAGTATTAGCCATTGGTCTAACCGGCTAGTCAGTGGAGGAGGACTACAACCCTGAGCCTGTTTCAGACGTTATGTCGCCATCGTCGGCGAACATGTCGACAAGCCAGGAACGGCCGCTACAGGAATGTAGTCATGAGGCGCTTTTGTAGAGAACGGGAACACGGGATTTCTCATATCGCGCCACTGGCCCTGTGCCGGATATTGCAAGCTCGACAGTGAACACCGACACTTGGGGTCTTCACGGGGCAACAGCCAGAGCGGGCTGGTGTCTTCGATTCGTTCTTCACGAGTGCCCGTCATGACCCGAACCGCCTTCTTCATTTCCGATGGCACCGGCATCACCGCCGAGACACTGGGACGCAGTCTGCTCGCCCAGTTCGAGAATACCGACATCCGCATGGTGACCAAGCCCTACATCGATTCGGCCGAAAAGGCGACGGCACTGGTCAAGGCCATCGAGAGCGCGCATGCCAATGACGGCGAGCGCCCGATCATCATCGATACCATCGTCGACCAGAACATCCGCGACATCATCTCCGAATCCTCCGGCTTCAAGGTCGATATCTTCTCGACCTTCCTCAAGCCGCTGGAAGAGGAACTGGACACCCACTCGTCCTACAGCGTCGGCAAGACCCACTCCATCGGGCAGGACGACGTCTACATGAATCGCATCGATTCGGTGCACTTCGCCCTCGACAACGATGATGGCGCGCGCACGCATCAATACGACAAGGCCGACGTCATCCTCATCGGCGTCTCACGCTGCGGCAAGACCCCGACCTCGCTGTATCTGGCGCTGCAGTTCGGCATCCGCGCGGCCAACTACCCGCTGACCGAGGATGATCTGGACGAGTCCGGCACCCTCAAGATGCCCGCCTCACTGGCGCAATATCGTCACAAGCTGTTCGGGCTGACCATCGACCCGCGCCGGCTGGCCGCCATTCGTACCGAGCGTCGTCCCAACAGCCGCTACTGCTCGATCGATCAGTGCCTGCAGGAAGTCGAGCAGACCGAGGCACTCTTCCGCCGCTCCAAGGTGCCCTACATCGATACCACGCGTTTCTCGATCGAAGAGATCTCGACACGCATGATCGCCGAGACCGGCCTGGCACGCCGCTTCTCACCGCGCTGATCCCGACGCCAGATCATCACAAGTCGAACACAACAACACACGTCGACCACGACGACAGACATCGACCACAACAACACCGCTACTCACCCAGGAAATCCTCCCATGTTCAACACCAACCACTACTTCGACGGCCAGGTGGCCTCCATCGCCTTCCAGAGCGCAGACCTTCCTGCCACGGTCGGCGTGATGGCCATCGGCGAATTCGTGTTCGCCACCAGCCAACGCGAATACATGACCCTGATCAGCGGCGACATGCAGGTACTGCTGCCGGGCGCGGAAGAGTGGTATCAGCTCGCCGCCGGTGAAAGCTTCATCGTCGAAGCCAACCAGAGCTTCGAGGTGCGCACCACGGTCGAATCCGCCTACCTGTGCAAGTACGAAGACGCTTAAGGCACTGGAAAACAGCCGCCTGAGGCACTGGGAATAAGACGCCTAAGGCACTGGAAAACAGCCGCCCAAGGCACTGAAAGCCAGACATGAAAAAGCCGCCGTACCCTCTCGGGTCACGGCGGCTTTTTTCGTCACGACAGCAGTCTCTCGCTACCAGGCTCAGGCGCGCTGCCTGAGGACCGAACGCAGCGCCAGATAACTGATGCCGCCCATCAACAGGTAACTTGTCGCCACCCCGGCAAAGATGCCGATCACGCCATACAGGGCGCCGCCCAGCCAGGCCAGCGGCACCAGCAAGGCGAACAGACGCACCAGCGAGAGCATCATCGCGCGGCGCGGCTTGTGCAGCGCATTGAGGCTGGAATTGGCGAGGATGATCACGCCCTGGGCCCCGAGGGCGGCGGGTATCAGCCACAGATAGGTGCTGACCAGCCCCGCGACCTCCTGACTCTCGGCGAAGCGCGCCGCGATCCACTCGCCGCCCAGCCCGAGCCCCAACCAGACCACCAGCTGCCAGACGAGAATGAAGGCCAGCACGCCGTGGATGGCGCGCCACACACGCCTCTGCTGCCCGGCACCATCGTTCTGGCTGATGAAGGGCGACAGCGTCATGGACAGCGCCAGCACCAGAATCAGCGCCAGCGACTCGATGCGCGAGCCGATGCCGTAGGCCGCCACCGCCGCGTGCCCATGCTGACTGACGATACGCGTCACCAGCGCGGTGGCAATCGGCGTCATCACGCTGGTCAGCGCGGCAGGCAGGCCGATCGCCCCGACCTCACGCCATGACGTCACCAGCCGCGTCACGCTCAGGTGACGGAAATCGAGCCGTGCGCGCAGCAGTGGCAATGCCAGCAAGCCCAGCGTCATCGCCAGCCACGACAGCACCGTGGCCAGCGCCGCGCCCGCCACGCCCATGCCCTGCCAGCCACCGATGCCGAAGATCAGCAGCGGGTCGAGCAGCGCATTGAGCACCCCCGCCGCCGCCATCACCAGCGAGGGCACCAGCGTATTGCCCTCGGCGCGCAGCACGCTGCCCAGCACGCGCGGCAGCAACACGAAGGGCGCGCCGAAATACCACACCTGCATGTAGTCACGAATATGCGGCATCAGGGTGTCATCGGCCCCCAGCAGCCCGAACAGCGGCTCGATGCTGGCAAGCCCCAGCACCAGCATCACCAGCCCCAGCAGCAGCCCCAGCAGACTGGAATCCGTGGTGCGCGCCTTGACGGTCTCGAGCTCGCCTCGCCCCAGCCGACGCCCCACCACCGCGGTGGTGCCGATGGACAGCCCGATGGCGATGCTGATCACGCCGAAGGTGACCGGGAAGGTCATGGTCACCGCCGCCAGCTCCGGCGTGCCCAGCTGGGCGATGAACCAGGCATCCACCAGGTTGAACAGCATCATGGTGACGATGCCGCCGATTACCGGCCCCGTCATGCGCGCCAGCGTCGAGGCGATCGGGTCACGCACCAGATCGCGCGTGCCACGCCGAGACGAGGCACGTCTGGGGGTGGCAGGGGTATCAGGGTCAGACATACAGGCTCCGGACAGAAAACGACCCCGACCGGCGAGGCGCCAGCGGGGTCGAACAGTGTAAAGCATCAGCGTGTCAGGTGAGGGGCAACGCTGGATCGCGCCGAGGATCCCCGCGCTACGTCAGTTGCCCTGCATGAAGGGCGAGACGACCTCTCCGCCCGCTTCACGCCAGGCCGCGAAGCCGCCCCCCAGATGGGCCACCGGCCCGAACCCCATGTCCTTGAGCGACTTGGTGGCCAGCGCCGAGCGCAGCCCACCGGCGCAGAACAGCACATAGCGCCCTTCGCGCGCAAAGTCGGCGCGGTGATAGGGCGAGGCCGGGTCGACCCAGAACTCCAGCATGCCGCGCGGCGCGTGGATGGCGCCGGGGATGCGCCCTTCGCGCTCCAGCTCACGCACATCGCGGATGTCCACCAGCGTCAGCGGCGTGCCACCGGCGCGGGCCTCTTCCAGCGCCTCGCGCAGCTCGCGGGGCGACAGGGTCTCGATCTCCGTCTCGGCGGCGGCCACCAGCTCACTGACCGGTCGAATCATGGGGTGCTCCTTGCAGATGGTGTTGTCCTCGGGGTGCATGTCAGCGGCTGACGGCATGACAGCTCACGCATCCGCCTCGCCACAGCGATAGAAGCGCTGGATGCTCGAGAAATCGAGGCGTCCTGCGCCCTGGGCGGCATGCTGGACGAACAGATTACGCGCCTGGGAGCCCATTGGCACCGCCGATTTCGAGCCCAGCGCCATCTCCCAGGCAAGGCCAAGATCCTTGGTCATCAGATCGACCAGGAAACCGCCCTGATAATCATTGGAGGCCGGCGCGGCTTCCATCACGCCGGGCCAGGGATTGTAGACGTTGAGCGCCCAGTTGCCGCCGGATGACTGCTTCATCACCTCCGAGAGCACGGCCGGGTCCAGTCCGTTCTTGACCCCCAGCGCCAGCGCCTCGGCGGTGCCGCTCATCAGGATGCCCAGCAACATGTTGTTGCAGATCTTGGCGACCTGGCCGCTGCCGGCCGGGCCTGCATGGAACAGATTCTTGCCCATCACTTCCAGCAGCGGCTCGGCACGCGCATAGCCGTCGGCCTCACCGCCGACGATGAAGCTCAGCGTACCGGCACGTGCACCACCGACCCCGCCGGACACCGGAGCATCCATGAAGGTGATGCCACGCTCGGCGGCGTGACGCGCGACCAGACGGGCATCATCCGGCGCGATGGTCGAGGCGTCGATCACCAGCACCGAGGCGTCGAGCGCAGCCAAGAGGCCACCCGCACCGTCTTCCTTGTCACCCAGATAGAGCTTTCGCACGTGCTGACCGGCCGGCAGCATGCTGATCAACACCTCGACACCCTCGGCGACCTCTCCGGGAGATGCCGCGCGGGTGGCGCCCGCTTCGACCAGCTCGTTCATGGCCGACTCGACCAGATCGAAGACCCTTACCGCATGGCCAGCCTTGACCAGATTGAGCGCCATGGGCCCGCCCATGTTGCCGAGTCCGATGAAACCGATGGATGTCATGGCAATGCTTCCTTGTGAACAGATTCTTGTTGTCATTGGCGTCCGGCGGCATGGCCGCGCCTGCCGCCTGTACTGAAAGGCGCGCTCAGAGGTCCATCAGCGGATGCTCATCCTCTTCCCACAGCGGTGCGAAGAAGCCGTCGATGTATTCCTCGGAGACCTGGGCGATCGAGGTATAGGCCCATTGCGGCTGCTTGTCCTTGTCGATCAGCAGGGCGCGCACCCCTTCGGCAAGTTCGGTACCCATGCAGCAGCGCACCGACAGGGTCAGCTCGTCGCGGAAGGCTTCCGCCAGCGAGGAGTGGCGATGGCGCCCCAGCATGCGAAATACCAGATGCGGTGAACTGGGGCAGCCGGCCAGCAGACGCTCGCGGTTGGCGTTCAGCCACGCATTGCAGTCACTGCGCGCCTGGGGGTCATCAATGATTCGCTGGCAGGCCTTCAGCACTTCACGCCCGGCGACCAGCTGCTGAAGATGATCGAAGAGCGGCAGCACCTGCCCTGGCGGCGCCAGTTCACGGCGCTCGAACTCGCTCAGCACCTGGCTCAGATGACGCGACGGGTGACGGCCGAATTCACCCTCGCACAGCGCCTGCTTGAGCGCCTCGCGCTGCTCATCGGGAATCAGGCGTGTCGCAAGGCCAAGATCCAGCGCATCGCGGGCATTCAGCTGCGCACCGGTCGCGCCGAGATATTCTCCGATGCCACGCGGCAGGCGATTGAGCAACCAGCTGGCACCGACATCCGGGTACAGACCGATGCTGACTTCCGGCATCGCCAGTCGCGAACTCTCGGTGACCACGCGCTCACAGCCGCCGGCGAACAGCCCCATGCCGCCGCCCATCACGATGCCGCCACCCCACACCAGCAGCGGCTTGGGGAAGGTATGCAGGCGGTGATCGAGACGATATTCGGCGGTGAAGTAGCGGGTGGCGAAGAAATCATCCAGCGCCTCGAGGGGGTCTGCGCCTTCGTTGGCAGGCGCCGTGGTCATCGCCTGATAGAGCGCCACGATATCGCCACCGGCACACAGCGCACGCTCGCCGGCGCCTTCCAGCCACACCATGGCGATGCTGCTGTCCAGCTCCCAGGCATCCAGCTGCGCCTCGATGCGCTCGATCATGGCCAGCGACAGCGCATTCAGCGAACGCGGCGCGTTCAGGCGCACGATTCCCAGCTGCTTGCCGTCGCGGGCGCGACGCGTCTCGAACACCACGGGTGCCTCGACATCGGTCGCGGCCTTGGCGGTGACACCTTCTATCTGGCTCATGAGCGCCCTCCTCCCTTCACCTCTTCCTGACGCGAGACCCACTGCGGTGCGCGCTTCTCGAGGAAGGCGCTCACGCCTTCCTTCTGGTTGGGGTCATCGAACAGCTCGACGAACAGCTCGCGCTCCATGCGCAGGCCATCGCTCATGCCGCGATGGCGCGACGACATGATCAACGCCTTGCAGCGCGCCACCGCGCTCGGGCTCTGGTTGGCGACGCTCTCGGCAATCGCCAGCGCGCGCTCGAAGCTCTGGCCGGTCTCGACCACCTCTTCGGCCAGCCCGATGCGACCGGCGGTCTCGGCGTCCACCTGTTCCCCACACAGGATCATGCGCTTGGCCCAGCCTTCGCCGACCAGCCACGGCAGGTGCTGGGTGCCGCCCGCACACGGCAACAGCCCCACCTTGGCCTCCGGCAGCGCCAGCCTGGCCTGCCGTTCGACGATGCGCATGTCGCAGGCCAGCGCGCACTCGAGCCCGCCGCCCATCGCGTAGCCGTTGACGGCGGCAATCGTCACGCCCGGAAAGTTGGCCAGCCGCTCGAAGGCCAGCCCGAAACGACGCGCCATGGTGGCGGCGACGCCCTTGTCACCATCGGCGAAGGTCTTGAGATCGGCGCCGGCGGAGAAGAACTTGTCGCCCTCACCGGTGATCACCACCGCACTCACGCTGCCATCGCCCTCCAGCTCGTCGAGCAGCTGCTCCAGCTCGATCAAGGACGCTTCCGTCCAGGTGTTGGCCGGCGGGTTGTTGATGGTGACCCGGGCGATATGACGATCCTTCTCGAGAACGAGGCATGGCCCTTGACTGGATGACATCATGTAACTCCCTGAAAGATGGTAACCAATGACGAATTGAAGTGGAGGCGGCGTTACGCCAGCGACTCGATCATGCCCGGCGTCAGAAGACGGCGCGCGATGATCAGACGCATGATCTCGTTGGTGCCTTCCAGAATCTGGTGCACACGGGTGTCACGCACCAGCCGCTCCAACGGGTACTCGCGGATATAACCGTAGCCGCCATGCAGCTGGAGTGCCTGATTGCAGACCTCGAAGCCCATGTCGGTGGCGAAGCGCTTGGCCATCGCACAGTGAGCGCTGGCCTCGGCGTCGCCCTCATCGAGCTTGAAGGCCGCCAGCCGCACCAGGGTGCGCGCCGCGGTCAGCTCAGTGGCCATGTCGGCCAGCTTGAACTGCAGGGCCTGGAACTGGGCCAGCTCGCGCCCGAACTGCTTGCGCTCGCCGAGATAATCCCGCGACAGCTCCAGCGCCTTCTGGGCCGCGCCCAGTGAGCAGGTCGCGATGTTGATGCGACCGCCATCCAGCGCCTTCATCGCGAAGCGGAAGCCCTCGCCCTCCTCGCCCAGACGATTGACCGCCGCAACCCGCACGCGATCGAAGCTCACCAGCCGGGTCGGCTGGCTGTTCCAGCCCATCTTGTCTTCCTTCTTGCCGTAGCTGATGCCCTCGGCGTCAGCCGGCACCACGAAGGCCGAGATACCCGCCGCGCCGCTGTCCGGCTCGCCGGTGCGCGCCATCACCACCAGCACGTCCGTGGCGCCGGCACCGGAGATGAACATCTTGGAGCCACTCAGATAGTAGTCATCGCCCTCGCGCTCGGCGCGGGTGCGCAGGCTGGCGGCATCACTGCCGCTGCCCGGCTCGGTCAGGCAGTAGGAGCCGAGCTTTTCACCCGCCACCATCGCCGGCACCCACTGCTCGCGGCAGCTGTCCGTGGCGAAACTGGCGATCATCCAGCCCACCATGTTGTGGATGGTGATGTAGGCGGTGGTCGAGATGCAGCCGGTCGCCAGCTGCTCGAGAATGATGGAGCTGTCGAGACGTGGCAGGCCAAGGCCGCCGTGCTCCTCGGGGACGTAAAGTCCCATGAAGCCGGCCTCGCCCGCCTTGCGAAGTGTCTCGATGGGGAAGTGGGCCGTGGCGTCCCACTCGGCGGCATGCGGGGCAAGCTCGGCATCCGCGAAGGCACGCGCCCCCTCCTGGAGGGCACGCTGGTCATCGGTCAGCGAAAAGTTCATGCAGCTGCCTCCTGTTGTCCTTGTTCTGTCGGCCCGGGTCTATCGCCCGGGCCTGTCAAAGCGGCTCAGCGCATCTGAGGAGCCATCAGCGCATCTGAAGAGCCCTCAGCGGTCTTGTGAAGAGAGCCCTCAGCGGTCTTGTGAAGAGAGCCCTCAGCGGCTTTGTAAAGAAAACCCTCAGCGCATTTGAATAGAAAAGTTGGGCTGATTGCCCTCGGCCGGCGCATCGTCGAACCAGCGCGCCGTCACCGTCTTGGTCTCGGTATAGAAGCGCACCGCCTGCTTGCCATAGGCATGCAGATCGCCGAAGAAGCTGCCGCGCCAGCCGGTGAAGGAGAAGAACGGCAGCGGTACCGGAATCGGCACGTTGATGCCGACCTGACCGACCGCGATCTCGTTCTGGAAGCGCCGCGCCGCGCCGCCGGAGCGCGTGAAGATGGAGGTGCCGTTGCCGTAGGGGTTGTTGTTGACCAGCTCGATGGCCTCGGACAGGTCCGCCGCCTCCATGCAGCACAGCACCGGCCCGAAGATTTCCTCGCGATAGAGCACCATCTCCGGCGTCACCCTGGAGAACAGACACGGCCCCAGCCAGTTGCCATCGGGATAGCCCGCCACCGAGACGCCGCGACCATCCAGCAGCAGCTCGGCGCCTTCCTGCTCGCCCTGCTGGATCCAGCCGGTCACGCGCTCCAGCGCCTGCGGCGAGATCAGCGGCCCGTAGCTGGCGCCCTTGTCATCCCAGGCGCCCGGGCGCACCTCGGCCAGGGCGTCGCGCACCCGCTCGATCAAGGCCTTCGAATCACCGACGAAGACCGCCACCGAGATCGCCATGCAGCGCTGACCCGCCGCGCCGACACTGGCACCGACCAGCGCGTTGACGACCTGGTCCGCCGGGGCGTCCGGCATGATCACCATGTGATTCTTGGCGCCGGCGAAGCACTGGGCGCGCTTGAGGTTGTCGGTGGCGGTGCGATAGATGTGCTGACCCACCGGTACCGAGCCGACGAAGCTGACGGTGCGCACAATCTCGTGGGCGAGCAGATGATTGACCTGATCGCGCCCGCCCTGCACCACGGTCAGGATGCCCTCGGGGGCACCTGCTTCCATGAACAGCTCCGCCAGCCGCAGCGTGGTCAGCGGCACCTGCTCGGACGGCTTGAGCACGAAGGCATTGCCACAGGCGATGGACAGCGGGAACATCCACAGCGGTATCATGGCGGGGAAGTTGAACGGCGTGATGCCCAGGCAGACCCCCAGCGACTGGGTCACGGAATAGCTGTCGATGCCGGTGGCGACGTTCTCCACCGTCTCGCCCATCAGCAGGCTGGGAATGTTGGCGGCGTGTTCGACCACCTCGATGCCGCGCCACACATCGCCCTTGGCGTCCTCGAAGGTCTTGCCCAGCTCGTGGGAGATGATCTCGGCCAGCTCGTCATGATGCTGCTTGAGCAGATGCTGATAGCTGAGCATCAGCCGGGCACGGGTCGGCACCGGCGTGTTGCGCCAACGCAGGAAGGCCTGCTCGGCGTGGTCCAGCGCTTCATCCAGCTCACTCAGCGGTGACAGGGGCACGCGGGCGATCTCGCCGTTGGTGGCCGGGTTGGTGACGCTCAAGTGCTGATCGGCGCGACTTTCGACAAAGTGACCATTGATCAGCTGAGGCAGCAGCAGCGACGCGCTGTCACCGGCGACCACGGCGCGCAGGCGTGACAGCAGCTCCAGTGAACCGGTAGAGGGCGAGCCAGTAGAGGGCGTGAGAGACGTCGAAGACATGGCGTGGCATTCCTGTGGCTGTTGTTATTGGGAGGAAGACAGTGTGTCAACAGAGCCGAAGTCGTCAGGCTGAGCCGCATTGCAGAGCTGAAGACGTTCTGCAGAAAACGGCAAGCCGAGACTGTGATCTGATTCAACCTAGCATCTGCTTGGTTGGCTGCAAATACTATTACCCTTTACGTTAACGTAAACAATGCTAGTCTGTAGAAAATTCACGGCCAGACGCCGCTGGCACCCACTGCGCCAAGGAGCATTCCCCTCTCCTTGGCGCGCACAGCATCCGGAGCGGCAGCGCCCATGACAGATACGATGATGACCCCAAGTCCTGACCCCAAATCCCGGGCAACGCCTGATGGCACGACGCACGATACCGGTGTGGAGTCCCTGCTGAGCACCACCAGCACCAGCGACGCCATCCGTCCGACCCAGCGCACCTGGAGCATCGGCGAGCTGGCACGCCATTTCGACGTGACCACGCGCACCATCCGCTTCTACGAGCAGGAAGGTCTGCTGCACCCGGAGCGACGCGGTCAGACGCGCGTCTATCGCGACAAGGACCGCGTGCGTCTCAAGCTGACCCTGCGCGGCAAGCGACTGGGCTTCTCGCTGGCCGAGATTCGTGAAGTGGTCGACCTCTACGACGCCGCCGACGGCGGTGGCGAGAAGCAGCTCACCCGCCTGCTTGGCATCCTGAGCGAAAAGCGTGAGGGCCTTGAGCGTCAGCTGCGCGATCTCACCGCCATGCAGCGCGAGCTGGATGACGTCGAGACACGTGCCCGCGAAGCCCTCGCCCGCCTGGCCGGCGACAGCGAGAGCTGATTGGAGTCAACAACACCAGAACCCACTCGCGCCAGCAGCAGCTATATAACTGCCGGCTACACAAGTGACAGCGACTAGACTGACTGTAGATAACTGTCTGTCGAAAACTGACCAGCGCCTCGCGAGTGCGGGCGACAGCAGACTGCCGGAGAGCAGCGCGTCGCCCGCTGATCACGCGATTCACGACAGCACGACCAGACGACAAAAACGAAAAGAACAACACTGCGTCACCGCCTCCCTGAGGCGACTCCCCCTGACAAGCCTTGCCTCACCAATAACAACCAAGGACACAGGAAAGCACCATGTCACAGGACGCCATCGCCACACGCCAGCCTGCCAGCGAAATGGCACACGCAAGCCAATCAGCCAGCTATCTCAGCGCTACCTCCGACACCCCACTGATGGGAGAAACCATCGGGGATTGCCTTGATCGTATCTGCGCGCGCTGGCCCGAGCGCGACGCCCTGATCAGTCGCCATCAGGGACTGCGCTACACCTGGGCCGAACTGCACGCAGAGGTCGAGCGCGTGGCGCGCGGCCTGCTGGCGATGGGCATTGAGCGCGGCGACCGCGTCGGCATCTGGGCGCCCAATCGCGCCGAATGGACGCTGATCCAGTACGCCACCGCCAAGATCGGCGTGGTGCTGGTCAATCTCAACCCGAGCTATCGTGGCCATGAACTGGCCTACGCCCTCAAGCAGTCCGGCGCGGCGACGCTGATCTTCCAGTCTCGCTTCAAGGCGTCCGACTATGTGGCGATCCTCGAGGAGCTGTTCCCTGAGACCAGGGAGGCCCGCGGCCGTGATGGCATTCACAATGGCGCGCTGCCGGACCTCAGGCGCCTGATCTGCTTCGAGGCCGAGAATGCCCTGCCCGGCATGCTCAACTGGCAGGATGTGCTCAGCGGTGCCGATAGCGTCTCGCGGGAAACACTCAGCGAGCTGCAGGCCAGCCTGACCTTCGATGACCCGATCAACATCCAGTACACCTCCGGCACTACCGGTGCGCCCAAGGGCGCGACCCTCTCGCACCACAACATCCTCAACAACGGCTTCTTCGTCGCCGAGCGCATGAATCTCAGCGAGCACGACAAACTGGTGATGCCGGTGCCGCTCTATCACTGCTTCGGCATGGTGATGGGCAATCTGGGCTGCCTGACCCACGGCGCCGCCATCGTCTATCCGGAAGCGGGCTTCGATCCGCTGGCCACCCTGCAGGCGGTCAGCGAGGAAGGCGCCACCGCGATGTTCGGCGTGCCGACGATGTTCATCGCCGAACTCGAACACCCGCGCTTCGCCGAATTCGACCTCACCAGCCTGCGCACCGGCACCATGGCCGGCTCCATCTGTCCCATCGAGGTGATGCGCCAGGTCATCGAGCGCATGCACATGCGCGAGGTCACCATCGCCTACGGCATGACCGAGACCAGTCCGGTGAGTCTGCAGACCACCCGTGAGGCGCCGCTGGACAAGCGTGTCTCCACCGTCGGCACCCTGCATCCGCATCTGGAGATCAAGATCATCAACCCTGACAGCGGGCGCGTGGTGCCAGTCGGCGAGAAAGGCGAGCTGTGCACGCGGGGCTACAGCGTGATGCTGGGCTACTGGAACAACCCGGAGGCCACCGCCAAGGCCATCGATGCCGGCCGCTGGATGCATACCGGCGACCTCGCTACGCTGGATGAAGACGGCTACGTGACGATCGTGGGACGTATCAAGGACATGATCATCCGCGGTGGCGAGAACATCTATCCGCGCGAGATCGAGGACTTCCTCTACACCCACCCTGCGGTGTCGGACGTACAGGTGATCGGCGTGCCCGATGAGCGGTATGGCGAGGAAGTGATGGCGTGGGTCAAGCTCAAGGAAGGCGAGCAGCTCGATGAACCGGCGCTCAAGGCGTTCTGCCAGGGACGTATCGCTCACTTCAAGGTGCCGCGCTACATCAAGTTCGTGGAGGAATTCCCGATGACCGTGACCGGCAAGATCCAGAAGTTCAAGATGCGCGAGGCCGCGACGCAAGAACTGGGCCTGGCCAGGTGAGCACCTCACGTGAGGAGGAGGATGACGCCCCCGCCACACGCCACCTGAGCAGCGCTCGTCAGCAGGTCGCCCACTATGCGGCGAGCCACCATCATGCGGCCCTCGACGAGGCACTCGAGACGCTGATCGATGCCCACCCGAGCGGCGCACTGCCGATCATGGCACTGGCCGGGCTGGACCAACTGCATCTGGGTGGCGTGACGGGCACCCGCGAGCTGCTGGCCCTCGCCCGGCTGGAACCCCAGTCGCGGGGGCTGGCGATGCTCGAACTCGGCGCCGGCCTTGGCGGGCTGGCACGGCATATTGCCAGCCAGTCGCGTGACACCGGCGCGGACCACCACATCACCACGCTGGATCTCTCGAGCAGCCTCTGCGAGCTGGCGATCGCCCTCAACCGGGCCACCGGACTGCGCGAGTCGATTCGCGTGCTGGAGGGAGACGCCTGCTACCCCGAGCTGCATCCAGCACTCTCGGGCCGCCATTTTGATCGCCTCTTCAGCCAGCACCTGCTGGTGCATCTGAGCGACAAGGTCAGCACGCTCACCCAGTGGCATGACTGTCTCGAGCAGGATGGCTATCTCCTGTTGCACGAGCCGGTGCTCAGCGTGCAGGCGCAGGCGTTTGGCGAGCGCCCTGCCCTGCCACTGCCCTGGGCACTGTCACCGCGTGGCGACCAGCTGGCCAGCTGCGAGGAGTTGCATGAGGCGATGGCCAGCAGTGGCTTCGAGGTCGATGCCCATGTCGAGCTGACCGATCAGGTGCTGAGCTGGCAGGCGCGGCGCATGCGCGAGAGCACCAGCGAGCAGCCCGGTGCCTACCGGGATGATGCGCCTGCGCCCTCGCCGGCCATGCTGGCCGCTCGCGGCCTGACGCCGGAACTAGTGTTCGGCCCGGCCTTTTCCCAGATGCAACGCAACCTGATGCTGGCCCTGGAAGCCGGCTGGCTGGAGGTTCACCTGTGGCGCCTGCGCAAGCGTCCTGCCAGGCAATGAAAGGCGCGATGAATCAGCAGAACTCACCGCAGGGATGCAGCGAGGAAAAAATTAGGAAACAGCGCTCGCAAATGACTGGCATCCGCCTGCCTCAACCGTTATTCTTGCCAGTACAGTCCCGTTCGGGGGATAAGCCGTTCGTTACCCGTCAGCATGTGAGGGTAATGTGCCCGACATGATGACCGCATTGCTTCGTGTTTCATCGATACCCACGAGTCAGTGCAACGTTTCCCGATGCTCGCGCAACGTTTCTCCGGGAATCTGTTCATCAAGGGTGTGATCTGATCAATCACTCCCAACAGCATCAAAGATTCCCTCACGGGAAAACCGAAAGGGCCTCCACTTGGAGGCCCTTTTTTTGTCTGCGCGCTTCGGTCCAGTCGCTCAGGTCTGCACGTTCAGATCTAGACGCTCTGATCTGCAGGCATTGAGCTGAAAGCTCCGCTGCGGCGCATCACGACTGCCAACCGGCCAGCACCTCGAGGTGATCACGACGCGCCTGACCCGGTGTCACGGCCGCCAGTCGCACCCGGGTGCCCGGCACACATTGCCCGAGCTGTGCACAGGCCAGTGGCGTCAGCGCGCCAAGGCGCGGGTAGCCGCCGATAGTCTGGCGATCATTGAGCAATATGATGGGCTGGCCATCGGCCGGCACCTGCACGGCGCCCAGCGGGATGCCCTCGGACACCATGCCCGCTCCTTCACGCTCGAGACGCGGGCCGGTCAGGCGCACGCCCATGCGATCGGCGCGCCCATCCACCGCCCATTCGCTGTTGAAGGCGCGATAGAGGCTGTCGCCACTGAACTCGGCGATCTGCGCCCCCACGACCAGCGGCAACTCCAGTGCCTCGCCTTCCCTGGCGGCCAGCGACTGCTGCCATGCCTGTGCCGACGCCGGCAGCTCGCGCAGCGACAGCTCATTGCTGACAGCCGTCAACACATCACCGCTGGCCAGGGCTCGCCCTTCACCATCCAGCCCGCCGAGGCGGTCGCGCACCGTGCTGGCGGCACTGCCCAGCACCGGGGCGACATCCAGGCCACCGGGGAAGGCCAGATAGGCGCGCAGGCCAGCAACGGGACGCTCAAACTTGAGCTGCTGCCCGCTGGTCACCTCGAAGGCCTGACCCGGCGTGAGCGCTTCGCCGTCGAGGGTCGCGGCCAGGTCCGCGCCGCACAGCGCCAGAGTGCCGGCCTGTTCGACCTTGAGCAACAAGCCGCCGCCCATGGTGATCTCGAGTCCCGGCGCATCATGGGCGTTGCCCAGCAGCCAGTTGGCCCAGCCCAGCGACACCCAGTCCGCCGCGCCGCCCTGGGTCACGCCCAAATAACGCACGCCCAGACGGCCAGCGTCCTGCACCAGTGCCAGGGCTCCACTTCGCTCGACGCGCAGTGTCGTCTTCGTCTTCACGTCGCTCATGCGCGCTCCTCCAGCGGGGTGACATCGCCGCCCAGGCGAACGAATTCCTCTCGGCTCACGGAGACAAAGCGCACGCGATCACCGGGCATGAAACGACTGGACGGTTCACCGGCCTCATTGCGCCCGAACAGGGTGATGGGCGTACGGCCCAGAATGTTCCAGCCACCGGGTGAGCGGGACGGGTAGATGGCGGCCTGACGGTCGGCGATGCCGACGCTGCCAGGGGCGATCTTCTGGCGCGGCGTCTTGAGGCGCGGTGTGGTCAGCGCCTCTTCCAGCACGCCCATGAAGGCGAAACCGGGCGCGAAGCCGAGGGCGAACACGCAATAGTCATGCGCCCCGTGACGCTCGATCAGCGCCTCGACGCTGATGCCCAGCCGCGCGGCGATCGGCGCCAGCTCCGGCCCGACACTGTCGTCATACCAGACGGGCACTTCATGCAGCTGGCCCTGCTGGCCACTGCCCGGCGCAAGATCCGCCAGCGCGGCCTGGATGCGGGCACGCGCCTCGCCTTCTTCCAGCGCGGCCACATCGTAATGCAGCAGCAGCGTGGTGTAGGACGGCACCAGATCGACCAGCGCCGCACCGAAGGCCTCACGCAGCGCACTGTCGGCGGCCAGCACCCAGGCCATGTTGGATTCCTCGATGCGATCGAACAGCCGGATGATCAGCGAGTCCATGCCGACGGTCTCGAGGCGCAGTTGCGGTGACGTGCCACGGCCGTGGCTGTCAACCCCCGCCATCAGGCACCCGCCAACATATCGAAGGCTTCACGAATGGCGCGCACCGCGGCCACGGACTCGGCGTTGTCACCGTGCACGCACAGCGTATCGGCGGACAGCACCAGGTCACCGCCGCTGCTGTCGGTCAGCGCTTCACCACGCGCCAGCGTCACGGACTGGGCGATGATCACCTCGCTGTCGTGATGCACGGCGCCCGGCTCACGGCGCGACACCAGGTGGCCGCGTGAGTCGTAGGCGCGGTCGGCGAAGGCCTCGAACCACAGCGTGATGCCCATCTCGTCGGCCAGCGCCTGCATCGGCGCGGGGTTGGCGGTCGCCATCACCATCAGCGGCAGGCTGGCGTCATAGCGCACCACGGCCTGCATGACAGCGCGCAGCAGCGTCGGGTCGGCGGCCATGTCGTTGTAGAGCGCACCATGCGGCTTCACGTACTGGACACGAGTGCCCTCGGCGCGACAGATACCATCGAGCGCGCCGATCTGGTAGAGCAGCATGTCCTCGACTTCGGCAGGCGAACACGCCATCGAGCGACGGCCGAAGCCTTGCAGGTCCGGATAGGCCGGGTGCGCACCGATGCGCACGTCATGCTTGACCGCCAGACGCACGGTGCGGCGCATGATGCTAGGGTCGGAGGCGTGGAAACCACAGGCGATATTGGCGCAGTCGACGAAGGGCATGACCTCTTCATCCAGACCGATCTTCCAGTTGCCGAAGCTTTCGCCCATATCGCAGTTGAGCAGGGGGAGGGAGGGAGCAGAGCGGGACATAGCGGAACCTCACAGGTCAGATCTTGTGTGTTGTTATGCCTCCACTTTATGTAAGGGGCCGCCTTGGTATCCAATCGTATTTTATGATTCGTCATATCGGTGAAATCTTTCATCATCTTGCGCCATGAAAGCACCGGCCGTGTATCGCTTGCCCGACAGCGCGCGTCATGCTTCTGTCTTGGGCGAGCCGAGCGGTGACTTCAGGGCCTGTCACCCCGCCCACCGCTTGTCTGAAGTCATTCCTTGCTCAGCCGAATCCCCCAACAACAACAGGAGTTTCACCATGGCCGTCAGCGACCCGTTCCACCTCGCCATCCAGGTCCGCGATATCGCCGAGGCACGCCGCTTCTATGGCGAGTTTCTGGGCTGCCCCGAGGGCCGCTCGTCCGACAGCTGGGTCGATTTCGACCTCTATGGCCATCAGTTCGTCTGCCACCTGAACCCGGCGCTGGCCGACCCGGCAAGCGCCGTCGCTCAGCACCGCAATCCGGTCGATGGCCATGGCGTGCCGGTGCCGCACTTCGGCGTGGTGCTGGAGATGGACGCCTGGCAGGCACTGGCGGACCGCCTCATCGCCGAGGGCGTCACCTTCGAGATCGAACCCTATATCCGCTTCAAGGGCGAACCCGGCGAACAGGCGACGATGTTCTTCCTCGACCCCACCGGCAATGCGCTGGAATTCAAGGCCTTCAAGGACCGCGAGAGCCAGCTGTTTCGCAAATGACGTGAGCGACCCGCGCAAGCGAATGAGCCCACGCCCGGCCTGACGCGGGCCATGCCCCGTGATGAAAGCTGACGCCCCGCGCCGCATGCGGCAAGATGGGCGGTCTTCACGATTCATCACGGGGCATCTGCCATGTTCGACTTCAAGGAACTCGAGGCCTTCGTCTGGGTGGTCCGGCTTGGCTCGTTCCGCAAGGGCGCGACCAAGCTTCACCTGACCCAGCCCTCCATCTCGGACCGCATCAACCGTCTGGAAGCCACCGTCGGCGAATCCCTGCTGGAACGCGCCACCCGGCCCATCCAGCCCACCCTGCGCGGGCGAGAGTTCTTCGCCCACGCCGAGCGCCTGCTCAGTGGCCGCGACGAAGCCATGCGCCTGTTTCAGGAAGAAGGCGCCTTCTCAGGCACCCTGCGTCTGGGCGTGATCGAGACCATCGCCAACAGCTGGTTCCCCGCCTTCATGCGCCAGCTGGCCGAACGCTATCCCAAGCTGACGCTGGAAATGACCGTCGATATCTCGCCCTCCCTGCATCAGCGTCTGGCCGACAATGATCTCGACATGCTGTTCGCGATGGACAGCGCCGCCATGGGGCCCTACGCCACCCAGACCCCGCTGTGCACCTTCGAGATGGGCATGTTCGCCTCGCCGACCCTCGCCGGGCAGCTGGCCGAGGATGGCGAGCGCTTCGCCTCCACGCCATTCATCTCCTTCAGCAAGCAGGCGCGCCCCTATACCGAGCTGGTCAGCTATCTGTCGGAACAGGGCATCACCCAGCCCAAGGTGCACTGCACCAGCACCCTGATGACCATCCTGCGCATGAGCAGCGAAGGACTCGGCATCGGCGTACTGCCGGTCGCCACGGTGGAGGATGTCATCAGCCACGGCGAACTGGTGCGCCTGCCACTGAAGACCCCATTGCCGCCAATGGTCTATGAAGCCATCTGGCGCAATGCCAACTATCCCGATTTCTGCGCCAGCGTGGCACGCCTCGGCCGCCAGTGTGCCGAGACCTACTCGCAGCAACACGCGCATTCCGATCCCTGATCAGGCCGCCTGCCATGCGCTGAGTCAGGGTTGATCGCGCCCTGCCTCGCATCAGATCAGCGTCAGACCAAGGTCTAACAATATCGTCAAAGGCTTTCATGCGACGACACTGTGAAAGATTTCATCGATACTACGCATCAGAATTAACGATTGGACGGGATGGCCCGTCGCTTGAAGAATGAAATTGTCTGCCGACAACATTCAATAATAATGAGGAACAGGACATGCGTAAGCCCAACGATTCCCTCACTCGCAAGACCCCGACAGTCAAGTCCCTCGCCTGGCTGGCGACAGTGGGTGCCCTGGCCTTCAGTGGCTCGGCACTCGCGGCACAGTGGAACCTCGCCACTCCGTATGGCGATGCCAGCTTCCACACCAAGAACACCAAGCAGTTCGCCGAGGACGTCACCGAGGCCACCGATGGCGAGCTGACCGTGACCGTGCACAGCGGTGGTTCCCTGATCTCCCACGGCGAGATCAAGCCTTCCGTGCGTCGCGGCACCGTCCAGGCCGGTGAGATCTTCCTGTCGATTCTCTCCAACGAATCGCCGGTCTACGAGCTGGACACCCTGCCGGGCGTCGCCTCCAGCTACGAAGAAGCCTTCGCCCTCTGGCAGGCCTCCAAGCCGGACATCACCGAGCTGTTCGCCAAGGAAGGTCTGATGCCGCTATACGCGGTCGCCTGGCCGGCCCAGGGCATCTACACCGACTTCGATCTGACCGACGTCTCCCAGCTCAAGGGTCTGCGTATCCGCGCACCCAACATCAACACCCAGCGCTTCGTCGAGAACGTCGGCGGCAAGCCTACCGAGACCGAAGAAGCCGACATCCCCACCGCCTTCAGCACCGGCCGTGTCGACGCGATGATCACCTCCAGCTCCACCGGCAAGTCCATGTCGGCCTGGGATTACGTCAAGCACTACAACGACGCCAAGCTGTGGCTGCCGAAGAACATCGTCTTCGTCAACAAGCGTGCCTTCGATCGTCTCGACGAGAGCACCCAGCAAGCCGTGCTCGATGCCGCCAAGGCCGCCGAGACCCGCGGCTGGGAAGCCAGCAAGGCCGATGCCGACGAGAGCGCCAAGGTGCTGACCGAGAATGGCTTCACCATCAGCGAGCCTGACGCCAAGCTGGCCGAAGACCTGAAGGCCGCCGGTGACAAGCTGTTCCAGGACTGGAAGTCGCGTGCCGGTGAAGAAGGCCAGCAGCTGCTCGAGCGCTACCGCGCAGACCTGGATGCCTGAGATTCGCTCGCAAGCCCGACTGCCCGGCGCTGAACGCTGGACATGCGGCCGAGCGCATCGACCGTGCACTGCCTGAGCAACGTCTGAGCATTGCCTGAGCGCTGCAGATGTCCTGACTGACCCCAGCTGCAGCGTTGCTATCCCGCCACGCGATTTGCCACTCGAGACTCCGACACCTGCCGTCCGCCGGCAGGTGACCCACGGACAAGCCTGTGCGCAGCATCGCGTGGCCACCCTCACCTTCCCTGTGAGCGCCCGTCATGACCTATTTCTTCGACAGACTCTATCGCCTCGGTGCGTGGGGTGCGGCGGCCTGCATGCTGCTGATCTGCACCCTCGTCAGCCTGCAAGTCTTCCTGCGCCTGATCGACGCCATCATGGTGATGTTCGGCGCCGAGCGTCTCGGCTTCGAGATCTCCGGCGTGTCGGAAATGGCTGCCTTCCTGCTGGTCGGCGCCACCTTCCTGAGCCTCGCCTACACCTTCACGCATCACGCCCATATCCGCGTGACGCTGGTCATCAACCGCCTGCCGGCCGCCGTGCGCGTATGGATCGAAAGCCTCGCGCTGCTGATCGCACTCGGCCTGAGCGTGTTGATCACCCATGAACTGGTACTGCTGGTCGGCGAGAGCCTCGAGTACCACGACATCTCCTCCGGCCTGCTGGCGCTGCCGCTGTGGATTCCGCAGAGCGTGCTGGTCGCCGGTACCGGCCTGCTGTGCCTGGCGATTCTCGAGACCCTGATCGCCACGCTGCGCACCGCCTTCACCGCGCCCTCAAGCTACGTGGCGCCCGAGCCCGAAGACGGAGCCGAATGACATGCTGACACTCATCCTCGTCACTCTGCTGGCCCTCGCCTTGCTGCTCGGCAGCGGCGTGTGGGTCGCCTTCTCGCTGATCGGCACCGGCTGGATCGTGCTGACCTTCTTCTCCACCTTCGAGACCGGCCCGATCCTGGCCTCCGATTTCTGGGGTGCCAGCTACGGCTGGGACCTGACCGCCCTGCCGATGTTCGTGTGGATGGGCGAGATCCTGTTCCGCTCCGGGCTGGCCGACAACATGTTCCGCGCGCTGGCACCGTGGCTCAATCGCCTGCCGGGCCGCCTGCTGCACTCCAACATCATCGGCAGCGGTCTGTTCGCCGCCGTGTGCGGCTCCTCTGCCGCCACCTGTGCCACCGTCGGCAAGATGACGCTGCCCGAGCTTGAGCGCCGCGGCTACGACAGCAACCTGGCCATCGGTACCCTCGCCAGTGCCTCGACCCTCGGCCTGCTGATTCCGCCGTCGATCATGATGATCGTCTATGGCGTGGTCACCGAGCAGTCCATCTCGCGTCTGTTCATCGCCGGTGTCCTGCCGGGCATGCTGCTGCTGGCACTGTTCATGGGCTACCTGGCGATCTGGTCGAAGGTCGTCGGTGAGCCGCAGGGCCGCGCCGGCCATGACGAACCGCACATGGGCTTCATGGCCAAGCTGCGCAACAGCGCCCAGCTGATTCCGCTGCTGGCACTGATCGGCGGCATCCTCGGCAGCATCTACGGTGGCCTGGCGTCACCCACCGAAGCGGCCGCGGTCGGCGTGGTACTGTCGCTGATCATCGCGCGCCTCAACGGCCACATGACCGCCGCCACCTTCAAGGAATCACTGTTCGCGGCGCTGCGCACCTCGTGCATGATCGCCTTCATCATCGCCGGTGCCTCCTTCCTGTCCTCCGCGATGAGCTTCACCCAGATTCCGATGCAGCTGGCCGAAGGCATCGCCACCCTGGGGCTGTCGCCGACCATGCTGCTGGTGGTGCTGACGCTGTTCCTGTTGATCCTGGGCTGCTTCCTCGACGGCATCTCGCTTATCCTGCTGGTGACCTCCATCATCATGCCGGTCATCGAAGCCGCCGGTTTCGACCTGATCTGGTTCGGTATCTACCTGATCATCGTGGTCGAGATGTCTCAGATCACCCCGCCGGTCGGCTTCAACCTGTTCGTGATCCAGAGCCTGACCGGCAAGGACATCATCACCATCACCAAGGCGACGCTGCCGTTCTTCCTGCTGATGATCTTCTCCATCGTGCTGATGCACGTCTTCCCGGAGATCGTGCTCTATCTTCCGCAGGCCATGAACAACTGATCATCTGACCCCGATGCCATGGATGGCAGCTGGTAGCGCTTCCAATCTCAGGAACCGCAGCTGTCGGCACCTCTATCGGTCGACCCTTGCCTCAAGGGCGCCGAGCGTCACGGCAGACATACGGTGACGTGCTTGCAGGCCTCCCCTCGGGGAGGTCTTTTTTTTGCCGCCTGCCCGGCGCTTGCCGCTCGCAGAGCATCGCGACTCAAAGCATCGCGACGGAAAGCACCGTCCTCGCACACAGCCCAACCCCACACAGCTCAGCTCAGATCGGCACTCGGACACGAACACAAAAAAGCCGCCCCTTCCTTGCCGTGAGGCAGAAAGGGGCGGCTTTTTCGTCAACCGACAGGCGAGGCTAGATCAGGACAGATGATCCGCCGGTGCGCTGGCCGGGGTGTCGATCATCGCGTGACCTTTGCCACCACCGCCACCGCCGTGTCCACCATGGCCATGGCCATGACCGAACAGACCACAGCCACTCAGGGCCAGAGTCGCCGCGACCAGTGCAATCGGAAACAGATTTTTGATACGCATGAATCTCTCCTTCAAAGGGGGGTAGAGGCTGCTGCAGGACCGAGCCGTACAAGATTGCCCGGCGCTGTCTGCAAGCGCTGTCTGCAAGCGCTGTCTGCAAGCCCTGTCAGCAAGCCCTTACTTTCCCCTTCACATTACTCTGATCGACGACCAACGTTAAACCTTCGCAGCAGCCTTCCTTTTTTACTGCACGCCTTGTACAAGAGTTGCGACATGATTGTCGTGTAATGTACTACGCCGTTTTTTCCGGCTCAGCGCGACTTCAAGCCCCGCATATGCGCCGGTATCACCAGGCGCTCGAACAGCTCGAACAGCAGCTCGGCGCAGATGGCCAGCAATGCCGCGGGAATCGCCCCGTAAAGCACCAGATCATAGTCATTGAGCGAAAGCCCGGTGACGATCGGCTCGCCCAGCCCTCCGGCGCCGATGAAGGCTGCCAGCGTCGCGGTGCCGATATTGATGATGGCGGCGGTCTTGATACCGGTGAGCAGATTGGGCGTCGCCAGCGGCAGGATGACGTGACGCAACTGCTCGCGACGCGTCAGGCCCATGCCACGTGCCACCTTGACCAGCAGCGGGTCCACCGTCAGCAACGCGGTGATCGCCGCGCGGATGATCGGCAGCAAGGAGTAGACGAACAACGCGATCACCGCCGGTACCACCCCGATGCCGAACAGCGGAATCATCAGTGCCAGCAGCGCGATGGAGGGGATGGTCTGCAGCAGGCCGGTGACGTAGAGCACCACCCGCGAGACCTTCGGATTGCGATAGACAAGCAAGGACAGCGGCAGGCCGACCAGACACGCCAGCAGCAGCGCCGAGAGCGTCAACTGCAGGTGCTCGATCAGATTGGTACCCAGCTTGTCCCACTTGGCGCCGCTGACTTCACGCTGCTCGGTGGTGATGCCCTGTTCCTGAATGAAGCGACTGGCGACCTGGGCGAAGCTCTGCTCATCGGTGGAAACGCGGGCGTTGAGCGCCTGCATGCTGTCTTCATCGAGGCTCCCCGCCAGCTGGTTGAGCGCCGCGACGGCATCTTCCGGCAAGGCGGCATTCACGAAGGGTACCGCCAGATACTCGGGGAAGTAGCCCTTGTCATCGTCGAGCAGCACGAAGTCGAAGCGCTTGATGTCGCCCTCGGTGGAATAGGCATCGGTGGCGTCGATCTTGCTCTCGCGCAGCGCCTGATAGGCGATGCCGTGCTCGATGCCACGCGGCACCTGGGAAAGGCCGTATTCCGCGGCCAGCCCCGGCCAGCCATCCGGACGCTTGATGAACTCATGCGACATCGCGACGGACAGATCCGGGTGATCGGCCATATCGCCGATGGTACTGATGCCCAGCGACTCGGCCTGATCGCGGCGCATGCTGACGGCGTAGGTATTGTTGAAGCCCAGCGGCTCGAGCACGCGCAGGCCCTGCTCGCGGCTCAGCTCATCGAGCTTCTCGAGCGGGGGCACGTCGTCCAGCTTGAGAATGGCGTGGGCCAGGGTGCCGGTGTATTCGGGATAGACATCCAGCTCGCCTTCCGCCAGCCCCTGATAGGTGATGATGGTCTGCCCCAGCCCCAGACGGCGCTCGACCGTGAAGCCGGCGTCCTCCAGTACCTGCGCGAATATCTCGCCCAGCAGATGCCCTTCGCGGTCAGCCTTGGAGCCGACCACGATCGGCTTGTCCTCGGGCCATGTCGCGGCTTCCTCTTCCGCACTGGCAAGCGGGCTGGACACCAGCGCTCCCAGACTGGCAAGCGCCAGGCCGGCTACCATCAGCGCACCAGACAGTCCGCGACGCGAGCGTTGCAGGACGGGAGTCGTCATCAGCGTCTTCATGCGCGTGCCTCCAGCAGTCGGGCCACGCGCTCATCCGCTGGCGCCGTGGTGATGGTCTCGGGACTGGCGGCCTGCAGCACCACGCCGGGCGCCATCACCACCATGTGATCGGACAGGCTCAGCGCCTCGTTCATGTCGTGGGTGACCATCACCACGCTGCGCGGTTCCTCCTGCTGCATGCGCTGGAACTGGGCATGCACCTCGATGCGCGTGATCGGGTCGACCGCCGAGAAGGCCTCATCGAGCAGCAGCAACGGTGGCTCCAGCATCATGGCGCGACACAGCCCGACGCGTTGGGCCTGACCGCCGGAAATCTCGTGGGGATAGCGGGTCAGCAGCGCCATGTCGAGATCCATCATCTGGAACAGACGCGCGATACGCGCCTTGACGCGCTCGGCGCTCCAGCCTTCGCGGTCAGCGAGAATGGCGACGTTGTCGCGTACGCTGAGATGGGGAAAGAGGCCGATCTGCTGGACGGCATAGCCGATGCGGCGACGCATGGCTGGCAGGTTGGCGTAATCGACGGCGGCGCCGAATACCTTCACCTCACCTTCATCCGGGCGGATCAGGCCGTTGATCAGCTGCAGCAGGGTCGATTTTCCACAGCCGCTGGCACCGACCAGGGCGGTGATACGGTCACGCGGCAGTTCAAGATCAATGCCTTCAAACAGGCGCTGACCGGCAAAGCCCTTGTGCAGGCCGCTGAAGCGGACTGCCGGGGCGGCGTCATCACTCATCGAGTAGGTCCTTCTAGGCAGGTGAGCATGAGTCTGGAATGGTAAAAAGCGCTGGCGAGTCAGCGCACTTGCACACTAAAGAGTGCCGGTGACACCAGGCAGGTGACGGGAATGCTCCCCCACTGACGCCCTCACGACTTCCTCAATCAACAGTGACTACAGCGTCTCAGCTTATCAAGTCACCTCGGCGATGCCGGAGCAATTTCGTTTCCTGAGCTGATTTTCTCGACTTGAGTTTCTCTACCTGACACTCCTCTTCCCGAGTCTCCCTGCTGACCTTCTGCCGCAAGCCCTGCGACCTTGGTCAAAGCGCCGCATAATGACCTTTACGTTAACGTCAACTTTGACCTAGAGTAATTTCCATCACACGCCAAGGCGGCCCATGACGGGCGGACTTGATAAGCCGGTCGCGACAGACCGTTCGCCATCAGGTCATCACAGCCCCTGGCGGGCCTTGCTCATCGCGCTTCACCGATCTACAGGATGCCAGATCATGCACAGCCTCTATTCACCGCTGGATTTCGGACTCGACGAGACACACACCCTGCTGCGTGAGCAGGTCAACGCCTTTGCCCGCGACGAGATCGCCCCGCGCGCCGCCGAGATCGATGCCAGCAATGCCTTCCCCGATGACCTGTGGCAGAAATTCGGCGACATGGGGCTGCTCGGCATCACCGTGCCCGACGAGGACGGCGGCAGCGGTATGGGCTATCTGGCGCACTGCATCGCGATGGAAGAGATCTCGCGCGCCAGCGCCTCGGTGGCGCTCTCCTACGGTGCGCATTCCAACCTGTGCGTGAACCAGATCAAGCTCAACGGCACTGCCGAGCAGAAGGCACGTTATCTGCCGAAACTGATGAGCGGCGAGCATGTCGGCGCGCTGGCGATGTCCGAACCCGGCGCCGGCTCTGATGTGGTCTCGATGCAGCTCAAGGCCGAGCTGCGCGGCGATCACTACGTGCTCAACGGCAACAAGATGTGGATCACCAACGGCCCGGATGCCCACACCCTGGTGGTGTACGCGAAGACCGACCCGGACGCCGGCTCAAAGGGCATCACCGCCTTCATCATCGAGCGTGACTTCCCCGGTTTCTCCACCGCCCAGAAGCTCGACAAGCTCGGCATGCGCGGCTCCAACACCTGCGAACTGGTCTTCCAGGATTGCCAGGTACCGGTGGAGAACGTGCTGGGTGAGGTCAATCGTGGCGTCAAGGTGTTGATGCGCGGGCTCGATTTCGAGCGCACCGTACTGGCCGCCGGCCCCATCGGCATCATGCAGGCCTGCATGGACATCGTGGTGCCCTACCTGCATGAGCGTCGCCAGTTCGGCCAGGCCATCGGTGAATTCCAGCTGGTGCAGGGCAAGGTCGCCGACATGTACACCACGCTCAATGCCTGTCGCGCCTATCTATATGCGGTCGCCAACGCCTGTGATCGCGGCCAGACCTCACGCAAGGACGCCGCGGGCGTCATTCTCTACTGCGCCGAGAAGGCCACCCAGATGGCGCTGGATGCCATCCAGCTGCTCGGCGGCAACGGCTACATCAACGAGTACGCCACCGGACGCCTGCTGCGTGATGCCAAGCTTTACGAGATCGGCGCCGGCACCAGCGAGATTCGCCGCATGCTGATCGGGCGTGAACTGTTCAACGAGAGCGCCTGATACCTCTCGTCATCCCCTACTCTTTTTCGCAACCCTTCGCCGCTGGAGCTTGCTCGATGGCCATACTGACCTCCCTGATCAATCCGCGCAGTGACCAGTTCCGCGCCAATGAAGCGGCGATGCAGGCCGAGGTCGATCGCCTGCACCAGCTGCTGGAGACCGTTGCGGCCGGTGGCGGTGACAAGGCGCGTGAACGTCACGAGTCGCGCGGCAAGCTGTTCGTGCGCGAACGCATCGACCACCTGATCGATGAAGGCTCGCCCTTCCTCGAACTCTCCGCGCTGGCGGCCCACGACGTCTACGACAGCCCCGTCCCCGGCGCGGGCCTGGTCACCGGCATCGGCCGCGTCAGCGGCGTGGAGTGCGTCATCGTCGCCAACGACGCCACCGTCAAGGGCGGCACCTACTTCCCGATGACGGCCAAGAAGCATCTGCGCGCTCAGGAAATCGCCCGCAAGCATCGCCTGCCCTGTCTCTATCTGGTCGATTCCGGTGGCGCGCATCTGCCCCACCAGGACGAGGTCTTCCCGGACCGCGACCACTTCGGCCGCATCTTCTACAACCAGGCCACGCTGTCTGCCGAGGGTATCCCGCAGATCGCCGTGGTGATGGGATCATGCACCGCAGGCGGCGCCTATGTGCCGGCGATGGCGGACGAATCCATCATCGTGCGCGAGCAAGGCACCATCTTCCTGGCGGGGCCGCCGCTGGTGAAGGCCGCCACCGGTGAGGACATCAGCGCCGAGGCGCTGGGCGGCGCCGAGGTGCACTGCAAGATCAGCGGCGTGGCCGACCATCTGGCCGACAACGACGCCCATGCCCTGCAGCTGGCTCGCCGCGCCGTGTCGCGCCTCAACTGGCAACGCAAGGGCCAGCTCGCGCTGCGCGAATCGCGTCCGCCACGCCTGGACCCGCAGGAGCTCTACGGCATCGTCGGCACCGACCTCAAGAAACCCTACGACGTGCGCGAGGTGATCGGCCGACTGGTGGATGACTCGGACTTCGACGAGTTCAAGCGCGAGTACGGCGAGACGCTGGTCACCGGCTTCGCGCATCTGCATGGCCATCCGGTCGGCATTCTCGCCAACAATGGCGTGCTGTTCTCGGAAAGCGCCCTCAAGGGCGCGCACTTCATCGAGCTGTGCACCCAGCGCCGGATTCCACTGATCTTTCTGCAGAACATCACCGGCTTCATGGTCGGCTCGCGCTACGAGCACGAAGGCATCGCCAAGCACGGCGCCAAGCTGGTGGCGGCGGTGGCCTGCGCCAAGGTACCCAAGTTCACGGTGCTGATCGGTGGCAGTTTCGGCGCGGGCAACTACGGCATGTGCGGGCGCGCCTATGACCCCAACCTGCTGTTCATGTGGCCCAACTCACGCATCTCGGTGATGGGCGGCGAGCAGGCCGCCAACGTGCTGGCACAGGTCAAGCGCGACCAGCATGCCCGTGAGGGGCGCGAGTGGCCCGCCGAGGAAGAAGAGGCCTTCAAGGCGCCGGTACGCGAGCAGTACGAGCGTCAGGGCCACCCGACCTACGCCAGTGCGCGCCTGTGGGATGACGGTGTGATCGACCCGCTGCAGACCCGCGACATCCTCGGTCTGTCACTGGCCGCGGCCATGAATGCCGAGATCGAGGACAGTCGCTTCGGTGTGCTGCGCATGTAACCCGTCAAGCGCCACAACAATTCTTGTGGCTTGCACTGAATAGCGATAGTCATCTTGAAGCTAACAGAATGGAAGAAAGCACGATGACAGAAGCACGCCAATCGAGTCGACTCGAGATAGATCAACACGGCGTCGCCCGCCTCACCCTGCTGCGCCCCGAGGTGCACAACGCCTTCGATGATCTGCTGATTGCGGAGCTGAATCAGCATCTGGAGAGCCTGCACGCCAGGGCGAGTCGCGATGAAGTGCGTGTGGTGGTACTGGCCTCCGAGGGCAAGAGCTTCTCTGCCGGCGCCGATCTCAAGTGGATGCAGCGCATGGTCGAGTATTCGCTGGAGGATAACCTCGCCGACTCACGCGAGCTTGCGCGACTGATGCAGCTGCTCGATGAGCTGCCCTGCCCCAGCGTGTGTCGTGTCCAGGGCGCCACCTTCGGCGGTGCCGTCGGTCTGGCGGCCTGCTGCGACATCGTGATTGCCGCCGAGCGGGCGCGCTTCTGTCTTTCCGAAGTGCGCATCGGCCTGGCACCGGCTGCCATCAGTCCCTACGTGCAGCGCGCCATCGGCTCACGCCAGATGCGCCGTTATGCCCTCAGCGCCGAGGTGATCGACAGCGCCACCGCGCAGCGCATCGGCCTGGTCCACGAGACCTGCCCCGATGAGCTGCTGGAGGCGCGCGTCACGGAGATGGTGCAGACCCTGCTGGCCACCTCGCCTGCCGCCAGTCGCGCCACCAAGGCCCTGCTCAGCGAAGTGGCTCAGGCACCTGCCAGCGCCGCGACCCGTGAACGCTGCTGCGAGGTGATCAGCCAGCTGCGCGTCAGCGAGCAGGGTCAGGCCGGTCTGGCCGCCTTCTTCGCCGGCACGCCGGCGCCCTGGGTGCCGACCGAGAACCAAACAACCGAGACGTCGAAATCTTCGTGAACACCAGAGGCCTGAAGCCGCTGACGGCATGTCGACGCTCTCGGCACTGGTCATCACTCTCGGTCATCAATCTGGGCCAGCAATCTCAGACATCCACCTCGGCCATGAGACTGCCGGACTGTCTTTATCCGGACTTGTCTCTTCCGGACTTGCCTCTTCCGAACTTTCCTACTCCTGATTTCCCTTGCCACCTTCGCCACAGGACGCTTGCCATGAACGCCAACCGCGAGACAGACCAGACCCTCCCCGCCGGTTGCGGCGAGATCCGCAAGCTGCTGGTCGCCAACCGGGGTGAGATCGCCGTACGCGTGATGCGCACCGCTCGCGCGATGGGCATCCAGACAGTGGCGGTCTACTCCGATGCCGACGCCGATGCCCTGCATGTGCGCGAGGCCGACGAGGCCGTGCGTCTCGGCCCCGCCAGCGCCCGCGAAAGCTATCTGGATATCAAAAAGGTGATCGCTGCAGCACGCAAAAGCGGTGCCGATGCCGTGCATCCCGGCTATGGCTTCCTGTCCGAGAACGCCGCCTTCGTCAGCGCGCTGGCCGAGGCCGGCATCATCTTCGTCGGCCCGCCCCAGAGCGCGATCGCCGACATGGGCGACAAGTCGGCCGCCAAGATGCGCATGCAGGCGGCCAATGTACCGCTGGTGCCCGGCTACCACGGCGATGATCAGCAGGATGAGCTGTTGCAGGCCGAAGCGGATCGCATGGGCTATCCGGTGCTGATCAAGGCCTGCGCCGGCGGTGGTGGCAAGGGCATGCGCGTGGTCGAGAGCGCACGGGAATTTGCGGCGGCGCTGGCCAGCTGTCGTCGTGAATCCCGCGCCGCCTTCGGCGATGAACGCATGCTGATCGAGAAATACCTGACCCAGCCGCGCCACGTCGAAGTCCAGGTGTTCTGCGACAGCTACGGCAGCGGTGTCTATCTGTTCGAGCGCGATTGCAGTGTCCAGCGTCGCCACCAGAAGGTGCTGGAAGAGGCGCCCGCGCCGGGGCTGACGCCGTCGCTGCGCCGTGAGATGGGCGAGGCCGCCGTGCGGGCAGCGCGCGAGATCGGTTATGTCGGTGCCGGTACCATCGAGTTTCTGCTCGACGCGCCGCAACCGGGCAGCGAAAGCCACGGTGCCTTCTACTTCATGGAGATGAATACCCGCCTGCAGGTCGAGCACCCGGTGACCGAGATGATCACCGGCGAAGACCTCGTCGAATGGCAACTGCGCATCGCGCGGGGTGAACGCCTGCCGCGTCAGCAGGATGAACTGACATTGACCGGTCACAGCTTCGAGGCACGTCTCTACGCCGAAGACCCGGACAACGACTTCCTGCCCGCCACCGGTGTACTGGAACGCTTCCGGCTGGACCTGGCAGGGGGCGGGCTGAGCGCCCGGCAGGTACGCCTGGACAGCGGCGTCGCCGAGGGCGATGAAGTCTCGATGCATTACGACCCGATGCTGGCCAAGCTGATCAGCTACGGCCCGACTCGTGAACAGGCCCTCGAGACGCTGCTGCGCGCGCTGGCAGCGCTGGAAGTGCGCGGCGTCACCACCAACCGCGCCTTCCTGTCCCGCCTGGCGGGCCATGCTGACTTCCGCGCCGCAGAGCTGGATACCCGCTTCATCGAACGCCATCACGACAGCCTGTTCCCCAGCGCGACGCTGGAGCACGACAGCCTGGCGGCCAGTGCCCTGCTGGCGCTCTCGCGCCTGAATGAGCAAGCCAGCCACGCATCACCTTCGCGCTCCACATCACATTCGCGCCAGCCCTGCGCCGGCCCATGGGAGCGCCGCGATGGCTGGCGCAATGGCCTGCCACACCAGGTGCGCCTGGCGCTGTGTCTGCCCGCTGACGCCGATGCCGATGAGCGCAGCGACAAGGTGGCGCATATCATCGCGCGCCGCCCTGTAACGCATGCCTCCCTGGCGAATACGCACACCTCAGGTACGTCATTGGTGAGCGATTCGCACGGCGACTGGCAGATTGAAGTGACCGCTCACTGCGGCGAAGAAAGACAGACTACGAAGCATCTCGGCCGACTCACCCACCTTGAAGGCAACGCCATTGCCGTGACGCTGGATGGCTATCGTCGCCGCTTCCAGGCTAGTCACGCGCCGGCCCGCGGCGGTGAAGTGCTGGTGCTGTCGTCAGCGCAGCACAGCCAGTCCGGCAGCACTCCACAGGGGGAGTCACGCCTGCTGTGGCGACGTGCCGATGCCGTGGACCACGCGCGCCACGAGACCCAGGCGACCCTGAATGCGCCGATGAATGGCACCGTGGTCGCGCAGCTGGTCGCGCCGGGCAGCCATGTCCCGCAGGGCACGCCCCTGATGGTGATGGAGGCGATGAAGATGGAGCACACCCTCAATGCCCCTGCCGATGGTGAGGTCGCCCAGTTCCACTTCTCGGCCGGTGACAGCGTGGTCCAGGGCGATGTGCTGCTCGAATTCACGGCCGCGCAGGTCGAGTCGGACAAGGAGTAGTCAGCATGCACTTTCCCCGCAAGGTACGCATCGTCGAGGTCGGCGCACGCGACGGACTGCAGAACGAGTCGGTGCCCGTCGCGACTGCCACCAAGCTTGAGTTGATCCGGCGTCTGAGCGACAGCGGACTTGCGCATGTCGAGGCTGCCAGCTTCGTCTCGCCCAGATGGGTGCCGCAGATGGCCGATCACCGCGAGATCATGCTGGCGCTGCGCGACAGCTCCGCCAAGTCACCAACTACCAAGTCAACAACCTCAAAGTCAGCGACCACTTACTCCGCTCTCACGCCCAACATGAAGGGGCTTGAGGCGGCGCTTGAGTGTGGTGTGCGCGAAGTGGCCGTATTCGGCTCGGCCAGCGAGTCCTTCTCGCAGCGCAACATCAACTGCTCGATCGCCGAATCGCTTGAGCGCTTTGCGCCAGTGGTGGAACACGCCCTCAAGGCCGGTGTACATGTGCGCGGCTATGTGTCCTGCGTGCTCGGCTGCCCCTATGAAGGCGAGATAGCCCCCGCCGAGGTGGCCGCCGTCGCTCGCGAGCTCAAGGCCATGGGCTGCTACGAGGTGTCGCTGGGCGACACCATCGGCGTCGGTACGCCGCTCAAGGCCAAGCACATGCTGGAGCAGGTCAGTCGCGAGGTGCCGATCGCGCAGCTCGCCGCCCACTTCCACGACACCTACGGCCAGGCACTCGCCAACCTCTACGCCGTGCTGGAAGAAGGCATCGCGGTGATCGACAGTTCGGTGGCGGGTCTGGGCGGCTGCCCCTACGCCAAGGGCGCCTCGGGCAATGTCGCCAGTGAAGACGTGCTCTATCTGCTTGAGGGCATGGGCATCGAGACGGGGGTGGATCTGATGGCGCTGGCGCGCACCGGCGACTGGATCAGCCGCACGCTTGGGCGGCCGAATGGCTCACGCGTCGGTCAGGCGCTGATGGCGAGTTGTTGAGGGTGGGTGGCTCAAGACCAGTAGTTTGAGACGCTGCCAAGCGAGGCCGCAATGGCGCGCGCTGATTGCGACCAAGGGCCGCACTGGATGGTCGCTGTCATGGAATCGGTGTAGGCTTGCCGCCGTTCGCGCACCGCTTGAGCCCGATGCGCGCCTTCCAACACCATGTCTCGGCCTGAATCTTCGCCCGACTTCTTAGCGGGTGAAGCGCGAGACAGCTTTCAGGACACCGTGATGAGCGCCCTCCCGAACTGCCCGGCCTGCAATTCCGAATTCACCTACGACGACGGCATGCAGTACGTCTGCCCTGAATGTGCCCATGAGTGGTCCAAGGAAGCCGCCGTCGAGGAAGCCGGCCCGGTATTCCGCGATGCCAACGGCAACGAGCTGGTCGATGGCGACACCGTCACCGTCATCAAGGACCTGAAGATCAAGGGCACCTCCTCCGTCGTCAAGGTCGGCACCAAGGTCAAGAACATCCGCCTGGTGGATGGCGATCACGACATCGACTGCAAGATCGATGGCGTCGGCCCGATGAAGCTCAAGTCGATCTTCGTCAAGAAAGCCTGATCGATCCGCTCGCCTGACACGACGATGCCCCGCCTGCGCTCTGTGCGCGACGGGGCATCGTCGTTTGCGGACTGTCGTTTTCGGACTATCGTTTCCAGCCCGCCATTTCCGGCTTGCCGAGGCGCCTTGTTCAGTCCGCTTTGGCTAGCCCTGGCCCGCGCCAATACGCTCCAGTCCTCTCAAGCCCGCTCCAGCCCACCACCCCAGCAAGTGCTCACTCACTCCTCAGGCGATGTCTTGTCGAGCGGCGTGACCTTGGACAGGCGTATGCGGCGCTGACCGCCGACCTCGAATTCAAAGCGGCCACTCACCTGGACCTCGCGCCCGATATAGGCACCGATGCGCTCCGGTGGCAGCAGTTCCAGGCGCTGCTGTCCTTCGCCTTCCAGCCAATAGCGGTTGGGCACGTCTTCGCTGCGCACCCTGCCCTGCACGGCCACCTGCTCGCCCTGCCAGGCCTCGGAGTGTTCCAGCAGCGTCGCCACGCTGGTAGGGCGCGGGCCATTGACGCCATCGCATCCCGTAGTGGCCATCAGCATCACCGCCACGGCCACCATCGCCAGCCAGTGTTGCATCCCCTTGTTCATCTTCATTCCTCGCGCGACTGATACTTCATCGGGAGCTACCCGCTCGCTCATTCACTCGCTTGCGGCTTGAGGGGACTCGGGCAACGGCCCGGCAGTCGAGTTCCTCGCCCCTCGCATCGAATGGCGATATCTCGTGGTCACCCAGACGCACCTGACGCCTGACGTGGACTCATGCACAGTCTGACAGCTGCCACGCGAGGCGATAACTCCCTGACCAATAGAATCAGCCATCAGGATCAGCCCTCAACGCAGGCCGTGAGGCGCCGCGCCACCCGCCAACCCCATCACGACTCTGAGGCCTGTCATGCTGAGGCATGGTCGCCGCGCGGTGTCTGCGGGTACCGCCCTTGTCTCGCGCGCCCGCCGCACCTATATCATTGCCCGCAGGGGCACACCGCGCCATCGACGAAGCATGTGTGAAGCGCTTCGTCATATCGCCCTGCCGGCACCTCATCAGGAGAATCACATGAAGACAGCCAAGGTGGCCTATATCACCGGCGGTGCTCAAGGCATCGGCCGCGGCATCAGCGACTACCTGCTCGCCCACGGCTGGCGCGTGGCCGTGGCGGATATCGATGCCGAGGCAGGCCAGCAATATCGAGAGATGAAGAAGCGACAGGCGAGCGGGCTCGCAGAAGAACCTGCAGCGCCGTCGGGGGATCCTGCAGAATGCTCGGGAGCGCCGCCTGGTGAGCAGCCCGCAGAGGACATCGGCGAGCGCCTGCGCGTCTTCACGCTGGATGTGCGTGACGAGAAATCCGTGGCCGCCAGCATCGCGGCTACCTGCGAGGCCTTCGGGCGGCTGGACGCGGTGATCAACAATGCCGCGATCGCCGACCCCTTCCAGGGCAAGCTTGAGGAGCTATCACTCGAGCGCTGGCATCAGGTACTCGACACCAGCCTGACCAGCAGCTTCCTGACCGCCAAGTATGCGGCGCGTCATCTGCGCGAGACTGGCGGCAGTATCGTCAATCTGGCCTCCAGCCGCGCGCTGCAGTCCGAGCCGCACAGCGAAGCCTACGCCGCCAGCAAGGGCGGCATCGTCGCCCTCACCCACGCCATGGCGATGAGCCTGGGGCCGGAGATTCGCGTCAATGCCATCAGCCCGGGCTGGATCGACGTCAGCGCCCTGCAGAAAAGCGGCGAGGCTGAATCGTTGAGTGACGAGGACCATGCCCAGCATCCCGTCGGGCGCGTCGGCCATGTCGATGACATCGCCGCGCTGGTGGCCTTCCTGATCTCGGACAAGGCCGGCTTCATCACCGGCCAGAATCATGTCGTCGATGGCGGCATGACGCGCAAGATGGTTTACGTCGACTGATACGACAACGCCGACCGAGACGACAAGGCCGACTGAGACGACAACGCCTGACGCGATTGCACGTCAGGCGTTGTCAGTTCTTGAGCTGCGTCCGGGTTTCCCTGAACGCTCAACTGCGGACTTGTCTCGCGCGGGCCGTGGTCACACCGCGTGCGGTGCCAGCCACTGCTTGAGCTGACCGGCCTGCATCACGCCTGATTCGCGCGCCAGCTCCTTGCCCTGCTTCATCACCAGCAGCGTCGGTATGCTGCGGATGCCGAAACGACCGGCCAGCGCCTGCTGGGCTTCGGTGTCGATCTTGGCGAAACGTACACGGGTGCCCATCTGCGCCGCGACTTCATTGAAGATCGGCCCCATCATCTTGCACGGGCCACACCAGCTGGCCCAGAAGTCGATGACCACCGGCATTTCACTGCGCACCACCAGAGCCTCGAAGTTGTCGCTGGTCAGTTCCAGCGGCTCCTTGGGCAGTACGGCGGCGCTGCACTTGCCGCAGCTGGGGTTGTCATCCAGACGCGCGGTGGCCACACGATTGAGAGCGAGACATTGCGGACAGGCCAGCACGAGGGATTCAGACATGATCGGACTCCAGAGAAATGGGGATACGGCGCGCCACGTGACGGTCAACCGTCAGGCGCGTACCGATAAGCGCAGATCATACGACTCGTGGGCCAGGAAGCAATTGAGCCACCTTATCGCCCTGATTGGCTGGCTGTATGAGCCCGCCTGATCTGAACGAACTGAACGAACTGAACGCCCCCCCCCTGCCCCAACCTGAAGGGCCCCGCCAGTCACGGCGGGGCCCTTCGCGCTTGAGCACACCCAAGCGTCGCTCAGATGCTGGCCAGCCCGAACTTGATGCACAGCGTCACCAGCACCAGCAGGAAGAGGGTTTCCACCACCATCAGGATCACCGGCTTCCAGCCCACCACCGCCAGCTTCTGGAACGACGTCTTGACGCCCAGCGCGGCAATCGCCGCCACCAGACACCAGCGCGATAGATCAGTGAAGCCTTCCACGGCGACGCTCGGCACCCAGCCGAGGCTGTTGATCAACACCAGTGCCACGAAGGCGATCAGGAAGGTGGGGAACATCGGCACCTTGCCGCCCTCATCGCCATTGGCCTGGCGCGCACTGCGGAACAGCAGCATGAAGACCATCACCGCCGGCACCAGCATCGCCACCCGCAGCAACTTGACGAAGGTCGAGACGTCCCCGGTGTGCTCGGAAATGATATAGCCCGCGCCCACCACCTGAGCCACGTCATGGATGGTGCCGCCGAGGAAGATGCCGGCCTCGGCATCATCCAGCCCCAGCAACCTGACGATCAGCGGATAGGTGATCATCGCCACGGTCGAGAGGGTCGTCACCCCGACCACGGTCATGATGGTGTGACGCTCGCTGGTGGCGTTGCGCGGCATCACCGCCGACAGCGCCAGTGCCGCCGAGGCACCGCAGATGGCCACCGAGCCACCGGTCAATAGCCCCATGTCTCGGTCCAGCCCCATCACGCGGGCCAGCAGCGCGCCGAACAGGATGGTCGCCACCACCCCGAGCACCACCGTGATCACCGGGCCGAGGCCGAGACTCGCGACCTGCTCCAGCGTGATGCGCACGCCCAGCAGGGCCACGCCGAGGCGCAGTACCGTCTTGGAGGCGAACTCGATGCCCGCCTTGCACGGCCCCTCCTCGGAGAGAAAATGCAGCGACATCCCGAACAGCAGCGCATAGAGCAGCGTCGGGCCGCCGTAATGATCAGCGATGAAGGTGGTCGCCAGCGCGATGATGATGCAGATCAACAGGCCCGGCATGATGGTGCGCACGCGCCCTTCCAGGGTCCGCCACAGGCTGGTGGGCGGGGTGGGTGTGTCGTGCAGTGATGAACTGTTGTCAGTGGCCACGCGGATTCCTCTTGAAGACCAGCAAGCGGTGACGGGCAAGCTGCCCCGCCGCGATGTGTCGTTCAGGCACGAAAGCCTGCTAGCTGGCCTGGGCCATGTTCACCTGGGCGGCCTTGATCATGTCGGCGGCCTTCTCGGCGATCATGATGGTCGGCGCATTGGTATTGCCGGACACGATCACCGGCATGATCGAGGCATCCACCACGCGCAAGCCGTGCAGGCCATGGACACGCAGCTCGTCATCCACCACCGCCAGCGCATCGTGACCCATCTTGCAGGTGCCCGCCGGGTGATAGATGGTCTGGCTGAACTGACGCGCGGCTTCCAGCAACTCCTCATCGCTCTGGTAGTGCGCGCCCGGCACGTACTCCTCGCTGATCACCGAGGCCAGCGGCGCTGCCTGGGCGATGCGCCGCGCTACCTTGATGGCATCGACCACCACGCGGCGGTCTTCCTCGGCGCTCAGATAGTTGGGCTGGATGGAAGGATAGATGCTGGCGTCGGCGCTGGTGATGCGCACCTGGCCGCGACTGTGCGGGCGCAGCTGACACACCGAGGACGTGAACGCCGAGAACGGATGCACGCCATCGGCGGGCTTGTCGGCACTCAACGGCTGCATGTGGAACTGGATATCGGGGCGCGTCAGCCCCTCGCGCGACTGGGTAAAGGCGCACACCTGACTGGCTGCCAGCGTCAGCGGGCCGGTACGCGTGAAGAGGTACTGGGTGCCGACCGCCAGCTTCTTGAGCGGATGACGTACCTCGTCATTGAGGGTGCGGCACTGGGTCTTGAACACCAGCCGTACCTGCAGATGGTCCTGCAGGTTTTCCCCGACCCCCGGCAGCGCGTGCAGGCATTCGACGCCGACACTGGCCAGATGCTCGGGCTCACCGATACCGGAGCACTGCAGAATCTGCGGGCTGCCGATGGCGCCGCTGGACAGCAGCACCTCGCGCTCGGCGCGCGCCGTGTGGATCGTGCCCTTCACCTCGTATTCCACTCCCACCGCACGCTTGCCTTCCAGCAACACGCGGCGACAGTGCGCATGCTTGACCAGCGTCAGATTGCTGCGCGTGAGCGCCGGGCGCAGGAAAGCCCTGGCCGTGCTGCAGCGCAGGCCCTTGTAGGTGGTCTGCTGGAAATAGCCGACCCCTTCCTGGCGCTCGCCATTGACGTCCTGGTTGAGCGGAATCCCCGCCTCCACCGCCGCCTCGATGAAGCGCTCGGCGATCTCGCGCTTGAGGCGCAGGTCAGAGACATGCAGCGGCCCATCGGTGCCGTGCCATTGGTTGGCGCCGCGCGCCTGACACTCCGACTTGCGGAAGTACGGCAGCACTGACGCGTAGTCCCAGCCCTGATTGCCCGCGGCCGCCCAGTCATCGTAATCCTCGTGCTGGCCACGGATATACAGCAGCCCATTGAGCGAGCTGGAACCGCCCAGCACCTTGCCCCGCGGCCACTGCAGCCGACGACCATTGATGCCCTTGTCAGGGTCGGTGAGATAGCACCAGTCGGTGGCCGGGTTATGCATCGTCTTGAAGTAGCCCACCGGCACATGAATCCACGGATTCCAGTCCGAGCCGCCGGCCTCCAGCAGCAAGACCTTGATGGAGGGGTCTTCGGTTAGACGATTGGCTAGCACGCAACCGGCTGAACCCGCTCCGATCACGATGTAGTCATAGGCGGCTGATGCGTCGGCATTGGCGTAACGTGTTGTTTTCATTATTTTATATACCATATCGAGACATATTGTCTCATAATCATGGTATCAAAATTGGGATTCGTCAAATACGAAACGTATTGTCTCAATATCTTTGCCAAAGCTGAAAAAGTGCCCTACATTGAGATTTGAAACGCCGGTAACGGTACTTTTCGTCTCGTTATACGACCAACTATGTAAGACGAACTAGCGAGAACGACACAGACCGCCATCAATGGCAGTCACCAGAGAGGCCAGAAGCAGGGCTCATGGGCTCTGAAGACGTGCTTGAGAAGACTCTGAAGAGAATTTGAAGAGACTTTGGAGTGGCTTTGAAGAAATAGCGGATATGTCTGACAAGCGCCCCGACACGCTCTGAAGAGACACTCTCTGAACAGGCACTGCGAAAACGCCTGACAAATAAAGACGGGCAAATCAGGACAACAAATAAGGACGGATAAACAAGCACTTGGCTAAAGAAGTGATCAACGAACGGCTTGCCAGACAAGCAGCGGAAGCAAGCCCCGCACCGCAAGACCCATAACAACGCCAACACAGGGCGAGTGATACGACATCACTTCCCGGCCGCCAGGCCTGCATCCCACCACAAAAGCAAACACAATACCGGGAGCACTACCATGCCATCGCCACTCAGCAAGCTGTCACGCCGTGACTTCCTCGACATCTCGGGTCGCTTCGGTCTGACCTCGACCCTGCTGGCCGCCACCGGCCTCGGCGCAGGTCTCACCGCGTCCACGCTGGCGCGCGCCGCCGACCAGGAGCAGCAGAAACGCTACAAGACAGCGCCCAAGTTCCAGCTGCGCTTCGGTGCCTCGGGCTTCAATGAGCGCAATCTCGATATCCAGAAATCCGGTCAGCTGTTCTTCGCGCGCGACCTGGAAGAGCGCACCAACGGCGCCATCCGCGTCGAGTTCATGGGCAGCAACGAGGTCTGCAACCAGCTGGACTGCGTCGGCAAGACCCAGCAGGGCATCGTCGATATCTACTCGGCCTCCACCCAGAATTCCTCGGGCAGCGCGCCGTATCTGAACGTGCTGGATTTCGCCTACCTGTTCCCCACCGTCGCCTCGATGTTCCACTTCTTCTATCACAAGAAGAGTGAGCAGCTGCTGCGTGAACCGCTGCGCCAGCGCCACAACCTGCAGTTCCTGTTCACCCACTGTGACCTGCGCGGCATCATGCTCGGCCTCAAGTGGCAGGACAAACCGCTGATCACCAGCATCGATGACCTCAAGGGCACCAAGAATCGCGTCACCGGCACCCAGATGGGCCGCATCGCGATGGAGCAGCTGGGCCTGAACCCGGTGCCGGTCGCCTGGGAAGAGACCCTCGATGGCCTGCGTCAGGGCCTGCTGGATGGCGCCGAGACCTGGATGAGCGCCGTGGCCTACGCCGGCATGGCACCGGTGGTGTCGCAGGCGGTCGACCTGCGCTTCTTCGCCGGCACCGAGCACACCGGCATGAGCCTGCCCAAGTTCGACAGCCTCGGTTCCGAGCTGCAGGACCAGGTGATGGAGTCCGCCTACTGCGCGCAGATCTTCACCCAGGGCATGAACGAGGCCGGGCGCTTCGAGATCGTCGGAGCCACCGAGCACCCCGCCGCCGGCACCGTCTTCGCCGAGAACAACGTGCGCGTGGCGCCGCTGTCGGACGCCGAACGCTCACGCGCCGAGCAGATGTGCTCGCCGGAATTCAATCCCGAGCCGTGGGAGCAGTGGCGTGAACGCCTCAACAAGTGGTCCGGCGGTCTCGATATCTATCAGGAAATCCATGATGTCGCGCGCGAGATTCCGCGTGATGTCGCCGCCGTCAACGTCAAGCCGCAGCGCTGGTGGAGGGGGTAATGGGCGATACCACCATCTTCAGCCAACCGACCAAGAAACCTGCCCTCAAGAAGGCCGCGCCCTGGGCGCGTCCCTTCCTGTGGCTGGACGCCCATCTGGAACAGGTCGTCATCCTGATCGCCTATTCCGGCATGGCCGGCATCATCTTCGTCGAAGTCATCCGGCGCTTCTTCTTCGGCCTGCAGGCCCCCTGGAGCACCAGCATTCCCGTGCTGCTGTTTCTGTGGCTGACCTGGTTCGGCGCCTCGCTCAACGTCAAGAAGCGCACCCACCTGAGCCTCAACGAGATACGCATGAAGCTGCCGCGCGGCGGCCAGTTCGCCTGCCTGATCCTCGATGCCGTGCTGTGGATCGGCTTCGGGCTGATGGTGATCTACTTCACCACCACCCAGGTGACGCTGGCCTATGACAACTACGCCATCGTGCCGGGCACCGACAATGTCATGCAGTGGTGGTTCTACCTCGCCACGCCGCTGGCGTGGGTGATGATCATCTATCGCGTACTGCAGAACCTCTACGCCGACTGGGCGCGCTATCGCCGCGGCGATTCCTTCAACCTGCAACCGTCCATCATGGACTGAGGAGGTCAGCATGACAGACGGTATCTGGATCTCCCTGATCACGGCGGGCGTGACCGCCTTCTTCCTGCTCGGCGTGCCCATCTTCCTCGTCATCGGCCTGTGGGTGGTCGGCACCAGTCTGGTGATCGACTTCACGCTGGCCAATGTCGGCGTCACCCTCTTCCAGGGGCTGAGCTTCTTCGGCCTGCTGGCGTTGCCACTGTTCATCCTCACGGGGGACCTGATCAACGCGGCGGGCATCGCCAAGCGACTCTCCGACTTCGCCTACTCGACGCTGAGCTGGATGCGCGGCGGGATGGGCATGTCGACCCTCGGCGCCTGTGGGCTGTTCGCGGCGATTTCCGGCTCCAACGCCGGCACCACCGCCACCATCGGTTCGATCATGCAGCCCGAGATGGTCAAGAACGGCTATGACGAACGCTTCGCCGCCGCCACGGCGGCCTCCGGCGGCACCGTGGGCATCATCATTCCGCCCAGCATCATCTTCATCGTCTACGGCTTCATGATGAACCTGTCGATCAGTGACCTGTTCATCGCCGGCATGGTGCCGGGCGCCCTGATGGTGGTCGCGATGATGGGCGCCTGCTATCTGGTGGCGCGCAAGAATGGCTGGGGCCAGTTGCAGCCCTTCAAGGCCGGGGTCAGTGCCAGGCTGGCGCGCAAGGCCTATCTGGGCTTCGCGACCATCGGCGTGGTGGTCTACGGCATCTACTCGGGCAAGTTCTCGCCGACCGAAGCCGCCGCCATCACCGTGGGCTTCACCATGATCGCGGGGCTGTTGATCACCCGCGAGATCAGCCTCAGGAAGCTGCCGACCATCATGCTGCGCTCAGGCCAGATCGCCGGCATGCTGGCGCCGCTGATCGCCATCTCGGTGGTCATGCAGCAGCTGCTGTCGGTGCTGGGTGCCGGTCAGGCGCTGAGCGAGATGCTCAGCGGCATCGACAACTACTACCTGACGCTGGGCACCTGCATGCTGATCATCCTGCTGGCGGGCATGATTCTGGAAAGCCTGCCGGTGACGATCATCCTGGCGCCGATTCTCGCGCCCATCGCCCAGCAGGCCGGGGTCGATCCGATCCACTTCTCGGTCATCTTCCTGGTCGGTGCCGCCATCGGCTTCGTCACGCCACCCTTCGGGCTCAACCTGTACGTGGCCAGCAGCATCACCGGCATTTCCTACGTCAGACTGGTCAAGTACGTGATTCCCTACTTCATCGCGCTGATCGCCTGCTGGCTGGCCATCTGCCTGGTGCCTTCCCTTTCCCTGTTCCTGGTAAACCTGTAACACTAGCCTCATCGACAGCCCCGCGAGGGGCTGTCTTCGTCTCATCAGGGCAGCCTTCGCCAAGGGGTCCGCTGCCGTGATGAATCGATGCACTGACGCCTTGCCACCCTGCCCCTGTCGGCCCCGGTCACCCCGAGTGACATGCGCCCGACAGCAGGATGAGGACACTAGATGAGCAAAGACACGCCCACCAATTCGACGCTCTTTCGCGCACTCGGCCTGCTGGAAGAAATCGTCACCACCCAGCACGCCGTCAGCGCCGCCGACCTCGAGAAGCGCTTCGACATCCCCAAGCCGACCGTCCATCGCCTGCTCAAGCAGCTGGAAGAACAGCAGCTGATCAGCCGTGATCTGGATGGCCGTCACCTGCTGCCCGGCCCGCGCTTTCGGCGCATGTCGCTGGGCGCACTGGCCAATGAAGGCCTCAAGGTGCCGCGCCGTGTCCTGCTGGAACGGCTGGCGAAGGAAGTCGGCGAGACCTGCAACCTGACGCTGCTCGATGGCCACGAGGTGATGTATTACGACCGCGTGGAAACCAACTGGCCGGTGCGCATCCAGCTGGCGCCCGGTTCACGCCTGCCGCTGCACTGCACCGCGAGCGGCAAGCTGTTTCTGGCGCTGATGCCGCTGCATCGCCGCCGCGCCCTGCTCGCAAATCTGGCGCTGGAGGCGCACACGCCCTGCACCCTGACCTCGCGGGCCACGCTGGAAGAGGCGCTCGACACCGTGGCGCGCAATCAGTTGAGCACCGATGATGAGGAGTTCATCCAGGGCATGGTCGCCATCGCGGTGCCGGTCTTCGATGAGGTCGGCCAGATCCAGGCGACATTGGCGATCCACGCGCCGCGCCTGCGCCACTCCATCGACTCCCTGCTGGAGTGGGCGCCGCTGATGCGTCAGATCGCCACTGAGCTGGAAGGCACGCTCTGAGGCGCGCGCCTTGAGCACACATGACGCATGAGGCGCTCCCGTCCAGCCCCGAGTGACACCTGAGCCACGCTGACGATGGGCCACGCTGACGATGGGCCATGAACCAAAACGCTCGCCCCCGCAGACAGTCACTGTCCTGTGGGGGCGAGCGTTTTTCATCTGCCAACTTGCTGAGTACCGCTTTTCCTCAAGCGTCTCTCTCCTGAGGCTCAGGGCGTCGGTACCACCACCACCGGAATGCTGGCGCGCTTGATCACCCCCTTGGTGACCTTGCCCGCATAGGAGGCCACGAAGCCGCGCTTGTTGGTGGCCATGATGATCATGTCGCAGTCATGGCGCGTGGCGTAGCGGATGATCTCCGAGGCCGGATAGCCCTCCACCACATTCAGTCCGGCGATCACCGGGCGCGGGTCGCCGTCGTCATGGGTGCTCCAGAAGTCCTCCAGCATCTTTTCCAGGCTCTCCTTGGCCTGATCGAGCCGCTGCTGCATCAGGCCCTCCAGCGTCGGCTTGTGGCGAATATTGACCTTGAGGGTGTTCATCACGTCATCCGACAATGACTTGACGGTATGCAGCACATGCAACTCGGCGCCGGTCGCTCCCGCCAACCACACCGAGCGCGCCAGTACCCGCTCACAGTCTCCGCGCAGGCCTACACAACACAGAATTCGTTTGACTGCCGGCATCGTCCTTCTCCTCGTTCATTGCAGGGCTAGCGTTCAGATGGCGCTTCAGTACCCCATCACCCTGGGTAGCCACAGCGAGATTTCAGGCACATAGGCGATCAGGAAGATGGCCGCCACCGAGCCCGCCGCGAACGGCAATGCCTTCAGGGAAATCTCCTCGATGGAGGCCCCGCCTATTCCCGAGGCCACGAAGAGGTTCTCCCCCAATGGCGGCGTCTGGAAGCCGATGGCCAACGCACAGACCACCACGATGCCGACGTGCACCGGGTCCATCCCCAGCATGTACATGATCGGCAGCAGCACCGGGGTGAGAATCATGATCGCGGCCAGCGTCTCCATGAACATGCCGACGAACAGCAGGAAGAAGATGATCATCGCCCAGATCAGGTAGAGGTTGTCGGTCATCGCCAGCATGCCTTCGGCGATATGCGCCGGCACGCGTTGCTCGACCAGCAACCGCCCGAAGACCGTCGCCGTGAACAGGATCAGCAGCACGCGACCGGTGATCCAGGTGGTGGTCTCCAGGGTGCGCAGCGTCGGCTTCCACTTGAGTTCCTTGTGCAGGAAGATGCCGACGATCAGGGTGTAGACGATGGCGACGATGGCGGATTCGGTCGGCGTGAAGAGGCCGCTGTAGATGCCGCCCAGGATGATGAAGGGCGCCAGCATCGACCAGACGCCCTTCTTCAAGGTGGCGCGGATGTGCGGCCACGACCAGCTGTTGGTCAGCCCGCGATAGCCGCGTTTCTTCGAGATCACGTAGTTGATCATCAGCAGGAAGCCGGCGATCACCACGCCGGGCATGACGCCGGCGATGAACAGCTTCGGGATCGACAGTGTCTGGAAATCACCGTGCATGGCCACCGCTTCGGGCGGCGGCTGCAGGCCCATGCCGGAAATCCCGAAGATCACCATCGGGATCGACGGCGGAATCACCACCCCCAGCCCCCCGGAAGAGGCCGTGATCGCCGAGGCATAGCCACGGTCGTAGCCGCGCTTGGCCATCGCCGGAATCATCAGCATGCCGACCGCCGCCGTGGTGGCCGGACCCGAACCGGAAATCGCGCCGAAGAACATGCAGGCAAATACCGTGGCAGCGGCAAGTCCGCCCGTCACCGGCCCGGCGAAGGCCTCGGCGATATCGACCAGCCGTCGCGAGATGCCGGCGGCCTCCATCAGCGCCCCGGCCAGAATGAAGGCCGGCAAGGCCATCAGCGGGAAGGAACCCACCGAGGTAAAGGCGATCTGCACGAACGCCATCGGATTTTCATCGATGCTCAGGTAGGTCGCCAGCGCCGCGACACCCAGCGAGACGGTGATCGGTGCGCCCAGTACCAGCAGCAGGAAGAAGACGCCAAACAGGATGTAGATGATGGTGGAATCGATCATGACTTGCCGCCCTCCTGTCTGTCACTGGGCTGTCCATCACTGGCCTGTGCGTCGCTGGCCTGTGGATCAGTGGCCTGGCCGTCACCGCCCTGCTTCAATTCCTCCATTGCCTGGGAATCCGGGTCCACGATGTCTTCCTTGCGCACGAACTTGAGATAATTGGTCTGGATGATGCGCACCGTCATGGCGGTAAAGGCCAGCGGCAGAATCAGATAGAAGTACTTCATCGGCACACCCAGCGTCTGTGACTTCCAGAACAGATTCATCTTGTTGAACACGAAGTCGTAGCTGTAATAGATGAACACCGCATTGAAGGCGATCCAGATGATATCGGTCAGCACACCGCAGAGGGTTTCCACCCAACGCGGCAGGAATCGAAACTGGAAGGTCACGCGGTTATGCGCCGACATGCGTGTGGCGTAGACAGCGCCCAGATAGGCAAACCACACGAAGGCATAGGTCGCCAACTCGTCTCCCCAGGGAATCGAGTAGCTGAAAAGGTTACGCAGCATGATCTGCGTGAAGAGAATGATGACGAACACCACCAGCAGGAACTGGCAGAGATAGTTCTCGATATTATCCAGAAACTTCAACAATACCCGCATGGATACACATCCCCCGACATCGCCAGCGATGACCACTTGACGCCACGCTTCCCCTGCCAGCGATCACATGTCGACGACATGCTCTTGGCATGCTCATGACAGGTGCCGGCAGGCAGGGGAATCCGGGCGGGCCTTGAAAGCCTCAGCCGTTCAGCGAATCATCAGGGCGCGGTGGACGGATCACGTCCGAGGGTCTCGAGCACCTCGACCAGCTTGTCGCGGCCGCCGATGCTGTCATAGAAGTCCGGCCAGATGCTGGAGGCCTTGGCGATCCATTCCTGCTCGTCATTGGCGGGCTGGGTGATGGTCATGCCGTGCTCTTCCACCAGTGATTTCTTGATGGAATCCTCGGTGGCCAGCAGGTAGTCATAGCTGTGCGACGTCGCCTCTTCACCGGCCGCCAGCACCAGTTGCTGGTTCTCTTCGCTGAGGCTCTGGAAGGTGCCTTCGCCCATGATCAGCGGTTCCATCGAGAACACGTAACAGCTGTCGGTGACGTGGTTCTGCACCTCATAGAACTTCATGGCATCGATGGTGATGTAGGGATTGTCCTGACCATCGACGACACCCTGTTGCAGGGCAGTGAAGGTCTCGGACCACGCCAGCGGGTTGGGGTTGACGCCCCAGGACTGGTAGGAGGAGATCATGATCTCGTTCTTGGGCACGCGAATGACCATGCCTTCCAGGTCTTCCGGTGAGGCGACCGCCTGCTTGGAATTGGTCAGACGACGACAGCCGGAATAGGCCCAGCCCAGAATGCGAATACCGGAATCGCGCAGGGTGTTCTCGCGCAGCTCATCGCCGATCTTGCCTTGCGTCAGCGCCTTGGCATCGTCCGGGCCGTGAATGACATACGGCAGGGTCAGCACGCCGACGGTCGGCGAGAATGGCGTCAGGTTGTTGATCGCCACCACGGACAGGTCAACGAGCCCCATGCTGGCGTTGTTGACGGTATCCTGCTCGCTGCCCAGCTGGCCGTTGGGGAACAGGTCCACCTTGATGTCGCCGCCGGATTTCTCTTCCACCAGGCTTGCGAAGGTCTTGCCCAGTTCATACTGGGTGCCGCCGGCCGCATCGCCGAGGGCCATCTTCCAGGTCGCGGCATTGGCGCCGGCGGCCATGCTCAGGCTCGCGGCAGTCACCGCGATGGCCAGCGTGGACTTGAAGGCACTGGTGCGAGATACGCCAGTGCGAGTCAGCAAGCGGAGGTCTGAAAGGGTCTGTGTCGAGTCGATCATCTTGTCTGTCCCGTCGTTATTGTTGTTGCGGGCTCCTGACGGCTGCGCGTGATAGCGAGCGGGGTACTGCACTTCATATCGTCAATGACTTCGCGTCTGCACCACTATCCTGCAGCGCCTCATGTCATTCACGTTTGCCATCACCTGCTCATCTACAGCCCCAGGAAAGGGAGTGTGAAGTCGCGTCGTGCTTGAACTGTGCTTTCGTTGTACCTGCCAGATCACTTTCTCCCCGTGCGCCATTCCTCGATAGAACCAGTCCGTCGGCATCGATGGGGCCAGTCCCGACTGGCTATTGCTCTCCCGACGGGGGTCTGCCTCAATGAAGCCGTACCGGTGGCTGCCACCTCAGGGCAGGCAGCGCCCCGCGCGCCACTCACTGACGGCGCACCGCGGGGCAATCAGGTACAGAAAATGCATATAAAACGGGCACTTCCGCTGGAAAGTCCTCGTGACGACACGCTCGCGAAAACAATAGAGAACACGCATGAGCCACCCGCTGTTTCACCTCGATTCCTCGCGCAAGGAAAGCCTGCAATTCCAGATTCGCGAGCAGATTTCCCAGGCGATTCTCGAAGGCCATCTGCCACGTGATGTCGCGCTGCCCTCCAGTCGCAAGCTGGCCCGCGAGCTGAATGTCGCGCGCAATACCGTGATGCTGGCCTATGAGCAGCTGCTGGAAGACGGCTTTCTGATCGCCCGCGAGCGCAGCGGTTACTTCATCAATCCCGAGATTCTCAAGGGCCGCGCCGACACGCCGGTGCGCCTCAATGACATCGAGGCCGACAGCCTCGACTGGGATGAGCGGCTGGCCTTCAAGCCCTCTGTGCAGCGCGCCATCGAGAAGCCCGGCGACTGGCACCAGTACGACTACCCCTTTCTCTATGGCCAGCTGGACCCGGAATTCTTCCCCACCCAGCACTGGCGCGAATGCAGCCGCGACTCGATGAGCGTGCCGTCAATTCGCAGCTGGTCGGTGGACCATCTCAACAATGACGACCCGCTGCTGATCGAGCAGATCCACCAGCGGTTGCTGCCCCGTCGCGGCGTCTGGGCAAGCCCGGAGGAAATCCTGATCACGGTGGGCACGCAGCAGGCGCTGTGGATCAGCTGCATGCTGCTGCTCAAGCAGGGCCAGCGCTTCGCGATGGAGAACCCCGGCTACGTCGACATGTACAACATCGCCAGCACCTTCACCGATGACATCCAGCTGCTGCCCATCGACGACAAGGGCATGCAGCCGCTGGAATCGCTCAAGGACTGTCGCCTGGTATATGTCACGCCCAGCCACCAGTCGCCGACGACCATCACCCTGCCGCTGGAGCGCCGCCGCCAGCTGCTGGACATGGCCGAGACCGGCAACTTCCTGATCATCGAGGACGACTACGAGAGCGAGAGCAACTACGCCGACAACCCGACACCCGCGCTCAAGAGCCTCGACCGCCACAAGCGCGTCATCTATGTCGGCAGCCTCTCCAAGACCCTCGCCCCCGGTCTGCGTCTGGGCTACATGGTGGCGCACCCGACCCTGATTCGAGAGGCCCGCGCCCTGCGCCGCCTGATGCTGCGCCATCCGCCGACCAACAATCAGCGTGCGGTGGGGCTGTTCATCGCGCGCGGCTATCACGACAGCCTGATCAATCAGATGCACCAGGTGATGCAGCGGCGCTTCCTGCTGATGCGTGACGCCATCCAGCGCCATCTGCCGATGATGAGCACGCCGGCCACCTACGGCGGCTCCTGCTTCTGGATGCACGGCCCGAAGAGCCTGAATGCCCACCGCCTGGCCGCCCTCGCCCGCGAGCAGAGCATCCTGATCGAGGTCGGTGACCTGCACTTCTTCTGTGATCGCGACAGCCACCGCCACTACTTCCGGCTTGGCTTCTCGGCGATTCCGGAATCACGCATCGAGGCCGGCATCCTCAAGCTGGCCGCGCTGGTGCCGCTGGCGATGGAGGAGGCGCCGTCAGTTGCGGGCGCAGAGACCGAAGCACCGGAGACGGACGCACCAGAGACAGACGCAACGAAGACGGACGCACCGGAAACACAAGCACAGCCGTTACCCCCTCAGCCCGCCCTGCCCACTCCCCACGGCGCATCACGTCGGCAGCGCGCCAGCTAGCCTGATCCTTGCGAGGAGGTGAGAGGCGAGGAGAAAGGCAAGGAGAAAAAAGGCGAGGCGAGCCGCCGTATCGGCCATGGCTGAGGCAAACCCTGCCCCCTCCCAAGCAACGACAACCCACAATGATTATCTTCTGGATAACAAAGATGCTCCCGAACTGATCATTAAATCGATCAATGCGGGAGCATCCGGGTCAACGTGGCATCAGTGGCGAGTCACATTCTATTGCGCTTCATCCTTCATCGCGTACCAGCGATACAGGCAACGCTGGCCGGTGCGGCGGAACGGTGCGAACAGCGGGGATTCGACCTTGTTGAGCACATTGGGATACGGCAGGCGTGACTGGAAGATCGGCAGCACCAGGTCCGCCGCGTCCCTGGCGATCCACTGGGCGAGGCGCTTGCCCGCCTGGGCGGAATACATCACGCCGTTGCCGCCATAGCCCATGGCGTAATAGATGCTCTGCTTGGGGTCCGGCTGATGGATGCGCGGCATCATGTCGTGGCTGACATCCACCCAGCCCCACCAGGAGTAATCGACCTCGATGCCGCTCAGCGCGGGGAACTTGCGGTGCATGTCGGCGATCAGCAGCTGCTCGTACTGCGCCTTGGGCGCGTCACGCCCCGAGACGGCACTGCGACTGCCGATCTGCAGGCGGTTGTCCGGCAGCAGGCGGTAGTAGTGGCGCAGCACGCGGGTGTCGGTGAGCACCTGATGGGTATGGAAGCGGGTCGCCTCGATTTCCTGCGCCGTCAGCGGGCGCGTCACCAGCGAGTTGGAGAGCACCGGCATCAGGCGCTTGTCGAGCTCCGGATGCAGCTTGCCGGAGGTGTAACCGCCAGTCGCCATGCCCACCGAGCGCGCCTTGACCACGCCACCCGGCGTCGTCAGATAGTGCACGCCATCGCGGGTCTCCCAGCTCTCCACCGGACTTGCCGGGTGCACCTTGACGCCCAGGCGGCGCGCCTTGCGCAGATAGCCGAAGGCCAACTTGCCCGGGTGCACGCCGATGCCTTCCGGTTCGTGCATCGCACCGCAGGCCTCTTCATCACCGACCCACTCATTGCGCACCGTGGCGCCATCGATGATGCGGGCATCGTAATTGAAGGTCTCGCGCAACAGGCGCGCTTCCTTCTCCAGCCCCGGCATCATGCGCTCGCGGTGGGCGATGTACAGATGGCCGCCCGGCTGCGGATCGCAGTCGATGTCCTTGATCAGCTCCTTGAAATTCTCCATGCCCTCGACGCACTCGCGGTGCAGGCCGTGGGCGGCCTCGAGCCCGTAACGCTCGATCCACTGCGAACGCTTGAGGCGACCGGTGGCGCACTGCGCCTGACCGCCATTGCGGGTCGAACAGCCCCAGCTGACCCGATTGGCCTCCAGCACGGTGGCCTTGATGCCGTACTTCTCGGCCAGCACGATGGCGGCGGTCAGCCCCGTGAAGCCGGAGCCGACGATCACCACATCGGCGTCGATATCGCCCATCACCGGGCCATCGTCTGCCGGCGGCTCACCGGCGGTGGCTACCCAGTAGGTCGGCGCGTAGTCGCGCCCTTCGCCGGGGGTGGCGCTCACCAGCGGGTCGTAGGCCGGGTCATACGGCCGCGAGGCCTGAGTGGCCGGGCGCTGCTCTGATTCGTTGCCCATGTCCGACGGCCGGGCGCCGTGCTGCACGATAGTTTCCATCTCGAACACCTCCTCTCACCCACGGGGCGCACGTCATGACCTGACGCCATGACGCGCTTCCCCCAAGGCAAAGACAGCTTCAGAAACCTCTTCCCTGATCGGTGCGCCGCTGGCGCTCAGACGTTGACGGGCGGACGGTTCTTGCGGAAGGCGTTCTTGATCGCGATCTTGCCGTCACGCAGCGTGAAGGCGTCGATCATGCGCGCTTCGCTACGCGCGCCATCGGCGGTGGTGCCGGTGTAGGTGCTGATGACGAAGCCACGCTCGCCATCGGCGAAGATTTCCGCGTCGATCCACTGGGCATCCGGCGCGTTCTGCCAGGCGGCGGAGAGGCCCGCACGCACGGCGTCCTGACCGGCGAAGGTCTTGCCTTCGAGTTCCGGCCCGGCGATGGCGAGGAATTCGCAGTCATCGGTCATCATCGACAGGCAGTCGTCGATGTCGTGACGGTTGAGGGCGTCGCAGAAGGCGGTCAGCAGTTCGATGGTGGCTTGGTGAGTCATGGGTCGGGCTCCGCAGTCTTGTTGTTGGGCTTGTTGTTGGGCTTGTTGTTGAGCTTGTTGTTGAGCTTGTTGTCGGGCTTGTTGTTGAGCTTTTTGCTGAGATTAAGGAGCGGCAGCAAGCGCTGCGCCATGACCCGAGACTACGCCGACACTCGCACCGCCCTTTAGCACCAGTTGGCTGCCACCGATTGGGCCAGTTGGCACCAGCGGGGCTGCCCTGGTGCCAACTGGTCCCATTGCGCCGCCTTGGGACGACTCAGCCTGCGATTGCCTCAGGCGCTGCCACGCCCGGTGGCGTGAAGGCCTCCGCTGACATGAAGCTCTCGCGCCCGAGCAGGATGTCGCTGAGCAGGCGCGTGGCGGCGGGCGCCAGCACCAGGCCATTGCGATAGTGACCGGCATTCACGTAGAGGCCATCAAGCCCCGGCACCGCGCCGATGAAAGGCGTGCCATCCGGCGTGCCCGGACGCAGGCCGGCCCAGTGATGCTCCGGCGCCAGCTCACCCAGCGCCGGCAGAATGCTCGCGGCGCTGGCATGCAAAGACTCGCGCGCCTGCGCGGTGGTGGACTTGTCGAAGTCTTGATGCTCCAGGGTCGAGCCGATCAGAATCCGCCCATCGGCGCGCGGAATCACGTAGCGGCCATCGCACAGCACCACCCGCGACAGCAGCGGCGCATCCACACTGCAAAGCCCCGCCGCCACCGGATTGAAGACCATCATCTGGCCCTTCACCGGGCGCACCGGCAGCAGCACGCCGGCCGCGGCGAGCAGCCTGCCACTCCAGGCGCCGCCACATACCACGACGTTGTCTGCACTGACGGTCTCATCAACAAGCCGGACGCCCGTGACACGCGATGGCGTGGCAAGCACCAGCTGCGTGACCTCGCACTCTTCACGCACCCGGATACGCGGATGCGCCAGCAGACGCGCACGCAGCGCCTGACCGAGTCGCGGATTGCGGATGCTGCCGAGCGTCGGCATCCACAGCGCCTGCTGATGGCCACTGGCCAGATGCGGCTCGCGCGCGTAGAGCGCCTCACGCTCGATCACCTCCAGCGGCTTGTGCTGGGTGCGCGCCCAGTCCAGCGCCAGCGCCTCATCCTCGACCCGCAGGTAGATCAGGCCCTTCTGGCGGTATTCAGGGTCGATGCCGGTGGCGCCCTTGAGCGCCTCGGCAAGCCTGGGGTACTCGCCTTCTGACCAGCGTGACAGTGATGAGATGGCACTCGAATAGCGCCACGGATACAGCGGCGAGACGATGCCGCCACCGGCCCACGATGCCTCGCGTCCGCACTGACCGCGCTCCAGCAGCGTGACCGTCTGGCCGGCCTCGGCCAGCTGCCACGCCATCATCATGCCCATCACGCCGCCACCAATGATCAGGGTATCGCTCATCTGCCTTGCTCCTGCGGGGAATGAATAATCACAAATCTCATATTTCGATACGATTTGCATTATTTTTAGAAACAAAGCTATATTCACAGCATTGCCGCCGCCCGGCTTGCCTGTCTCCCCGCGACAGGTCCACCGGACAGCCACCAACAAGAATGACGAGGGAGACACCCCGTGAGCGACGCCACCTTGACGCCTTCCAGCAGTGATGAAAGCTCTGCCAATGATGCAAGCTCTGCCAATGATGCAAGTCCTGCCAGCGATGCAGGCCCCGCCGCCTCTGCCGAGCAGCCGCTGCCCGCCGGTCAGTTGCAGCCCACTGAGCTGCGCGGCGTGCGCGAGCTGTTCGGCATCGACAGCGACCTCAAGGTGCCGGTATTTCTGGAGCGCGACGCCCACGTGCCGGAGATCGATCACGCCTATCGCTTCAATCCCGATGTCACCCTCGCCATTCTCGCCGGCTTCACCAACAACCGCCGCGTGATGGTTCAGGGCCTGCACGGCACCGGCAAATCGACCCATATCGAGCAGATCGCCGCGCGCCTCAACTGGCCGTGCCTGCGCGTCAATCTCGATGGCCATGTCAGCCGGCTGGATCTGGTCGGCAAGGACGCCATCGTGATTCGCGACGGCGTGCAGGTCACCGAGTTCCAGGAGGGCATCGTGCCTTGGTCGCTGACCCGCCCCATCGTGCTGATCTTCGATGAGTACGATGCCGGCCGTCCGGACGTGATGTTCGTCATCCAGCGCATCCTGGAGCGCGACGGCCACTTCACGCTGCTCGATCAGAACCGCGTGATTCGCCCGCATCCGCAGTTCCGGCTGTTCGCCACCGCCAATACCGTCGGGCTTGGCAATCAGGACGGGCTCTATCACGGCACCCAGCTGCTCAACCATGCGCAGATAGACCGCTGGAACATCGTCGCCAAGCTGGATTACCTGCCGCGTGAGGAAGAGGTGAAGATCGTGCTGGCGCGTGTGCCCGCCAAGGACAACGAGCGAGGCCGCGCCCTGATTCGCGCGATGGTCGCGGTGGCCGACCTCACCCGCAAGGGCTTCGCCAATGGCGACCTGTCGAGCCTGATGTCGCCGCGCACCGTGATCACCTGGGCGGAGAACTGCGAGATCTTCCGCAATCCGGCGCTGGCCTTCCGTCTCTCCTACCTCAACAAGTGCGATGAGCATGAGCGCCCGCTGGTCGCCGAGTTCTATCAGCGCTGTTTCGCCAAGGAGCTTGAGGAATCCGCGGCACTGATGGAGAGCGACCTGATGGATGAACAGGACAGCGACAAGGGAGCCCGGGCATGAGTGCGGCCCAGCAGGTACGCCGTCGTCAGCAGTATCTCGAGGAGCTCTCGGCTGCGAGTCTCGGGGCACTCAGCGGTCAGGCCGGCTGGGCCTATCGGGGACGGCGCCTGAGTCGGCATGCTCAGGCGCTGCCATTGCGCACGCCGCATCTGCGCCTTGAGGAAGATGATTGCACGCTCGACAACTATCGCGCGGTCAGCGATGCCATCGCGCTGCGCCTGCTCCACACCGACGAGGCGCTGCATCTGGCGGCGCGTCCGGCGCTGCCGGAAACCCGCCTGATCTATGACCTGCTGGAGCAGCTGCGCGTCGAGGCGCTGGTCGACCCTGACATGCCCGGCGTGAAGGAGAATCTGGCGCGGCGCTTCACCGACTGGTGCCTGGCCTTCTATCACGCGGGCCTGACCGAGACGAGCAGCGGCATCCTCATCTACAGCGTCATCCAGTCGTGCTGGTCGCGCCTGATGGCCTGTGCGGTGATCCACGAGACGGAGGATTACATCGAGACGACGCGCGCCTCCTTCTATCAGGCGCTGGGCGCTGACATGGCGGGGCTGAGACGCACGCGTTTCGATCAGGCGGCCTATCAGCAGCATGCGCTGAACATCAGCCTGTGGCTGGAGCAGGAACTGGCCGAATCGCTGGAGGAGCAGGACGGCGAGGAGGATGACGAGTCAGAGGCCAGTCAGCGCTTCGCGTTGTTTCTGGAAAACGAGGATGAAGAAGCGAGTCTGCTCGAGGAGCAGCCGGCATCGCAGCTGCCGAGTCATCGGCGTGGCGCGCCGGAAGAATTGCTGCCCTATCAGGTGTTCACCACGGCCTATGATCGCGAGCTGGAACCGGCCAGGCGCATGCGCGCGGCCCTGCTCGATGAGTATCGGCAGGCGCTGGATACGCGTCTGGCGGAGCAGAAGATCAACGTGCGGCGCCTGGCACGTCAGCTGGCGCGCCATTTCAGCTCGCCGCAGCGTGAGGGCTGGCACTTCGGAGAGGAGGAAGGAATCATCGATGGGCGGCGGCTGAGTCAGGTGATTTCCTCGCCGGCCGAGCGGCGGGTCTTCCAGCGCGAGCGCTGGGTGCCCGAGGCCAGTGCGCAGGTCAGTTTCCTGATCGACTGCTCCGGTTCGATGAAGGTGCATGGCGAGGCGGTGGCGATGCTGATCGAGATTCTCACCCGCGCGCTCGACATGGCCGGTGTGCCCACCGAGGTGCTCGGCTTCACCACTGGCGCCTGGAATGGCGGCCGCGCCCTGAAGGACTGGCGACGCGCCGGCAAGCCCGCGCGTCCGGGCCGCCTGAATGAAGTGCAGTATCTGGTCTTCAAGCCCGCCTCACTGGCGTGGCGACGTGCGCGCCGCAACTTCGGCGCCCTGCTCAAGGCCGATCTCTACCGCGAAGGCGTGGATGGCGAAGCCGTGCAATGGGCCTGCTCACGACTCGCCGATAACACTCCTGCCGACGAAGGCGCGCGCCGTCTGCTGGTCGTCATCTCCGATGGCAGCCCCTGTGACAGCGCCACCAACATGGCCAATGACGAGCACTACCTCGACAGCCACCTCAAGCAGGTCGTCGCACAACAGACCCGCTCCGGCCGCCAGGCCATTCTCGGCCTCGGCGTCGGGCTGGACCTAAGCGCCTACTACCCCAACCAGCTGATCATCGACCTCGAACGCACCCTCGACAACGCCCTCGCCGATGAAATCGTCTATCACATGGCGCTCGCGTGCCGGCATCAGGGAATGTGAGTGAATGCTTTTTTGTACTCTCACTTAAGAAGCTAAGCGTACAAAAACTAGAAAAATATAGTATCTGGTATACCATTAGTTTTGACTAACATTAATTCGTTAGTTAGACCGTAGAAACTAGAACCACTTAAAAATGACTTAAAAATACTAAAGCATACCAAGGATAGGCTTGGGAATAACATCAGGGATTCAAGATGACAATTAAAGAACACGCTATCGATGATGTGTTTGGGATCAATCGAGAACTTCCATTAAATTATGTAGAGCGTGAAAGCGCTGACAATGTATTAATTGATAATTTATCAAGGGGTCAGCACTTAGTTATATACGGAAGTTCCAAGCAAGGTAAAACATCATTAAGAAAGCACTGCTTAAATCCAGACGACTATATTGTTGTGCATTGCTCCAACAAGTGGAATTTAGATGATGTGCATGAGGCTATATTAAAACAAGCTGGATATGAACTTACTGTTTCTACTATGAAGGCAACTTCAGGGAAGCAGAAAATATTGGCTAAGATGAAAGCTGGAATATTAGGGGCAATGGCTGAAGCAGGAGCCGAATCAGAGCGTTCTAGTGAAGAAAGTACAACAAAGTCCCCTCTAGAACTGGACCCTTTAGATGTCAATGACATAATATCTGCACTACAAAGATCTAAATTTAGCAAGTATATTGTTTTAGAAGACTTCCATTATCTCCCTATAGAGACACAAAGAGATTTCTCTGTTGCATTAAAAGCATTTCATGAGAATTCGAGACTATGTTTTATAATCATTGGCGTATGGCTGGAAGAAAATAGACTCAGCGTTTATAACGGCGATCTAACAGGAAGACTGTTATCTATTAACGCAGACAAGTGGCGTAGAGAGGAACTCGAGAAACTCATCCTCGATGGTGAAAAACTATTAAGAATAAACTTCTCGACCGAGTTCAAAAATGAACTCCTTGAATCCTGCTACGAAAGCGTATTTATAGTACAAGAAACCTGCTATCAATGTTGCATCAAGAACAATATATTTAGAACTCAAGCCGACATCAAAGAAATAGGAAGCAGAGACGAGTGTAATGAATTGGTAAGCCAAGTGGTTAATCAGCAAGGTGGACGCTTTAACTCATTTTTAACACAGTTTGCAGAAGGATTCCAAGATACTGAGCTAGAGATGCATAAATGGTTGCTATACCCAATTCTAATTAGCGAAACAGACATATTAGAGAGAGGATTTAAACAGGCAGAAATAAGAAATAAGCTTCAAGATGTCCACCCCAGGGGAGCGGAGCTAAATCCTGGAAATGTTACTCAATCATTGCAATCATTAACATCTTTACAGATTAAGAAAAATATAAAACCTATGGTACTTGACTACGATCAGACTAACTTAAGGATGAGCATTGTTGATAAAAGCTTCTTAATATGGCTATCTAGACAAGATCGCGACGAATTATTGGACCTAATAGATCTACCGCATGACCAACAATTTTCACCCCAGCTAACCTTATAAATATTGTCGCACACTAAACAACAAATAGAGCTGGCTAAAGCCTGCTCTATTTGTTGTTTGCGCCTGTCTAGCCAAGATTATAAGAAAAGAAATTAAGTCTTACTGAGTACGCTGCTGTGCCTGGACAACAGTGACCGCAATGACATTGAGGATGTCGGCGGTGGAGCAGCCACGCGAGAGGTCGTTGGCGGGTTTGGCGAGGCCCTGGAGCAGCGGGCCGATGGCTTCTGCGCCGCCGATGCGTTCGGCGAGCTTGTAGCCGATATTGCCGGCTTCCAGATTGGGGAACACCAGCACGTTGGAGGTGCCTTTGACGCGCGAGGTGGGCAGCTTGCGCTCGGCGATTTCCGCCACGATGGCGGCGTCGAGCTGCACGTCTTCATCGATGGCGATATCCGGACGTTGCTCGCGTACCCGATGCGCGGCCTGCACTACCTTGTCCACCGAGGCGTGATGCGCGCTGCCATTGGTGGAGAACGACAGCATCGCCACCCGTGGGTCTTCCCCGAGCAGGACCTGGGCGCTGTCGGCGGCGGCCAGCGCGATCTGCGACAGCTCCTCGGCATCGGGGTCGATCACCAGCCCGCAATCCGAGAAGATCATGCCGCCCTTCAGGTTGTGAAACGGCTTGCACAGCATCATCAGAAAGAAGCTGGAGACCAGCTTGCTGCCCGGCGCCAGCCCCAGCAGTTGAATGGCGGTGCGCACCACATCAGCAGTGGTGAGCACGGCACCGGCCACCGAGCCATCCGCCAGTCCTTCGCGCACCAGCATGTTGGCGAACGTCAGCGGATCACGAATCTTCTCGGCGGCCTGCTCCGCCGTCATGCCCTTGGCCGCGCGATGCGCGTGCAGCTCCTCGGCAAGCCTGGCGGTGTGCTCGGAAGTGACGGGGTCGATCAGCTCGAGCCGTGCCAGCGCCTGATCCTCAAGCCCGGCGTCTCTGGCGGTGGCGGCGATGACGATGGGGTCACCCACCACCATCACCTGCGCCAGGCCCTGCTCCGCCGCGCTCACCGCCGCCTGCACCACCCGCATGTCCTGCCCTTCGCAGAGCACGATACGACGCGGGTCTGCCTTGGCCCGCGCCAGAATGTTGTTGAGTGCCTTCATGTCTGTCTCCTCGCTGCCCCTGCAGGCAGCCGACACATCCAAAAAGCCCCGGACATCTGAAATGGCCGGGGCAAGGGAGAGTTCCAGTCCTGCTTGCGCGTCGCGCTACACCCGCTTCATCGCGCTGCCATCCATGACCTGCACAGCGCGATCAGCGATGGGCGTTACACGTAATCCTGATACTTCTCGAGCAGACGCACCGGCTTCTTGAGGGCGTCGCGGCGGAACGGGTCGCCCAGTTCGCGAGTACACATCACCTCGATGACGCAGGTCTTGCCTTCGTTCATCTGCATGTCGATGGCCTTCTTGAGGGCCGGGCCCACGTCTTCCAGACGGTCGACGGTGATGCCTTCGGCACCCATGGAGCGCGCGATCTCGGCGAAGCTTTCGTTGTCCAGCTCACCGGCGACGAAGCGACGGTTGTAGAACTCGACCTGGTTCTTCTTCTCGGCGCCCCACTGACGGTTGTGGAAGACGACGGCGGTGACCGGAATGTCGTGACGCACGGCGGTCATGATTTCCATCAGGCTCATGCCCCAGGCGCCGTCACCGGCGTAGGCGATGGCCGGACGTTCCGGCGCGGCAGTCTTGGCACCCATGATGGTCGGCAGCGCGTAGCCGCAGTTGCCGAAGCTCATCGGGGCGAAGAAGCTGCGCGGACGATCGAAGCGCAGGTAGCTGTGGGCCACGGAATTGATGTTGCCGATGTCGGTGGACACCATGACATCTTCCGGCATGGCCTTTTCCAGCTCGCGCAGTACCTGACGCGGGTGCAGGTATTCGCCGCCGGAGAACGGCTTCTCGTCCTTGGCTTCTTCGATGGCGTCGAGGCTGAAGGCGTCCTTCTCGTGGGTCCAGGCATCCAGCTCGGCTTCCCAGGCGGCCTTCTCTTCACGAATCTGGGTCAGACGCGAATCCTTGGAGGCATCGCATTCCAGATTGCGACCGGACAGACGCTCGGTCAGGGCGATGGCCGCTTCACGCGCATCGCCGCAGATGCCGACGGAGATCTTCTTCACCAGGCCCAGCATCTTGTGGTCGGCGTCGATCTGGATGATCTTCGCGTCCTTCGGCCAGTAGTCCATGCCGTGCTGCGGCAGGGTACCGAACGGCCCGAGGCGCGTGCCCAGCGCGATGACGACATCGGCCTGGGAGATCAGCTTCATGCCCGCCTTGGAGCCCTGATACCCGAGCGGACCACACCACAGCGGGTGGCTGGCCGGGAAGGAATCGTTGTGCTGGTAGCTGTTGACCACCGGCGCGCCGAGACGCTCTGCCAGTGCCTTGCACTCCTCGACGCCATCGGCCATCACCACACCGCCACCGGAAACGATGACCGGGAACTTGGCGCTGGCCAGCAGCTCGGCTGCCTCATCCAGGCTCTTGCTGCCGCCCGGGCCGCGGTCGACACGTGCCGGCAGCGGAATCTCGCATTCGATCTCGCCGTAAAAGTAGTCACGCGGAATGTTGAGCTGGGTCGGGCCCATCTCGGACATGGCGCGGTCGAAGCAGCGACCGGTGTATTCCGCCATGCGCGACGGGTGGGTCACGTGGCCCTGGTACTTGGTGAATTCCTGGAACATCGGCAGCTGCTTGCATTCCTGGAAGCCGCCCAGGCCGATGCCGGTGGTGCCGGCTTCCGGCGTGACGATGACCACCGGGCTGTGCGCCCAGTAAGCGGCCGCGATGCCGGTGACGCAGTTGGAGATGCCCGGGCCGTTCTGGCCGATGACCATGCCGTGACGGCCGGAAACGCGAGCATAGCCGTCGGCCATGTGGGCAGCGCCCTGCTCATGCACCACCGGAATGAGGCGAATGCCGGCCGGGGCGAAGATGTCCATCGCATCCATGAAGGCGGAGCCCATGATGCCGAACATGTCGGTGACGCCATTGGCGACCATGGTTTCCACGAAGGCCTCGGAAGGGGTCATCTTCTGCTTGCCCTGCACGACCTTGCGATTGTCTGCGCTGTCTTGAGTGCTCATGGCGTCTCCAACTCTAAATTTTATGTTTATTGATACATTTAGTTCCGATTACCGAAACATGTGACCAAAATTAGCCCTCGCCGCGCGGTCCGTCAAGCCCGATTTCGGAAAATGATCAAAAACACTCCTTTTTTAGAAACTTCTTTCGATGAATGGAGTACTGTTAAAGTAGGCACAGCAACGCAAGGCACTGACGGGCCGAGCGTTTCGGCGCCACACTGCCCAGCGCACGGATTGAAGGAGGGAATAGCCCATGAACAGTGCCACCCAGCCCCAGGCAAGCCTGCCGCGTGACCGCAAGGACGCTGACAGGGACACCGGCAAGGAAGGCAGCAAGATAGATGGCGATACGCCCGCCCAGCGTCTGCTGGCGCTGCTGGAAGTGATCGCCGCCAAGGACCAGTTCTTCACCCTGCAGGGACTGGTGGAAGAGACCGGCCTGCCCAAGCCGACGCTGCACCGCATGCTGCAGCAGCTGGAAGGCAGCGGCATGCTGCAGCGCGAGGCGGACAACCGTCATTACAGCAAGGGCAGCCGGCTGCGCCGTCTGGCGGAGAACCTGCTGCTCAACGACACCGTGCAGGGTGCCCGCCACGGCGTGCTCAACCGGCTGATGGAAGAGGTCGGCGAGAGCTGCAACATCACCGCGCTGTCCGGCAGCGAGGTGCTGTATCTGGACCGCGTCGAGACCCAGGCCCCGCTGCGCTTCTATCTGCACCCCGGTTCACGGGTGCCGGTACATTGCTCCGCCAGCGGCAAGCTGTTTCTGGCCCAGATGCCGCCCGCCCAGCGCCGCCGCCTGCTGACCGGCACGCCGCTGAACGCGATGACACGCAATACCCTGACCGACATCGAGTCCGTCGAGGCCGAGATCGAGCAGGTCCGTCAGCAGGGCTTCGCGCTGGATGACGAGGAATTCCTGCCCGGCCTGGTGTGCATCGCGGTACTGGCGCCCAATCCCGATGGGCCCTCCAACATCGGCGTGGCGATCCAGGCACCGGTGATGCGCCAGTCGCGCGAGGACATGCTCAAGCATCTGCCGGCACTCGAGCGCGCCGCGCGCGATATCGCCGCCATCCAGCGCGGCGCGATTCCGTCCGCCTGAGGCCAGCGGGCTAGGTCTGGAGCTGGAGCTAGGACTGGGAAAGAAGAGCGACAGGCACAAGGTCGTGCTTCCCGTGACGCGCATGAGGGGCTAGCCTAGCGGACTGCCTTTCACACGCCACGTCGAGAACACCATGTCCGCCAGCGATGCCTTGCGTCTTGTCCTGCTGTCCACCCTGTGGGGCATGTCTTTCATCTTCATGCGCGTGGCCGCGCCGGAATTCGGCCCGACCACGCTGATACTGCTGCGCATGGGCATCGGTGCGCTGGTACTCGCCCCGCTGCTGCTGGGCGCGGGACGCCTGAGGATGCTGTGGGAGCACAAGGGCCCGCTTGCGGTGCTGGGGCTGACCAGTCAGGCGCTGCCGTTCTGCCTGCTGGCGCTGGCCACCACCCAGCTGGAGGCCGGCTTCACCTCGCTGATCAATGCCACCACGCCGTTGTTCACCGCCTTGCTGGGCATGGCGCTGTTCGCCACGCCGATCCAGAAGCAGCAGTATCTCGGCCTGGCCGTGGCCTTCAGCGGTGTCTATGTGCTGTCGAGCGATCGCCTCGATTTCCAGCTCGGCGGCGACGGCTGGTTCATCCTCGCCGCCCTCGGCGCGACCTTCTGCTACGGCTTCGCCTCCAACTTCTCGCGCCAGCGCCTGAATCACCTGCCGGCGCCGGTACTGGCCGCGGGCAGCTCGCTGATGTCGTCCCTGCTGTTGCTGATTCCAGGCCTGTGGATGTGGCCGACAACCAGCGTCAGCCTGGAGGCCTGGGGCAGCGCGATCGCACTAGCGGTGCTCAGCACCAGCCTCGCCTTCCTGATCTTCTTCCGCCTGCTGGCCAGCGCCGGCGCCACCGCGACCACCTCGGTGACCTTCCTGGTACCTGTCAGCGCGCTGCTGTGGGGCAACATGCTGCTCGATGAGGTGATCGATGCGCGCATCCTCACCGGCATGGGCATCACTCTGCTGGGCACCGCCATCGCCACCCGTCTGATTCGCCTGCCGACACGTCAGAAAGTCGCCTGACCGCTTGCCGCATGACGCAAAAAGGCCCGCCCCTGAACACGAGGTTCATGGGGCGGGCCTTTTGGTTCATGGGGCTTTGGCTTTATGAGCTTTGTGCTTTGTGCTTTGTGCTTTGTGCTTTGTGGGCTTGAGCGCTCAGGCGCCAGTCATTCGGGTCAACCAGCTCAGCCGGTCAATCACATCAACCCGCCGCTTCCTCGGCGGCATCGGCCAACGCTTCGAAGACACGCGCCACGGCTTCCGCACCCGGGTCGCTGTTGCCGACCAGATGGGCGGAGGGCACGTAGGCGGAGCGCCCGGCCCGCGCCTTGGCCATCTCGGCGGTGGCATCCGCGCCCTGACGGGCGGCGCGCGCCATCGCGGCCCAGTCGACCCGCCCGGCGCGTATCTCCTGCCTGCTCTCGGCCGGCGAGGCTGACTGATAACCCTGCACCGATACCTGCTTTTCAGACTGCACCGACGCTTGCAGTGCCTCCAATGCCGGCAGCAGTGCATCCAGCAGGCTGCGATCGCCGCGTGAGGCGCCACCGTAGTGCTGCATGCGGGCGACGCCGTGACTCAGGGCGTCGTGCCAGCGCTGGCCCAGCGGTGCCTGGCCATTCGCATCCGATTGCTCCTTCCAGCGGGTGGCGGCGGCGGTGAACAGCGTCGAGAGCAGCACACCACTGGAGCCGCCCATGCCGTGGGCCAGCTGCTTGCCGATGGTGGTCATCAACTCGCCGGAATCGCCACACGCCAGCTCGCAGTCTTCCAGCGCCTCGATCACCGCGCGCGCACCGCTGGCGAAGGTGCTGCCGGTATCGCCGTCACCGCTGATGGCATCGAGGCGGTCAAGGTCCGCCTCGCTGGCGAGCAGGATTTCCAGCGCCGCGCGCAGGCGTTGCTCGACCTGCGGATCGCCCGGCAGGCCGGCACGTGATTTCACGCCACGGGCGGCACGCTCCTGGCAGTCGGCCTTGGCCTGGGCACGTCTGGCATCCGAGGCCTCATCACTGGCCGTTCTGACGGCGTCCTGACTCGGCGTGAAGTGCGTCAGTGGCGTCACCGGCTGCACGCCCGGCCAGGCCACCGGCGCGCAGCTCGCGCTCAGCGCCTCTTCCAGCAGGCTATCCAGCGGCAGCAGCGTCAGCGAGAAGCCGTGCATGTCCAGCGAGGTCATCAGCGGTTGCGGGCCGACCACGGCATGGATGCCCAGCGCCTGCAGCGACGGATGGGTCAGCGCCTCTTCCAGCAGCAGACCGCGTTCCAGCGCCGAGCAACCGCCCAGATCATTGATCAGCAGCAGATGGCCGCTAGCCGGCAGGTCGCCGCCGACATCCTTGCGCGAATGTCCCTGCACCAGCGCCGTGACCACGGTATCCATGACCGCATGCACGCCGTGGGTGTCCGAGTCGCTGCCAAGCTCCAGCGCCATGGCACCCGGCTCGCCGTGAATGCCCAGCCCCAGTTCCGGTACGCGCTGCTCACGCGGCTTGCCGGGATGGCGGCCGACATTGAAGGCCACGCCCAGGGTCGAACAGCTGTCGGCGACGCGCCGTGCGACGGCGGTGATTTCCTTGAGGCCCGCCCCGCGGGCCGCCAGCGCACCGGTGACCTTGTGCACCAGCAGTGTGCCGGCCAGCCCGCGTGGCTGCGGGTTGTCGGGCAGCGCCACATCATCGGCGATGATGACCATCTCGACCTTGAAGCCTTCCTGACGCGCCCGCTCGGCGGCCAGCCCGAAGTTGAGGCGATCGCCGGTGTAGTTCTTGACGATCAGCAAGGCCCCGGCCTCACCGGTCACTTCGCGGATCGCCGCCAGCACGGCGTCCACCGTCGGCGAGGCAAACAGCTCACCACACACGGCAGCCGTCAGCATGCCCGCGCCGACGAAGCCTGCGTGCGCGGGTTCATGCCCCGAGCCGCCACCGGAAATCAGCGCGACCTGATCACGCGCCCAGTCATCGCGTACCACCAGGCGCATGCCACTGGCGGGGTCTGACAGCCGCACGCCACTGCCATCCGGGTGGCGCAGTCGTGCGCAGCCTTCCAGCGCCTCGCCGACGACCTGGCGTGGCTGATTGATGAACTGTCGGCCAGACTCGCTGCTACTCATCCTTCTCTCCTTGAGGACACTCGCCCTGCTGATAAAGGCGGCACTTGAGGCCGCCGTTCATGCCTGTCTCGTGCCACGACGCTTCCATGACGCTCGGGGGCCTCGACTCATCCTGCCTTGCCGTTCCTCCCCAGCGTCGTTCGCGACTTTGTCGGATGCAATAGTCATATCAGAAAATGATGGCATTCGCGCTGCAGCGTTGTGCTACGTCCAGCAATCGAGCGGCCTGAAAGACAAAAGCCCCCCGACGCCTGCGCGTGCGGGGGGCTTGGAATGTCGGGAGCCAGCAGGAAGCGGGCTTGCTTGTCATGCGAGTCACCTTTCCTCCTTGGCCCTGGCCTCGGCAGACTCGGAATCAGCAGACACGCTATCGCCACGCTCAGTATCGGCAGGCTTGGTACCGGCAGACTCAGTACCGGCAGACTCAGTACCGGCAGACCCGGCACCGGCAGAAGCTGCCTGCTGCCTCGGCGGCGACTGGGAGGCTGGCCTGGGCGCTGGCGCCTGCTGCGATAGCGGCGCGGGCCTTGATGTCGGCTCGGGCTTTGATGTCGGCGCGGGCTGTGGGTGCAGCCAGGAAGGCAGGCGACTGGCCGAGGCTTCCAGATTCGAGGCCTGGTATTCGCAAGAAGAGTACTCCACCGGCGCGTGCACCCTGAAGCCGTGCTTGCCGTGGTGCTTGACCCGGTACATCGCCTGATCGGCCCGTTCCAGCGCCAGCCCGAAGCGATTGTCGGCATCGCGCCCGAAGCAGATGCCGATGCTCAGACCGATGCGGCCGAGGCCACCGCTGATCTCGAGGGGATGCGCGAAGCGCTCCAGCCAGCGACGGGCGACATGTTCGACACGCGGCAGTGACATGCGGGGCAGCTGAAAGAGGAATTCGTCGCCGCCGAAACGCGCCGAGAGATGATGGTGGATGCCCAGTCGATGCAGCTCATCGTTCAGGCCATGCGCGACCAGCACCAGCACTTCGTCGCCGGCACGATGGCCGAACTGGTCGTTGACCTGCTTGAAGCCGTCGAGGTCGATGAAGATCAAGGCACTGTCATCGGCCAGCGGTCGCTGATGCCAGCTGTTGATGGCCTGACGATTGGCTAGCCCCGTCAGCGCATCGGTGCTGGCCAGCGCATTGAGGCGCGATTCGTAGTCCTTCTCATGACTGATGTCGATATGCGTGCCCAGCAGCCGCAGGGCATTGCCGTGCTCATCGCGTTCGACCACCCGCCCGCGGTCGGCGACCCAGGTGATGCTGCCATCGCGGGCTAGCATGCGATGCACGACTTGATAGACCTCGGTGCGCCCCTCAAGGTGATCATTGAGGTTGGCGAGCACTTCGTCGCGGTCTTCCGGGTGCAGGTGCTCACGCCAGACATCGAAATGGGCGTTCAGCTCGCCGGGCTGATAGCCCAGCATGCGCCCCCAGCGATAGTTGAAGATGGTGAGCTTGCCGCTGGGCACTTCGAGCTGCCAGAGGCGCAGGCCGGTACCGTCGAGCGTCGTCGACAGTTTCTCTTCCAGACCCGCTAGTCGGCGTTCAAGGCGAGCCTTGTCGCGTTCCATCTGCTGGAGTGCTTGTTCCAGTGATTGTTCACGCAGACTCTTGCGTGCCATGCCAGGCCCCCGGTCGACTCCTTGTCCTGCATCCTGTTTATCCATCGGCACCACGGCGGACTCCCCACTCGCTTGCCGATGCATCGCTCACGGTCTTGTGTTCTGTCTTATCGTTCTGTCTTGCGGTGCTTTTCCGCCTGTCGTGCCTGGCGTCCTTGGCGCCTCGCTGCCCAGCCCGGTGACTGGGCGGTTGTCACCCGACTGAGGTCAATAAGCACTAACTGTAGCTTAGATACCTAAAACAGAACCTATCGATATAACGTCCAGATGTGACAGCCCGAATGCCGAAAGAATCCCGACGAAAGTCTAGATCACATCAATAGCGCAAAAATGCGCAAGCCATATGATGTTTGCGCAGCGCGCAAAAGCATCAGCACCTCAGAGCGCCAGCTCGCCGCCCTTGGCCACGGCACGCTGAAAGGCCTCGCGCTGACGGATGCGGGCCAGCCATTCCTGGATATTCGGGTGATTCTTGAGCCCCTGGCGCGCATCGAGCGCCTGGATCGGGAAGCTCATCTGGATATCGGCACCGGTCAGCGATTCGCCGGCAAGCCACTGGCGATGCTCGAGACAGGTATCCATGTAGGCGAGATGCGCCTTGATCTCCGGGCTGATGAAGCTGTCGTTCACCCCCTTGGCCAGCTTGCGCGCGATCGGGCGCACCAGCCACGGCACCGGCGGCTTGTCGAGACGCGAGAACACCAGTCTGAGCATCAGCGGCAGCATCGCCGAGCCTTCGGCGAAGTGCAGCCAGAAGCGGTAGTCACGCTCGGCCTGGCTGCCGGCGGGCGGGCGCAGATGGGCAGTGCTGCCGCTGCCCTGGCCGGCGTACAGATCGATCAGGTATTCGATGATCGCACCGGACTCGGCGACCACCACCGGCTCGGCATTCTCTCCCGCCAGCGTGGTGTCGGTGATGATCGGCGCCTTGCCCAGCGGGTGAATCTCCTTCAGCGCCTTGGGCGCACGCATGCTGTTGCTGTCGCGGGCATAGCTCTGCAGACGGTATTCAAGATTCAACTCTTCCAGCAGCCACAGGATGCGCTGCGAACGCGAGTTTTCCAGATGGTGAACCGTGATCATGGGCGTGCTCCTGAGGGTGGGGGCAAGTGCTCAGCGGTCAGCTCCGGGGCGATCAGCGCTCGAAGATGCTGTCACCCAGGTCATCGATGGTGCGCTTCGCCTTGAGCAGGGTCAGCTCCACGGCGCCCTCTTCGCCCGGCACGGTGTCGGAGCGCTCGAAGCGGTGCTCCAGCATCTCGCCGCCTTCCACCGGCTTGCGGATCACGCCCGACACCCGGTATTGACCATCGTGCTTCTGCGGCATCGCCACGATCAGATAGCCCTTGTATTCGGTGGCTTCCGGTTCCTTGACCGGCGCAGGCTCGCCTGCGGCAAACAGTTTCTTCAGCATACCCAGCATGAGACATCTTCCTTGGCCGGCCGCCATGACGGACGCCGGCAATCTACGTGCAGAAATGACAATGAAAAGGGGCTTCTGTCAGCATCGCATGCACCCACGGGGGAGAAAAGCGCTCAGCAACGCCCCTGAGCGCCATGCGTGCCTTGGATGAGCAGCACCTCATCAGACGCAAGCGCGCCTGACTCTGGTAGCCGACTCTGGCCGCCTAAAGCGCGATACGACAGCCGGATAACGTGGCACCGGCAGCCGGATAGCACGACGCCGACCCCTATGGCAGCGAATGGCTGCAGCAGGGGCCGGCGTCATGGTGTTCCGAGATCAGGCTATCGGATCAGAGATTACTCGATGCCACGTCCCTTGCTGGCCGCGATACGCAGGCGCAGGGAGTTCAGCTTGATGAAGCCGGCAGCATCTTTCTGGTCGTAGGCACCCGCATCGTCTTCGAAGGTCGCGATGGACGCATCGAACAGCGAATCTTCGGACTGACGACCGACGACGATCACGTTGCCCTTGTAGAGCTTGAGACGCACGACGCCGTTGACGACCTTCTGGGACTCATCGATGGCCGCCTGCAGCATGCGACGCTCCGGGCTCCACCAGTAGCCGTTGTACACCAGCTCGGCGTACTTGGGCATCATCTCGTCCTTCAGGTGGGCCGCTTCGCGGTCCAGAGTGATGGATTCGATGGCACGGTGAGCACGCATCATGATGGTGCCGCCCGGTGTTTCGTAGCAGCCACGCGACTTCATGCCGACGTAACGGTTCTCGACGATGTCGAGACGGCCGATGCCGTTGGCGCCGCCGACCTTGTTCAGGTACTCGAGCACTTCGTGAGCGGCCATTTCCTTGCCGTCGATGGCAGTGATGTCGCCCTTGGTGTAGGTCAGATCGATGTAGGTCGCGTCATTCGGCGCCTGCTCCGGGCTGACGCTCCAGCGCCACATCTCTTCTTCGCACTCGGTCCACGGGTCTTCCAGCACGCCACCTTCATAGGAGATGTGCAGAAGGTTCGCGTCCATGGAGTACGGAGACTTCTTCTTGTTCTTGGCGTAGTCGACTTCGATACCGTGCTGCTCGCAGTATTCCATCAACTTCTCGCGGGAGTTCAGGTCCCACTCACGCCACGGCGCGATGACCTGGATGCCCGGCTTCAGCGCGTAGGCGCCCAGCTCGAAACGCACCTGGTCGTTGCCCTTGCCGGTCGCACCGTGAGAGATGGCGTCGGCGCCGGTCTCGTTGGCGATCTCGACCAGACGACGCGCGATCAGCGGACGTGCGATGGAGGTGCCCAGCAGGTACTCGCCTTCATAGATGGCGTTGGCACGGAACATCGGGAAGACGTAATCGCGGACGAAGGTCTCGCGCAGGTCTTCGATGTAGATCTCCTTCACGCCGAGGGCTTCTGCCTTGGCACGCGCCGGCTCGACTTCCTCGCCCTGACCGAGGTCAGCTGTGAAAGTCACGACTTCACAGTTGTAGGTTTCCTGCAGCCACTTGACGATGACTGAAGTGTCCAGGCCGCCGGAGTAGGCGAGAACGACCTTTTGCACGTCGGACATGCTTGACTCCTGAGTTGATGCTTGTAGTTCCCACGTACCACTGATGAACGCCGTGGCCGCAGGTGGGGTTGGATCGCCCGGTCCAGACGAGCGAAGGCCGCGCAAGCGCAGCCGCTCATCTACCCGAATCACGATGTGACGCCGATTATAGCGAGGCTGGCACCTCACCGATACTGCCAGGAGGGCCAGAGACACCCCGGCACGCGGCCAGCGCCGCGACGCGCCCTTTTCGCCCTGCTACAATTGGCCACCTTGAGCGTCGGCAATACGCACGACGCAGCACGAGATGCTATGACGGGATTGGAGATCTTGATGACCCAGGCGAGCGAGCGCACGCAGATGGCACAGCGCTTCCGTGGCTTTCTGCCAGTGGTGGTCGACCTCGAGACGGGTGGTTTCAATGCCGCCGGTGATGCACTGCTCGAGATCGCTGCCGTCACGCTGACCATGGACGACGATGGCAACATGGTGCCGGATGCGACCTATGCCTTCCACGTGGCCCCCTTCGAGGGCGCCAACATCGAACAGTCGGCACTGGATTTCACCGGTATCGATCTCGACAACCCGGTGCGCAAGCAGGTCGCGGTGGCCGAGAATCAGGCGCTGGGCGAGATCTTCAGCCCGGTGCGCAAGGCCATCAAGGCGCACGGCTGCACGCGTGCGGTGCTGGTCGGCCACAATGCGGCCTTCGATCAGGGCTTCCTGAACGCGGCGGTCGAGCGTTGCGGTATCAAGCGCAATCCGTTCCACCCGTTCTCGTGCTTCGATACCGCCTCACTGGCGGGTCTGGTCTATGGCCAGACGGTACTGGCCCGCGCCTGCCGCGCCGCCGGCATCGAGTTCGACAACGCCTCCGCTCACTCGGCGCGTTATGACACCGAACGCACCGCGGAGCTGTTCTGCGCGATGGTCAACCGCTTCAAGGACCTGGGCGGCTGGGACCTGGCGATGAAGGAACAGGGCATGAATGATGAGGTGCCGGCCTCGCTCGACGCGCCCGCGCCCTGACTGGCAGAGCTATTGCCCCCCTCCGGCTGACAGACTCTCTGAGAGCCAGACATGAAAACGCCCCCGCAGCCAGGCTGCGGGGGCGTTTTTGCTGCTCGGCACTGCTGGGCTCAGAGCGAGACTGATCAAAGCGAGCCCGATCAGAGCGACTCCTATCAGAAGACGCGGATCAGAATATGCCGATCACTCGGCAGACGCTTCCTGAGCGGCCTGCTTGATCAGCGGCTCCAGTTCGCCGCTCTGGTACATCTCGACCACGATGTCGCAACCGCCGACCAGCTCGCCGTTGACCCACAGCTGCGGGAAGGTCGGCCAGTTGGCGTATTTCGGCAGCTCGGCGCGGATATCCGGGTTGTCGAGAATGTTGACGAAGGCGAAACGCTCGCCGCAGGACATGACGGCCTGCACGGTCTGCGCAGAGAAACCACACTGCGGCAGCTGCGGGGTGCCCTTCATGTACAGGAGGATCGGGTTCTCGCCAATCTGCTTTTCGATCGATTCGATGGTAGTGCTCATGTGCAATCCTCGGACGGTGGGCGCAAGGCCCGTGAGTGTCATTCCCTCATTCTACTGGGGGTAAGCCATGAATTCAGCCCCCGATAGTGCCCGAGTTGTGGATTGCTGTCTGCAGCAGCGCGCATCGGCCCTGCAGCGCGCGTCATGACCGCCCTGATAACGGCGCGAGCGTTGCACGCTCGAGCCGAGCTGGCTAGGATGGCTCTTTTGACAGGCAGCGCCATCCGGGCGCCGTGATCGTCGGCGACTTCCTTCCCTCCGACGCATGGCGCCCTTTTCGATGGTGCTGCCCGAGACCCTGACAGGAGCCCGCTCGATGGCCACCCGGCACTTTCTGACCCTGCTTGACCTTTCTCCGGAAGAACTCGACTACCTCATCCAGCGCGCCATCACCATCAAGGATGGGCTGAAGAAGGAAGGTCCGGTCTATACGCCGTTCGCCAACCGCACCCTGGCGATGATCTTCGAGAAGTCCTCCACGCGCACCCGCGTGTCCTTCGAGACGGCCATGGCGCAATTCGGTGGCCATGCGCTGTTCCTGTCGCCGCGCGACACCCAACTGGGCCGTGGCGAGCCGATCGGCGACACCGCCCGCGTGCTGTCCGAGATGGTCGATGGCGTGATGATCCGCACCTTCGCCCACTCCGATATCGAAGCCTTCGCCGACGCCTCCAGCGTGCCGGTCATCAATGCGCTGACCGACGACTATCATCCGTGCCAGCTGCTGGCCGACGTGATGACCTGGACCGAATGCCGTGGCTCCGTGAAGGGCAAGACGGCGGTCTGGATCGGCGATGGCAACAACATGTGCCACTCCTGGATCAACGCCGCGCGTCAGTTCGACTTCAATCTGCGCATCTGCTGCCCGGAAGGCTACGAGCCGGACAGCGAGATCGTCGCGGCGGCTGGCCAGCGCGTCAGCATCCATCGTGACCCGCAGCAAGCCGTGCAGGGCGCGGACCTGGTGACCACCGATGTCTGGGCCTCCATGGGCCAGGAAGAAGAGCAGCTCAAGCGTGAAGCCGACTTCGCCGGTTTCCAGGTCGATGAAGCCATGCTCGACAAGGCCGCCGACGATGTCATCTTCCTGCACTGCCTGCCGGCACACCGCGGCGAAGAGATCAGCATGGGTCTGCTGGATGACCCGCGCGCCGTCGTCTGGCAGGAAGCGGGCAATCGCCTGCACGCCCAGAAGGCACTGCTCGAGTTCCTGATGCTGGGTCGCCAGGACTGAGCCTCAAGGGCTGAATTTCAGCACTGAAGCTCAGGGCTGCACCCAAGGACTGAGCCGCCGCCCAGCAAGCCGAAGGGGGGGCCCTGCCGCCGCCTGCATCCACGCAGGCGGCGCTCGCGTATGCTCAAGCGAGACGGACACTCCCCTGCTCCGCTGCCTTCATCGCCATCCGGACTGACCTGCCATCATGCAACCGCTCCTTCAGATCGATTCGCTGGAATGTCGCTACGACACCACCGTCGTGACTCGCGACATCAATTTCTCCCTCAACAAGGGTGACATTGCCTGCCTGCTCGGCCCCTCCGGATGCGGCAAGACCACGCTGCTGCGCGCGATTGCCGGCTTCGAACCGGTAGCGATGGGCGAGATTCGTCTCGAAGGCGAGGTGCTGTCCAGCGCGACTCATCTGACCGCGCCGGAGCAGCGCCATGTCGGCATGGTCTTTCAGGATTACGCGCTGTTCCCCCACCTGAGCGTGGCGGACAACGTGGCCTTCGGCGTGCGCCGCATGACGCGTGAAGCGCGCAATGACAAGGTGACGGAGCTGCTGACGCTGGTCGGCCTCGCCCATCTCGGCGAGCGCTTCCCGCATGAGCTGTCCGGTGGCCAGCAGCAACGCGTGGCCCTGGCACGCGCGCTGGCACCGGAGCCGCGCATTCTGCTGCTCGATGAGCCGTTCTCGAATCTAGACGTGGAGCTGCGGCGTCAGCTGAGTCAGGAGGTGCGGCGGATTCTCAAGCACCTCGGCATCAGCGCGGTGCTGGTCACGCATGATCAGAATGAGGCCTTCGCGATGGCCGACCAGATCGGCGTGATCCACGGCGGTCATCTGCAGCAGTGGGACACGCCGTTCAATCTGTATCACGAACCCGCCACGCGCTTCGTCGCCAACTTCATCGGCCAGGGCTATTTCATCCCCGGCACGTTGAAGGACAACGAATGCGTGAGCACGGAGCTGGGCGTGATTCGCGGCAACCGTGCCTATCCGTATGCACCCGGCACGCCGGTGGATGTGCTGCTGCGCCCGGATGACCTGGTGCTGGCCGAAGGGGAGTCGGAAACCACCGATCTCAAGGCGCGCGTGCTCAGCGCGACCTTCGCCGGTACCAGTACCCTCTACCGGCTGGCGCTGCCTTCCGGGCGGGAAGTCGAGGCGGCCTTCAACAGTCATCACGACTACCAGCCCGGTGAGCAGGTCATGCTGCGTATCCAGGCCGATCACCTGATCCTCTTCGAGCGTGTCGAGGAGAGTGAAGCGGTGCTCTAGCGCCTACGCGCAGGATGATCGCCAACCATGAAAAAACGGCCTCCTTTCGGATGGCCGTTTTTTCTTGCCCCGCTGGTGGCGTGTCGCTATTTGAACTGACTCCACTGCTTGGGCGACTGCCCGTACAGACGCTTGAATTCGCGACTGAATTGCGAGGAGCTGACATAGCCCACGGCCATGGCCGCCTCGCTGACGGTCTTGCCATTGGCGATCTGCATGGCGGCGGTGTTGAGGCGCATGGACTTCACGAACTGGATCGGCGACATCGTGGTCGCCTGCTTGAACTTGCGGTGGAAGACGGCGCGACTCATGCCGACCCGCCCGGCCATGTCTTCAATGCTGACCGGCTCATCCAGTCGGCTGGAGAGGTAATCGATTGTCCGCGCGATCTCATTGCCCACACCGAAGGCACGTCGCGCCGACTCCCCCGCCTCGCCCTTCAGGACGGCGTAATAAAGCTCCCGCAGCCGCCCTTCACCCAATATCGCCGCATCGGCGGGGCTCTGTGCCACCTGCAGCAGTCGCAACAAGGCATCGCTGAAGGCGGCGTCCCAATGCGCCAGGGCAAGCCCCGGCGGCAACGGGCCGCGGGCCGGCTGGCGCACGAGACCCGCGGCGCTTTCCATCTCGATGGCAAGCTCCGTCATCACCCGCGTATCCAGCGAGAGGTAGACACCCAGCAGCGGGGTTTCTGGCGACGCCGCGGGGGCGCCCGCCTCGACCGGCATAGAGATGGGACAGCACAGATACTGGCGGCTGTCGTAGACATGCCGCTCGCCGTCCAGTATCGCCTCCTTGGCACCGCTGACGATCACCACCACGGCGGGCTCATAGATGGCCGGCGCGCAACGCACGGGCTCCGTCATGCGAAAGAGCTGCACGCCCTTCACTGCGGTCTCTCGAATGCCTTCCTCGTGGGCGAGGCTCGCCACGAGTCGTGTGATCTTTTGTCTGCTCATGTCGCCAATCTAGCGCCATGCCTGCCTCTCATCAACAACTTGAGACGATCAGGCAACGATTGACGGCAATTTCAGCCGATCACGAACCCGGGTGAGATTTATCGTCCATTCCTCTCAGTATTGGCAGACCCGGGCACCGGCGGCTATATATGTGAAGCAGACAGGGTCGAGCTGCTGACAGGGGCGAGCAGCAGACAGGGGCGAGCTGCAGAACGGAACGAGCTGAAAGCCGGGCACAAAAAAAAGCGGCCACCCCGAAGGATGACCGCTTTTTCAAGAATTCTGGTGGAGCCTAGCGGGATCGAACCGCTGACCTCAACACTGCCAGTGTTGCGCTCTCCCAGCTGAGCTAAGGCCCCGAATCAGACTGTCATTTCGCATGTCACTTGCAGGCAAGAGGCACATGAAATCTGGACAGGCTTGTCGTGAATCATGGTGGAGCCTAGCGGGATCGAACCGCTGACCTCAACACTGCCAGTGTTGCGCTCTCCCAGCTGAGCTAAGGCCCCGTCTTCACGATGGAGCGCATGTTACAGAGCGACGAATACGTCGTCAACCTCTTATTTTTGCTGCGCTTTGTGGAGCGCGCGAAGTCTGCGGATCGCATAGTGGAGCACGGTTTCCTTAAGGGGCTCGCTCACTGCCTCACGGTCGACGACAAGGAGCAGGTAACACGCTAGCACTATATCAGTAGTGGTTATCCTGAACGCGACGCACTGGATGACAGGGCATCGACAAGCCCTTGTCCAATGGGTACATTGGATCCCGCATTCACTTCACTGCTTATTGACATCTTTACTGGAGCCGCCTTGATCAAGGTTCTTGTCGCTGACGACCACCACCTGGTGCGTACCAGCATCGTCCGTACCATTGAGCTAGAGGATGGGCTCAAGGTGATTGCAGAAGCCTCGGATGGCGAAACCGCGATCAAACTCTGCCGTGAGCACAGCCCGGATATCGTGCTCATGGACATTCGCATGCCCGGCGTCGATGGCCTGGAAGCCACACAGAAGATCGTGCGCAGCCTGCCCGACGTCAGAGTCATCGTGCTGACCGCCTATCTGGAAGAGTCCTTCGCCAAACGCCTGCTGGAAGCGGGAGCCTTCGGCTTCATCTCCAAGGGCACGCCCTTTGACGAGATGATTCGCGCCATCCATCAGGTGGCCGCTGGCGAACGCTATCTGTCCCCGGAAATCGCCCAGCGCCTGGTGTTCTCGGGCATGGACACCCAGCGCAGCAATCCCTTCGACCAGCTGTCGAGCCGAGAACTGCAGGTGGCGACGATGATCGTCAATTGCCATCGCGTCAGCGAGATCTCGGACCGCCTGCACCTGAGCCCGAAGACGGTCAACACCTACCGTTACCGCATCTTCGACAAGCTTGGCGTGACCAGCGACGTGGAGATGACGCATCTGGCCATGCGGCACCAGTTGCTGGATGACTACGTGCTGGACCGTCCTGACGAGGCCTGAACAAGCACAACTTGCCAGCCCGTCACACACTGCAGGCCCGCGCTACTCATGACACTCCCGAGCAGCGCCGACAACGCCTCATGCAACAACGCCACCTTCCCGGGTGGCGTTGTTGCATGAGGCGTTTCTGTCTGGAACGTTCATGCATGAGGCGTTTCTGTCTGAGATGTTCGTGAATGGCACGCCCTCACAGACGCGGCCATGACAGCAGGCATTGCAGCATGGCCCTGTTGCCCCCATGCCTGCGAGCAATCGCCCTTGTTTGATAGACTCGAGGCATCTCTGGACGAGGAACCTCATGGCCAAGCAGCACACTGATCCCACGATGACGGACACCACTTCTCAGTCGCCCGAGAATGAGGAGCCGGCAGGCACCACCAGCCAGCCTGATGCCCAACCTGCGTCCTCAGCGAGTGCGCAGGCTGACAGCCGCGCACGCAGTGACGCCGCGCGTGTCTCGAGCCGCCTGATCACCAGCGACGCGAGCAGTGATCTGCTGCAGGGCAGCGAGGCGACCGGCTTCGACGACCGCCATTTCCTCAAGCATGTCAGCGACGCGCCCGGCATCTATCGCATGCTGGATAGCGCCGGTGACGTGCTGTACGTGGGCAAGGCCAAGCGCCTCAAGGCGCGCCTCTCCAGCTATTTTCGCAATACCGGCCTGAATGCCAAGACCCAGGCGCTGGTCGGGCGCATCGCCGATGTGCAGGTCACCATCACGCGCAGCGAGACCGAGGCCCTGCTGCTGGAGCAGACCCTGATCAAGGAGCTGCGCCCGCCCTACAACATCCTGCTGCGCGACGACAAATCCTACCCTTACGTCTTCATCAGCCAGCATCACGACTATCCGGCGCTGGAGTTCAAGCGCGTGCGCCACAAGCGCAACGATGGACGCTACTTCGGCCCCTACCCGAGCAGCGTCGCGGTGCGCGAATCACTGACGCTGATGCAGAAGATCTTCCGCCTGCGCAATTGCGAGGATTCGGTGTTCGCCCACCGCGAGCGCCCATGCCTGCAATATCAGATCAATCGCTGCACCGCGCCGTGTGTCGACTACATCAGCAAGCAGGATTATCGCCGCGACATGGAACATGCGGTGATGTGCCTGAACGGCCAGAGCGACAAGGTCACCGATGAGCTCAGCCAGGCGATGGAAGACGCGGCCATGCGGCTGGAATTCGAGGAAGCGGCCCGACTGCGTGATCAGGTCGCCCAGCTGCGCCGCATGCAGGAGAAGCAATACGTCGACACCGGCACCGGCAACGCCGACATCCTGGCGCTGGCCGAGCGCCCCGGCGGGCTCTGCATCAGCGTGGTCTCGGTCCGTCAGGGTCGCATGCTCGGTGCGCGCCACTTCTCGCCCGGCAATGGACTGGACCTGACCAGCAGCGAACTGCTGACCAGCTTCGTCAGCCAGTACTATCTCGGCCAGGACAGGGAGATGCCCGATGAGGTGCTGACCTCGCTGGCCCTCGATGACGCCAACCTGCTGGAGGGCGCTTTGAGCGAGAAGGCCGAACGTCGGGTACGGGTCGCGCATCAGGTGCGTGGCCATCGCGCCCAGTGGCTGACACTGGCGCAGACCAACGCCGAGCAACATCTGGCCACCCAGCTGGCCAGCCGCCAGCAGCTATCCAACCGCTTCCTGTCGCTGCGCGATGCGCTGGGACTCGATGAGGTGCCCAAGCGCCTGGAATGCTTCGACATTTCCCACAGTCATGGCGAGGCGACCGTGGCCAGCTGCGTGGTCTTCGATCATGACGGGCCGATCAAGTCGGATTACCGCCGCTTCAATATCGAAGGCGTGACGGCGGGCGATGACTACGCCGCCATGCAACAGGCACTGACGCGGCGCTTCAAGCGTCTGCAGGAAGGCGAAGGCAAGCGCCCGGACATCCTGCTGGTCGATGGCGGCAAGGGGCAGCTCAACATGGCGCGTGGGGTGTTCGAGTCACTCGGCGTGACCGACATCATCCTGCTCGGGGTAGCCAAGGGCACCACCCGCAAGGCAGGGCTCGAGACGCTGTTCATCGAGACGGTGCATGACACCCTGGACCTCGACAGCCACTCGCCGGCGCTGCACTTGATCCAGCATGTGCGTGATGAATCGCACCGCTTCGCCATCGCCGGTCACCGTGCCAAGCGTGACAAGGCGCGGCGCACCTCAAGCCTGGAGGGCATCGCGGGAGTCGGCCCCAAGCGCCGCCGCGAGCTGCTCAAGTTCTTCGGCGGCCTGCAGGGAGTGAAGCAGGCCTCCAAACCGGAACTGGCGCGCGTGCCCGGCATCAGCGAATCGCTCGCCGAGCTGATCCATCAGGCGCTGCATGGCTGATGGATCAGACACTGCATGGCTGCCCCCGTGCACGACATGGCTGCCTCTGGCACCATCGATTCAACGCTCAAGGAAGAGTGACAGAGCGTTGGCTTGAATAACCTGCCGTTTGGCATGGCTGAATGCGCCGCCGGCAGGCTAGAATAGACGACTTGTGCGGCGCCAATCGATCGGCTTTCTTCAGGGTCTCGACTCGCCCTCGATTGCGCCCAGCCACCTACGCTTCATGCAAGGACTCGTGCCGTCACGATGAGCATCCCCAATATCCTGACTCTGATCCGCATCCTGTTCATTCCGCTGCTGGTGGTATGTTTCTATCTGCCTTATGCATGGAGCCTGCCGTTGACGGCGCTGCTCTTCGCACTGGCCGCCATCACCGACTGGTTCGATGGCTATCTGGCCCGCCTGTGGAATCAGACCACGCCCTTCGGCGCCTTCCTGGACCCCGTCGCCGACAAGCTGATGGTCGCGGTGGCACTGGGCCTGCTGATCGAACGCTACGACAGCCTGTGGATGACCATCCCGAGCCTGGTCATCATCGGTCGCGAGATCGTCATCTCGGCGCTGCGTGAGTGGATGGCCGAGATCGGCAAGCGCGGCAGCGTCGCGGTGTCCTGGGTCGGCAAGCTGAAGACGGCTGCCCAGATGCTGGCACTGTTCATGCTGCTGTTCTTCGCTCCGGGCAGTGTCGGGGGGGATGCCGGCCTGGCCCTGCTGTATATCTCGGCAGCGCTGACGCTGTGGTCGATGATCAGCTACCTGCGTGCCGCCTGGCCGGAACTGGTGCGCTCGGTCTGACACCCCGTTCAGCCACGAGATGCTGCGAATGCCTCAACGCCCACCGCCCCTCTGGCCGGTAGGCGTTTTCGTTTCCAGTGACCTGACTCGCGAGACAATTTTTCATTAACTGTTTGACAGCATGGGAATTATCCGTATAATTCGACCTCGAGTTCAGCGGGAATAGCTCAGTGGTAGAGCACAACCTTGCCAAGGTTGGGGCCGCGAGTTCGAATCTCGTTTCCCGCTCCAGTAACACAGGTAGCGCAACATTCACCTGATTTACTGACTCATGTATCTGCAGCAACATCAGTGGATACTCCTCGGATCAGACATCAGTTTCGACTGACATCTCGATCATTGAGGCTGGATGGCAGAGTGGTCATGCAGCGGACTGCAACTCCGTGTACGCCGGTTCGATTCCGACTCCAGCCTCCATTTCAGATACCGAAACATCCCCTGTTTCCCTCTGGAATGGCTATGACACCCACCCCCTTCGGGTCGTCACACTTCCCTTGCTTGTTTCGATTTACATTGCTGCAACCCTGACGCTTTTTCGCTTGGTTATCGTCTGATCTACGCCTTGCCAAGCCATTGCCTTGCCACATCATTTCTCTGTTTTCATCTGTCCGTGATTCTGACAGTGTTCCGGCACCCGTCAGCGACTTCCCCTGTGCGCCTTCGCGCTTGGTACTGACTATCTGTTGCCCCGCCCCTCTCCACCGCGCGCCTTTTCGCGTCGCTTGCCGCGATCATGCCGGGTGAAAATCGCTCTGCTTTCCCTCCTCAATGTCACCGCTCACGATAACCACAGACCGTCGCAATTTCATTGCATAACAGTCAGTTAAATCACGCATTCAGTAGAGTGTCATCGCCATTAAAGTTGACCTTGATCTGAAATATGATAAGTTATGCGCCAGTCTGCGCGGCCATGGTGGAATCGGTAGACACCGGAGACTTAAAATCTCCTGCCTTCGGGCGTGCCGGTTCGAGTCCGGCTGGCCGTACCAGATCAAGCAAGCGCCATACTGAATTCAAGAGCGCCGCTCCTCTCACGAGGGGCGGCGCTTTTTCATGCCTGATACTTTTCAAGCCGGTCATTTTTCATGTCTGATACTTTTCGTGTCCGATGCTTTTGGTGCCTGAGCACTGCTCCGCTCGACATGCCTCGCGCGGCCAGATGCCGAAGGAGATAGCCGTTGCTGGCAGCTCCTCGACACGAACAGTGCCGACAATCGCTCGGCCAGACGCCAGCAAGCGGCTTACATGCGACTACACTGAAGAGGTAGCGACGCCAGCGCTGGCTTCCAGCACGGCTCGCCCAGCCAACATGCATCAGTGCAGGAGCCAAACATGCTGACACTGCTCAAGAGTCCCGCCGATCACGTTGTCGCCCTGCATCTCGCAGGACATATCGATCAGGCCTCGCTCGCCCCCATCATCAAGGAATGCGACGAACGCCTGGCGCGCCATGAGCGAATCTCGTTGCTGGTGGAAATCGAACGCTTTGGCCTGATCACACCCGCCGCCCTGCTCAATGACATCGGCTATGCCCTGCGACACCTGGGAGACTTCGAGCGCGAAGCCATCATCAGCAAGGCCGACTGGCTGCGCCATGTCACCGAGTTCAGCAAGCATCTGGTGCGTTCCATCGAGGTGCGCCACTTCTCGCCCGACGAGCGCGAGGCTGCCTACGCCTGGGTCGCCGAGCCACCGCGTGGTGGCTCTGGCATCGGTGCTGGCGCCAATAAAGCCCCCACCGGCCATGATGCCCAGACCCCGGCGGCGAAACGCCATCAGGCCTGAAGCCCCCGCCATCGAATGAGCCTCCAAAGCGCCCTGCCACCGCCTCATGGCAGGGTGCGCGTCAGCACCAACCCCGCCAGCAAGAGCGCCCCCATCGCCATCGCCCAGAGCGTCATTGCGCGCTCCACTTGCGGACGCTCTGCACAGCGCAGCAGCTGGAAGACCGTGATCAAGGGCAGCATGTAGCGCGTCTCGATCAGCTCCCGCGTGCAGATCATCAAGGCGAGCATCACCAACAACAGACCACCATGGCCGAGCCGCAGCGGTGCCCTCAGCCACCAGAGCGCCATGCTGGTGGTCAGCAGCATGGTGACCCACAGCCCCACCGGGTGCTCATTGAGCCATAACAGCCAGCTATTGCGGATCGTCCAGCGCTGGAAATTGTAGTCATGCGCCACCTCAAAGCTCATCACCAGCATGACCCACACACCCGCCAGCGCCCCCAGCAGCAGAATGCCCCGCCATGGCCAGGTACCCCGGGTGCACAGACGCCACAGCAGATGCCACTGCCTCGGCAAGTCGGCCAACCACAACGGCAGAAACACCATGCCGATCACGCCCAGGTAATAGCCGAGATTGCCGGTGTGCCAACCGGCCTGATGACGCGTGGTATCGCCCATGGCAATGCCGTCGTTCCAGAGAACAAACCCGATGAAGGCGGCCACCGGAATCACGGCCACCCACCACCAGCGCACGATCAGGCCCCACCAGACGGAAAGCTGGGATAGCGGCGAGCGCAGCGGTGGCGCCATGCCGACAGCCTGCGACCGAACCCCCGTCTGCGCATGCGTCATGAACAGCAACAGACCACCCCACAGCCCGAGCAGCACGATGCTGTCCTGTCGCAAGCCGAGGCCGGCCAGGATCAGCACCAGCAACAGCAGACGCCGCTCACGCACCAGCGCGACGAGCTGCAGCGCGACCAGCACGATGATCCACGGGTCGGTATACACCAGCGCCAGATAGGGAAAGATGATCGGCAGCCATAACCACTGCCAGCTCTGACGATTCGCCTGTTGCTGGGCGCCGCTCTCATCGAGCATGGGGTCCAGGCGCCGATAGACGCTCGGCAGCGCCCGCCAGACCATGCACGCCATGACACTGAAGCCGAGCAGCGACAGGCCCCGCACCCAGTTCACCGAGGGCATTTCAGGCCAGCGCCCGGCCAGGGTGTCAGCCGCCAGAGGAAGATTGAGCCACTCCCCCAACGTCTGGAGTGCCATCAGCGTCACCGCCATGCTGGCGTGATATAGCGTCAGGGTGGTCAGCTTGGGATGCTGACTCCAGTCGCCGGCGAGAAACTGGCGAATCTGCGCGAAATGCACTCCCTCATCGACGAAAGGGATCGGCAGGAAAAGACTCACCAGCCACAGGGAAACGCTCAGGCACGCCCCCAGTGCGAGCAACACAAGCCCCACCTTCAAGGGCCAGCGATGTCTGGCGCGCGCGTATCCCATGCGCTGATCGAGTGACGACATATCCTTGTCTCCTTGTCAGATCTCCCTGAGAAAGCCGTTCACGGCCCTCTTCAAAGGGAAATCCCGTGTCACCAGTATCGGCAGGCCGACGCGGATTTTTCCAGTCTGGCCATGCACTTTGCCCCTCCAAGGCTCGCGGCAGTACAATGCGCTCAGTCTGCTTCGCTGATACGCCTGTAAAAGGCGTGCCGAAGACCTGCCTGTTCATGCTTCGCGACTGCGAAGCGTACCGATCAAAGCGACAAGTCGAGGGATCGCTGAGCCCATGCGTGCCAGTCAACTGCTGATTTCCACTCTCAAGGAAACCCCGTCCGACGCCGAAGTCGTCAGCCACCAGCTGATGCTGCGGGCCGGTTTCATCCGTCGCCTGACCTCCGGCCTCTACACCTGGATGCCACTGGGCCTGCGCACGCTGCGCAAGGTCGAGCGCATCGTGCGTGAAGAGATGGACCGCTCCGGTGCCCAGGAACTGCTGATGCCAGCCGTGCAGCCAGCCGAGCTGTGGCAGGAGTCCGGTCGCTGGGAGCAGTACGGCCCCGAGCTGCTGCGCGTCGTTGACCGTCACCAGCGCGACTACTGTGTCGGCCCGACCCACGAGGAAGTCATCACCGACCTCGCGCGTCGTGAGCTGAACAGCTACAAGCAGCTGCCGGCCAACTTCTACCAGGTCCAGACCAAGTTCCGCGACGAGATTCGTCCGCGCTTCGGTGTGATGCGCTCACGCGAGTTCGTGATGAAGGATGGTTACTCCTTCCACCTGGGCGAAGAATCCCTGAAAGAGACCTATCAGGTGATGTACGACACCTACGTGCGCATCTTCACGCGCCTGGGTCTCGACTTCCGTCCCGTCATCGCCGACAACGGCTCCATCGGTGGCACCGGGTCCCACGAATTCCACGTGCTGGCCGCCTCCGGTGAAGACGCCATCGCCTTCTCCACCGGCTCCGATTTCGCCGCCAACATCGAGAAGTGTGAAGCGCTGCCGGCACCGCTGGGCGAGACGCCTGAGCGCGCGGCACCGACCCAGGAGATGCAGCTGGTCGACACGCCGAACGCCAAGACCATCGCCGCGCTGGTCGAGCAGCACGGTCTGGACATCGAGAAGACCGTCAAGACGCTGATCGTCAAGGCGGCCGAAGGCGTCGAAGGTGGTCTGATCGCTTTGATGGTGCGTGGCGACCACGAGCTGAACGAGATCAAGGCCGAGCACCTGCCGCAGGTCGCCGAGCCGCTGACCATGGCCAGCGACGAGGAAGTGCGCGCCGCCGTCGGTGCCGGTTTCGGCTCCCTCGGTCCGGTCGGCCTCGAGATGCCGATCATCATCGATCGCAGCGTCGCGCTGATGAGCGATTTCGGTGCCGGTGCCAACATCGAAGGCAAGCACCACTTCGGCCTCAACTGGGAGCGCGATCTGCCGCTGCCGGAAATCGCCGATATCCGCAACGTCGTCGCCGGTGATCCGTCACCGGACGGCCAGGGCGTGATCGACATCGCACGCGGTATCGAGGTGGGTCACATCTTCCAGCTCGGCACCAAGTACTCCGAAGCCATGAACGCCACCGTGCTCGACGAGAACGGCAAGGCGCAGCCGCTGTCCATGGGCTGCTACGGCATCGGCGTGACCCGCGTGGTCGCCGCTGCCATCGAGCAGGGCAACGACAAGGGCGGCATCGTGCTGCCGGAAGCCATCGCGCCCTTCCAGGTCGCCATCGTGCCGATGAACGCCCACAAGTCCGTGCGCGTCAGCGAGACCGCCGAGCGCGTCTATCAGGAGCTGACCGCCGCCGGTTACGACGTGCTGCTGGATGATCGTGATCTGCGCCCGGGCAACAAGTTCGCCGACGGCGAGCTGCTGGGCATTCCGCATCGCCTGGTGATCGGTGATCGCGGTCTCGACAATGGCGAGTACGAGTACAAGGGTCGCACCGATGGCGAAGCGACCATGATCGCCGTCGACAGCCTGCTGGACTTCCTGGCCGAGCGCAGCGCGAGCTGAACTTGAGCAGCCTGAGCCACTCGCTCATGGCTGACGCTATCGCAGCACTCAAGACAGCCCGCTCCTCTTCTCGAGGGGCGGGCTGTCTCGTTATCTGCCTTCCTTGAACATCCCATTACCGTCAACGCCGCGGTAACGGCATAATGGCGCCATGACTGATACGCAGGGACTGCGCATGACCATCTCATCGATTTCCCCTTCAGCGCCGCCCGTAAAAGGCGCTGCAGGCGACACCCCACACCGCCGCCTGCGCCCGTGGCTGGCCGCTGTCCTGCTGACGTTGAGCGCCGCGTCTACCGGACTGACAAGCCCCCCGGTGCAGGCCGCCGCCGCGATCCCCGAGCATGGGCTGTCGCCGGGGCTGCGTGACAGCCTGCGCGAGGCCTTGGCCGAGCCCGAGGCCTTCGAGGACCCCATCGATGCCCTGCACTGGGTATTGAGCATGCAGCAGCGCCTGGAACGCTACATGCCCGACCGCGCCGCGCGCATCGACCTGCTGCGCAAGGTGCGCCGCGAAGCGACGCGCACAGGCCTGGCACCGGAGCTGATCCTGTCCGTCATCCAGGTCGAGAGCGCCTTCAAACCCACCGCGGTCTCCCACGCAGGTGCCCGCGGCCTGATGCAGGTCATGCCGTTCTGGAAGCGTGAGATCGGCGAGCCCGACGACAACCTGCTCGATCAGGACACCAGCCTGCGTTACGGCGCGACCATCCTTGCCCACTACCTCAAACGCGAGAAAGGCGACATCACCGATGCGCTGGCGCGCTACAACGGCAGCCTCGGCAAGACCTGGTACCCGGAGCGGGTGATGCGCGCCTGGACCACCCGCTGGTGGTATCAGGCGCCGGCGCCCTTCGTCGCCGAACGCACGCCCGAAGGCCTTGCCGACACCGCCGACGAAGATGCGTCACGACGCGCCGAGACCAGCACCACTGAGTCAGGCCAGTCCGGGTCACGCCACGGCCTCGAGCAAAGTGGTGGTGTTGAGCAAGGTGAGGGCATCGAGCAACATACTGACGCTGCGCAAGGCCAGCACGCGCTCGCCGCCGAGGACACATTCGATGGCCCTGCCAACCGCTCGCTGGCCGCCGGCGGCAGTCCCTGACAGGCCCGGCAGCGCCTGACAGACCCGACAGCAGGTGATGACAGCAGCTGTCGACGAGAAAAGCAGCAGACACGAAAAAGCCTCGCCCGGAACACCGGGCGAGGCTTTCTGCTTACCGCTTGCGATCAATCCCGCTGATCGTCAGACCAGGGTCGGGCCTGCCGCGATGATCGCCTCATCCACGCCGGCGAACTTCTTGAAGTTCTCGACGAACTTGGCTGACAGGTCACGCGCCTTGCTGTCGTAGGCGGCGCGGTCTTCCCAGGTCTCACGCGGGTCGAGCAGACTGGAATCGACGCCCGGCACGCGCACCGGCACATCCAGGTTGAGCACGTCGATGTGACGCGTCTCGATGTCCACCAGCGCACCGTTCTGGATCGCGCTGATGATGCCGCGCGTGGTCGGGATGGAGAAGCGTGAGCCGCCCTCACCGTAGGAGCCACCGGTCCAGCCGGTGTTGACCAGGTAGACGCGTGAGCCGAAGGCATCGATGCGCTTGATCAGCAGGTCGGCGTATTCACGTGCCGGACGCGGGAAGAACGGCGCGCCGAAGCAGGTGGAGAAGGTGGCTTCGAGACCGGCGGTGGAGCCCATCTCGGTGGAGCCGACCTTGGCGGTGTAGCCGGACAGGAAGTGATAGGCAGCGGCCTGCTTGCTGAGCACGGACACCGGCGGCAACACGCCGGACATGTCGCAGGTCAGGAAGACGATGGCATTCGGCTCGCCGGCACGGTTTTCCGGCACGCGCTTCTCGATGTGCTCCAGCGGGTAGGCGGCACGCGAGTTCTGGCTCAGACGATCATCGCCGTAATCCGCGCCACGACGGTCATCCAGCACCACGTTTTCCAGCACGGCACCGAACTTGATCGCGTTCCAGATCACCGGCTCGTTCTTCTGGGACAGGTCGATGCACTTGGCGTAGCAGCCGCCTTCGATGTTGAAGACGGTGCCTTCGCCCCAGCCATGCTCGTCATCACCGATCAGGTAACGCGCCGGGTCAGCGGACAGGGTGGTCTTGCCGGTGCCGGACAGGCCGAAGAACAGCGTGGTCTCGCCGTCGTCACCGACGTTGGCGGAGCAGTGCATCGGCAGCACGTCCTTTTCCGGCAGCAGGAAGTTCTGCACCGAGAACATGGCCTTCTTCATCTCACCGGCGTAACGCATGCCCGCCAGCAGGACGCGGCGACGCGCGAAGTTGATCAGCACGACGCCGTCGGAGTTGGTGCCATCACGCTGTGGCTCGCAGGTGAAGTGCGGCGCGTTGAGGATGGTCCACTCGCTCTTGTCCTTGGCATTGAAGCTGTCCGGACGCACGAACATGGTACGCGCGAACAGGTTGTGCCAGGCCGTCTCGGTGGTCACGCGGATCGGCAGGTAGTGCTCGAGGTCAGCGCCGACATGCAGCTCGGAGACGAAGCTGTCGCGCTCGCCGAGGTAGTCCTCGACGCGCTCCCACAGGGCGTCGAAACGCTCCGGGCTGAACGGGCGATTGACGCTGCCCCAGTCGATGGCGTCCGAGGTGGACGGCTCGTCGACGATGAAGCGGTCGTTCGGGGAGCGTCCGCTACGGGCGCCCGTCTCCACGACCAGCGCGCCGTTGTCGGCCAGACGTCCTTCGCCGCGAGCCACTGCCAGCTCGATCAGCTCTGCGCTGCTGAGATTGGTGTGAGTGGTCACCGCACTGTCTTGATGCTTGCTCATTCGCGTCTCCGCGGCTCAGGGCCGCCCTCTCTCTTGATGGCTGAAGCCAGATGCCCGAGGTACATGCCACAGGCTTATTTTGTGATCGATCGTTTCTGCCCGATCGCGCATGACGGCATGCCATGACACCGTCGATACCACCAGCACAGGGCATCCGGCCCTGTGCTGGCAAGGCATTATGGCAAAAAGGGTGGCGGGCGGAAACGCCCATTGTTGCAACACTTTGGCGCAGTCGCCGTCGCCTGACGGACGATGATATGTCAGACAATCATCATCCTCGTGGCCAGCCGCCGGCGCGTCGGGAAATGCTCAATGCACGACGGGGCTTTCGGCGTCAGGATCTTCGATGATCGCTTCCACTTCCGCGGCACTGAAGGAATAGCGGGTATGGCAGAAGTGACACTGGGTGGCCAGCTCGCCCTGCTCGGCGACGATCTGACGCAGCTCGTCGGCGGCGATGCTGTGCAGGGCAGCGCCCAGACGCTCGCGCGAACAGGTGCAGCCGAAACGCAGCGCCTTGGGTTCATAGATGCGCACGGTTTCTTCGTGATAGAGACGATGCAGCACTTCCTGCTGGTCCAGCGTCAGCAGCTCCTCGGCCTTGAGGGTCTCGGCCAGGTGTACGACGCGCTCCCAGGCATCCGGGTCCTTGTTGGCCTCATCGTTGGGCAGCTGCTGCAGCATCACGCCGCCGGTGCGCTTGCCATCGGCCATCAGCCACAGACGGGTCGGCAGCTGCTCTGACTGGCTGAAGTAGCTCTCCAGACAGCCGGCGAGGCTGTCCTGATCGATGGCCACGATGCCCTGATAGCGCTTGCCTTCACGCGGGTCGAGGGTGATCACGATCTGCCCCTGGCCGACCAGCTCCTGAAGGCTGGACTCTTCCGTCGGCAACACCGCTTCATCGCTGAGACGTGCGATGGCGCGCAGCTCGCCGCCGGGGTTCGACTCGGCCATCAGCTGGCGCACGATACCGGTACCGCGCACTTCCAGGGTCATGGTGCCATCGAGCTTGATGGTCTCGGTCAGCAGCGCCACGGCCGCCAGCATCTCGCCCAGCTGGCGCGAGATGGCCTGCGGGTAGGAGTGACGATCGAGCACCTCGGCGTAGGCCTTGTCGAGTGTGACGATCTCGCCACGCACGTTGGTGGCATCGAACAGGAAGCGCTGGATCTGATCGAAGCTCGGCGCGGCCGCATCGTCAGTGGAATGGGAATCTTGCATGTCGTGTTCGCTCATTGAGGGACCTCAAGGCAGGCGTGAAGGGAGAGCACGAGCGCTCCCATGTCAGGCCGCCAACAACGATGTGCTGACACACATCGGTATGGAAATTGTGCCGGTCGGTGCCAAGGCACCCGGCGGTGACTCGCGCTGGCTCAGCTATCGGCATCCTGGCGCTGGAAGCGATGGATGTTGCGACGCTGTTTCTTATCAGGACGGCCGGGAGGCGGCGTCATGCCCTGATTGCCGAGGCGACGCGTCTCGGCCTCACGCTCACGGCGCTCGCGGGACTCCTGCGTCTCCTGATAGAGCTTCTGGGCCTCGGGGGCGCCACGGCGCTGGTCGCTGAGGGCCAGCACCTCGACGACGAGGCGATCCCAGCCCTGCGGCACCTCGATCAGGGCGCCGACCTCGACGGTCTTGGAGGTTTTCACCTTGCCGCCGTTGTACTGGATCTTGCCGCCTTCGATGGCCTTCTTGGCCATGCCACGCGTCTTGAAGAAGCGCGCCGCCCACAACCACTTGTCGATACGTACCTGATCGCTCATGACGCCTCCTTGCCCTCCCCGTCGCTCGAGACTCCGGCATTGGCCACCTCGGGGCCCGCGCCCTCGGTCAGCACTGCAAAGCCGTCCAGGCCGTGCACACGCTCGAAATCACGCGCAGGGCGCTTCGAGTCCGGCTGACGCACGCCCAGCAGATGGGCAATGCCATAGGTGTGGGCACTTTCCAGCACCTGGGGATTGTCATCGATGAACAGGGTACGCGCCGGATCGAAAGGCTCGATCTCGTTGAGCTTGTGCCAGAAGGCCTGCTCTTCCTTGGCGTGGCCCAGATCCGCGGACGACACCACGGCGTCGAAGTAGTCGCCCATGCCGGTCAGCGCGAACTTGAGATCGATGCCATGGCGGTCGGCGTTGGTCGCCAGCACCACGCGTTGCGGCTGATCGCGCAGCCAGGCGAGGAAGTCCTCAGCCTCATGGCGATAGCCGATCAGATGCTGCACTTCACGCTTCAAGGCGACGACGTCGAGCTCGAGCTCACGGCTCCAGTAATCGAGGCTGTACCAGTTGAGCGTGCCGGACTCGCTGATGATGCGCGCCTTGAGATCGGCCTGCAGCGCCTCATCGAGGCGGTGCAGCTCGCAATAGCGCCTGGGCAGGTGTTCGAGCCAGAAGTGGCTGTCGAAGTGAAGGTCAAGCAGAGTGCCGTCCATGTCCAACAGCACGGTGTCGATAGTGTTCCAGTCAAGCATCGGATTCTGTCAGCCAGAGGGAAATTTGGCCTCATAGTGTAAAGCATGGCCCACGGGCGCGCATGTGCAACGAGGGGTGATGGCGGCTTGTGATTGCCCCGCTCGCGGCGGCCTGCCACGATGAGCGACAGTGTTCTCTCTTCTCATACTGCCTCGCGAGGACTTGCGATGGATGATGCGCCAGATACCGTTCGCCCGACCATGAGTCATTCAGACGCCAGCCACACGCTGACGCCGCCGCGGATCGACTCACGCCGCGAGGTCGCACGCTCGCGCCTGTTCGCCGTCGAAGCGCTGGAATTGACCTTCTCCAATGGCGCCACCCGCAGCTTCGAGCGCCTCAAGAGCGGCGGTCACGGCGCGGTGATGATCGTCGCCATGCCCGACCCCGACCACGTGCTGCTGATCCGCGAATATGCCGCTGGTCCTGAGCAATATGTGCTGACCCTGCCCAAGGGACTGATCGACCCGGGCGAGGACCCGGTGACCGCCGCCAATCGCGAATTGATGGAAGAATGCGGTTATGGCGCGCACAACATCGAGCCACTGGCCGAACTGAGCCTGGCGCCCAACTACATGGATCACCGCATGAACGTGATGCTGGCGCGCGATCTGTTCGAAAAGCGCCTGCCGGGCGATGAACCGGAACCGCTGGTCGTCGAGCGCCACCGCCTCGATGAACTGCCGGCGCTGCTGGCGCGTGAGGACTTCCACGAGGCGCGCGCGATCGCGGCGCTGTTCATGGCCCGCGAACGCCTGCTGGCCGGGGAAGATACCTACAGCCCTCGCTGGTGGTAGGGGCTTGGTGGCAAGCAACGATGACAAGCACCTGAGGGGCCAGCCACCTCTTCCCTGCCCCTCACCCCCTGCTTTACGTGCCCCCATACGACGACAAGCCCCCGCCAATGGCGGGGGCTTGTCGTTTCACTCGCGATGCGCTCAAGCGGGTCGTGCTGGCGACTCGTTCAGGCACCGCAAGATCCATTGCGGGTCTGGCCTGAGACCAGACCGTCAAGACACGCTTATTCGGTCTTCATGCTGCCATCAGCGGTGTTGGACGAACCGGATTCCGGGCTGACGCCCATGTGGTCTTCGCCCTTGTCCATGACCTTGCCATGCTTGGCGGACTCGGACTGAGCCGTACCACCTTCCACCATCATGGAATCCTTCTTGGTGTTGGCAGAACCACTCTCGGTGTTGCGTTCGGCGTCGTCATGCACCTTGCCATCTTCATGACCCGCAGCAGTACCGCCCTCTACCTTGGTGGAGTGGGCGCCAGTGTTGGCGGAACCGGTGTTGCTGGATTCGTGGTGCTCGGCAAAGGCAGCGGTGGTCGGCAGTGCCAGGGCAGTCGCGAAAAGTGCAGCAGTCAGCTTCTTCATGATCCATCCTCCAGTAGCGGTCTGTTGCAAGAGACGAGCAGATGATTCGCTCGGCCGTTGCCGGTAAGCCTTCAAGAACCCCGAGACTGGATGTCTCGAGTTCCAGGCTCCACAAGACGCTCCTAACTATCTCAACGACGTCTTGTGGTACTGCGTCAAATCTTTGCGGCGCATGTATCGAACACCCTCTAGCGCGTCGGCTACTTGTCGGAGCATTCTTCAAAAAACGTCACCAGAGTTGTACCCGAACCTGCTGATGTCATTCTTGACGAAAGCGCCAATCTGCCGAGACGTGTTGCGTCACATGCGCCCTGATGCCTAAAGATATGGAACTACAGGGCCAGACTTTCAAGCAGAGAAGGGAAAGAAAAATATCTTTCTTCCAGATTTCCTATACAAGAGTGAGATATCGGCTCGCGTTTAATTAGCGCCCATATGGGCTGCTGGCCGCTCATCAGGCGGCTTGTCGCGCATCGATTGCCTGACGCCATGCGTCAAGTGGCGCAAGATGACTTGCAGTATTTTACTCAACGAAACATTTTGTAACCCTATGACTCCACGACATCGCCCATCTCTGCGGTCATCGGCAGTGGTCGCCACACCTCCCTCTGCAAGCACCGCCATCACCTGAATGACAGGAGACTCACATGCCAGACGTGCTGATCGGGGGACTCGCAGGACAGGGACCCAAGGGCCACATCACGCTAGCCGGGGCACTGGCCAATCGTCACGGCCTGGTCGCCGGTGCGACAGGTACCGGCAAGACCGTCACGCTGCAGGTGCTGGCTGAAGAGTTTTCGCGCATGGGAGTGCCGGTGTTCACCGCCGACGTCAAGGGTGACCTCTCCGGTATCGCCGCGGCGGGTAACCCGCATCCGCGCGTCGATGAACGCCTCGCCAGCCTCGGCATCAATGACTGGCAGCCTCAGGCCGCGCCCGTCAGGCTGTGGGATCTGTTCGGCAAGAGCGGACATGCGGTGCGCGCCAGCGTGGCTTCCATGGGGCCTGAGCTGATGTCGACCCTGCTGGAATTGAACGACACCCAGAGTGGCCTGATGCACCTGGCCTTCGATCATGCCGAGCGTGAAGGGCTGGAGCTGATCGACCTCAAGGACCTGATCAGCCTGCTCAAGCATATCGAGCGTGAGCGCGAAGGCTTCGAGGAGCGCTATGGCAGTGTCAGCCCCCAGAGCCTCGGTGCCATGCTGCGCCGGGTGCATGTGCTGGCCACCCAGGGCGGCGAGCGCTTCTTCGCCGAACCGGCGCTCGACATCAATGACATGCTGGCGACCACGGACGAGGGAGACCAGACACGCGGCTTCATCAATCTGCTCGATGGGCGTGAGTTGATGCAGAGTCCACGCCTCTATACCACCTTCCTGCTGTGGTTCCTGTCGACGCTCTTTCGCACCCTCCCAGAACGCGGCGATGCCGACCGCCCGGTGCTGGTGTTCTTCTTCGACGAGGCCCACCTGCTGTTCGATGCCGCTCCCAAGGCATTGCTTGAGCGCCTCGAGCAGACGGTGCGCCTGATTCGCTCCAAGGGGGTCGGCGTCTACTTCGTGACCCAATCCCCCGCCGACATCCCCGATGACGTGCTCGGCCAGCTGGGCAACCGGATCCAGCATGCCCTGCGCGCCTTCACTCCACGCGACCAGAAGGCCGTCAAGACCGCTGCCGAGACCTTCCGCCCCAACCCGGCCCTCGATACGGCTAAGGTGATCACGGAGCTGGGCGTGGGCGAGGCACTGGTCTCGGTGCTCGACAGCAAGGGCACGCCCACCCAGGTGGAGCGCACCTTGATCGCGCCGCCGCGTGGACGGATCGGACCGTTGAGTGACAGCGAGCGCACAGCGCTGCTGGCAAGCTCATCACTGGCCGGTCGCTATGATGAGGTGATAGATCGTGAATCGGCTCACGAGCGTCTCGAGGCGCAACTGACGAGCTCGGCGACGGCCCAGGTTCGGCCGCAGGAGACGCCAGCGGCAACGCCTGACACCACGCCGCCTGCCACAGAACGGGATGGAAGCGCTCAAGCCGCTGCCAGCGCTGCCAGCCGCGACTCCGAGCAAACAAGTCCGGTGGCCGAAAGCGCCCCACGCTCCGGTGGCAGGCAGCGTCAGGGTGTCATGGAGACCCTGCTCAAGTCCGTGATGCGCGCCCTGGGGTCGCAGCTGGGACGGACGCTGATTCGCAGCCTGCTGCGCTCCTTCACTCGCCGCTGAGGCTCGCACCTTTCAGTCTGATACCACGCCAACAGCGTGACGCCTCGCCAACAGCCTGAAGCGCTCCTTGGCAAATAGAAGCTTCCCCCGGCAAGCAAGCTCTCGAGACTGAGAGACTCATCCTTCACGAAAAGCAGGACATCACCCATGGTCAAATGACCATGGGTGATGTCCTGCTTTCGCTATCCAAGGCTGCTGACATCATATCGTCGCGCAAACTTCATTCGCTCTCGGCAAGGAGACGCCATACTGATGATTGCTGCTTACCGGCAGCACAACATGACACACACGCGCTTGCCACTACTCTCGGGGAGACTTGACGATGTGCATGAGCAATGAAGCATTGGAATTGTGGCTGAACGACAACTGGTTCTCGATCGAACTAGCGTTGGAAGCCATCGATATGGAAGCGACAGCGGAACCTCAGCTGGCAGAAGCCGCCTGAGCCAACAACGATACGCATGACAACAGCGGGATCCTGCCTGCCCCACCGGTGACATCAGGTGTGAAACGGCACAGGACACGGATGACAGGACAAGCGGCACACAGACTCTGCCACGCATGACGACGCATCATGGTGGGCAGAGAAAGAACTTGTCGGGGAGGCCGTCGATCAGCCATCGACCGGCCTCCCCGTTTCTTTTGTACCACCACCAGAGTCACGGCCTGGCGCGTCTCCAATCCAGTCGCACCTCGAAAAGCCCCGCCAGTCTTACGTGTATGAACAGTTGATTTCCTGCCCCGGCAAAACGCCCGTTCATCGCTCCCAACCGCCATACTCTTTTTTTGGTCATTCCCTCTCCCCGCAACATGCAAGATAAGGATGTCACATGCTGCCTACTCCGCCCGCGCGACCACCCTCCTCGGGGCACTCGAGTCCCGTTGATACCTCAGAGCTCTCGCCACAAGCCGCCGCCGCGACTGTCTTCCTCAATGAAAATCTCGGACCCGCCCAGCTGCAAGCGCTGTTTGCCCTGACACTCGCGCCTGCGGGAACCTTCAGCGAACAGCTCAGAGAGTACCTGGTGACCGCTTGCCGCCTGCTGGGGATGACCACCGGCATCCTTGGCCACGCTGAGGCCAATCGCTATGAAATCATGGCGGCGGTCAATCCGCCGCTCGGCAAGGTCGAGGGCGCGATCGCACCGCTGAACGAGACCTACTGCAATGAAGTCGTTGAGCAGGCAGGCTGCATCGCCTACGCCAATATCGCGACCACGCCAGCACTCGAGGCTCATCCGGCCCTCAAGTCGATGCCCTTCCAGAGCTATATCGCCGCCCCGGTATGGACCGAAGGCCGTCTGACCGGCACCGTCTGCTTCGGCGACAACTCACCGCGCGCGGCAGATTTCAGCGCCAGCGATCGTGCACTGGTCGAGACACTGGCCAGCCTGCTGGGAGGCTTGATCGATCGCGAGAATGCGCGCAAGCGGCTGACCAGTGAACTGAGCAACCTGCGCCTCGCCTACCAGGAGATGGAGCTGCTATTCTCGCGCTGCCAGCTCCCGATGGCGATCATGGACTTCCATGGCCATTGGACACGTCTCAATCCAGCGCTGGCCCAACTGCTGGGGACGGAGAGGAGTGAACTGCAGCGTGGCGCGCTGGAGGATGTCTCCCACCCTGCTGACATGCAGGCCTGTCAGGAGGCGCTTCTGGCCATGCAGGCCGGCGAGATCACCCACTTCGAGCAGCCGCATCGCTATCTGGGCAGACAGGGGCAGATCATCGAAGTCATGCTGCATCTGGATGTGATCGACAGCCACTCCGGCGTCATTCTCAGCCAGCACCAGGACCTCAGCGAGCGACGCTCCCACGAGGAGAGCCTGGCCCGCATGCGGCACAAGCTGGCCAGCATGGCGCCCCCGGGTCCGGCCGTGCCGTCGGTGCTGGACAAGCTGTTGCCCGCCGAGATCTTCGAGCAACAGCTGGATGGCGAGATAGCGCGCAGTGCACGCCATGGGCAGCCACTGTCGATCCTGCTGCTCAACGTGGATGCCTTTACCGACTTCAATCGCCAGTACGGCCGCGCCGCAGGAGACCGCGCACTGCAGCAGGTCTCCACCATTCTGCGCAACGCGACACGCAAGAGCGACCTGCTCAGTCAGCGCGACGATGGCTCGCTGATTGCGGTGCTGGGCCAGACAGATTCCAGCGGCGCCATCATCCTCGCCGAGCGCGTCCGCCATGCCACGGCAGAACTGCATGGTCTCGACGGGCCGGTCACCTGCAGCATCGGGCTGACCTGCTATCACCCGGCACCCGATACGCTCACGCTGGCCAACCGTCTCGAGCTCTGCGAGCGCGCCCAGCACGCACTCAAGAAGGCCAAACGCCAGGGACGCAATCGCGTGCGCTTCCTGGAGCTTGAGCCGGTCATTCCGACGGACACCTTCGCAAGCCCCCAGTCCCCGAGCGGCTTCCCCTCGCCCGATCTGCCCTGAGTGCGGCCTTTCGTGTGTGCGACCTGCCGCGGATGCCCTTCAGGCACATCCCCATCAACGACAACGGCCACCCCGAAGGGTGGCCGTTGTCGTTTGACTCACTCAGTACTCACAAAGGAGACATACAGGAGTCACACAGGCTTGCGCGGTGTCTCAGCGCAGAGGCCTGCTCAGAGACCGGGTCAGATATCTGAAGCCGATTCTCAGTCCAGCTTGCTCAGGTCGCGCACGGCGCCCTTGTCAGCGGAAGTCGCCAGCAAGGCATAGGCCTTGAGCGCGGCGGAGACACGACGGTTGCGCTGGATGCTTGGCTTCCAGGCATCCTTGCCGCGGGCATCCATCGCTTCACGGCGCTCATGCAGCTCGCTGTCGCTCAGCTTGACGTTGATGGTGCGATTCGGGATGTCGATCAGGATGGTGTCGCCATGCTCGACCAGACCGATGGCACCGCCCGCCGCCGCTTCCGGAGACGCGTGGCCGATGGACAGGCCCGAGGTACCGCCGGAGAAACGACCGTCGGTGAGCAGCGCACACGCCTTGCCCAGCCCCTTGGACTTGAGATAGGACGTCGGGTAGAGCATTTCCTGCATGCCCGGACCGCCCTTCGGCCCTTCGTAGCGGATGATCACGACGTCGCCTTCCTTGACCTTGTCGGCCAGGATGTCTTCCACCGCCTGATCCTGGGACTCACAGACGTAGGCACGGCCTTCGAAGACCAGGATGGAGTCATCGACGCCAGCGGTCTTCACCACGCAACCATCCAGTGCGATGTTGCCGTACAGCACGGCCAGGCCGCCCTGGGTGGAGAAGCAATGGTCGTAATCGCGGATACAGCCCTGGGCGCGATCACCATCTAGGCTCGGCCAGCGCGCGCTCTGCGAGAAGGCGGTCTGGGTCGGGATACCGCCCGGGCCGGCGCGATAGAACTCGACGACTTCATCAGTAGGCGAACGCATGATGTCCCACTCTTCCAGCGCCGCAGACAGCGAGTCGCCATAGACGGTCGGCACGGAGGTATCCAGCACGCCGACACGATCCAGCTCGCCCAGGATCCCCATGATTCCGCCGGCACGATGGACATCCTCGATGTGATATTTCTGGGTATTCGGCGCCACCTTGCACATCTGCGGCACGCTGTGGGACAGCTTGTCGATGTCGGACATGGTGAAGTCGACACCGGCTTCCTGAGCGGCGGCCAGCAGGTGCAGGATGGTGTTGGTCGAGCCACCCATGGCGATATCCAGCGTCATCGCGTTGGCGAAGGCGGCGCGGGAGCCGATGGCACGCGGCAACAGATGCTCTTCGTTGCCTTCGTAGTAACGGCGCGCCAGCTCGACGATGCGATGCCCGGCGTTCTCGAACAGGCGACGACGATCGGAGTGCGTGGCCAGTACGGTGCCGTTGCCCGGCAATGCCAGACCCAGCGCTTCCATCAGGCAGTTCATGGAGTTGGCCGTGAACATGCCCGAGCAGCTGCCACAGGTCGGGCAGGCACTGCGCTCGATCTCGGCGACCGTCTCGTCATCGACGCTGTCATCGGCGGCGATGACCATGGCATCGACCAGATCGAGGCCGTGATCCAGCAGCTTGGTCTTGCCGGCTTCCATCGGGCCGCCGGAGACGAAGATGACCGGGATATTGAGGCGCATGGCGGCCATCAACATCCCCGGGGTGATCTTGTCACAGTTGGAGATGCACACCAGCGCATCCGCACAGTGGGCATTCACCATGTATTCGACGCTGTCGGCGATCAGGTCACGCGACGGCAGCGAATACAGCATGCCGTCGTGGCCCATGGCGATGCCATCATCGACCGCGATGGTGTTGAATTCCTTGGCGACGCCGCCGGCCTTCTCGATCTCGCGCGCGACCAGCTGCCCCATGTCCTTGAGGTGGACGTGGCCCGGCACGAACTGGGTGAAGGAGTTGGCAACGGCGATGATCGGCTTCTGGAAGTCGCCATCTTTCATGCCGGTGGCGCGCCACAGGGCGCGAGCGCCGGCCATGTTACGACCTGCGGTGGTCGTACGGGAGCGATACTCTGGCATGGTAAACCTCATTCAATGCTTGGCCGCTCTCCTGTGCGAAGAGGGACTGATTCATGGAATTGCGCCTGGCAGGGTCAGGAAACTGACGCCGCCCTTCTGCGCAATCCGCTGCAGAATCACTCCGCACGGGAGCGGCTTCTGTTTTGGTCAGGCGGCTCCCCGCTCGGGGTACGCACACCTGGTGTCCAGAGGAGACGCGCGCCTCATGGGTCAACGCTGTCTGCCTAGGGTCAATTCTGTCATGTACCGGCCCCGCTTGCCTACCAGATAGCGCCGTCCACGCCACCAGCAGCCCCGAAAGATGCCGACAAGCGCCGAAAGCGTTGAATGAAGCGGCCTCTAGCGTGGGCCTGCGGCGGGAGGCGCTGATTACACTGAAGGACGACACATCAGGCAATGCCAGACACCCCACAAGGAACAGGAGTCACCCATGGCCGGAAAATTCGTCATCACTCGGGGCAAGGACAGCAAGTTCTACTTTGCGCTGAAGGCAGGCAACGGCGAGAAGATCCTGCAGAGTCAGGGCTATGCCGACAAACGCGGCTGCCTGAACGGCGTGGAATCCGTACGCAAGAATGCCGTCGAGGAAAAACGCTTCACTCGGGAAGTCGCCAAGGACGGACGTTTCTATTTCACCTTGCTGGCCGCCAACAGCCAGCAGATCGGTCGCAGTCAGATGTACAAGTCGGAATCCGGGCGCGACAACGGCATCGCCAGCGTCGGTCGCAATGCCGCTGAGGCGGCCGTCCTCGAGCAACTCGACACCGCCTGAGCACGAGCTAGCCCAGCCCCTTTCACGATCACCCTCCCGATCGCTCTTCCAATCGCCCTTCCAATCGCCCTTCCAGACTCTCCCGGAATCGACAGACCCAAGCCAAGGAAGAAGAAAGCACAGCAACGACAGAGGCCCCGCCAATTGGCGGGGCCTCTGTCGTCTTGCAACCGGCTTGGGGGCTGGCTGCGCTCAGCGCTTGTCACTCACGCCTCGCCGCTGATCACACACCACTCAATGACGCTGGGCGCTGTCACTGTCGAAGACCACACGCGAGACATCCGCGTAGCGCGCCGCGAAGTGCACGATCATGCCTTCCTTCAGGTATTCCGGCAGCTCATCGTAATCGCGCTGGTTGGCCTGCGGCAGAATCAGCTCGTAGATATCACTGCGCCGTGCCGCAATCACCTTCTCGCGGATACCGCCCACCGGCAGCACCTGACCGGTCAAGGTCAGCTCACCGGTCATCGCCAGTCCCTTGCGCGGCGCCTGATGCTTGGCCAACGACATCAACGCCGTGGTCATGGTCACGCCGGCGCTGGGGCCATCCTTGGGCGTCGCGCCTTCAGGTACGTGCAGGTGAATGAAGGACTCGTTGAAGAAGTCCGCCTCGGCATCATAGGCCTCGAGATTGGCCAAAGTGTAGGAGTAGGCGATGTTGGCCGACTCCTGCATCACGTCGCCCAGCTTGCCGGTCAACTTCAAGCCACGCGTCAGGCCATGCACCCGGGTGGCTTCAATGGGCAGGGTCGCACCGCCCATGCTGGTCCAGGCAAGCCCGGTCACCACGCCTTCGCCGGCCAGGACCTTCTCGCGACGGAAGATCGGCGCACCGAGGAATTCCTCGAGATTCTTGACCGAGACCTTCACGGTCGGCAGCTCCTCTTCCAGCAACTTCACCGCCGCCTTGCGCACGATACGGTGCAGCTGTTTCTCCAGCTGGCGCACGCCGGCCTCACGGGCATAGCCCTCGATGACCTGACGCAGCGCGGCGTCACTCAGATTGATGCGCTTCTTGGGGATGTTGTCGCGGGTCAGCAGCTTCGGCCACAGGTGGTGCTTGGCGATCGCCATCTTCTCCTCGGCGATGTAGCCGGAGAGGCGAATCTGCTCCATGCGGTCCAGCAGTGGGCCGGGGATGCTGTCCAGCGTATTGGCAGTACATACGAACAGCACCTTGGAGAGATCGAGGCGCACATCGAGGTAGTGATCGAGGAAGTCGACGTTCTGCTCCGGGTCCAGCACCTCGAGCAGCGCCGAGGCCGGGTCGCCCTGGAAGGACTGCCCCAGCTTGTCGATCTCATCGAGCATGATCACCGGGTTCTCGACCTTGACCTCCTTGAGCGCCTGCACCAGCTTGCCGGGCATGGCGCCCACGTAGGTGCGGCGATGGCCCTTGATCTCGGACTCATCGCGCATGCCGCCGATCGAGAAGCGATAGAACTCACGACCCAGCGCCTGGGCGATGGAGCGCCCGATGGAGGTCTTGCCCACGCCGGGCGGGCCGACCAGCAGCAGGATCGAGCCACCGACATCGCCCTTGAAGGTACCCTCGGCCAGAAACTCGACGATGCGTGACTTCACATCATCCAGCCCATCGTGATCGCGATTGAGCACGGTACGCGCATGCGCCAGATTGAGCTGATCGGTGGAGGTGATGCCCCACGGCAGCGAGGTCAGCCAGTCAAGATAGTTGCGCGTGGTGCCGTATTCCGGCGAGCCGGTCTCCAGCACCGACAGCTTGTCGAGCTCATCATCGATGCGCGACTGGACGCGCTCCGGCACCTTGAGCTCGTCGAGACGCGCGCGGAAGGTATCGACGTCGTTCTCGCGATCATCCTTGGAGATGCCCAGTTCACGCTGGATGACCTTGAGCTGTTCGCGCAGGAAGAATTCACGCTGATGCTTCTCCATCTGCGCGTTGACCTGCTGGGAGATCTCGGTCTGCAGCTGTGCGACCTCGATTTCCTTGCGCAGCAAGGGCAGCACCTTCTGCATGCGCTCCATCACCGGCAGCGACTCCAGCACCTCCTGCAGCTCAGCGCCCTTGGCCGAGGTGATGGCGGCGGCGAAATCGGTCAGCGGGCCGGGCTCATGCGGGCTGAAGCGGTTGAGGTACTGCTTGAGCTCCTCGCCGTACAGCGGGTTGATCGGCAGCAGTTCCTTGATGCCGTTGATCATCGCCATCGCGTAGGCGCGCGCCTCATCGCTCTCGGCATCAACCGGCTCGCGCGGATAGGTGACCTCGACCAGATAGGGAGGCTTGCGCGACAGCCAGCGCGTGATGCGGAAGCGGCGCAGTCCCTGGGCGATGAACTGCACCTGGTCATCGCCATCTTCGGGCTTGTGGACGCGCACGGCAGAGCCTATCTCGGGGAAGTGCTCGACCCCCAGCTCATCGACCTCGACATCGCCGACGAAGGCCAGACCGACAGCATGGTGCGGCGTATTGCCGACCAGCTGCATGGTCTCAGCCCAACGCTGCTTGTTGATCACCAGCGGCTGGACCTGGGCCGGGAAGAACGGGCGATTGTGAATCGGCAGCAGGTAGATGCGCTCCGGCAGCTGGTCGCCACTCGGCACCAGCCCACCCGAAGCGGAAGAAGAAGGCTCTTGTGACTGGCTGTCATCCTCGAAGCCGGCAAGAATATCGTCGTTATCGGAAATCTCTTCGTGACGTGGCATGCAACCCTCATGAAACCAGGCCTCGGTTGAGGCGATCATCTCCACCAATGCGGCCAGTGAGCCACTTTATCAAGGCAGGTTTGCCGCACCGGGGGCGCAACACTGCGTGTTCAGGGTGGCACCTGATGCGCCCCCTGGAAACGACAATGCCCGCCATGAGGCGGGCATTGTCGTTTCCAGCATACTGCGCGGCGCTCAGTAGATCGGGGTGCCGTTGATCTTCACGCTGTCACCATCGATCTCGACCACGAGGTTGCGGTCGGCGGCCTGCGGAGAGACACCCGCCATCATGGCCATCATCGGCGGCACGTTGCGGAACTCGAAGCGCCCGCTCAGACGATTCAGGAAGGCCTGCTGACCCGGTACGGTCTGCAGCTCCTGGATGGTCAGGTCGGTGATATCGGCACCATCGAGAATCATCTGGCCATCACCCTGCATGTCGACACCGAAGGCATCGCTCTTGGCATTCAGCGATTCCAGCGTCATACGCGGAGAGGTGCTCAGCATGGTGAACAGCGGCGCTTCGACCTTCTCGAGGATGGCGACCTGCTGCTCTTCGCTCAGCTCCTCGAACGGCTTGCCCGCTTCTTCCAGCAAGCCCTGCAGCTGGGTGATGAAGTCATAGACGGCCGCGCCCTGCAGACGGTCGATCGAGATGGACACGTCGCCGCTGGCCATCTGCTGATCACCCGCGCTGACATCCTGCACCGACAGCTTCATCAGATAGCGCAGCTCGGTCGGGTCCAGACGCGTTTCGCCGCTGTAACGGATATCGCTGGCGACCACCGGCGGCTGACCGGTGCCGTTGTCGATGGTCAGGGTGTCCAGCACGATCTTGTCGTCCTGGCGGAAGTCATTGTCCGCCCCACGATAGATGCCGTTGAGGCTCAGGGTGCCGACGCTGACCTTCTCGGCGCCATTGGTGATATCGAACGGCGTGATCTCGCCATCCACGGTGATTTCCGGCGTGTCACCGCCATCGTGGGAGGCCAGCAGCTCGCCGCCCTGGAAGTCGATGCGCGAGCCGCTCTCCGGGTCCTGCCAGTCGAAGGCCGGCAAGGTCAGGGTGGTGTCGCTGGCGCCGCTGAAGTTGTCGACGCTGCCATCGAAGGCGATCGCCTTGCCATCGCCGAGCACTTCGGCGAAGACGTCGCGTGACGGCGTACCGTACAGCACCTTGACGTTGCCCTGCATGGTGGTCGACAGCAGGCCGTGGCCGGCTTCATAGGGCAATACGATGCGCATGGGACCTTCACCGTCCCCAGTGGCGAGTTCCATCTCTACCCGGCCCGTGGAGCCGAACCAGCCGCTGTCGACATCCTCACGGGTCGCCTTGATGTCGGAGCTCCTGTCGAGCTCTGCCACCATGCGGGCCATCTCATCTTCAAAGCGCTGGCTTGAGTAAGCCACGCCGCCGACATAGCCGGCTGCCCCGATGACGACCACTGCCGTCGCGGTTACCAGTCCCTTGCCCATCGCATTAACCCTTGTCCGTTATTGGAGCATCACACCGTCTGCGCGGTGCCTCTTGTCGCATCTGCTTCCATCAGTGAAACATGTGCGTGAGCCTCGCCGCCAAGGCAGCGAAGCGTCAGTGCAACCACAGCCACAGATGCATCGTCGACCAGGCATAGATACCGGCGAAGACGTCATCCAGCATGATGCCGAAGCCACCGGCAACCCGGCGGTCGGCCCAGCGAATCGGCCATGGCTTGAGAATATCGAAGACCCGGAAGACCACGAAGCCCCATAGCGCTGCCTGCCAAGAGAATGGCACGGCGGCCATCGTGATCCAATAGCCGACGAATTCGTCCCAGACGATCCCGGAGTGATCATGCACACCGAGATCGCGCGAGGTGCGATCACAGATCCAGATCCCGACCAGCGACGCGACCAGCACGATGGCCAGATACGGCCACAGCGTGAGGTTGGTCATCAGCCAGTAGAACGGGATTGCCGCGAGAGTACCGAAGGTGCCCGGTGCAAAGGGCGCGGTACCACTGCCCAGCCCGAAGGCCAGGAAGTGGACGGGGCGCCGCCAGACACTGGCGGGAGCGCGATTCATGGTGCCACCCCGTTCGCGTTGCTTGACGACGCATCGCCGCAGGAGCCGTCTGCCCTAGAAGCCTGCGTGGCAGAGACCTGTATGTCAGAGCCCTGTGTGACAGAAGCCTGCGAGGCAGAGAAATGCTGCCAGCTCTGGCCCGTCGCTGCCTGTTCAACGCCCTTGTCCATCAGCATCACGCGCGGCGCATCGCTGCCCGCCGCCTGCATGCGACCGATGACATTCAAGGACAGATTGAGCGAGCGCAGGGCAAGCCTGGCCGCCTCGAGATTCTCTTGGGGCAGCGTGAGCAACAGCTCGTAATCGTCGCCGCCATTGAGGACCGCCTCGCGGGCGCCCTGCTCGCCCAGCGCCGTGATCAGCTCCGGCGCCAGCGGCAGTTCGCCAAGCTCCAGCGCCGCCGACAGCTGACTGGCATGACAGATGTGTGCCAGGTCGCCCATCACGCCATCGGAGACATCCAGGCCCGCACTGGCCAGCTCACGCAGCGCCAGCCCCGCATCGACCCGCGGTTCTGGTCGCAGGTAGGCCGCCAGGCAAGGATTCAGCACATCGCGTACGCCTTCCTGCCAGGCCTTGAGGCCAGCATGCGCCAACCCCGGCAGGCCGGTGACCGCGATGAGATCCCCCTCACGGGCGCCGTCACGCCGAAGAATCGGGCGGGTCACGCTATCGGCCTGCTGGGCAGGCTCGAGCACGCACGGCAGCTCGCCATGCACGGTGATCGTGATGGAGAGCGGGCCGCGCGTGACGTCGCCGCCTACCAGCGCGATGCCGTAGCGATCCGCCAGCGCGTGGAAACCGGCTGCAAAACCATGCAGCCAGTCTTCATCCACGTCCGGCAACGTCAGGGCCAGCAACGCCCAGCGCGGGGTCGCGCCCATCGCCGCCAGATCAGACAGATTGACGGCCAGGGCGCGATGGCCAATGGACGCCGCAGGCGCATCCGGCGGGAAGTGCACCCCCGCCACCGAGGTATCGACACTGACCGCCATCTGCATGCCATCACTGGCGGCAAGAAGTGCACAGTCGTCACCCGGCCCCAGCAACACGCCCGGTGCCCCGGACAGATCGCGCTGGAAGTAGCGGGCAATCAGCTCGAATTCACCTGGCATGTCAGCGCAGGCGGGCCTGGGTCACCTCGGCACTGCGCAGCTTGACTGCCAGCTTGTCGAGGATCCCGTTGACGTACTTGTGCCCGTCGGTGGCACCGAAGGTCTTGGCCAGCTCGACCCCTTCGTTGATCGCCACGCGATACGGCACTTCCATGCGCTTGGACAGCTCATAGGCGCCCAGACGCAGGATGGCCAGCTCGATCTCGTCGAGATCCTGCAGGCGACGGTCGAGCAGCGGGCTGATGCTGGCATCCAGTTCTTTCTGGAAGCGCGGCACGTTGTGCAGCAGCTCGTGGAACAGGGCCTGGTCGGCGATGCGCATCACCTCGACCCAGTTCTCGTGCAGCTCAACGTCATCGTCGACCTGTTGACCACGGAACTCGGCTTCGATGGTGGTCATGTTCTTGCCGGTCATCTGCCACTGGTAGATGCCCTGCACGGCCAGCTCGCGAGCGGCGCGACGCGCCTGCTGCTGCTTGGATGGCTCGCGCTCGGTACGTTCCTTGCGTTCGCTCACGCGTCACCTCCCATGGCCTTGAGCAGGGAGACCATTTCCATCGCCGCCATGGCCGCTTCGGTCCCCTTGTTGCCAGCCTTGGTGCCGGCACGCTCTATGGCCTGCTCGATGGAATTCACCGTCAGCACGCCATTGGCGACCGGGGTGTCGAATTCGAGCTGCAGACGTGACAGCGCGGAGTTGCACTCACCGGCGACGTATTCGAAGTGCGGCGTACCACCGCGGATCACCGCGCCCAGCGTGATGACGGCGTGCGGCTTGACCTTGGCCAGCACGGCCTTGACGGCCAGCGGAATTTCCCAGGCACCCGGCACGTGGATCAGGTCGATGTTTTCCTCATCGACGCCGTGGCGTACGAGAGAATCGACCGCGCCTTCCACCAGGCTGTCGACGACATGGTGGTTGAAACGCCCGACGACGATGACGTAACGGCCATCGACATTGGTGAAAGTGCCTTCGAGTTGAGCAATCGGTTGCATGGTCAGTCCACAATGCTAGCGCCCCGGAGAACCGGGGCGGGGATATCAATCATACCGGGGAAGGCCGCCAGAAGTGCGCGACCTCCCCCGCCATTTGGGGTGCCGAAGCGCTTACGCGCCCGCGGCGTCTGCGCCTGTCTCGCCTGCCGTGTCATCACTGCCGACCAGTTCGACCACTTCGAGGCCAAACCCGGACAGGGCAGAGAACTTCCACGGCGAGCTGAGCAGACGCATCCGGCCGACACCGAGATCCCGAAGGATCTGGGCACCGGTACCGGTGGTCAGATAATTGCCCGCACCATCGGATTCGTTGGTGCGCGGCGTACGACGTCGTCCGAGGAAGACATCGAGACGATCCTTGTAATCCATCGCGTCACTGCCGGTGTCCAGCAGTACCAGCACGCCGGCATCGGCGGCGGCGACTTCGGCGAGCGCATCATTGAGCGCCCAGCTGCTGCTGCCCGGCTGACGCAGGGTCAGCAGGTCGCGCATCGGGTCCTGCACGTGCACGCGCACGGTGGTCAGAGACTCGGCGTCCGGCGTGCCCTTGACCAGCGCCAGGTGGTGACGGCCCTGGATGCGATCGCTGAAGCAGTGCAGCGTCAGCTCGCCGAAGGCAGTCTCGACCTGCTCGCTGTCCAGCACTTCCACGGTCTGCTCATTGTGGATGCGATATTCGATCAGATCCGCAATGGTACCGACCTTGAGGTCGTGCTCGGCGGCGAAGCGCTCGAGCTCTTCACGACGCGCCATGCTGCCGTCGTCGTTCATGACCTCACAGATCACGCCGGTCGCGCCAAAGCCCGCCATGGACGCCAGGTCACAGGCTGCCTCGGTATGGCCGGCACGACGCAGCACGCCACCCGGCTCCGCCATCAGCGGGAAGATGTGCCCCGGCTGGACGATGTCCTGCGGGCGCGCATTGCGCGCGGCGGCAGCCTGCACGGTACGGGCGCGGTCAGCCGCCGAGATGCCGGTAGTGACGCCTTCGGTGGCCTCGATGGAGAGCGTGAACTTGGTGCCGAAGCCGGAACCGTTGGCCTGAACCATCAGTGGCAGCTGGAGCTGTTCGCAATGCTCACGCGACATCGGCATGCAGATCAAGCCACGCGCGTGGCGTGCCATGAAGTTGATGTGCTCGGCTGTCACGGCTTCCGCGGCGATGATGATGTCGCCTTCATTCTCACGATCCTCGTCATCCATGAGGATGACCATCTTGCCTTGCCGGATATCCTCGACGAGTGCTGCGATGCCTGATAGCGCCATGCTTGCTCCACTTTACGGGCTGCGCCGGCCCATGCCGGACCCACGCGTATTATCAAAAAGTCGGGCGTCAGGGTACCCCGCCACCCCGTTTTGCGCCAGCACCCAGCGACGCCGCTGTCGCCAGACGGCGGCAAGTGCTTGCGTGACAAGAAGAAATCAGTCGCCGCTCTCCTGCGGGTCTGGCGATGCCAACGGCACTGCGGTGATGCGCCAATCACGCCCCACCGCCCGGATATCGCGAATCTCGACCCGGCGCTGCTGCGCCATGTGATCCAGCCCCGGCAGTGCCAGCAGCGGGCGAGCCTCGCCCCCCAGCAGCGTCGGGGCCATGAAGAGCTGCATCTCATCGACCAGCCCCGCGTTAATCATGGCCCCGGCCAGCACCGCGCCGGTTTCCAGCAGCACCTCGTTGGCCTGCTCGTACTCGGCCAGATAGCGCAGCAGGGCCTCGAGATCCACGCGGCCATCTTCGCCGGCCGGCAGCGCCAACACCTCGGCACCGGCCGCCTCCAACAAGGTACGTCGCTCAGCCTGCGCCGCTGTCTCATCCGCGACACATACCAGCAGCGTACGACCGGATTGCGCCAGAATGCGCGCCGCCAGCGGCAGACGCAGATGGCTGTCCACCACCACGCGCAATGGCTGACGCGCCACCAGCGCCTCGAGCCCCAGCGGATGGTCTTCGAGCCCGAGCTGGTCGGCGCGCACATTGAGACGCGAATCATCGAAGATGACCGACTCGATGCCGCTCATCACCACGCTGGAGCGCGCGCGCAGACGCTGCACGGCACTGCGCGCTTCGGGGCCGGTGATCCACTGGGATTCGCCGGAAGCCATCGCCGTGCGCCCGTCCAGACTCATGGCCTGCTTGAGGCGCACGAAGGGCCGACCGCGCTCCATGCGTGACAGGAAGCCGGGATTGAGCGCTCGCGCCTCCTGCTCCATCACCCCGACCGTCACCGCGATGCCCGCGCCCTGCAGCAGCGCGATGCCGCGCCCGGCAACCTGCGGATTCGGATCACGCATCGCGATCACCACCCGCGAGACGCCCGCCGCGATCAGCGCCAGCGAGCAAGGGCCGGTACGCCCGGTGTGGGAGCAGGGCTCCAACGTCACATAGGCCACGCAGCCCAGCGCGCGCTCACCCGCCTCTGCCAGCGCATTGACCTCGGCATGCCCTTCCCCGGCACGCACGTGAAAGCCGCTCGCGATCACCTCATCGGTCTCGGCCTCTACCAGCACACAGCCGACACGCGGATTGGGCTGCGTCGTGTAGCTGCCCAGGCGCGCCAGGCGCAGGGCGTGGGCCATGTGGCGCGCATCACGCGCCGAGGGAGCACTGCGGTCGTGAGAGTGGCTGTCGTGAGAGTGGCTGTCGTGAGAGTGGCTGTCACGGGGAGCATGAGAAGCATGAGGAGAAAGAGACATGCGATACCTTGGCGTGAAACGAGAGAAGGTCAGGCGTAGCCCAGGCGGTGGTCAATACTTCGAGGCCTGAGGTCTGGGCTCAAGATCCAAGACCTGAGCCACTCAGCGTGACGCGACAGGACCAGCAGGCGCAGGCCTCGAGGGCATCTGCAAGGATGCCTGTGGCGAGACATCAGGGCCGCGCGTCTTCCTCGCCCGGCAGGAAGCTGGGCTCCTGGGCGAGACGGTCGATCTCGGCGCGGAACTCATCAAGATCCTGGAAGCGACGATAGACCGAAGCGAAGCGGATATAGGCGACCTGATCCAGCCGCTTGAGCTGCTGCATGACCTCATCCCCGATGCGCCGCGCCTCGATCTCACGCTCGCCGGTGGCACGCAGACGCTGACGAATGCGCTCCACCGCGGCCTCGATCAGCTCGGAGGAAACCGGGCGCTTTTCCAGCGCGCGCAGCATGCCGGCACGCAGCTTGTGCTCATCGAAGCTCTCACGCGAACCGTCACCCTTGACCACGCGCGGCATGACCAGCTCCGCCGTTTCGTAGGTCGTGAAACGCTCACCGCAGGCCGCGCACTGGCGACGCCGCCGCACCTGGTCACCCTCGACCACCAGTCGGGAATCCGTGACCTTGGTTTCATGAGTTCCACAGAAGGGACAGTGCATGTTGGAGAGCCTGCTTGGGTGCGAGGTGGCTGCGGCCCCGCGCGAAGCACAGCGAGGAAGTGGCGCAGCGCAGCCGAATGACAGCGAATGGCGGGTATTGTAACCGTTAAGGCCCCGCCACGGGAGCCTATGTCAGCCTCGACATGACTGAACTAGCCTTGGGGAGCGCCCAAGGGGCGACAGTAGTTTCCTGCATTGTCGCCTCGGGTGGCGGACACCGCGGCGAAAGCGTCAATCAACCTGCCCGGCAGGCTTGAAATCCCCGCCCGATAACCGAAAGATGACATCAGGGTGCAGCGCCTCACAAGGACGCTTGCCTGAGCCGTGAAATCCTTTCACGACTGGCGGCGGATGATCTCTGCCGCGAGATTGATCACGATGACGCAAGGAGCTGCGACATGGGAATCATTGCATGGATCATATTCGGTCTTATTGCCGGCATCATCGCCAAGGTGATCGTGCCCGGCAAGGACCCGGGTGGCATCATCGTCACCAGCATCATCGGCATCCTGGGTGCCGTGGTCGGTGGCTGGGTCGGCACCCTGATGGGCTTCGGTGAAGTGACGGGATTCAATCTGGCCAGCTTTGTCATCGCCGTGCTCGGCGCCGTCATTCTGCTGATTCTGTATCGCGTGCTGCGCAAGTAAAGCATGTCATGAAGCGCAGTGGCGTCAGCTGGCCGCAGGCCACATGACGCCAGACAGGACGGCCAGCCGGCACATGCAGGCTGGCCGTCCTGCCTTGCAGGCTTGACGAATCTGGCCCGAGGCGTGCATGACTCATAAGTAAAGGCGCCAGGCCGTCGCCCACGGACGCCGCTCAGCGATGCGCCATTCAGGGATTTCATCAAGCGACGGCCAGCCGACTTCATCTGATATGTGATTTCCAGTCTTGCCACCGGTCCCCGCAGGATTGCGCCGGCGGGCTTCCCGAAGATCACCCGCGACACGCTCTGCCCATTGCGGCTCACGAGGCAGAGTCTGACCGCTTTTGCTGCCACGAGGATTGCCCATGTCCGATACGTCATCTCCCGATCACTCGACATCCACTGCACCCGATCCTGCGCCGAGCGAGGGCAACGCCAGGCCACGCGCCAGAGTCTCTCTCGCCAAACGCCTCTCGCAGGCTGATTTCCAGGCGCACGCCACACGCCTGCTCGCCGAGATCTACCCACAGCGTCATGAGGAAGTCCTCAGACGCCTGGAGACGGTGCTGGATTTCCATCGCACGCGCCTCAACCCCCGCGTACCGGAAGGCGAGCCGCTCTGGAGCGAGCGCGACCAGTGGCTGATCACCTACGGCGACAGCCTGCAGCAGGAAGGCGAGGCACCACTGGCGACCCTGCACGACTTCCTCGCCAGCCGACTGGACGACAGCCTGTCCGGTGTCCACGTGCTGCCCTTCTTTCCGTGGAGCAGCGATGACGGCTTCAGCGTCATCCACTATCGCGAGGTCAATCCGGTCCTCGGCGACTGGCAGGACATCCGGCGCCTGAGCGAGCAGCGCGACCTGATGGCAGACCTGGTCATCAATCACTGCTCGCGCGAGTCACTGTGGTTCGCCGATTATCTGGCCGGCGTGCAGCCCGGCCGCGACTACTTCATCGAGATGGACCCCGACACCGATGTCTCCGAGGTCGTGCGCCCGCGCCCATCTGCCCTGCTCACGCCGGTGCATACCCGTCGTGGCCTGCGCCATCTTTGGGCAACCTTCTCGGATGACCAGATCGACCTGAACTTCGCCAATCCCGATGTGCTGCTCGAATTCATCGGCATCCTGCTTTACTACCTCGAGCAGGGCGCGGGCATCATCCGCCTCGATGCGGTGGCCTTCCTGTGGAAACGCCAGGGCACCTCCTGCATCCACCTGCCGGAGACACACGCCGTGGTGCGCCTGCTGCGCGCCATCGTCGACCATCTAGCGCCGGGCAGCCTGTTGATCACCGAGACCAACGTGCCCCACGCCGAGAACATGTCCTACTTCGGGCTCGATCGCCTGTCACAGCACGACCTCACCGCCATCGAGGGCAGCGCCCAGGCCGATGAAGCGCACCTGATCTATCAGTTCACGCTGCCGCCGCTGACGCTGCACACCCTGACCTCCGGCGATGCCAGCGCCCTGACCCAGTGGGCCACCAGCCTGCCGTCCCTGCCTTCCGGCTGCAGCTACTTCAACTTCACCGCCAGTCACGACGGTATCGGCGTTCGTGCCCTTGAGGGCCTGCTGCCCGACCACGAGCGCGACACCCTGGTGCGGCTGGTGCATGACTTCGGTGGCTACGTCAGCATGCGCGCCAACCCCGGGCGCGCCGACACCCCCTATGAGCTCAACATCAGCTACTTCGATGCGCTCAAGGGCACGCGGCGCGGCCAGGACCCGTGGCAGATCGAGCGTTTCATCGCCAGTCAGACCCTGATGCTGAGCCTGCAGGGCATCCCGGGGCTGTACATCCACTCGCTGACCGCGACCCCCAACCACCAGGAAGGCGTCGAGCGCGATGGTCATCTGCGCGCCATCAACCGCCGCAAATGGCAGCGCGATGAACTGGAAGCGCTGCTGGCAAGCCCCAACACCGCGACCCATGAGGTATTCCACGCCCTCAAGCGCCGCATGGCACTGCGCCGCAACGAACCCTGCTTCCACCCGGATGCCGACCAGAATGTCTTCGATGTCGGCCCGGACTTCTTCGTCTTCGAGCGCGTCACCCATGAAGGGCGTCGCCTGCTGTTCGCCCTCAATGTCACCGATCAGCCGCGCGTGCTGCCGCTGCCGGCAAGCTGGCAAGGCGTCGCGCTGACCGACCACCTGTGCCACGACAAGGCCTACGACCCCACCATGGCCCGCCGTCCCTACCAGGCGGCCTGGCTGATGGAGCAAACCGTGCGCCCGCCGGCCATCGAGGTCGTCTGACGCCCGCGCTTTCCCTTCCTCCAACGACAACGGGGCTGCCACTGGCAGCCCCGTTGTCGTTGGTCTTGCTGTTTCCCGCCGCGAGCCTTACTGGTTGTCCAGCTCCACCGCTTCGTGCATGCGCTCGAGCAGGTCCGGCACGGCTGACTGCACCCGGTTCCAGCTCGGGATGAAGGGCTTGTCGCGCGGATTGTCGAGGAAGGCGCTGCCGGCATCCATGATGTTGGCGGCGAACAGCTCCACCGCCGCTTCCTCGCTGTGGCGGTCCACCGTCAGGCCATTCATGACGGCATCGTTGTAGTAGGTCTCGATCAGGTCCAGCGCGATACGGTAGTAGGTGGCCTTGATGGTGCGGAAGGTCTCGCCGTGCATCTCGACGCCCAGCGTGGCCAGCTTGCGATACATGGCCTTGGCGATGTCCAGACTCATGCGATTCAAGCCGCCCAGCGCATCTTCCTCGGACAGCGGCTGGTGCTTGTGATCGTAGGCATCGGCGATGTCCACCTGACACAGGCGCTTGGTGGAATAGTTGCGATGGACCTCGGACAGCACGCCGATCTCCAGCCCCCAGTCGCTGGGGATGCGGATGTCCGCCAGCACATCGGTGCGCATCGAGAACTCGCCGGACAGCGGATAGCGATAGCTGTCGAGATAATCCAGGTACGGCAGCGGGCCATAGACCTTCTTGAGCGCACGGATCAACGGCGTGACCATCAGGCGCGCCACGCGGCCGTTCAGCTTGCCCTGGGCGATGCGCGAGTAGTAGCCCTTGCAGAACTCGTAGTTGAACTGCGGATGGGCCACCGGGTAGATCAGGCGCGCCAGCAGGCCGCGGTCATAGGTGACGATATCGCAGTCATGCAGTGCCACCGCCTCGGCGATGCCCGAGGCCTGGACGTAGCCTGAGCAGTACCAGACATTGCGCCCCTTGCCGGCTTCCATCGGCGCCAGGCCATGCTCGGTCAGCTCCTCATCCAGCGCCCGCAGACGCGGGCCGTCGTTCCACAGGATGCGGTGATGCTGCGGCAGATGTGAGAAGAACTCCTTGGCATGCTCGAACTGGTCACGGTCGGCGCGGTCCAGCCCGATCACGATCTCGCTGAGGTAGGGCACCTGCGCCAGCTCCTCGACGATATGCTTGAGCGCCGGGCCTTCCAGCTCGGAATACAGCGACGGCAGAATCAGGCTCATCGGTCGCTTGCGGGAGAAGCGCATCAGGTCCGCTTCGAGATCTTCCACCGGACGATCGGTCAGGTTATGGAAGTTGGTGATGATGCCATTCTGGTAAAAATCGCTCATGTCAGCTCCTTGTCATGCCGAAGACACGCATCAGGCAGGCGTCAGGCGCCCAGACCTCTGGATGTCCATTCTTCCGGCTGGCCATTGGCCAGCCAGTGACGCAATCCCTCGACCCATCCCTGCGGTCCGGGGAGATTGGCGCGAAAACAGCGGCGTTCATCCGCCAGTTGCGGATAGTCGGCAAGCTCCCGATCACGCTGCGTGGTATCACCGACGCCGGGAATCAGCACAGCGTTGTCGACGGCGGCCAGCAGTGGCAGGTCATTGGCGCCATCGCCGAAGCCCAGCGTCCAGGGACGCACCCGCTCGCAGAGCCGGTAGCGGGCGATCAGATAGCGCGCTGCCACGCCCTTGTCGCTGTCCCCGGTCACGTGATGGAAGCGCCCACCACGTGTCAGCTTGAGGCCATGGCTGGCCAGGCGCATGCGAAAGTCCTCGAGACGCTCCGGCGCGTCGCGCCACACCAGCGGTTCACTGGCATCACGCTGTCCCGCCAGGGCCGCGTCGCCCTCCCCCAGCCCCGTCAACTCACTGGTTCTCGCTACCGACATCGAGGCGAAGCCCTCGAAGGCGAATTCCCCGCTCAGCTCTTCCAGCACCGCGAGAATCCTGTCGCGGGGCATCGCCACCGCGATACGACACAGGCCGTGTGCGTCCGGGGCGCTGGCCTCTTCCAGCGGGTAGGCGCTCAGCCAATCGGCCGGCAGCGCCACCACGCCGCCGTTCTCGGCGATCCACGGCTGGCCCGCCAAGCCCAGCGAGTCCATCAGCGGCGCCAGTTCGGCCGCCGTCTTGGAAGTGTTGGGGACGATCCAGGCACCGCGCGCGCGCAGGCGGGTCAGCCAGCTGCGCGCCGGCCCCGGCGAGTAATCGTGGTGATCCAGCAGCGAGCCATCCAGATCGGTCAGCAACAACAGCGGTGCTTGAGTCTCTGACATGTGAACTCTCCTCGTGAAGTGCTGCAGCGTGTCGGGGGTCACCTCGACAGGATCTCGTGGTACCGGACAGGCATTGCAAGAGCATTGCAGGGAATGTGCCAAGATGGTGCATCTGCCATGACAGCCTGCCCCCTCTCACCGTGACCGTGTTTGTGCGCCCGCTCATTTGCACCATAAAAGAGCACAAAGCCTGCCTTGCATGATGCCTCGCCACACGACGGCGCAAATCTTTCGTCACCAACAACGACGCCCTCGCATCTGCGAGGGCGTCGAGTCTTGGGCAAGCGGGCAACGTCTGTAGAGCCTAGACCAGCCACAGCGACAGTTGCGGCCACAGTAGCAACATCGCCAGCACGCACAGCTGGATGGCGATGAACGGCAGCAGCGAGACGAAGATATCCTTGAGGCTGATGCCTTCCGGTGCCACGCCTTTCAGATAGAAGGCGGCAGGCCCGAAGGGGGGCGACAGGAAGGACACCTGCATGTTGACCGCGAACAGCACACCGAACCATACCGGGTCGTAGCCGAGCTGCACGATGATCGGCACGAAGATCGGCAGGGTCAGCATCGCGATGCCGATCCAGTCGAGGAACAGCCCCAGCAGCAGCAGGATCGCCATCATCACCATGATGATCGCCAGCGGCGGGATATCCAGGCCGAGAATCATGCTCGACACGAAGCGGTTGCCGCCCATCAGGTTGTAGACCCCGACCAGCGCCGCCGCGCCGATACCGATCCAGATGATCATGCCGCAGGTGTTCATGGTCTGGGACAGCGCACGCTGCATCAGGGTGATGGAGAACTCGCCGCGCAGCATCACCGCCACCAGCACGCCGAAGCTGCCCATCGCCGCGGCTTCGGTCACCGAGGCCACGCCACCGTAGATGGAGCCCAGCACCAGTCCCGCGATGACCGCCGGCACACCGATGGCCTTGAGCAGCTCACGCTTGCTCTGGAAGCTGGCGCGGCGCTCCTCCTCGGGCATCACCGGCCCCAGCGCAGGGTTGCGCAGACAGCGGATCAGCACGTAGATGATGTAGCTTGCCATCAGCACGATGGCCGGGGTGATCGCCGCGGTGAACAGGTCCGCGATCGACTGGTTGGCGATCAGGCCATAGATGATCAGCACGATGGAGGGCGGCATCATGGTGCCCAGCGAGCCGCCGGCACACACCACGCCGATGGCGATGTGCTTGTCATAGCCGAGCCTGAGCATCTGCGGCAGCGCCAGAATCCCCAGCAGCACGATCTCGCCGCCGATGATGCCGGACATCGCGGCGAGGAAGAACGCCACCACGATGGTCTGGATCGCCACGCCGCCGGGCAGGCGCCCTGCCATCACGCGCATGGCATTGAACAGGTCCTTGGCGATGCCCGAGCGATCGAGCAGCGAGGCCATCAACACGAACATCGGCACCGCCACCAGCGAATACTCGGTGACGAAGCCATAGACACGACTGGTGACCAGCGGCAGCGCCATCGGGCCGAACCAGCCGAAGGTGTAGGCCAGCGCGACCAGACCTGTGACGAAGGCCAGCGGCAGGCCGGTGACCAGCAGCGCGAAGATGCCGCCGACCAGCAGCATCGTAGCCGTTGCGATATCCATCAGCGCGGCTCCTTGTGGTCAACTGCGGCGTCGGGAGCGGCATCGGAAGTGGCGTCGGATGCGCCACTTCCCTCACTGCCGCCCTCGGGCGGGCGGGGCGAGAAGAAGGTCTGGTAGAGATGCCACAGCGCCTGCAGGGTCATCACCGCCAGCGCGAACAGGATCACGCCCTTGGTCAACGCCGGAAACGGCGGATTCCATGAGGTGCCGGAACGCTCCAGCTGCCACTCGCCCAGCGGACTGTGCGAGGCACGCCAGAACATCACCCAGCCCGCATAGCTCATCGCCAGACAGAAGACGAACGTCATCACGTCGTTGAAGCAGTCCAGCACGTAGCGAAAGCGCGTACCGACCAGGTCGTAGAGCACACGCACGCGAATATGACGATTGTTGGCCAATGCCGCCGGGCCGCCCAGCGCGAAGCTGGTCGCGACCAGGAAGATCACCGTCTCGTGCACCCAGGAGGTCGGCGAATCGAGGCCATAGCGCATCACCACCTCGAACACGCTGATCGCCATCGCCAGCAATACCAGCCACGCCGCGGCGCGCGTGCCCTTGCCCACCAGGCGGTCCAGCGGCGTCCGCGTGCCCAGATTCGGGTCGTGGTCATCCGACGCCTCGGGTAGCCCCGGCGACGCCACATCATGTTCTGCCATATCGAATTCCTTGCTGACTCGCTGCCTCAAGGAGAATCGGCGCGCCCAGTGAGCACGCCGACCTTGATCTCCCGCGTCTTTATCGTTCTGCGATCGTGCGGCCAAAAGCGTGGCTAGCTGATGCCTCTTGCCACACGATGGCTGGCGCCCATCCCGCGCGCCAGCGGGCTCACATCAGGTTGCGGTCGGTCAGGAAGCTGACCACGGACTCGTAGACCTTGCCGGTCAGCTCATTCTTCTCGGCCCACACCTTCCACTCCTGCTGCGCGATGCGACGGAACTTGGCGCGCTCTTCCGGCGCCATGTCGATCACCTCGATATCCGGATTGGCACGCGCCGCGCTCACCGCCTTGATGTCACGCGCCTTGAGGGTGAAGACCATGTCGTAGGCCATCGCGTCGGTGGCGGTCTCCATGATCGCCTTGAGATCCGCGGGCAGGCCATCCCAGATGCCCTTGTTCATCGACACCGCCACCATCGGCAACGAGTGGAAGCCCGGGTAGGACGGGTACTTGGCGAAGCTGTGCAGGCCCTGGTCATCATTGGTGGCGAACACGGTGTAATCCGCCGCGTCGATCACGCCCTTCTCCAGACCGGTGTAGACCTCGGAGCCCGGCAGGTTGACAGGCGCCGCGCCGGCCTTCTGGAAGATGTTGTAGACCATGCCTTCCGGGGCACGCACCTTGAGGCCCTTGAGGTCATCGACGGTGCGTACCGGCTTCTTGGAGACGAAGGACTCAAGCCCGGTGGCGCCCGCGCCGATCAGGTGCACGCCGTAGGGCTCGACCAGCTCGTTGTAGAGCTCCTCACCGCCGCCGTGCTGCATGTACTCGAGATATTCCAGCGGGTCACCCCAGGCCCCCACCAGGTTGCCCAGCATGCCGAAGGCCGGATTCTGGCCCGAGAAGTAGGATGGATCGGTCAGGTGGCCCTGCAGGATGCCGGCGCTGACGGCATCCAGCGTCTGGTTGGCCTGCACCACGGCATTGACCGGCAGGATCTCGATGGCGATGCGGCCATCCGACATGGTCTTGATGCTGTCGGCCCAAGCCTTCTTGACCTCGAACTGCGGCTCCCCGGCCGTCTCGGAGGTCTGGAAGGTCCATTCGTACTCGGCGGCCCAGCTCGGTGTGGCGATCAGCGTGGCAGCCACGGCGGTGGACAGGGCCAGCGCCTTGAGCGTGCAACGGGCGGGAGCGGCAGTGGTGAGCGGCGAGGTAGTGGTGAGCGGCGAGGTAGTGGAACGCGGCATGGTGAAACTCCTGGCTTGTTGTTATGACGTTCTAGGGTCAGTGGAAGACGAGCAGGCACTTCCCGGCGTGGCGAAACGCCGCGAGGTGCCGTTCACTCGCTTGATAGCGGTGCAGACAGGCTGGGCAGCTGGCCGAAGCGGCGCAGCAGCTCCAGCGGTTCCTGGGCGCGCCCGGCGGGATGGCTGCCTTCAGAAACCGCAGGCATGGCAAGCCCGAGGTCCTGACCGGTGCGGTCCAGCACATGCAGGGTCGCGGCGTGGGCGGCATCGGGCTGGCGCAGACGAATCGCCTCCATCACCGCGCGATGGCGGCCGAGGCTGTCGCCCAGCTCCGAGGCATTGTGATTGGAGGTCGCCACCAGCAGGCTGATCGATGGCTTGAGCACATGGCCAAGCTGCGCCCAGATGACGTTGTGGGTCGCGGCGAAGATGGCGTCGTGGAAGGCGATATCGGCGCGGTCGAACTCCTCCATGGCGCTGCCGCCATGCACCGCTGCGGCCATGCCGTCATAGGCCTGCTCGATGGCGGACAGGTCCTGGGCGGTGGCCTCGGTGGCCGCCAGGGCGGCGACGAAGGGTTCGATGGAGATACGGAAGGCGTAGATGTCCCGTGCCAGCTGCGGATGCGGCATCGCGTAGCGCGTCATCCAGCCGGTCACGCGCGGATCGAGCAGATGCCATTCGCTGAGCGGATTGACGCGGGTGCCCTGGCCGGTGGTGCGGGTGAGAATCCCGGCATTGACCAGGCTCTGGATCGCGGTGCGCACGGTGGCGCGGCTCTGGGCGTGCTGATCGCACAGGTCCAGCTCACGAGGAATCAGGCTGCCCGGCGGGTAGCGATTCTCGAAGATGGCCTGCGCCAGCCATTCGGCGACATCGACACGCGCGGTCGAGGTGTCGCCAGCTGAGGCAGACGCTGTGGATACGGGCGTTGAAGAAGAGGCATTGGTGCGCGGGCTGCCGCCAGCGGCACTCGTGGGAGGCGTGGTCATGATCGAACGTTCCTTGATGGCGTGGCGCGTCATTTGTAGCTCGCGCACATCCTTCATGGGATGCATCGCGGCGCGCTCTTGTCCGTCAAGGAATAGCCCATGTCAGACATGCCAACAAGACACCCTAGACCAAGGGTGGGACCCGACTTTGGTCACACCTTTACGCAACCCCATGTTGCGAAAGGACTATTCAGGTACTGGCAATTTCCCCGTGTGCTGGCGTCAGGCCGTGAATCGCACGCGGCCGATCGACACCGTACGCTCGGCACCGCTGTCCGCGACCACCGTTCTCAGCGCTTCCTCGCCTGCCGCGCCGAAGCTGGCCGACAGCTCGATCTGGCTGACGCCCTGGGCGACCAGCTCACTGACCAGCCGCTCGGCCGCCCTCAGCGTCCCCAGCGTGGCGACGGAAATGCGGACCTCGCCGCTGCCCTGGCTGCTCAGTGAGGTATTGCCGCTGTTCTCGACCAGGATCAGAAAGGCATGGTGCTGCATGACGGCCATGAAAGCCTCCTTGCACGAAGATGAGCAGAGTGTGTCCGGCATCGAGAATAGCGTAGCGCGTCCGCTCCCGGGCACAGGCTGATCTTTCTGAGCGCTGGTTGACCACTCTCCCACCCCGCTGTGCACCACGCCACTCGGCCTCGGCTGGCCGTGGTGCGGGCACAAAAAAACGCCTGCCGCTTGCGCGACAGGCGTTTCTTGTCTGGTGCATGACAGCGTTACGCCACTGTCAGCACTGCTGCAGTGAGGGCCAGCCGGGCTGGCACCTCGTCACGCCTCAGGCGTAGACCGGCAGGCGTGCACAGACGGCGGAGACCTTGGCCTGCACCTCGGCTTCGGCAGCGGCGGAATCGCCGGCGACCATCGCATCGAGGATATCGCAGATCCAGCCGGCCAGTTCCAGACACTCCTGCTCCTGGAAGCCACGCGTGGTGACGGCAGGGGTACCGATACGCAGACCGGAGGTGACGAACGGCGACTGCGGGTCACCCGGTACGGCGTTCTTGTTGACGGTGATGTGGGCACGGCCCAGCGCAGCGTCAGCGTCCTTGCCGGTCAGGCCCTGCTTGACCAGAGACAGCAGGAACAGGTGGTCTTCGGTGCCGCCGGAGACGACTTCGAAGCCGCGCTCCAGGAACACGGACGCCATCGCCTTGGCGTTCTTGACCACTTGCTTCTGGTAAGTGGTGAAGGCCGGGTCCATCGCTTCCTTGAAGCAGACCGCCTTGGCCGCGATGACGTGCATCAGCGGGCCGCCCTGGCCACCCGGGAAGACAGCGGAGTTCAGCTTCTTCTCGATGTCGGCATCGCCTTCGGCGGACAGGATCAGGCCGCCACGCGGACCGCGCAGGGTCTTGTGCGTGGTGGTGGTGACGACGTGGGCGTGGGGCAGCGGGCTCGGGTAGACGCCAGCGGCGACCAGACCGGCCACGTGGGCCATGTCGACCAGCAGGTAGGCACCCACTTCGTCGGCGATCTTGCGGAACTCGGCCCAGTCGATGATCTGGGAGTAGGCGGAGAAGCCGGCGATGATCATCTTCGGCTTGTGCTCACGCGCCAGACGCGCGACTTCGGCGTAGTCGATCAGGCCGTTCTCGCCCAGACCGTACTGCACGGCGTTGTAGTGCTTGCCGGAGAAGTTCGGACGTGCACCGTGAGTCAGGTGACCCCCCGCGTCCAGGCTCATGCCCAGAATGGTGTCGCCCGGCGAGACCAGCGCCTGGAAGACGGCACTGTTGGCCTGGGAACCGGCATGCGGCTGAACGTTGGCGTAGGTAGCACCGAACAGTTCGCAGGCACGATCGATGGCCAGCTGCTCGACCTTGTCGACGAACTCGCAACCGCCGTAGTAACGCTTGCCCGGGTAGCCTTCCGCGTACTTGTTGGTCAGCTGGGAGCCTTGCGCCTGGATGACGCGGGGGCTGGCGTAGTTCTCGGAGGCGATCAGCTCGATGTGAGCTTCCTGGCGAACGACTTCGTCGTCCATGGCGCTCAGGAGCGCATCATCAAAACCGGCAATCTGCATGTCACGGGTGAACATCGGGTGTCCTCGCCTGAAGGGTGATGACGACAGCGAATTCCGGCGCGGCCGGCTCGCCATCTGGGGGTAAGATCAGGACCAGCATGATACCTCAGCCAGCGGTCCGATTCACATGAATCAGCATCATTGTTAACGCAAGACGGCCCCATGACCGAGACAACGATCATGAGGGCGCAGGTTGAGGTCGTCAGGTGCCATCATCCGGCGCTGCGATGACGAGGCCTGATGGCGCTCACTGCAGGGCGCGCAGCCCCGCCATCGGCGGCTGACGCCTCACTTCTCTCGACAGCCAGAAGCCCAGCCCGCCGATCAGCACGCCACCCGCCAGCGGCAGCAGCACCCACAGCCACGGATGCAGCACCACCGGCAGCCCCAGCCAGCCGGAATAGAGTCCGACCGCCGCGCCTTCGGCGAGCATCGCCGCCAGCAGCCCACTGAGCAGGCCGAGCAGCACGAACTCAGCGGCCTGCAGGCGGGCCAGCAGCCCCTGACCGGCGCCGAACACCTTGTACAGCGCGCCTTCATGCTCACGTGCCGGACGACTGGCCACCAGTGCCGCGTACAGCACGCTGGCCCCCGCCATCAGCACCAGCCCCAGAATCAGCTCCACCGCGCGCGACACCTGGGCGATCAGCTCCTGCACGCGGGTCAGGATGGCGTCGATATTGATCAACGACACGCTCGGGTAGTCGCGCACCAGCGGCGCCAGCTTGCGCTCATCCTCGAGATGAAACGCCGTCATGTAGCTGTGGGCGAAGCTCTCGAGCGCACCGGGCGGGAAGATGACGTAGAAGTTGGGCAGGAAGCTGTCCCAGTCGACATGGCGCAGATTGACCACCTGGGCCTTGACGGTCTCGCTGCCGATGGTGAACGACAGGCTGTCACCGATGACCAGCCCCATGCGCTCGGCTAGCTCCTCCTCCATCGACACCGGCACGCCCTGCGAGGCGGCGAGGCGGCTGCGCGCCTCGCTGTCTGCATCGGCGAAATCACTGATCGGTGCCCACTCGCCCGCCGACAGACGGTTGTGGTCCGGCAGATCACGATGCCAGGTCAGGTTCAGCTCACGCTGCGGGACGCCCTGCTGCTCGCCATCCCCCTCGTCGCTGCGTCCTTCCTGCATGCCGCCTGCCGCCGGTTGATCCGACTGGGCTGCCTGCAGACGCTGCTGGGTACGTCCCAGCAGGGACTCGCCCTTGAGCGCCGTGATGCGTCCACGCACCATCGGGTAGAGCTCGCTCTGGCTGTCGCCGGCCTGCTCATCCACCATCGCGGTCAGCTGCTCGCCGAAGGCCTGCTGCTCTCCGGGCTGGATATTGATCGCGAAGTGATTGGGCGCATTGGTCGGAATCTGCGCCTGCCAGCGGGTGATCAGGTCACCGCGTACCAGCGCGATCAACGCCATCGCCGCGAAGGTCACGGCAAAGGCGACCAGCTGGCCGAGGCTGGCACCGCGCCGCCTGGCCAGCATGCCGCCGGCGAGGCGAATCGGCCGGCTCCAGCCGCCCTGACTGCGCATGCGTGCCACCACCTTGAGCATCAGCGACAGCAGCAGTTGCCCCACCACCATCAGCAGGCCCAGCGCGATGATGCCACCGACCAGCAGGCCGGCCGCCAGCATGAGGTCACCCGAGTAGAGCCACATCAGGGCGCCGAACACCAGACTGGCGATCGCCACCACCACCCACGCCGAGGCAGGCAGCGGGGCCAGTTCACGCCGCAGTACCTTGAGTGCGCTGACCTGACGCAGGCGCAGCAGCATCGGGCCGGCGAAACCGACCAGCACCGCCAGCGCCGTCAGGATTCCCAATGCCAGCGGCAGCGGCCCCGGTGCAGGCAGCTCCAGCGGCAGGAAGCGCTCCAGCAGCGCCACCAGCCCCATCTGCCCCAGCAGGCCCAGCACCGCACCCCCGGTACTCGCCAACAGGGCCAACCAGCCAAGCTGGGCCGCGAACAGCCGTGACAGTTGACGCTGAGAGGCACCGAAGCAGCGCCACAGTGCGGCGCTATCCAGATGACGCTCCACATAGCGGCGCGTCGACATCGCCACCGCGACCCCGGCCAGCAGCACCGCCACCAGTCCGGCCAGACTCAGGTACTTGTCGGCACGCTCCAGTGAGCGCCCGAGACGCGGCCGGTCTTCGCGCACGTCCTTGAGGCGCACCTCGGCGTTGTCGGCACTCGCCAGCAGCGGCGCGATGGCATCACGCGCCTGCTGCACCGCCGCCGGATCGCCCGCCGCCAGCAGGCGATATTCCATCCGCGAGCCGGGCTGGATCAGACCGGTGGCATCGAGATCTTCCATGTTGAACATCAGGCGCGGACTGAACTCGGAAAAGCCGCCCTGCTGATCAGGCTCACGCGTGATCAGGCCACTGATGGTCAGCTGCTTGCGCCCGACCGTCAGGGTATCGCCGACCTCGGCCGACAGCGCCATGGCCAGGCGTGGCACGATCCACGCCTCACCCGGCGGCGGAATCTCCGCGCGCGAGCTGGTGTCTGGCGCCTGAGCTTCCTCTCCCGTGGCATCCGACTCCAGTTCCACCCGGCCGGCGAGCGGATAGCCCGGCGACACCGCCTTGAGACTCGACAGCACGAAGCTGTCGCCGTGCGAGGCCATCGAAACCATGCCCAGCTGCGGCGACATCTCAAGCCCCGCTGCGCGGAAGGCCTCGGCGAAGCGCGGGTCGAGCGGGTTGCTGGACTCCAGCACCAGGTCTCCGCCGAGCAGCTGGCTCGCCTGGCGATTGAGTCCACGGTCGAGACGATCCAGGAAGAAGCCGATCATGGTGGTCGCGGCGACCGCCAGCATCAGCGCCAGAAAGAGGGCGCGCACATCGCTGGCGCGCAGGTCACGCAGCAGGCCACGCAGCGCCAGCGGCAGGCGCGCCCCACGCGGGCGCTGCGCGTTGGCGGAAGATGTCGCCGCGCGGTCAGACACCCGGGACTCAGACATCGTCGCCTCCCTGTGGCGTCGCCACGGCCGGCGCACTCGCTTCATCCTTCCACTCCACCAGCTTGCCGGCCTCGAGATTCAGGCAGCGATCACAGCGCCTGGCCAGCGTCAGATCATGGGTGACCAGAATCAGCGTGGTGCCCCGCTCGCGGTTGAGGGTGAACAGCAGCTCCGCGATGCGCTCGCCGGTGGCGGTATCCAGATTGCCGGTCGGCTCATCGGCGAACACCAGTCCCGGCCCCGCGACGAAGGCGCGTGCGATGGCCACGCGCTGCTGCTCGCCGCCGGACAGATGACGCGGCAGGTGATCGAGTCGCTCTCCCAGCCCGACCCGCGTCAGCCAGTCACGCGCCTGCGCCTCGATATCGCCCTGCGGGGCCAGCTCCAGCGGCATCAGCACGTTTTCAAGCGCCGTCAGCGTCGGCAGCAGCTGGAAGTTCTGGAACACGAAGCCGACCTGTCCCGCGCGCAGCGCCGCACGGCCATCCTCATCAAGCCCTGCAAGCGAGCTTCCGAACAGGCGGATATCACCCTCGCTCGGGCTGTCCAGCCCCGCCAGCAGGCCCAGCAGCGTCGACTTGCCGGAACCGCTGGCCCCGATGATGGCGACGCTTTCCCCGGCCTGCACGGCAAGCTCCAGGTCCTCGAGGATGGTCAGGCGCCCTTCGCCACTGGTCACCCGCTGCGCCAGCCCGCTCACTTCCAGCACCGGCGCAGGCGTTGCGCTGGCCTGCGCGTCTGACGAGGTTTGATCCGACGCAGGGGTCACGTCGTTAATGGAGGCGTTATGTGACATCGTGTCTGCTCGCTTATGGTAGAGAACGGGGTGGGCACGAACTCCAGACCCCGAAACGGGTATGAATAGTGTGCAGATGATGGAGATGATGAATGCAGAAATGGCTAGTGAATCGCCGTGACACCCAGTGCCTGGCGCGCGGTGGCAAAGCCCACGGCACGCCGGGACTCAAGCGGCTGCGCAATGCCCTCGCCAGTTCGGCATTGGCCCTCGTGGCCGTGCTGACGCCTCAGGTGGCGCTGGCCGATGCGCCGGCCCCGTGGCTGGTGGTCGGTGACTCCATCTCGGCCGGCTACGGCATCGACAGCAGCCAGGGCTGGGTCGCGCTGCTCGACGAGCGCCTCGAGGACAGCCTGGGCAGCGATGCGCCAGAGGTCATCAATGCCAGCATCAGCGGCGACACGACCGAAGGCGGCCTCAACCGTCTGCCGGCACTCCTCGAGCGACACGACCCTTCACTGGTGATGATCGAACTGGGCGGCAACGACGGCCTGCGTGGCCTGCCACCCGCCCGCATGCAGGCCAATCTGGCCAGCATGATCGAGGCCGTGGAGGACGCCGACGCCCAGCCCGTGCTGCTCGGCATCGAGATTCCGCCCAATTACGGCCCGGCCTACACCGATGCCTTCCGTCAGGTCTACCGGGACCTGGCCGACGAATATTCCGTGCCGCTGGTGCCCTTCATCCTCGAAGGCATCGCCACGGCCCCGGCCAGCGAGAAGCTGATGCAGCAGGACCGCATTCACCCCACCGCCAAGGCGCAACCGCAGCTGCTCGACACCATCTGGCCGACACTCGCGCCACTGGCGCAACACGCGACGTCAGCGGAGTGATCAATATCAGGCGCGGCGCATGTCACGACAGCTTGCATGCGCCTACCTTGCCGCGAGATGACAACCCGCGCCTGCCTGATCAGTGCCTGTCAGGCAGGCCATCTGGGCCATGAGGCCTTGCAGCGCTGACGTCATCAGCCAAGGCCGCCGGCCGTCGGGGCCAGGCCCCATCCTCACAGGGAGTACTGCCATGAGTAAATCCAACAACAGGAAGGCGGATGCCGGCAAGGCGCATTCGAAGGCCAGGGATGCCAAGCGCAAGGACGCCAAGGGCAAGGCCAGCAAGAAGCACGCCACTGGCGATGCCCCGCGCATGACGCTGGGGCCGGTCTCCAGTGACGCCTACCCCTACGACGAGCGCCTCAAGCGCAAGGTCTATGAGGCCGAGAAGCGCGCGCTGCAGATCGAGCTGCTCAAGGTGCAGCATTGGCTACGCGACAGTGGCGGACGCCTGGCCATCGTGTTCGAGGGGCGTGACGCCGCCGGCAAGGGCGGCACCATCAAGCGCTTCATGGAGTATCTCAATCCGCGTTTCGCGCGCATCGTCGCCCTCGACAAGCCCAACGAGACGGAAAAGGGCCAGTGGTATTTCCAGCGCTATGTCTCGCGCTTCCCCACCAGTGGCGAAATCGTGCTGTTCGATCGCAGCTGGTACAACCGCGCGGGGGTCGAGGCGGTGATGGGCTTCGCCACGCCGGAGGAAGTCGAACGCTTTCTGGTGCAGGTGCCCCAGCAGGAGCGCCTGTGGGTCGAGGATGGCCTGCTCCTGGTCAAGCTGTACTTCTCGGTGTCCCGCGAGGAGCAATCGATCCGCTTCGCCAAGCGCGCCGCCGACCCGCTGACCCACTGGAAGCTGTCACCGATGGACGCCGTGGCGCAGAAGAAATGGGATGAGTACACCGATGCCGCCGAGGCGATGTTCGCACGCACGCACAGCGATCATGCGCCCTGGACGCTGATCCGCTCCGACGACAAGCGCCGGGCCCGTATCGGCGCGCTGCGCCATGTGCTCAGTCAGCTCGACTACCCCGGCAAGGACAAGAAGATGATCGGCACCCCGGACCCGCTGATCGTGGTGGATGCCGATCGCCTCATCCTGCCCGACGACTGATTGGCGGGCTGTGCGCCGACGGCGCGGCTCGCTCAGGTCGACCGTGACAGCTCCGCCGGCGCCTTCTGCAGCTGCTGCAGGCCGAGTCCGGCCAGAATCAGTACCAGCCCCGCCAGTGTCGAGGTCAGGATCGGCTCGCCGACGATGAAGTGCAGAAGCGTCAATGAGATGGGCGGCGACAGGAAGATCAGGTTGGAGACCTTGGCGGTGCGCGACACCTTGTGCACCGCCAGCTGCCAGAGCACGAAGGCGATGCCCATCTCGCACAGGCCGACATAGATGCCCGCCATCAGCGCCTGGGGGTTGGCGCTTGCGCCGATGAAGTTGCCGAAGCCCGGCCCGAAGGCCACCAGCAGCGTCAGCACCGGCAAGGCGATGCTGAAGTTCTGCCACTGGGCGACCAGCGGTGCGCGCGGGTCACGTGCATTCAGCAACCAGTAGAGCGCCCACAGCAGGGTCGAGCCCAGCGCCAGCCCCACGCCCAGCGGGTCGGCGAAGGCGACATCGAATATCTCGCCACGCGTGGCGATGGTCCAGACGCCGGCGTAGGCGATCAGCCCCGCCGCGACATCGATGCGTGTCAGGCGCTGCGCGAGGATCGGTACGGCGAGAAAGGCCATCGCCAGTGCCCAGGTGTAATTGAGCGCCATCGCCTCCTGGCCCGGCAGCCGCGCGTAGGCGCCGAACAGCACCAGATAGTAGCCGACCGGATTCATCAGTCCGGCCCAGAGTGCCGTGCGCCAGCCACCCCGCCAGCCGGTGGTGAGCGCTTCGCGCAGCTTGCCCTGACGCCACATCAGCACGCCGATCAACAGCCACGACACCAGTGCTGCCAGCCATACCAGCTCCAGCGGCGACATCTGCTCAAGCGCCAGCTTGAAGGCGGTCGCCACCGTCGACCACAGGGCCACGGCACCCAGACCGTAGAGCATGGCTTCCCTATCCTGACTCATGGCATCCTTCCTCGCATTTCGGGTATCGCCTTCCTGGCGATGAGTGTCATGGCGATGGCAGCGACAATGCCCACGGCCTGACATTCGAGCATCGCGTGCCCTGCCCGCTGCTGCAAGCCGCGCCACCAAAAAGGAATTTCGTGAATGACTGATGCCACCGATCCGCAAGCCGCGCCGACACCTGCGCCTCCTGCGGGAGATGCCCCGACCACGGCACTGGTCAGCGCCTATCGCCTGGATGGCAAGGGCGGCGCCAGCCTGCTCGATGACGACAGCCTGCGCGAGCAATGGCAGGACCCCGAAGCGCTGATCTGGATGCACCTCGATTACACCCGCGGCGACGTCAATGACTACCTGGACGACCTTGCCCAGCTGGATGAGCCGAGCATCGAGGCCCTGACCGAGCTGGATACCCGCCCGCGCGTGGCGCGCTTCGGCGGCGGCATGGTCACCACGCTGCGCGGCATCAACCTCAATCCCGGCGCCGCGCCGGAAGACCTGCTGTCACTGCGCCTGTGGATGAGCCCGACCCGCCTGATCACCCTGCGCCGCCGGCCGTTCCAGTCGATCACTCAGGTGCGTGAGCAACTGGAAGCCGGCCAGGGCGCGGAAAGCATCTCCTGGCTGCTGGCGATGCTCAGCGATGCGCTGGTCGATCGCGTGGCGGAGCTCAGCCATCGTCTCGATGAGCAGCTCGCCATCATCGAGGAAGACCAGCTCAATGATGTCGAGATCGACCCCGATGACATTACCCGCCTGCGGCGCCCCCTGATCACCCTGCGACGCTTCATGGGGCCGCAGCGCGACTGTCTGGCACAACTCTCCCAGGGGCCGTTGTGGATCGATGAGCAGGCGCGTCTGGACCTGCGCGAGATCGCCAACCAGCTGTCGCGCTACGTGGAGGATTTCCAGGCCATGCAGGAGCGCGCGCTGATCATCCATGAACAGCGCATGAGCGAGCACAACGAGCAGCTCAACCAGCGCATGTATCTGCTGTCGGTCATCACCGCCGTCTTCCTGCCGCTGGGCTTTCTCACCGGCCTGCTGGGGGTCAACGTCGGCGGCATACCGGGCAGCGACAGCCAGTGGGGCTTCGCTGCCTTCGTCGGCATCACGCTGGGCGTGGTGGCGATGCAGATGTGGCTGCTCAAGCGCAAGAAGTGGTGGTGAACGAACCCATGCCGTAGCGGAGCTGCTTGCAAGCGCTACTTACAAGCGCTGTTTACGAGCCCTGCTCACGACTGGCGCGGTCGATATGGCCCAGATCGCGCTCAGGATCGAGCACATCACGCACGCGCTGCTTGAGGTCACGACTGTCGGGGAAGCCGCCATCGCGCTTGCGCTCCCACAGTACCAGCCACTCCGAATCAGGAGTGGCCTGGCACAGCACCTCGAAATGGCCGCCGTGACTCGGCGCCAAGGCCACCTCACCGAGGTCTTCTCCGAAGGTGGACAGCAGTTCCTGTGCATACCAGGCCGCTCGCAACAGCCAGTTGCAGCCGGTGCAGTAGTGAATCCGGACTTTCAGCGTGGATGCCTGATCCATGGTGGTGCCTACTCCAATCAATGATGTAATGATCACTTCACTGCACTGTCGCGCAATGGTCAACACCAAAAACCTACACACAAACTGTACATAAACTATACTCGGCGCAGTCATTCCTTCAGTTGACGTCGCACTGCGATCGATCCTTCTTCAACCGGCGGCACGGGCGTGATCTGCATCACGACTTCCCGTACACGACGCCGATAGCGGAGCCCTGGCCACATGTCACCCCTGTCTTCCTCTACCGAGGCCTCCTCACCGTCAGACGCTCAAGACCGCGAGACTGAGCGGGAGTCTGCAGACAAAGCCCACGAGAGGCCGTCGGGCAGCGGTCAGAGTCGCTTCTTCGAGCGCATGACCGGCGATGAAGATTCGCGCATGTGCAAGGACATCTCCGAGGATGCCTGCCACCAGCAACCCGGCAATTTCTGGCGTCACCTGCTGGCCTCGCTGGGCACCAAGCTGGCCGACGAGATGGCCAGTGCGCGGCTGGTGCTGCCGTGGCTATTGGGGTTGATCGGGGCGCCGGTGTGGATGGTGGGGCTGCTGGTGCCGATTCGCGAGGCGGGCGCCCTGCTGCCTCAGCTGCTGGTGGCAGGCTTCATTCGCCCACTGCCGCAACGCAAGTGGGTGTGGGTCGCCGGGGCCTCCATCCAGGCCTTGATGGCACTGGGGCTGGTGATGATCAGCCTGCTTGCCGAGGGCAACTTCGCCGCGCGTCACGGACTCGATGGCACCCTCGCGGGCAGTCTGGTACTGATCCTGTTGATCCTGCTGTCGCTCGGGCGCGGGGTGGCCTCCATCGCCACCAAGGACGTGCTGGGCAAGACCATCGCCAAGAAACGCCGCGGGCGCCTGATGGGCTGGAGCGGCAGTGTGGCGGGGGCGATGACCCTGCTGGCCGGCGTCGCCTTGATGCTGCTGGGCGAGCAGCCCGGGCAGCAGGTGCTGGCGATACTGATGGCCATCGCGGCGCTGGGCTGGACACTCAATGCCCTGTGCGCCGCCATGATCCACGAGGACAGCGGTGCCACCAGCGGCGGCGCCAATGCCTGGGAAACGGTGCGCGACGGGGTCATCCAGCTCAAGCATGACGCCGCCTTCCGCAACTTCAATCTGGCACGCGCCCTGCTGCTCTCAAGCGCGCTGGCACTGCCGTATATCGCCTTGCTCGGCCAGCAGCAGAGCGGTGAAAGCCTGGGCGGACTGGGCGTGCTGGTGGTGGTATCAGGACTGGCCGGCATGCTGGCCAGTCCCATCTGGGGCAGGCTGGCCGATACCTCCAGTCGCCGCGTGATGCGCAACGCAGGGGCCGGCGCTGCCGTCTGCTGCGCCCTGGCCGGCAGCATGGCCTGGTGGCCGCAGGCGCTGGCCGACAATATCTGGAGCTACGCGCTGGTCTACGGACTGCTGGTGATCGCCCACGCCGGTATCCGCCTGGGGCGCAAGACCTACGTGGTCGATCTCGCCACCTCTGACAATCGCGCCCTCTACGTCGCACTCTCCAACACCCTGACCGGCGTGCTGATGCTGGTACTGGGGCTATTGATCGGCGGGCTCGCCCAGTGGCTGGGCAGTGAATGGTTGCTGATGATTCTGGCGGTCGTCGCGGCCTGCGCCGCGCTCTGCGCGCAGCGCCTGCCGGAGGTGGAGGACGACTGAACATCCGGGGCAGGCATGACGGCTCCCCTGTTACCCATTCCCCCCCCCCCTTTCTCCCCCTTCTCTATCTGATCGACTCTCACGCTGACAGGGCCTGACCACGATGTCGGGCCCTGTCACATTAGCGGCTGCGATTGCATAAGCCGCGTCTCCCCGCCATAGTGAAACCGATCATGGTGCTGGAATGTCCGGGCACACGGACAGGCACCCTATACCCGTACTCTCGGGCTCGGTCTTCAGGGCCGGGTTCTTAAGCCGCAAGGATCAGAGTCAGATGAAAAGACCCCACATGATCAGCCCCGAGCTGCTCGAGAGAGTCGTGAATGCCTCGGACGATGGCATCGTGGTGGCGGAACAGGAAGGCGATGAGAACATCCTGATCTACGTGAATCAGGGCTTCGAGCGCCTCACCGGTTACAGCGCCGACGAGATTCTCTACCGCGATTGCCGCTTCCTGCAGAATGATGACCGCGATCAGCCGCAACTGGACAACATCCGTGCCGCGCTGCGCGACAAGCGCCCGTGCCGCGAGATACTGCGCAACTATCGCAAGGATGGCAGCCTGTTCTGGAATGAACTTTCCATGACACCGGTCTTCGATGAGCATGACAACCTGCAGTATTTCGTTGGTGTCCAGAAGGATGTCACCGGCCTGATGACCGCCAAGGAAGAGCTGGAACGCCTGCGCGCGGAGCATCCCAGCGAGTCCAACTGAGCGCCGGACGCTCAAGGCCGCTGAGTGAAGAACGGTCACTGAAGAGCAGTCACTGAAGATCAGGTGCCGCATGGCACCATCAACGCCCACCCCACCGGTGGGCGTTGTCGTTGTGGGCCTCTCGCCAGTGGCAGTTGGCGAAAGCCCTGACGAGCTGAGCGAAAGGCTTGTCATCCTCGTCAACGGGCGGTATATAGCCAGAGAGCCTTCGGCGCATCGCCGCTGGCGGTGCCCGGTATCACAGGCCAGTCCAGGCGCTGGATATCGGGCAGGTCGTTCCAAGATCGTGAGGTCCGCCCATGGCCCGTGAACAATTCCTCGATGATATCGATGCCACGGCACTCGCCGAAGACAGCCCCACCGATGTGGACTTCGAGCTGTCGCCCTCCAGCGCACCTGCCAAGCCACAACGCAATGACTCCCGCCAACGTCTTGAAGCCCTGCTCGAGGAGCGCGCCCTGGCTCGCTCCATCCGCGAAGGCTGGGACGATGAAGCCGATGATGATGATCTGATCGACGCCAGCGACTGGGGCGAAGAGGAGTAAGCTCGCCTTCAGCGGCGTGCAGGGGAAGGGATACCAGGGAGCGGACAGGCCATGGAAGGGGTCGACGTCAGGACAGGGAATGTCATGCAGTGAGTCGCCGCGCTCGCCTGGCACAGGCTGCCCGGCTGGCCAAGCGTGACGCCGGGCACTATCATCTGCGCGTCATTCCATTCTCCAACCAAATTGGGATTCCATGGCGCAATACGTCTATACCATGAACCGGGTGGGCAAGGTCGTTCCCCCGAAGCGCGAGATTCTCAAGGACATCTCGCTGTCCTTCTTCCCGGGTGCCAAGATCGGTGTGCTCGGTCTCAACGGCTCGGGCAAGTCCTCGCTGCTGCGCATCATGGCCGGCGTCGATCAGGACTACAACGGCGAAGCACGTCCCATGCCGGGTCTGAATGTCGGCTACCTTCCCCAGGAGCCGGAACTGGATGATTCCAAGAACGTGCGCGAGTGCGTGGAAGAATCCCTGGCCCACATCAAGAACGCCCAGACCGAACTTGATGAAGTCTATGCCGCCTACGCCGAGCCGGACGCCGATTTCGACGCCCTCGCCGCGCGTCAGGCCAAGCTGGAAGACCTGATCCAGGCCTCCGACGCCCACAACCTCGAGCGCAAGCTGGAAGTGGCCGCCGAAGCGCTGCGCCTGCCGCCGTGGGATGCCAATGTCGGCGTGCTGTCCGGTGGTGAGCGCCGCCGTGTCGCACTGTGCCGTCTGCTGCTCTCGAGCCCGGACATGCTGCTGCTGGACGAGCCGACCAACCACCTGGACGCCGAATCCGTCGCCTGGCTGGAACGCTTCCTGCACGACTACTCCGGCACCGTGGTCGCCATCACCCACGACCGCTACTTCCTCGACAACGTCGCCGGCTGGATTCTCGAGCTGGACCGTGGCCAGGGCATTCCCTTCGAAGGCAACTATTCCTCGTGGCTCGAGCAGAAGGACGCTCGCCTGCAGCAGGAAGCCAAGCAGGAAGCCTCACGCAACAAGGCCATCCAGCAGGAGCTCGAGTGGGTTCGTCAGAATCCCAAGGGCCGTCAGGCCAAGAGCAAGGCGCGTCTCAACCGCTTCGAGGAAATGCAGTCCGGTGATTTCCAGAAGCGCAACGAGACCAACGAGATCTACATTCCGCCGGGACCGCGCCTGGGCGACAAGGTCATCGAGCTGCACAACGTCACCAAGCGTTTCGACGACAAGCTGCTGTTCGATGATCTGTCCTTCACCATCCCCCAGGGTGCCATCGTCGGTATCGTCGGCGGCAACGGTGCGGGCAAGTCCACGCTGTTCAAGCTGGTGACCGGCAAGGACACCCCGGACAGCGGCGAAGTCGTGCTGGGCGAGACCGTCAAGGTCGCCTACGTCGAGCAGCTGCGTGATGGCCTGGAAGACAATCAGACCGTCTGGGAAGCTGTCTCCGGCGGTCAGGACATGCTCAACATCAATGGCCATGAAGTCTCGTCGCGCGCCTATGTCGGCCGCTTCAACTTCAAGGGCACTGACCAGCAGAAGCGTCTGTCTGATCTGTCCGGTGGTGAGCGTGGCCGTCTGCAGCTGGCCCAGACCCTGAAGCAGGCTGCCAACGTGCTGCTGCTGGATGAGCCGTCCAACGACCTGGACATCGAGACCCTGCGTGCCCTGGAAGAGGCTCTGCTGGCCTTCCCGGGCTGCGCGATGGTCATCTCGCACGACCGCTGGTTCCTGGATCGCATCGCGACCCACATCCTCGCCTACGAGGGTGACTCCAACGTGGTGTTCTTCGAAGGCAGCTATACCGAGTACGAAGCGGACTATCACGCGCGTGTCGGCAACGATGCACCCAAGCGCATGAAGTACAAGCGTATCGACGCCTGATGAGCTGGCGGGGTCAGCCACGCTGATCGACGCAAGCCGCAAGACGCCCTCACCGGTCATCCGGTGGGGGCGTCTTGCCATCGGGCCCTGCTGTTCGTTCCAGTCTGTCCGTTCCAGTTCGTCCGCTCTGTCTGCCCTGTTCGGTTCTGCCCGCTCTGCCTGCCTTGTTCGGTTCTGCCCGCTCTGCCTGCCCTGTTCTGCTTCTTTCCTCCCCTCCTCACCTCCTGCTCCCCTCCTGCCAGCACGTCATGCTGACTTGCAGTGCTCGGCGCGAGCCGTCATAACAGGAGCTTGCCAATCCATCCGTTCGGGAATCGTCTATGAATCGCTGGCTACAGCAACCCCTCATGTGGCTGCGAACCTGGACCACCAGCATCGCCTATCTCCCCAGCATGCTGGCCATGGTCTATACCCTGCTGGGACTGATCTCGGTGATGCCCTCCGGGCTGCCGGATCCCTCCTCGCTGCCCAACAGCGACTTTTTCGAAGCACTGACCTTCAAGCAACATGACACCCCGCGCACCCTGCTGGCGGCGCTGGTCGGCGGCCTGATCTCGCTGATGGTCTTCAGTTTCACCATGGTGATGAGCGTGCTCACCCAGGCCGGCGCGCAGTTCTCCCACAAGCTGCTGCTGGGCCTGGTGACCGAACGTCATCACCAGCTGGTACTCGGCCACTACCTAGGCAGCCTGCTGTTCCTGCTGGTCAACCTGATGGTGCCCAATACGGGCGACTCCCCGACTCTGTGGCGCTCGCTGGCGGTCTATCTCGGCGTGCTGATGATGGTCAATTGCCTGGGGATGTTCGTCTACTTCATCCATCAGGTCTCGCAGTCGGTGCAGATCAATGCCGTCGCACGGCGCCTGTCCGGACGCACCCGCCTCTCGCTGGAGCGCCTGCGTCAGCGCAATCGGGACGATGGCTTCTGTGAGCGCGAGGTCGGCCGTGACGACGACCAGTGCCAGCTGTTGCGGGCACGCCGGCGTGGCTACATCCAGCAGGTCGATTTCTCGGCGCTGCGCCAGCTGGCCATCAAGCATGACATGGTGGTGCATCTGGATTTCGCGCTGGGCGCCTTCATCGTCAGCGGCATGCCCTTGATGCGCATCGAGTGGCCCAACGGCCTGCCAGAGGGCGCGACGGCGGGGGAAGAACTCGACGAAGAGCAGCAGGCCGAGTTGATCAAGAACCTGCGTGCCGCGCTTGGCTATCTGGATGGGGAGTCCGTCGAGGACCTGCACGAGCATGGTCTGACCCAGCTGATGGAAGTCGCCATCAAGGCACTGTCACCCGGCATCAATGACCCCGGTACGGCACGGCTGTGCATGCACCAGCTGACGGAGCTGCTCAGCGAGCGCATGTCGGTGCCGCTGTGCAATTGTTGCGTGGATGATCACAAGGCCGTTCGCGTCAGCTGGCAGATGGAGTCCTTCGCAAGCCTCCTCTACCGCTCCATCACGCCGATTCTGCATTATGGCCGTGATGACCTCTCGATCTGTCTGGCCCTGCTGGAGCTGTTGAAGACCCTGTCCCTGATGGGCGCGCAATACGGCCATCTGGTGCTGCTGCAACAGCATGCCGACAAGGTGGTGGAGGCGATTCTCGCCCAGGCCGAATTCGAGGTGGATCGCCGTTTCATCGAACACGGCTTGCAGGCCGGTCACCATCGCCTGAACCTGCCCAGCCCTCAGTGGTAAAAAACCAGCACCTGAACGCAAGACGCCCGCGACGGTCGACCACCGTCGCGGGCGTTGCTGTCTGTGAGCCGTACTGTCTCAAAGCCGTCTATCCGATCACATGACGGCTTGCGGCCTGTTGCAGTCAGTCTGACCAGTATCAGGAAATCAGAGCCTCACGGCTTGCGGCGGCTCTTGAAGAAGGACACCAGGAACAGCACCAGGAAGATCACGAACAGGACCTTGGCGATGGTCGCTGCGGTGCCGGCGATGCCGCCGAAGCCCAGTACGGCGGCAATGACAGCAACAATCAGAAAGATGATGGCGTAGTTGAGCATGTCAATTCCTTATGTCATGTGAGATTTGTCGCGGCGGAGTCAGCCCCTGACGGATGACGCCTCAGGCGCACTCCAGAGTGCTGAAAGCGGCGATCAGGAGGCGTGTCAGCCACCTGACTCGTTATTGCCAAGATGGTAATAAACTAAAGCTTTGTCAACATGATGTCGCACTTCAGTAAAAGAATTTGCCTCAGCCCTTGTGATGGGTTGAAAGCCTGCTCCGTCATCCGCACGTCTTGTCATAGGCACACGATAGGCGGCACTCGGTTGACCGCACGCATGCAGCTCGGGCAGGTGATGTTGCTTGTCGGGTGCCGCTTTACACAGCAAAGACCCCCGTTCGGCGAGATGCCGAACGGGGGTCTTTGCTGTGTGCATCACTCGCGTCATCCCCCTGACAGCGGCGAATGATCGATGCAGGGGTATCGGTCGCTACAGCGCGGCGATCAAGGCCTCGGCGTAGGCGACGAGATCGGGCTCGCTCATCACCTCGACGCGGTTCAATCCACTGTCGAGGCTCGCCGGCTGGCCGTGGCGAACCAGCAAGGTGCGTGGATAGCCCGCACCGCCGATACGCTCACTCAGCTGTGCATGAGCATCGCTGAGATAGACCCCACGGGTCTGCTGCACGCACAGGGTCACCAGTGGCAGACCGCCACGGGCAAGCGCCGCCTCGAAGGCAGGCAGTGCCGGACGCTGACGCTCGGTGCAATCCGGGCACCATTCCGCGACCTGATTGAGCACGAAGGTATCGCCAGCGGCCAGCCGCGCTTCCACCTCGGCCAGGGTGACGTGAGTAGAGATGTCGTTGCTCATGGTTCACCTCAGTACAGGGACGGATCGGTTTTCTCGGGACGTGTCTTGAAGCGACGGTGCAGCCACAGATACTGCTCGGGATGCTTGCGGATCGCCCCTTCGATGAAGGCGTTGATGCGCGTGGCATCGGCGACGTCATCGCCGCTCGGGAAGTTGTCCAGCGCCGGCAGATACTCCAGCGTATAGGTACGATTGTCCGGATTGCGGTGGAACATCAAGGGCATCACCGGCGCGCCCGTCATGCGGGCGATCTTGGCCGTCAGCTTGATGGAAGCGGCATCGATGCCGAAGAACGGCGCGAATACGCTGACCTCGCGGCCGAAATCCTGATCCGGTGAATACCACACGCCATGGCCGCTCTTGATGCGACGCACCACGCCCCGCAGGTCGTGACGATCGATGGCGGTGCCGAAGATGCCATTGCGCGCACGGGTCATGAAGCGCTCGAACAGCGGGTTGTCGTGGGGGCGATAGACGACATCGGCCGGGAAGAACAGCGAGTGCAGTGCGCCGCCCAGATCCAGGGTCGAGAAGTGGATGCCCACGATGAGCGCCCCCTTGCCCTGGGCCATGGCGCGCTCCATGTGTTCCTGCCCCTTGAAGGTCACGCGATCACGCATATGCTCCGGATCACGACACCAGCCGGTGGCCGTCTCGAAGATACCGATGCCGTTGGCGTGGAAGGTCTTGCGCACCTGACGCGCGCGCTCCGCCTCACTCCACTCGGGAAAGCACAGCTTGAGATTGGTGTCGGTGATGTGACGACGACGCTTGCCGAAGCGCCATGCCAGCTCACCAAGGCCACGCCCCAGCCACAACTTGGCGTACCAGGGCAGATAGGCCGAAGCCTTCATGGCACCGATGCCCAGCCAGGTCAGCCAGTAGCGGGGGTGTGTAAAACTCTCGGGATAGCTCTTCTTGGCCATGACTCTCTCGTTCGACGGGCAACGGCGGCCATTGTAGACCGCGCGAGCCTTGCCGTCAGGTCAGGCGTGCGTATCCAGCGGCTGAGCGCTGGCCAACTGCGCAACACCCTTGTCGTCCGCCACACTGCCAACGCCGCCATGATAGTGTCTGGGTACGCGCGGCAGCAGCCCCGTCAGCAGTGTATAGCTGATGGTGTCGCAGCTGGCGGCGACGCGATTGACCTCAAGCCCCTCGCCCCACAGCACCACACGAGAACCGACACCCGCCTCGGGCAGGTCCGTGATATCCACCGTCAGCATGTCCATCGACACCTTGCCGGCCAGCACCGTTTCCTGACCATCCACCAGCACTGGCGTACCATCCACGGCGTGGCGATCATAGCCATCACCATAACCGCAGGCGACGACACCGATACGCGTCGGACGCGTGGCCACGAAGCGCCCCGAGTACCCTACCGGCTCGCCGATGGCGATCTCACGCACGGCGATGATGGCCGAAGACAGCGTCATCACCGGCTTCAGGCGCCGACTGGCATCATTGGCGCCTTCCAGCGGGTCTGCCCCGTAGAGCATGATTCCCGGGCGGTTCCAGGCCGCATGTGTCTCTGGCCAGGCAAGCGTCGCCGGTGAGTTGGCCAGACACAGCGGCAGCTCCGCCTCGGCCGCCAGGGCTGTCACCGCAGCCATCTGCTGCTGGAAGTAGTCTGGTGTCAGGCTGTCAGCGCTGGCGAAGTGCGTCATCAGGTGCAGGTCACGCGCCTTGCCACACGCCTCGAGGCGCGCCTTGGCGTCCAGCACCTGCTCGGCCGTGAAGCCGAGACGATGCATGCCTGAGTCGAACTTGATCCAGCAGGACAAGGGCTGCGCAAGCTCACTCTGTTCGAGGGCCGCCAACTGCCATTCGCTGTGGATGGCGCACCAGAAGTCATGCTCGGCCGCCAAGGCGTACTCCGCGGCCTCGAACACCCCCTCAAGCAGCACGATCGGATGAGAGATGCCGCCCGCCCGCAGCGCCAGCGCCTCCTCTATCGTGGCCACCGCAAAGGCGGGGGCGAGGTCCGCCAGTGCCTGCGCGCACGCCACCGCACCATGCCCGTAGGCGTCCGCCTTGATCACGGCCAGGGCGCGCGAATGCGGCGCCAGCTCGCAGGCCAGCTGATAGTTGTGACGCAGTGCATCGAGATCAATATCAGCGCGCAGTGGGCGGGACATGAGGGGACTCCAGGGTGATCGGTGAAAATGACAGACAGCAGAGCAAGCCCCTCAATTATTTTCCATCATCGCCGCCAGGTCACGCTGAAAACCACCAAACTTTCCCCAAATCACTGACAGAAACCACTGCCTGTTAAAACACATGCAGGATTTTCGACCAAGACCACCACGAAACTGCCTGCCTCGAGGCCGCGCTGCCCTTGCGCGCTGCATTTTCGGCGCCTCCTGTCTGACCATCACTTGCCTGGTGAATACTTGCCTGGTGAACACATGCCTGACGATCAGTGACCTGACCCACTGATGCCCTCAAACGCATGCCCCAAAACGCATGCACCCCCGCAGGCAGGGCCTGCGGGGGTGCATGCAGCACGTGGCGTAAGCCAGCGCGGGACGATCAGGGCGTCGCGTTTTCCAGCTCGTCGGAGCTCTCATCATTCAGCACCAGGGATACCTGACGATCTGCCTTGAGGCTCTCGTTGAGGTCACGCACGCTGTTGATATCGATGATACCTGCCGCCTGACGCAGGTTGAGCAGATCGAGCACATAGGTGTAACGCGAAGAGGCGTAGTCCGCCAGCGCCTGATACAGGGCCTGCTCGGCGTCCAGCACGTCGACGATGTTACGGGTGCCGACTTCATAACCGGAGCGAGTCGCTTCCAGTGCACTGCGGCTGGAGACGATCGCCTGCTTGCGCGCCTTGACGGTCAGAACGTCGCTGCGCACCTGGCTGTAGAGCGAGCGCACGCTCTGGGTAGTGGAGCGCTGCTGATCGAGCAGGTCGTACTGGCTCTGCTCGAGCAGATGGGTGCTCTGACGTACCTGGGCGGAGGTGCGGCCACCGGTATAGATCGGCAGGGAGGCCTGGATACCGATCTGGTTGTATTCCTGATACCCCCCGGCAGTATCGATGTCGGTTTCATCGTAGGAGTAGGTCGCGAAGGCGCCGACTTCCGGCAGGTGGCCTGCGCGGGAGGTCTTCACATCGCCTCTGGCGACATCGACACCCTTCTGGGCAGCACCGATCAGCGGGTTGTTGGACAATGCCATCTCGACCCACTTGTCGCGGCTGGCCGGCACCGGCGCTTCGATCGCCAGATCTTCTTCCAGACCATCGATGGAATCGTACTGCTGGCCCGTCAGCTGCTGCAGGGCCTCGAAGCTGACCTGGAGATCGGCTTCGGCCGCGATGCGCTGGGCACGCGCGTCATCAAAGGATGCCTTGGCTTCCTGCACATCCGTGATCGCGATCAGACCGACCTCGAACTGCTGATTGGCCTGGTCCAGCTGGCGGGAGAAGGCCTTTTCCTGAGCGATGCGCGCATCGAGCACATCACGATTGTTCAGGATGGTGAAATAGGCAGACGCCACGTCATAGAGCAGCTGCTGCTGATCGGAATCCAGCAGCAGTTTCTGCTGACGGGTGGTGTCCTTGCTGGTCGCGAGCTCATACCAGTCGGCGGCATCGAACAGCTGCTGGTTGACGTTGACCACGATATTGCTGTCGGTGTAATCGCCTTCGGTGCCGCTCTGGGAATTGCCGGTGACATCGGTACGCGACACGGTTCCCGTGGCAGTGATCTGGGGCAGCAGGTCAGCAAGCTCGATACGCTCGTTGTCCTCGACGCTCTGATAGAGCGAGCGAGAGGAGGACAGGCTGGCGTTGTGGGTCAATGCATCACGCGTGATGTCGAGCAGATTGGCAGCCTGAGCCTGGGTCGCAAAACCCATCGCCAGCACCAGTGGCAGTATGCGAATGTTGGCCATGTATGCGTTGTTCCTGATCAGTGACAGTCGTGACCTGCATGGCGCCTCGAAAGCACCAGGACAAGGTAAAAGGTAGCTCACACATCGGCTGGACTACTGCCTCAGCCCTGCTCAAGCGGGTCGTGGAAAAAGTGGCCTTAGTCTAATCGTCGCTCTTTTGGGCGTCCAGTTAGTTGGCTAACTTTGTTGCACGATACAGCGTTTCCAAATTGACAACAGTGCCATGGGGCACCCTGCACTGAGCGCAGTACGTCAGAATGCCCCCACTCTGCCAGAATAATGATGACACAATATGAAAACGGCCCGCTCGAATCACGAGCGGGCCGTTTTCACTGGAAACCTGCATCAGGGTATCGACAGCCATGACGACTGTGCCCGCGCATCATTCAAAGATGGATTCGAGCGTCAGCCCCTGCTTCTCGAGCATGCGCCGCAGCTTCTTGAGCGCCTCGACCTGAATCTGACGCACCCGCTCACGCGTCAGGCCGATCTCCTCGCCCACTTCCTCCAGCGTAGCGGCTTCATGACCGCGCAGCCCGAAGCGGCGCACCACCACTTCCATCTGCTTCTCGGTCAGTTCCGCCAGCCACTCATCGACATGCGCCTTGACGTCGACATCCACCAGGCTGGACTCCGGGCTGGTGTCATTCTCGTCGGCGATGGTCTCGATCAGCGGCTTGTCGCTCTCGCCGCCCATCGGGTAGTCGACGGATGACACCCGCTCATTGAGCCCCAGCATCTTCTTGACGGTATCGACCGGCTTGTCGAGGAAGTCGGCAATCTCCTCCGCGGTGGCCTCATGATCCAGTTTCTGGGTCAGCTGGCGCGCGGCACGCAGGTAGATGTTGAGTTCCTTGACGACGTGAATCGGCAGACGAATGGTGCGCGTCTGATTCATCAGCGCCCGCTCGATGGTCTGGCGAATCCACCAGGTGGCGTAGGTCGAGAAACGGAAGCCGCGCTCAGGGTCGAACTTCTCCACCGCGCGGATCAGCCCCAGATTGCCCTCCTCGATCAGGTCGAGCAGCGACAGACCACGATTCAGATAGCGCCGCGCGATCTTGACCACCAGACGCAGGTTGGACTCGATCATGCGCTGGCGACCGGCGGGGTCGCCCGCCTGCGCCAGACGCCCGAAGTAGACTTCCTCCTCGGGCTTGAGCAACGGGGAAAAACCAATCTCGTTGAGGTAGATCTGGGTCGCATCCAGGCTTTGGTAGTGCTTGCGCTCTTCACGATTCAAGGCGCGTTCGAATGCCGCCTCTTCCGCTTCTGCCTCAAGCGTATCGTCGTCCTCCTCGACATCCTCAAGGGACAACTCAACCTCAGCCTGATCGATATCCTTTTCCAGCATGCTCATGTCGATACCCCGTTGTCTCTGGTCTGGTGCCAGGAACTTGTTGTTGTGGCAGCGGTGGGAATCAGCGTTTAGGCAGGAATTTCAGTGGGTCCTTGGGCTGCCCATCCTCGCGAATCTCGAAGTGCAGCTGCGCACGTTCAGCGTCAGTGGCTCCCAGAGTGGCGATGACCTGTCCGGCGTCGATCACATCGTTCTCTGATACACGCAGAGTGTCGTTGTGGGCGTAGGCGCTCAGATAGCGGTCGTTGTGCTTGAGAATGATGAGGTTACCGTAACCACGTACTCCGCTTCCGGCGTAGACCACGATTCCCGGCCCTGCTGCCTTGACAGGTTGCCCCTTTTGACCAGCGATATCAATGCCGCCGGTGACACTCTCGGACTCGCCGAACTTGCCGATGATCTCGCCTTGCGTAGGCCACTGCCAGTCAACGTTTTTTACCGGAACATAGGTCTTCTTGGCCGGTGCAGCCTTGGCGGTTTCGCCAGCGACGTTGGTGCCCTTTTCAACCTTGGCAGCCTCATTTTTCACGCTAGCGGCCGCTTTCTCTCGCTCTGCTGCTGCGGCAGCGGCGGCTTGCTCGGCCTTTTCCTTGGCAGCCTTGCGCGCCTCGGCCTGGGCGGCGGCCGCACTGGCAGCTGCCTCGCTGGCCGTCTGACTGGCTGTCTGTGTAGCAGAGCTGCTGACCTGCTCTGCGCTGTCATTGGTGGCGTTGCGCGCCGTCTCGGCGAGTGCCTCTTCACTGCCCTCCTGGTAGACAGGCCCCAGTCCGGCAGCCGCCGCGGTGCCGGTGGCGGCCGATGACACGCCACCCGAGCCGGTCGTCAGCGACTGGGCCTGGCTGGTGCGCTGTTGCTGCTGAGCCATGGCGGACTCATCCGGTGCCAGCCAGTCAGGCAGTTCGCTGCCGCCGGCGATCGAGCTGTCGCTGCCCCCGCCCATCGGCGTGGCAACGACGCCACCACTCGAGGCGACGCTCGTGCCGGAGGTTCCCGCCGCACTGGCCGGCAGCTGGGTGTTGGGGTCCAGTCGCAGCGTCTGCCCCGGCTGCAGGGTGTAGGGCGGATTCAAGCCGTTCATGCGCGCCACATCCCGGAAATCCTGGCCACTCTGCCAGGAGATGCCATACAGGGTGTCACCGCGCTGAACGGTATAGGTGTCGGAGGTGATACGCGCATTGCCGGCGTTGAGGTCCTGAACCTGCGGGCGAGTGGTCGCCGTGCTGCAGGCTGTCAGCGCACCCAGCGCCAGACCTGCCAACGTCAGTTTGATTCCCTTGTCCATCCTGTCACGCATGTTCCTGCTCCTTGCGGGAATTGCTGGAGTCGTCATCCGGGCCGGAGCGCTCTCCGGCAAACCAGACAAGCAATACGCCGGCCAGCATCAGGGCGAGTGCCGCCCACAGCTGGGCAGGCTCACCGGTCACACTGGTATAGGTATCCGGCATCATGAAGTGGTAATCCAGCGGAACCTGTTCACCCTTGGGTCCCAGACGATAATCGGTGATGGTGCGCCACGGCCACAATACCGGCAGCGAGCCGAGAATGAAGCCCGTCAGCAGCATCAGTGTCGCGGTGTGATGATGACGAAACAACCACGACAACAAACGCGAGAAGGTGAACAGTCCGATGGCGCAGCCGCTGCCGAACAGCATGATCAGCTGCAGATCGAAGCTCTTGATGCCAGTCATCACCGTGCCGTAGAGGCCCATGGTCAGCAACAGGAAGCTGCCGGAAACGCCCGGCAGCAGCATGGCACTTATGGCGATGGCACCGCCGACCACCAGCACCCAGGAGGCATCGGTGGCGGCGGGCAACAGGCTGGGCAACTTGCTGGCCAGCACCAGCCCCAGCGCCAACCACACCAGATAGCTCATCCGGAAGGTGGTGATACGCCGCGCGACCACCACCCCCGAGCACACCACCAGCCCGAAGAAGAAGGCGTTGAGCAGCAGCGGCTGCGCCTCCATCAACCAGGTCACCAGATGCGCCACGCTGATCAGGCTGGCGAAGATGCCAGCGACCAGCGGCAGCAGAAAGGCCAGATTCAAATGCTGCCACAGCGCCTTGAAGCCCTGCTCACGCCATACGCCGATGGCGGAGGGGCCGAAGCGCTTGATGGACTCGATCAATTCTTCATAGATGCCGGTCACGAAGGCAATCGTGCCGCCTGATACCCCGGGCACGGCATCCGCCGCCCCCATGCCAGCGCCCTTGAAGAACACGCTCAAAGCTCGTTTCACCTGATCACTCCCTCGAGCAACGGCACGAAGCGCACGGCCTCGAACCGCTGAATATCCTGAGTGTCGCCGACGTGGCGCACTCGTGTCAGCCACTGACGATCACTGTCGTCCTCGGCCAATGGCACGATCATCACCCCCTGCGGGGCCAACTGCTTCAACAACGCCTGCGGCAGATGCGGTGCGCAGGCGGTCACCACGATCAGATCAAATGCCGAGTCATCGTCCTGCCAGCCATGCCCACCATCGGCATGGCGCAACTCGACATTGTCGAGCCCGAACCAGCCAAGGCGTTGAACGGCCCTGGCATGCAGCACGGCGATGCGCTCGAGCGAAGACACCCGAGCGAACAGGCGCGCCAGCAGCAATGTCTGATAGCCCGAACCGGTGCCGACCTCCAGCACCCGACATTCCTCGCGTGGGCGCGGCGCTTGCGCCAGGGCAAGCTCCGTCATGCGGGCATGCATGTAAGGCTGGGACAGGGTCTGCCCCTGCCCCAGCGGCAGCGCAGTATCTTCATAGGCACGGTGCGCCAGCGCCTCATCGAGAAACAGATGGCGCGGTTCACTGGCCATCAGCTCCAGCACCCGCTCATCGCGAATGCCGGCATCCTCCAGGCGCGCCACCATGCGGTCTCGCGTGCGCTGGGACGTCATGCCGATCCCGCTCAGCTGCGCCGGGTCCGGTCGCCTGAGATGCAAGGGCCCGGCGATTCCCGCTGCGCTGTCTGACTGCGCAAGCGGGAAAGCGTTCTGATACACGTCCTTCATGGTCTTGATTCATATCCTTCGAACGAGGACTTCACAGCGAAATCTTGAGCCTTGGCTGGCGCTGCGTCGCTCAGGTCAGCGCCTCGAGCCACTGCGCCACATCGTGACGCGCCCCGTGGGAGGTGAGATCCGTCATCAACGGCGTGATGGACACATAGCCTGCCGCGATGGCGGCGAAGTCGGTGTCATCGCCGTCATCGATGCCATCGCCGGCCAGCGCGATCCAGTAGCGGGTACGGCCACGCGGGTCCTTGACCTCGATCGGGGCGCCCGCCGGGCCACGGTGGCCCTGACGCGTGACGCGAAAACCGCGAATCTCGCTCCAGGGCACATCCGGCACATTGACGTTGAGCAGCGAGCGCGGCGGCAATGCCAGGGTCTCGGCCGCGCCGACGAGGCTCGCCGCCACGCGTCCGGCGGTCTCGAAGTGGGTCTTGCCGCACAGTGACATCGCGATCGCCGACATGCCCAGCGAGCGCCCTTCCATCGCCGCCGCCACGGTGCCGGAATACAGCACGTCATCGCCCAGGTTGGCGCCATGGTTGATGCCGGAAATCACGATGTCAGGCTTCTCGTCCCAGACCCCATTGACGCCCAGGTAAACACAATCCGCGGGCGTGCCGTCGACGCTGTAGAAGCCGTTCTCCATCGCGGACAGCAGCAACGGCCGACTAAGCGTCAGCGAGTTGCTGGCCCCGGAGCGGTCACGGTCCGGCGCGACCACACGAATGCGTGCCTGTCCGGCCAGCGCGTCATGCAGCGCCTTGAGCCCCGGAGCGTGCACGCCATCATCATTGGAAAGCAGAATCCTGCGCATCATCTCACTCCTTTGCGAATCATCGGATAGTCATCATGTCGCCTGACGGCACTACAGCAGCGGGTGGGCGATCAGCTCACGCAACAGGCCCGTCGCGAAGCTGCCGCGCGGCAGATCGAAGTGCAGCCAGACACTGGCCTCACCACCTTCGGTTTTTGCCTGCTCTGGCGTGATATCCCACTCCAGACGCGACTTGCCGGGCATCAGGCGCAGCGGACGACGCTCCGCCTTGACGCCGGCCTTCTCGAGCCCCTCGCACAGCTGCGGCCAACGCGTGGCCAGGACCTGCTCGAGCTGGGCGACCTGCGCATGAGCCTCAGCACGCCCGGTGCCCCACAGCGGGCCAGTGGGATGAATATCGCCACTCGCCAGGCGCTGCGCCAGCGTCTCGGCCGACTCGCTGCCGTCGGTGACGAAGCGCGAGCCCGTCCCGTTGAGCGCAAACACCTCTCCACTCAACGCCGTCGCCCAGCAATGCGCCTTGAGACGCGCAGCCAGCACCTCGTTGAACAGGAAGCTGCGCGCGGTCGACAGCAGCATGCCGCTGCGGTCATCGCGCTTGCGCCAGCCACGCACCAGCACGGCACGTGCCCGGCCGAGATTATGTCCTTGATGGCCGAAGCGCTGCGGCCCGAAATAGTTGGGCACACCATCGCGTATCAGCGTCTGCCAGCGCGCCTCGAACTCGGGGTGTACAACGGCCTCACCGCTGACACGCAGCGCGAAGCGGTTGCCGCGATGCACGCCACGCTTGAGCTTGCGCGGATGACGCACGCTGGCCAGCACGCGGACACCCTTCTCGGCCAGCGCATCGCTGAGATCCTGCGGCGCTTCACGCCCCGGCAACCACACGGAGACCCACTGCTGGGTGATCGCCTGCTTGTCCTTGAGACCGGCCACGCCGATATCGCGCGGCGCGACCTCGCACAGGCTGGCCAGTTCACGGCACAGCTCATCGGTGGTCAGGCCGCGTTTCTCGACCCACAGCCACTGATGCTCGCCGTGGCCTTCTGGCACGAAGTCCATCAGCTCGGTGACCCGGAAGTCCTCCGGCGTGTGACGGAAATCGCCGGCTCCCAGCGGGCCGCCATGTGCATGCGGCCAGCGCTGCATCAATTCGGCTTCCTTGACCCACGCCTCGCTGCCCGCGGCGTCCAGTGCCGCCAGCGCCTCGGCAAACAGCGCATCCGCCTCGGGCGACTCAGACATGTCATTCACTTCAGACATGCTCGGCTCCGCCCGCGGTCGGCAGCGCGCCCAGCAGCACCACCGCCTCGGCGGCGATGCCTTCCTTGCGACCCGTGAAGCCGAGCCGCTCGGTGGTGGTGGCCTTGACGTTGACGACCGCCAGCGGCACGCGCAGGTCTTCGGCGATCACTTCCCGCATCGCCTGGATGTGCGGCGCCATCTTCGGCGCCTGCGCCATCACGGTGAGATCGACATTGCCGACCCCGAAACCGGCGGCATTGACCAACCCGATCACGTGGCGCAGCAGGCCACGGCTATCGGCGCCGGACCACTCACTGTCGGTGTCCGGGAAATGCTTGCCGATATCGCCCATGCCACAGGCGCCGAGCAGCGCATCGCACAGCGCATGCAGCAGCACGTCACCGTCGGAGTGCGCCACGAAGCCATGCTCGTAGGCGATCTTCACGCCACCGATCATCAGGTGATCGCCATCGCCGAAGCGATGCACATCGAAGCCGTGGCCGATGCGCAGGGCCATCGGCACATGGCCAGCCGGCGGGGAAGAGGTCGCGGATTGCGCAGAGGAAGTGGCAGCAGCGGGTGTTGCAGATTGCTCAGTCATGTCAGGCAGACGTCCGGGGGCTATCGGGAAGCGCCTCGCGCGCGGCCAGCAGCAGGCGCGCCATGGCGAGGTCTTCCGGATGGGTGATCTTGAGATTGTCGCGGGCGGCGGCGACCAGTACGGGGGCACGGCCACAGGCCTCCAGTGCCGAGGCCTCATCCGTGATGAGCGCGGGATTCTCCCCAAGCGCTTCACGCAGCGCCCGTCGCAACAGGCCCAGCGGGAAGGCCTGCGGCGTGAAGGCATGCCACAGGCCGACGCGGGATTCGGTATGCGCGATTCTCGGCGCACTTTCTTCATCGCCATCGCCACCGCCACCGCCATGCGGGCGGGAGTCGCCGGCCGGCGCGGCGCGTTTCATGGTGTCACTGGCGGGGGCCGCGAGGATGGCGCCATCGGCACTGCGGCGAGCGGTCGCGACCAGCGCATGGATATCGGCTTCGCGAACGCAGGGACGCGCGACATCGTGCACCAGCACGAGGTCATCGTCATGGGCGTGGCGGCTCAGGCAATCCAGGCCTGCCAGCACGCTGTCGGCACGCTCGCTGCCGCCATCGGCGCGCAGCCAGTCCTGCCACGGCACCATCGACGGCGAGAAATAGCCATCATCGGCGCCCAGCACCAGACAGAGTCCTGCCTCGGGCAGCGCGCGCTTGAGTGTCGCCAGCGTCGCCTCCAGCACGCAGCCGCCGGGCGATAGCTCCAGATACTGCTTGGGGCGGTCGGCCTGCATGCGACTGCCCACGCCGGCGGCCGGCACCAGATACCACAGACGGGGCTCGCGCGAGGCGTCTGTCGGCATCATGGCGTGATCACCTTGGGCAGCCCGCCTTCCAGGCCCTTGCCCTCCAGCGCACCGTCCGCCACTTCATCGGGCGATGGCGCCTTGCGTTCCGGCACCGCGACATTGGGCACCCACAGGAACTGCTCGTCCTTGCGCACCATGCCGAGGTCATTGCGTGCACGCTCCTCGATGGCCGCCAGACCATTCTTGAGGTCGACCACTTCCGCACCGAGCCGCTGATTGCGGTTGTCCAGCACCGCATCTTCCTTGGAAAGCTGCTGCACGCGTGCGCGAATATCGAATAATTCGGTGATGCCATTTTCGCCCCACCACAGCCGATACTGGAGCAGTGCCAGCAGCAGCAGCAGTGAGATATTGATCCATTTGAGCATGGCGATGTCCTTGGCCGTTGCAGCGCGCATTATGCCATCATCCGGGAGCGTGACGCAGGCACTGCCAGCATCCGTTGCCACGCTTGACGCACCCCCTGTCGATCAGGGCCACCTGATGACAGCGCCCCCTCACCCTTCTGCCAGGAGTCATCCGATGTACAAGCTTGCGTTCTTCGTCCCGGAGAATGACGCCGAACACGTCAAGGAAGCCGTCTTCGCCACCGGTGCAGGGCGCATCGGCGACTACGAGGCCTGCTGTTTCGAGACACGCGGCACCGGCCAGTTTCGGCCACTGGCCAGCGCCAATCCGCATATCGGGGCCTGCGGCACGCTGGAGCGCGTCGCCGAACTGAAGATAGAGCTGGTATGTGACGATTCGCTCATCGTCGCTGCCGTGGCGGCGCTGCGCGACGCCCACCCCTATGAAGAAGTCGCCTTCGATTGCTGGCGACTGGAAACGTTCTGACCCCGCGCGCCCCGAAGAACGAGGCACGCGAGGTCAGCAATGGCCAGACGATCTAGCTCGCGGGCAGGAAGGTGGTGTTGAAGAAGTGCTCGCGGGTTTCCAGGTCGATCTGCTCGAGATGCAGCGGGAAATGCTCGTCACCCTCGCCGTGGCGGCGGTCCTCGAAGTAGCGGCGCAGCGTCACTTCCATGGTCGGGAAGGCCAGTGACTGCCAGGGGACCTCCTCCTCGGCGAACAGCGCCACCTCGAGACTCTCGACGCCCGCCGAGTAGTCGCTGATCAGCTCGGCCCGAAACAGCATGTAGACCTGATTGATGTGCGGCAGGTCGATCAACGTATAGAGCCCCTGCAGCTTGACCTCGGCGCCGGCTTCTTCCCGCGTCTCGCGGGCAGCGGCGTCGCTGGTGGTCTCGGCGTTCTCCATGAAGCCGGCCGGCAGGGTCCAATACCCCAGGCGCGGCTCGATGGCACGCCGACAGAGCAACACCTTGCCGTCCCGCACCGGCAGGGTGCCCGCGATGATGCGCGGATTCTGATAATGGATGGTGCCGCAGCTATCACACAGGTAGCGCAGACGATCATCGCCCTGCGGCACTGCCAGACGCACCGTTTCACCACAGTGACTGCAATAATTCATTCGCTCTCCCATGAAATCTCAAGGCGCCCTTCAGTGACATCCCGTCTCCGCTTCCTCGTTGCGCGGTGGGGCCAGCGGCATGGCAGTCGCCTTGACCGCCAGGACCCTCGCGCCACATGATGACTGCCTACGAGGAAACGACATGCTAGAAGCCCTGCGCCAACGCCTGCAAGCACATCAACCCCTTGCGACTGACCACCAGCTACCACGCGCCGCCGTCCTGATCGCGCTGATCGATCGTCCCGAACCGACGCTGCTGCTGACGCGGCGTGCCAGCCATCTCAGCCAGCACCCCGGCCAGGTGGCCTTCCCCGGCGGCAAGGCCGAACCCGATGATAGCAATCTGTTGGCCACCGCGCTGCGCGAAGCCGAGGAAGAAGTCGCGCTGCCGCCCAGCGCCGTGGAGGTCTTCGGCCAGCTGAGCGACGTGATTTCCCTGCACGGCATGCGCGTCACGCCCTTTGTCGGGCGCATTCCCGCCGACTTGCCGCTGCGCGCAGACCCCGGCGAGATCGAGCAGATCTTCGAGATGCCGCTGAGCATGTTGCTCAAGGACGAGCGCGAGCATACCGATGTGATCACCGTCGGCGACGAGACCTGGTACGTGCCCTGCTATCGCGTGGCCGACCAGGTGCTGTGGGGGCTGTCCTCGATGATGCTGGTCGAACTGATGGCCATCGGCTTCGGCCATGCCGTGAGTCTCAAGGCAGCGCCACCACCTGGCGCCCCGCTGCGCCATCTACCGCCGCGCCCCGTGCCGCCTCGGCCCTGAGGCTCAAGGCCCTGAAGCTCAAGACCCTGAGCTTGCGTGCTTCTGAATCAGGCAAGGTGTGTTCCCGCCGAGCGGCTCGCCATGGCCCGGATGTCATCGCCCGGATGTCATCGCCCTGATGGCATCGCCCCGCTGCCATTGCCCCGACGATATTGCACCGACAATGGCACTGGACTATAACTCCTCGCCCACGATGCCACGCCACTTCCCGTTCGGAGCGCCTGATGCCCGCTGCACCTGCACCCGCCCCACTGCTGGACCCTGTCGCACTCAACCTGCTGATCGATGAACTGGTCGAGCATGGCTACAGCGTGCGCCCCGACTTCCTGCCGCGGCAGGTCATCGGCCAGCTCAATGACGAACTGACGGAGCTTGAAACGCGGCAGCAATTGACGGCGGCGGGTATCGGGCGCGGACGCGAGCATGATCTGCGCCCGGACATCCGCGGCGACGCGATTCGCTGGCTGGACCGTAATTCACGCGCCCAGCGCGCCTATCTGGAAGCGATGAACGTGCTCAAGGATGAGCTCAACCGTGCCCTCTATCTGGGGCTGTTCGAGTATGAGGCCCACTTTGCCCACTATCCGGTCGGCAGCTTCTACAAGAAGCATCTCGACAGCTTTCGCGGCCGCGGCAATCGCCTGATCTCCAGCGTGCTCTATCTCAATGAGGACTGGCCGCACGATGGCGGCGGCGAGATCGTGCTCTACGACCCCGAGGATGACAGTCGCGAAATGGCGCGTGTCACCCCCGAGGCCGGCACCTTCGTGTGCTTCCTCTCCGAGCAGATCCCCCATGAGGTGCTGCCGACGCATCAGGCGCGCGCCAGTGTCACCGGCTGGTTCCGACGCAACAGCTCACAGGGCAATCTGGTCGATCCCGCGCGCTGATTCCCGGGCGGGAAGGCCCGGCCAGACAGGTCTGGACAGCACCGCGCCAGCGGCCCTCAGTCGCGCGCCAGCGGCGCGTCATCGCGTGGCGGCACCTGCCGCTGCGCGTCCTGCAATGACTGCTCGTCATTCAGGGCCTGCTCGTCATTCAGGGCCTGCTCGTCATTCAGGGCCTGCTCGTCGTGCAGCGCCTGCTCCTCCTTGACCTCGATCTCCTCGAGGCTGTCCAGCGAGGCATCCGTGATCAGCTCCGGCATGTCAGCGACCAGCTCACGCGTGACCTCGACCAGCGGGTCATCGGCCTCGGCGTCACGCAGGTGCTCCTCGGCGGCCTCGACCAGTTCAGGCCCGACCGCAAGCTCGGTGCCCAGCGGTGTCTGCGGGGCATGGGTCTCGAAGGGCGCCAACGGCTGCGGCGCCGGACGCATCACGCGTCGCCAGACGAAGAAGAGCAGCATGCCGCCACCCATCACCACCAGACTCAGCGCCATGCCGGGCATCGCGCCCATCTCGGCCATCGGCAGCGATACCGCAGGCGGCGACAGGGTCGACCCCACCGCGTTGATCAACAGCAGGCCCTGACTCATGCGCACCAGGGCACCGGCAGGCGCACGGTCGGCGGCATGACTGACCGCCACCGGATAGAGCGTGAAGGCAGCACCGCCGAGCAGGAACAGCACCGTCAGCTGGGCGATGCCCTCACGGGCCGGCCCCATCAGCAAGGCGGCGAAGCCGACGATGGCGATCGACAGGATGATCAGCACCTGCTGGCGATCGTGGCTGTCAGACCAGCGGCCGATGGGGTACTGCAGCAGCATGCCGCCGAGAATCACCAGCGCCATGCGCTGACCGATCTCCGCGGTGCTCAGGGTGCCGCCATCGCCCAGCGCCAGAGGCAGCAGACTGTAGATGACCGCCACCACCAGCCCCGAGGCCAGACAGCCGAACACTCCCGTCGGCGTGATGCGAATCAGGCGCCATGGGCTCAGGGGCTCGGACTGTTCGATCAGCGGCGAGACACGCGGCAGCAGCACCAGCGGCAATACCGAGGCCGCCGCCAGCATCGCCACCAGCATGAAGGCCGCCTCGAGGCTCAGCATGGCGGTCACGCCCAGCAGCAGCTGACCGAGCACCCCCGCGCCATAGAGCACGATCATGTAAAGCGCCAGCAGACGCCCGCGCACGGCGGGGTCGGCGGCGCTCAGCAGCCAGCTCTCGATGACCAGATACACCCCGACCAGCGACCAGCCGATCATCATGCGCAGCAGGAACCACACCACCGGGTGATCGCCCAGCCCCATGGCCAGTGCCGCGACCGCCACCAGCGAGGCGAAGCCGGCATAGGCGCGGATATGGCCGATGCGCAGCAGCAGGCGGTCGTTGACCAGCGCGCCGAGCCCGAGGCCCAGATAGTAGGCCGAGCTGATCAGGCCGATCGCCTCGCTCGAGACGCCGGCGGCAGACAGCCGCAACGGGACCAGCGAGGTCAGCATGGCGTTACCGATCCCCAGCAAGGCAAGGCCGAGCAGGGGCGCAAGGGACATCAACAGCAGATGACGGGGCATGACCAGATCCTCGGCCGGCCGCCAGTCAGCGATCAGCCAATGCCGCAAGGTGCGGATATCGTCGGGAGGGGGAATTTGCCCTGCGAGAATACGTCAAGGCGCAGGCAATATAGTGACAGTCCGCGCCAAACCCAAGCCTTTTTGCGTCATTTGGCAACAATATCGTCTTGCGCGTCGCTGCGTTCTATCCATGCCCTGTCCCGCGCCCTATCCATGCCCTGCCCCACGCCTTATCCATGCCCTACCCCACGCCCTTGTCAGGTGGGTAGGGGCACGCGGAAGATGACGCTGTCGTTGGCGACCTGCTCAAGCTCGAGTCCGTGCGTGCGCGCAAGCCAGGCAAAGGTCGCCGGGCTGAACAGACACACATGCGTCGGATCACGCAGGTAGTGCCAGCGCCTGAGCGCCTCCGGGTCATCCGAGGCGGGCTGCGTCATCACCCCCAGCAGGCCGCCGGGCTTGAGGCAGCGCAACCACTGGCGGAAGACCTCGCCCGGCGCGTAGAGATGCTCGATCACCTCGGTGCTGACGATGAAGTCATGCTGGCGGGTGAGCGCTGCCGGGTTCGGATGGTAATAGAGGTCGTGCAGCGCCATCGGATGGCCCGCCTCCTCGAACATCTGCGCCAGGGCAGGCCCCGGCCCACAGCCGAAATCGAGCCCGCTGGCACCGGCCGCGAGCCGCTCGCACATCGGCGTGAAGAGCTTGGCCAGGAAGCTTCGATAGCGCGGGTCTGCCGGGTCATTCTCGTGCTGGTCGTAGATATCCTGCTCTGCCTTGGCATCCAGGCGCTGGGATGGCGCCAGATACAGCAGATGACATTCCGGGCAGCGCAGGTAATCGCGCTCGTCGGCGGGCGGTCGCTGACCGGTGTCGGGGCACGGTCTGCGCCGCTGTACCAGGTGCAGCACATGCTGGCTCTGGGACGCCTCACACAGCGGGCAGACAGTATCCGCAGGCGGATAGGGAACGAGGGAATCAGGGGCTGACATCAGGGCTCCGCGGCAAGGGACACTGGCGATGAGGGTCGACGCCACCACACGACTGGCGGTGACAACTCGGCGCCACGCGCGACACCGCGGCGGCACGGGCAATTCCGCAGCAGGTGAACGTATCGAAGGTGGCGACTGTCTGAGTGCTGAATGATACCCCGCGCCAGTGTCTTGCGCCTGCCACGATGGAGCCTGCAGGCACCGCCCCCCTCTGGCACAATGAGCATCATTCGAGTGCGGCACCGCGACACCTGACGATGTCACGGCGCCTGCTTTCGCGTCAGACAGGCGCGACCTTTCACGCCAGACCACCGGAACTTCACGTGTGACGATGGACAAGACTCTCAAGCGGTTCGAACAGGCCATGGAACAGCGCCTGACTCCTCTCAAGGCCAATTCCGTGGCCTGTCTGTGGCAACGACTATCCGGGCTCAGCACCCGCCAGCTCTGGTGGCTGGCGCGCCCGTTGGCGCGTGTGGTGCAGCTGTGCAATCCCCGTGAGCGCCGGGTCACGCGCCAGAATCTGGGCCAGGCCTTCCCGCAGCTCGACAAGCAGGCGCGCGCGCGTCTGGCAAGCGACAGCCTCGCGCATTCCACCGCCACCATGCTGGAACTTGGCAAGGTGTGGCTGGGCGATGAAGATGCCGTGCGCGATTCGATTCTCGAGGTCCACGGCCGCAACCTGCTCGACGAGGCCCGCGCCGAGGGGCGCGGCGTCATCGTGCTGGCGCCGCACTTCGGCAACTGGGAAGTGCTCAACTTCTGGCTCTCCAGCCATTTCCCGTTCACCGCCATGTACGAGCCGCCCAAGTTCGAGCGCCTCGACCCGATCATCCGCAATGGCCGTGAACGCATGGGCGCGAGCCTGGTGCCCACCAACTCGCGTGGCGTCGCTGCCTTGCTCAAGGCGCTCAAGCGCGCCGAAGCGATCGGCATACTGCCGGATCAGGAGCCGGGCCGTGGCAGCGGCGTCTTCGCCGACTTCTATGGCCGCCCCGCCTATACCGCTACCCTGCTGCCCAAGCTGGTGGCGAGAACCGATGCGCGCGTCGTCACCGGTGTCGCCCAGCGACTGGAAGATGGCCATGGCTTCGCCATCCACTTCCTCGCTGCGGATGAGGATGTCTATTGCGAAGAGGAAGTCGCCTCGGCACGCGGGGTGAATGCCTCGGTGGAAGCGGCGATCGCCTTGGCGCCGGCCCAGTATCAATGGGAATACAAGCGCTGGCGCAAGAGCCCGCAGGAAATGGAGCAACAACCGGGCTGGCAGGAAGCCCGCTTCTATGCGCGCACCTACTCCTTCTTCTCGCTCAAGGGCTGGCGCCGCTACTTCAAGCATCGCCGCAAGGCCAGCAAGCGCGGCTGAGGGCAGCACTGGCGCAACAGGCCATCAGCTCCCAGACTGAATGCGCATGGCTCAATGACAGGAGGCAAGGATGCCGATCGAGACTCACACCGCTCACGTCGCTCACACCGCTCACCTCACAAGTGGCGCATCGCCCCGGCGCCCCTCCCTGTCCCGGGCGGTATCGACACGCCTGCCGGCACGCCTGATGACAGGCTTGGCGACAAGTGTGGCAACAAGAGTGACGGCACGTCTGGTCGCAAGTGCCGCGGCGGCCTGTCTCGCATTGTCTCTGCCAGCCCAGGCAGAGACAGGCACTTCTTCACTGTTGTTGGTGAGCGCTCAGCAAGTGCCCAGTGATGCCCCTGCGCTCAAGCTGCCTGAGGGCGCCACGCTCGAGCGGCTGGCCTCGCTCGACAGTCCACGCATGCTGCACCTCACTGATGCTGGCGAACTGCTGATCGGCTCGCGGGCCGAGCGTGTCTATCGCGCTCAGCTGACGCCGGACGGCAGCCTCTCTGCCGTGAAGACGCTGGTCGAACTGTCGGGCTACCCTCACTCGCTGGTGGTGCGCGGTGACAAGCTCTATGTCGCGACCACTGCAGCCTTGCTGGTCGCCGACTATTCACACGGCGAGTCTCTCACCCGCGATGACTTTCGTGAGCTGATCGCCCTGCCCGGCGGCGGTGGCCATAACTCGCGCACCTTGAGTCTCGGGCCGGATGGTGGCCTCTATCTGGCGCTGGGCATCCAGGGCAATTGCTCGAATCAATACCTTGCAGGCAGCGAGCAGGGCTACTCCTTCAGTGAACGCCGCGGCGGCGTGCTGCGCCTTGAGGAATCCGGCGATGCCCCGCACTGGCAGCCCTGGGCCAGCGGGCTGCGCAACCCGGTAGGCCTCGCCTGGCAGCCAGGTAGGGAAGATGAGCCGCGTCTGCTGGCCACCAACAACGGGCCCGACCACTGGGGCTATGAGCAACCTAGCGAGCTGGTGGTCGCAGCCCGCGAAGGCAGCTTCCATGGCATGCCCTGGTATCAGTGGATCGATGGCAACTGGCAGGCGGATGACTGCATCACGAACGATTCACCGCGCGAGCGTGACGAGATTGAGCCGCCACTGGCCGAGATCCCCGCTCGCAGTGCACCAATGGGAATCGCGGTGGTACCGCCAGAGCATCCATTGTCTTCTGACATGGATGTCGTGGTGGCAGTCCACGGCAGCTGGGGCACGGCGCCCTCCGGCAACGCCGCGGGTGACCCGGCCAGCCGCCGTGAGCCTCGCCTGCTGGGCCTCAAGCTGGCGACGCCAGACACTGAAGCACGCCTGGTGCCAGTGCTGACCGGCCTGCAGGACAGCAGCAGCGGTCAGCGCTGGATTCGCCCGCTCGATGTCCTGTTCGGCCCTGATGGCAGCCTGTACTTCACCTCGGATAGCGGCGCGGATGGCCTCTATCGCCTCACCTTCGATTGATGGCCTGACCTCCAGCAGAACGGGCTTTTGGTAATCGAGGCCCTGGCCCTTATTCACGCGCTCTCTCCAAGCCCTCTTGTCCAAGCACTCTCTTCAGGCTCTCTTTCCAGGAGCTGCTTGGCAGAGGGCCTATGGAGAGGGCCTATAAATAGGGCCGATGAATGCAGCGCTTGCCTGCTACAGATACTGAAAACCTGTCTTGCATGCCCCGCCTGCGAATTACAGGAATGTAGTCCTGTGCCCTCGCATGCACCCAATGGCCAGCTAGGCATTGTGTGGCCATGGAGCGACACTGGGTAGACGCCAAGCGTTTATTGAACGATGACGCGCTGATAGAGCGTATCTTGCCCGTGCATCCAGCCTACGAACTCCTGCGTATGATCCAACGAATACGCCATCGTCGGAGCCTGCCGCCATGAACCAGCAGCCACCCCCAGCATCACGGACGCCCGCCAACCGGGACTCCCTGTCGAGCACATGCACGCACCTGACGCGCGCTCCCTGGCTGAGCATCGTGATGCCGGTGCATGACGAGGCAGCCGGCATCGTGCAAACCCTGATTGCCCTGAGTCGCCTGCGCGCGGGCGGGGACTGTGAAGTGATCGTGGTGGATGGTGGCTCGACGGATGGCACCCCCTCACTGGCCCGACCGCTGTGTGATGCCGTGCTGAGCAGTGAACCGGGCCGGGCACGCCAGATGAATGCCGGAGCCGCGCGTGCACGCGGAGAATGGCTGCTGTTTCTGCACGCCGATACCGACTTGCCCGACAATGCGCTGGCATTGCTCAAGGAGGCCGTCACGACGCATCGCCGCAGCGACTGGGGCCGCTTCGATGTCAGCATCAAGGGCGAGTCGCCGTGGTTACCGATGATCGCTGCCATGATGAATCTGCGCTCGCGGCTGACCAGCATCAGCACGGGCGACCAGACCCAGTTCGTGCAGCGCTCGACCTTCGAGGCCATCGGCGGCTTTGCCGACATGCCATTGATGGAAGATATCTGGCTGAGTGCCCAGCTCAAGCATCTGACCCCGCCAATGAACCTGACGGCGCGCGTCACGACCAGTGGTCGACGCTGGGAGACCCACGGCGTCTGGCGCACCATCGTCAAGATGTGGGGACTGCGGCTGGCGGCCTGGTGTGGCGTCTCCCCTGCACGCCTGGCACGTCTCTACGGCTATCGCGCCGCGGCGCAGGCCTGTGAGCAGCGCGGCATGCCCCATGCGTGATACGGCGTTGCCTACCTTGCCCACAGCTTATGCCGCGTCAGAGGTGCGCCCGACTCTCATCATCTTCGGTCGCCTGCCCATCGCCGGCCACTGCAAGACACGCCTGATCCCCGCACTCGGCCCCGAGGGCGCAGCTCGACTCTATGCGCGGATGCTGAGCCATATCGTTGACCACGCCTGCGCCGCGCGCCTCGGCAAGGTCGTGGTGATGCTGACGGCCTCTGCCGAGTCGTCGAGTCAGGCACCTGAACAGGCGGCTTTGCGGGCAGCGCTGGAAGCCCGGCTGCGAAGCGTTGTCGATGCCTCTGCCGACCTCACCTTCGAGGCACAGCCGCAGGGGGAGCTCGGTGAGCGAATGTCCCGGGCCATGGCCCGACATCTGCCCGAGGGGCCGGTGTTGCTGATGGGCTCCGACCTGCCGGCGCTGGACAGCCAGCGGCTGCGCGAGGCAGCCCACAGACTGCGCACTCACGACGCGGTGCTGCAGCCCACCGACGATGGCGGCTATGGCTTGATTGGCCTCAAGGCGCCCTGCCCGCAAGCCTTCCTGCTGCCCCGCTGGTGCCATGCCCATGTTTGCCGGGACACTCTGGCGCTGCTGGCACGGGCGGGGAGAACGGCCGCTTGCCTGCCGATCAGCTGGGATGTCGATGAGCCACGTGACCTTGCGCGACTGGCGCGCCACCTGCCGGCACTCATGGCCGACCTTGCCGCTTGAGACTTTCCATGAACCCGCTCACGGCTTTCTACAAACCCGCTTGAGGCTCTTCACACGTTCGGCATGCCTCCCAAAGTCGTATGCATTTTTGCTCACACTGCCCTTCTTCTGCGCTGCAGGGCTGTTACACTCGCTGCATCGTGACTCATATGTCACAGCTTGACGGGGTGCCGGTAAGACCGGCTGAGATGTCATGCGCAGGCGATGTCCTTGCGTGAATGACGATCCCGCCGAACCTGATCCGGCTAGTACCGGCGTAGGGATCAAGCGCGAAGCGATGCCACTCGATATCGTCACCACTTTCTCACGGTGACTGTCGGCACCTCCCCCGCTTTTCCCCTGCTCCTGTTCCGGTACTGGCCATGCTTGCGCCAGAGACCTGTCGCCCCATCACGGGTCGTCAGCACGCTCACCGAGGGATGCGTCATGCCTAGTTTCAACGACCTGACCAGTGCCTGCGCCGAGGAATGGCGTGACTATCTCGAGCACGACTTCGTTCGCCAGCTGGGCGAAGGTCGTCTGCCGGAGGAGTCCTTCCGCCATTACCTGCAGCAGGACTACCTGTTCCTGATCCACTTCGCACGTGCCTGGGCGCTGGCCGCCTACAAGAGCCGCACCCTCGCGGAGCTGCGTCAGGCCACGGCCAGTCTCGACACCATCCTCAATACCGAGCTCGATCTGCATATCGGCTACTGCAGCGAGTGGGGCATCAGCGAGGATGACCTGAGCGAGCTGCCGGAATCCCGCGCTACCCTGGCCTATACCCGTTACGTGCTCGATTGCGGCCAGCGCGGCGACCTGCTCGATCTGCACGTGGCGCTCGCGCCCTGCCTGATCGGCTACGGCGAGATCGCCGAGTGGCTGCTCGATCAGGACACCACCGAGATCGAGAACAATCCGTACGCGGACTGGATCGCGATGTACTCAAGCGATGACTTCAAGGAAGCCGTCGAAGCCGAACGTGAATGGCTGGATGCGCGACTCTCGGAAGTCTCGGAGCGCCGACTGGGTGAACTGGTCGATGTCTTCCGGGACGCCACGCGACTCGAGATCGACTTCTGGCAGATGGGCCTCGATCGCGCTTGAGGCATGACAGACTGACGTCCCGGCGCTCGCCATGAGCCGCTCGGGATGACGCCATCCTCCGTGGATGGCATGGCTGACAGGCCAACAGAGCCTGGATGCGAGAATGCTCCCCGTGGCAAGCCTGACGCTTCGGGCAACACCCTCGCATTGAAATCTGAACACGCTTGACGGGGTGCCGGTGGAACCGGCTGAGATCCTGCATGCATGCTTCGCCGCCCTGACGCGCGAGCTTGCCAGCAAGGGGTCCCGTGGAACCTGAACCGGTTAGGACCGGCGTAGGAATCAAGCTGATGGCCAGCCGCTGCGCGCGGCCGCCTCGCTCCCGGGCCACCTGTTGGCAAGGAGTCGGCGACGACCATCCTCTCCCTGCGCACGGTCTTCCCATGATGACGTCAGCCGTGACGTCGCCCTTTGAGGAGACCTGCATGAGCACTGCCCCGACGACACAAGACCCGCAAACCACCAACGCCGCCGAGTCACCGCTCGCCTCGCAGCCTGAGGCTGCCCCCAAGGCACGCGCGCGTGCCGGTCGCAAGGATGGCAGCCGCCACCTCGCCAGCGAAGCACAGGTCGACGCCGCCGCCATCGCGCCGCTGAGCGGCTCGCGCAAGATCTATATCGAAGGCTCCCGTCCGGACATCCGCGTGCCCATGCGCGAGATCGGCTGCTCGCCGACCCAGACCTCCAGCGGCCTGGAAGAGAACCCGCCGATCGTCGTCTACGATACCTCCGGCCCCTACACCGATCCGGCGGTCGAGATCGACATCCGCCGGGGCCTGGCGCCGCTGCGCGAGCAGTGGATCGAGGAACGCGGTGATACCGAACAGCTCAATCAACTGAGCAGTGAATATGGCCGCGTGCGCCAGGCCGACCTGCGCCTGTCGTCCCTGCGCTTCGAGCTGGACCACCGCCCGCGTCGCGCCCTGCCGGGCAAGAATGTCACCCAGCTGCACTACGCGCGCCAGGGCATCATCACCCCCGAGATGGAATACATCGCGATTCGCGAGAATCAGCGTCGTATCGCGCTGCGTGAGGAATATCAGGGCAGCGAATCCGTCGAGAGCATTCTGGGCCACCAGCACCCGGGCCACAGCTTCGGCGCCAACCTGCCCGACGAGATCACCGCCGAATTCGTGCGTGAGGAAGTCGCGCGCGGCCGCGCGATCATTCCCGCCAACATCAATCACCCGGAAAGCGAGCCGATGATCATCGGTCGCAACTTCCTGGTGAAGGTCAACGGCAACCTGGGTAACTCGGCGGTCACCTCCTCCATCGAGGAAGAGGTCGACAAGATGACCTGGGCGATCCGCTGGGGTTCCGACACCGTGATGGACCTCTCGACAGGCGCCAACATCCACGAGACCCGTGAATGGATTCTGCGCAATTCTCCCGTGCCCATCGGCACGGTGCCGATCTATCAGGCGCTGGAGAAGGTCGATGGCGTGGCCGAGAACCTCGATTGGGAGATCTTCCGCGACACGCTGATCGAGCAGGCCGAGCAAGGCGTCGACTACTTCACCATCCACGCCGGCGTCCTGCTGCGCTATGTGCCACTGACCGCCAGCCGCGTGACCGGCATCGTCTCGCGCGGCGGCTCGATCATGGCCAAGTGGTGTCTGGCGCATCACGAGGAAAGCTTCCTCTATCGCCACTTCGAGGACATCTGCGAGATCTGCAAGGCCTACGACATCAGCCTGTCACTGGGCGATGGCCTGCGCCCGGGCTCGGTGGCCGATGCCAATGACGCCGCCCAGTTCGGTGAGCTCGAGACGCTCGGCGAGCTGACGAAGATCGCCTGGCAGCACGATGTCCAGGTCATGATCGAAGGCCCGGGTCACGTGCCGATGCACCTGATCAAGGAGAACATGGACAAGCAGCTCAGCGAGTGTGACGAGGCGCCCTTCTACACCCTCGGCCCGCTGACCACCGACATCGCCCCGGGCTACGACCACATCACCTCCGGCATCGGCGCCGCGATGATCGGCTGGTTCGGCTGCGCCATGCTCTGCTACGTGACCCCCAAGGAGCACCTGGGCCTGCCCAACAAGGACGACGTCAAGACCGGCATCATCACCTACAAGATCGCCGCACATGCCGCCGATCTGGCCAAGGGCCATCCGGGCGCGCAACGCCGTGACAATGCGCTCTCAAAGGCACGCTTCGAGTTCCGCTGGGAAGACCAGTTCAATCTGGGCCTGGACCCGGACACCGCGCGCAGCTTCCACGACGAGACGCTGCCCAAGGACTCGGCCAAGGTCGCCCACTTCTGCTCCATGTGCGGGCCGAAGTTCTGCTCGATGAAGATCACCCAGGAAGTGCGTGATTACGCCAACGAACATGGCCTGACCGGCGATGCCGACAGCGTGATGGCCGGCATGCAGGAGCAGGCCGACAAGTTCAAGCGTGAAGGCAGCCAGCTCTATCAGGAGGTGTAGGCAAGCGCCTGACACACAGGAAGGATGACTTTCCGAGCGACACAAAAAACGCCCCGACCAGTGATGGTCGGGGCGTTTTCGTCACATCCTGCCAAACGCTCATGACATCTCATGAGCGTGACAGAAGGCTCACGTGCGGCTGGTGACTTCCAGCAGGTGATAACCGAACTGGGTCTTCACCGGGCCCTGAACCGTGTTGATCGGGGCGCTGAACACGACTTCGTCGAATTCCTTGACCATCATGCCCGGGCCGAAGGCGCCCAGGTCGCCGCCACTGCGGCCGGACGGGCAGGAGGAGTGCTCGCGAGCGGCATCAGCGAAATCGCGGCCGTTCTCGATTTCGGTCTTGAGAGCTGCACACTGTTCTTCGCTGGAAACGAGAATATGACGCGCTGTGGCCTGTGCCATGTCTATCACCTGTCACTGATCGAATAAATGCCGCCGGCAATCACCGGCGGCGTGGCAGGTCATTGTGGCCCAAGGCAGCGCTCGCCGCTAGCGTCGCGCGCCTCCCCACCTGCTCAGCGATGCTCCAGACACGCGAACGCCCATCCGGAAGACCGGATGGGCGTTGGGGACGCTCGCCTGAGAGCGTCGGCAGCAGTCGCTTACTTGGCGACTTTCTGCATGGCCTCGGAGGCGGACTTGGCGTTGCTTTCTGCCAGTTCCTGACCTTTCTTGGCGTATTCCTGGTTCAGCTCGACCACTTTCTGGGTGTCGTTCTGCAGCTTCTCGCCCAGAGTCTTGACGGTTTCCTGCTGCTCCTTGACGAAGTTCTTCAGACCTTCGCTGTCCTTGATCTCGAGCATGGAACGCGCCTGGGTCAGGGAAGCATCAGCATAGGACTTGGTCAGTTCCATCTGTGCGCCGATCAGCTTCTCGCTGTAATCGATGCTCAGGGCGCTGAACGCACGCAGCGGAGACAGGAACATATCGTCGAACTGCTGAGCGGACTTCTCGAAGTTGGCATTGAACATGTAGGCACCCTCCAGGGTATTGGCATCACGCTGAAATGAACCGGAGCGTTGCTCCGTTCGGTTATCAGGACTGAACCGGGCTGGTGCACCGTAGTGACCGAGCCATCATTATCAAGCCGTCACTATCAAGCCGTCGCGGTCAGATAGTGCTATCGACCAGGTTCCATCCTCGCTGCAACGCAGCATAAGACAGTCTTTGTTGCACTGCAACATCAAAAACATCGCAACGACTGATCTGTACGCCCTGGTTGATGCAGTTGCTTGATTGCACTGGAGAAAAACAATCAGAAGTCGAAAAGAAAATTGACGTCCTGGGCTCCCGTCACGCTCTGCACCACGCCCTGGAACGCCAGACTGGGCCTAAGTGCTGGGCCATAGGGCTGAGAGGATAGAGGGCTAGGACAGAGGGCTGAGACAGAAGCCTGAAGCTGAAAGGCTGAACTTGAGGAGAGCGCCGTGCTGCTGCCTCACTGGCATGAGGCGTCGCGACAGCGTTTGCAGAGCAGACGCCCGCCCAGCGCGCGTGCCTGATCTGCCTGGCGACAGAAGTCGACACTCTGGGTGGAAAGCCATCGCCGACAGCCCTGGCAGCGCGGCAAGCCTTCCTCATCCTGCGACGGGGCGGAAGACGCGCCCTGCTGATTGTCGGCCGCAGCCCCCGGCTGCTCGCCTGCCGCCTGCGGGCTCGCGGGGCCTTCTCGGCTATCCTGATCCAGAGTCTGGTGCCCGGGCTGCCAGTGCGCGGCCTGCAGCCCTCGGCCCCCAAAACCGCACTGCCGTTTCAGGGCAGCCGTAGATGTCACGCCACGCTGGACCGCCAGCGTCGTGTCATCCGACGCCCCTTCCATGTCATCGGACTCTGCCGCCATGGCAGCGCTATCGCCTGAGGCCCGCGCCAGTTCTTCAGGCGATAGCGGCGGTTGCCATAGATAGGCCAGCGGGGATACCTGAGTGGCAGCGTCGCCATCCGTCGCGCGCGTGCCAGCGGCCAGGCCCAGCTCCGCCACCCAATCCGTATTGGGGGCCACATGCTGGGTCGCGATGGCGCGCCCCAGCTGGCGCAGGCGTCGCTGATCGAGGCGGTGGGTAAAACTGCGCAGCCGTGTCACGTAAGCGGTCTTGCCGCTCACCTGCAGGCACTGACGCTTGAGGCGCGCGAAGGACAGCAGCGCACGACTGTCCACGATATCTTCCGGCGGCCGACTGACCTGAGCCGCATCAGCCACCACGATGCGATAGCGTAATTGCGGCTGCAGGGTCATCCCCAGGCGCACAGGCAACAACGAGGAGGCCTCCAGCCATTGCACGATGGCGCGGCTACGCTCAGGGATCGTCTGCAAGGGACACGGCGTCACGGCATGTGCCATGACGCCATCTTCGCCAGAGGGTGTCTCGCTCCCCTGCGCGACTCGCCCGCCATGGGCCAACAGCTCACCGAAGGGAGTGATCGAGAGCGTCAAATCAAAACAGGAGGCATCCAGCACCCAGACCTGCATGAGGCTGTTGATCAGCAGGTGATCGATCTCGATCACGCCCTCTGCCTGCGCCAGACGCACATCATGCAGAACGACCCAATCATCCCGCGTCCCCAACAAGGCATCCAGCTGGCTTGCCAGCGCACGGCGACGCGCCTGACGGGCACGTATCGCACGCAGGGCCTCCAGCACCTTGTGGCGCTCTGGCGCGGCAAGCGCAGCATCCTGCGCCAGCACCTCGAGCACCAGCAGGTCGTATTCCCGTGAATCGCAGTCCTTGATCAGCATGGGCGCCTCTGGATTAGAGCATTCATATATAACTCAGTGTAGTGCTCTATTCGCAATCTTTCTTGCCTCTGACTCCGCGGGAGAATCCGCCAGCGGATAGCGGATTGCAGTGACGAAGGCTGAGGGTCATCACTCCTGCGCTGGCTGGGGCGCGGCCTCCCGATAAGGCAGCATTGCCGTCACCTGCTGACGGGCCTTGCTGAGCCAGCGTGCCTCCTCCTCGACCGCCTCTGCCACCGCCTCCTGAAGCCCGGGATGCATCAGCCAATGCAGCGACCCAGTGGCATACGCCGCGAAACCGCGGCTGATCTTGTGCTCACCCTGGGTGCCGGGATCGAAGCGCTTGAGCCCTCGCTGCAGGCAGAATTCGAGCCCCTGGTAATAGCAGACCTCGAAGTGCAGACAGTCGGCATGGACTTCGCTGCCCCACCAACGACCATATAGGCAATCACTGCCGATCAGACACAAGGCTGCCGCCACCGGCGCGCCCTGCTCATCACGCGCCTGCACCAGCAGCAACCGCTCGGGCATGCTGCGCCTGAGCTGCTGGAAGAAATCGAGCGGCAGATAAGGGCGCTGGCCGCGCTCGAGATAGGTCATGCAGTAGCAACGGTAGAAGGCCTCGATGTCATCAGGGCCAATCTGCGCCCCCTCGAGCCTGGCCAGCGTGAAGCCTTGCTCGGCGACCTTGCGCCGCTCGCGACGGATCTCCTTGCGCCGTTTGGAGCGCAGACTCTCAAGCCAGGTGGCAAAGTCCGGCTCGCCGCGTGACTGCCAGTGATATTGCATCCCGGGACGCGAAATCAGCTCCGGAATCGCCGCCTGCCAGTCTTGCCGCTCCTGTGCCGAGACAAACAGCAGATGAAACCCGCTGTGCTCATAACGACGCAGCGCGCTACCCGGCTCAGCCGCGGGCGTGATGCCGGCCTTGAGATGCGGCCACAACCACTCAAGCAAGGCACGTCGGGCTGCGGGCGACGCCAACTGCGGCGAGGTGACAAGGCGTGGGCCATCGCTGGGAGTGAACGGCACGGCAGTCAACTGCTTGGGATAATAGCGCCCACCGGCCTGCTCCAGGGCCTCCGCCCACTGCTGGTCGAACACATATTCGCCGCGCGAGTGCAGCTTGAGATAGCGCAGCAGCCCCGCCAGCAAGCGGCCGTCGGCGTCTCGCACTACCAGATGGGCAGGATGCCAACCACTGGCGGCGCTGGCCGCACCGCAGCTTTCCAGCGCGCTCAGATAGGCATGCTGCAGGAAGGGATAGTCATCGCCTGCCAGCGCATTCCATTCACTGGCGGTGAGAGCGTCAAGGGAATCCAGCACCTCCAGGCGCCAGCCCTGCTTCTGTGCGGCATCTGCGGCGCTCGCAGCCTGCTGCTGGTCTGTTACCGACCCTGTCGCCGCCTCATCCTCTGCCTGCCATTGCCCTGTCACCGTACTCTCCTCATAGTCTTGCCATGCCCACCACTGGTGCAGACATGCCGCACATCCCAGGACATGCTAGTGTGTCGTCATGATGCAGGACAACGAGACCCACATGACAGAGACTCCCACGCCGCCCGACGACACGTCCACGAGCGGCTCACAGACCCCGGGGCGCGCTCAAGAGTCATCGCAAGGGCCCTCTCAAGGGCCTTATGCACCGACCCCGCCCGCGCAGGACACCCATGCCAGCACGAATCTCATGGCAGTGGCCGCCTTTGCCCTGAGCGTGCTCGGCTGCCTGCTCGCGCCTGCGGCACTCGGCGGCGTCGTGTGTGGCCACATTGCGCGCAGCCAGATCCGCCGCAGTGGCGAAGCCGGTGACAGCTGGGCCCTGGCCGGACTGATTCTCGGCTACCTGCTGATCGCCCTGTCGCTGGCCGGCCTGCTGATGTTCGGCGGCATGATGCTGACCATGTTCGGCATCATGGCCTTCAGCACCTGACCAGCGCCTGGGCACTCCGGCTTGAACGTGCAGCGCGCCTGCACGGATAATGCGTCGACATTGCTTCCCCGTGCCAGCGGGGCATGCCTGCCTCTCGCAGCGCCTGCCCTGCCAGCGATTCCGGTTCCCCCGAGCCGCCTTGATACTGAGCGAGCCTCGATGTTGTACTCGATTCTCGATAATGATTTCTACAAGTTCACCATGCAGAACGCCGTGGTGAAACTGTTTCCGTATGCGCGTGCTCGCTACGCCTTCATCAACCGTGGCGAGCATTCGTTCCCGCCGGGGTTCGGCGAGGCCTTGCGCATCGCGGTAGACAACATGGCCGAACTGGCATTGAGCGTGGAAGAGAAATGCTTCCTCGAGCTTCACTGCCCCTTCCTGGACCCGACCTACCGCGACTTCCTGGCGGGCTTCCGCTTCGATCCCTCCGAAATCACCATCACCCAGACCGGTGATGAGCTGGAGGTGCATATCGAAGGCTACTGGTATCGCACCATCCTGTGGGAAGTCCCGCTGATGGCGATGATCAGCGAGCTCTGGTATCAGCTGGGCGGAGATCAACGCGACAGCGATCAGACCCTGCGCGACAGCACCCTGGCCAAGATCGAGCACTACAAGCGTCTCGGCATCCGCGTGGCGGAATTCGGCACTCGTCGTCGGCACTCCTACGATGTGCACGACAAGGTGGTCGCGGGTCTCAAGGACCACGGCCGCGGCTGCTTCATCGGCACCAGCAACGTGCACATGGCGCAGCGCCACGGCATCAAGCCGATCGGCACGCACGCCCATGAGTGGTTCATGTTTCATGCCGCGCGCTTCGGCTTCAAGATGGCCAACATTCTGGCGCTGGAGAACTGGGTCAAGGTCTATCGCGGTGACCTGGGGATCGCCCTGTCTGACACCTTCACCAGCCAGGCCTTCTTCAAGAGCTTCGACAAGAAGTTCGCCAAGCTGTTTGACGGCGTGCGTCACGACAGTGGTGACCCCATCGACTTCGCCGAGACCACCATCCGTCACTATGAGTCACTGGGCATCGACCCCAAGACCAAGACCATCGTGTTCTCCGATGGTCTGGACACCGACAAGGTCGATCGCATCGTGCGCTACTGCGCCGGGCGTATCGGCATGTCATTCGGCATCGGCACCAACTTCACCAATGATGTCGGCCCGCAGCCGATGAACATGGTGATCAAGATGACCGAAGCCCGCCCCGAGGGACAGGAGTGGGTGCCGGTGATCAAGCTGTCGGATGTCTCGAGCAAACACACCGGCGACCCCGACATGATTCGTCTGGCGCACCAGGTGCTGTCGCTCAAGGAGCTGGATTGAAGCGCGCTCAGCGATCGCTGAACGCCTTGCCATGGCCTCCTGCCAGAGACCTTGAAACAGGCTCATGAAATAGCTGCTAGAAAAAGCCCCATGAAAAAGCCCGCCCGGAAACTTCCCGGGCGGGCTTTTTCATGTCGATCACCTTCAGCACCGGTGCCGACGGATCAGGTCTCGACGTCTCAGATCTTGACGCCTCAGGTCTTGACGGATTTCTTCGGTGTCTTGAAGACCTCATTGAACAGGTTGAGCATGACCTGCCAGGAAGCCGAATCCGCGGCCGCGTCATAGCCCAGCGGCAGATCGTACTTGGCCGCCTTGGCATCCGATTCCGGATTGGTGAAGGCGTGCTTGGCGCCCGGATACTGGATCAGGGTAGTGCGCGTCTCGAGTGACTGGAAGGTCGCGACCAGCTTGTCGAGATCCTCCTGCGGCACCAGCGTATCGGCCGCGCCATTCTGGATCACGACCCGGCCGGCAAACGGCTCGGGCTCCGTCACGGCAATCGACGGGCTGCCATGGAAGCTGACGACCGCCTTGAGCGGTGCTCCGGTCAGCGCCATATTGAGCACCACGGCACCGCCGAAGCAGTAGCCGATCGCCGCCATGCGCTCGCCATCGACTTCCGGGCGTGAGCGCAGCACCGCCAGCGCCGAATTGAAGCTGGATTCCGCCTTCGGCCAGTCGCTCATCACCGCAGAGGAGAAGGCGCCGGCCTCCTTGGGATGCTCGGCCGTGCGCCCACCGCCATACATGTCGACGGCCATGACCACGTAGCCAAGCCCTGCCAATTGTTCGGCGCGCTTGCGGGCATAGCTGTTCAAGCCCCACCACTCATGCACCAGCAGGATACCGGGTCGACGCCCCTGCGCCTTGGCATCGCGTGCGATCAGGCCTACGTGCTCCTCACCATTGGCCCGATAGGTCACCGTCTCCGTCACCACCTGCGGCCCCTCGAGACGATTGATCAGCGGTGCATCCTCGGCGGCCATGGCCTGTCCGGCGGAAAATACCGACTGTGCAAACAACAGGGTGCCAGCGCACCAGCCACGTAACATTCGCATCGCCTACTCCTTGTATGACGTGATCCACTTGCATGACGCGATCCACAACCTGAGACACCGGCTGCAGGTGTGCCCGATTGATCACCGGTATTGGCTCAATTGTCCTCGCTCAAGGACTGCGATGCCAGCACCACCCGATCGCGACCGCTGCGCTTGGCACTGTAGAGCGCCATATCGGCACGGTGCAGGTAGCCATCCCGGGTCTCCCCCGGCAGCGGTGTCGCCACTCCCATGCTGATGGTGCAGCGCAGTGTCAGCGACTTGAAGCGCACCTCCAGCGCCGCGATCTGCTGTCGCAGGCGCTCGGCCATGCCGACACCGGTGGCGGTACCGGCATCGGTGAGCAGGACGGCAAACTCCTCGCCGCCCAGACGCGCAAAGCAGTCATCGCGCCGCAGCTGGGCACGACACGCCTCGCCAAGACTGATCAGCACCTGATCGCCCGCCGCATGGCCGTGAGTGTCATTGACGCGCTTGAAGTGGTCGATATCAAACAGGATCAACGCCATCTGCTCCCGCGATGACGAGCTCAGCAGGGTCTCGAGCGTGTCGAGGAAGCTGGCTCGGGTCATGGCGCCTGTCATGGCGTCCGTCATCGCTTCATGCTCACGGCGCTGTTCGACCAGCTTGCGCTCATGAATGTTGCGCGACACCGACAGCACGCGCTGATAACGCCCGGTGGCGGGGTCCATCGAGGGCGTCGAGATCGACTCGAACCACAGCGTATGCCCGGCCTTGTGTTGAATCCTGAAGTCGATTCGAAATACCTCGCCGAGACAGGCGGCACGATGGACCTCCTGCGCGATGCGCAGCATGTCATCGGGATGGATCAGCTGCTTGATCTCCTGGCCGATGATCTCCTGCGGGCGATAACCGCAGAGCTTTTCCACCGAGGGGCTGATGTACTGACAGATGCCGTGGGAGTCCTCGATGCTGACCAGATCGCTGACGGAGTTGAGGATGAAGCGATAGCGCTCTTCGCTCTGGCGCAGTTCATCCTCGATACGGTATCGGGCGGTGGCATCATCACAATAGCCATTCCAGATCACGCCGCCCTCGGGGGAGTCGATCATCTGCGGCAGCCCGACACACGCCAGCCTGCGCTCCTGACCATCCGGATGCTGATAGCGTATCTCCGCCTCCCAGGGCGATTGCTGCTGGGCACTGGTCTGCAGTGACATGAGCAGCTGCTCACGCTCGCGACCCGCGATGCGCGCCAGCAGCAGCATGGGGTCGTCGATGACGGCCTGCGGGTCGAGCCCCAGCACTTGCGAGGCAACCGGCGAGAGGTAGGTATAACGCAGCTCGCCCTCTTGGCTCAGGCGACACTGGAAGACGACGCCGCGCATCTGCTGGACAAGGTTGTCCAATTGGCGCCGATGCGCTTCGCGCTGGGTGACATCACTGAGCTTGCCGAGCACGGCAGTGACCTTCCCCTCAGGGGAGTAACTCAGCTGCATGTCATCCTGGAGATAGCGCTTGCGCCCATCCACATGTACGAAGGCGTAACACAGACTCAGACGACTATGGCGCTCCCGCACGGCCTCATCAAAGTGCTGCTGACAGATGGCCAGCTCATCCGGCGCCAACCTGGCTTGCCAGAGGCCCGGGCTTGCCATCAGCAGATCATGCGAGAGCCCAGTGAGCGCCTCGCTGCCTGCCGACAGATACTCCAATTCCTCTGGCGGCCATTCACCAGCGGTCGCGTAGTGCGCGCCGGGTGTCTCATCCACCCGCCGCGCCAGACGCTGCTGTTGGTCGATCACATGCTCGAGGCGTTGATGTACCTGGGTGATGTCGCGCGCCATCACGGCCACCTGACGCCCCTCGTCGGCGAGCGAGCGTCCCAGACTGACCATCTGCACGGACAACCTGGATTCCCCCCGCGGCAGCGACAGGCTGATATCGCATTGCCAGGGTTCGGCTCTCTCGAGGCTACGCAGGACATGAGGGAGGTAGAGGTGCTCAAGCGTGAGGCGGGAATGCGCACAGGCCGCATCGTGATAGAGGTGCCAGGCCGGGTTGGCATGACTGATCACCAGACTTTCATCCTTGAGCAGCAGGATCGCCATCGGGTCACGGCTGCGCACCATCATCAGACGATAGGCACGCGCCAGCTGCTGCTCCTGTTCATTGGCCTTGTCACGCTGCGTGATATCCGTCACTCGTCCACACAGCGGATGCCCCACACCGGAACTCCACAGACATTCCTCGAGCAACAACAGCTGCCCGCTGCGGTCGCGCATGCGATACGTCGTGCGCTCGACCCGCCCCAGCGAGGCGCGAAAGTCACTCAATCGCTGCCGGTCGGCGGTGATCACCAGCGAAAGCCAGAGCTCCGGCTGCTTGAGAAAATCCCGCACCGTATATCCCAGCAGGCGTTCCGCCGCTGCATTCATGGCAATCAGGCGCTGACCATCAGCACTGAGCGTGAACAACACATCTGCCACGACAGCATAATGATGCTGCAGCAAACGACTATCCGCGAATGATTCAGGCAACGTGAAACCCCTTCTCTGTCATGCGGTTTGCTCAAGAATGCCCTATCCATGGCGCTGGCAGCCAGCAGTACCCCCAACGCTTGGTTGCGCGAAGATCCGGGCAGATGACGGCATATGAACGATTGCGACCTTTGCCTTTGCGTCTGACTATCTCCCTTATCGGCAGCGCTGGCGCAATGTTGTGGGCGAATATCACGCAAGCGGCGCCGAAGGGAAAACCTCATGGATGCAAAAAGCCCGAAGCATAAGCTTCGGGCTTTTTTGAGAGCTCACCTTGAACAGAGCTGGCCTTGATCAGAGCTGGCCTGGAAAGATCTAGCCTTGCGCGGAACGCGGCATGGCATCGTCGATGAGCGAAGAGGACGGGGCATCATGTGCGCCACTGCGGCCGTCGTTGCCCTCGCCAGCCGGCTTGGCAGTGGTGCGCGGGGCCTTACGCTTGTGACGCCGCGACTGCCTGCTGTCCTTGTCCTGCTGGGCGGAAGGCGCCTTGACCGGCAGGCGCGCCCGCAGGTGCTCGAGCAACGCGCGAAAATCGTCCGGCTCCATGCCGATGCGCTCCGCTGCGGCACTTTCCTGCCATAGCACATAGATCGCCGGCTGCTCACGCCCCAGGTCCATACCCACGACCTTGCCCTCGCGCTGGGTACGCGGGTCGCGCAAGGTAGCACCGATCAATTCATGAGCTTCGCGGATGGCATCGTGCATCTGAGACAGCCTGCTGTGGAAGTCGAGATAACTGCCGGAAAGTGTGCGGCAGTGTGGCAATACCTTCCCTGAATTGCGCACAACAATGGATCACTCGCAGGCCATAGGGCCGCCTGCATGATTTGACGTTGTCATGACCTGGCTCACCGATAGACGCAAGGCCAACAGGTGCGAAGTGTAACACACCGCCACAGTTTCGCTAATTTCACTCGACCGTGAATTACGATGACGACATGTTGACCACCTTTCTCGACGTATCAGCGCACGTTTCACACCACCTGACCCAACTCTGTCGCGATCGTGCTCAGAAAAGTTGCCATAAGGTCACGCCATTGACGCAAGACAACGACACTTTGCGCCCTGAAGCACCTCCCGCACTTTTATGGTGCGCAAAAAAAACCTCTCCCATTGGGAGAGGTTCAAAAATGGATGACGCGATGTCATTCCGAGCAGCATCGAAGCCGGTCTTGGCGCCAACCCTGACCGACCACCGATTCAAAGGGGACGAATGGCATTGCCTTGTCCGTGGAGCCTGAGCGCGACGCGAGAATCCTCGGGCCACTCGTCCTCACCTGTTGGGAGCCTGCCCTCCTGTCTTGCCGACAGACTGACAGGCCCCCGAATTCTTGCTGTCCCGCGCGGCCTTTTGAGTTGATCGATGAGGGATCAACGGCCGCGCGGAATTCACCAAGCGCTTACTTGGCGGCTTGCATTGCCAGCGCAGTGTCGAGCATACGGTTGGAGAAGCCCCACTCGTTGTCGTACCACGCCATGACCTTGACCAGGCGATCTTCGCTGACGCGAGTGTGATTGCTGTCGAAGGTGGAAGAGTGTGCATCGTGATTGAAATCGATGGACACCAGCGGCAGCTCGTTTACTGCCAGCACGCTGGAGCCTTCGGCGGCCTTGGCCACGATGGCGTTGATCTCTTCGATGGAGGTATCACGTGACGCGGTGAAGGTCAGATCGACCAGCGACACGTTGATGACCGGCACGCGGATCGCCAGACCATCCAGCTTGCCGTTCAGTTCCGGCAGCACCAGACCCACCGCCGCGGCGGCACCGGTCTTGGTCGGGATCATGGAATGGGTCGCGCTGCGGGCACGGTACGGGTCGGAGTGGTAGACATCCGACAGGTTCTGATCGTTGGTGTAGGCGTGAATGGTGGTCATCAGGCCATTCTCGATGCCGACTTCATCATTCAGCGCCTTGGCGACCGGCGCCAGGCAGTTGGTGGTGCAGGACGCGTTGGAGACGACCTGATGCTCGGCCTTCAGCACATCTTCGTTGACGCCGAACACGACGGTCGCATCGGCATCGCCGCTCGGCGCGGAGATCAGCACACGCTTGGCGCCGGCTTCGATGTGCTTGGCAGCGGCAGCACGCTTGGTGAACAGACCGGTGCATTCCATCACCAGGTCGATGTCCAGGCTGGACCACGGCAGCTGGGCCGGGTCACGCTCGGCCAGGATGCGGATCTTGTCGTCACCGACGAACAGGTTCTCTTCGTCGTGCGAGACGGTCTCGGCGAAACGGCCGTGGACGGTATCGCGGCTCAGCAGGTGAGCGTTGAGCTTCGGATCACCCAGATCATTGATGGCGACGACCTGGATACGATCGTTGTACTGACCTTCATACAGCGCACGCAGCACGTTGCGACCGATGCGACCAAAACCATTGATGGCGACGCGTAATGTCATGACTCAACTCCTGTGGCGTATGGCGGGTGCAGGACCAGACCTGATCCAGGAACGAAAGCCTGCAATGCGTTCCGTGAAATTATCCTACACGCTTTTCCCATAATTTGGCCGAAAGTCGTCCAGTCTTCAAGCAGTTTTTTTGTTAAATTTACCGAATATTCCGAACAAAACCGTTTCTCTAGCGCCATGACGCGCTACTGTAGGCTACCCCGGTAACCGAACGACGCGACACGAGTGAGGCCAGAGGCTTTACACCGCCATCACCACTGGATAGCGTCGCCGGATAGCAGCACGCCCACACAGCGGGAAACGCTTTCTTTCGCCAGCCTCGGCGCCCTGCGCCGCCTGATACATGAGGTAAGAGCATGTCAGTCAACCAGACCGTAGAGCACGTGACCCAGCGCATCATCGACCGCTCCCGCGAACGCCGCGCCGCCTATGAGCAGTTGATGGAAAGCCAGCAGCGCCGCGGTGTACACCGCTCCGAGCTCTCCTGTGGCAACCTGGCGCACGGCTTTGCCGCCTGTGGCGAGACCGACAAGAATCGTCTCAAGCTGATGAACTCGGCCAACCTGGGCATTATTTCGTCATATAACGACATGTTGTCCGCCCACCAGCCGTTCGAGGACTATCCGCGCATCATCAAGGAAGCCGTCCAGGCGATGGGCTCCACCGCCCAGTTCGCCGGCGGCGTGCCCGCGATGTGCGATGGCGTGACCCAGGGTCAGCCGGGCATGGAGCTGTCGCTGTTCTCGCGCGACCTGATCGCCATGGCCGCCGCTGTCGGCCTGTCGCACAACATGTTCGATGGCGCCCTGTTCCTCGGCGTGTGCGACAAGATCGTCCCGGGCCTGTTCATCGCCGCCGCACGCTTCGGCCACCTGCCGACGCTGTTCGTGCCGGCCGGCCCGATGCCCTCCGGCCTGCCCAACAACGAGAAGGCGCGTGTCCGTCAGTTGTTCGCCGAAGGCAAGGTCGGCCGCGATGCGCTGCTGGAAGCCGAGTCCGCGTCCTACCACAGCCCGGGCACCTGCACCTTCTATGGCACCGCCAACTCCAACCAGCTGATGGTCGAGCTGATGGGCCTGCACCTGCCGGGCGCGTCCTTCGTCAATCCGGGTACCCCGCTGCGCGAAGCCCTGACGCGTCACGCCGCCGAGCAGACCATCCGCAACAGTGAAGTCGGCGGCGACTACCGTCCCTTCTATCGCCAGATCGATGCCCGCGCCATCGTCAATGCCATGGTCGGCCTGCTGGCTTCCGGCGGCTCCACCAACCACACCCTGCACCTGGTCGCGATGGCCGGCGCTGCGGGCGTGACCATCACCTGGGATGATTTCACCGAGCTTTCCGCGGTGGTGCCGAGCCTGACGCGCATCTACCCGAACGGCCAGGCCGACATCAATCACTTCCAGGCGGCCGGCGGCATGAGCTTCCTGATCCGTGAACTGCTCAAGGCGGGTCTGCTTCACGACATCCCCACCCAGGACGGTGGCACCCTGGCCGGCTATGTCCGCGAGCCCTTCCTCGAGAACGGCAAGCTGGTCTGGAAGGACGGCCCCACCGACAGCCTCGACGAGGATGTGCTGCGTCCGGTGGCCAACCCGTTCGCCCCGACAGGCGGCCTGACCGTGCTGGACGGCAACCTCGGCCGCGGCGTGATCAAGGTCTCTGCCGTCAAGGAAGAGCATCGTCTCGTCGAAGCGCCGGTGAAACTGTTCAGCGACCAGGATGAGATGAAGGCCGCCTTCGAAGCCGGTGAGCTGGAGCAGGACATGGTCGCCGTGGTGCGCTACCAGGGTCCGCGTGCCAACGGCATGCCGGAACTGCACAAGCTGACGCCCTACCTCGGCATCCTGCAGGACCGCGGCTTCAAGGTCGCACTGGTGACGGATGGCCGCATGTCTGGCGCCTCGGGCAAGGTCCCGGCTGCCATTCACATGACGCCGGAAGCGCTCGACGGCGGCCCGCTGGCACGCCTGCGCGAAGGTGACGTGGTCCGCCTGGATGCCAATGCCGGCACCCTCACGGCGCTGGTCGATGAAGCCGAATGGGCCGAGCGCGAGGCCGAGACCATCACTCGCGACAGCTATCATCACGGCCTGGGCCGCGAGCTGTTCTCCGGCATGCGCTCACTGGTCGGCGGTGCCGAGGAAGGCGCCTCCAGCTTTGCAGGCTACGGCGACCTGCCGGGCAGCGGCCACGACCTGATGTGATGGGCGCACCCTGTCACTCTCCTGAGGCACTGACGCAAAGGAAGGATGCCGGACGATGACCCGCGACACCTCCCATCGCCTTGCTCTAGTAGGCGATATCGGTGGCACCAATGCCCGGCTGGCACTTGTCCAGCCGGGCAGCCACACCCTGCAGCACATCCAGACGCTCGCCTGCGCCGAGCATGCCGGACTCGAGGAGGCCATCCAGGCCTACTATCGGATGCTGGGCCTGTCAGAGGCCGAGCAACCCGTCGAGGCCTGTCTGGCCTTCGCCTGCCCCGTGCATGATGAACGCGTCAGCATGACCAACAATCACTGGACGTTTCTCAAGCGCGAGGTGCGCGAATCATTGAGGCTTGAGCGCTTCAAGTGCCTCAATGATTTCACCGCCATGGCGTTGGGCGTGCCCCACATCGAGGCCAGCGAACGTCTGGCCATCGGTGAGGAGCTCACCGAAGGTAGTGGCGATGCGGCCTCGCCACGTCTGGTGATCGGCCCCGGCACTGGCCTGGGTGTGGCGGGTCTGGTGCGCGGCACGCACAACTGGATTCCGCTCGCGACCGAGGGGGGACATGCAAGCTTCGCCCCCACCGACGAGATCGAGGATGGCCTGCTCGGCATCTTCCGCCGTCGCCATGGTCGCGTCTCGGTGGAGCGCCTGCTGTGTGGCCAGGGCATGCTCGAGATCTATCAGGCCCTGGGCGAGCTGCGTCAGCAGGAATCACCACTGGCAAGCGCCGCTGACGTCAGCCAGGCAGCGCATGAGCACCTGCATCACGATGAACCGCAGAATGCTCTCGCCTTTGATGCCGTGATGCGCTTCATGAAGATTCTTGGCGCGGTCGCCGGCGATGCGGCACTCACGCTGGGGGCGCGTGGCGGGGTCTATCTGTGCGGTGGCGTGCTGCCGCGCAACCTGGATCTGCTGATGCACAGCGATTTCCGCCACGCCTTCACCGACAAGAATCGTCTGAGCCGTTACAATGCCGCGATACCCACCTGGGTGGTGACCGCGCCGTGGACCGGCCTGCTGGGCGCCGCCGAGGCTCTGCACAATGAAGAGGTGGCATGATGCACCGCCACCTCCTGAACCATCGAGGTAGCTCGAGATGATCCCCGAAAGTCTGCGCGCACTGATCGCCGACACCGCTGGCCAACGCACTGTCGAATGGCAGGGCCGCTCGCTGTTGATCCTCAACCAGGAGTGGGGCGAGCTGGTGGTCTGCCACCAGGGGGCTCAGGTGCTGCACTATCAGCCGACGGGCGATTCTCCCTGGCTGTGGGTGACGGAAACGCCCGCTGCCCTGCCGGGCAGCATTCGCGGCGGCATTCCGCTGTGCTGGCCCTGGTTCGCGGATGAATTCCCCGAGGGCGAAAGCGAACTGCACGGCCCCGCTCGCAAGGCCGACTGGCGCATCGATGCGGTGGACGAGGAAGAGGAAGGCGTCGAGATCCATGCCTCACCGGTCTCAGCGCTGCACGCCGCCCTCTCTCCGCGCGTGGTGATCTTTGCCAGCCGCCGCTTCCTCAAGGTCGAGCTGATCACGGAAAACCGTGGCGAGGCCCCGATCAAGATGACCGGCGCGCTGCATACCTACTTCGCAGTGCCGAATGCCTTCGAATGTCGCGTCACCGGTCTGGCCGGCGCCAGCTACCTGGACAAGCGCCAGGACTTCTCGCGCTTCGACCAGCAGGGCGAACTGGGCGTGCGCGGCCCGCTGGATCGCATCTACCAGACCAGCCAGATTCAGGTGCTCGAGGACGGCAAGCGTCAGCTGCGCATCGCCAAGCAGGGCTCTGACTCCACGGTGGTCTGGCATCCCGGGGACGCGCCGCCGGCCGACACCAGCGTCGAGAATGCGCGCAGCTTCCTGTGTGTCGAGACCGCTTGTACGCGCCTCGATCCGGTCTGGCTGCCGCCGGGCGCTCAGCATCTGCTGGCCCAGCACATCTCACCGCTGAGCGGTTATGAGACGAGCGGCGAGTGAATGACAGCCGGCCACGCGGCTCACGGCGTGGCCGGCCCCTTGCGCACCTTGTCGACCAACCGAGAGCGCCAAGCGCCTGAATCGTGTCATCGACACGACTCTCGGCTGACAGTGACTCTCGCCTCGCCTGCAAGCGTGCGTCGGGCCGCCACAGAATGCGACCCGCCCCGATGAACTTCAACAACCCATACGATGGACACTTCCATGCTGCAATTGACCCGTAGTGTTTCCTGGCAGGCGCTGACCCGGCTGGGCGAGGTGACCCGCAACGACCGCATCCGCGATTACTTCGCGGCGGATCCCAAGCGCTTCGAGAAGATGAGCCTGCGCGTCGGCGGCCTGTTTCTCGACTACTCCAAGCACCACATCTCCGATGAGGTGATGGAGGCGCTGGTCGAACTGGCTGAGCACTCTGCACTCGTTCAACGTCGCGCGCAGATGTTCTCCGGCGACATCATCAACGTCACCGAGAATCGCCCGGTGCTGCACACCGCACTGCGCAGCCAGACCAACACGCCGGTCATCGTCGATGGCAAGGACGTGATGCCGGAAATCCACAAGACGCGCGAGCAGATCCGCGCCTTCTCGGAAGCCGTGCGCAGCGGTGAGTGGAAAGGCTTCGACGGCCAGCGGATTCGCGACGTGGTCAACATCGGCATCGGCGGCTCTGATCTGGGCCCCAACATGGCCTGCCGTGCGCTGCTCAAGCATCGCCACCCGGAAATCAATTTCCACTTCGTCTCCAACGTCGATGGCAACCACATCCAGAAGGTGCTCAAGCGCCTGGATCCGGCCACCACGCTGTTCATCGTCTCCACCAAGACCTTCTCCACCCAGGAAACCCTGCTCAACGCCAAGACGGCGCGCCGCTGGTTCCTGGAGCACGCCGGCCAGGATGCCGACGTCGGCGCCCACTTCGTCGCGGCTTCCACCAACCGCAAGGCGGCCAAGGAATTCGGCATTCGCGAAGAGAACGTCTTCGAATTCTGGGCCTGGGTTGGCGGTCGCTACTCCATGTGGTCCTCCATCGGCCTGCCCATCGCCCTGTCCATCGGCTATGAAGGCTTCATGGAGCTGCTGGAAGGCGCCCATGAGATGGACCAGCACTTCATCAATGCGCCGATGGCCGAGAATATGCCGGTCCTGATGGCGCTGATCGGCATCTGGTACATCAACTTCATGGGTGCCGAGACCCAGGCCATCGTGCCTTACGACCAGGCCCTGCATCAGCTGCCCGCCTTCCTGCAGCAGCTGGACATGGAATCCAACGGCAAGTCGGTCGACATCTTCGGCCGTCCGGTGGACTACAAGACCGGCCCGATCGTCTGGGGCGAGACCGGCTCCAACGGCCAGCATGCCTTCTTCCAGCTGCTGCACCAGGGTACTCGCTACGTGCCCATCGACTTCATCGCCTCGCTGAAACCGGAGCCGGGCACCGAAGAGCACCACTTCGCGCTGATCACCAACATGCTGGCGCAGGCCAACGCCTTCATGGAAGGCAGCCAGGATGGCAGCAACCTCGATCCGCACTACAATTGCCCGGGCAACCGCCCGTCGAGCACCCTGCTGCTGGATGAGATGACCCCGCGCAATCTCGGCGCACTGATCGCCCTCTACGAGCACAAGGTCTTCGTGCAGGGCGTGATCTGGAACATCAACTCCTTCGACCAGTGGGGCGTGCAGCTCGGCAAGCGCATCGCCGGGGAAATCAGCGCGCGTATCGATACCGACGTGAAGGCCTTCGATCCGTCCACCCAGGGCCTGCTGGCACTGGTCCGCGAGCACTTCCCTGCCGGTGGCGCCACCCAGGCGGATGACAGCAACGACAAGCCGGGCAAGAAAGCCAAAGGCTCCACGACGACCACTCGCAAGGAAACCTCCTCCTGATGACTCCGGTAATCGCGTTCGGCGAAGCGCTCGTCGACATGCTCTCCAACAAGCTCGGCGGCCAGGCCGTCGAGCAGGAAACCTTCACGCCCTACGCGGGCGGCGCACCGGCCAACGTCGCGGTGGCCTGTGCCCGCCTCGGCCTGCCGAGTCACTTCGTCGGCATGCTGGGTCAGGACAGCTTCGGTGACTTCCTGCACGACGAACTGAGCGCTCATGGCGTGCAGATGGATCACGTCAAGCGCACCAGCCATGCGCGCACCGCGCTCGCCTTCGTGTCTCGCGATGAAGAGGGTGAACGCCGCTTCGACTTCTATCGTCCGCCGGCTGCTGACCTGCTGTTCCGTCCGGAGCACGCCGGGCCTGAGCTGTTCGCGACTCCCGCCATCTTCCACCTGTGCAGCAACAGCCTGACCGATGCCGGCATCGCGGACACCAGCTTCGTGCTGGCGTCACGCGCACGTGCTGCAGGCTCCCTGGTCAGCGTGGATGCCAACCTGCGTCACAACCTGTGGCCGAACCAGCAGGTCGATGTGACCCTGGTCACGCGGCTGCTGGACAACGCCGACATCCTCAAGCTGTCCCAGGAAGAGGTCGAGGCACTGACCGGCAGTCAGCCGCAGACCGACTGGCTCGAAGCGCGCCTGAAGGCCGGTGTGCGCCTGATCGTGCTCACCGATGGCCCGGGCGTGATCCGTGCCCTGGTGCGCAAGCAGAGCGGCGACATCGAGACCGTCAGCATCACGCCGCCCACCGTCAAGGCGGTCGATACCACGGCCGGTGGCGACGCCTTCATCGGGGGCTTCCTGTCAGCCCTCAGCGAAGCCGGCATCAATGCCGACAACCTGAGCGACTGGTGCGAAGACGAGAGTCACCTCAACGCCGCACTGGAGCGTGCTGCGGCCTGCGGCGCCTTCGCCGTGACTCGCCCGGGTGCCTATGCTGCACTGCCCAAGCGTGAAGACCTCGACGCCATGAAATGATGGCCAGATAATTGCGCTGACCGGTTATCCGCCAGCGCTATGATTTCCCTGAGAGGCGCATGATAAAAGCCCCTTTGATCATCAGATCAAAGGGGCTTTTTCGTGACCATGACGCTCATGCTTGCGCATTGGCCACCCTCCCTTCATCGGACAGGGAGGGAGTCAGTCATCACAAAAGAGACAGACGTAAAAAAGCCGGCCCCGAGGGACCGGCTTTCGTTAGCTTGCTAGACGATTGAAGACGTCTTAGAAGCCGTAGTAAATGCCGACTGCAGCGCCGTCACCATTATCGCCAGAACGGTCGTACTGGGCGTATTCAATGTAGGTGTACATCGCGGAAGAGATGTTGTAAGTCACACCCAGGTTGAATTCGTTGAAGCTGTCGTCGCCGCCGTTGTCGGCAGCCAGATCAGATCCATCGTCTGCATCGACATACTGGTAGCCGCCGTAGACGTCGCCCATGCCGTAGCCGTAACGCGCGCCGATACCGAAGTAATCGACATCAGCGTTGTCAGCTTCAGCAGCGAAACGCTCGGCTTTCACAGCAACGCGCAGGGCATCGACGGTGTACTGACCGGTGATACCGTACTGGTCACCGATGTCGCTGCCATTGGTGGCTTCGAACTGGTCCAGGTTGTCATACACGGCGGCGAGAGAGAAACCGCCGACGGTGTACTTGGCACCAGCGAAGAAGGAGGCCTGGTTGGAATCAGTGACGTTCTCGTCTTCACCATCACCTTCGAAGTTGGAGCCGACAGCGAACTGCATGCCGCCCATGACCGGAGACATGTACTGCAGCTTGTTGCCTTCACGAGTCTGGGAAGAAGTATCAGTCCCATCGGAGATGTTGCTGCTGGAGTCAGTCAGATCGAAGTATTCGTTGTTGGTGATCGGATCCTGGATCCAGTCATCCATCAGCTGATCCCAGGAACCGATACGCGCGTCACCGAAGGAGCCCTTGGCACCGACGTAGGACTGGTCGCCATCATTCAGGCCGTTGCCGCCGCCCTTGGATTCGTCAGCGTCGTATTCCCACTCGGCCTTGAAGTAACCAACGATATCGTCGTTGATCTTGTGCTCGCCCTTGGCACCGAAGGTAGAACCGTTGTCACCCAGTTCGCTTTCCGGATCACCGCCGAGCTGGTCGACATAAGAGTATGCCAGCTGCACGTTACCGTAGATGTCCAGCTTGGTACCGTCCTGGTTGTAGACAGTAGCAGCGGAAGCAGAAGTAGCAGCCAGGGCAGCAGCGCCGGCGATGGCAGTAGCCAGAAGTGTCTTTTTCATCGCGATAGTTCCTTAACTAGCGTTAACTGTTCGATCGTGTCTGCCGGTGGCAGTGACCAAGGTTCCGGGCGCTTGATGACGCCTCTAAAACTCTGTGGCCTAGTTATTATCCAATGCTCGCAGGGAAACCATATACCGGGCTTTCAGGATGTGCAACAGAAAAAAACACTGTTTTCGATCACCACTCCTGAACCTATCCATCGGTCGGTTGTCTGGCGTGAGCATACTCTAGGGCTCAAGAATGAAGGATTCATGACAACCATGCGTCTTGACGCGGATTCCTGCATCACCGAGCGCATCGCTGAGCGTTAATCCCGGATTCATTGTGGAAAAACCTCGCTTGCGACAAAAGTCGCAGAACAAATACCCGTCAACTGCTGTGCTTGTCTGATGCCAAGTTGTGGTTTCCTCTCAGCTTTATCTTCATGAAAGGCACCGTCCCTGTGCCAATGATTCATTCATGAGTCTGCTATCAAGATCGGTCATCAAGCTGGGTCATCAAATCCAGTCAACAAGCCCAGTCGCCCTCCCTGTCATCAAGCTCTGTCATCAAGCTCTGTCATCAATCAATCTTTCCATCGCACCTTGTCAGAAGGCAGTGATCCTCAACTGCTCAACCAGTTGGGCAGGAACAGCGAGATAGCCGGCACGTAGGTGATCAACACCAGGAACAGCAGCAACAGCGACAGCCACGGCAATGCTGCCCGAATGACCCAGGTCATCGGCTTGCCGGTGATCCCCGCCGTCACGAAGAGGTTCAGACCCACGGGGGGTGTCAGCATGCCGATCTCCATGTTGACCACCATGATGATGCCGAGATGGATCGGGTCGATCCCCAGCTGCGTCGCGATGGGGAACAGGATAGGCGCCATGATCAGCAGGATGGCCGAAGGCTCCATGAAGTTGCCCGCCGCCAGCAGCAGCAGATTCATCACGATCAAGAAGCCCCACGCCGGCAGTCCCCAGCCGATGATGGTTTCGGCGATGGTGTGCGGAATGCGCTCCGTGGTCAGTACATGCGCGAACAGCATCGCGTTGGCGATGATGAACAACAGCATCATCGAGACACGCGCGCCATCCAGTACCACCTTCTTGACCTCCTGATCGGTGAAGGACCCCAGAAGCCCGGCAGGCACCTGCCACAGCGCGCGCAACCCCGCACTCCCCCAGGCTTCGTTGCCCTTGCGCCACGGCACGTTCTTCAACGGCCCCATGTCGCGATAGCCCACCACGGCGATGAACCAGGCATACACCGTGGCCACGGCCGCGGCTTCGGTGGGACTGGCCACGCCGCCATAGATCGAGCCCAGCACGATGAAGATCAACATCAGACCGCCCATGGCGATCAGGCCGGAGCGCGCAAGCACCCGCATGCCGGGGAAAGGTTGTGCCGGCAACTTCTTGATCCGCGCCGCGATATAAATGGCGACCATCAGAATACCGCCCATCAGGAGGCCCGGAATCAGGCCGGCCATGAACATCTTTGCCGCCGAGACTTCCGTGGCGGCGGAATACACCAGCATCACGATGGACGGCGGAATCAGGATGCCCAGTGTCCCGGCATTGGTAATCACGCCCGCCGCAAAGGACTCGGTATAGCCCTGGCGCACCATGCCCGCGATCACGATGGAGCCGATCGCCGCCACCGTGGCCGGAGAGGAGCCGGACACGGCGGCAAACAGCATGCATGCCAATACGGAGGCCATCGCCAGCCCACCGCGCACGTGGCCGATGGCATCGGTGGCGAAGGTGATCAGGCGACGTGCCACGCCACCGGTCGAGAGAAAGGTGCTGGAGAGAATGAAGAACGGGATCGCCAGCAGGGTGTAGTGATGCGACAGGGCTTCGAACAGCTTGATCGCCACCGACCCCAGTGAGTCACTGGAAAACAGCAGGATCGTGGTGACGCTCGAGAAGCCCAGCGCAAAGGCGATCGGCATGCCGAGAAAGATGCCGCCGAACAGCAGCGCAAACAGAGTGGCTATGGTCATCGTGGTGTTCCCTGATCACTGTCACGGCCAACATCGCCGTTGTCTTGGCCATCCGGCGCGTCCGACTGCACCAGATGCATGCTGTCCTCGCCTTCGTCATGAAAGCCGAAGCCACTGGCATCGCCACGAATCACCTTCCAGCCCAGTACCGCAAAGCGCAGCATCAGCAGCAACATGGCAATGGGCAGAATGGTGAGGGCGTACCACTTGGGAATCGCGATGTCCTCAAGCTCGATGCCGATCATCTTCATCAGCGAGAGATATTCATAACTGCCGACCAGCAGCATCACGCAGTACGCCATGCAGATCGCCAGCGCCAGCAAGGTCGCCACGCGCTGCCAGAGCATCGGCAGCATCTTGACCACGACATCCACGCCGATGTGCGCGCCCTGCTTGACGCCCCAGGACACGCCGATCAGCACGAACCAGCCCGCCAGATACAGCGTGGCCTCCTGTGACCAGCTGATGCCGGTATTGAAGACGAAGCGCAACACCACCTCGACGAAGACCAGCAGCACCATCGCTACCAGCAGCAGAGAGAATAGCGTCTCTTCCGCCTTGTGAAGCCATCGTAGTGCCATGGCAAAAATCCTCATGTCGCTCAAGGACACTTGCCCCACGCGAGATCGCCGATGTCCTGGCGCTCAAGATGGGGCAAGTGATGGATGGCCTGATGACTTACTGGTTGGCAGCTTCCGCGGCGTCGACGATGTCCTGACCGATATCCTCGGCAAACTCGCCCCATACCGGCTTCATGGCGTCGACCCACTGCTGACGCTGGGCATCGTCGAGCGTGATGATCTCGCTCTGGCCTGAATCGATGATGGCCTGCTTGGCCTCCATGTTCTTGGCTTCGGAGAGCTGGTTGCCGTAGACGATGGCCTCATCGAGCGCCGACTTGACCTCACCACGCACGTCATCCGGCAGGCCATTCCAGAAGCGCGCCGAGGACACCACCATGTAATCCAGCACCCCGTGGTTGGATTCGGTGATGTACGGCTGCACCTCGAAGAACTTCTGGGAGTAGATGTTGGAGTAGGTATTCTCCTGGCCGTCGATGGCCTTGGTCTGCAGCAGGATGAAGACCTCGGAGAACGGCTTCTTCAGCGAGACGGCATCCACCGCGTCAAACTGGGCCTCGAGCACATCGGAGGTCATGATGCGGAATTTCTTGCCATCGGCATCCTCCGGTGTCTTGAGCGGCGATGACGCGGACAGCTGCTTCATGCCGTTATGCAGATAACCGAGCCCCACCAGCCCCTTGGATTCCAGCGATGTCAGCAATGACTGACCCGTCTCGCTGCTCTGGAAGCGTTCGACAGCGCCCATGTCCTTGAACAGGAAAGGCAGATCGAAGACCTGCAGCTGATCGGTATATTTCTGGAACTTGGACAGTGACGGTGCGGCCAGCTGCACATCGCCCAGCAGCATGGCTTCCAGCACCTTGTCGTCCCCGTACAGCTGCGAACTGGGGTAGAGCTCGACTTCCACCTTGTCGCCCAGACGCTCCTCTACCAATTGCTGGAATTTCTTGCCCATCTGGCCCTTGGGGGTATTTTCCGCCACCACATGGGAGAACTTGATGGTGATCGGGTCGGCCATGGCCGTCGCTGAGGCAAACAGGATGGCGGCACTCAGGGCGGTCAGGGCTGGCTTGATAAGGCGCATGGCGAATCCTCTTGAATTGCGGATATTGTTGGTCTTGTAGGGCATTCGATATCCCGTCTGCGCGGCTCCGACACGAAGCCGCGCAGAGGTGCGGCGCGAGCAGGGATAGCCGAGACACTGCGAGCATTGCGCCACAGCCGCCAGATAGACGAAATAATCCGGACAATTCAATGAGTTGAAGACGCACAGTTCGCACATAACTCGCGCACAAGTGAGCCGAATTCCGCCGGCGCCGGCGATTTGCGAGGAGTTGTGCGGATTTCCGCCCATCAACGACAAGGCCCCTGTGCGGGAATCCGCACAGGGGCCTTATCTGTTAGCACCGATCATTGTCGATCGAGCGTCTTCACCAGCTGTCGCACCACCTGCCAGCACATTCTCAGGGACGGTGCTTGGTCATCAGCTCGCTGAGCTTGTGGCTGATACGCTGATCGGTCGCCTGCTCTTCCCGCGCCTTCTGCTGGCGCGTCAGCTCATCGAGCTGCTGACGGGCATGGCGTGCCTCATCTTCCGTCACGGCACCCACCGACTGACCCGAGAGGTCCACGCGCTGCGTGCCCGCCCGTACCGCCTTCAGATACCGCGGCAGATGGACATAACCCGCCAGCGCGCGCCGCACCAGCTTGTCATCCCAGGGCTCGTTTTCCAGCAGCTCGATATGGATGCCGATCTTCAGCGGCCGGGTGTGGCCCTTGAAGAAGGTATCCGGATAGCGCTTGTACCACTGCTTGAGCAGCGCATGGGGAGAAGGCGCCGACTCAGGCTGAGAAGCCTGCTGTGCCTGCGGGGCCTCGCCCTGCTCGGCCTCGTTCTGCTGATGCGCTTCCTGCTCCTGCGGTACCTGAGCTTGCGGCGTTTGAGCTTGCGACATCTGGGCTTGCGACACCTGGGCTTGCGACACCTGAGCCTCGGACAAATCAGCAGCCGTCGCTGACTGCGCGGCAGCTGCCGGCTGACTCACGTTCAGGCGCTCTGAGGCCAGGCGTTCCGCCTGCGCCTCCTGCTGCGCTGCCAGACCCGCCTCCGCATTCGTGGAGGGTTGCGGCGCAGAAGCCTGCTCAGCCTGCTCAACCAGTTCACGCAATTGCGCATCTCGCGCCAGCAACGCCTCATTCACCGCGCTTAACTGCGCCTGCTGCTCCTGCAGTGTCTGGCGCGCCGCCGCGAGTTGCTCAGCGAGCTGCTCACGCTCATGACGCTCCGCGGCCAGTGCACGCTCGACTTCTGCCAGGGCATGCTGATGCGCATCGGCATCTGCCGTGGCTGCAGACGTTGCCTGCTGCTCCAGCTGGGCCAGCGCATCGCGCAGGCGGGCATTTTCCGACTCCAGGGCCGCACGGGCCTGGCGCTCTGTGTCACGCTGCTGTCGCTGTGTGTCGGCTTCATGTTCAAGCGCAGAATACAGCGCTTCGAGGCGATCCATCGTCAAGGCCTGAGCCTCCCTTGCACGCTATGGGCAGTTCCGTTTGGCACCAGTCTGTGTCAGTACCTGCTGACTGTAAAGGTCACGCCGGCCAGCCAGTGGCTCAGACGTCGCGGCGCTCGAAGCGCACGAAGTCATAGGCCGGCAGGCCCTCACCGCTCTCCCCCGGGACGCGCTGCGCTTCCTGCCAGCTCGCATCCAGCGCCGGGAAATGGGCATCGCCCTCGATCTCGACCGCAACCTCGGTGAGATAGAGGCGCGTCGCCACCGGCAGCGCCTGGGCGTAGATCTGACCGCCACCGATCACCATGATCTCATCCACGCCTTCGATCATCGCGTGGTGGTCCGCCATGCTCAGCGCGGCGGCCAGGTCACTGCAGACCCGCACGCCATCGTGACTGAACTCGCTGTCACGCGTGACCACGATGTTGAGGCGGTTGGGCAGCGGCCTGCCGATGGAGGCGAAGGTCTTGCGTCCCATGATCACCGGCTTGCCCTGGGTGACATGCTTGAAGAACTTCAGGTCTTCCGGCAGATACCACGGCAACTGGTTGTCGACGCCGATCACGCGGTTGACCGACATGGCGGCAATCATCGCGACGGGCACGACGGTGTCAGCCGCCGCCGTCAGCGGAGAGAATTCATTATCGCTCATACAGCCACCTGCGCCTTGATATGCGGATGGGATTCATAGCCTTCGATGGCAATGTCATCGAAGGTGAAGTCGAACAGATCCGTGACTTCCGGATTCAACACCAGCTGCGGCAGCGCCAGCGGCTCACGCGTCAACTGCTCACGCGCCTGCTCGAGATGATTGCTGTAAAGGTGGGCATCGCCGAGGGTGTGGATGAACTCGCCCGGCTTGAGGCCACACACCTGCGCGACCATCTGGGTCAGCAGCGCATAGCTTGCGATGTTGAACGGCACGCCGAGGAAGATGTCCGCGCTGCGCTGATAGAGCTGGCACGACAGGCGACCATCGGCGACGTAGAACTGGAACAGTGCATGACAAGGCGGCAGCGCCATCTCGTCCACCAGCGCCGGGTTCCAGGCCGAGACCATCAGCCGGCGCGAATCCGGGTTGGTCTTGATCTGCTCGATCAGCTGGCTGATCTGGTCGACGGAACCACCTTGCGGGTTCGGCCAGCTGCGCCACTGGTAACCGTATACCGGCCCGAGGTCGCCATTCTCATCGGCCCACTCGTCCCAGATACGCACGCCGTTTTCCTTCAGGTAGGCGATGTTGGTATCGCCCTTCAGGAACCACAGCAGCTCGTGGATGATCGAGCGCAGGTGCAGCTTCTTGGTCGTGACCAGCGGAAAGCCTTCGGCCAGATCAAAGCGCATCTGGTGGCCAAAGACACTCAGAGTGCCGGTGCCGGTGCGATCGCCCTTTTGTGTGCCGTTTTCCAGCACATGGCGCATCAGATCTAGATAGGGTTGCATGGTGGCGAGTCCGTACGGCGTGTCAGAGGCTGGCGCAGCGAGCGGTGCCGTGGATCGCCCTGCACCAGCCTCTTCATGAATTCGAATCGTTCACTTGACGATATTTGACGCTGCCAGATACGCAAGAACGCGGCCCGATGGCCGCGTTCTTGCGTATCTGGCAGGGGGCCAGTTTACACCGATCGCCCCCTGTATTCACGTCTGCATTGTCCCTCAGGAGGCGCGAGGTACCGGCGGCTGCGCCACTTCCTGACCGCGCGACCAGGCCATCAACAGCAGCCCGAACAGCACCATCGGCAGCGACAGCAACTGGCCCATGGTCAGCCAGTCGAAGGCGATGAAGCCGAGCTGGGAGTCCGGCTGACGGAAGAATTCGGTGATGAACCGGAAACAGCCGTAGCAGAGCAGGAAAAGGCCGGAGATCAAGCCTTTCTGGCGCGGTTCACGCGAGACGAACCACAGGATGGCGAACAGCGCGACGCCCTCCAGTGCAAACTGATAGAGCTGCGAGGGATGACGCGGTTCCGGCCCGTAGAGCGGGTAGACCATGCCCCAGGAGACATCGGTGATGCGACCCGGCAGCTCCTGATTGATGAAGTTGCCCAGCCGCCCTGCACCGAGCCCGATCGGCACCATCGGCGCGATGAAATCGGTCAGCTGGAAGAAGGTCAGCTGATGACGACGCGCGAACATCAGCATCGCGATCAACACGCCCAGCAGGCCACCATGGAAGCTCATGCCGCCATCCCAGACCTTGAAGATCCACACCGGGTCCGCCAGCAGCTTGTCGAAGCCATAGAAGAGCGCATACCCCAGGCGGCCACCCAGCACCACGCCCAGGGCGCCGAAGAAGATCAGGTCGCCTACCGCGTCCTGACTCAGGCCGACGCGTGCGCGACGTGCTCGTGCCAGCCCCCAGGCCGCCGCGAAACCGATCACGTACATCAACCCGTACCAATGAATCTTGAAGGGCCCCAGCGCCAGCGCCACGGGGTCGATCTCAGGATATTGCAACATGTGAAAACCTTGAATGAGGAAGTCGGGCTCTACCAACGTACTGGGCGATGCAGTCATCGCCTCTCGGGCGGGCAGAGCATAACAGTCAAAGCATGAACACGACCTGCCTGAAGCAGCGCATTCCCGCTCACGCCAGCAGAAACCGCAGTCCGACGATGACCAGAATCAGCGCGAACAGGCGCTTGAGCAGCAGAGCCGGCAAGGCATGCGCCAGCCGCGCCCCGAGGCGCGCAAACGGCACGGACGCCAGCACGATGCCCAGCCACGCCACCCAATGGACATAGCCGATGGCGTGCTCCGGCAGATTGGGGGCATGCCAGCCGACCACGATGTTGGTCAGTGCGGCGGTCAGCGCGATGGGGAAGCCTGCCGCGGCGGCGGTCCCCACCGCTTCGGTCATGCGCGCCTGCCAGCTGGAAAGCATCGGCACCATCACCGTGCCGCCACCGATGCCAAACAGCGAGGAAATCACGCCGACGGTACTGCCGCCCACGAACTGGCCGACCCGCCCGGGCGCCTGGGCCATCTGACCCACCTTGAGATCCAGCCCGAGCTTGGCCGCCACCAGCAGCACGAAGACGCCGAACGCCAGCCTGAGCGTCTCACCGCTCAGTTCACTGGCCAGCACCACGCCGAGCCCGGTGCCGACCACCAGCCCCGGCAACAGGCGTTTGAGCCAATCGAGGCGCACCGCACCGCGCTCATGATGCGCCCGTGCCGACGACAGCGAGGTCACCACGATGGTGGCCAGCGAGGTGCCGATCGCCAGATGCATCAACACCTCCGGCGCGACGCCTTGCAGCACGAAAGCCGCGGCCAGCACCGGCACGATGACAAGCCCTCCGCCGATCCCGAACAACCCCGCAATCATGCCGGCGACTGCGCCCAACAAGGGATACCACCACCACATACCCGACTCCTTTCATGCTGCATTGTGGTGACTGTCCGCCGAGAATGGCCCGGGCCTCTCAGCGCCATGACCGTCAGCCGTCTGTTGATGCTGGACCTTCGCCGCTGCCGGACGCGCGTGGCGTCAGCGTCACGTCAGGCAGCCACATGCTGACCTTGTCGATCAGCGCCTGAGGGCGGTAGGGCTTGCCCAGATAATCATCCAGCCCGGCGGCGAAGAAGCGCTCGCGATCGGCCTCACTGGCATTGGCGGTCAGCGCGATGATGACACTGCGCCGCTCACTGCCGGCGGCGACTTCCTGCTCGCGCCAGCGCTGGCTGACACTGACGCCATCCATGCCGGGCATGAAGATATCCATGAACACCAGCGCGTAGAAATGCTGGCCACGTGCGGCCAGCGCCTCTTCGCCGCTGCTGGCGGTATCGACCAACAACCCTTGCCGCCCGAGCACCGTGCGCGCCAGCATCGCATTCACCGGCCCGTCATCCACCACCAGAATGCGGGTTTCGGTCGGCTTGCCCGGCCATGTCATCGGCAGCAGGATTTCCAGCGCCTGCTCATCGTCCAGGTTGATCTGTCGATAGCTGCCGCCCAACTCGTCGATCAAGCGCCGCGCCATGACTAGACTCGAGGGCGATTGATGACCGATATCGAGCCCGACATGTCCACGCAGCTCGAGCCGCAGACAGCAACAGCCAGCGCCCTCGTCGTCTGAGCCCTCTGCAGAGAACGCTGCATCGCGACAGGCCGGCAGCTCACAGGCTTGCTGCAGCTCAAGTAGCAGAGATTGATGACTGGCGCTTTCGTGGCGCATGCAGCCTTCCGCCAGATGCTCGAACAGCTGCGCGAGGCGGCGCACATCACCGCGCAATGCCTCCGGCATCGGCCCCAGCTGCCACTCGAAGGGGCAACCGACATCATGATGGCGCTGCTGCATGTCCTCGAGCAGCGCCCCCAGCGTCTCGGTCGGCGAGAAGTCATTCTCTTCCAGCGGCGTCCGTACCACTTCCTCGCGCTCGGTCAGAGCGTCCAGCAGTTGCGCCACGCTGTCGAGACGGCCCTGCAGCAGGCTGAGCTCGGCATCCTCGATATGACGCTCACGCCTGAGCTGACCAAGCTTGCGCACCAGGCCTTGCAGCGGCGGCGTCAGCTCAGCGTGCAGCATGTCCAGATAATCACTCTTCAGACGCGCCTCTTCGCGGGCACGGTCACGCGCGACCAGCAACTGCTGGCTGGCCTGATCGTGTTCCGACTCATCGATCATCACGCCGAGCACCTGCGCCGGGTCATTGTTGAAGCGACACAGCTCCAGGCGCATGCGCCGCATGCGCCCCTCGGCGTCATGTACCCGGAGTTCACGACTGCTGGGCACGCTGGGATTGGGCTCCAGCATCAGCAAGCTGCCCACCGACCGCCCCAGCGCCTCATGCAATACCAGCCCGAACAGCTTCTCGAAGGCCGGGTTGGCCATCGCCAACAGCCCATGACGCATCACGAAGGCCGGCAGCGGCAAGGCATCCAGCTCATGGCCACGACCACGACGCAGCAAGGCCACGGCCCCACGGTGACGCCGCAGGATGTCATCCGCCGGATAGGCCTGCCGCCCCACCGGCGGGTACTCCTCCATCACCTCACCGTTCTCGATACGCTCGCTCTGGCGCGCCAACCACTCCAAGGGCTGCCCCAGGCGCTGGTCCATGCGCCTGAGCCGCCATTGCAAGATGAGCATGACGACGGCAAACACCAGCAGCAGCGCGCCACCACTGCCAAGCAACAGGGTCAGCAGCGGCACCTGGCCGGGCACCTCGAGTCGCGTGCTGGACACCAGGCGCCAACCAGTGACCGGCAAGCTGTCCCACACCACCACCTGTGTCCCGTGCGGATCATCCAGCGTGGCACCGCGCAGGCTGGTATCCATCGCGCGGGCGATATCCGCGGGCAGCTCCCGGGAATGGCCGTCGCCGACATTGCTGCTGGCCGCCCAGACGTTCAGGTGGTCATCGACCAGCCAGAAGGCATCCGAGGGGGCATGCCCCGGCAGCAGCAGGCGCGCCTCCATCTGCGGCAGCGCGAGATCCAGCCCGACACGCGCTTTCTGGCCATTGCTGAGAGAGACCTCCGCCAGCGCCGTGATCTGCGGCAGACCGGCAGGCCCCGGATGCGGCGGCAGCCAGACCACGCGCGCCGCACCATTGTCGGTGTTCTCGGCAAGCTGACGCACGGTGTCCGGCAGCACCCCGGTATAGGGCATGAAATCGCTGCCCGGTGCGAAGGCGTCCAGCACGTTGAACCAGGGATAGAGCATGACCATGCTGTTATCGAGGCTCACGAACAGGCGTGAGATCAGGGGGTCCGACGAGTAGAGGTCCGACAGCAGCCACTGCATATGCATCAGTCGCCGCCCGGCATCGCGATCCTCATCGCTCAACGGTCCTGCGAATTCGCCGTAGAGTGCGGCTCCCCCACGCGATACCGGCCTGAACAACTGGCCCTGCTCGGTGAGCGAGAACTGGTCCAGGCCATCGTCATAGGCGCTGCTCCCGTTGGCCCCGAAGTCGAGATGGCGCCGTGCATAGCGCGCCAGAATCTGCAGGCGACGCTGCTGGGTTTCCAGGCGCTCGCTGACCAGCGCCGTGGCCAGCGCATGCTCCTGCCGGAGCTCCCCCAGCGCGCTATCGACGGCGGCATGCTGCGTGCTGTCCCAGACCACGGCGGCCCCGACCAGAAAGCTCAACGCCACCGCCAGCTCCGCCAGCAGCAGCGGGCCAGCCGTCAGCCGAATCATGCGCGCCCAGACCTTCTCCAGGCCACTGGCGGGATTCTGGGCATTCGAAGCCACCGCCGCCGCGGGCGGTGGCTCGACAGAGGAAGCACGGCGCGAGAACATGATCTGAAAGCATCCTGTAGGTGAGGCGTCGGCAAGCCCGACCGCTGACCAGCGCAAGCTGTCGAGACAAAGCAGCAGCATACGCAAGCCGCCGTCAGGCGTCATGCAGTGCCAGCGTGACAGAGGCGCTATTTTCTCCCGACCCCCTGATGGAGTGGCGACATGTGCCTGATGGCATTTGACTGGCAACCGGACTCGCCGCAGGGCGAATGCCTGCTACTGATCGGCAACCGGGATGAGTTTCACGCACGCGCCACCGCCGGGCTCTGCGTGTGGCCGGATGGTGTCCTGTGCGGCGGACGCGACCTGGTGGCCGGCGGCGGCTGGCTGGTCATGCACCCCGCCGGCAGCCTCGCCACGCTGACCAATGTGCGCCAGCTGGACCACCCTGCCCCGACGGCCAGCATCAGCCGTGGCCAGCTGGTCGCGGCCGCGGCGCGTCAGGCGCTGGGCCGATGCTCACGCTGGCGCCTTGAAGACTGGTTGCGCGCACTGGTCGCGGGAGAGAGCGTGCCCGCGGCACTGGAGGGAGCGGATGCACAGAAGCTCTCTGCGCTGACGCTTGAGGCCGTGGACTGGTGCAACCTGCTGGTCTGCGATGGCAAGGCGTTGTGGCGCCTGCATCATGGCCCGCAAGGGGCCGAGGTGACCCGCCTCGGCGCGGGCATCCATAGCCTGAGCAATGGCCATCCCGGGAGCGACTGGCCCAAGCAACGACGCCTGAGCGGCCGCCTGGCAGCCCTCCTCGACCCGTCAGTCCGTGCCGGTCAGACAACCGCACGGCCATTGAGCGACGACGCGCTGCTCGACCTGCTCAAGGATGACTGGCGGCCCGCGCCGACTCAGCTACCGGCCACCGGACTCTCGCCCGAACGCGAAGCCCTGCTGTCCAGCCCGTTTATCGTCAGCGCCGAATATGGCACGCGGGCCTCGACCCTGGTGCGCTGGCAACGCCACCCGACAAGGGATACGACTGATCCGTCCGGAGTGGTGCAGACCTTGACCCTGCTGGAGCGCCGTTTCAGCCCTGAGGGCCATACCATCGCCAGCCGCAGGGCCATGACCCGCTTGCTCGCCACGGGGAGCGACGAGGAAGGAGATATCGGCAGCTGGCGGCTCAGCTAGTCGTCTCACCAGCCTTCTGTGCCACAGGCGCGTTGTCGCGCGGCGGCAGCAGATGGGCCAGATCCCAGGCCTGCAGGCGGTGGAGCAACAGGTCATGAACCTCATCGGCGGTGGGCTGACACAGCACCTCGTCCACCAGCCCCTGCGCCGCACCCAGTGACACCCGCCGAATGGCCGCACGCACGCGCGGCAGGCTCGGGGCATTCATCGACAGACTGTCAAAGCCCATGCCCAGCAGCAGCAAGGCCCCGGCGGGGTCGCCCGCCAGCTCACCGCAGACGCTCACCGGCATCTTGAGCGCACGCGACTCTTCCGCCAGACGCGCCAGGGCGCGCAACACCGCCGGATGGCAGGCATCGTAGAGACTCGCCACGCGCGGGTTGTTGCGGTCCACCGCCAGCAGATACTGGGTGAGGTCATTGGAGCCTACCGAGAAGAAGTCGACCCGGGTGGCGAGCGCCTCCAGCTGGTAGAGCGCCGCCGGCACCTCGATCATCACGCCGACACTCGGTCGCGAGACGTTGATGCCCTCTTCGGCCAGCTCGACCAGCGCCCGATTGACCAGCGCCAGCGCCGCATCGACTTCCTCGATTCCCGAGATCATCGGCAGCATGATGCGCAGATTGTCCAGCCCTTCCGCGGCACGCAGCATGGCCCGCAGCTGCACCATCAGCACCTCGGGGTGATCGAGCGTCACCCGGATACCCCGCCAGCCCAGGAAGGGATTGGCCTCGTTGATCGGGAAATAGGGCAGGTCCTTGTCGCCGCCGATATCCAGCGTGCGCATGGTGACCGGCAGCGGCGCGAAGCCCAGCAGCTGCTCACGATAAAGACGCGCCTGCTCCTGCTCGCTGGGGAAGCGGTCACTCATCATGAACGGTACTTCGGTGCGGTAGAGCCCGACCCCGCCGACCCGCGACTTGAGCGACGCGACGGAATCCAGCGCCAGGCCGGTATTCACCATCAGCGGCAGAACATGACCATCCGGGGTCACACTTGGCAGATCCTGCTCCTGTTCCAGCAGCGCACTCAACGCCTGCTCCTCCTCGATCAACCGTGAATAGTAGGCGCCGAGCTCAAGCTCGGGACGCACTACCAGTCGACCACGGTGACCATCGAGAATGACCGGTGCACCGCCCAGTCGCGACAACGGAAGATCCACCATGCCCAGCACGGTGGGAATCCCCATCGCACGCGCCAGGATGGCGACATGCGAGGTACTCGAGCCACTGACCGCGACCAGCCCCTTGAGGCGTTCACGCGGGACTTCCCCCAGCGTGGCGGGGCTGATCTCGTGACCGATGAGGATGGTGTTTTCCGGGTATTCGATCGGACCGCTGTCACCCTCTTCCTGCAGATGTGACAACACGCGGCGCCCAAGATCCCGTATGTCGGCGGCTCTTTCGCGCAGATAGTCGTCATCGACCCGCTCGAGATACTGCACATGGCGGCGCACGATATCGGCCAGCGCCGCCGGCGCCCACTGTCCTTCACGGATGCGCTTCTCGACTTCCTGCCCCAGCGCCGCGTCGCCCAGCATCTGCTGATAGACCTCGAACAGCGCATGTTCCTGGGTGGAGATACGACTGGCGAGACGCTCCGCCGCGACGCGAATCTCTTCGCGCACGGCGTTGATCGCCTCCTTGAGGCGTGCGATCTCGAATTCGATATCGGTGGGGATCAGGTCGGGGACAGCGTCCAGGTCGGCAGGCGGAGACAGCACGAAGGCCTTGCCGATGGCGATGCCGGGCGAGCCGGCCACGCCGGAGAAGGTCGCCTGGCCGCTGGTACCGGCCAGCTTGCCCAGCGCCCCGGTGGCCAGGGCGTGGGCCAGCACTCCCGCCAGCTGCGCGCCGAGGGTGACAAGGAAGGCTTCCTCACCTTCATCGAAACGGCGCTTCTCGTGCTGCTGGATGACCAGCACCCCGAGCACGCGACGCTGATGGATGATGGGGACACCGAGGAAGCTGGAGAAACGCTCCTCTCCGGTCTCCTCGAAATAACGGAATTGGGGATGTGCGGGCGCATCCTCGAGGTTGAGCGGCTCTTCTCTGAGCGCCACCATCCCGACCAGGCCCTCGCCACGTGCCAGACTGACCTGCCCCACCGACGACGAGCGCAGACCGATGGTGTCCTTGAGCACGAAGCGATCGCTTTCCGGTGCCAGCAGATAGACGGAGCAGACGTCCGTCTTCATGGCCTTGCGTATGCGCAACACCATGGTCGCCAGTGCCGCGTCCAGAGAACGTGCGCCATTGACCTCCTGAACGATACGACGTAGCACCTCAAGCATGGAGTACCTCAAGCATGGTGTATCTCGCGCATCGAAGACGTCGAGAAGGTGATTGCTCAGCCAAGGCGGCGTGACCCACGCTCAGCCACCCGCGCCCATCAACGCCATCAGCCGGACGAATGTCGCCCGTGACCCTCGGAGCCGGCGCCATCGGCCCCGGAATCTGCGGCACCTGTGCCATCGAGCCCCTTGGCCGCCGCGTTGGCAGTAGCGACCGGTGAGCCACTGGCGCCAGGCGTCCCGCAGGCGCCCCGCGCCTCATGCAGCGATGGCCCCTCGGCGAGCGCCTTGAGCCGCTCGGTGTCCACCAGACGCTGCAGACGCGGCGCCAACTCACGCAGGGCGCGCCGATAGACCTCACGCTTGAAGGCCACGACCTGCCCCAGCGGATACCAGTAGCTTACCCAACGCCAGCCATCGAATTCAGGGTTGGGCGTGGTATCCACACTTACGCGGTTGTCCTGACAGCGAATCTGCAACAGGAACCACTTCTGCTTCTGACCGATGCAGATCGGTCGGGAGTGCGTTCTTACCATGCGTCTGGGTAACCGGTAGCGCAGCCATCCACGGGTGCAGGCCAGTATCTCGACGTCCTCAGCTTTCAGGCCGATCTCTTCTTCGAGTTCACGAAACAGCGCCTGTTGCGGTGTCTCGTTTGGCTTGATGCCCCCTTGCGGAAACTGCCACGCATTCTGTCCTACCCGGCGCGCCCAGAGCAGCTGGCCCTCACAGTTGGCAATGATGATGCCAACGTTGGGGCGAAAGCCGTCAGCGTCGATCACGGATGTCACCTTTGATTCGTTAATTGAAACCATTCTTCCACAAAGGCTGAAAGCGCTTCAATACGCGGTTTGGCGGTGTGAAAGCCCGAGCACCTCTGCAATAATCGCTGCCTTCACGCTATTGCAGTGCAACACGGCCGTGCGAGACTGCTCGTCGGCCACCGTACACCCGCGCAAACACTGGGCCGGCACCCTATCGTGCTCTGTTGTCCGTGTCTGTCGCCCAGCCGTGTGTGGCTGGGCAGAGCAAGGAGTTTTCCGTGAGTCTGGCCATCTTTGATCTCGACAATACCCTGATCGCCGGGGACAGTGATCACGCCTGGGGCGAATTTCTGGTCGAACAGGGCGCTGTCGACGCCAACGTCTACCGTGAAGCCAACGAGCGCTACTACCAGCTCTACCAGAGTGGCGAGCTGGACATTCACGAATACCTGGCCTTCTCACTCAAGCCGTTGTCCGAGAACAGTCCGGAGCAGCTGGCGGCCTGGCACCAGCAGTTCATGGCCGCCAAGATCGAGCCCATCATCCTGCCGCGGGCGGAAGAGCTGCTGGCACGTCACCGGGCACGCGGCGACACCCTGCTGATCATCACCGCCACCAATCGCTTCATCACTGCTCCCATCGCGGACCGCCTGGGCGTCGATGAGCTGATCGCCATCGAGCCCGAGATCGTCAACGGCCGCTACACCGGTCGCGTCAGCGGCGTCCCCAGCTTCCAGGCCGGCAAGGTGACCCGCCTCGAGGCCTGGCTGGCCGAGCGTGACCACACCCTGGATGGCAGCACCTTCTACAGCGACTCCATCAATGACCTGCCGCTGCTGGAGCGTGTCGATACTGCCATCGCAGTGGACCCGGATGAGCAACTGCGCGCCGCCGCTGACGCGCGCGATTGGCGGATCATTTCGCTGCGCGACTGATAAGAGACTGATTTACATCGTTTTTATCGATCCATAAGGTCGAGCAGCCTCAGCTATAAGGTTTTCATGTGGCTACAAGCATTCACCATAAAGTCGACCTTATTTGCTGAATCATTTCGCACAAGATGTGTCTATAATGTGTGTCCATCGAACCGTCGAGCCTGGTGCGGCAACTTTTGCCCCGTCACGGCAGGACGGCCTCCGGAATCCCGGTCGGGTCCGGGGGATGTCCCTCACCAACCTTGAGCGTGAGCAGCCATGTCCTCAACGACATACGATGTCCTGATTGTGGGTGGCGGCGTGTCCGGCACCGCCCTTCTCTATGAACTCGCCCGCTACACCGACCTCAAGTCGGTCGGCCTGGTGGAAAAGTACGACCACGTCGCGATCGTCAACTCGCACGGTCGCAACAACTCCCAGACCATTCACTGCGGCGACATCGAGACCAATTACACGGTCGAGAAGGCGCGTGTGACCAAGCGCACCGCGGGCATGGTGGTCAACTTCGCCACCAAGCTCAGCGAGAGTGAGCGCGATCACATCGTCTACAAGTATCCGAAGATGGTGCTGGCGGTCGGTGCCAAGGAATGCCAGTTCCTGCGCAAGCGTTTCGACACCTTCAAGCAGCTGTTCCCCAACCTGAAGCTGCTCGAGCGTGATGACATCGCCGAGCTGGAGCCGAAGGTGGTGGAAGGTCGTCGTCCTGACGAGGAAATCGTCGCGCTGGGTTCCACCGACGAATATACCGCCGTCAACTACACCACCCTGTCGGAAGCCTTCGTCAGCGAAGGCGAGAAGGCAGCGGCCGAGAAAGGCATGAACTTCGACGTTCGCCTCTCGACCGCCGTGGAAGACATCCGCAAGGAAGGTGACGTCTACAAGGTCAAGACCGACAAGGGCGAGCTCAGCGCACGCTATGTCGTGGTCAGCGCCGGCGGTCACTCCCTGCTGTTCGCCCACAAGATGGGTTACGGCCTGGACAAGTCCTGCCTGCCGATGGCCGGCTCCTTCTACTTCACCCCGAAGGTGCTCAACGGCAAGGTCTACACCATCCAGAACGAGAACCTGCCGTTCGCCGCCGTCCACGGCGACCCGGACGTGCTGGTGGAAGGCAAGACCCGCTTCGGCCCGACCGCCCTGATGCTGCCGCTGCTGGAGCGCTACAACGGCAAGACCTTCTGGGAGTTCCTCAAGGTGCTGCGCATGGACCGCAACGTCGTCAAGGCCCTGTGGGACCTGATGAAGGTGCGCGACATCCGCAACTACATCTTCAAGAACTTCATGTTCGAGGTGCCGGTGCTGCGTGAGCGTCTGTTCCACGGCGACATCAAGAAGATCGTGCCGAGCCTGGACGTCAAGGACGTCAGCTTCGCCAAGGGCTTCGGTGGCGTTCGTCCGCAGTTGATCGACAAGAGCAAGCAGAAGCTCGTGATGGGCGAAGCCAAGATCAATCCGGGCACCGGCATCGTCTTCAACATGACGCCGTCACCGGGTGGCACCAGCTGTCTGGGCAACGCCGAGAAGGACATGTATCTCGCCCAGGAATTCCTTGGCTTCAACATCGACAAGGAAACCTTCGAGCGTGATCTGCTGACCGGCGAGATCGAACTGACCGAGATCGAGCGTCCGGAAGCCTCCTCACTGATGTAAGCCTCTTTGCGAGACATGCATCGGGATGAGCATCAAAAAGCCCCGCCAGCGAATGCTGGCGGGGCTTTTTGATGGGCGCCTGTTGATGAGAGCCTGGCGGGAGGCGGCCTCAGGACACCGACGGGGCCGACTGGGCAATAGGCTCGTGCACCGCATGCAGACGCTGGATCAGCTGATCCTCCAGCGCGAAGCGCTCGGTCAGCCCCTGCTGCAGACGGGCCAGCCATTCTGGCAGTCGGGCACGATAGTGCTGGCAGCGGGTAGGGCTGGAGAAATCCTCATCGAAGGACAGCACCAGCTCGGTGGAAGGCTCCAGGCGCTGCATCAGCTGCTCGCAGACCGCCAGTGCCGCGGTGTCCTCGAAGACACGACCTTCTTCCTTGAGCTGAGGATAGACCTCGAAATGCCCCGCAGAGATGTAGTCCATCAAAAGCTCGATGAAGCGATTGACGCGTGTCATCTCGAGCTGCTCGAGGTCATTGACGCAGGCCTCGTGCAGATCCATGAAGCAGACCAGCATCTCGCGTCGCTGGTCCAGCCAGCGATCAACCAACTGATGAACGCCACGAAAGCGTTCCGCCGCAGTGGTGCATTCCTCCAGCATGGGCGCCTCCTCTGGCATGACCCGAACGATAGGGGCTGACATCCGGTGCTCGCCCCGCTGCCAACCCACTATCCTCCATGCCGTGCACGCTGCCAACCCCCCACCATGGTGGCAGGGCATATTGCCTCAACGGCGGAAGCTGCTCCACAGCATCGCCAGCGGTACCAGCGCCAGCCCACAGAAGCCGATCAACGACCACTGCGGGATCGAGAGCCCCAGCCATTGCGCGCTGATCTGGGCGCACTCACCGGAGGCGTTGAGCACCTGGGTGATCACGTCCCATACCGGCAGCACTTCCAGCATGTAGTTGAGGCCCGGGCCACAGGCCGGCACCTGATCCGGCGGCAGTGACTGCAGCCAGATATGGCGACCCGCCAGCACGACCGCGCCAATGCTGCCGGCCAGTGCGCCCAGCGCGTAGATGCGCGTGCCGATGCGTCCGGGGCCATGCAAGGCTCCCAGCAGGAAGAAGACGCCGGCCACGGCCACCGCCACGCGCTGGAAGATGCACAGCGAACACGGCGCCAGATCGAAGGCGAACTGCAGCACGAAGGCCACGCCCAGCAAAAAGGCGCACCCCAGCGCTCCCAACAGACACCATTGACGCCCGCTCCAGCTCGCCAGGCGGGCAAGCCCGCCCTTGCGCGCGACCGGCTGCTGTCCCGATTGTTTGTCCGCTTGTGTCATTTGCCGTCCTTGCCGGTGGAACTCCAGTGGAGTCATGGGTGAGAAATGACGCAGCCGCAAGACCATCAAGGCCCTGCGACTGCATTGAGGCTTGCACCACGTCGTGCCCCGCAGCCGCGCTCAGTCTGGCTGCACAGGCCACATACATCATCGGCGCCTCAAGCCTGAGGCGCCGATGATGAAGCGATAGCGAATCCGTCACTATCAGCGACTGATGCCTATCATGCCGTGTCGCGATGACCTGAACATGAATTGGCGTTGCGTCACGAGATCACGCCGGTTGCGTACCATGGGCGGACGCGAAGTACTCGGCCATGAAGGTGTCGAAATCCTGATGATCGCCCTTCTCGATATCGCCCTGCTGCTGCAGCGAGGTCTCGACCAGCTGATCGAGCAGATAGCCGCGCGCACGCTCCGTCGGCTCTGACTTGAACTGCTCGGCCTGACCCTTGGCCAGTGCCAGCACTTCGTCGACGAAGTTGCTGCCGTTGTCGAGCATGCTGGTCAGCAGACGGCCCGACGGTGTGGTCTGGGCATCGTCGAAGCGCGGCGCGAGCGCCGCCAGCGCATCACGGTGCGCACTGCCCGTCTTGTCACCACTGTCGAGCAGGCCCGCGACTTCGCCCAGCTCATCCATGATGTTGGCCGCCAGATCGCGCAGGCGACGCTCTTCACCATTGACGCTCAGGGTCAGTTCCGGATCACGCCCGGCTTCGACCACGCGACGCTTGCTGTTGTCGAGCGTGGCGCATTCCTCGTCGTCTATCCACGGGCTCTCGGTCAGCAGACACCAGATCAGGAAGGTATCGAGGAAGCGGATCTGCGTCTCGTCGATCCCGACCGGCAGGAAGGGGTTGAGATCCAGACAGCGCACTTCGATGTACTCGACACCACGCCCTTCCAGTGCCTGGCTGGGCGTCTCGTTCTGCCGGGTGACGCGCTTGGGACGGATGTCGGAGTAGTACTCGTTCTCGATCTGCAGGATGTTGCTGGAGAGCTGCGACCAGCTGCCATCGGCCTGCTTGACGCCCAGCTTCTCGTAGTCCTTCCACGGCGTGACGATGGCGTGACGCAGCGTGCCGACGAAGTTGTCCAGCGAGTTGAAGCAGATCTTGAGCTGCGCCTGCACCTTGTTCTGATAGCCCAGGTCCGACATGCGCAGGCTGGTGGCGTAGGCCGAGACCAGGCTGCGGTCCGCCTGACGCTTGAGGCGATCATCATTGCCGCCGTCAAGGAAGCTCTCATCGATGCCCGGCGAGGCGCCAAACAGATAGAGCAGGATCCAGCTGTGACGACGGAAGTTGCGGATCAGCTCGAAATAGCGACGCGAGCGGAAGTCGCGCGCATCTTCCGCCTCTGCCCCTTCCAGCCCCTGCAGCAGGCTCCAGAAATCATCCGGCAGCGAGAAGTTGTAATGGATACCGGCAATCGACTGCATGATGCGCCCGTAGCGGACGTCCAGCCCCTTGCGGTAGATATGCTTCATGGTGCCGCTGTTGGAGGTGCCGTAATCGGCGATCGGCACGCTGTCATTGCCGTGCAGACGCGGCGGCATGCTGGCCGGCCAGATCAGCTCATCGCCCAGGTTGCGATAGCTGAAACGATGCAGGTCAGCCAGAAACTCCAGCGACTCCTTGGGACGAGTGAACACCGGGGTGATGTACTCGAGCAGAGACTCGGAATAGTCCGTGGTGATGTACGGGTGGGTCAGCTTCGACCCCAGAGAACGCGGATGCGGCGTCTGGCTGATGTCACCGCCAGCGGTAACCCGCAGGCCTTCCTTCTCGATACCACGGCGCAGGCGCCCGAAGAGACCCTGACGGGCCTGGGGCGTGAGTCGCGCAATGGCGGACGCGAGTTGCTCGGACAAGGTATGAACCCTTTCGCATGGGGAGAAGCCCAGCCTCTCCGGTCGAATTGGATGACCATGGCCCGCGTGCTGCACCGGATGCCATGCAAGACGCGAACGGCAGGTACCGTTCGCGTCAGGTCAGTATGCCCACATTATGGGCGCGTAAAAAATGCTTTCAAGGCTTATGATTTCGACTTGCGCGCATTGAGCAATGCTGCTGCCATCGCATTGTTGGCCGGTGCCGCGCCGCCGCTCGCGCCAGAATTGCTGCCGCGACCACCGCGCTCCTGACGGCCACCGCCACCTTGCGAGCGCCCACCGCGACCACCCTCTGCGCCGCGTCGCGCCTCGCCTTCCGCGCCTTTCTCGGCGGGAGTATCGCTCATGCGCATGCTCAGCGCGATGCGCGCGCGCGGGATGTCGACTTCCATCACCTTGACGCTGACGATATCGCCCGCCTTGACCACCTCGCGCGGGTCGGCAACATACTTTTGCGACAGGGCAGAGATGTGTACCAGGCCGTCCTGATGCACGCCGATGTCCACGAAGGCTCCGAAGTGAGTCACGTTGGTGACGACGCCCTCAAGCTTCATGCCCGGTTCGAGGTCCTTGAGGGTCTCGACACCTTCCTTGAACTCGGCGAAGCGGAATTCGGGGCGCGGGTCACGTCCCGGCTTGTCCAGCTCACGCAGGATATCGGTCACCGTCGGCAGGCCGAAGTGCTCATCGGTGAATTCCGTCGGCTTCACGGTGCGCAGAAAGGCGCTGTCACCCAGCAGACTCGGCAGATCACGCCCGTGCGCCTTGGCGATGCGTTCGACCAGCGGATAGGCCTCCGGGTGGACGGCACTGGCATCCAGTGGATTCTTGCCCGCAGCGATACGCAGGAAACCGGCACACTGCTCGAAGGTGCGCGGGCCCAGCCGGCTGACCTTGAGCAATTCCTGGCGCGAGGCGAAACGGCCGTTGGCATCACGGTGCGCGACGATATTCTCGGCAAGCGTGGTGTTGAGACCCGCGACGCGTGACAGCAGCGCGCTTGAGGCCATGTTGAGGTCGACGCCGACACCGTTGACACAATCCTCGACGACGGCCTCCAGGCTGCGCCCCAGCTGCACCTGACTGACATCGTGCTGGTACTGGCCGACACCGATGGACTTGGGCTCGATCTTGACCAGCTCACCCAGCGGATCCTGCAGACGACGGGCGATGGAGACCGCGCCGCGGATGGTCACGTCCAGGTCCGGGAATTCGCGCGCCGCATATTCCGAAGCCGAGTAGATGGACGCCCCGGCCTCGTTGACCATCACCTTCTGCAGGCGACGGCCGGACAGGCGCGTCAGCACGTCGGCGGCCAGCTTGTCGGTCTCGCGCGAGGCGGTGCCGTTGCCGATGGCGATCAGCTCGACGTCATGCCGCTCGACCAGCTTGACCAGCTCGGCCACCGAGGCGTCCCAGCGATTGTGTGGCGCATGCGGATAGATGGTGGCCTGATCGACATACTTGCCGGTGGCATCCACCACCGCGACCTTGACGCCGGTACGCAGACCCGGGTCCAGACCCAGCGTGGCCTTGGGGCCCGCCGGCGCCGCCAGCAGCAGGTCCTTCAGGTTGTCGGCGAAGACCTGGATGGCCTCCTGCTCGGCGCGCTCGCGCAGGCGGCCGATCAGCTCGCTCTCCAGATGGGTATAGAGCTTGACGCGCCAGGTCCAGCGCACCACTTCCTTCAACCAGCGGTCCGCGGCGCGCCCTTGATCCTCGATGGAGAAATGCGCCGCGATGGCGCCTTCCATCGGGTGACGCGGCAACTCATCTTCGCCTTCAAGCTTGAGCGCGAGACTCAGCACGCCTTCGTTGCGACCACGCAGCATGGCCAGCGCACGGTGCGAGGGCGCCTTGTGCAGCGGCTCGTCATGCTCGAAGTAATCGGAGAACTTGGCGCCCTCCTGCTCCTTGCCCTTCATGACGCGCGCACTGAGGATGCCATCGTCCCACAGACGTTGACGCAGGCGACCGACCAGCGCGGCGTCCTCCGCGAAGCGCTCCATCAGAATCTGCTTGGCGCCATCCAGCGCCGCCTTGGTATCGGCCACGTCCTTGTCGGCAGCGACGAAACCGGCCGCCTGAGCCTCCGGCTCCAGCGTCGGGTCCGCAAGCAGCGCATCAGCCAGAGGCTCAAGCCCCGCTTCACGCGCGATCTGGGCCTTGGTACGGCGCTTCTTGCGATACGGCAGATAGAGATCTTCCAGACGCTGCTTGCTGTCGGCGGCCAGCACATCCCGCTCAAGCGTGGCGCTCAGCTTGTTCTGCTCGGCGATCGACTCGAGCACGACCTGACGCCGCTCCTCCAGCTCACGCAGATAGCGCAGGCGCTCTTCGAGCTGACGCATCTGGGTGTCATCGAGCCCGCCGGTGGCTTCCTTGCGGTAGCGCGAGATGAACGGCACGGTCGCGCCGCCATCCAGCAGCTCGACGGTGGCGGTGATCTGTTCTTCGCGCACCCCAAGCTCACCTGCCAGCGCCTGTTGGATGCGGCGAGTGGTGGCAGCGGGCGACAGCGTCGGTGCAGGACGGGAGGTGGTAGCGTCAGTTGCAGTAGCGTCCATGAAACGTCAGTCCCTTACAGCAGAATTCATGCGGCAATATACAGACGGCCCGGTCGTGGAATCGACCGGGCCGTCTGTATCACGATGTCGTCACGTTACCACAAAGCGGCAAGATTGCTTTAGCCGCTCACTGCGACAACCGGGATGCCTCCCAAGCGCCTCACGCGGGCACGAAGCGCAGCGCGACACCGTTGTTGCACCAGCGCAGGCCGGTGGGTTCGGGGCCATCCTCGAAGACATGCCCCTGATGCCCGCCGCAGCGCGCGCAGTGATATTCGGTACGCGGCCAGATGAGCCCGTAGTCGGTCTTGGTCAGAAGGCGCCCTTCGATATGATCGAAGAAGCTGGGCCAGCCGGTGCCGGACTCGAACTTGGTGGCAGAAGAGAACAGCGCCAGATCACAACCGGCACAGCGATACTCGCCGTCGCGATGCTCCTTGTTGAGCTCGCTGGAGCCCGCACGCTCGGTGCCCTCCTCGCGCAGTACGCGATACTGCTCCGGGCTCAGGCGGGCACGCCATTCGTCTTCCTCGAGGGTCAGCGGCGTGATGTCCGCGCCACGCTCGAGCTCGAGCTCCGGACGCGCGGCAGACAGCCTGGGCAGCGCCAGCATCGCGCCCGCCCCCAGCACCAGCCCCATGAATTGGCGACGTTGCATGACGTGTCTCCTTGTAGCAATGAATGGCAATACTGACTTCTACGCGCAGCGGCCTGCGCTGGATGCATCGCCTCAAGAGAAAGCCCCCACGATGCTGCCATCGCGGGGGCTTGGGTCTCATCGGCTGACGCCAGCCATCGGGTCAGATGCGCAGACCACCATCACATTCGATCACTCGCCCGGTGAAGTAGTCATTGTCGAAGATGAAGGCCACGCTGCTGGCGATATCTTCCGGGCGCCCCAGGTCGCGCATCGGGATGCCACTCTTGATCTTGTCGAGCATCTCCGGCTTCATGCCGGCGGTCATCTCGGTGGCGATGAAGCCCGGCGCCACGGCACCGACGCGAATCCTGTAGCGTGCCAGCTCCTTGGCCCAGGTCACGCTCAGCGCCGCGACACCGGACTTGGCGGCGGTGTAGTTACTCTGCCCCATGTTGCCGGCGCGCGAGATGCTGGAGATATTGACGATCACGCCCGGCTGGCCGGCTTCGATCATCTGGCTGGCCGCTTCACGCGTGCACAGGAAGACACCGGTCAGATTGACATCGATGACCTGCTGCCAGCTGGACAGCGACATGGTCTTCTCCACCACGCCATCACGCGCCTTGATCAGCAGCCCATCGCGGGTGATGCCGGCATTGTTGACCAGACCGCTCACCGGCCCCAATGCGCCCTTGATGGCCGAGAAGGCCGCCGTGACGGAATCCTCTTCCGCGACATTGGTCACGAAACCCTGCGCCTTGATGCCTGCAGCCTCCAGACTCGCGACGGCGTCATCCAGGCCGTCCTGTTCGATGTCCAGCAGCGCCAGTACCGCTCCCTTCTCGCCCAGATAGCGCGCCATGGCCAACCCCAGCCCACGAGCGCCGCCCGTAATCGCGATGACCTTGTCGTCAAGCTTCATGTCCCGTCTCCCAGGTTGTCTGCCGGCAGTGAGGAACGTCTGCCGGATGCGAGGCCCGCATGCCGTACGGGCGTCACGATCTATGTGTCGAGTGTCCCGCACCGCGTCCTTCAGTGTTGAGCGTCATCGTGACAGAGAATGCCTCGCGATGACGCCCGCTGCCAGCTCGCGGTGAATTCTCATGATGCAGTGCAACAGATCGCGGCGTGTCCTGCCTCAACGCAGGCGAGATCCGCCAACGCAACGCACTGACGGCGTCAACGCACGCCAGCAACAGCGTGCGCGAAAGCAGGGAATGCTGATGAGTGAGCCTCGGCCCGCCCCCTGCGGACGCGATGGGCTCTGCCTGTCCAGCCCTCTATTGTGCACTGCAACATGCAGCATCGTTCAGCATGGCACCGCTACTCCTGCAGCGCCAGCCATCCACGCCGCCGACCATCAGCGGCTCATCAGCAGATCATGGCCCGTTCATGAGCCCGATTCGACTGTTCCCCATCCGGCGGCTGGTTTACCCTTGACGCATTGGCGCAACCTGCCATTTACCTGCTTCGGGAGAGACGATGCCCATACTGTTAGTGATTACCCTGTTCGGGTTATTGGATTTCGTGGTGCTGTTCAGTCTTGGCAGCCAGATCGGCCTGCTGCCGACCCTGGCGCTGGTGCTGATCACCGGCGCCGTCGGCCTGCATCTGATTCGCCGCGAAGGTCGCGCGACACTGATGCGCGCCCAGGAACGCCTGCAACGTGGCGAGATGCCTTCCGGCGAGCTGATGGAAGGCGCGGCGCTCATCTTCGGCGGTGCCCTGTTGATGGCGCCGGGCTTTCTGTCTGACGCCTTCGGCCTGCTGTGCCTGCTCCCCGCCTCACGGGGACTGTTGACGCGTGGCCTGAGCGGCAATGGTGCGATCGCGCGCTTCTTCAAGGGGCGCTTCTCGGCTACGGGAACCTCGCGCAGCACCCGCACGGGTGACTGGGAAGCCGACGCCCGTGCTGACAGCGCATCACGCAACAGTGGCGATCAGCAGCACGCAAGCGACAACCACGCAGGACAGCAAGGCAGCAGCCAGCAGACCGGCGAGCCACTGGAAGGCGATTACATCAGCCGTGACGAGCCGCGCCTCTAGCGCCTTCTCACGCACAAGCACCACGCACAAGCACCACGCGCAATCGTCTGCTTGGGAATCATGTTTGAAAACGATGGGCCCGGTACTGGAACGCCAGTGCCGGGCCTTTTTGATTCGTGATATCTCGCCTCACAGGCTCCATCACGCTGTCCCCTCCTGTCCTCTCCTATCCTCTCCTGTCCTGCACTGGCCAGCCCCAGCGCCTGTCACTGACCGGGTTCGCGCTCTGTGAGCTGCCCGCCCGAACCCTTGCGTCCTGCAATGACGCTCGCCCTGGCCGCTGACCACCCTCTGGCGTCTTGTACCAATGGACACCGTCTGGAGGCTGCCAGCTATATGCCAACGGTGAATGGCTCGGATACACTCAAGCCGTTGATTCATCTAGCGGAACCTTGCGGTAGACAGACTGCACCCAGGGTGCGTAGCTTTCATGCGACGCACAAGATGCGCCGATTTGAAATTTTTTTATGATCGCCTACTTGAAAGCTGTCCCCCCGCCACCATAAAAGCGGTGCAATGGATAACGGCCACGCCCCCAGCGGCGGGGCCCAACACTCGGTAGGCAACCCCATTGAACGCCAGACTCACCGACAAAGAACGGGAGCTGGCGGGATTTACCATCAGGAGAACGTGAGCAATGAACATTCGTCCCTTGCACGATCGCGTCGTGGTTCGTCGCGTGGAAGAAGAACAGAAAACTGCAGGTGGCATCGTTCTGCCCGGCAGCGCCCAGGAAAAGCCGACCCGTGGCGAGATTCTCGCTGCCGGTAACGGTCGCATCCTCGAAAACGGTGAAGTTCGCCCGCTGGACGTGAAAGTCGGCGATACCGTGATCTTCAAGGATGGCTACGGCGTCGAGAAGCAGAAAATCGACGGCGAAGAGGTGCTGATCATGAGCGAGAGCGACATCCTCGCCGTGGTGGAAGGCTGAGTTTCAGCTTTTTCGGGTTCCAACGCTTCGACTTACTGATTAAAGGTAGAGATAAACATGGCTGCAAAAGACGTTCGTTTCTCCGATGATGCACGCAAGCGCATGGCGCGTGGTGTCAATGTCCTGGCCGACGCGGTCAAGACTACCCTCGGCCCGAAAGGCCGTAACGTGGTACTGGAAAAGTCCTTCGGCGCTCCGACCGTCACCAAGGACGGCGTTTCCGTCGCCAAGGAAATCGAGCTGAAGGACCGCTTCGAGAACATGGGCGCCCAGATGGTCAAGGAAGTCGCTTCCAAGACTTCTGACGTGGCTGGCGACGGCACCACCACCGCCACCGTGCTGGCTCAGTCCATCGTCAACGAAGGCCTGAAAGGCGTGACCGCGGGCATGAACCCGATGGACCTGAAGCGCGGCATCGACAAGGCTGTCATCGAAGCCGTCAAGGCCGTGCGTGAGCTGTCCGTGCCGTGCACCGACACCAAGGCCATCGCCCAGGTCGGCACCATCTCCGCCAATGGCGACTCTCGCATCGGCGAGATCATCGCGGAAGCGATGGAGAAGGTCGGCAAGGAAGGCGTCATCACCGTCGATGAAGGTCGCGGCTTCGAAGACGAGCTGGAAGTGGTCGAAGGCATGCAGTTCGATCGCGGCTACCTGTCTCCGTACTTCGTCACCAACCAGGACACCATGGCGGTCGAACTCGAAGACCCGTACATCCTGCTGGTCGACAAGAAGATCTCCAACATCCGCGAACTGCTGCCGGTGCTGGAAGGCGTTGCCAAGTCCGGCAAGCCGCTGGCGATCATCGCCGAAGACATCGAAGGCGAAGCGCTGGCGACTCTGGTCGTCAACACCATGCGCGGTATCGTCAAGGTCGCTGCCGTCAAGGCACCGGGCTTCGGTGACCGTCGCAAGGCCATGCTGCAGGACATCGCTGTCCTGACCGGTGGCACCGTGATTTCCGAAGAAGTCGGCCTCAACCTCGAACAGGCCAACCTGGACCACCTGGGCACCGCCAAGCGCGTGACCATGTCCAAGGAAAACACCACCATCATCGATGGCGCCGGCAACGAAGGCGATATCGAAGCACGCGTTGCCCAGATCCGCGCTCAGATCGAGGAAACCTCCTCTGATTACGACCGCGAGAAGCTGCAGGAACGTGTCGCCAAGCTGGCCGGCGGCGTTGCCGTCATTCGCGTCGGTGCTGCCACCGAAGTCGAGATGAAAGAGAAGAAAGCTCGCGTCGAAGACGCCCTGCACTCCACTCGTGCAGCCGTCGAGGAAGGCGTCGTGCCTGGCGGCGGTACTGCCCTGGTTCGCGTGCTGGGTCAGCTGGTCGACCTGAAAGGCGACAACGAAGATCAGACTCACGGTATCGCCATCGCACTGCGTGCCATGGAAGCGCCGCTGCGTCAGATCGTCACCAACGCCGGTGAAGAAGCCTCTGTCGTGCTCAACAACGTCAAGGCTGGCGAAGGCAACTACGGTTACAACGCCTCTACCGGCGTCTACGGCGACATGTTCGAGATGGGCGTGCTGGACCCGGCCAAGGTGACCCGTTCTGCACTGCAGTCCGCGGCCTCCATCGGCGGCCTGATGATCACCACCGAATGCATGATCGCTGAAGATCCGGAAGACAAGGCTGCTGCCGGCGGCGGCGACATGGGTGGTATGGGCGGCATGGGTGGCATGGGCGGCATGATGTAAGCCAGCCTCCCCCCACGACTCACCCGTCGTGACCCGAACCGCTCCTGCGCAAGCAGGGGCGGTTTTTTCATGCCTGTCATTCGGCGAGCGCTGCGAGTTCCATGCGGTGAGCAGCGCGAGACCCATACAGTGAACGCCGTGGCCCTCATACGGTAAGCGCCGCGGCTCTCGGCACCTGACGCCTCCCGCTCACCACGCTACACTAGGCGCCACTTTTTGCCGCGACCCGAGACATTGCGCCTGGTGATGACAGTGCATCGAGGCTGAAATGCCTACGGTCACGACCGATGACGCCAACCGCTCAGGCCGCGCGCCTCGCTTGCCCAGGACCTTCTCATGACTGATACCCCCGCCGCTTCCCCGACCACTAGCGCCCTCGACAATGTGCGTGTCGTACTGGTACAGACCTTCCATCCCGGCAACATCGGCGCCACCGCTCGCGCCATTCTGACCATGGGCATCAAGGATCTGGTGCTGGTCAATCCGCGCTGCTTCCCCGACGAGGAAGCGACGCGCATGGCCAGCGGTGCCGCGGAACTGCTGGAAAATGCGCGCGTGGTCGAGCGCCTGGAAGACGCCGTCAATGACTGCCAGCTGGTCATCGGGGCCAGCGCTCGCCTGCGCAGCGTCCCGCTGCCCCACTTCGATGAGCCACGCGAGATGGCGGCGCACGCCATGGATATCGCGCGCGATGGCAAGGTGGCGCTGGTATTCGGCCGCGAGCGCTTCGGGCTGACCAACGAGGAAATCGCCTGCTGCACGCATCAGGTGTCGATCCCCACCAACCCGGACTACGGCATCCTCAACGTCTCACAGGCCGTCCAGGTGCTGGCGCACGAGTGCCGCAGTGCATGGCGCCTGACGCTCGACAAGCCTCAGGAGGCGCCTGTCGCGCGCCGTGAGGATGATCAGCTGCCGACCCGCGAACAACTCGGCTACTTCCATGAGCATCTCGGTCGCGCCCTGCAGGGCTCCGGCTTCCTCAACCAGCCCCACTCCCAGACCGAAGAGCGGCTGCGCGCCCTGTTCGCGCGTGCCGAGCCGACACGTCGCGAGCTCTCCATCCTGCGTGGCATGCTGTCCAATCTTGAGCGTCAGACGGCAGCGGCGAACGCTGGCACAGACAGCCAGCAGAGCGGTCACGAGGCGTCCTGAGTCGTCCACGGCCGCCCCGTCATGTACTGAGGCTCGGACTGTTGCTACTTGGCTCTCGCCACTTCGCAACAGCCTGTCAGCGCAACGTCATCCTTCTGACATGGATCAAGGTGCACTGTAGACCTTCCGCTATGCTTGATAGGCAAGACGTCAGGCACCGCAGAACCCGTCACACAGCCTAGGTATAGAAATACGGGTATAGAAATACCGGCATAGAGATACGGCACAGACCCATGCAGTAGCTGCAGCCCAGCAAGGAAGTCATAGGCGAAGGCTGCAGTGTCAGGCAAAGGCTTCTTTGCGACCTTGAGACCTGCCACGCAGGTCGAGAACTGCCGCAAGAGCAGGCAGAGGCGCCGCCACGCCAACACACGAAGGGCCATGACAGGCCAGCGTGGCGACGCACCTCGAGACACCCACAAGAAGAGCCGACCCTGATCCCACCACGACCATGGACTCACGGAGCGCCTTTACATGACTCAGACAGCCGCACGACAGACACAGACCCCGGACGCGGAACAGCTGGCCAGCGACATCCACCAGCTGGAAGCTCGCCTGCTCAAGACCGACCCGGCGCAGGAACCGACGCTCTACCGCAGCCTGTACTGCACGATCTCGCTACGCCAGATGCAGCTGCTGGCCAAGGTCAGTCAGCCCGCAGCCTCGCAAGCGCATTGAGCGACGCCAGATGAGGTGGTTGGCAAGTGGCGACTGGTAATGACAAGCAACGACCAACAATGACCAGCAGCCACCCGTAACGACCAGGCATGAAAAAACCGCCACCCCGAAGGGTGGCGGTTTTTTTCGTTCCCGCATATGACATACGTCTCATGCAGGATACCGATTCGGAGACGCTGAGGTGACTACCAGAGGCATGTCACCTCAGCGTGGATCCGGACACCCCGCCTCACGAGGAGGCGGAGTGTCTCGGGATCACTCCTGACCCAGCTGCTGCTTGATCAGATCACCGATGGTAGTCGGGCCGTTGCTCTCGACTTCCTGGGTACGCGGCTTGGCAGCATCGCGACGCGGTGCTTCAACCTGGTCCTTGGACTTGACGGACAGGTTGATCAGGCGGCTCTTGCGATCCACACCGACGATCTTGGCTTCGACAGCATCGCCGACGCTCAGGACGTTGCGTGCGTCTTCGACACGGTCAGCGCTGATTTCAGAAGCCTTCAGGATAGCGATGACGTCAGTCGCCAGCTCTACCTGAACTTCCTTGGCATCGATGTCGACAACACGACCGGACACGATAGCGCCCTTGTCGTTGACGGCCAGGTACTCGGAGACCGGATCGCTCTCGAGCTGCTTGACACCCAGAGAGATGCGCTCACGTTCCGGATCGATGGACAGGATGACCGCTTCAGCTTCTTCGCCCTTCTTGTAACGACGCACGGCTTCTTCGCCAGCTTCGTTCCAGGAAATGTCGGAGAGGTGAACCAGGCCGTCGATGCCGCCTTCCAGACCGATGAAGATACCGAAGTCAGTGATTGACTTGATGGTACCGGAGACACGGTCGCCCTTGTTGTGCTTGCCGCTGAAGTCTTCCCACGGGTTGGTGGTGCACTGCTTGATACCCAGGGAGATACGACGACGCTCTTCGTCGATGTCCAGAATCATCACTTCCACGTCATCGCCGACATTGACGACCTTGGACGGGTGGATGTTCTTGTTGGTCCAATCCATTTCGGACACGTGGACCAGACCTTCGACGCCCTCTTCCAGCTCGGCGAAGCAGCCGTAGTCGGTGAGGTTGGTGACGCGTGCGTTGATCTTGGCGCCTTCCGGGTAGCGAGCCTTGATGTTGACCCACGGATCTTCGCCCAGCTGCTTGAGACCCAGAGACACACGGTTGCGCTCGCGGTCGAACTTCAGCACCTTGACATTGATCTCGTCGCCGACAGCAACGATCTCGGACGGATGCTTGATGCGCTTCCATGCCATATCGGTGATGTGCAGCAGGCCGTCAACGCCGCCGAGGTCGACGAAGGCGCCGTAGTCGGTCAGGTTCTTGACGATACCCTGAATCTGCTGACCTTCCTGCAGAGTGGCCAGGAGGGCTTCACGCTCAGCGCTGTTCTCGGCTTCGAGGACGGCACGACGAGACACGACAACGTTGTTGCGCTTGGCGTCGAGCTTGATGACCTTGAAGTCCAGTTCCTTGTTCTCGAGGTGGGCGGTGTCGCGCACAGGGCGGACATCGACCAGAGAACCCGGCAGGAAGGCGCGGATGGTGTTGATGTCGACGGTAAAGCCACCTTTGACCTTGCCGTTGATCACGCCCTTGACGATCTCGTCTTTCTCGAAGGCGGCTTCCAGCTCTTTCCACGCTTCGGCACGCTTGGCCTTCTCGCGGGACAGGCGGGTCTCACCGAAGCCATCTTCCACGGCTTCCAGTGCAACCATGACTTCGTCGCCGATGCTGATGGACAGCTGGCCACTTTCGTCACGGAACTGTTCAGACGGAATCTGACCTTCAGACTTCAGACCGGCATTGACAGTGATCCAGTCGCCATCGATATCCACGATGGTAGCGGACACGATTGCGCCCGGCTCCATGTTGATGTCCTGGAGTGACTGTTCAAATAAATCAGCAAAGCTCTCGCTCATGGTATTCCTACATGATCAACGTTTGGGGCGGCTTGCACCGCAGTCTCCGTACCACCAGCAAGCACGGGCCATATCTACATATCCCCGGGGGCGTTGACGCTGGTTCGAGATACACCGGCTTTCCGCTTGCCGCCGATGCACCCCATGACACCTTGCCGGGGGGTTGATGACACCTCGGTGTCATCTGGGTTCTGCATCATCACTCGCGAAGCGAGCGAAACCCGCTGCTGCCCGACCCGGAGGCCGTATTGCAACAGCAGGCGATCAATCCGTTGTTCTGACGACTTACAGGCTGAGACTCGAGTCTCAGCGCGCCGCTACCAGGCCGTATTCGACCAGCAGCTGCTGGATGCGTTCGATCACCTGGTCGATGTCGAGATCCGTCGTATCGAGGATCACGCCGTCGTCTGCAGGCTTGAGCGGGGCGACTGCCCGGCCCATGTCACGCGCATCGCGCGCCTGTATTTCTGTCAAAAGGCTCGAAATATTAGCATCGACACCCGCTTCCTGCAACTGGGCATGACGACGACGCGCACGTTCCTCGGCGCTTGCCGTCAGGAAGATCTTGAGCGGCGCACCGGTGAAGACCACCGTGCCCATGTCGCGACCATCGGCCACCAGGCCCGGCGCGCGCGCAAAGGCGCGCTGGCGCGCCAGCAGTGCAGTCCGCACACGCGGTTGGGCCGCGATGATGGAGGCATTGTTGCCCACCGACTCGAGACGGATGTCACGGGTGACGTCCTCGCCTTCCAGAATCACGCTGGTGGCGTCGCCTTCGGCATCGAACTGCACATCGAGGTGCTCGGCGATGGTCGCCACGGCATCCTCGTCTTCCAGCGCCACGCCATGACGCTCGGCGGCCAGTGCCGTCAGGCGATACAGCGCACCGGAATCCAGCAGATGCCAGCCCAGGCTCGCCGCGACCAGACGACTGATGGTGCCCTTGCCTGCCCCGCCGGGGCCATCAAGGGTCAACACCGGCGCGTCGCAGATCTGGCTGTGATGAGGTGTCGCTTCCCCGCTCATGAAGCCTCCTGGCCGGGTGCCACGGCACCGAGGTTCTCGACCTGCATGCCGACTTCCGCGGCCAGCGCCACGAAGTTCGGGAAGGAGGTCGCGACATTGGCGCAGTCGTCGATCAGGATCTCGCCCTGGGCGCGCAGCGCCGCGACACTGAAGGCCATCGCGATGCGGTGATCGCCGTGGCTGTCGACCAGGCCGCCACCGTAGGCGCCGCCACGGATATCGATACCGTCCGCGACCACTTCGTGCTCGACGCCGATCTGCGCCAGACCGTCCGCCATCACCTGGATGCGATCGGATTCCTTGACGCGCAGCTCCTCGGCGCCACGCAGGCGGGTCATGCCCTCGGCGTTGGCGGCGGCGATGAACAGTGCAGGGAATTCGTCGATGGCCAGCGGCACCTGGTCTTCCGGAATGTCGATGCCCTTGAGCGGCGCATAACGGATGTGCAGATCTGCCACCGGCTCGCCGCCGACTTCGCGCTCATTGGAGACGCTCAGGTCGGCCCCCATGGCCTTGAGGATGTTGATCACGCCGATGCGCGTCGGGTTGATGCCGACGTGCTCCAGCACCAGGTCGGAGCCCGGCGTGATGGCCGCGGCGACCAGGAAGAAGGTAGCGGAGGAGATGTCGGCCGGCACGTCGATCGGGCAGGCTTCGAGGCTGCCGCCACCGTTCAGCCATGCCTCGGCGCCCTGACGCTCGACCTTGTAGCCGAAGCCATTGAGCATGCGCTCGGTGTGGTCACGCGTCGGCGCCGGCTCGATGGCACGCGTCTCGCCTTCGGCGTAGAGACCGGCCAGCAGCAGGCACGACTTGACCTGCGCGGACGCCATCGGCATCTCGTAACGGATGCCCTTGAGCGGCTGACCACCGTGGATACGCAGCGGCGGACGGCCGTTGTCTGCGGTATCGATCACCGCGCCCATCTCGCGCAGCGGATTGGCGACGCGGTCCATCGGACGCTTGGTCAGCGAGGCATCACCGGTCAGCTCGGTGTCGAAGGCCTGGCCGGCCAGCAGACCAGCGAACAGGCGCATCGCGGTGCCGGAGTTGCCGACATACAGCGGGCCCGGCGGCTGCTTCAGGCCGTTGAGACCCACACCGTGAATGGTGACACGACCCTGATGCGGGCCTTCGATGACCACGCCCATGTCGCGGAAGGCCTGCAGCGTGGCCAGGCTGTCTTCCCCTTCCAGGAAGCCTTCGACTTCGGTCACGCCAGTCGCCAAGGCGCCCAGCATGATGGAGCGATGCGACATGGACTTGTCGCCCGGCACACGAATGCGCCCCTGAACCTGCCCACCCGGCAGTGCACGGTACCGCACGTTCTGCTGTTCCATGGTCTGATAACTCGTCTGTTTCAAGAGGGTATTGAAGTAGTGTCGGGCGTGGCTTGCGCGGGTGAATATCCCCAGCATCGCCTCACCATCGCCCGCGGTCACGGCAGCGCGCACCCGCGCTACCCCGGCCTCGAATTCATCCAACGCCTCCAGCACCGCATCGCGGTTGGCCAGATAGACGTCGCGCCACATCACCGGGTCACTGCCCGCGATGCGCGTAAAATCACGGAAACCGCCCGCCGCGTAGCGGAAGATCTCCAGCCGCTCATCCTGGCGCGCCAGGCTGTCGACCAGCGAGAACGCCAGCAGGTGCGGCAGATGGCTGGTGCGCGCCAGCACTTCATCGTGGCGCGCCACGCTCATGCTCAGAAGCTGGGCACCACATACCGACCACATGGCCGCCACGCGTGCCACGGCCTCGGCATCGCTGTCCGGCTCCGGCGTCAGGATCACCTTGTGATCGCGATAGAGCTCGGGATTGGACGCCGCGACGCCGCTCTTCTCGGACCCGGCGATCGGGTGACCGAGCACCAGATTCGGCGGCATGCGACCGAAGACGCCGAGCGCCGCATCGCGGATCGCGCCCTTGGTGCTGCCGACATCGGTGATGACGGCGTCATCATCCAGCAACGGCGCCAGTTCGGCCATCACGCTCTGCATCGCCATCACCGGCACGCACAGCACGATCAGCGAGGCGCCCGGTACCAGCGCCGCCAGTTGCGTGCTGCCACCGTCGATCAGCCCCATGCGCTGGCCGAGGCAGATCTCGTTGGAGTCACGATCACAGGCGAGAATCTCGCCGCGATGGCCCGCCGCGCGCAATGCCGCGGCCAGCGAGCCACCGATCAAGCCCAGTCCGACCAGCAGGATACGCCGCTCGCCGGCCAGGCGCTCCGCTGACGGCAGCGAGGACAGCAGGTCTGACGGCGCAGCATGGCGCGTGTGGTCAACCTCGCTCACAGCACACCGACCGGGTAGGACCCGAGCACCTTGACGTCCGCCGCGCACTGACGCAGCTCTTCCAGCGTCGCCGTGATGAGCGGGTCATCACGGTGGCCACGGAAGTCGATGAAGAAGACATAGTTCCAGGCACCGGAGCGTGACGGACGCGTCTCGACGCGGGTCAGGTCGATCTGGTGACGGTGGAACGGCGCCAGCAGGTCGTGCAGCGCCCCCGGCTGGTTGCGCATCGCCACCACGATGGAGGTCTTGTCATCGCCGGACGCCGGCACCGAGCTGTCACCGATGATCAGGAAGCGCGTGGAGTTGTCGGGGCTGTCCTCGATCTTCTCCTCGACCTTCTCCAGCTCATAGAGCTTGGCCGCCATGTCACCGGCAATCGCCGCACTGTGCCACTCGGTGCGCACCTGACGCGCGGCCTCGGCATTCGAGGACACCGCGATGCGCTCGGCGTGCGGGAAGTGGGCATCCAGCCACTTGCGGCACTGGGCCAGCGACTGGGCGTGGGAATAGATGCGCGAGATCTTCTCGCGACGCGTATTCGGGCCCACCAGCAGGTGATGGTGAATGCGCAGCACCACTTCGCCGGAGATCTTGAGCTGCGAGCCCATGAACGAATCCAGCGTGTGGTTGATGACGCCCTCGGTGGAGTTCTCCACCGGCACCACACCGTACTGCACCGCGCCCGCTTCCACTTCGCGGAACACCTCGTCGATGGCAGCCATCGGCTTGGTCACGGCACTGTCACCGAAGTGCTTGAGCGCGGCCTGCTGGGTGAAGGTGCCTTCCGGGCCGAGATAGGCCAGACGGATCGGCTGCTCCAGTGCCAGACAGGCGGACATAATCTCGCGGAACAGACGCGCCATCTCCTCGCCTTTCAGCGGGCCGGGGTTGTTGGCCATGATGCGACGCAACACCTGGGCTTCGCGCTCCGGACGATAGAACTGCACCTGGCCGTCCTCGCCCACGTCACCGGCCGCCAGCTTGACCTCGGCGACCTGCTGCGCGCAGCCCGCGCGCTCGCTGATCAGGTTCAGCAGCTCGTTGTCGATGGCGTCGATGCGCTGACGCAGGTCGTCCAGCGTCACCGCCTTGCCCGCCGCCTGCGGCGCAGGGCTCTCCTTGGAATCCGACATCTCACCTCCTCCCTTAGCCGTGACGGCGCGCGAAGTCGCCCATGAAGTCCACCAGCGCAGTGACGGCAGCTTCCGGCACGGCGTTGTAGAGGCTGGCACGCATGCCACCGACGCTGCGGTGACCGGCCAGATTCAAGAGACCCGCCGCTTCGGACTCGGCGAGGAAAGTCTTGTCGAGACGGTCATCGGCCAGCACGAACGGCACGTTCATGCGTGAGCGGTTCTCGGTGACGATCGGGTTGGAATAGAAGTCGCTGCCATCGATGGCCGCGTAGAGTGCCTGCGCCTTGCGATCATTGATCGCGTTCATGGCGGCGAGGCCACCGACCTCGTCCTTGAGCCACTCGAACACCAGCCCGGAGAGATACCAGGCGTAGGTCGGCGGCGTGTTGAACATGGAGTTGGCCTCGGCGGCCGTCTTCCAGTTCAGCATGGTCGGGCAGTCCTTGCGGGCACGATCGAGCAGGTCTTCGCGCACGATGACCAGCGTCAGACCCGCCGGACCGATGTTCTTCTGGGCGCCGGCATAGATGACGCCGAAACGACTGACATCCAGCGGGCCAGACAGGATGGAAGACGACATGTCACACACCAGCGGCACGCCATCCGCTGCCACCTCGGGGATGTAGTCGAACTCGAGGCCGCCGATGGTCTCGTTGGCGGTGTAGTGCAGATAGCCCACATCACCGGAGAGCTGGATCGCGTTCTGGCGCGGCACGGCGATCAGGCCATTGCTCTCGCTGGAGGCTGCCACGTGGCTGCCCACCGCCAGATGCTCGGCTTCCTTGATCGCCTTCTTGCCCCAGATACCGGTATACAGATAGTTGGCACTGCCGCCCGCGCCCAGCAGGTTCAGCGGCACACCCGCAAACTGGGTCGAGGCGCCACCCTGCATGAACAACACGCGATAGTTGGACGGAATCTCGAGCAGTTCGCGCAGGTCCGCCTCGGCCTTCTCGGCGATGGCCACGAATTCGTCGGAGCGATGACTCATCTCCATGACGGACAGTCCGCGGCCCTGATAATCCAGCATCTCGGCGCGGGCGCGCTCCAGGACAGCGGTCGGCAGTGCAGCAGGACCGGCGCAGAAGTTGAACTTGCGTGTCATGTCGTCTTATTTCCCGAAAGTGAAGCGACCGCCCCGAAGGCGGTCGCAATCCAGCGTCTTATTCCGCGTCTGTCGGCGGGGTATCCGTCGACTCGGCATCATCTCCCGCCTGCACCTGTTCGTCGGTGCTCAGCGCCTCTTCGTCCAGCTCATCCTGCACCACGACGACCTCTTCCGGCTCGTCGACACGCACCGTCGTCACCAGACGCTCCTCTTCCGCGGTGCGGATCAAGGTCACGCCCTGGGTGTTGCGCGAGGTGGTGGACACCTCGGCGACGCGGGTACGTACCAGGGTGCCGCGATCGGTGATCAGCATCAGTTCATCGTTGTCGCTGACCTGCACCGCGCTGACCAGATCACCGTTGCGCTCGCTGGTCTGCATCGCGATCACGCCCTGGCCACCACGGCCACGCAGCGGGAACTCTTCCAGACGCGTGCGCTTGCCGAAGCCATTGGCGGACGCGGTCAGGATGTAGCACTGCGGCACCTCACCGCTGGCGACGCTGTCTTCCGTCGCGCCCTCGGTGGTTGCCACATCAGCGCTCTCGACGCCTTCCGCCGTCGCGTCCGCGGCGTCATCGACCTCGATCTCGTTGTCATCGATCGCGGTGGTGCGCGGAATGATCAGGCTGATGACCTGTGCATCGTCGAGCAGACGCATGCCGCGCACACCACGGGCGGTACGGCCCATCACGCGCACGTTCTGCTCTTCGAAGCGGATCGCCTTGCCGTTGGAGGACACCAGCATGACGTGGTCGGAGCCGGACGTGATGTCGGCGCCGATCAGGCGGTCACCTTCCTCGATGTCCAGCGCGATCAGGCCGACACTGCGCGGACGCGAGAACTGGCTCAGCGCGGTGCGCTTGACCGTGCCGTTGGCGGTGGCGAAGAAGATGTAGCTGTCGGCGGCGTAATCCCGCACCGGCAGGATGGTGGTGACCCACTCGCCGTCGTCCAGCGGAATCAGGTTGACCAGCGGCTTGCCGCGCGAGCCACGTGACGCCTGCGGCATCTCGTAGACCTTGAGCCAGTACACCTTGCCCTTGTTGGAGAACAGCAGCACGGTGTCGTGGGTCGAGGCGACCAGCAGGTGCTCGATGACATCCTCGTCCTTCATCGAGGTGGCGGACTTGCCGCGGCCACCACGCTTCTGGGCCTGGTAGTCAGACAGCGGCTGGGTCTTGGCGTAACCGCTGCGCGAGACCGTCACCACCATGTCTTCCTCGTTGATGAGGTCTTCGATGGTCAGGTCACGACGGCTGGTCATGATCTCGGTGCGGCGCTCATCGGCGTACTGGGCACGCACTTCGCGCAGCTCTTCGCGGATGACTTCCATCAGGCGGTCGGCAGAGGACAGGATCTCCATCAGCTCGGCGATGCGCTCGAGGATGGAGGAGTACTCGGCCAGCAGCTTCTCGGTCTCGAGACCGGTCAGGCGATGCAGACGCAGCTCGAGGATGGCCTGAGCCTGGGCCGGCGACAGACGGTAGTGCTTGGCGTCTTCAGACAGGCCCAGACCTTCCGGCAGATCTTCCGGACGGCAGGAAGTGGCACCGGCGCGCTCGAGCATCTCGACCACCTGGCCCGGCTGCCATTCGCGATCGATCAGCTTTTCCTTGGCTTCCGCCGCGCTCGGCGAGCCCTTGATCAGCTCGATCACCTCATCGATGTTCGAGATCGCCACCGCCAGACCTTCAAGAATGTGGCCACGTTCACGCGCCTTCTTGAGTTCGAACAGGGTACGACGGGTGACGACTTCACGACGGTGACGGATGAAGGATTCCAGAATCTGCTTGAGATTCAGGATCTTCGGCTGACCTTCGTGCAGCGCGACCATGTTGATGCCGAACACGGTCTCGAGCTGGGTCTGGGAGAAGAGGTTGTTGACGACCACTTCACCCGACTCGCCACGCTTGGTCTCGATGACCACGCGCAGACCGTCCTTGTCGGACTCGTCACGCAGCTCGGCGATGCCCTCGATCTTCTTGTCCTTGACCAGTTCGGCGATCTTCTCGATCAGACGCGCCTTGTTCACCTGGTAGGGAAGCTCGGTGATGATGATGTGATCACGGCCGTTCTTGTCGTTGTGCTCGATGGTATGCACGGCACGCACGTAGATACGACCACGACCGGTACGGTAGGCATCGAGGATGCCGGCACGGCCGTTGATGATACCGGCGGTCGGGAAGTCCGGCCCCGGGATGTATTCCATCAGCTCATCGATGGTCAGGTCGCCGTTGTCGATCAGCGCCAGACAGCCATCGATGACCTCGCCCATGTTGTGGGGCGGGATGTTGGTGGCCATGCCCACGGCGATACCGGATGAGCCATTGACCAGCAGGTTCGGGGTCTTGGTCGGCAGTACACCGGGAATGCGCTCGGTGCCGTCATAGTTGTCGACCCAATCGACGGTGTCCTTCTCGAGGTCCGCCAGCAGCTCGTGCGCCAGGCGCGCCATGCGCACCTCGGTGTAACGCATCGCCGCGGCGCTGTCGCCATCGATGGAACCGAAGTTGCCCTGACCATCCACCAGCACATAGCGCATGGAGAAGTGCTGGGCCATGCGAACGATGGTGTCGTAGACCGCACTGTCACCGTGCGGGTGGTATTTACCGATCACATCGCCGACGACACGGGCAGATTTCTTGTAGGCCTTGTTCCAGTCATTGTTCAGCTCATGCATCGCGAACAGTACGCGACGGTGAACCGGTTTGAGGCCATCGCGAACATCCGGCAAGGCACGCCCGATGATGACGCTCATCGCGTAATCGAGATACGACTGCTTGAGCTCGTCCTCGATGTTGACTGGCAGTATCTCTCTGGCGATCTCACCCATGATTCGTCAAATCCTTGAACTCAACTGTTGGCGCCACTGCAGCAACGACGCATGCTCCGTCGGTACTGCAGCGCGGCAGTGGCGTGAAGCAGACACGGGGTGCCAGCTCCGCGGCACCGAAGTGGCGGCATTATATCACTTGCGAGCGCGCCTAGCAGCTCACACGACGCCGCAAGGACACCTCAGTACGGTAGTACGGCCGTCAATATGCGCGGCCTGCTGGCTCATGCCTCGCCGCTGAGGGCGATCAGGCCGTTTCTTCACTGACCAACGCGCCCAGCAGCGCGCCGATCTCGCCGTCCAGCGGCATGGCACGACCGGTGTCGGTATTCATCAGCACGAAGGTGAAGTCCGCCCTGGAGACCAGCGCCCCGGAACGCGGATGCACCTCGCCCATGCGCCGCTCGCCCAGATGGATCTCCTGGCGCATGATCATCTTGCGTCGCCCGAGCTCGGCCAGCCGCGTGGTGATGACCAGCTCATCATGCACGGTGGCGGGATAGTGCCAATCCAGGTTGAGGTTGACCGCCACCATCGCGATGCCTTCTCGCTTGAGCGCGGCCAGATCGAGATGCGCGAGCATGAACTCCCAGCGCCCTTCCTCATAGAATTCCAGATAGCGGGCATTGTTGACGTGCCCATAGCCATCCAGATGGTAGCCACGCACCGTCAGGGTCGTGCGACTGACGACGCCTGCGTGATTGCCGACGTCTGTGTGAATGCCGATGTCTGCGTGATTGCCGACGTCTGTGTGACTGCCGTCCGCTGCCTGCGGTGGATTGCTGTCGTGTTGCATCCCTGCCTCCCGTCCGTGAAACGATCGCGCCGTGTGGCCATCGTCAGCTGATCTTATGCCGGTGACGGACAGAAAAACAAACGCTTGGCTGAATGACGGCACCGGCCCTGCTCGCCATCCCGGCAAGGCGGCTACTCGCCGGGCGGACCCTGCGGTGGCCTCTCTCCTCCCTCCTCGTCGAGGAAGTGCCCCTTCTCGCCCATGAAGCAGCCGAAGATCTGGTTAACCCCCGGCGCGGAGGCGTGATAGTGATAGCCACGCACCGGGTCCGTCTCACCGCCACACTCATCCAGGTCAGCGGGGATGTTGCCGTCCTTGTCCTCTCTGGCATAGATGGCATAGCCATCCAGCGCATAGCCGATCATCGGTGAGTGACCATCTTCCTGAATGCCGATCTCGGAGCAGCCAGTGGCGGTGTGATAGTGATAGCCCTCATGCGGATTGGCATGCGCGCCGCAATCATCGAGCACCCCCAGGGTGTGAGAGCTCAGGATCAGCTCCAGCGGCGCCGGCGGGCCGAACAGCACGCCATTGAGCGCCACGCCGGTGTTGGAGCGGCCGGCAAGCGAGGTCGGCTCGGCGGCCGGTACCGGCACCTTGGGAATCACGACAGTCTTCTCGATGCCACCGCCCAGCTCATCCAGCGGACACTCGAGACAGAAGTTGTCGAAGCCTTCGATGGGGTTCGGGTTCCCCGCCACCTCACAGCCTCGCGCTCCGTCGATCACGGTGATCTCGCCCGTGTTGACGTCGTACATCTGCCACTCCTTGTCCTTGTAGAGAGTGGCCAGATTCTTGATGAACTCGCCGTCCACCTGATAGAGGGTGCCCTCGCCATCCATCCAGGTGCCGCCTTCCTCCTCACCGGAATGGATATTGGGCGGGCAGAAAGGCCCCTCCGGCGAGGTTTGCGGGTCCGCGGGCGCACCGGCCACACGGAACTGATAGCAGGTCGTCTGCGTGCCGCCGCTCAAGGTGCAATCGACGGTCTCGACCTCGCCGACGATCGCGCCCTCGGCAAACATCCCAGGCTCCAGCCCGAGCGCCGCCGGGGCAGATTCGCCGTCAGCGGCTGCCTCTTTCGTGACCGTTGCACTGGTCTCGGCCGCGCTGGCCGCCTTGTCGTGGGCGTCATGCTCCCCGCTGCAGCCGAACAGCAGCAGGGTCAGCGCCGCCAGCGTCAGTGGTCGTGCCCGTTTCAGCGCGCTCGCGCCCGTCTTTACAAAATCCTCCACAACCGTCTCCTCAGCAGTCCCCACAGCAGTCTCCACAACAACGTCGTCGATCACTCTGCCGCCCTCCGCGTCTCAAGTCTGATGGTCGATGCCTGCGGGTCGATGCCTGCTGGTCGATATCTGTCGAGCGATACCGCAAACCGCCAGACCGCGTACCGCCAGGTCGACTCAAGACTAGCGCCACAGCGTGCACACAGTATGTCCTTGCGCTCGCGCGAGATGGTCGGCAACCGCAGTGTGACGCAGGGTCACGTCCACGGCGGATGACCCGCCGCATGAGTTTCGCCATAATATGCGCCATTCAGACGGGCAGCCCCCGTTCACCGGACTCAAGGACTGGTCGCATGTGGTTCAAGAACCTGCAACTGTATCGCCTGCACGATAGCGCACCGCTGGAAGAGGGTCGTCTCGCCGACGCCCTGCCGGAGCATGTCTTCCGGCCGGTCACCGGCGTCGAAGCCAAGCGTATCGGCTGGGTGGCACCTGGCGGTCGCAACAGCGACCTGCTGGTGCACGAGATTCAGGGCCATTTCCTGATCAGCGCCCTGCGCCAGGAGCGCGTACTGCCCTCCGCCGTGGTCAAGGAAGAACTCGAGGAGCGCGTGGCCGAGCGCGAGACCGCCGAAGGCCGTCCGCTGCGTCGCCGCGAGAAGCTGACCCTCAAGGAGCAGATCTACGAGGAGCTGCTGCCGCGCGCCTTCACGCGCTCCTCGCGCACCGACCTGTGGTGGGACAGCCGGCGCGGCCTGATCGCCGTCAACGCCTCGAATGCCAAGCGCGCCGAGGAAGTGCTGGACCTGCTGCGCCAGACACTGGGCACGCTCAAGGTCACGCCGCTGGCCGTCGCGCAGCCGCCTTCCCAGGTGATGACCACCTGGCTCAAGGATGTCAGCTCACGCCCGGAAGACCTGATCGTCGGTGACCAGGTCGAACTCAAGGCGCCGGGCGGCGAAGATGGCGTGCTGCGTGCGCGTCAGTTCGACCTCGACGGCGAGGAAATCCAGACGGCGCTGAATCTGGGCCGCGTGGTCAGCAAGCTGGCGCTGGAAGTCGATGGCCGCGTCGCGCTGGTGCTCGGTGAGGACATGGCGCTCAAGAGCCTCAAGTTCGCCGATGCCGTGGTCGATGAAGCCAACGCCCAGGATGACGGCGAAGACCCCATCCTGCGTCTGGAGACCGACTTCGCGCTGATGGCCCAGGTGCTGTCCGGCGTGATCGAGCAGATGACCGCCTGGCTGGGTGGTGAAGCCCAGCCCGCCAGCTGAGCCTTGGGCCCGCTGCCGACCTTCTCTTTTTTCAGAATGACAAACCCGGATGACGTGCGTCGATGACTGACACTGCAACACCCAAGCCTGCCACGACCAGCGAACAGGACCCGTTCGCCGATATTCGCCCCTACCACGACGACGAGGTAGCGGAGGTGCTGGTACGCCTGGAGCAGGACCGCGAGCTGCTCGACACCCTGACTCGCTTCCGCCTGCCGGGCCTGACCCAGCGTTTCCCGTGGCTGGCACGTCAGATCGCGCGCCTGGCCATCAAGCGCGAGATGATTGGCGTCAAGGACGTTGCCAGTTTCCAGAGCCGCATCGCCGTCTACATGGCCCGCATGATCCACACCACCACCACCAGCTTCGAGACGGTGGGACTGGAGCGTCTGTCGCCGGACACGCCGTATCTGTTCCTGTCCAACCATCGCGACATCTCGCTGGACCCGGCCTTCGTCAACTACGCCCTCTATCGTCACGGGCGTGACACGGTGCGCATCGCCATCGGTGACAACCTGCTGCAGAAGCCCTTCGTCACCGACCTGATGCGCCTCAACAAGAGCTTCATCGTGCCGCGCTCCGCCAAGGGCAAGCGCGCGATGCTGGCCGCCTATCAGTCGCTGTCGGGCTATATCCGCCACTCGCTGACCCACGACCAGCACTCCATCTGGCTGGCCCAGCGTGAAGGGCGCGCCAAGGACGGCCGTGACGGCACCGAGAGCGCCATCATCAAGATGCTGACCATGGCGGCGCGCACCGCCGACAAGACACGCCCGTTCAGCGAGGCGGTCAGCGAGCTCAACATCGTGCCGGTGTCGATCAGCTACGAGTTCGACCCCTGTGACCTGCAGAAGGCGCGTGAGCTGGCGGCCGTCGCCAATGAAGGCCGTTACGAGAAGGTGCAGTACGAGGACATCAAGTCCATCGCGGCGGGCATCAGCGGCCACAAGGGGCGCGTCAAGCTGGTGTTCGGCGAGCCGCTCAAGGGCGACTTCGAGACCCCGGAAGACGTGGTGAAGGAAGTCGACCGTCAGGTGCTGGCCTACTACACCCTCTACCCGAGCCATCAGCTGGCACTCGAGAAGCTGGCCGCCAGCCGCCCGCAGCTGCGTGAGGAGCCGCGTCTGGCCTCGGCGCTGGATGTCTCGGCCATCAGCGGTGCCGAGCGCGCCACCTTCGAGAACCGCCTCGCAGAGGTACCCGCAGAGCTCAAGGACTGGTGGCTGGTGCAATACGCCAATCCGATCCTCAATCGCGAAGGGCTCTCCATCGATCTCGACGAGAAGCTCGATGCCGCCGAGGCGACGGACGGCGAGAAGGTCGCGCAGTAAGCCAGCACTGCGGAGCAAGACACTTGAGTCTTGTACCTGCCACGAAAAAGCCACCGTCAATCGACGGTGGCTTTTTCGTGGGCCGCTACTTGCGCCAGAAGCTGGGCGAGAACAGCACCAGCACGGTCAATATCTCGAGACGCCCCATCAGCATGCCGATGCACAGCAACCACTTGGCACTGTCCGGCAGGCTCGAGAAGTTGCCCGCCGGGCCGATGATCTCGCCCAGCCCCGGGCCGACGTTGGTGACGGCCGTGGCGGCGCCGGTCACCGCGGTGATCAGGTCCAGCCCGATGAACGACAGCGCCAGCGCCAGGCCACCGATGGTGATGAAGAAGAAGAACGAGAAGGCGATCACGGCGCGCACCACCTCATCGGGCAGCGCGCGGCCGTTGTAGCGCTGCGAGAAGACGCCATTGGCATGGATCAGCGAGCGCAGATGGTTGCCGAGCATGATCAGGCCGATCTGCAGGCGGAAGATCTTCATGCCGCCGCTGGTCGAGCCGCTGCAACCGCCGACGAAGGTCAGATAGAAGAAGGCCACCACCGCAAAGGGCCCCCAGGCACTGTAGTCGTCGCTGGCGTAGCCGGTAGTCGTCACCACCGAGATGACATTGAAGGTCACCTGGGTCAGCGCCGTGAAGATGGGCTCGCCATTGACGACGCGATACAGCGTCAGCAAGGCGATCACCCACCCCAGCAGACGCAGGAAGCCGCGCACCTGGGCATCACGCCACAGGACACCGGCCTGGTCCTGCCAGGCGCGGATGAACAGCACGAAGGGCAGCGCCCCCAGCAACATGAACGCCGACGCCATCCACAGCAGATGGGGCCGGTCGGAATAGACGCCCATCGAGCTGTCGTAATTGGAGAAACCGCCGGTAGCCAGCGACGTCATGCCATGCACCAGCGCATCCAGCCAGTGCATGCCGCCCAGCCAGTAACAGACGATGGCCAGCAAGGACAGCCCGACATAGACCAGCCCGATGGCCTTGGCCACGCCACCGGCACGCGGCAGCACCTTGTCGGACCAGTCCGAGGATTCGGTCTGGAACAGGCGCATGCCGCCGACCTTCAGAAACGGCAGGATCGCGATCGCCATCACGATGATGCCGATGCCGCCGACCCACTGCATCAGGCCGCGCCACAGCTTGAGGCCATCCGAGAGCCCTTCGATGTCAGACAGCACGGTGGAGCCGGTGGTGGTGATCGCCGACACCGATTCGAACACGGCATCGGTCACGCCCAGGTGGGTGGCACCGAAGATCAACGGCAGGCTCGAGTAGGCCGACACCAGCACCCAGCTCAGCGTCGTCAGCACGAACATCGCACGCGGCTTGAGCTGCAGCTCCACCTTGCGCGATACCGTCAGCATGATGGCCGCCGAGCCGAGCGTGATGCCCAGCGAGATCAGAAAGGCGCTGGCATCCGCATCCGCTTCACCGAGCAACACCAGCAAGGGCGCCAGCATCATCAAGGCCACCACGCACAGCAGCAGGCCGAGTACCCGGATGACCGGCAACCACTCCGAGAGCGACAGAAGGCGAACCAGTGCCTGCGAGTGCGCTCGGGTCGCCTGCCCTGCGCGAGCCCGTCTACGCAGCAGGTCCCGCGAGCCACCCTTCATGCCACCGACCTGTTGATGACCGTCATCATTGTGCGTCCTCAGCGTTTTACCCCATGACGCCCCGGGCGCCAGTCTCAGTGCGGCGATACCCTACACCCTCTTCCGCCGCTGTCCAGCGCCGCCACAGCGGTGACCCGCCGCAGGACATCACGCCCCGACACCTCACGTCAGGCGCCTTGTGCCGCCCTGCAAGCTGCTATCCTGCCAACGACACGCGTAGCCACGCCGCCTGCTCAGCGCCAACACGCCTGAGCCCGGTTGGGCTGCCCAACCCCTGTGCGGTACACTGAGACCCCAATATGGCAACGATGCGTTCACGGACAAGAACCTCATGCGTCTGACTGATTGGCGAGCCTGGCAGGCGAGTGCGACCCGCACCGCCCACGACAGCCGCGTAGATATCACCCCCTCCCCGCGTGCCGAGCAAGTCCCGGCCATGCAGCGTCGTCGACTCAGCCCGGTCGGCCAGGCCTGCTGCAAGCTGCTGTTCGCGCTCGACCCTGACGCCGACCTGCCCATCATCCATGCCTCGCGTCATGGCGATACCGGCAAGATTCTCGCCCTGCTGGATGCCGCCACCCAGTCCGACGAAGCCCTGTCACCGGCACGCTTCTCGCTCTCGGTGCACAACGCCGTGCTGGGCATGTACTCGATCACCGGCAAGTCCCATCAGCCGCTGGAAGCCCTCGCCGCCTGCGGCAACGAATTCGAGGCGCTGATGAGCGAGGCGCTCGGCTATCTGAGCGAGCGCGAGGACGTCATCGTGCTGTTCTCCGATATCGCCGCGCCGGAGGCCTTCCTGCACCACGGCGACTACCCGGCGTGCGCCAGCGCCGTCGCCCTGCGCCTGAGCCGCCGCAGTGACGATGACAGCGCATGGACACTGAGCGCCACGCCTGGCGAGTCAATGACGGACAGCGCCCCGACGCCGCTTGAGGTCATTGCCTGGCTCGAGCAGGCCGGGGCTGAGACGCTCGCCTGTCGTCGCCATCACTGGCAGCTGAGCCGCGCTCACGCCGCCTCACCGACGCCGCAAGCAGACTGATGCCCCGCATGCTGTCGTCACCCTTCGGACGCCTGTGGCGTGGCATCGCCACGGCCATCAGCTTCCTGACCTTCGGGCTGGGCGGCTTGCTGGTGGGGGGAATGTGGCCACTGCTGACACTGGTGGTACGCCGCCCCGAGAAACGACAGAAGCTCGCGCGCAGCATCATCCATCACTGCATGCGCGGCTTCGTGGGTCTGATGCGCGGCCTGGGCGTGCTCGACTATCGCCTGCACGACTGCGAGCGCCTGCAACGCCCGGGCCTGCTGGTGCTGGCCAATCACCCGACGCTGATCGATGTGGTCTTCCTGCTCGCGCTGATTCCCCACGCCGACTGCGTGGTCAAGGGGCGGCTGGCACGCAACCCCTTCACCCGTGGCCCCATCCGCGCCGCGGGCTACATCACCAATGAAGAGCCGCAGGGCGTGCTCGAGGCCGCCGGCGCGAGCCTGGCGCGCGGCAATGCCTTGATCCTGTTTCCGGAAGGCACGCGCAGCGTGCCCGGGCGCGCACTGAAATTCCGCCGCGGCGCCGCCAACATCGCGCTGCGCACGCCAAGCGAGATCACCCCCGTGCTGATCGACTGCCAGCCCAGCACCCTGACCAAGGGCGAGCCCTGGTATCACATCCCGGCCCGGCGGGTGATGCTCAATATCAAGGTGCTGCCGGACATGACGGCGCATGTCGCACCGCCACCGGCAGCAGAGGATGAAGTGCCGCTGTCACTCGATGCCCGCCAGTTGACGCGCCGCCTGGCCAGCGACTTTGCCGCTGAGCTGGCCGCCTTTCAGCAACGGATTCGCGAGTCATGACAACGCGCTGCGCCGCACTGCCCCTGAGCTTGATGTTGATCAGATAGCGAGAAAAAGTGATTAAGATATTCGGCCTTCCCGCCGTTAATAAAGCCTGCTGCCATTCATACCGGCCATTATCGGTACGCCGACACGAGGAATACTCATGAGCGATAGCGCCAAGCTGGAACTGGAACTCAAGCAACTGATCATCGACACCCTGGAGCTTGAGGACATCACGCCGGACGACATCGTCGCCGATGAACCGCTGTTCGTGGACGGCCTGGGGCTGGATTCGATTGACGCCCTGGAACTCGGTCTCGCGCTGCAGAAGCAGTACGGCATCACGCTGGACGCCGAAGCCGAGGACACTCGCGCGCATTTCGCCAGCCTCAATGCCCTGCGTGAACTCGTGGAGGCCCGTCGTGAGCGCTGAGCAACAGACCGCGTCCCGCGAAGAGATCTATGCCCATGTGCGTAGCACCCTGATCGAGCTGTTCGAGATCGATGCCGCTGACATCCACCCCGAGGCGCTGCTCTATGAAGACCTCGACATCGACAGCATCGATGCGGTGGACCTGGTGGTCGAACTCAAGAAGTTCACCGGCCGCCGCATCGAAGCCAATGACTTCAAGAGCGTACGCAGCCTCGATGATGTCGTGACTGCCGTCGAGCAGCTGATGCAGCGCCAGGCATGACGTCATTGTCCTCTGGTCGAGGGCGACGTCCGTCACTGCCAAGGCTGTTGCTTGGCGGGCTGGGCGTCGTGGCCGCCGTGTGCTGGCCACTGCTGGTCTATGCCCTGCTCTCGCGGCTGACGGCAGACCCGGCGGGCGACGCGACCAGCGGACATGTCTCGCCCTGGGTGTGGGCACTGATCGCGCTGGGCGCCTTGCTGATCCAGCGTCTGCCCTTGCCGTGGCTCCTGCGCCTGACGCTGGCCGCGCTGCTGATCGCCATCAGCCTGCTCAGCGAGGCGGAACTGGGGCTGCGCGCCTATCCGGTGCTGGTCAATCTGGCCATGCTCAGCGTGTTCGCCACCAGTCTGTGGCGCGGCATGCCGGTCATCGAGCGTCTGGCGCGCCTGCAGGAGCCTGATCTGCCCGCCGCCGGCGTGCGTTATACCCGCAAGGTCACCCGAGTGTGGTGCGGCTTCTTCGTCTTCAATGCCAGTGTTGCTGCGGCCACGGCGCTGTATGCCGACCTCGCGACCTGGACGCTCTACAACGGCCTGGTGAGCTACGTGCTGATGGGGCTGCTGTTCTGCGGCGAATGGCTGGTACGCCGTCGCCTGCGCCGCGCCGATGGCTGAGCTCGGTTATCGATGAGCTTGGTTATCGATGAGCTCGGCTATCGATAGCTGAGTCCATGCATTGATTCGCCCCGCGTGGATTTGCCCGGCGTGGATACGCCCGGCGTGGATACGCCCCCAGATGAATTCGACTTTCTGAAGAGTTGCCTGCCTCACATGTCTGATGCCCGCCAGCCTGCCAGCCGCGCCACCGCACGCTCCACTGAGCAAGACGCCGCCCAGCGCGCCACCTCCCTCATCCATCAGGGCTGGCGCCAGCTCGCCCGACTCGAGCCCGCGGCGCCGGCCTGCTGGCTGGCCAGTCCCGGTCAGCCGCTGCGCCCGCTGAGTCGTGCCGAGCTGATGGCACGCGTCGATGCCTGGCATCAGTGGCTGGACAACCTGCCCGCTGCGCATGCTGGCCGCCGGCCCGGTGCGCGCTGGGTGCTGTTCCAGCCCACGGCGCTTGGCGCCTGCGTGCAGCTGCTGGCGCTGTGGGAGCGCGGCATGCTCGCCGTGCTGCCCGGCGATGACCGCCCGGAATCCCTGGCCCGCCTGGCCGAGAGCAGTGATGGCCAGCTGCCCGAGACCAGCGCCGCTGGCTGGCCGCTGGAGCAACCCGGCACTCTCGGCACTGTCAGCTATACCGGCTCTACCGCAGCACCGAACGCACCGTTCGAGATCAACCCGGACGACGCGCGTCTCGCGCTGGAGCTCTGCACCTCCGGCTCCACCGGCGAGCCGCTGCGCATCGCCAAGCGCTTCGATCAGCTCGAGGCCGAACTGGCCGTGCATCGCACGCTGTGGCCGCTGGCGACGGACGCTTCAAGCACTGACTCAGCGTCTGAGCCAAGCACAGGCACCGTCAGCCTCAGCCAGGTCAGTCACCAGCACATCTACGGTCTGTTGGTGTCGCTGCTGCGCCCGCTCAGCGAAGGGGTGCCGTTTCTCAGCGAAGCCTGCCACTACCCGGAGCAGCTGGCCGCCGCCATCGCGCAGCTGTCCGGCCTCGGGCATCGCTGCCAGCTGGTCAGCTCGCCGGCCCAGCTGGCGCGCCTGCCAAAGGTCAGTGACGAGAGCCGCGTGGCAGGCCAGGCTCAGGTGTTGCGAGTCTTCTCTTCAGGTGCCCCGCTGCCGGCCGAGGCCGCCCGCCACGCCGAGAACTGCCTGCAGGCGCCGGTGATCGAGATCTACGGCAGTACCGAGACGGGCGGCATCGCGCATCGCCGCCAGCACGAGACGCCCCACTGGACACCGCTGCCGGAGGTCGAGCTCCGCTTCTCGCCCGCCTTCGCCGTGCGCTCACCGTTTCTGGAGCAGCCGAACGAGTGGTGGCAGCAGGCCGACAACGCCGCGCCGCTGGCGGCTGAGCCGCCGTCGCAAGGCGAGCAGCACGCAGCGCCACGCTTTCAGCTGCTGGGGCGCAGTGATCGGCTGGTCAAGCTGGCCGGCAAGCGGGTCTCGTTGAGCGCGGTGGAGCGCTGCCTGAACGAGCAGGAAGAGGTGCTGGAGGTACGTTGCCTGCCGATGCCCACTCGCGATCATCGCCTGGGCGCAGTGGTGGTGATGGACGAGAGCGTGCTGCCACAGGACCACGCCAGCCGCCGCGACCTGATCGCGCGTCTGCGCCGTGCACTGATGCCGGGCTTCGAGCGCATCGCCCTGCCGCGCTACTGGCGCTTCGTCACGCGCCTGCCGCTGAATGCCCAGGGCAAGTTCACGGCGGACTCCGTCGCGCGACTGTTTGCCGATCTCGACGATCATCGTCTGCCACGCTGGCTGGGCGAGACCTCCAGCGGCCCGCAGCAGCTGACGCTGGAAGCCGAGGTGCCCGACAGCCTGTGCTACCTCGAGGGTCATTTCGCCGCCCAGCCACTGGTGCCCGGCGTGGTGATGCTCAAGTGGGCTCGCGATCTCGGTCGCCGCCTGCGCCTGGCGGGTGTCGGCGTGCAGGAAAGCCGTTTTCAGCGTCTGGAGCGCATCAAGTTCTCCAACCTGTTGCTGCCGGGCATGCGCTTCTCGCTGGCCGCGACACTGGTCGCCGACAGCCACGGCCTGCGCGTCGACTTCCGCCTGGAATCCCGCGCGGGCCTGCATGCCAGTGGCCGCTTGCGCTACGGTGCTGATACCGATAGCGCACCTCTCAGTTCGCCACTCAGTTCGCCACTTAGTTCACCCCAGACGACACCCACACCGGAGGCGTCATGAGCCAGCCCCAGGCGCCGATGACCGGCCACACATCCTCTCCCCCCGTCAGCGAGTCGCCACTGCGCGCCTGCGTGGTGATTCCGGTCTACGATCACCCCGCCACCATCGCCGGCGTGTGTGCGGGTCTGGCACCGCTCGGGCTGCCCATCGTGCTGGTGGATGATGGCTGCAGCGCGCCCTGCGCCGCGGTGCTGGATCAGCTGGCGGCCGAGGGTCATCATCTGGTGCGTCGCGAGCAGAACGGCGGCAAGGGCGCTGCCGTACGCAGCGGCCTGCAGGCCGCCGAGCAGCTCGGCTTCACCCATGCCCTGCAGGTGGACGCCGATGGGCAGCACGATGTCGGCGATCTGCCCGCCTTCCTCAACGGCATGCAGGAAAATCCCGACTGCCTGCAGATCGGCTATCCGCAATACGACGCCAGCGTGCCGCGCATCCGCTTCTATGGCCGCTACGCCTCGCACATCTGGGTGTGGATCAACACCCTGTCGCTGGCCATCCGCGACACCATGTGCGGCGTGCGCCTCTACCCGCTGGCCGCCACCAACCGACTGCTGGCGCGTCATGACTGTGGCGATCGCATGTCCTTCGACACCGAGGTGCTGGTGCGCTGGTACTGGGCCGATGGCGAGGTCGCCAATCTGCCGGTGCATGTCAGCTATCCCACCGGAGGCGTCAGCCACTTCCGCCCCGGTCACGACAACCTGTTGATCAGCGCCATGCATACGCGACTGTTCCTCGGCATGCTGCTGCGCTCACCGAAACTTGCCTGGCGCACGCTGTCGGGACGCAATCGCAAGTCGCCATCCACTCATGTCAGTCGCCCCTCGCAGCCTGACGACGCGAAGGGGAAACACGAATGACCCATTGGGCACGCCTGTCAGAAACAGGCTCCACCACTGGCATGCGCCTGATGGTGACGATTCGTCGTCGCCTCGGCGCCTGGCCGTTTCGCATCGCGCTGTTTCCGGTGCTGGTGTGGTACTTCCTGCTGCGCGGGGTGGCGCGGCGCGCCTCCTTCGACTTCCTCAAGCGCCTTGAGCCAGATCTCGGCGGCGTACGTCTGTGGACGAGAAGCTTCGCCCACTTCATGCAGTTCGGTGAGGCGATCATGGACAAGGTCTCGGCCTGGAGTGGCGAGATTCCGCTGTCCTCGCTGACCGGCACCGGCCCGGAAGACCTGCGCGACGCCGCGCTGCGTGGCGAGGGCGGCATCATCCTCGTCGCTCACCACGGCAATCTGGATGTGATCAATGCCATCGGCGAGCGCCACGACATCGACCTGTGTGCGCTGGTGCACACGCGCCACGCCGAGAAGTTCAATCAGCTGCTGGAGCAGGCCACCGGCCGCAAGCCGCCGCAGATGATCGAGGTCAGCGAGATCACGCCCGCCACCGCCATGGCGCTGGGCGATCGCGTCAATCGCGGCGGCTTCGTGGTTATCGCCGCCGACCGCGTGCCGATTCCGCCCACCGTCGACGATGCCAAGGCAGAAGCCAACTCGGTCGAAGCCAACTCGGTCGAAGCCAACATGGCAAAAGGCAGCAGACCCGCGTCGCCGGCCAGTGCCGCTGCCTCACCGCGCGTGCTGCACTGTGATTTCATCGATCAGCCCGCGCCCTTCCCGCAGGGGCCCTTCATGCTGGCCGCGCTGCTGCGCTGTCACGTCTATACCCTGAGCTGCATTCGCGAACAGGGCGGCGCCCATCCGCGTTTCCGGGTCGATTTCGCGCCCTTCGATGACAGCCGCGCCGTCAAGCGCAGCGGTCGCGAGGCGTGGATCCAGCAGGCCATGCAGCGCCATGCCCGTCACCTGGAAGCACGCGTGAAGCGCCATCCGCTGCAGTGGTTCAACTTCTTCGACTTCTGGCATCAGGCGCCTGACAGCACGTCGAATCCAGACAGCGCGTCGGCTCCGAAACAGGACGTCTGAGCCGCGCCGGGCCTGCGACAACGCTGCTTCGCGCCCGGCTCTGCGGCCTTCACCTTGTTCGGTCTTCACGTTCAGCGCTTTTTCACGCTTCTCTCTTCGCCAGGTACCTCGTCATGTCACAGCCCGCCACCTCTTCCTCCGCCCTGATTCTCGACGGCAGTGATATCACCCTCGAGCAGTTGATCGATGTCGCCGAAGGCCGCCGTGAGGTGCGCCTGACCCCGGATGCCGCCTTCCGCGCCCGTATCGAGGCCGGCCCGGCCCTGCTGGAACGCCTGCTGGAAGAGGAAGGCGTGGTCTACGGCGTCACCACCGGTTACGGCGATTCCGTGACGCGTGCCGTGCAGGGGGCAGAGGACCTCGAAGCCCTGCCGCGCCACCTCTATACCTTCCACGGCTGTGGCATGGGCGCGGACCTGGATGTGGTCAGCAGCCGCGCGGTGGTGATGGTGCGCCTCGTCTCGCTGTGCCGTGGTGTCTCCGGGGTCAGCATGGCGCTGCTGGAGCGCCTCGTATGGCTGCTCAATCACGACATCCTGCCGCGCATTCCCGAGGAAGGCTCGGTGGGTGCCAGCGGCGACCTCACCCCGCTGTCCTATGTGGCCGCCGTGCTGTGTGGCGAGCGTGAGGTCTGGGTGCGCCCCGGCGCAGGCCAGCCCCACGCGCTGCGCCCGACGGCGGAGGTCTTCGCGGCACACGGCCTGACACCCTATGTGCTGCGCCCCAAGGAAGGTCTGGCGCTGATGAACGGCACCGCCGTGATGACGGCCCTCGCCGCGCTGGCCTACGGCCGCACCACCTACCTCAGCCGCCTGAGCGCGCGCATCACCGCGCTCAGCGTGCAGGCGCTGGAAGGCAACCCCTACCACTTCGATGCCGATCTGTTCGCCGCCAAGCCACATCCCGGTCAAGCCCGCGTGGCCCAGTGGCTGCGCGATGATCTGGCCCACCCGGCGGCGCCGGAAGTCGATGCTACGCCGATCAACTCGCCGCGCCTGCAGGACCGCTACTCGACGCGCTGCGCGCCCCACGTCATCGGCGTGGTCGAGGACAGCCTCAGCTGGTGGCGCAGCTTCCTGGAGACCGAGCTCAACAGCGCCAACGACAATCCGCTGATCGATGTCGAGGCAGGCAAGATTCTTCACGGCGGCCACTTCTACGGTGGCCATGTGGCGATGGTGATGGACAGCCTCAAGACGGCGGTCGCCAACCTGGCCGACCTGCTCGACCGCCAGCTGGCACTGCTGGTCGACAGCCGCTACAACCGTGGCCTGCCCAGCAACCTCAGCGGTGCCACGCCTGAGCGCGCGCCGCTCAATCATGGCTACAAGGCGGTACAGATCGGCGCCTCGGCCTGGACGGCGGAAGCCCTCAAGCTGACCATGCCCGCCAGCGTCTTCTCGCGTTCCACCGAGTGCCACAATCAGGACAAGGTCAGCATGGGCACCATCGCCGCGCGGGATGCGCTACGCGTGCTGACACTGGTGGAACAGGTTGCCGCCGCCACCCTGCACGCCGCCGTGCAGGGCAGCGAGCAGCGCGCCGACATCACGGGGCAAGCCGCCACGCCGCCCAGACTGGCCGCCTTCACCCGTGAACTGCGTGAAGACATCGCGCCCCTCGAGGAAGATCGCGGCCTGGAAGCCGACCTGCGCCTGCTATGTGCGCGCATCCGTGAGCGCCATTGGGCCCTGAGCGCCGACGAGGCCCACGCATGAGCGAGCGGACAGCCTTGAGCGAGGAAAAAGCCATGAGCGAGGCAGCCTTGAGCAAGAAAAACGCCATGAATCAGCCCACAGACACCCCGATGCCGACCGCCACGGTAGAGATGGAAGTGCCCTTCCACGACGTCGACATGATGGAAGTCGCCTGGCACGGCCATTACGTGCGCTATCTCGAGATCGCCCGCTGCAAGCTGCTCGACATGCTCGACTACAACTACCCGCAGATGCGCGATTCCGGCTACGCCTGGCCGGTGATCGACCTGCGCCTGCGCTATGCCGGCCCGGCGCGCTTCGGTCAGCGCATCGCCGTCACCGCGCGGCTGCGCGAGTGGGAAAACCGCCTCAAGCTCGACTACGTGATCCGCGATGTCGAGAGCGGCAAGCGCCTGACCCGTGGCTACAGCGTGCAGGTCGCGGTCGGGTTGGAAGATGGCGAGATGCTGCTGGCCTCGCCCGCCGCGCTCAGCGAGCGGCTGGCCGCCTGGCAGGCCGAACAAGCGCTGACACACACCAGTGATTCGCCTGCCTCCCCTTCAGAAACACAAGGAACGCCGTGATGACTTCGCGCCTTGCCATTGCCGCCACTGCCCTGCTGCTGACTGCCGGTGCCCCCTGGGCCAGCGCATCCGAGACCAGTGCCTCAGAGACCAGTGCTCCCAAGACCAGCGCCGCCAGATTCGACGCCCGCGCCCTGACGCAACAGCTGGCGCGCACCGCCCCAGTCTGCGGTGATTTTCAGCAGACGCGCTGGCTCGAGGATGTCGGTGCAGAGCTCGAGAGCCGGGGTCACTTCCGTCTGATCGGTGACCCGAACGCACCCGCAGGCCTGGTGTGGGAAACCACTTCGCCGATTGAAGACCGTCTCGAGATGCGCCCCGATGCCAGCCAAGGCCCGAATGGCGAGCCGCTGCCGGCCGACCAGCAGGCGATGGCGGAGCTGCTGATCAGCTTCTTCCACGGCGACTGGCAGGCGCTCGAGGAGCACTTCTCCCTGACGTTGACGGGCACGCCGGATGACTGGCAGGCCAGCCTGACGCCCAACGATGCTCGCCTCGCCGAGGCCATCGAGCGCCTCGAGATCGACGGTGGCAGCTGGCTGGAACACGTGAATCTCGACAGCGGCGACGGTGACCGCCTTGAGCTGGCGCTCACCGCTGGCGGTCACTGCGAGCGATGACATCGCCCAGCCGTGAGCCGCGCAAGGGGCTGGATCGCGCCGTCTGGCGCTGGCTGTGGGCCGCCGCCCTGCTGCTGTGCGCCCTGCTGCTGGCCGCGAAGATCGCCCCGCAGAGCCCATGGCGCGGGGCGATCGACACCCGCATCACCGCCATGCTGCCACAGCAGGAGCGCAGCCCGTTGGCGGCGCGCGCCGAATCGCTGGATGACACCGCCAACCGGCTGGTGATTCTGGTCGGCGCAGACGATGCCAGCGCCGCCGCACGCAAGCAGCGTGACGCCGCCGCCCAGGCGCTGCGTCAGGCGCTCGCGCCCATCGCGAGGCTGGATGACGGCAAGAGTCTCGAAAGCCTGCGCCTGCCGGCAGAGGTCCAGCCGGCGCTGATCGCCCCGTCGCTTGCAGGTCTGAGTGACGATGACTGGCAGGCGCGCGCCCTCAGGCAGCTGTTCCAGCCCGGCGGCCAGCGCGACCTGATCCGTGACCCCTTCGGCCTCGCCGGCGCCTGGCAGAGCTGGCTGACGCCAGCCAACCTGTCGCTGTCCGGCGGCCAGCTGTTGCTGCGCGCGCCGGCTTCCGCTGGCTCAGACCGTGACGAACAGGACAGTGATAAACAGCACAGTGACGAACAGCACAGCGACGGAAAGGGCAGCGATCAGCCTGGCAACGGTTATCGGCTGATCAGTGCCACCCTCACGGGCAGCGCCTACGCGATGAGTGATCAGCAGGCGCTGGAGCAGGCCGTGGATGGCGTGAAGGCCGACTATCCCGACGTCCAGCTGCTGCGCTCCGGGCTGGTCTTCCATGCCAGCAACGGCGCGCAGCAGGCCAAACAGGAGATGTCGACCATCGGGCTCGGCTCGCTGATCGGCGTGCTGCTGTTGCTGTGGGCGGTGTTCCGCACCCCACGGCGGCTGCCCTTGCTGCTGGTGCCGGTGGCCACCGGCGTGCTGTTCGCGCTGCCGCTGACCTGGTGGGCCTTCGGCAGCCTGCATGTGCTGACGCTGGCCTTCGGCGCCAGCCTGATCGGCATCTCCATCGATTACGTGCTGCATCTGGAGTGCATGCGCCGTCTGACGACAACGAAGGGCCGCGGCGGGCTCGCCGCGCTGTGGCCGGGCCTGACGCTGGGACTGTGTTCCAGCCTCGCCGCCTATCTGGCCATCACCCTGACGCCGATGCCCGGCCTGCGCCAGATGGGCATGTTCGCGGCGCTCGGCTTGATCGGTGCCTGGCTGAGCGTGCGCCTGTGGCTACCGCAACTGCCACTGCCGACACAGGCCACCCGCGTGGACTCCCCCGCCGCCCGCGCCGCACACTGGCTGGCGCGCGCCATCCCCGGCAAGCGCAGCTGGCAGGCACTGGGCCTGCTGCTGCTGGCCGCGCTGGCCAGCCTCTACGGACTGCGCAGTGATGACCGCCTCACGCAGCTCAACCCCTCGCCTGCGTCTCTGATCAATGAGCAACGTGAGGTCCAGCGCCTGCTCGCCGAACCGGACGGCCTGCGCTACCTGATCGTGCAGGCCGAGACTGACGCCGCCCTGCTCACGCGCCTGCATGCGCTGGAAGGCACCTTCCAGCAGCTGAATGCACAACAGCAGCTGGGCCACTGGGCGAGCCTCGCTCAGCAACTGCCGACGCTTGAACAGCAGCAGGCCAATCTCGGCGCCATGCGTGAGCGCACCCGCACCCTGCTGCCCCAGGTGCTGAGCACCGCAGGCCTGCCACCCGAGCTGGTCACGCGTGCCGAGCAGGCCATCGCAGACGCCCACCCGCTGCGCCCGGCCGATTGGGTCGCGCTGCCCGCCGGTGAGATGGGCCAGCGACTGTGGCTCGACTCACGCAGCGCCGCCATCGGCATCGTGCGCTTCGGCGATGTCACGGCTGAGGACAGCGCAGCGCTTGCGCGCCTCGCCGCGGATGACGACAGCCTCGAGTATGTCGATCAGGTCGCCAGGCTCTCGACGACGCTGGGCAGGATTCGCAGCGAGATGGCCTGGCTGGTCGGCGGCGCGGTGGTCTTGATCAGCCTGCTGCTGGCGCTGCGCTATCGCCGCAACACCTGGCGAGCCCTGCTGCCGCCGCTGGGCGGACTGGTGCTGACGCTGGCGGCCCTGACGCTGGCAGGCGTCGGCCTCAACCTCTTCCACCTGCTGGGCCTGTTGCTGGTCCTCGGAATTGGCCTCGATGCTGGCATCTTCTGTGCCGAGCATCCCGCGCGCAGCGCAGAGAAAAGTAATCCCACGCGCAGCGCGAATGAAAAAGCCGAACAAGGCAAAGCACAGACCAGCGCCAGCCGTGCATCGCAGGCCAGCCTGCTGGCGATTTCGCTGTCGTGCGCCTCCAGCCTGCTAGCCTTTGGGTTGTTGAGCTTCAGTCAGACACCGGCACTGGCGGCACTGGGGCTGGCCTGCCTGCTGGGGCTGAGCGCCACCTGGTGCCTGGTGCCCTTCGCGCGCAGTTGATTCGGGCCATAAGCGAGAGGCAAGCGAGAGGCAAGCAAGCCGCAGGGAACGCAGCGCAACATGTACACATAACGACAACGACAGGGGACGATGCCATGGAATCGGCAGATCGCAGCAACAACCCACCACGCAAGGAAGTCATCATCATCGGCGCCGGACCCGCCGGTGCGGCGGCGGCGGCGTGGCTGGCACGCGCGGGCCATGCGGTGCGCGTACTGGAGCGCAGCCACTTCCCGCGCTTCTCCATCGGCGAGAGCCTGCTGCCACGTTGCATGCAGCATCTGGAGGCCTGCGGCTTGATGGAGGCCGCGGCCGCCGGTGGCTATCAGCGCAAGACCGGTGCGGCCTTCACCCGCCGCGGCGAGCATCGCGTGATCGACTTCCGCGACAAGTTCAGTGACGGCCCCGGCACCACCTGGCAGGTAGAGCGCGCCGACTTTGATCAGCGTCTGATCGAGGGCGCGCGGGCGGCAGGTGCCGAGGTCGAATTCGGCGTCACGGTCACGGGTTTCACTCCCGCCCGCCCCGCGCAGAGCGACGTCACCGGCCATGCGCAGGGGCCACGTCTCACGCTGGCGGATGGCCGCGAGCTGGAGGCCGCCTTCGTGCTGGATGCCAGCGGCTATGGCCGCGTGCTGGCGCGGCTCGAATCGCTTGAGCGTGACCCGCGTCTGGAGCCGCGCATGGCGCTGTTCGGCCATGTCCACGATGGCATCGCCGACCTCGCGCCGCCCGCCGAGGGTTATCGCCGCGACAATATCCTGATCGCCTCGCATCCGACGCATCCCGATGTCTGGTACTGGCTGATTCCCTTCGCCAATGGCCGCGCCTCGCTGGGCGTGGTCGGCCCGCGCGAGCTGATCGAGCCTGGCGCCGAGGACGATGCGCAGACACGCCTGTGGCAGTGGGTGATGGAAGAACCGCGCCTGGCGGAGCTGCTGCGTGATGCTCGACCGGCCAACGCCGTGCAGTCGCTGGGCGGTTACAGCGCCGATGTCAGTCGCCTGCATGGCCCGGGCTATGCGCTGCTCGGCAATGCCGGAGAATTTCTGGACCCGGTGTTCTCCTCCGGCGTGACCATCGCGCTGGAATCGGCGCTGCGTGCCGCGCCGCTGGTCGCGCGTGAACTTACCGCGACCCGCGATGAGCAGCGCCCCGACTGGGCCAGCGAATACGAGCAGCCGCTGCGCCGTGGCATCGAGGTCTTCCGCGAATTCGTCACCGCCTGGTACGACAGCCGCCTGACCGACATCATCTATCATCCTGAGCCGCATGCGCGGATTCGCCAGATGATCAGCGCGGTGCTCGCCGGTTACGCCTGGGACACGGCCAACCCCTTCGTCAGTGCCAGTCGCCGCCGCCTGACGGCCCTTGCCAGACTGACCGCGCCCGAGCAGACACTCGCGCCAGACGCGGTGCAGGAAAGCGATTCGCTCGCTGGCCTCAGCGCCTTCGGCCGCGCAGCAAGCGTCGGCGAGAACAGGTAAAGTAGCGTCATGAAAAACATGTCTTTCGCCTCTCACGTTGTTTCCACAGGGCTGCGCTCTACTGGGCTGCACACAGTCGGGCTGCGTTCAGCAGGGCTGGCCAGCCTCGCCGTGGCCGCCACGCTGCTGTTGAGCGGCTGCAGCCTGCTTGCCCCACAGCCGCTGGAGGCTGCCAGCCCGATGCCGGCGCTTGCGAGTCTCGAGCAGACCAGCACCCAACGTCTGATTCTGCGTGTGGCGCGTATAGAGAGTGATGACAACGCAAAACGGACTGTCGATGTCGATGCCGATGAAAGTGTCGATGCCAGTGCCGAGGCTGGCGAGGGTGCGCAGGAGCACAACCTGCCGCCTCTCATCGGCGTACTGCGCCAATCGCCCGAGGCCATGCGGCTGGTCATGCTCAGCGTGCAGGGCCAACGCCTGCTGACGCTGGTGCATGACGCCGACGGCAGCCGTTTCGAGAAGGCACGCCCCGAGGTGCTCGAGAAGCTGCCCTTCAGCGCCGACTGGCTGGCGCGGCGTATCGCCTGGGTGCACTGGCCGCAGGCCGCGATCGATGCCGCCTTTGCGAACACAGGCTGGCAGCTGGTACAACGCGGCGACTGGCAGCAACGCCGCCAGCCCGCGCAGCGCATCATCACGCAAGATGGTGTGACCATCGCCGAGCTGACCCGCGATGCCAGCGGCCGCGTGACCCTGCGCGACCCAGCAGCCGACATGCAGCTGACGCTGGAACCGCTGGCAGCGGCCCAGCACACAGAACGATCCTGACGACTCACCGGAAGCTCTCGCGCATGACTGAATCTGTTGCAACCGTGGCCACCGCTACCCCCCAGGGCCGCGACACTGGCAACGCCTGTCGCCTGTCACGCCCCGGCATCGTCTGCCCGCTGGGCGCAGACCACGGCCTGATCAGCAGTGCGCTGTTCAGCGCCAGCCGTGGCCTGCGTGTCAGTGATGACTTCAGCCCCGGCACGCCGCTGTCACTGGGGCGCGTCACCGCGCGACTGGTGGATGACAGCGATTGGCCGGCCCCGCTGCGCTCACGCAACAACCGCCTGCTGGCCACCGCGCTTGAGCAGCTGGCACCGGAGCTTGAAGCCCTCAAGCGCCAGGGCATCGCGCCGGAGCGCATCGGCGTGGTGCTCGGCACCAGCACCTCCGGCATCGGCGAGACGGAAGCCGCGATGGACGCCCAGCGCGCCGCCGTCGCCCAGGGCACGCCGAGCGCCGACAGCTGGCCGCAAAGCTTTGAATATCGTCGTCAGGAACTGGGCGCGCCCGCCGAGTGTGTCGCCTGGCTGAGCGGCGCGCGTGGGCCGGTCTACACCCTGTCCACCGCCTGCACCTCCAGCGCCAAGGCCCTGGCCAGCGCACGCCGCCTGCTGGCCTCCGGTCAGTGCGATGCGGTGATCGCCGGTGGCGCCGACAGCCTGTGCCACATGACGGTGAAAGGCTTCATGAGCCTGGAGGCCGTCAGCCGCAAGGAGAGCCTGCCGCTGGGGGCCGAGCGCGATGGCATCAATCTGGGCGAGGCCGCGGTGCTGTTCGTGGTCACGCCGGAGCGCGGCGGCGTACAGCTGACCGGCGTCGGCGAATCCAGCGATGCCCACCATATTTCCGCGCCCTGCCCCGATGGCAGCGGCGCCGAGGCCGCCATGCGCGGCGCGCTCGCCAGTGCCGGACGCACCCCCGGCGAGATCGATTACATCAACCTGCACGGCACCGCCACGCCGCTGAATGACGCGATGGAAAGCCTCGCCATCAGCCGCCTGTTCGGTGCAGATGCCGACTCTGACAGCGGTTCTGATGCCGGTTCTGATACCGACGAGCCTCGTCTGCCCGCCGTCAGCTCGACCAAGGCCCTCACCGGCCATACGCTGGGCGCCTGCGGGGCGCTGGAAGCCGCCTTCTGCTGGCTGGCGCTGGAACATGGCCGCCTGCCGCCGCATGCCACGCCGCGTGAGGCGCTGGACCCGACGCTGCCTGCGCTCAACATCGTCTATCGTGACCGCCCCGAGACCCCGCCGCTGCGGGTGATGAGCAATGCCTTCGCCTTCGGCGGCAACAATATCTCGCTGGTGCTGGAGCGCCACACTACCGACCCGGAGTCCTCTGCATGCTGACCCCGAGCACCGACTCAGTTTCCCCTGCTGGCGCTGAGGTGCAGCCCCGTGAGGCGCGCTATCCCGCCATGCCCTGCGCCATCGGCCCCTATGTGCCCCATGATGCCGGCATGTGCCTGCTGGATAGCGTGCTGCGCTGTGACGAGCATTCGCTGAGCGCCGACATCACCCCGACGCCAGACAACCTGTTCGCCGAGCAGGACGCCGACGGCCTGGCCGTGATTCCCGCCTGGGTCGGGCTTGAATGGATGGCGCAGGCCATCGCCGCCTGGTCGGGCCTGCAGGCCGCGCGCAGCGGCCAGCCGCCACGGGTCGGCTTTCTGCTCGGGAGTCGCCGTTATGAGAGCGAAGTCGCCGCCTTTTCCTGCGACTGTCGCTGGCAGATTCATGTTCAGCTCGACTATCGCGCCGACAACGGTCTGGGTGCCTTCGAGGCCACCATCAGCGACGAGCACGGCGCCACTGTCGCGCGTGCCGGCGTCAATGTCTTCGAGCCGGCGCCTGAGGCGCTGCCCTCCGCGGCGTCTACGCAAGAGACCACACAAGAATCCTCACCCGGACAGCAGGATGCTGCCGGTGCCTCATCGCAAGGTAATGTCTGATGTCTGTCACACCCCCCGCTACTGAAACTGCCACCGCCGCCCCTGAAGCACGCGAGTGGATTCTGGTCACCGGCTCCAGCCGTGGCATCGGCCGCGCCATCGCGCTGCGCCTGGCCCGCGAAGGCTACAACCTGGTGCTGCATTGCCGCTCGCGCCGCGACGCCGCCGAGGAGGTCGCGCGTGAGATCAGCGCCCTGGGCGGCGAATCGCGCATCCTGAGCTTCGATGTCGCCGACCGAGAGGCCGCACGCAGCGCGCTGGAAGCCGATATCGAGGCCCACGGCTGCTACTACGGGGTGATCTGCAATGCCGGTATCCATGCCGACAACGCCTTCCCGGCGCTCACCGATGAAGACTGGGACAGCGTGATCCGCACCAACCTCGATGGCTTCTACAACGTCATCAAGCCGCTTAGCATGCCGCTGGTACGCCGCCGCAAGCCGGGGCGCATCATCGTGATGTCCTCGGTGTCGGGCATGATGGGCAATCGGGGTCAGGTCAACTATTCCGCCGCCAAGGCGGGGCTGATCGGCGCGGTCAAGGCGCTGGCGGTGGAGCTGGCCAAGCGCCGCATCACCGTCAATGCCGTCGCACCGGGCGTCATCGCCACCGAGATGACCGAAGGCGTCGAGATGGAAGAGGCGCTGAAGATGATCCCCATGCGCCGCGCGGGGGAAGCCGAGGAAGTCGCCGCCACCGTGGCCTTCCTGTGCTCGAAGGACGCCGGCTACATCACCCGCCAGACCATCGCGGTGAACGGGGGGATGTTCTGATGACGACTTCCTCTCACGCACTGCGCGGCAGACGTGTCGTGGTCACCGGCATGCATGGCTTCTCGCCCATCGGCAATGACTGGCCGACCCTGCGCGCCAACCTGGCCGCCGGGCGCACCGGCATCCGCTATATCGAGGACTGGGACAAGTACGACGGTCTCAACACCCGCCTCGGCGCGCCGGTCAACGATTTCGAGCTGCCGAAACACTACAACCGGCGCGCGCTGCGCAGCATGGGGCGTGTGGCACAGCTGGCGACCCGCTCCAGCGAGCTGGCGCTGGAAGCGGCTGGCCTGAGTGACAGCCCGCTCAAGGAGAGCGGCCAGATGGGCATCGCCTACGGCGCCTCGGCCGGTGAGCCGGATGCGGTGGCCGACTTCGGCAACATGCTGATCAACCACTCCACCGACGGGCTCAGCGCCAATTCCTATATCCGCATGATGGCGCACACCGCGCCGGTCAATATCGGTGTGTTTCTCGGCATCAAGGGGCGGATTCACACCACCTCCAGCGCCTGCACCTCCGGCAGTCAGGGCATCGGTTACGCCTATGAGGCGATCCGCTTCGGCCGCCAGACCGCGATGGTCGCCGGTGGCTGCGAGGAGCTGTCCGCCGCCGATGCCGCCGTGTTCGATACCCTGTTCGCCACCAGTACCTGCAATGAGCGCCCGGACCTCTCGCCGCGGCCCTTCGATGCCGAACGTGATGGCCTGGTGATCGGCGAAGGCGCCGGCACGCTGATTCTGGAAGAGCTGGAGCACGCCCTGGCGCGCGGCGCGACCATCCACGCCGAGATTCTCGGCTTCGGCACCAACTCCGATGGCCGTCACGTCACCCAGCCGGACGCCAACATGATGGAAGCCGCGATGCGCATGGCGCTGGAGGATGCCGGTGTCGAGGCCTCAGAGATCGGCTATGTCAGCGCCCATGGCACCGCCACCGAGCGCGGCGATATCGCCGAGAGCCACGCCACCCATGCGGTGTTCGGTGATTCCACGCCGATCAGCGCCTTCAAGAGTTACACCGGCCATACCCTGGGTGCCTGTGGCGCGCTGGAGGCCTGGATCGCCATCGAGATGATGCGCGAGGGCTGGTTCCACGGCACCGCCAATCTCACCAGTCTCGACCCGCGCTGTGCGCAGCTCGACTACCTCACCGGCGCAGGCCGCGAGATCGAGACGGACACCGTGATGAGCAACAACTTCGCCTTCGGTGGCATCAATACCTCGCTGATTCTGCGTCGCTGGCAGGGTGAGTGAGTCACTGGCAATCTGATCTGGCGCCAGTCACCGTGCTTCGCGCTGACGCCTTTGCAGGGTGTCGCCATCGTACGACTTTGCAGCGGGTCGGATCTGGCGCAAGATACGCGCCCGCTGCATGGTCTATGGTGTGATTGGCTCACGCCCCTGGCTGGCTGACGGCGATATTCACTGGCGTCGCGCCAGTCAATCACCCTGTTAGGAGAGGTCTCAGATGGCGTCATGTTCTGCTCAGTCGCTCGCATCCTCGAAACGTTCCGCGGCACCTGCCACGCGCGCCCGCTCGGGTCGCGCCTCGCGTGTGCTGACACTGGTATCCGCGCTGCTGCTCGGCTCTGCGGGGCTTGTGGCCTCCGCCCCGGCGGTGGCGCGGGACACGCAGCACTTCCTGCCGATCATGCCGGTGATGGCCAGCACCGCGGCCAGTCAGCGACTGGGCAAGGACGTGGCCTTCTTCTTCGGTGACAAGCAGCCCTACGAGCGGATCGAGAAGCGCGGCTGGGCACGGGTGAACCCGAAGACCAACGCCACCAACAAGAGCGATGCGGAAGCCTGTCGCTGGGTGTTCCTGTCGGCGCTGCGTGAGTTGCAGGAAAAGGCGCGCGAATATGGGGCCAATGCGGTCATCAACATCCGCAGCGACTATGACAAGGTGTCCTACTCCAGCAGCGAGAAGTACGAGTGCCATGCGGGCAATATCGTCGCGGGCGTCGCGTTGCGTGGGGATCTGGTGATCCTGCATCCGAAGAACTGAGCCGCACTGATGACGGCCAGGCAAGGCAGTGGCGTGAGCGAGACAAGTGAGCCGGTTGAGGATAACTCGGCAGGCGAGCCAGCGACGCGCCCGACCGATCACCCCGCCTATCGTTGTGTGGTGCTTGGGCGTGCTGCAGCGGATGGCTCCGCTTCGCTGAGCTCTGGTTCGCTGAACACTGATTCGCTGGGCAGTGGTTCGCCAAGCCTTGAGCCGCTGAGTGCCGAGCCGCTGAGTGTCGAGCCGCCAAGCACCGAGCCGCTGATCTCGCATGATCCCCACGCCCTCGCCGCTTCACTGGCGTCTGCGTCTGGCTGCGCTGCCTGCGCCTTGCCGCATCTCTGCTCTGCATCATCCTCTCGGCCAGCCCGCCTGTGGCTGGCCGAGGCATGTGTGCTGCCAGCATCCTGTGCTGATTCGGATGCTCCCTCTATCAACTCCTCGACTGAAGCCTCCAGCCGTCGCTCGCTGTGCGCACGCCAGCCGGATGTGGATAACGCGGACACCCCCGTGTCATCTGCCAAGGCCCGCCGTCGCCAGCAACGAGAAGCCGAATCACACCTCGCCCGCCTTCTGCTCGGCGAACTCGCCGCTGCCCAAGGCATTGTGCTGCCACTGGCCGACTGGTCGCCGCGTGGCCAGGCGCCCCACCACCCTGCGCTACCGGCAGGCTTCTACGTCTCCATCGCCCACCGCCACGGCCATGTGCTCGTCGGCCTCGCCACCGCCCCGCTCGGGCTGGACCTCGAATACCGCAACCCCCGCCACGCCCACGACCTCGACGCCCGCATCGCCATGCTGCCCCTGGACGCGCGCGAACGCCTCGCTGAAGCATCACACCTCAGCGAGACAGAACGACTGGACGGATTTTATCGAGAGTGGGTTAGGTATGAGTGCATTATAAAACTCAAAAATACAATATAAGCACCCCATAAAACATAAAACTATAGTGACACGATCATCAATCTTTTTTACGCATTGTCTCCAGAATATAATAAACCACCAAAGCAATCCCCAAAACTGTAATCACGAATAACAATGCAAGTCTAAATGAAGCACTCACATCTGGCGAAAGAAAGGAATAAGCAACAAAAATTAATAATAGACCGACTACAGCTAAAAAATGGTGAAACAAGGTAGCCGTCTTTTCAATAGATTTACCACTATAGACAACAAAATACCATAACACGAAGTAGCCTATACCTAGCATCAATAATTTAAAAGCATCTTCTAATTTGTCGCTATCAAAAACAGAAAATATAAGCATCCCGCCCAAACTAAAACTAAGGATTACTGCTATTGATGCAGCCCCAATACTTACACCAAAATCTAAAGTAGAATTCAAACCCGATTTCACAACTCTAAAAAACTTATTATTTTTTGATGAAAAACTATCTATCACTAAAAGCATAGCAACACTGATAGTGCATGTATACAGAAATAGATTTAAGGCAATACCTTCCTGGATAAAGTCTATAAGGAAACTCGGGTCCCATTGCAACACCTCTAACATAGAGGAAACTAGGCCAATAAGGAACCCAAGTATGGAGAAAGTGATGATAGATTTTCCTAGCTCGCTGCTTGTTGAAAACTTAGTTATATCCTCAAATTTATTTTCCATAGTTCATAACTACCCTTTAGGAATGAAACATTTAATCTACCAATATAAAACAGTACCTCTCAACACCCATACCAATAAATTAATTCTAAAGCATTAAGAAAATAATACGCAGTCTGAAGATAAACAAGACGATAGCACGTTATATATTTCACTGATGTGTTAGCACTGAAAATAACTGCATACTTACCGCGATACTATCTCGCTGTAGCATCACGCTTCAGCGAGACAGAACGATTGGATGGATTATCGGGAATGGGTGAGGTATAAAGCAGTAATAAGAATCTAGATAAACTTGATCATTAATTGCATTGCATCATACAGACATCAACCACCTAACTTTACACCCAACTCCTCAAGCATTAAATCAACACTACCTGACAGCTTCTTATAGTCATCAGTCACTTGCTCTTGGCTTTTATTAGACAAAAAGAACAAGCTTGCTGAAATCTTTTTAATTAAACAAACACAGCTGTCATTGATAAATAAATCGTTATCATTAGCCCATCGATCAATCGCCTTATCAGACAACCCATATATGGGGGTACTGTATACCCCCGAACTATTTATCAATTTAATAGCTTTCCGCTGGGCGTCAATCCTATTATAAAATTCAGAATTCTTCATTTACAAAGCACTCCAAGAATAGATTCCATCCAACCACTTATCTTTTCTAAATGTTTCTTTGCAACATCAACTTCCGCAACAGTCAAAGGGTCACCAACACCTCTTGTACACAGAATTCTTGCTCTTTTAAATATTTCATAAGCATCATAATCCATGCATAAGCTTTGACAACCAATATTTAATGCTGAATCTCTAGAAAAGCATGGTATTGAAGAATATTGCAGAGAGTAACAAGTAGCAAAATTCCTAATGGACAAGAATATAGTAGAAAGATCGAAAGTTTCAGAAAACCCAGACCCAAGCAGCTCCTCCTTAGCCTTCAAGAATATATCATAAAACTTCTTACAATCCTGAATTCCATGAGAGTACTTTTTTGGAGCCCCCATACTAGAAACAAAATCAATACCATCTCTTGAGAATATCAACTTTGACTCTAGATATAGATGCCAAGCAAATGGATTGCCTTGTAACCACAACTCTTGAAGTCGTGCTTTTGAATATATTGAGTAGGCTAGTGGGTCGAATTGTTTATTTTCAGTATCGACTATCGCTAACATGTCTATATCAGACGAATAATCGACTTCTCCGCGACATATGGATCCAAACGCATAAATATACATATTATCGCCTATTAAACCTTTTAACCACAATCGACATAAAGAAGCCGACCATTATAAGCCTTGTTGTATAAATCAAAGCCAAATATGTCCCAGAATATCCATCGTACTTTAAAACCCCCAGAAATACTTGTATTGACAAAAGCAACGATTGAAAATAATCACTTATCGAGTCGACATCACCATAATTATAAACATGAACCACTGACATAAGTAATAAAACAAAAAACATACTACGAACTAGTTTCCCTGCAGACTCTCCATTCCCCCAAACAAGATCCAAGAATTTAAAATTAAACCACTCAGCAAATGCTTTTAAGTGTTTTATTCCTTTATATTTCTTCCTATAATAGGGCTCATTAGATCTCCAAGCTTTTCTTAAATGAATCTCAGTTGCTTGAAGCTCTACTCCAATAGCTTTATTTACAGCACTCGAATCTCCTAGTTGCTGGTAGTTTAGGCGCAGTGAGCGTGCAAACTTCAACTTAAGGTTTTCCTTCCCATTAAACTCGGATCTTAATATATCAGTATCAACTTGCGTTTTTTCAAAACCAGCATAGCTAAAGTCACAATCTATAAAACTGGAGCCAGTTAAGTTACTACTTAAAAACTTACACCCAGTAAACTTACATCCGTTAAAAAAACAACCTCTAAAATACACTGAATCAAAAATAGTGTATCTAAAATCCACATTTGTAAATGTAACTTTTTTTGCTACCAACCTTAAAAACAGCTTATTATTAAGTTCTTTATTCTCAATAACTGCACCTTCTTTTATAGCAGAATCTTCGTGTATCTCCCTGCCATTAGGTTCTAGCATAAAAATCCTGTCCTTATTTTCAAAAAAATGAACAGTAACAGATTATGTACAAAAAGCTAGTTCTGCATTTAGCTCATCAACAAAGTATAAAACCCCACCAGAGAAATCTCTGGCGGGGTTAGAAAAACCATACTGCGAGTTACTTAACGGCGGCGACCACGGTAATTTCACACAGCAGTTCCGGGCTGGCCATGGCGGCTTGTACGCAGGCGCGGGCGGGGGCGTGACCTTGTGGTACCCAGGTGTCCCAGATGTCGTTGAAGGTCTTGAAGTCGTCCATTGTCTTGAGATAGACGGTGGCGGAGAGCAGGTGCTCGCGGTCGGTGCCGACTTCTTCCAGCAGCGCATCGACACGCGCGAGCATGCTGTTGGCCTGGTCCGTGATATTCCCGAAGCGATGGTCCGGACCGGCGACCTGGCCACACAGGTAGATGGTGTTGTTGTGGATCACGGCGCGGCTCATGCGCGGCTTGGTGTCATGACGTTGGATGTTCATCGAGAGTGTCCTTGTGCTGTTCTTCTTGGGTAGTGAAAAAATGCCGCCAGCGGTGCTGATACAGAAAAGACCGCTGGCGAAGCAGGGTGAGATCAGTCCTTCAGCGTTCCAGATTCGCGCGAGCGGCGCAACGCGACCTGCGGGGGATATTACCCTCTACCAGAAGAACCTGTGGTTTCAGTTATGAGGTCTCTTG
>NZ_JALNTQ010000001.1:0-107101 GCF_023161745.1 Cobetia sp. 1CM21F | reverse complement strand
TGGTGGCTCTTGTGGTGGCTCTTGTGGTGGCTCTTGTGGTGGCTCTTGTGGTGGCTCTTGTGGTGGCTCTTGTGGTGGCTCTTGTGGTGACACCTGTTGTTTCACGCGTGCTGCTGGCGATGCAGGAAAACGTGCGTGAACTCAAGACTGCCGGTATACGAAGACACCCGCCAGACAGCAAGACGCCGCGCCCAAGAGATTACGGAAGCGCGGCGTCACGGCAATGATGGAACAGCTCGCTCATCAGCCAATGCTCAGAGAGCCGCCTGAGCGACTCAGACACGGCTCAGCGCAGGATCAGCAGCGGCACCGTGGCGTTGCGAATCATCTCGGTGGTGGTGCTGCCGACCAGCAGCTGACGGATGCGCGAGTGGCCATAGGCGCCCATCACCAGCATGTCGATGGCGTGCTCCTTGGCATATTCGCGCAGGCAGGCTTCCACCTCCCCTGCTCTGAAGCTTGCCTGCACGCTGAAACCTGCCGCGGTGAGGGTGTCGCGCGCGGCGTCCAGCGGGGCCTGATGTTCCACCGACTCCGCGCCGACCATCACCAGATGCAGCTCCGCGCCTTGCAGCAGCGGGCTTGCCGCCAATACCTCGACGGCGCGCTTGATGGTGGTGCTGCAATCGAAGGCGATCAGCACCCGCGTCGGCTGATTGAACTCGCCCGGCACCACCAGCACCGGACGATGCAGGCTGCGAATCACGCGCTCCAGATTGCTGCCCAGGTGCTCGCTGGCCTGCTCCGCCCCTTCGCCGCGCTTGCCGATCACCAGCAGACGAATCTCGTCTTCCAGCTCCGCGAGGGTCTCGACCAGCTCGCCATTGCGCTGGCGTGGGCGCGGCTCCGCGATACCCGCCTGCACGGCGCGCTCGTAGGCGGCCTCCAGCATCAAACGGCCCTGCTCCTGGGCGATACGCCCGCGTTGCTCATCCAGGGTGGCGAGTTCTTCCAGCAGGTGCTCGCGCGCGCCGAGCCCGATGCTGCCGGAGAGATCACTGTTGGTCTCGCCCGCCCCTTCCTGGCGGTCGATCACATGCAGGAAGCTCAGCGGCGCCGAGAGACGTTGGCTTGCCCATACGGCGGCATCACACACGGAGACGGCAAAGGCGGAGCCGTCAATGCAGGCGGTGACCTTGTCATGGCCTGTCAGGGCACTGGCAGAGGATTGGCTCATGGCGTGCTTCCTTATGCTGACGATCAAGGTGGCGCTTCAGGCGCCTGTTTCGAGATTACCACTTTCCGACCCCACCAACGCAAACGGCGGGCAGCCCATGAAGGACTGCCCGCCGTCTTTACGCATCAATCACGCTACTGGCGCCGCCGCCCTCGTTCAGGCGGGTGGCGCCAATGGGATCAATGCCCCATCAGCTTCTCGACCGCATCCGGCTTGTCATGCACCGCGAAGCGATCCACCAGCGTGGCGCTGGCTTCGTTGAGGCCACGCACCTCGACCTCGGTACCCTCGCGGCGGAACTTGACCACCACGGTGTCCAGCGCGCCGATGGCGGTGATGTCCCAGAAGTGCGCACGGCTGACGTCGATGACGACACGCTCGACGGTCTCCTTGAGGTCAAAACCGGCCTGGAACTGCTCGCTGGAGGCGAAGAACACCTGACCGACCACGCGGTATTCGCGAGTACGGCCATCGGCATTCATGTCGCTGCCGATGTGCAGCACCTGACCGATCTTGTTGGCGAAGAACAGCGCCGAGAGCAGCACGCCGACCAGCACGCCGATCGCCAGGTTGTGGGTCGCGACCACGACGGCCACGGTGCCCAGCATGACGATGTTGGTGGACATCGGGTGGGTCTTGAGGTCACGGATCGACTGCCAGGAGAAGGTGCCGATGGAGACCATGATCATCACCGCGACCAGTGCGGCCATCGGGATCTGCGAGACCCACGGGCCGAGGAACACGACCAGGATCAGCAGCACGACACCCGCCACCATGGTGGAGAGACGCGTACGACCGCCGGACTTCACGTTGATCATCGTCTGGCCGATCATCGCGCAACCCGCCATGCCGCCGAGGAAGCCGGTGACGACGTTGGCTGCGCCCTGGCCCTTGCACTCACGGTTCTTGTCGGACGGCGTATCGGTCAGGTCATCGACCAGGGTGGCCGTCATCAGGGATTCCAGCAGACCCACGACCGCCAGCGGCAGCGAGTACGGCAGGATGATCCACAGGGTTTCCAGATTGAAGGGGATGTCCGGAATCAGGAACACCGGCAGGCTGTCCGGCAGCTCGCCCATGTCGCCGACGGTGCGGATATCCAGACCGACGACCATCGCGAAGATGGTCAGCACGATGATGCAGACCAGCGGCGACGGCAGCAGCTTGCCGACCTTCGGCACCAGCGGCAGCAGGTAGATGATGCCGAGACCGGCCGCCGTCATGGCGTAGACGTGCCAGGTGACGTTGGTCAGCTCCGGCAGCTGGGCCATGAAGATCAGGATCGCCAGCGCATTCACGAAGCCGGTGACCACCGAGCGCGACACGAAGCGCATCAGCGAGCCGAGCTTGAAGTAGCCGAAGATGATCTGGATCACGCCGGTCAGCACGGTGGCGGCCAGCAGGTATTCCAGGCCGTGGTCCTTGACCAGGTCGACCATCAGCAGTGCCATGGCACCGGTGGCAGCGGAGATCATGCCCGGACGGCCACCGGCGATGGCGGTCACCACGGCGATGGAGAAGGAGGCATACAGGCCGACCTTGGGGTCGACACCGGCAATGATGGAGAAGGCGATGGCTTCGGGGATCAGGGCCAACGCCACCACCAGGCCGGACAGGATGTCGGGCCGGAGGTTGGAGAGCCACTGCTGTTTGAGGCTGCTTGTCATCGAGTCGTCCGCAACAGGTTGGGGAAGGTGGTGTGCGTGCTGAATCCTGGCGCTGTCGAGTCAGTCTGGCGTACGGTTGTTGCAATCTTCATCACTGCCGTCAGGGGCAGTGCCGCTCGCGCCTGGCTCGCGTCGTGAAGTCGCCGTCGTTTCCGGTCGCCCTGTGGCTTTCTTCGCGCCATGAGCTATTCGCTCCGGTCGCCGTGAGGCGTCCAGAGGGCTGTCATTTGACAGTGAATAAACTCGGGGATGGGCGGGATTGTATCAGCTGCCGCCCGCAGACGCATCCGCAGAAGGCGTACGCGTGGCCTGCAGGTGACGCAGACGGCGGTCGATCAGACTCTTGATCAGCATCGCGCCCAGCACCATGGCGCCGCCTACCCAGCCGCGCAGGGTCAGCGACTCGTCCAGCACCCACCACACCCACAGGATGCCGAACACGCTTTCCAGCAGCATCAGCAGCGCCACCTCGGCGGACGGCAGATACAGCGGACCACGCTGGATCAGCGTGAAGCCCAGCGGCGAAAGCACCAGACACAGTAGCACCAGCCAGCCGGCGCGCTGGGCGAAATCAGCGCTGTGCGAGGGCCACAGCTGGGTGAGCACGCTCTCGAGGCCCTCTGCTGCACCCTCGCCTACCCCTACCCCAGAGACTGCCAACCATATGCAGGCCAGCAGGCCGCACAGCGCGGTCAGCAGTCCCGACAGTGTCAGCATCGGGCTCATGTCGAGGCCCGGGCGCGTGCGGCACAGCGTGAAGTTGCCCGCCAGTGACAGGCTGCAGCCCAGCGCGAGCAGATTGCCGGTCAGCGAGCCGCTGCCCGCCTCGTCCATCACCAGCAGCGTGATGCCCGCCAGCGAGACCAGAATCGCGCCCCACACATGGCGCGGCTGGCGCTCGCCCAGCCATAGCCGCGACATCAGCGCCGCGAACAGCGGACTGGCGGCGAGGATGATCAGCACATTGCCGGCGCGGGTGTATTGATTGGCGAGCACGAAGCCCAACGTGGAGCCGGTGAACAGCAGCGCGACCCACAGTCCCGTGCGCCCGCAGCCACGCATGCGCGCCAGCGCACTGGCGAAGCGCTGGGCAGGCCCGCCGCGCTGGGTGAGCAGCAGAATCAGCGCGAAGCCGATGGCCGTCAGCAGGCCGCGCCAGAACACCAGCGGACCATCGGCGACATCGGCGAGACGCAGCAACAGCGCATCCGGCGAGATCAGCAATACGCCCAGCGCCGTCAGCGCGACGCCGCGCGCCTGCAGGGCTCTGGCATCCGGGCTGTGATCGCGGGAAAGGTGGGAGTCAGTCGACGGCTGCATGCACGCTCAGTCCGATTCGATGGACAGGTGCGACTGGCGCCAGTCGACCACCGGCCAGCCACGCGCTTCGGCGAACTGGCGCAGCGGCGCATCCGGCTGGGTGGCGTGGGGATGATCGACTCGCTCGAGCAGCGGCAGGTCGTTGTGGGAATCGGAGTAGCCCCACAGTGCCTGCGGCGCACGCTTGAGCTGGCTGGCATCTTCCAGCCAGGCATCCAGCGCCGCCAGCTTGCCTTCGCGGAAGGTGACGATGCCGGTGGTCTCACCGGTGAAGCAGCCCTGATCATCGAAGGCAGGATGGGTGGCCAGCGCGCCATCGGCGGTCAGGCGACTGGCGATGGGGCCGACAAGATGATGCATGGAGGCGGAGATGATCAGGGTGCGATGGCCCGCCTCGCCGTGTTCGGCCAGCCGCGCGATGCCGCCTTCCAGCAGGCGCGGCATCACCATTTCTTCCACGAAATCATCGACTTCACGACGCACCTCATCGCGATGCCGCCCGATGAGCGGGCTGAGCAGATGGCCCGTGTGCTCGTGGATGTCCAGGGTGCCGGCGTGATACTCGCTCTGGTGGCGCTCGCCGATGGCCATGAAGGCATCGACATCCTCGATCCAGCCACAGGCGGCCATCCAGCGCATCCACATGCCGGTGCAGTCGCCATCGAGCAGGGTATCGTCGAGATCGAACACCGCCAGCGGGGAATCCAGCTGGCAGAAATGGCGCAGATACCCCTCACCCGGCGGGGATAGCGGTGGCAGCAGCGTCACGGCATCGCAGTCGGCACAGAGATCCGCCAGCGGTGAGCGGCGGACCTCTACCCCGGGGGCAGCATTGAGGGCGCGCGGCGCAGCAGAGGGTGAGGGCATGGTTCGAGTCACGACAGGCTCCGAGTGGACGAGGGAGTCAACGGCTTCCTGCCGTTACTGCGTGACCCTCGCATGCGGCGCCACGCTGGGCAAGTCCGTCGCACCTTCATGACCCGCTGTCGCTGCGCGCGGCACTAGCGCTGGGCGAGTCGAGCCAGCGCCAGACTGGCAATCGCGGTGTCCTGCACGCCGGTGCCGGTAAGGTCTGCCACCGTGATGAGAGTATCAGTGGCGGTATCGGTCTGTTCACCGCTGTTCTGGTCACCGCTGTTCTGGTCACCGTCACGCAGACGACGCCCATCGGCCAGCAGCTTGCCCAGCTCGTAGACCTCGCATGCCTTGGCCTGGTCTTCATCCAGCCCCTTCAGCTCGCCATTGATTTCCGACTGGGCGCGGCTGTCACACACGAAGTAGTCGCAATCGGTCAGCACATCGGCTTCCAGTTCGCGCTTCTCGGGGCTGTCGGAGCCCATCGCGGTGACATGCACGCCTTCCGGCAGCATCGAGTATTCCAGCAGCGGCGTGTGGGACGGCGTGGCGGTAATGATGATATCGGCGTTCTGACACACCGCATGCAGGCTGTCATGGCTGCGCACGGTGAGCCCCAGGCGCTGCTCGGTGTCGCGTGCGAAGCGCTCGCCGCGCTCCTTGTCGCGTGCCCAGACATCGACACTCTCGATGTCGCGCACCAGCCGCAGCGCTTCCAGCTGCAGGCTCGCCTGCTCGCCCGCGCCGATCAGCGCGACGCGCTTGCTGTCGGGGCGTGACAGGGCCTCTGCGGCAACGGCACCGGCCAGCGCGGTACGAATGGCGGTGAGATAGCCACCGTCATCCAGCAGGGCCTTGGCCAGCCCCGTCTCGGCGGAGAACACCACCATCAGGCCATTGAGGCTTGGCAGGCCGCGGGCGGGATTGTTGAAGAAGCCGGGGCTGATCTTGATCGCGAAGTGCTTGAGCCCCTGGATGTGGGCGGTCTTGACGTCCACCTCGCCGTTGGCCTCCTCGATGGCCATCGACAGGATCGGCGGCTGCACCACCTTGCCTTGGCCCAGCGCGATGAAGGCATCGCGAATGGTGCCCAGTGCCGTGGCGTCCAGCCCCACGACCTGCTCGATCTGTTCACGGGAATACGTCTGCATGCTTTCTTGAGTCGGTTCCGTCATGCGCCCTCCTCCTGGTGTGCCGTCATCTGTCTCACGCTGTGAGCCATGGGCGAAAAATCACTGCTGAGCGTCCGCCAGCAGCGCTCGGGCCTGATCGAAGGTTTCCAGACTGACCCCATTGCCGCTGATGATCAGCGCGACACGCTGGCCGCGGATCGACTCGGCCAGCGCCGGGTCGGTCTCGCCCAGCCGCGAGGCCTCGAGTGCGGCAAGCCCGACCACGGCGGCGCCCTCGACCAGCAGCTTCTCCTCTTCCAGCAGCATCAGCATGGCGCGAGCGATGGCGCGCTCGCTGGCCTGATGGTGTTCATCCATCACGCGGCGCACCAGCGGCAGCGTGGTGTGATTGCCAAGCCCGATGCCGCCGCCCAGCGAATCGGCGAGGCTGGCGACCTCTTCCACCTCCACCGGTGTGCCTGCCTGCAGGCTGTGCCACATGGCTGCGCCTTCGGTGAGGCTGACGCCATGCACCTGCGTCTCGGGGCGAATCGCCTTGAGCGCTGCCCCGATGCCGCCGAGCAGGCCGCCGCCGGACAGTCCGATCAGTACCTGATCGAGCTGCGGGCAATCCTCCATCAACTCAAGCCCGATGGTGCCCTGACCGGCCGCGATCAGCGGGTCATCGAAGGGTGGCACCGCCAGCATGCCCTCCTCCTCGACCAGCCGATTGACCTCGTGGAAGGCCTCGTCCTGGCTGCGCCCGACCCGGCGCACCTCGACACTGCCGCCAGTGGCACCGCCCAGCTCACCCAGCGCCTCGATGGCACGCACCTTGTTGGCGGGCACCTGCTCGGAGAGACAGATGACCGCCCTCAGGCCACGGCGCATCGCGGCGTAGGCCAGCGCGCGACCATGGTTGCCGGTGGAGGCGGTGGTCACGCCGCGCTGGAGGCGCTCGTAGGCCTCCCCGGCGGCCTGCTCCGCCACGGCAGCCAGCAGATTACTGGCCCCGCGCAGCTTGAAGGCGCCGGTGGGCTGGCGGGTCTCCAGCTTGAGCAGAATCTCGGCATCGAAGCGTCGCGACAGCGCCGGTGAAGGCACCAGCGCCGTGCGTTCGACACCCGTGGCCATCGATGAATGAAACAGCCGCTGGCGCGCGGCATGGATATCGGCCAGCGCCAGCGGCGTTTCCCGTGTGCTCTTGAGCGGGGGTAAGGTCAATGCCATGGCCTACTGATCACCAGACGTGAGATCGCCATTGTCGACAAGCTCCTGATGCACCTTGTCCACGGCGCGACGCGCGCGGGCGACGATGTCATCGATTTCCTCAGGCGTGACCACCAGCGGCGGCGCGAAGCCGAGGATGTCGCCCTGCGGCATGGCGCGAGCGACCAGGCCTTCCTCGAGGGCTGCCGCGGAGATGCGCGGGCCGACCTTGAGCGCTGAGTCGAACGCCTTGCGCTGTGACGGCTGCGGCGAGAACTCCAGCGCCGCCAGCAGGCCGATGCCACGCACATTGCCGACGATGGGGTGATCGGCGAAAGCCTCCTGCATGGCGTTCTGCAGATAGGCGCCGGTATCACGGGCGTTGTCGACCAGGCCCTCGCGACGGATGATCTCCAGGTTGGCAACACCGGCGGCGGCGCCCAGCGCATGCCCGGAGTAGGTCCAGCCGTGGCCGATGGGGCCGAATTCGCCGGTGCCCTGCTCCAGCACCTTCCACACGCGGTCGCCGACGATGACCCCGGACAGCGGCTGATAGGCGCTGGTCAGGCCCTTGGCGATGGTGACCAGGTCCGGCTTGATGCCGAAGTGCTGGTAGCCGAACTGGCTGCCGATGCGCCCGAAGCCGCACACCACCTCATCGCAGATCAACAGGATGTCGTGGCGCTTGAGCACGGCCTGGATGGCCTCCCAGTAGCCCTCCGGCGGCGGCACGATGCCACCGGTGCCCAGCACCGGCTCGCCGATGAAGGCGCCGACGGTCTCCGGCCCTTCGGCCTGAATCATCGCCTCGAGCTTCTCGGCGCACCAGGTGGAGAATTCACGCTCGCTCATCTCGGCGCACTCGGCGGGACGGCGATAGTAGTCCGGCGCCTCGGTGTGCAGGATGCCGGGAATCGGCAGATCGAAGTGATCATGGAAGGCCGCCAGCCCGGTCAGCGAGCCTGAGGCGATGCCGGAGCCGTGATAGCCGCGCCAGCGCGAGATGACCTTCTTCTTCTCCGGCTTGCCGATCACGTTGTGGTAATAGCGCACCAGCTTGAGCTGGGTCTCGTTGGCATCACTGCCGGACATGCCGTAATAGACCCTGGACATCTCGGGGCCGGCCAGTTCGAGAATCTTCTCGGACAGCGCGATCTGCGGCTCGTTCGAGTGGCCGACATAGGTGTGGTAGTAGCTGAGCTTGAGGGCCTGCTCGTGGATGGCATCGGCGACTTCCGTGCGCCCGTAACCGATGTTGACGCAGTAGAGGCCGGCGAAGCCATCGATCAGCTCGCGCCCGTCACGCTCACGGATGCGGATGCCTTCGCCACCGGTGATCACGCGGCCCGGTGCATCACCCTGGGCGTAATCGCGCAGGTGGGTCGAGGCATGGAAGGTGACCTTGCGATCACGGCGAATCAGCTCATCGGTCGAGGTCGCGTCGTCGAAGCTGGCGGCCTGACTCAGGGTGTTATCGGTGCTCATGTGACTCTCCGAATGCTCAACTAGGGGCGATCGACCGGCGGTGCTCAATGGCCACCGGTCGCCATGATCGACATGTGACAGTGAAGGATGTCCGTCTCAACTTCCGGAGGCGCTTTCCAGTCCACCCAGACAGTAGTACTTGATATCGAGATATTCCTCGAGCCCCTGACGCCCACCTTCACGACCCAGGCCAGATTGCTTGACGCCGCCGAAGGGAATCGGCGCGCCGGTCATCTTGACGGAATTGACCGAGACCATGCCGAAGCGCAGGCCACGCATCAGTTGCCAGATGCGGCGCACATCGTGGGTATAGACGTAGGCGGCGAGGCCGTATTCGGTGTCGTTGGCCATCGCGATCACCTCTTCCTCGTCGTGCCAGGCGGTGATGCCGGCCACCGGCGAGAAGGTTTCCTCGCGCCAGACGCGCATGTCCGGCGTGATGTCGGCCAGCAGCACCGGCATGAAGAAGTTGGGGCCCGGCGCCATGCTCTGGTCGCCGTGGATCAGCCGCGCGCCACGCTCGACGGCGTCATCGACGATGGTCTGCGCCTTGGCGACGGCGTCGCGGTGGATCAGCGGGCCAAGATCGATCCCCTTCACCTGGCCATTGCCGACCTTGAGCTGCTTCATGATGCGTGAGAAGTGGCTCAGGAAGTCCTCGTAGAGGCTGTCGTGGACCAGGATACGGTCGGCCGCGAGGCAGTCCTGACCGGAGGTCTGGAACTTGGCATCGACGGCGGCGCGCGCAGCCTCTTCGGGGTCCATGTCCGGCCCGACGATGAAGGGCGCATTGCCGCCCAGTTCCAGCGAGACGCGCTTGACGCTGTCGGCGCACTGTTTCAGCAGCAGACGCCCGACCCGGGTGGAGCCGGTGAATGACAGCCCGGCGACGCGCGGATCGTCACACAGCTGCCTGGAGACCTCGGAGGCCTCGCCGGTGATGACGCTGAAGACACCGGCGGGAATGCCGGCACGCTCGGCCAGCTCCGCCAGCGCCAGCGCCGAGAACGGCGTCTCGCCGGCCGGCTTGACCAGCACCGTGCAGCCTGCCGCCAGCGCGGCCGCGGCCTTGCGGGTGATCATCGCCAGCGGGAAGTTCCATGGCGTGATCAGCGCCGCGACACCGATAGGCTCACGCACGGTGCCCAGCGCGGCATTCGGGATATGGCTGGGAATGGTCTCGCCGAAGGCACGATTGCCCTCCTCGGCGAACCAGTGTACGAAGCTGGCACCGTATTCCACCTCGCCACGCCCATCGTCCAGCGACTTGCCCTGCTCACGCGTCATCAGCATGGCCAGGTCTTCCTTGTGGGCGCGGATGAGGTCGTACCAGGCATCCAGCAGCTCGCCGCGCTGGTCGACGCGCAGCTTGCGCCATTCACGCTGGGCCTCATCGGCAGTGGCGATGGCGGCGTCGATCTGCGCCTCCTCGAGCCACGGCACCTGGCCGAGACGCTCGCCGGTGGCGGGGTCGAAGACCGCCTCCTCGCGTCCGCCTTCACCATGCACCCAGCAGCCATTCACGTAGGCGAGCTGGCGAAACAGGCGCGGATCTTCCAGGGCAATGCCTTGGCTGGCGAACTGGGCGGGCTCGGACGTCGCTCCGTCCTGGGAAGTTGCCCACTGTCGTGCAAGAGATTGAGCACTCATCGCTTGTCTCCCGGGCCGCACGGCCGTCATCTGAGAAGGCGGAACACCGCCAAAGACAACGCCCACCGAAACGCGGCGGGCGTCATGTGATGACCTCAGTGTGGGGGAGATGGGACGTGGAGACTTTCGGAATACCCGCCAACGACTTGGCGTTCTTTCTGTTGTGGCGGGCAAAGTGCGGATTCTTTCTGTGTGGCGAGTTCCTGACTAGACCGTTATAGATCAGAGCGTCACTGATCGGACCGACGTGGCTCAGGCGGTCACGACGTCACTCTCGGTCAGCTCGGCGTAGAGTTCCGGGTAGGCTTCCTGGAGGCGCTCAAGCTCGGTGCGCGCATGCGGGATGGCATCGGTCAGCTGCTGCCATTCCTCGTCACTGAGGTTGTCGCGCATCAGCGGGAACAGTTCCTGGCGCTCGGCACGCAGATAGTCACGGTGTGCCTCCACATACTCGCGCAGGTCGGCGTTGAACTGGTCCATCGGGATGATCTGGTCCATCAGGATGCTGTCGAGGTTGTCGGACAGCTTGTCCAGACGCTCGTGCAGGGTGCGATATTGCTGGATGAGGCGCTGACAGAGTGGCGCGGCGTCTTCGGAGCGTTCGCACAGCATCTGGGTGCATTGACGCTCCAGCGGAATGATGAAGCCCTGCATGTAATCGAGAATGTAATCCACCACCTCACGCATCATGCGAAAGTCGGGACGCTCACCACTGACGAGCGTCTTGTGGCGGTGCGAAAGCACGTGCAGCAGACGGGCCATGTTGGCGTGGTCCTGGCGCAGCTGAGTCACATTGGGCATGACTTCCTCCTCCTTACGGAACAGGTGGCCGATGCTGGCAGACAGCGCTGCCGCCTCGGGCATTGCTACCGAATGTAGCAATGTCGTCACCTAGAAGTGTAGGACACATCCCCCGAGCGCCAGTTAGACGTTGGGTGGGATTGCCTAAATGAGCGTGTCATGCTGTCAGGAAAACATGACAGTCTGGTGCAATGCCACGCGCGGCCTGAGGCCGCTGACTGACCGTGCCGCCCCTGCTGATTTGTACAGTCCTGCAGGATCGGCCATGATGAGCGCAATACTGCCCCACGCCTGCCGGAGCCAGACTCGCCGATGGATCTTTTTGCCGATACCGCCTCGAATTCCCATGCGCCACTGGCCTTCCGCATGCGTCCCCGCACCCTGGATGACTACATCGGACAGACAGCGTTGGTCGGGCCTGACATGCCGCTGCGCCAGATGGTGGCCTCCGGCGTGGTGCGCTCGATGATCCTGTGGGGGCCGCCGGGGGTCGGCAAGACGACGCTGGCCGAGATTCTCGCCAAGGGCTGTGATGCCCATCTGGAGCAGCTCTCGGCGGTGATGGCCGGCGTCAAGGACATCCGCGAGGTGGTGGAGCGCGCCAGACACTTCCAGGCCAGCGATCGCCAGACGGTGATGTTTCTCGATGAGATCCACCGCCTCAACAAGAGCCAGCAGGATGCCCTGTTGCCGCATGTGGAATCCGGCCTGCTGACGCTGATCGGCGCGACCACCGAGAACCCGTCCTTCGAGGTCAACTCGGCCCTGCTGTCACGGGCGCGGGTCTATGTGCTCAAGGCCCTGGAGACGGACGACCTGATCGAGGTACTGACGCGCGCCCTGCAGGATGAGGTCAACGGCCTCGGCAAGCGTCATATCGAAGCCAGCCGCGAGACGCTGACCCGCATCGCGCGCTCGGCCTCCGGCGATGCACGCCGCGCCCTCGGCCTGCTGGAGACCGCCTGTGACTTCGTGCGTCGTGAGCCAGACGCCCAGGGGGGAACGCGCGAGATACTCGAGGACAGCTCGCTGGAGGCCGTGCTGGGCCATCAGGCCTCCAGCTTCGACAAGCAGGGCGATGACTATTACGACCTGCTGTCGGCGATCCACAAGTCGATACGCTCCTCGCGGCCCGACGCGGCGCTGTTGTACATGGCGCGCTTCATGGATGGCGGCGGCGACCCGCTGGATGTCGTGCGGCGCCTGACGGCGATTGCCTCCGAAGATGTCGGCAACGCCGACCCACGCGCCCTGCCGCTGACCATCGCCGCCTGGGACGCCTATCTGCGCCTCGGTGACTACGAGGGCCAGCGCGCCATCGCCCATGCGGCGATCCACCTGGCCATCGCGCCCAAGAGCAATGCCATCGAGGTGGCCTGGAAGGAAGCCAAGGCCTTCGTGCGCCAGCAGCCCCACTTCGGGGTGCCGGTCTACCTGCGCAATGCCCCGACCACGCTGATGAAGGAGCTTGGCATGGGCGAAGGCTATCGCTATGCCCACAACGAGCCCAATGGCTATCCGGCCGGCCGCTCTCACGATGCCTGGCCAGAAGAGCTGCCGACCCAGCAGTTCTACCGCCCGACCCAGCATGGTGGCGAGAAGCGCTTCGCCGAGATTGAGCGCTGGCGCCGCGAGCAGGACGCCGCCGCAGACCGTGGCGAGACGCCCGGACAGAGCTGATCAGCGGCGAATCCTGCGCGCACATGGCTGCCAAGTCGCGACTGGCACAGACAAGAACGCCCGGACCAGATGGTCCGGGCGTTCTTGTTTGGTCAAGCGTATTCAGGATTTGCGCGGCACCTTGGGCGTGATCACTGCTCGCGAATGACGTCGGCGCCTTGCGGGATCTGGAACACGAAACGGCTATCCTGCAGCGACGGGTTGTACTGCACGTTGCTGAAGTCGATCGCCGTACGCTGGCCGGTGGAATCCGCCATCTGCAGCATGTCGAGCTGCTCGCTGTCGAAGGTCAGCTTGAGGCTTTCGAACAGCGTATCGGCCTGTTTTGGCGTCAGCGTGAAGGTCTCACGCGCGCCCTGCTGCTGACGCTTGACCGCATAGTTGGCGGTCAGCTCGCTGGCACGACCGGACAGCAACAGCGCCGGCGTGTGGGTGACGCGCTCATCCAGCGGCTGCACGGTGACCTGCTCCAGGTCCGGATCATGCAGATAGACTTCCTTGCCATCCGACACCACTTCCTGACGGTACGGCGCATCGACACTCCAGCGGAACTTGCCCGGGCGCGACAGCCACATCTTGCCCTTGGCTTCCTGCAGACGCTGACCGGAGGCATCGAGGATCTGCTGATCGAAGTCGGCAGCGTAGGTCTTGAGCGGCTCCAGCAGGCGCGACAGGCGATCGCCTGCCGATTCCTCGGCGTGCGCTGGCAGAGCGGCCATGCCCAACATCAGCGCGGCGCCCAGCCCCTTGGCCAGACGAGCGGTCAACGAAGAAGCGAAAGAACGGGACAATGTCTTCATGAAACTCCTTGCGATGAGGAAGACCAGTGGCAAGCCTCGGCACCGAGGCCCTGCAGCTGACCATCATCATTTCAGCGATTCGGGATGATTGCTGCCAACAGCCTGCTGGCAGTGATCTGTTATCTGACGTCTTTGACACGAAGGGGAGCAAAAAGCTCCCCTTCGTGTGTTTCAGCGACCAGGCCTGCGGCGACTAGCCGCTGTGGTTGGGCGCTATCACTTCCCGCGAGCCGTTGGTGCCCATCGCGGAGACGACGCCCGCCATCTCCATCGCCTCGACCAGACGCGCGGCGCGGTTGTACCCGATCTTGAAGCGACGCTGTACGGCAGAGATGGAGGCACGACGCGACTCGACCACATAGGCCACGGCCTCATCGTAGAGCGCATCCTGCTCGGCATCGCTGTCCTCGCCTTCGGCCTCGAGACCGGCCAGCGCATCGGCCTGCACGCCACCGGTGAGGATCTCCTCGATGTACTCCGGCGAGCCGCGACGCTTCCAGTCATCGACCACACGGTGAACCTCGTCATCATCGACGAAGGCACCGTGAACGCGCGTCGGCATGCCGGCACCGGCCGGCAGGTAGAGCATGTCACCGTGACCCAGCAGGTCCTCGGCGCCGCCCTGATCGAGGATGGTGCGCGAGTCGATCTTGGAGGAGACCTGGAAGGCCATGCGCGTCGGGATATTGGCCTTGATCAGGCCGGTCACCACGTCCACCGACGGACGCTGGGTGGCCAGAATCAGGTGAATCCCCGCGGCACGCGCCTTCTGGGCCAGACGTGCGATCAGCTCCTCGACCTTCTTGCCGACGATCATGAACATGTCGGCAAACTCGTCGATCACCACCACGATGTAGGGCAGCTTGGCGAGCACCGGCGGATGCTGGTGCATCTCCCAGGGCTGCGGCTCCCACAGCGGGTCAGCGATCTGGGCCCCATGTGCCTCGGCTTCATCGATCTTGGCATTGAAGCCGGCCAGGTTGCGCACGCCCATGGCGGCCATCAGCTTGTAGCGACGCTCCATCTCGGCGACACACCAGCGCAGAGCGTTGGCGGCCTCCTTCATGTCGGTCACCACCGGCGCCAGCAGGTGCGGAATGCCGTCATAGACCGACAGCTCCAGCATCTTGGGGTCGACCATGATCATGCGCACTTCGTCCGGCGTGGCCTTGAGCAGCATCGAGATCAGCATCGAGTTGATGCCGACTGACTTGCCCGAACCGGTGGTACCGGCGACCAGCAGGTGTGGCATCTTGCCGAGGTTGGCCACGACAGGGGCGCCACCGATGTCCTGCCCCAGCGCCAGGGTGACCGGAGATTCCGCCAGCTGATAGGCATCGGAATCGAACACTTCACGCAGGCGAATCATGGCGCGGTTGGGGTTGGGAATCTCGATGCCGACCGTCGGACGGCCCGGAATCACCTCGACCACACGCACGCTCTTGACCAGCAGTGAACGCGCCAGGTCCGTCGACAGGTTGGAGATCTTGGACGCCTTGACGCCCGGCGCCGGCTGAATCTCGAAGCGCGTGATGACCGGCCCCGGCCAGACATCCGCCACCTCGGCCTTGACGCCATACTCGCGCAGACGCACCACCAGCAGCTCGGCCATCTGGTCGAGCTCTTCTTCGCTGTAGTTGGGCTTCTGGGCGTCCGGCGGCGTCAGCAGACTCAGCTGCGGCAGGTCCCCTTCCGGCTCGTCCTCGTGATCGGCGCCTTCATGGCGCTGACTCTGCATGTGCTCCACGGTCCACAGGGTCGGGCCGGAGGGATCACTGGCAGCCGCCTGCGCATCCTCCGCCGTCGCCAGACGACCACCGCCCGGCACCATGCCTGACTCATCGCCGTCATAGGCCCAGGACGGGCGCTCGGCCGGTGCGGGGGTCGCTTCCGGCGTGGCTGTCGGTGCCTCGAAAGGCGGCACATGCTCGGCCTGAGGCGCGACGGAATCGGGCTCCGCTGGCGCGACCGGCTCGGCCGGTTGATGAGGCGCTGCAGGCTGACGCGGCTCAGGGGCATGCTGCTGCGGCGTGGCAGACGGGCTGCTCGGCGCCGCAGGCGCGTCTGCCTGTGTCGGCGCGTTGCCCGCCGGCTGCTCGAAGGCATCATCCCAGGAGACGACCGCCTTGCGAGCGGGAGCCTCGGAAGAGACCGCCGCGACACCGGCCGCCATCACACCCGCACCGGCAGCCAGCCCTGCGGCCGTGGCGAATTGACCACCATTGCCGGGCAGGGGCGCATCATCGTCGTCCCTGGGCTCCGGCGGCTGATTGCGGCTATCCGGTGCGGCATCGCTGCGCTCGCGCGCAAGTTGCGCGTCGCGCTCACGCTGTGCCTCTTTCTCAAGCTGCGCCTGCTGCTCGAGCTGTGCCTGCTTTTCAAGCTGTGCTTGACGTTCTGCCGCTTGCTGCTCGGCTGCACGCTGCGCTTTCTGTTCTGCTTCGCGCTGCGCCTCCTGCTCTGCCAGACGTTGCGCTTCCTGATCAGCCAAGCGCTGCGCTTCCTGCTCGCGAGCCAGCTCTTGAGCCTGAGCTTGTGCCTGAGACGGAGCCTTGTGAGCTTCGGCCTCGCTCTGCGCCTGAGCGTCTTGTGCCGTGTCGTGACGGGCGGTCTCATGACGAGCCGTGTCGTGACGAGCGGTCGGCGCAAAGGCTGAGGCGGCGTCCCAGGCAGCAGGGGCAGCCGTGCTGTCGGAGGCTGATGCCGTGTCTTCGACGGCAGGGCCTGGCGTCGCCGCCTTGGGAGCCTGTGTCGTGACTGAGGCGTCAGCATGACGCTGGCGCTCGGCCTCAATGGCAGCAGCTTGCGGCAGACGGGAGCGCGTGACATCGGCATGCGCGACACGCGGCGCGGAGGCGGCCTCTGCCGCCACGGCGGTCTTCAGGGCCGCGGCCAGATCAACCCCTTCGATGCTGACATTAGCGCTCTGCACCGTCATGCGCTCGGTGTAGGCAGCGCCCGGCACCTTGGCGGAGGGCGTGGTTTCAGCGGTCTGCCACGGGATATCGGTGCTGCGGTCATCCGCGAAGTCATCGCGAGCGCTGATGGCCTCGTCGGTGCTGCCATCCAGAGACGGCTCGACACGGCGCTGGCCGCGCGGCTCGGCGGCGATGCCTTCTGCCTCCTGACGGCGACCAAGCAGAATCTCGTCGCTGTCCTCGTACCACTCCTCCTCTCGGGCACGACGGCCCGGCAGCAGGCGCTGCCACCAGCTCAGTCTGGGGGCCGGGTCGCGATCCGAGTCATCCTCTTCGCCGTCCTCGTGCGTCAGCGACTCTTCGGCGTAGGCTGCCTCGTCATCGTAGCCGTCCTGGTCGTCGCGGCGGCTGTTGAAGCGCTCGGCGAACCAGCCGGACACCCTCATGCAGCCATTGCCCAGCTCATCCATGACCGTCAGCCACGACATGCCGGTAAACAACGTGAAGCCGCACAGGAAGCTGGCCATCGCGACCAGTACCGTGCCGCCCATGCCGATCAATGGCGTCAGTGCCCCGGCGATGCCCTTGCCGAGAATGCCGCCCGCGCCGTTGGTCAGCTGGCTGTCGGGGCTGTAGAACTGGATATCGCCGATGACGCAGGTCGCCATGATCAGCAGGAACAGGCCGCCAGCGCGCACCGCGATGGTCGTCGGGTCCCACACCAGCTCAGTGCTGGGCTGACGCATCAGACGCCAGGCACCGAAGCCCAGCATCGCCGGCCACCACAGGGCACTGCCGCCAAACAGCGAATACAGTACGTCTGACAGCCAGGCGCCGATGCTGCCCATCCAGTTGCTGGGCGTCAGCTCAGGGCCGCTGTAGGACCAGCCGGGGTCCGTCGGCGCATAGCTGAACAGCGCCAGCAGCATGAAGACACAGAGGCTGAGCATGAGAATGACCACGCCTTCACGGCTGACGCCCTGCAGGGTGGTGGTCAGGCGTGACGGTGGTCGCGCTGCCTTCTCCGCACGCTGCTCGGCGCGGATGGCCTGGCGTTCGGCGCGTTCGGCCTGACGCTCGGCGCGGCGCTGGGCTGCAGGGCTCTCTTCCTGCACGCGCGGCTTGTTTCTGGCCTTGGCAGCAGGCTGGCCGCTGGCGTCCTTCCTCGCGGGCTTGCCCGAGACGCGCGGCGTCTTGCGTGCCGGGCTGGACTCAGTGGCCGAAGCACCGCGCAGACGCGCGAAGAAGCCCGGCGAGTCCGCTTTCTGACGGGCACGCTTCCTGGGTGTTGCTGCCGCACGGCGGCTACGGGTTTCAGGCTTGGCCTGTTCCCGACTTGTCTTTCTGGCACTCTTGGCAGTCAAGTCGCCATCCCCCTTGCACCTTGTGGGCGATTTTCCATGTACCTTCAGCCGGTTATCATAACCATTCGATGGCAGTGACGTCATAATTGCCGATTCACGTCTGCTCATGACGCCAAGGCGCCAGGAGCCCATTGCTCCGTGCATGTTCCCGAACCGACAAGAGGCTGCCCATGCTTCCCTGGCTTCCCCCTGCCCCTGTCCGCTTTCCGCATGCTTCCACCGCCCTGAGCGAGCCCGACGGCCTGCTGTGTGCAGGGGGCGAACTCAGTCCCGAGTGGCTGCTGGCGGCCTACCCCCGCGGCATATTTCCCTGGTTCAGTCCGGGCGACCCCATCCTGTGGTGGTCACCGGACCCACGCATGGTGCTCAAGCCAGAAGAAGTCCGTGTACGCCGCAGTCTGGCCAAGCGCCTGCGCAATGCAGGCCTGAGCTACAGTATCGACCGCGACTTTACCGGTGTGATCAATGCCTGTGCCAGCATTCCTCGCGATGGCCAGGCAGGCACGTGGATATTGCCAGAAATGCAGCAGGCCTACATCGCCCTGCATGCCATGGGACATGCCCACAGCGTTGAAGTCTGGCAGGGCGATTCTCTGGTGGGCGGCCTGTATGGCGTCGCCTGTGGACGCATCTTCTTCGGCGAGTCGATGTTCTCGCGCGTGCCCGATGCCTCGAAACTGGCGCTGGTGATCCTGTGCCAGGAATTGAAGGCACGGGATTTCCCGTTGATCGACTGTCAGATGCATACTCCGCACCTGGCAAGTCTTGGCGCCCGCAGCATCGCCCGCAGCGATTTCATCAGCTATCTTGACCAGTATGCCACTGGCCAAGGGCATGAGGGCAAGTGGTCACTGACATCCTGGCCCACGCAGCACGCCCGGGAATGATGGCTACGGCAATTCCAAGAGGGAGATGATGCAACGGTGAGCAGCAATACCCCCAAGCAACCGCAACGCGATCTGCGCTTCTTTCTGACGGTACCGCACGCCTGCAGCTATCTGGAAGGCCGCCAGGCGACCACGCTGTTTCTCGATCCGCAGGAAGCGCCCAATTCCGGTGTCTATGACGCCCTTGCCCTGCTCGGCTTTCGTCGCAGCGGCTCTCATCTCTATCGTCCGCATTGCGGTGATTGCCGTGCCTGCATTTCCGTGCGCGTGCCGATCGCCGACTTCACGCCCAACCGTACCCAGAAGCGTCTGGTGCGTCGCAATGCCGACCTGGTCATCGAAGAGGGGCCGGCACTCTTCGACCCCGAGCATTATCGCCTCTACGCCCATTACATCCGCAGCCGTCATGCGGATGGCGACATGTTCCCGCCCAGTCATGAGCAGTATCGCACCTTCCTCACCTCCCGCGATGACTATGCCCGCCTGGTGAGCTTTCGCCTCGATGGCCGTCTGGTGGCCGTCGCCGCCATGGACCGCATGAGTCATGGCCTTTCCGCCATCTATACCTTCTACGATCCGGATGAGTCACTGAATCAGCGCTCGCTGGGGACCTACGCGGTGCTGTGGCAGATTGAGCAGGCACGCCGCGAAGGCCTGACCCACCTCTATCTGGGCTACTGGATCCGCGATTGCCGCAAGATGAACTACAAGCAGCATTTCCAGCCGCTCGAGTATCTGGACGGCAGCCACTGGCGGCGACGCATACCGGCCAACCATACCGACAGCCATCTGCCACTGAGCCTGGTCAAGCAAGGCGCGTCAGTGACGTCCAGCGAGTGACGCGCTGAGCTCATTGCATGGGCTCATTCCAAAGGCTCATTCCATAGGCTCTTTCGACGCGCTCTCCAGGCGCCCTCTCGACGCAAGCGCTCCGACAACGCTAAGGTGATGCAATGCTCAGCTGGCAGGGGCTCACCAGACAGCGCCGAGTGCCGACCAACCGCCTGCCGGGAATTACCCCGGCGCAAGATGCCGATTTTTATCTTCCTCCTGAGCTGCCCACAGGCGCTCAAGGAGCGTACAATCGCGCTTCGACTTTGCCTTGCCGCCGCCCTTACGGCACAATATCGCGTATCGAAGTCCCGAATCGGGCACTTTTTGTGCTGAGGCGGCTCGGAACTACCAGCAGTATTCCCTGTAATAATTGAGGATCAGCCTATATGGCGCGTGAAGATCATATTGAAATGGAAGGCGTCATCGTCGACACCCTTCCGAACACCACTTTCCGTGTTGAACTGGAAAACGGCCACATCGTGACCGCTCACATCTCCGGCAAGATGCGCAAGAACTACATCCGCATCCTGACTGGCGACAAGGTCAAGGTTGAGCTGACTCCGTACGACCTGTCCAAGGGCCGTATCGTCTACCGTTCGCGCTAAGCACGGTCAGACTGCCCTGCCGGTTGCCATGCCATCGATCACTCTGCACGTCCTGGACCTGCATGCGATCATCATGACACCGGCTGGCTGAACCGGTCGTTCCCGGCACCTCAGGCACCAGCGTCACCTCCGCCTGAACCCTCCGCCCGGACCCGGAACGCATCGAGGTTGCAAGACTTGCCCTTCGCGGCGAGACACCCGCCACCTCGATGGCGTATGCCTGAGTATTCCGATGATGCCGCCTTGTCCCATGAATGCGTCTTGAGCCCGAACGCCAATCTGGTCTTCGCTCCCATTCAATGATGACAGGCGGCTCATCCCCGCTGGGCATCTTCTCCCCCAGTACGCATTCGCTTCCCCCGATACGCATTCGCCTCCTCCAGTACTCATCCAACTCCCCCGCCCTTCTCTTGAGGATGGCGAGCCCCTTGGCGTGCGCGCGTGTCCAGCTTGAGCAATCGACGTCATGCTCGCTACGTGCTGACAGCTTGCTGACTGACGGGCATAAAAAAACGGCCAGTGCTTGAGCACTGACCGTTCATATCGCCCCTTCAGGGCAGCAAGCTGAGCATCAGATCACGCCATTTCCGCTTCCGTTTCCAGGTGCAGCTCGCCGTTGTCGACCGTGACATGCACGATGCCGCCCGACTCGGACAGGTCGCCGAACAGGATCATCTCTGCCAGCGGCTTCTTGAGCTTCTCCTGAATCACACGTGCCATCGGGCGAGCACCCATCGCCGGGTCATACCCAAGGGTCGCCAGCAAGTCGCGCGCCTCGTCAGCGACATCCAGCTGCACACGCTTCTCATCCAGCTGCGCCTGCAGTTCGACCAGGAACTTGTCGACCACATTGCGCACCACGGCGAGATCCAGCGCGCCGAACTGGATGATGCCATCCAGACGGTTGCGGAATTCCGGCGAGAACGTCTTGCGGATGACTTCCATGGCGTCGGTGGAGTGATCCTGGTGCTTGAAGCCGATGGAGCGACGCGCCACCTGCTCGGCACCCGCATTGGAGGTCATCACCAGAATGACGTTGCGGAAGTCCGCTTCGCGACCGTTGTTGTCGGTCAGGCGGCCGTGGTCCATCACCTGCAGCAGCAGATTGAAGACTTCCGGGTGTGCCTTCTCGATCTCATCCAGCAACAGCACGCAGTGCGGCTGCTTGGTGATGGCTTCGGTCAACAGACCGCCCTGGTCATAACCGACATAGCCCGGCGGTGCCCCGATGAGGCGCGAGACGGTGTGACGCTCCATGTACTCGGACATGTCGAAGCGCACCAGCTCGATACCCATCAGCGCCGCCAGCTGACGGGCGACCTCGGTCTTGCCGACGCCTGTCGGGCCAGCGAACAGGAAGCTGCCCACCGGCTTGTCCGGCGCCTTGAGGCCTGCACGCGACAGCTTGATCGCCGCGGACAACCCGGTGATGGCGTCGTCCTGCCCGAACACCAGCATCTTGAGATCGCGCTCGAGATTGGACAGCAGCTTCTTGTCGGAACTGGAGACCGTCTTCGGCGGAATGCGGGCGATGGAGGCGACGATCGCCTCGACCTGCTCGGTATCAATGGTGTCGACGCGGATGCTCTCCGGCAGCAGGCGCTGGTGGGCACCAGCCTCGTCGATCACGTCGATGGCCTTGTCCGGCAGCTGACGGTCGTTTATGTAGCGGTCCGCCAGACGCACTGCCGTTTCCAGCGAGGCATCGGTGTACTTGATGGCATGGTGCTCCTCGAAGCGACCACGCAGCCCCTTGAGGATGCGGATGGTGTCATCCACCGACGGCTCCATGACATCGACCTTCTGGAAGCGACGCGCCAGGGCGCGGTCCTTCTCGAAGATGCCACGGAATTCCTGGAAGGTGGTGGAACCGATGCAACGCAGCTCGCCCGAAGACAGCAGCGGCTTGAGCAGGTTGGAGGCATCCATCACGCCACCGGACGCGGCACCCGCACCGATGACGGTGTGGATCTCGTCGATGAACAGGATCGAGTTCGGTTCCTTGCGCAGCTCCGCCAGCAGCGACTTGAGACGCTTCTCGAAGTCACCGCGGTACTTGGTGCCGGCCAGCAGCGCCCCGAGATCCAGCGAGTAGACCACGGCTTCCTTGATGACGTCCGGCACGTCCTCCTCGACGATGCGCTTGGCGAGACCTTCCGCGATGGCGGTCTTGCCGACACCGGCCTCACCGACCAGCAGCGGGTTGTTCTTGCGGCGACGCACCAGAATCTGCACCACGCGCTCGAGCTCACCATCGCGGCCGATCAGCGGGTCGATCTTGCCCAGACGCGCCTGCTCGTTGAGGTTGGTGGCGTAGTTGGTCAGCGGGTTGTTGCCGCCCTCGCTGCTCGCCTCTTCGCTCTCTTCATTCTCGACCGACGCCTGGGGCGTCTGGGTGTGACCCGCGACCTTGGAGATGCCATGCGCGATGTAATTGACCGCATCCACACGCGCGACATTCTGCTGCTTGAGGAAGTAGACGGCCTGACTTTCCTGCTCGGAGAAGATGGCCACCAGCACGTTGGCGCCGGTCACTTCACTCTTGCCGGAAGATTGCACATGGAAGACGGCACGCTGCAGGACGCGCTGGAAGCCCAGCGTCGGCTGCGTCTCGCGGTCTTCCTGCTCTTCCGGAATCAGCGGGGTGGTGGAATTGATGAAGTCCTGAAGGTCGACTCGCAGCTTGTCCAGATTGGCACCACAGGCGCGCAGGACATCGGCAGCGGAGGCATTGTCCAGCAGTGCCAGCAGGAGGTGTTCCACGGTCATGAATTCGTGGCGTTTGGAACGTGCCACGGTGAAGGCCGTGTTCAGGGTCAGTTCAAGTTCTTTGCTCAACATGGCAAGTCCCCTCTAGGCCGCGTCTTGGACGGATCACTCCGCCCGGTCGATGTCGCACAGCAGCGGATGCTGGCACTCTCGAGCATATTGATTGACTTGGTGGCATTTCGTTTCCGCGATATCGCGACTGAAGATGCCACAGGTTCCTTTTCCCTGATGATGGACAGCGAGCATGATCTGTACTGCCTGCTCCTGATCCTTGTTGAAAAAGGTGGTCAGCACCTCCACGACGAAGTCCATCGGCGTGAAGTCATCATTGTGCAGAACGACCTTGTACATGGGCGGTGGAGCCAGTTCAGGCTCAGCGGTCTCGAATGCCAGATCACCTTCGTGGTCTTCCTGGTATCCGGGTTCCTGAGCCGACGGGGCCTGATTGCTGATCGACAGTGTCTCCAGAAAGGGAGGACTGCCGCGCGATGTCTCTGTCTTGAACATAAGGGGCTGATCCGGTGAACACAAGCCGTGACGAAGCAGATTGCCTCAACGCGCCGCGGAGAAGGTCAAGCGCTGCCACGTCGTCTCAATGTGGGTGTGATAAAGAAAAGATGGGGGCTTGTCGATCTGGTTGCAAGCTTTAGTCGCGCACGCCTGAGCGTACACGTTCATGCCTGCATCGCGACGCTCTGACATGAATGCGGACATTTGCATGCATTTTCGCTCACATACGCGACAGACACCTCTCGACAGGCGTCGCCAACTGGCGACCCATTCAAGCATCTCGCCTCTCGATGAAACCCGGAATGCTACCGCACAGAACCCCCGCGCAGAACGCTCCACGCAGAACGCCCAGGGGTGGCAATCGTTGGCAGCCGTCTGGGCGCGCAGCCGAGAGCTTCCATCTCAAACGCAAGAAGGCCCCCGGACATGTCCGGGGGCCTTCTGCTGAAACCTGTCACGCAACCTGATGCCTGGGCATCAGATCAACGCAGGGTCTCAGGCATCCATGTTGTCAGCAACAGCCTGACCGAACTCGGAGCACTTCAGCAGCTTGGCATCGTCCATCAGGCGATGGAAGTCATAGGTGACTTCGCCCTTGGCGATGGCCTTCTCGACGCCTTTCAGCACGAGATCAGCCGCTTCGACCCAACCCATGTGACGCAGCATCATCTCGGCAGAGAGGATGACGGAGCCCGGGTTGACCTTGTCCTGGCCAGCGTACTTCGGTGCAGTACCGTGAGTCGCTTCGAACATGGCGACGGTGTCGGACAGGTTGGCACCCGGCGCGATACCGATACCACCCACTTCCGCCGCCAGAGCGTCGGACAGGTAGTCACCGTTCAGGTTCAGGGTGGCGATGACGTCATATTCCGCCGGACGCAGCAGGATCTGCTGGAGCATGGCGTCAGCGATGACGTCCTTGACCACGATGTCCTTGCCGTTGTTCGGGTTCTTGAAGGTCATCCACGGGCCGCCATCCAGCAGCTCGCCGCCGAACTCGTCCTTGACGATTTCGTAGCCCCAGTCCTTGAAGGCACCTTCGGTGAACTTCATGATGTTGCCCTTGTGCACCAGGGTCAGCGACTCACGGTCGTTGTCGATGGTGTACTGGACAGCCTGACGGACCAGACGCTTGGTACCTTCTTCGGAGACCGGCTTGACGCCGATACCGCAGTTCTCCGGGAAGCGGATGTTGGTGACACCCATCTCTTCACGCAGGAACTTGATGACCTTGTCGGCTTCCGGCGTTCCCGCTTTCCATTCGACACCGGCATAGATGTCTTCGGAGTTTTCGCGGAAGATGACCATGTCGACGTCAGCCGGCTTCTTGACCGGGCTCGGCACACCAGTGAACCAGCGCACCGGGCGCAGGCAGGTGTACAGATCCAGCTTCTGACGCAGAGCGACGTTCAGGGAGCGAATACCACCGCCCACCGGAGTGGTCAGCGGACCCTTGATGGAAACGATGTAATCCTTGACAGCCTCGAGAGTCTCTTCCGGCAGCCAGGTGTCAGCATCATAAACGTGAGTGGCTTTTTCACCGGCGTAGACTTCCATCCAGTGAATCTTGCGCTCGCCGCCATAGGCCTTGTCGACAGCAGCGTCGATGGCAATCTTCATGGCCGGAGTCACGTCCACACCGATACCATCGCCTTCGATGAACGGGATGATCGGATTATTCGGAACGTTGAGGGTATTGTCGGAATTTGCGGTGATCTTGGCACCGCCTTCCGGGACGACAATCTTCTGGAACCCCATTGATAACTCCCCTGTCATGGATTCAGTGGAGGCGCGAGTATAGCACCCGTGCCGCTTCTCACAGTAGGCTTATACGGCAGCCGCGACAAAAGTCTAAACCATGTCTCTCATATATCTGCTTCACAAGCCTTACCGCGTCCTGACCCAGTTCACCGACCGCGATCAGGGCCGCCAGACACTCGCTGACTTCATCGACGTGCCGGATGTCTATGCCGCCGGGCGCCTCGACTATGACTCCGAGGGACTACTGCTGCTCACCAGTGATGGCGCGCTCTCCCACCAGATCGCGCACCCGAAGAAGCAGCCCAAGACCTACTGGGTGCAGGTGGAAGGTGCCCCTGACGAGCAGGCCATCGCCGCGCTGCGTGCCGGTGTCGAACTCAAGGATGGCATGACGCGCCCAGCCAAAGTGCGGCGCATCGAGCCCCCCGAGTTGCCTGACAGGCAACCTCCTGTGCGCTTTCGTGCGAGCATCCCGACCCACTGGCTGGAGATCATCATCAGCGAAGGTCGCAATCGCCAGGTGCGTCGAATGACCGCCCATGTCGGCCTGCCGACCCTGCGTTTGATCCGCGCGGCCATCGGGCCGTGGAAGCTCGACGGCCTTGCCCCCGGAGAATGGCGCAGCGAGGAAGTCGAGATGCCTGCGCCACCTCGTCGCGAGTCCCGCTCGCCACGTCACAAGGGCGCGACGGGCAAGCCGGGCGAGCGCCGCACTGGCAACGCTGGCCCCCGAGGCAGTGGCAATAAAGGCAACAGCGCGGGCAAGAGCGGCAAGGGTTCAGGTCGGGGTTCCCGTCGGAGTTCTGGCCAGACTGAAGGCAAGAGTTCAGGCGAGACACCCGGCGCCGGAGCCCGCGCCCCCTCTCGTCGTCCCTCATCCCCCAAGAAAGGAAGGAAATCCTGATGGCTGCTCGCTGGACCCCGAATGTCACCGTCGCCTGTGTCGTCGAACGCGCCGGGCGCTACCTGATCGTCGAGGAAGACAAGGGCGGGCCCTGCACGGTGTTCAACCAGCCGGCCGGCCATCTCGAACCGCATGAGCGCATCATCGACGGCGTGCAACGCGAAGTGCGCGAGGAAACCGCCTGGCGCATCCTGCTGACCGGCTATCTCGGCCTCTATGTGCACGTGGCCGAGGACGGCACCCACTTCCACTCCCACAGTTTCGAGGCCGCCGCCCTTGAGCACCTGTGCACGCCGCTGGACCCTGACATCGTCAGAACGCACTGGCTGTCGCTTGAGGAGATCGAGCAGCTCGAGGACATGGGTCGCCTGCGCAGCCCGCTGGTGACCCGGCGCATTCGCGACAGCCAGCGTGGCAAGCGCTTCCCGCTGGATGTGCTGCACGATTGAGCGATTGCCCGCGCCGGAAGTCCGCCGCCGGGCGTGCTGTCGAGCGGCGCTTGCGGCCCAGTGCGGCAGACGGCGCAGGCGGGGTGAATCCCACCCCCGCCTTCAGGTATAATCCCGCCCATTCAAGCGGCGCCAGAATGACGGGTCTGCCGCCTCCCCTGTTTGTGACAACCCGCGGCCATGCGGGTGACGAGAGAACTGATGACCGCTGAAACCGGTACCGGAACCAAGGTCATCGTCGGCATGTCCGGCGGTGTCGACTCCTCCGTCTCTGCCCTGTTGTTGATGGAGCAGGGCTACCACGTCGAAGGCCTGTTCATGAAGAACTGGGACGAAGACGACGGTAGCGAATACTGCACCGCCCTCGAAGACCTGGCCGATGCCCAGGCCGTGTGCGACAAGCTCGGCATCAAGCTGCACACCGCCAACTTCGCCGCGGAGTACTGGGACAACGTCTTCGAGCACTTCCTGGCCGAGTACAAGGCCGGTCGCACGCCGAATCCCGACATCCTGTGCAACCGCGAGATCAAGTTCAAGGTCTTCCTCGAGTATGCCGAGATGCTGGGCGCCGAGCTGATCGCCACCGGTCACTACGTGCGTGGCGGCGTGCGTGATGGTCTCCCGCGCCTGCTCAAGGGCCTGGACACCAACAAGGACCAGAGCTACTTCCTGCATGCCGTGCCGCAGGCGGCCATCGCGCGCACCCTGTTCCCGGTCGGCGAGCTCGAGAAGCACGAAGTGCGCGCCATCGCCGAGAAGCATGAGCTGATCACCGCGCGCAAGAAGGATTCCACCGGTATCTGCTTCATCGGCGAGCGGCGTTTCGCCGACTTCCTCAAGCAGTACCTGCCCGCTCAGCCCGGCAAGATCGAGACCCCCGATGGCGATGTCATCGGCGAGCACATGGGCCTGATGTACTACACCCTCGGCCAGCGCCAGGGGCTGGGAATCGGTGGCCTCAAGCGCTATCCGGACGCGCCCTGGTTCGTGTGTGCCAAGGACCTGGAGCGCAACGTGCTGATCGCCGTGCAGGGCAAGCACCACGACCTGCTCTACACTCAGGCGTTGAGCACCGAATCCGTCGACTGGGTCGCCGGCGAGCCGCCGCAGACCGATGCCAATGGCGAGCTGCGCATTCGCTGCAAGAACCGCTATCGCCAGGAAGATCAGGCCGCGACCTTGATCGTCAATGACGGCCAGCGTGTCGAGGTGCGTTTCGATGAACCGCAACGCGCCGTCACGCCCGGCCAGTCTGCCGTCTTCTATCTCGGCGACATCTGTCTGGGCGGCGGCGTGATCGATGCCGCCTGGAAACTTCCGGCGGCGGACGCCAGCGCTTCCACCGCCCCGCTCTCTGGCCCCGAGGAGTCCGCCGCGCAATGACCAGCGTGCCGATCCGTCCCGTCACTGATACCACTACCCGCCAGGCACTGTCGCTGGCGGGCGTCTTCCAGGCAGCCGCGCTGGTCGATGAGCTGGCCCGCCACGGCCAGTGCGATGAGCGCGCCTGGGAAACCCTGGTCAATGCCACGCTGGATACCAATCCGGAAAGCTTCGAAGCCATCTACGGCGGGCACCATAACCGCCTGCGGCTCGGCATCGACACCGTCAGTGCGGTGATGGAACGTCGCCAGGTCTCGCCTGTGGTGATGCGTTACGGCTTCTCGCTGGTGATGCTGATGAGCAAGCTCAAGAAGGACCCGGACATGCTGGACAAGCTGGGCGCGGGCCTGACACGCATCCAGGGCCAGGCCGAGCACTTCGGGCCGACCCACGAGAACGTGATCGCAAGCCTGGGCGAGCTTTACCAGCAGACCCTCTCCACCTTCCGCTACCGGATAGTGGTGCAGGGCGACCCCGGCCTGCTGCAGCAACGCATGATGCCGGAACGCATCCGCTGCGCCCTGCTGGCAGGCGTGCGCTTCGCCCTGCTGTGGGACCAGCAGGGTGGCCGTCGCTGGAAGCTGGTCTTCCAGCGCAGCGCGCTCAAGAAGTCATTGCAGCAGCTGGGCTGAGCCCGCCTCCGCGCTCGCGCCAGCGCGTCACCTGACGCACCAGATTCACACCCGAATTCGCTTCAACAACGCTGGAGCCCATCAACCGGGCTCCGAGACACTTGAACCGGCAGCGCATCATGTCCTGCCACCATCGGAAGATTCTCATCATGCAGCTGTCCGCCCTCACCGCCCTGTCTCCCGTCGATGGCCGCTATGGCGCCAAGACCGAGGCCCTGCGCGAGCACTTCAGTGAATTCGGCCTGATCCGTGCCCGCGTCATCGTCGAGGTGCGCTGGTTGCAACGCCTGGCCGCCCACGCCGAGATCGCTGAAGTGCCGGCCTTCTCCGCGGATGCCAACGCCGTGCTGGATAGCATCGTCAGTGAATTCAGTGTCGAGGATGCCCAGCGCATCAAGGACATCGAACGCACCACCAACCACGACGTGAAGGCGGTCGAGTACTTCCTGAAGGAAAAGGTCGAGGGCAACGCCGAACTCAACGCCGTCACCGAGTTCATCCACTTCGCCTGCACCAGTGAAGACATCAACAACCTGTCTCACGCCCTGATGCTGCGTGGCGGCCTGGACAACGTGCTGCTGCCGCAGATGCGTGAAGTGACCGAAGCGATCGTCGCGCTGGCCCACCAGCACGCCGAACAGCCGATGCTGTCGCGCACCCATGGACAGACGGCCAGCCCGACCACCCTCGGCAAGGAAATGGCCAACGTCGCTGCGCGTCTGCGTCGTCAGCTGGCGCAGATCGAACGCATCGAGATGCTCGGCAAGATCAACGGTGCCGTGGGCAACTACAACGCCCACCTGACCACCTACCCGGCCATCGACTGGGCGGCCAACGCCGAAACCTTCGTCGAGAGCCTCGGGCTGACCTTCAACCCGTACACCACCCAGATCGAGCCGCACGACTACATCGCCGAGCTGTTCGATGCCATCTGCCGCTTCAACACCATCCTGATCGACTTCGATCGTGACGTCTGGGGCTACATCTCGCTGGGTTACTTCAAGCAGCGTACCGTGGCCGGCGAGATCGGCTCCTCCACCATGCCGCACAAGGTCAACCCGATCGACTTCGAGAACTCCGAAGGCAATCTGGGCATCGCCAACGCCGTGCTGGGCCATCTGGCACAGAAGCTGCCGATCTCCCGCTGGCAGCGTGACCTGACCGACTCCACCGTGCTGCGCAACCTGGGCACCGGCTTGGCGCAGGGTCTGATCGCCTATCAGGCGACCCTGAAAGGCATCAGCAAGCTGGAAGCCAACCCGGAGCGCCTGAACGCCGATCTGGACAACAGCTGGGAAGTGCTCGCCGAGCCGATCCAGACCGTCATGCGTCGTTACGGCATCGAGAAGCCCTACGAGAAGCTCAAGGAGCTGACCCGCGGCAAGCGTATCGACCAGGCCGGTTTCGCCGCCTTCATCGAGACGCTGGAACTGCCGGAAGACGTCAAGACCGAGCTGAAGGCACTGAGCCCGGCCAGCTACATCGGCAACGCCATTACACAGGCCAAGGCGCTCTAAGCGGCGCAGGTCACTGCAAGTCTCAAGACGCCGGGGCCTCTGCTCCGGCGTCATGCATTGCGTATTAGACAGCATGCAGCACGCTGCACATTGAACGACACACTGGATTCACGACCACTGACGCTCTCCGTCAGTGGGCACGACATGCCACGCTCTCGAGGCTCGGCATGGAACGCATCGCCGTCTGCCATCCGGCAAAACGGCTTCAACGACGTCATCGCGAGACCGCCGCCACCTGACAGGCTGCCGTTCGCGTTCGAGAGGTTCTGCATGAGCACATCCCCCGCCCCCCGCGACACCGACACGCCACTGGCACTGTTGGGCGGCCTGAGCATCCGTGAATTCCTGCGCGATTACTGGCAGCAGAAGCCGCTGCTGATCCGCGGAGCCTTCGCAGACTTCGAGACGCCGCTGGAAGCCGATGAACTAGCCGGTCTGGCCTGTGAAGATGGCATCGAAGCCCGTCTGGTCGAGGAAAACGGCCCGGACAAGGCCTGGCAGGTCAGCCACGGCCCCTTCGATGAGGCGACCTTCGCGCGTCTCGACGCCAAGGACGACAGCCAGTGGAGCCTGCTGGTACAGGCGGTGGACCATTACGTCCCCGACGTCGCCGCGCTGTTCGAGCCCTTCACCTTCCTGCCGCGCTGGCGCCTCGATGACATCATGATCAGCTACGCGCCGACCGGTGGCAGCGTCGGCCCGCACCTGGACAACTACGATGTCTTCCTGCTGCAGGCCCAGGGCCAGCGTCATTGGCAGCTGGGCGGCATGCATGGTGACCACGCCGAGATCATCGATGGCATCGACCTGCGCATCCTCAAGCACTTCGAGGTCACTCCGGGCGAGGACTGGGTGCTGGAACCCGGCGACATGCTCTACGTGCCGCCGCGCCTGGCGCACCACGGTGTCAGCCAGTCCGATGACTGCATGACCATCTCCGTCGGCTTCCGTGCGCCTTCCGCCGATGAAGTCGTCACCTCCTACGCCGACTATCTGGGTGCCAGTCTGCCGGAATCGCTGCGCTACCGTGACCAGGGCATGGCACCGGTCGCCAATGCCGGCGAGCTGGACGACGCCTCGCTCGAGCGCGTGCGTGAGTTGCTGCTCAGCACGCTGGACAACCCGACCCAGCTGGCACAGTGGTTCGGTCGCTACATGACCCAACCCAAGTATCTGGAGCAGCTCGCCGCCCGCGAACCGGCCCTCAAGACGCATGAGCTGGTCGAGTATCTGGAAGATGAAGGCGTACTGGTGCGCTCCCTGGGCTCACGCTTCGCCTTCCGTCACGGCGAGAATGGCACCAGCACGCTGTTCGTCGATGGCGATGGCATCCTGGCCCCTCAGCCGCTGGCGGAAGCGCTGGCCTCCGATCAGCGCCTCACGGCGGTGTTGCTTGACTACACCACAGCAGACCTTGATCGCAGTGCCGTGGTCAGCCTGCTGACGGCGCTGATCAACCGCGGCAGCCTGATACTGGAATGCGACCTTCAGGACGAAGAGGACGATGAAGAATGAGTGACGCCATGATCAGCCTGGAACGGGGCGACTGGCAGACGTTGGGCAACGAGGCCAGCGAGATCCGCCGCGTCGTGTTCATCGAGGAACAGCAGGTACCGCAGAATGAGGAGTGGGACGGGCGCGATGACACCTGCGAACACTTCCTCGTGCATCTGGATGGCCGCACCGTCGGCACGGCCCGTCTGTTGCCGGACGGCCATGTCGGCCGCGTCGCCATCCTCTCCGAAGCGCGCGGACTGGGGCTTGGCCAACGCCTGATGGAAGCGGTCATCCATGCTGCGCGCCAGGCTGGTCATGCTGAAGTGCTACTGGATGCTCAGACCCATGCGCTGGAATTCTATCAACGCCTCGGCTTCACGGCTTACGGCGACGAGTTTCTCGATGCCGGCATACCGCACCGCAGCATGCGCTTGATTCTGAACTGAATTTTAGCGTCCGCCTTACAAAAACCGGCCCCATTTGGGGCCGGTTTTTTTGTGCCTTGAAGTTTCTTGTAGTCTGGCTACAACCCGCTCCTTGACCATGTCATCATTCCCCAAGGCCCATGGATACTGACATCATGACGTCATTGATAAATATTAAAACGACTGTTTGTCGGCAGGAATTCCACAACGTTGAAACTGGTATAAAACGATCGTTTTAATGCGACCAAGGAATGAAAGACAGCACTCAATTTCGGAGCGATGCTAGAGATCAGGTCATTTACGCTGCACTGCGACATGACACGCTGCCCGACCCGGCACCGCCTTCAGGAGATTCGCCCATGCTCACCTCAGACTCACGAACGCAGACCACCCTGATGGGCGGTAGAGGTGACCAGGTACTCGGGCAGCCTGAGGATGCCGCTCTGGCCGAGCAATGGCACAACGCCGAGATCCGCACGCGGATTCTCAAGCTGGCACGTCCCCTCAAGGACCTGCTGCCACCGCAGACAGCGGAGTCGGTGGCGGCACAGGCGCAGACGATCTGCCATCTGAGTCGCGACCAGCGCTGGCAGCTTCCCGGCGAGCAGTGGCAACTGCGCTCACAGGGCAGCGGCTGGCAGCTGAAGTGCAATGGGAAGCTGAAGTGCAGTGTGCAGCCGGCAACCGCAGGCGAGACGCAGGACGCGCCTGACCAGCTGGCGCTTGCCGGACTCACCGATGACGTGACTGGGGTGCAGCTGGGCAACCGCCCGCTCCCTCGGGCCCTCTGGACCCTGGCCGCCGCGCGGCATCGCGGCGAACGTCATTCGGTGCTGGCCATTGCCCAGATCAGCAGCGTGCGCGAAGCGCTGTGCTGGGGAGAGCTGATCTCACGGCTGCGTGCGCCGGACGGCAGGCCGCCACGCATCGCCCTCACCCTCAGCCACTGCACGTTACCCACGCTGGAAGCCAGCCTGTACTTCCTGATGCCCTGGTTGGACAGCATCACGCTGACAGCGGCCCCCGGCCTGGAAACTGCCTGCCTTGGCGTGATCAAGGCTCGCTTCAGACTTGCTGAGCCAGCGGAGCTCGACAACGCCACCGACGACGCCTTCTGTCGCACGGCGTGACTCCACTGGTAACGCCTGAAAGATCAATAACAACAACAAACTGTCATGCAGCAACTCAAGACGCAGAGCACCGACACTCCCATTTCACGCGTCGCTCTCGCGTCGACCGCCAGACGAAAGACAAGCGAACAGACACAAGACACAGACAACACGCCAGGGGCTGAGCCCCGACGACGAAGCCATCAGGAGATGCCACCATGAGTCACACACGTGCCGATCAGATTGCCGCGCTCGAAAAGGACTGGGCCGAGAATCCGCGCTGGAAAGGGGTCACTCGCCCCTATTCCGCCGAGGATGTGGTGCGCCTGCGCGGTTCCGTTCCGGAAGCCAATACCCTGGCGACCCGCGGTGCCGAGAAGCTCTGGAAGCTGGTCAATGGTGATGCCAAGAAGGGCTACGTCAACTGTCTGGGCGCCCTGACCGGTGGCCAGGCCATGCAACAGGTGAAGGCCGGTATCGAGGCCATCTACCTGTCCGGCTGGCAGGTCGCCGCCGACAACAACACCAGTGAAGCCATGTACCCGGATCAGTCGCTCTATCCGGTGGATTCCGTGCCGACCGTGGTCAAGCGCATCAACAACACCTTCCGCCGCGCCGACCAGATCCAGTGGCAGAAAGGGGCCAATCCGGGCGATGCCGACTTCGTCGATTACTTCGCGCCTATCGTGGCGGATGCCGAGGCCGGTTTCGGTGGCGTGCTCAACGGCTACGAGCTGATGACCGCCATGATCCGTGCGGGTGCCTCCGGCGTGCACTTCGAGGACCAGCTGGCCTCGGTCAAGAAGTGTGGCCACATGGGCGGCAAGGTACTGGTGCCGACCCAGGAAGCGGTGCAGAAGCTGGTGGCCGCTCGCCTGGCTGCTGACGTGGCGGGTGTCCCGACCCTGGTCATCGCGCGTACCGATGCCAATGCCGCTGACCTGATCACCTCCGATGTCGACGACTACGACAAGCCGTTCCTGACCGGTGAGCGCTCCGACGAAGGCTTCTATCGTGTCAATGCAGGCCTGGATCAAGCCATTGCCCGCGGCCTGGCCTACGCGCCCTACTCCGACCTGATCTGGTGTGAAACCGCCAAGCCGGACCTCGAGGAGGCGCGCCGCTTCGCCGAAGCGATCAAGAAGGAATACCCGGACCAGCTGCTGGCCTACAACTGCTCGCCTTCCTTCAACTGGAAGAAGAACCTCGACGACGCCACCATCGCCAAGTTCCAGCAGGAACTGTCGGACATGGGCTACAAGTACCAGTTCATCACCCTGGCCGGTATCCACAACATGTGGTTCAACATGTTCGATCTTGCCTACGACTATGCGCAGGGCGAAGGCATGAAGCACTACGTCGAGAAGGTGCAGGAAGCCGAATTCGCCGCAGCCGAGAAGGGCTACACCTTCGTGGCGCACCAGCAGGAAGTCGGCACCGGCTACTTCGATGACATGACCAACGTCATTCAGGGCGGCAACTCCTCCGTCACCGCACTGACGGGCTCCACGGAAGAAGACCAGTTCTAGACCGCTGACATCACGGCATGGCACCTCGCAATGACCGGATTGCGCGAGGTGCCACTCGCAGACTGACCGAAGCCCGCTCACGCGGGCTTTTTCGTGCTTTACGCCTTGAATGCCCGCCGCGAATGTCCACCATCAGCAACGAACGCCCCTGCGCTGACATTCACTCGGTATGGCTCAAGAAGAAGTGCTCACGCGGAAGTACTTGCGTGGCAGCACTCATGCGCCGGTACTCACGTGGTCGGTACTCACGCGGTAGCACTCACGCGACCGGGAAGTGCAGAAGTTGCGTCACCTCAGCGTTTCAGGTCGGGAACCCGTCATGGTCGACGTGGTCTATAATGTTAAGAAACAGTGTTCTCGCACGCCCGTCGTGACAAGAACCTGCTGGCGGCCCAAGGAAGTGATCGCCTACCTGAGCCTTGCTCTCTCAGCCTCAGCATTCTCCATCACAACCTCAAGCTGCACCGCATCATGCGAGGAGACACACCATGACACTCTCACTGACTCACAAACGATCGACTGGCGCACGCCGCTGGCTGCCCGTGATCGCACTCGGCGTGCTGACGCTTGGCGGCTGCGCGAACAGCGACATCTACTCCGGCAACGTCTACACCGGCGATCAGGCCAAGCGCGCACAGTCCGTCAGCTACGGCACCATCACCTCGCTGCGCCCGGTGCAGATCCAGGCACAGGATGAAGGCAGCGGCGTGCTCGGTGGCCTGGGTGGTGCGGTCGTCGGCGGCCTGCTCGGCAGCCAGATCGGCGGCGGCTCCGGTCGTGCGATCGCCACTGCCGCGGGTGCCATCGGCGGTAGCGTGGCCGGCAAGTCGATCGCTGACAATGTCGACCAGATCGACGCCTACGAGATTGAAGTCCGCCGCGATGCCGGCGACAGCCTCATCGTCGTCCAGAAAGCCGACACCGCCTTCTCGGTTGGCCAACGTGTCCGCCTGGTCGGCTACGGCGCCAACCTGAGCGTCGCGCCTTACTGAGTCTCTCGACGGCTGGCGCTCCCTTGCCGGGACGCCAGCCGTTCTGATTCTGCGCCTTCAGCGACGCCTGTCGCAGCCCTGCGCGGGAAACGCCGCCACGCTCTCCCCATCTCGCCTGGCTCACGCATCCCCGCCTCTCTCGCGTCTCTCGCACCTCTCGCGCTCTGCATCTCCCACACGCCCCACCCCCTCGCTTCGCTTCGCATCCCCTCCCTCGATCTCACACAGGCACGGCTCGCCGCAGTGGGCGATATGCAGACTGCCTATTGATTAACAGGCTATGAAATCGGGATTTTTTGTGCAAAGTTATACGCCTGCAGCCTAACTTGACTCTGTACACAACTACCCGTCCCAGGAGTTGCGATGCGTCCCGTCACTGCCCGTCCGCCAGGTTCTCGCCCAGGCACCCGCAAGCTGTCTTGTGTCACGTCTTCTTCAAGAAACGCTCCCCGCGCTTATCCCAGTCCAGTCAATGAGAACCCTGGCGGTACCGCCGCCTCAAGCCATGCCCCGCAGATGGCGCCGGCCTTCTCGACCCGGCGCCTGGGCATGGCATTGATCATGCTGGGCGCGGTGGCATTGGCTCCCATGGTGGAGGCCGCCGAGGACGAGGGTGGCGTGCTGTCATTGAAGGTCGAGAACGACATTCTCACCTCCGGCGATGATGGCCATTACACCAACGGCTTTGCGCTGAGCTACACCTTCAAGACACCAGAGCAGCACTGGTCACGCTCATTCGCGGACTGGGTGCCCGGCTTCAGCGCGGCGCGATTGGACGCCACGGCCTACCGCTTCGGACAGCAGATCTATACCCCCAATGACATCAAGCGAGAGCAACCGGATCAGGATGACCGCCCCTACGCGGGCTACCTGTTCGGTGGCGTCTCGCTGTTCGCCGGTGAAGAGGGAGATGACTGGCGACGGGTGGACACCTTCAATCTGGATCTCGGCATCGTCGGCCCGGCCTCGGGCGCCAAGGATGCTCAGAAGGCGGTACACAAGCTGACCGGCAGTGATGAGCCGGAGGGTTGGGATCACCAGCTGCACAACGAGCCGGTGATCAGCACCGGCTGGCAGACGCAGCTATGGCTGCCGGCCAGGGCCGCAGGGCTGGAGGTGGAGTACGGCCCCTCGGCTTCTGTGGCGCTGGGCAATCTCTACACCTATGCGGGCGTCGGTGGCGGGGTACGCATCGGCCAGGGGCTGACCCGCAGCTACGGGATACCGACAGTGGCGCCGGCCCAGGGCGGCCGTCAGTACTTCCATCCCGACGGTGATTTCGCCTGGTACCTGTTCGCCAATATCGAGGGCCGCGCGATGGCCTACAACATGCTGCTGGATGGCAATGGCTTCGAGGACAGCGCCTCGGTAGACCGTCGCCCACTGGTCGGCGACCTGCAACTGGGCTTCGCACTCAGCTGGCAACGCTGGCAGCTGGCGTTCGTCAACGTGTGGCGCACTCACGAATTCGAGACGCAGCAGGAGAGCGATCAATTCGGCTCGCTGACGCTCTCGACCTGGCTATGACTCGGCGCTGAGCTGCAGGCGGCACTGACAAGACGCGATGGATGAGCAGAGCCTGATGAGAAGTGTCTGATGAGCAGAAACAGAAAGGCCGGGCAGATAGCCCGGCCTTTCTGTCTGCGGGAAACGTCATGCTTCCCGGAAGGTTGCTGCTGGTGAGATCAGTGCATCTTGACCTTGCTCATGCCCCAGCAGATCAGCTTGCCGCCGATCAGAACGATCAGCGCCAGCACGATCAATGCCATCAGCATGGAGACGGGATTGACGATGAAGGTCGCACCCAGAATACCCAGGGCCACGCCCCAGACGTAGCGGTCACCGCTATCGATGCTCAGAGCCTCCGGCAGGACACGCTTGACGGTGGCACCCAGCGAGCCTTCCCAGCGGTTCAAGCACAGCATGAAGATCGCAGCGAAGCTCACCAGCCAGATCAATGTCACGGTCATCGAAATTCTCTCCTGAAAAATAGGGTCGCATGGCGCCTGAGTTGTCATTTCCCGTCAGGCGACGGGACAGAGTGTGCAGAGCGAGGCCACCTCGGGCCGCGCGTCAGAATCCGCAATATCCGAGTAGGCAGAGTAACCAGACCCTGTGGCCCTCGCAAGCCATCGCCCCAACCTTGTCTGGCCGCCAGCAGCAAGGCCGCTGTGCGCTGACAGGGCAACCCCGCCAGACACCTGATAATCCAACCGTTTTGCCCCTTTGTTCACCGATGGCGTCGGGGGTGAGAAAAAACCCTGCCTCAGGGTTGAAATGCACGCCTGCGAGCGTCACCTATACTTTCAAGACAAGGTAACGTGCGCTGGATTGCCTCTCTGGCAATGTCATCAGCGGGCCAGGAGCCACGTGATACGCGGCTTTTTTCCAGTTTCCCCCCTGACAGTCACCTCAGGGGCACGTTACCATTGACGTTCATATACCTATCGAAAGGCTCTCATCATGCAAATCGCCCAGAATGCCGTCGTATCCTTCCACTACACCCTGACCAACAACGAAGGGGAAGTGCTGGATAGCTCCGAAGGTCGCGAGCCGCTGGCCTACATCCACGGCGCTGGCAACATCGTCCCGGGCCTCGAGAAGGAACTCGACGGCAAGACTTCCGGCGACGAGCTGAAAGTTGCCGTCTCTCCGGAAGAAGGTTACGGCGAAGTCCAGGAAGCCCTGGTCCAGGAAGTGCCGCGTGAAGCCTTCCAGGGTGTCGAAGACATCGAAGCTGGCATGCAGTTCCAGGCGCAGACCCAGGGCGGCCCGCTGATGGTCACCGTCACCAAGGTCGAAGGCGACACTGTCACTGTCGATGGCAACCACCCGCTGGCCGGCGAAACCCTGAACTTCGACGTGCAGATCACCAACGTGCGTGAAGCTTCTGCTGAAGAGCTGGAACACGGCCACGTTCACGGCGAAGGCGGCGTGGAGCACTAAGCTCCGCCTCTTCCCTCATCTGAGGCATCTCCCCGGATGAGCGCCTCCCACAGTGTGGGAGGCCGGAACCGAAAGCCCCGCGACTGAGTCATCAGTCGCGGGGCTTTTTCGTGTCTGGCTCCGTGTCGGCCTGACTGGCTTGGCGCGCTTGTCAGACTGGCTCAGCCCTCTCTTCACAGCCCTGATCACTCATGATTCCGGATCAGGCACCGCAGCTGGGCGGCGTGGCATCGCTGGAAAGGCTCAGGCCACGAAACAGCGCCGTGGCATCACCGCCGGCATTGTCACCGTCAGCCATCAGCGCCAGTCCGGCAATCTCGCTCGGCTTGCTGCCAAACAGTGACGCGTAATCAGCACGCAGATCACGCACCTCCGCCACCCACTGCCCCACCTTCTCATCACCGGATTCAACGGCCAGCAGCACGGCACGATCCGTGAAGGCATTGTCCCAATGGCTGCCTTTGGCTTCATTGCTGGACCAGACGTAATTGATGGCCTCGACCTGCCACGGCAGGATACCGGTCTTGTTGACCACGTAGAGACGCGCCGGATAGTCATCGCCGCCCTTGGTCTTCTCGTTCACGCTCGGGTAGATGCCATCCACCTGCCAGCACCATTTCAGATAGGGCGTCTCTTCAAGCGAGATATCCTGCTCCAGATAGCGCGCGGACGCCTGGCCCCGAGCGCGCGCCTCGAGCGCAGGTCTGCCATCGCGCTCCACCACGCGATAGGCCGTCTGGCCTTCGAAGGTCTTCTCGCCCCAGGCAAGAATCTGCGCAGGCGAGAAACTCCTGTCAGCCGCGTGGGTCACCGAGGGCAGTAGCGCCGCCAGCAGGCCGCTGGAGGCGACTGCCGCGAACAGGGGCAGGAATGATGGCAACTGACGGGAAGCAATCTTCATTGGCAGGACTCCGAGGCGCCTGAGCAAGGCGAGTGAGAAAGGTAACGAGCCGTATCATCAGCAAGGCCAGGTTCGCAGCGCATCATCTCCGGTCAGCATTGTGCGGATCAGCGCCATGCTGCTCGCATCGATCCTGGGCTCGCAAGGTGACATACCCTCCCCATACGCGCGTCAGTGTGGTCAGGATGCATGCCGCGGCGAAGATCCATGCCAACAATGCGAAATGCTGTGGCATCAGGCAGGCCAGTACGAAGAAGGCGATGGTCTCGGTGCCCTCGGTCAGGCCATCCAGATAATAGAAGGCCTTGCGCGTGAAATTGGGCCGCTCCAGCTGATGCTTGGCCGCCATGATGGCAAAGGCCAGAAAGCTCGAGCCCGTGCCGACGAAGGCGAACAGCAGCGCCACCGCCGCCATCGCATTGGCACCAGGGTCTGCCAGGGCGAAGCCCACCACCACGGCGGCGTAGAACAGGAAATCGAGACAGATGTCCAGAAAGCCACCGGCATCGGAGCTCAGGCCGGCATGCCGCGCCAGCGCGCCATCCAGCCCGTCCACCACCCGATTGATCAGGATCGCGACCAGCGCGAACCCGAAATGCCCATAAGCCAGCAACGGCAACGCCAGCATGCCGATGGCGAAGCCCGCGAGGGTCAGCTGATCCGGATGCAGACCGCGCGCCGCCGCACTTTTCGCAAGACGTTTCAGAGGCGGCTGTACCCAGCGTGAGGTCCACTTGTCCAGCATGTTGCATCTACTCCCATGAAGTCGTTGAGGTCATCGTCATTCCAGCGCCTGACAGGCGCTCAGCCGCGCGTCGGCGAGACCGAGCGCCCGGCAGGTACCGCACGCGCCAGCAGGTAGACCACCAGCGGCAGACAGGCCTGCAGGCAGGCGGCCACCGCGGTCAGGCGCGGGTCGGCCCCCGTCGCCAGCGCTAGGGTTTCGGTGGTCAGGGTCGGGACACGCCCGCCGCCCAGCACCACCGTCGGCACGTACTGCGCGATACTGACCGCGAAGGCCACTGCCCAGCTGATGGCCAGCGGCCTGAGCATCAGGCGCAGGCGGATACCGATCAGCACCTCGAGCCGTGAACGCCCCAGCAGGCGTGCCGCCTGCTCGAGTCGGGTATCGAAGCGTGCCCAGGGGCCGGCCAGCGTCAGCCAGGCGTAAGGCAGGGCGAACAGCAGATGGCCGATCACCACTCCCGCCCAACCGGGGCTGGCCCCCAGGCTCAACCAACCGACCTGAAAGCCGAACAGGAAGCTGGCCTGCGGCAGAAGCAATGGCAGATAGAGGCAGACCACGAAGCCGCGCAGGCGGCCACTTTCCCGCTCACGCTCGAACACCGCCACGCTGAGGATGACGGCCAGTGTCGCCACCAGCAGTGCCAGCCACAGGCTGTTGCTGAAGGCATCCCCCAGGCCAGCGAGGGCCTGGTGCCAGCTCTCCCAGCCCCAGCGAGACGGCAACAGCGCAGGGAAGAACCAGCTTCTGGCCACCGATTGCACGCCGATCACCACGAAGGCGAGCAATGAGATCAGCGTGACCACGCCCAGCACTCCGCGCGCGACACGCCCGAACAGGGCTTCGCTCGCCAGCGCCAGGCGGCTTGCGCGCGCCGGGTGATGGCTCAGTACCCAGTCGCGATGCCAGGCGAGCAGAGCACGCCCCAGCGCCGCGCCCAGCGCCATCATCCCGATCACCAGCAGGGCCAGCATCAGGGCGCCGACACTCGCCGGCAGGCGCGCCGTCGGGTCACTGTCGCGCCACAGCTCGATCAGGCGCACCGCCAGCGTCGGCGTACGCGTCGGCCCCAGCACCTGCGCCACATCCACCACCGCCAGCGAGTAGGCCAGCACCGCGCCAATGGGCAAGGCGATGGCGCGCATCACCTGTGGCATCAGAATGCGCCAGCGCAGCTGAGAGATGCTGTAGCCGAGCGCCTGACCTGCCTGCAGCTGCGCCGTGACCGGCAGGCGTGACAGCGCCGTCTGCGCCATCAGCATCAAGAATGGCGCCTCCTTGAGCGCCAGACCGACCGCCAGCGAGATACCATGGGCATCCGGCAGCGGATACTGCGGCGGTACCAGCACCTCGAAGGGCGCCAGCAGCAGGCGCATCAGCACGCCACTCGGGGCGGCCAGCCACAGCAACCCCAGCGCCAGCGCCAGATGCGGCATCGCCAGTATCGGGGCCAGCAGGCGCTCCATGCGCTCGCCGAAACGAGTTCCGGCGGCCGCCGAGACCCACCCCATGGTCAGCAGCACCGCCAGCAGCGTACCGCCGAGGCCACTGACCAGCGTCAGTCGAAAGCCCTCCGCCAGCCCGGGCAAGGCCCACCAGCGTTGCCAGGCGACCGCCGAGACCTCCTCGAAGCCCAGCGTCGGCCACAGCCCGAAGGCCGGCGCGACCAGTCCAGCCAGCCCCAGCGCCGTCGGGCCGAGCAGCAACAGCAAGACGCCCCAGCGCAGCACGCGGGCGGGCGTCAGCGGTGCATGACCAGTGGCGGGGGCGACACGCCAGCGATCAGCGACCCATTGCGTCAGTTGCGATAGCGTCGCGCCCACTCGGCCTCCAACGCGTCGGTCCAGCTCGGGTGTGGCTCGCTGAGCGGAGTGCCCAAGGCCTCGGGCGACATGCTGCCGGGCAGCTGCGGCAAGGCCTCGAAGGCGGCGCGTTCTTGTGGCGGCAGGCGGGCGACATCCAGCACCGTGTCATCGCCCCAGCGTGAGGGGTCGGCCTTGGCGGCCTGGGCCTCGGCGGACATCAACTGATTGATCCACACCAGAGCCGCGGCCTTGTGCGGTGCACTGGCCGGAATCGCCAGATAGTGCACATTGCCAAGGGTGCCGCCGTCATGGATATACGGCTCGATGGTCGGTGGCAGCCGCCCTTCCTGACGGGCATTGGCCACTTCCTGGGGCACGAAGGTCAGCGCGATCCACACGCTGCGCTGAGCCAGCAACTTCATCTGCTCTTCGGCACCGGCTGGCTGACGCTCACCCTGCGCCCACATCAGCGGATGCAGCGCATCGAGATAGTCCCACAGCGGTGCGGTCACCTCAGCGAACTGAGCATCACTCGCCACGGGAGATGCCAGCACCTCGCGCTGCTCGACGGGCAACAGCTCCAGCAACGCCTGCTTGAGGAAGGTGGTGCCGTGGAAGCTGGGCGGCTGTGGATAGGTCACGCGCCCGGGATGCTCTCTGGCCACCTCCAGCAACGCCTGCATGGAGCGCGGCGGCGATTCCAGCAGCGCGGTGTCATACATGAAGATCAGCTGCGCACGCCCCCAGGGCGCCTCCAGACCATCGGTGGCGAGTCCGAAATCGCGCGCACCGATCTCCTCGAGCAGATAGTCACTGTTGGGCAGACGCTCGACGAAGGGCCCCCACACCAGCTCGGCCTGCTTGAGCGCACGGAAGTTCTCGCCGTTGATCCAGATCACATCGATGCTGCCGTCGCGGCGCCCGGCCGCCTTCTCGGCCAGCAGGGTCGAGACGCTCTCGGCGGTATCGGCGATCTTGACGTGGCGCACCTCGATGCCATGCCGCGCCGCCGCTGTCTCGGCCTGGGCGCGCAGATAGGCGTTGGTCGCCTCACTGCCGCCCCAGGCATGAAAGTCGATACGTTGCCCACGTGCACGCTCGGCGATCACCTGCCACTCGAGCGAGGCGAGCTCAGGGGCCGGGCGCCCGGCCTGCGCGTCGGCGGCATACGCCAGAGAAGCGGCCCAGGGACTGGCAGTGACGCCGGCCAGCAAGACCAGCGAGCCACCCATCAGCGCCAGGGCACGACGGCGACCCGCCAGATGATTCGTCTTCATGAAGGGCTTCTCCTGATGGAAAAATGCCGCGACCCTGCACCTGCAGGCCCGCGGCATGAATCAGCAATTACTGTTTTTCGACAGCCACGGTCCGCTCGGCAGCGCTTGCCTTGAGGGTCTTGGTCGGCTCGAAGCGGCCGTTGCGGCGCCAGGTGAAGTAACGGTCGAGCACCTTGAGCACGCCTTCCGGCTTGTGGGCATTCTTCCACATGCCCGCCGCGGCCTTGTTGGCCTCGGACAGTGTCGGATAGGGATGGATGGTGGACAGGATCTTGTTGAGACCGATGCCATGCTTCATCGCCATGGTGAATTCGGCCAGCCACTCCCCTGCCGAGGCACCGACCAGCGTCACGCCGAGGATGCGATCACGCCCCTTCTCGGTGAGCACCTTGACGAAGCCTTCCGTCGCACGCTCGGCCAGCGCGCGATCGCTCTCGCCCATTTCGTAATGCGTGACTTCGTACTCGTAACCCTGGGCCTTGGCTTCGGTTTCGTTGAGGCCGACACGTGCCACTTCCGGCTCGGTGTAGGTGACCATCGGCATGATACGGTAGTCGACCTTGAAGGTCTTCAGGCCACCGAACAGCGCGTTGACCGCCGCGTGCCACGCCTGGTGACCGGCGGCATGAGTGAACTGGTACGGACCAGCGACATCGCCACATGCCCAGATGTTCGGCTGCAGGGTCTGCAGCGACTCGGAGACATCGATGGTGCCGCGCTCGGAGACCGCGATGCCCAGCTCTTCCAGACCGAAGCCTTCGACGTTGGCTTCGCGTCCGATGGCCACCAGCAGCTCGTCGAACTCGATCCAGCTTTCCTCGCCTTCGGGGGAGCTGACCACCAGCTGACGCATCGGCTGGCTGTCCTTGCCCTTGAGCACCTCGATACGCGTGGCGGTGGAATTGACGCGCAGATCGACGCCTTCGCCCGAGAGCTGTTCATGCATCAAGGTGCTGACTTCCTCGTCCTCGCGCGGCATCACGCGTGGCGCACCTTCGATGATGGTGACCTGGCTGCCGAGACGCGCGAAGCTCTGGCCCAGCTCCATGCCGATGGGGCCGGAACCCAGCACCACCAGACGCCGAGGCTGTTCCTTGAGGTCCCACAGGTTCTCGGAGGTCAGCGGCGTGATCAATTCCATACCCGGGATGGCTGGCACACGCGGACGGGCACCGGTAGCGATCACCACGTTGCGCGTGGTCAGCACGCGGCCATCGACTTCCACTTCCCAGGGCGTCTTGAGCATGGCACTGCCGGTATGCACTTCCACGCCCAGCCCTTCATAACGTTCGATGCTGTCATGCGGCTCGACGCTTTCGACCACGTCATGCACATGGCCCATCACCTTGGCGAAATCGATTTCCGGCTCGTTGGCGGTGATACCGAAGCGCGCGGACTGGCGGATCTCATGGGCCGCACGTCCGGCACGAATCAACGCCTTGGAGGGCACGCAGCCGGTATTGAGGCAGTCGCCGCCCATCTTGTGCCGCTCGATCAGCGCGACACGCGCATTGACGGCGGAGGCGATATAGCTGGTGACAAGGCCGGCGGAACCGGCACCGATGACGACCATGTCGTAGTCGAAGGTCTTCGGCTTGTCGAAGGCCGCCTGCTGCTTGCGCTTGCGCAGCACGCCGACGATCTTCTTGGCGATCAACGGGAAAAGGCCCAGCGCGATGAAGGAGGCAATCAGTCCCGGCGACAGGATGCCGGACAGGGATTCCAGCTGGCCCAGCTCTCGCCCGGCGTTCACGTAGATGGCGGTGCCCGCCAGCATGCCCAGCTGGCTTGCCACGTAGAAGGTGACCACGCGCATGCGGGTCAGGCCCATCACCAGATTGACGATGAAGAACGGGAAGACCGGTACCAGGCGCAGCGTGAACAGATAGAAGCCGCCTTCACGCTCGACGCCACGATTGAGGGATTCCAGCTGACGGCGGAAGCGCTTCTCGATGCTCTCGCGCAGCAGAGTGCGGGAAATCAGGAAGGCCAGCGTCGCACCGATGGTGCTGGCGAAGGAGATCAGCAGCAGCCCCCAGCCGAAGCCGAACAGCGCGCCACCCAGCAGCGTCAGCAGTGCTGCACCGGGCAGCGAGAGTGCCGCCATCGCCACGTAGACGACGAAGAAGGTGCCCGCGACCTTGTAGGGTGACTCCGCGAACAACGCCTGGAATTCGGACTGGCTGGCCTTGAGGCTCTGCAGGGTGAAGTAATCCTGTGCCCCGCTGGCGAAGAACACCACGATGGCAGCGACGATGGCGCCCAGAAGCAGTAACTTGCGTTTATTCACTGGCGATTTCCTTTTCGATTCCTGCCGTCATGGGCATGTCATTGGGATGTACCGTGTCCTTACGAGGCATGTCGCTGACTGGATGCACAGATTCGCGTAGCGGGGTGAATGGCAGTGGCTTGATCACGACAACGGTAACGTTTCATTCTGCATGTTCGCATCCATCCCACGTTTATTCGCGTAGAAACCTATACAGGCAGTGAGGACTCAACAGCGCCAGTCACCTCACGGCTCACCGAGACATGGAGTTTTCCGTGTACTCATCTCGAAGGAATGACGCCTTTCCCGGAGACACCATGACCCGATACACGCGAATCCCCTTCCCTGCGCTCAGACGTCTCACGCCACTGACAAGCCTGCTCGGCGGCCTGCTGCTTGTCGGCCACGCCCATGCCTTCGACCCGGGAACCGCGCCCAAGGGCGTCGCCGAAGGTGTCGCTCAAGGCCAGGAAGTCGCCATCTTCGCCGGTGGCTGCTTCTGGTGCATGGAAGGCCCCTTCGACAAGCTTGATGGTGTGATCTCGACCACCTCCGGCTATACCGCCGGCGAACAGGACAACCCGACCTACAAGCAGGTTTCATCGGGCGGCACCGGGCATACCGAAGCGGTCAAGGTGGTCTATGAGCCGGAAAAGGTCAGCTACGACACCCTGCTGGAGGTCTTCTGGCACAACATCGACCCGGTCGCGGTGGACCGCCAGTTCTGCGATGCCGGCACCCAGTACCGCAGCGGCATCTACCCCCTCGATGAGGCCCAGCGTGACGCCGCCGAAGCCAGTCGCGATGCGCTGAAGGACAGGTTCCCCGAAGGCATCGCCACCGAGATCGAGGCGGCAGGGCCCTGGTATGCGGCCGAGGACTACCATCAGGACTTCTACAAGAAGAACCCGGTGCGCTATCGCTTCTACCGCGCCGGCTGTGGCCGCGATGATCGCCTGGAAGAGATCTGGGGTGACGACGCGCCCGCGCACTGATCTCGCCCTCCAGGCCCTCTGAACGACAACGGCTCGCCATCTGGCGAGCCGTTGTCGTTTGCATGCTCTGATTTGCGTGCTCTGCTCTCTATTCTGCGGTCTGGCCTGCTCTCTGACCTTCCATCAGCCCTGCTCTCAGGCTCAATACTGCGTGGTGGCCCGGCGCCAGCACAGGATCGCCAGCGAGAAGGTCACCGCCAGCACCAGTACGCTGGCGGCCACCACCCCGGGCCAGCCGGCAGCCTGCCAGAAGGGTTCCAGCCAGAAACCGCCGAGACTCGCGCCCAGATAGTAGGCGGTCAGATACAGCGCACTGGCACTGGCCCGCGCGCCTTCGGCATTGCGCCCGACCCAGGCCGAAGCTGTGGCATGCGCGAGGAAGAAGCCGAAGGCATTCAGACTCAGGCCGATCAACATGCCGATCAGCGAGTGACTCAGCGTCAGCAGCGTGCCGAGCATCACGATGCCGGTGCCCAGCATCATGGTCAGCGCCTGACCGCGTCGCTGAGCGATGGCCAGCGCGGCCTCACCGTCCTCAGCCGCACCTCCCGGTACCAGACGCCGTGCCAGCCGGCCAGACTGGGAGGCGCCGAAGGTGCCCGCCAGATAGGTCAGGAACAACAGCCCCAGCCATTGACTGCTGAGCGACCAGGGCGCCTCACTCAGCCGGAAGGTCATGTAGCTGTAGAGATTGACGAAGATGAAGAAATTCAGCCCACCGAGCAGGAACACCGGCCACAGACGAGGGTTGCGCAGATGGCGCCCCAGACCTGCCAGCATGCTGCTCAGCTTGAGCGGCTGGGCGACGAAGCGTCTCTGGCGCGGCAGCAGCTGCCATAACGCCCCCAGCACCAGCAGGCTGACGCCGCCGATGGCGGCAAAGCTGGCCTGCCAGCCCCAGTGCTCCGCGATCACGCCCCCCGCGACCCGCCCCGAGATGCCGCCCAGCGAATTGGCACTGATGTAGAGCCCCACCGCCATCATCAAGGCGGGTTGCTCCATCTCATCACTCATGTACGCCACTGCCACCGCCGGCAGGCCGCCGAGCAGAAAGCCCTGCAGCGCGCGCACCGCCAGCAGCGACCAGAAGCCCTCGGCGAACAGTGCCAGTCCTGAACAGGCCACCCCGCCGGCCAGGGTCCACAGCAGGATACGCCGCCGCCCCAGCGCATCGGACAGCGGGCCGAACACCAGCAATGCCATGGCCAACGTCAGGGTGCTCACCGACAGGGACAGACTCGCCTGCAGCGAGCTCAGGCCCAGATCCGTCGCCAGCAATGGCAGCAGCGGTTGCACCAGATAGAGGTTGATGAAGACCACGAAGGAGCCCAGGCACAGCGCCTGGGTCATGCGCCGCCAGTCACGCCCGCGCGCCTTGAGCGGCTCGGGCAGCTCGGACTGCGCGGTAGAGACCGAGGCGGCGGAATCGGGGGAAGAAGACGCGGAAAGCGATGAAGCCATCAGGTACCTGCACTCAATCAAGCATGGGGATGGCGCCAGTCTGCGCCGCGCGCTCGCATCAGTAAAATAGCTCGACATGATGCTGACCATCAGCAAAGCTGATGGCCGTGGCGACACAGGGATGTCGCAAACTGCGCCGAGAAGGAAGCTGCGCTGATAAAGGACTTCGCGACGAAAAGGACTCCGCGCTGAAAAGCACCTCGCGATCAACAGGACCCCGCGATGAAACTGCCCTTCGATCTGCGTGCACTGGAGATATTCGTCAGTGTCGTCGAGCACCAGAGCTTCACCACTGCCGCTCAGTCACTCAGCCTGGCCCAGTCAGCGGTCAGCCAGTCGATCGCCGGGCTCGAAAGCCGGCTGGGCACGCAACTGCTGGTCAGGGGCTCACGCGGTCTGCGCCTGACACCGGCCGGCGATACGCTGCTCGAGCATGCCCGGCCCCTGCTGCAACAGGCACAGCGCGCAGCACTGGCGATGGCGGAGCTCGAGGGGCTGGTCAAGGGCGAGGTGCGCATCGGCGTCTCTTCGATGCTCGGCTCCTACTACTTCCCGCCGCTGTTGATGGCATTCAAGGCACGCTATCCCGACATCAAGCTCAGCGTGATCGAGGGCGGCACCCTGAGCCTGCGCCGGATGATCGACAATGCCGAGCTGGACCTGGGCGTCATCGTCGAGGATCAGCTCGGCACCGACACCCACGGCCTGATTCGACGCCACTTCCTGAGCGAGGAAATGGTGGTCTGCCTGGCGAACGATCATCCGCTGGCCGCCCGCGCGCAGATCAGCGTCGAGGAGTTCTTCGCCGAGGAGCTGGTGGTCTTCAAGCGTGGCTACTTCCATCGCGACTTCATCGAGCGCCTGGCCAGCCAGCATGATCTCGCGCCGAGCATCGCCTTCGAATCGAACCTGATCGCCCTCAACAAGGCGATCGTCGCGCGCGGCTTCGGGATCACCACCTTCCTCAAGCGTGTGGTCGAGGATGACCGTGAAGAGAACAACCTGACCGCCGTCTCCTTCGATGAGCCCGCCTGGCTTGAGCTGTCACTCGCCTGGCGCCGCGAGCGCGGCCTGTCACGCGCCGAGCAGGCGCTGGTCGATTTCGTCATTGAACACTCGGCAGCCGGGAGGCCCACCCCGGATGCCTTGAGCGCTGATGATCAGGCCGACAGCATTGCACTGGAGCCTCCTTCCTGAGCAGTGGCTGACATTTGCCGGGGCTCAGAAACGACAACACCCGGCCAGGGCCGGGTGCTGTCGGGGAAGGTACTTGTCTCTTCAAGAGCCTGTCTGTTTCAGTGCCAAGCGTGATCGGCTCACTGGCTGCGCATGGCCAGCTTCATCTGCATGGCCTCGTAGGGCATCGGGCGACGCGACTGCCAGTAGTGCTGGGACCAGTAGACATTGTCGAGTCGCGACAGCTTCACGCCACGCGAGGTGGAGGCATGCAGGAAGTAGCCGTTGCCGACGTAGACCCCCACATGGTTGTAGCGACGCGAGGGCCGGAAGAAGACCAGATCACCCGGCTTGAGCTGCGACTTGTCGATGCGCTTGCCACGCTTCACCTGGTCGGTGGTGGTACGCGGCAGATCGATGCCGAAGCCATCACTGAAGACATGCTGCATCAGGGCGGAGCAATCGATGCCGCGGGTGTTGGTGCCCCCCAGACGGTAGGGCGTCCCGGCCCAGCGGTCATGCTCTTCCAGCAGGACATCGCGGATGCTCGGCCCTGACATGGCGTAGTCCTGCGACTCGGCGGCCGGCTGGGACGCGGACTGGCGATAGCGCTTGAGCTTCGGCAGTTCCGGCAGGTCCACATCGTAGTAGGCCACATCATTGGACGGTGTTGAGTGACTGGCACAGCCTGCCACACCCAGTGGCAGGATCAGAAAACAGCATAATAACGCGTGGCGCATCCAGCATTCCTCGTCGTGGGCCCGGCGCTGGAAGGGTGAAGGTGAGCAGCGCTTGCGGACGGCGATAACCATTGATGCATGACGATGATCGTTGATCGATCAGGGGTAACACGGCGACTATCTGACAAGGTGGGCCGGATCAGGCAGCAGCACACATTGCAACACGATGACGACAGTCAGATGACAAACTCGAGTCGTTCGCAGGATAGTAGTTCATGTTTCCGCAAACCGTATGCCATTGCCGCACAAGTTAGACCAAAGCATCAGAGAAAGTGCCCCCTGCCGCTCACCCAACCTGAATTGAATCCCGCTCAGTGCAACGTTCGAGCGTCTCCGCTCAGCACATCCAGATGCAACGCCGGCCAATGCCCCGGGCGCGCGCCCGGGAAATCAAGACTCGACCAGGCACCGGCCAGCGGTGGCGCTGCCGTCAACCACTGGATGAGCGCATCGCGGAAGCCGCGCAGGAAGCTGTCACGCTGGTCGGTGTCGCCCATGAAGAAGGCATAGCCGGCGAACAGCCCACGGGCATATTCCTTCCAGCTGCCGTAGTGGTCGCGCGCCATCGCATAGGCGCTGTCCAGATAGGCGGTGAAGGTCGCATCGTCCAGCCAGCCCAGCTGGCGCCCGGCAATCGCGAGGTCCACCATCTGGGCGATGTCCCACGCCGCCATATCCAGCTCGTTGCAGCGCGCCTCGTTGTCCCTGACGCGACGCAGACGGTCCAGATGCACCTGCTCATCATCGCCGCGCTCGGCGCTTTCCAGCACGTCGATCTCATTGTCGAGGCGGGCGCGATTGAGGGTGTAGGGGCCGTAATTGATCTGGTATTCGTCCCGATCACCGGCATCGCGCAGGAAGTCGAGGAAGCCCTTGAGCGCCTCCGCATTGGCGAGGCCGTAATGGCCTTCGAGCCAGCCGCTGAGTTCCTCGACGCCCCGCCCATACTCGACCATCGGCTCGCCCCAGCACGGCGTATTGAGCGGACCGCTCAGCGCCAGCGCCGTGAAGCGATCCAGACTCGGGCGCAGCCCCGGCTCCTGCCAGTCGCTGGCACGCCAGTCGAGCCAATGGAACAGGCTGCCAGGGTCATCGAGATGCCAGCGGATCTCGTTGACCAGCGGATGATCCTCGAGTTCCGGTACCGCGGATTCCCATACCGCCCAGGCTTCCAGCAGACGCATGGCGTCCGGATAGTAGCGGCACAGGGCACTGCGCAGACGCTCGGCGCACTGGGCCAGCTCATCGGCCGGGAAATCACCGCTGTCCTTCACCATCAGCAGATAGAAGGCGTACTTCTCGGCCATCACCACACTGGCGGGATAGCGATGACAGACGGCCAGACGCTGACGGCGTTCCAGCTCGACGGCATCGGCACGCCCGAAGGGCGTCTGGGCGTCGGGCAAGGCGCCACGCGCGGCATCGGCGGCCAGCTGATTGAGATGATGCGCCTGCGCCGGCAGCCAGAAGCGCGCCATGCCCTGCACGCCATCGCGGGTGTCCAGCGCCAGTGTCTCGTTGAGATATTGGCGTGCCTCTTCGCGGCGCGCCGTATCGACCTCGGCGACAAGGCCCTGACGATAGAGCAGGTCCGGCTCGCGGATACTGGCGATGGCCAGCACCCAGTGGCGGCTGTCATTGCGCCAGGCGCGAATCGCCGCACGGCAGCGCTCACGCTGGGCGGCAGGCAGCAGCGCATGCAGCTCGCAACGCAGCGGCGTCAGCGGCGACGCCATCAGCGGACGCCAGTCACTCTCGGTGTCGCGGGTCAGATCGACACCCTCGAACAGACTGCGACCGCGCTGATAGGCGCGGGCCACGCCCTGCCAGTCGGCATAGCGGCGCACCAGCAGGTCGATGCCGTGGGCGGCGAAGTCCTCGCCCTCCTCACGACTCAGCCAGCCGGCACATAGCCCGGCGAAGGCGAGATCGACCAGACGCAGCCAGTCCCAGGCGGCGAATTCCAACGGCTCGCCACGATCGAGATACTGCAGCAGCAGCTCGCCATAGGCCGTCGGTGACGGGGGCTTTTCCAGCCCGCCATCGGCGACGTCGATGCTGGAGGAGGCATGCGCGGGGGCGCCCTTGCGCCCTTCCGTCTTGCGTTCGGCCTCTTCCTGAGCCGCATCCGCTTCCAGCTCATCCAGCCACTTGGCACGCTCGCTGTCGCTGGCCGTCATCAGGCGTGCGCTGTCGATGTCCCAGCCATAGCGATGCCCCTGCGAGGCCAGCCACAGCAGCAGTCGAATCAGCTCATCACGCCCGGTGATCGCCCAGGTCTCGGCCAGCCAGCGCGTGACGTCCGGCCAGTGCGCCGCGGCGTCAAAACCGCTGGCACCGTCCTCGTGCGGGCCGCTGTCATCGGTGGTCAATGTCTGACCGCCGAGCCACGGCGAGAAGATGGCGCGCGCCATCCAGACCCGGTCGCGCTCGCCCTGAGGCCAGAGCTCAGTAACCGCCACCGGAGGCTGTGCCTCCAGCGCCTCCTGCAGACGCGGCCAGGTGACGCCGGCGTCTTCGTGCTCCAACTGGGACAGCGCGAGGCTGGCCTCGAAGAAGCCATCATCGCCTCGCGTCCAGCCCGCATCGCTGCGCGAATGGGCCAGGGCCTTGAGCCAGTCATCCAGCGAGGTGAAACGCCCGCCGATCGCCGTGAGCAGGCGTATCAGCCAGGCACGCGTGCGCGTCTCTGACAGCCAGCCGGCGGTACGTGCCAGCGCCAGCAATTCCAACGCCTCCAGCTGGTGCAGCGGGTCCGGGGTGTCATTGGGGAAGGCCTCCAGCAGACGCCATCCCAACTCGCCCGCATCCGGGACTTCCTGGGCCTTCAGACGCGCGCACGCCTGGGCCGGTGTCCACACCGTTTCCGGCGCTGCACTGAAACCCCAACCGCACAACACCAGCTGTTGCCCCCACCAGGCACTCAGGGGTTCGACCAAGGCACACCTCACGACTCGATAGGATTCGACTGACGCAACACTTGCGACCGGGCAACTCGCAACCGGCGGCGCATAGTGTAACGGAAAGGGGCTTGCGGCGATGCCCCTCACGCAGGATAGCGAGCACGAACCACACCATGACGCCCGATGACAAAGGCACTGTCATCGGGCGTCATGGTGTGGGTGGCCGCGACTGCGCAGACCAAGATTACCGCATTCTCATCACATCAGGATCATCACATCAGGATGTCTTCATGGAGTTGTTGCCGGTCGGGATGCGGAAGAAGGCGCAGTACGCCACCGGCAGCACCACCAGCGTCAGCAGGGTCGCCACGCCCAGCCCGAACACGATCACCACCGCCATGCTCGAGAAGAAGGCATCCGGGAACAGCGGAATCATGCCCAGCATGGTGGTGATGGCCGCCATCGACACCGGCCGCACACGACTGACGGCCGCCTGCACCACCGCCTGGAAGCGATCCTCCTGCTCATCGAGCTGCACGTTGATCTCCTCCACCAGCACGATGGCGTTCTTGAGCACCATGCCGATCAGACTCAAGGTGCCGAGCAGCGCCATGAAGGTGAACGGCGCGCCGAACACGATCAGGCCACTGACGATACCGATCAGCGTCAGCGGCACGATGGACCAGATGGCCAGCGCCTGACGTAGGTTGGAGAACAGCAGCACCGTGATCACGAACATGCCCAGCAGCCCCATCGGCAGCGAGGAGAACAGCGCCTCCTGAGCCTCGGATGAGGTTTCGTACTCGCCGCCCCACTCCAGGTGATAGCCCTCGGGCAGCTCGATGGCCTCGATCTTGGGACGGATACGCCCCAGCACGCTGGCGGCCGTTTCGCCGGACAGCGGCATCGGCTCGGCGTACACCGCCAGCATGCGCTGACGGTCGCGACGCTTGATCAGCGGGTCGCGCAGCTCGGTCTCGAGCGGCCCCATCACCGAGCCCGCCGGCACGTAGGTTTCCTGCTCATCGCTCCAGACGTTGAGGCTCGCCAGGGTGTCGAGGTCGAAGCGCTGACGCTCTTCACCGCGCAGCAGAATCGGGATCAGCTCGGAGCCTTCGCGATAGACACCGACGCTCTCGCCGTCGCTGTTGATCAGCAGCGCCTGATGCAGCGAGTCACGCGTCACACCGACACGCCGCGCCTGATCATCCAGGAATTCGGGCTCGATGCGATTGACGCGATTGCGCCATGACAGACGAATGCTGTCGGCCAGCGGCTCCTCCTCGAAGACGCTACGCACCTTGCCCGCCAGCTGACGCAGCACTGCGGGGTCTTCGCCGTAGAGGCGCGCCTCGAGACTCGCCTTGGCCGAGGGCCCGACCTGCAACGCCTGGACCTTGTATTCGACTTCGGGATACTCGGCGCGCACCAGGCGTATCACCTCCTCCATGCGCGCTTCGCGACTGGCACGGTCCTGGGTCTCGACGATCAGCTGCCCGAAGCTGGCATAGCTGTCTTCCGGCGAGTAGGTCAGCGTGAAGCGCTGGGCGCCCCCGCCGGTGACGCTGGTGACATGATTGACCTTGTCCATCTTGAGCACCTGCTGCTCAAGATCCGCGATGCGCGCTTCCGTCGCCAGCACATCGGTGCCTTCCGGCATCCAGACATCGACGAAGAACAGCGGTGTCGAGGCATCCGGGAAGAAGGCATTCTTGACCTGCCCGAAGCTCATCACGGCCGCCACCAGCAACGCCACCGCGCCCCCCAGGGTCAGCCAGCGCAGGCGAATCGCCCAGCTCAGCAGGCTGCGGAAGCCACGGAAGATGACGCCACGATAGGGGTCTTCCTCCTGATTCTTATCCGTGTCGCTGCCTGCCGTCTCGCGCGCTTCGCGGAAGAACATGTCGAAGAAGAACGGTGTCAGCGTCAGGGCGGTGATCCAGCTCAACAGCAACGAGTAGCACAGCACCCAGAACAATGACCCGACGAACTCGCCGGTGGCATCCGGCGACAGACCGATGGGCGCGAAGGCGGTGATCGCGATCACCGTGGCCCCCAGCAGCGGCATGCGATTCTGGTTGACGACCTCGAAGGCGGCCTGGCGCTTGGTCTTGCCGCGCTTGAGACCGATCAACATGCCCTCGGTGACCACGATGGCGTTATCCACCAGCATGCCCAGCGCGATGATCAAGGCCCCCAGCGAGATCTTCTGCAGCTCGATGCCATGAACCGACATCATCACGAAGGTGCCGAGAATGGTGATCAACAGCACCAGCCCCATCAGCACGCCGCTCTTGACGCCCATGAATACCAGCAGCACCAGAATCACGATGCCGACGGCCTCGGCCAGATTGATCAAGAAGCCGGACACCGCCTCATCCACCACCTGGGGCTGGTGATAGACCGTGGTCAGCTCCATGCCCAGCGGCATGCGCGACTCAAGCTCGCCAAGACGCTTGTCGACCAGCGCACCGACCTCGACCACATTGACGCCAGAGGCGAACGAGATGCCCAGCGACAGCGCCGTCTCACCATCGGTGTGATAGAGGCGCGACGGCGATTCGGTGTACTCGCGGCTGACCGAGGCGATATCGCCGAGACGAATCAGGCCACCATTGCCGGGACGACCGACCACCAGACGCTCCAGGTCCTGCACGCTCTGGAACTCGCCACTTGGCTGCAGTTCCAGCGACAGGCCGTTCTGACGGATCCGCCCGGCGTCGCCGACCACGTTCTGGGCATTGAGCAGGTTGGCGAGCTGATCCGGCGAGATGTTCAGCGCCTGCATGCGATCACGATCCAGCGCGACGATGACCTGCTCGCTGCGCGCGCCGACGATGGAGACCTTCTTGACCCCCTCCACCAGCGTCAGCTCGCGCTGCAGGAAGTCGGCCTGGTCCTCGAGGTCATGCGCCGAATAGCCCTTGCCGCTCAGGTTGTAGAGCAGCCCGAACACATCGCCGAAGTCATCATTGACGATCGAGGAGCCACTGCCGGGCGGCAGGCTCGACTGGGCGTCATTGATCTTGCGGCGCAGCAGATCCCAGTACTGCTGCATCTCGCCTTCGCGCACGCTGCTCTCGAGCTCCAGCGTGATCTGGGAAAGACCGGAGCTGTTGACCGAGCTGACGCGCTTGAGATTGGGAATCTGCTGGATCGCCTTCTCCAGCGGCAGCGTGACTTCCTCTTCCACCTGCTTGGGCGTCGCGCCCGGGTACTGGGTAATCACCACCGCGTTGCGGATGGTGAACTCGGGAAATTCCAGCTGGCCGAGGCCGAAGAAGGAGGTCACGCCACCCACCGACAGCAGCAGCACGACCATCCAGCTGATGACCTTGTGTCTCAGGAAATAATCGACCATGGATCAGAGCCCCGCTTCCTTGACCCAGGGACGCACAGGCTCCCCGGCTTCCATGCGACTGGCGCCCGCCGTGACCAGACGGTCACCGGCACTCAGTTCTCCCGTGATCACCAGCCCTTCGCCGGTGGCCTGCAGTACCGTGACCGGCACGGCCTCGACGGTGCCCTGGGCGCCAGCTTCCTGCTGCTTGCCCTCGCTCTTGCCGGCGTCCTCGTTGATCGTTTCGCTCACCTGAGCGTCACCGCCCTTGGGCACATAGCGCCACACCACGGCCTGGTTCGGGCTTTCCTCCTGAGTGACCACCGCCTCGATCGGCACGCGCCACTGGCCCTGGGTCGCCGCCGTCAGCTGCTGCATGTCCAGCTCCACGGTGGCGCTCATGCCTGACAGCACGGTGATGTCCTGCGGCTCCGGCAGCGTCAGGGTGACTTCATAGCTCAGCGAGCCCTCGCTGGCGCTGGTGTCGTGCTCCTTGTAACGGGCCGGATAGCGCGACTCGCCACTGCCGAAGCGCACCCAGGCCAGGGCGGCATCCTCAAGGCGCCCGGCCTCGGCACGCTCACGATCGATGGCGCGCACCTGACGCTCCGGCATGTTGAAGATCACGTCGATCTGCCCCGGCTGCTGCAGCACGGCGATGGTTTCCTGGGCGGCGACCACCTGATAGTTGTCCACCGGCACGCGCGCGATCACCCCGTCATAGGGCGCCTTGAGATAGGTGTAGCTGAGCTGGTCCTGCGCCTGGGAATACTGGGCCTGCGCTGACTGGAATTCGGCCTGCGCCTCATCGAAGCGCGCCCGACTGATGGCGCCCTTCTCCACCGAGTACTTCATGCGCTTGTAGGTCGCCTGCGCCAGATTGAAGCTGGAGCGGGCATTGTTGAGCTCGCTTCTGGCATCGCGATCATCCAGACGCGCGATCAGCTCGCCCTTCTCGACCTCCTGACCGGCCTGGACCTTGAGTTCGCGCAGCTCACCGCCGATACGGAACGACAGGTTGGAGCGCTCCGAGGCCTCGACCACACCGGGGTAGCGCTGGATGACACCGCCACCTTCATCCGACAGCGACAGCAACTTGACCGGATGCACCTTCTGCTTCTCCAGCGGTGCCTCTTCCTCGCTGCAGGCCGCAAGCCCGAGGGCCAGCACGAGTCCGGCGAACAGCTGAAGGACGCGGCCTCCCCGCCAGGCGAAAGGAGTACGCAGGTGTGGCTTGGCACCAGGTCGAAGTTTCATCAGCGGGCCCTTGAGTCGTTGGAATAAAATGGCACAAGCGAAAATCTGTCATCTGTCCGGCGTGCGCTGCAGGGCTAGTCGCCCTCACTGGCGAAGCGCGATCGCGTCCCAGGCCATCTCGAAGGCCTGGTCGAAGCTGGCATCACTGATGGCCGGCAACTGGCAACTGGAGCCCTGCAGCAGGCTGTAGATCGACCGGAACATGAACACCTCGATGAGGGCGAGATCGATCTGCTTGAGAATGCCGGACTGCTGGCCCAGCGCGAAGGCGTCCAGCAAGGGCGCGGCGCGCTCCTGATTGGCCACCCTCAGGGCGTCCTGCATATGGGAAGAGTGCAGAAACTGATCGTGAAAGAGGAACAACGCAGGCTGACGGCGCCCCAGCGCCACCAGGGCATTCCACACCCGACACAGTGCCGACTTCAGCTGCTGGGCGGCCGGCGACAGCGGTGACGGCTCGGCCTCGAGCGCCTCTGCCGGCTCGGCCTGGAAGGCCTCGATGGCGACCGCGATGATGCGCCGGCTGACCTCACGAAAGGTCGCCTCCAGCAGGTCATCCTTGTCGCGGTAGTAGAGATAGAGCGTGCCGGGCGACATGCCGGCGGCACGCGCGATGCGCGCCACGGAGGTCACGGCAAAACCATGCTCGGCCACCTCATGCAGCGTGGCTTCCAGCAACGCCTGCTGCTTGTGTTCATCACGATGGCGCATGGCCCGTCTGCCTCTGGTCTGTTCTGGTCTTGAGCGAATCCCCACAAAATAAATGAACGTTCATTTATTTACAACCAGACATTGCGCGGCCGAGTGCGTGCACCCGCCTCGGCCATGCAAATCAGCTCATGCAAATCAGCTTATGCAAATTATCGTATCTAGCAGATCAAGCCGTGACTGAGGGTCAGAGGCGTCAAATACAAGGCCACTGAATGCCTGACTCGAAATGCCTGACTCGAAATGTCAGGCACGGAATGCCAGATACAGAATGTCAGAAACAAGAAAGCGCAGCTCATTGAGCTGCGCTTTCTAAAGGCATCCACCTGAAATTGACTCGCGCCCGCGGCACGCCTCAGCTCTCGGGATCGATGATCGCGATGATGTGGTCTTCCAGGTCCTGCTGGCGCACCGATACCTCGGAGACGGCAAAGCGTGACACCGAGACCCCGGCGCGCTTGACGCTCTTGGCATCCCCGGTCAACAGCGGGTGCCATTCGGGCAGCTCACGGCCTTCATTCAGGCGACGATAGCCGCAGGTTTCCGGCAACCAGCGCAACTTGCCCACCGTCTCGACATCCAGCGGGATGCAGCCCGGCACGCGCGTGGCGCGATTGGGATAATCGCGGCAGCTGACCTTGCGCACATCCAGCAGACGACAGGCGACATCGAGTACCGCGATATCGCCACTGTCTTCATCCTCGAACTTGAGCAGGCAGCATTGGCCACAGCCATCGCACAGCGCCTCCCACTCGGCGGTATTCAGCTCCGAGAGTGCGTGGCGCTCCCAGAAACGCTCACGCTTTCCGCCGTCAGGCTGCGGAACATCGCTCATCTTGCTCTCCTCGCCCTGCCGGGCAGCAGGGTCGTTTCATCAGTACGGTCTTGTCTGCCGGACAGGGCGTCAGTAATGCGTTTCCGGCGGCGTCACGCCAATCTCCTTGAGGAGATTTTCCTTGGCCGGCGGCATCTGCAGATAGAAGCCTTGCTCGCGAATCTTCTCGAGCACCGTGGTGCTGGCAACGCGCGCCAGCGGCTTGTCGGCACGAATCAGCAGTGTCATCAAAGGTGTCGGCGTGCCGAAGATGCCCAGCAGGGATTCCGGCACATCCTTGAGTCCACGCGCCTTCTCGACGTAGAGATACATCTCGTCCTTCCTGGCGCTCTTGTAGATCTCGCAGATCATCTTGTCGTCTGTCATCGGGCTACCCATCATCTTGCAGCGCTTGTGCGCATCAGCGAGCTCTCGCGTCACGGGCATGACCCGAGAGCTCACTACCGGTTTCTGGCCTGTTTCTGACCTGTATTGCTGGCAGGCCAGGCTGCGCGAGCCTCGCGCATGCCCCCTTGCAGTCTGGCCCACGAAAGCGGCGAGCGTCAGCTCTCGAGCGCCTTGGCCAGGCGCGCGGCCAGCAGCTCACCACGCCAGCCCTGCGGCAAGGGCAGCGGCTCGCCCTCGTAATCGGCGATCACCAGCGCTTCCATGTCACGGCGCTTGCCGAGAATCTCAGGCTTCAGCTGCTGTGCCTCCGCCACCGCATTGACCTCACGCTTGAGGCGCTTCATGCAGTTCTTCCACTCCGGCGCCAACGGCGACGGCGGCACGCGCGGCAGCTGACTGTCATCGATCATCGCCACGTCCTTGAGCAGCGTCAGCACGGTGTCCCCGTGGCGCTTGATCTGCGGCGGATGCATGCCATCGACCTTGGCCAGCTCGAAGCGATTGGTCGGCAGTCGCTCGCAGATCCCGAACAGCTGCGCATCGGCCAGCAGGCGTGAACGCGGCACGTCGCGCAGACGAATCTGCTCCTCGCGCCAGTCACACAGCACCTGCCAGGCGGCCAGGCCACGCGGCGAGAGCTTCCACAGGCTGCGATGACGCTTCCAGTACTCCGGGTCCGGCGTGGCACCGCCGCTGCTGCCCGGGTCCCGGCAATCCTCTTCAAGCCACGCCATGCGGTCCAGCTCGAGCAATGCATCACGCTGCTCGGACCACACCTGCGGCAGGAACAGCACGTCCAGCGCGGCGTAATCGCACTGCGCCTGACTCAAGGGGCGCTTGAGCCAGTTGGAACGCGTCTCTTCCTTGGGCACGGTGACGCCCACCACGCGCTCGACCAGACGCTGATAGCCCATCGAGGCTTCGCCGCCGGTCAGGCCTTCGGCGATCTGGGTGTCGATCAGCGGCGTCGGCGCCACGCCCGCCCAGCGCAGGAAGACTTCCATGTCCTCGCCACAGGCGTGCAGCAGCTTGAGCGGACCCTCTGCCCCCAGCAGACGCTTGAGCGCCTCGCTGGCCGGCACCACGGTGGGGTCGATCAGGAAGATGCGCGGCGTCTTGCCGTCCGCACCGGGCAGCTCGCCGTCACGGGCGGCCATCAGCTGCACCAGTGCCGGAATCGGGAAGAAGGTCGACTCGCGGATGAATTCGGTGTCCAACGCCAGCCAATCGGCGCCTTCCAGTTCTGCACAGGCAGCGGCCAGCGCCTCGGGGGTCTCGACCCAGACGGCCTCGAAATCGAGTTCTGACAGCAGTGCGGTGGCGGGTTGATCACTCATCAGCAAGGAAATCTCGTGGTGACAGGCTTGCCCGGGCAAGCGGAAATTGAAGGTGACGGGCACTCGCCAGACACCGGGCGGTAAACGACCGCGGGCGTGGTGGTTCCTGACCACCACGCCCGCAGACGTGCTGCTGTAGTTGCTTTGATACCGAAGCTGCTTTGCTACCGAAGTTGCCTTGATGCCGGTGCCAGTGCCGAACAGCGTCGGCACCGGTATCGCATCAGATCTCGCCGAGGGTGAACGGCAGACGGCCGCTGAAAGCACGACTGAGCGTGCCGCCATCGACGTATTCAAGCTCCCCGCCCATCGGCACGCCATAGGCCAGACGCGTCAGCTTGAGCGGCTGCCCATCGTGCTGCACATCGCGAAGCTGCTCGGCGATGTAATGTGCGGTGGCCTCGCCCTCGACCGTCGGGTTTGTGGCCAGCACCAGCTCCTCGATCTGGCTCTCGCGGACGCGGGTTTCCAGCGCATCCAGCCCGATATCCTCGGGCCCGATACCATCCAGCGGCGACAGATGGCCGTGCAGCACGAAATAGCGCCCCACATAGCCACCCGCGCCCTCGATGGCGAGCTGGTCGGCGGGCGATTCCACCACGCACAGCACGCGCTCATCACGCCGCGGACTCAGGCACAGCTGACAGACCTCTTCCTCGGTCAGCGTGCGACAGCGCGCGCAATAACCGACGCGCTCCAGCGCCTCGTCCAGCACGCCGACCAGACGGTCGGCGCCCATGCGATCACGCTCCAGCAGATGCAGCGCCATGCGCTGTGCCGTTCGCGGGCCAACGCCCGGCAGCACGCGCAAGGCATCCAGCAACTGATCTACCAGCGGCGAAAATCCCATCAGAACGGCATCTTGAAGCCGGCCGGAAGGTTCATGCCAGCAGTCGCCTCTTCCATCTGCTTCTTGGAATTGACTTCGACCTTGCGCACCGCGTCATTGACGGCGGCCGCCAGCAGATCTTCCAGCAGCTCCTTGTCTTCTTCCATCAGGCTCGGGTCGATCTCGACGCGCGCGACGTCATGACGACCGTTCATGGTGACCTTGACCATGCCCGCGCCGGATTCGCCCTGGACTTCCGCCTTGGCGGCTTCTTCCTGGACCTTCTGCATGCGCTCCTGCATTTCCTGCGCCTGCTTCATGATGTTACCCATACCGCCTTTTCCACCGAACATGGCTCACCTCATCAATAACGTGTTGAACATGACCTAACGATAAATGCTGTCTGGCGGACGTGCCATGTCGTGGCACCTCCGGCCTGTGGTGTGCGTGCCTTGTCGGCACACGCACCGCGAATCCGGGAAAGCATCAGCGATGCCTGGCACCGCCGACGCTCGGTCGAAACTGCCCAGAGCGTCAGAAATCGTCCGGCTCGAAGGAGTTGACGCTTTCCTCGATCAGACGTGCGCCCAGCTGTTGCTCCATGGACTGGATATGCGGGTCAGCACGCAAGGCTTCAACCGCGCGCACATGACGTTCGCCCAGCAGACGAATGCGACGACTGTGCGGCGTTTCCAGACCTTCCGGCAGCGGCGCGACGCTGATCTCCAGCACACGCTCCACGCCCTGGCCCGCCAGCGCCTTGCGAATGCGCTCCTGATGGACTTCGGCCATCATCGCCGACTGAGCGGGGTCCAGCCTCAACTTGAGGTGGGTGCCGTCATCGTGCTCGACCAGGCAATGCGCGCCGATATTGCGCGTGATGCCGCCCAGCCCCAGTGAGGGGAACAGCTCCAGCCACGCCGCATGATTCAAGCGACCATCGGTACTCGGGGCGCTCGGCGCAGTCGCAGGCGTGGGTGCCGGCGCCGGTGCGGGAGCAGGCTCCGGCAGCGGTTGCGCTGCCACGGACGCGACAGGCTCAGACACGACAGGCTCAGGCGACGGCGATACAGCGGGCTCGGGCTGTGCTGGTGCTGACGTTTCAGCTTCAGCGGCTTCCGGCGCTGCTGGTACGGCTTCAGCGGGCTGCGGCGCTGCCATTTCAGCGGGCTGCGGAGCCGATGACTCAGCAGCCTCTGGCTGCGCCGACGCGGAACCGAAGGCGGCACTCAGGCGTGACATCGCCGAACTGGGCGCAGCGGGCGCCTGTGCGGGAGCTGCCGTCTGTTCTGGCGCTGGCGCCGACACTGGCGCGGCCGCTGGCTGGGGCACGTCTTGCGCTACGTCGCGAAAGCCGGCATCCCGGGCGTCCTGCGAAGCGTCCTCCGTCGCCCACGGGGGCGGCTCGTCGGCCATCGGCGGATGTGCTTCGGTCGCTGGCGCGGCCACTGGTGCGGCAGGCTGAGGCGCGGGTGCCATCGGGGCTGCCGGTGCTTGCTGAGGCTGAGCCTGCTGGACAGGTGCCTGCTGAACCGGAGCTTCTTGAACAGGAGCCTGCTGAGCCGGAGCTTGCTGAACAGAAGCCTGCTGAACAGAAGCCTGTTGAACAGAAGCCTGTTGAACAGGCGCTTGCGGGACAGGCGCCGGAGCTTGAGCGCTATCCGCCTGGCCGGTCATCGGCAGCGGCGTCTGCGCCGGGCGCGGCACGCCTTGCGGGCGGAAGGCCAGCATGCGCAGCAGCGTCATTTCCAGCGCGGTGCGCGCATCCGGGGCGTTGGCCATGTCGCCACGCCCCTGCAGGGCGATCTGGTAATAGAGCTGCACGTCTTCGCCGGTGAAGCGGCTGGCCAGCGCCAGCAACGCATCACGGTCACCATGCCCGTTGTCCAGTGCGCTCGGTACCATCTGCGCGATCGCCAGACGGTGGAAGACGGAGGCCATGTCATCCAGCACCCCGCCGTAGTCCGGCCCCTGCTCAGCCAGTGTCGCCACCTCCGCCAGCAGACTCGCGGCGTCCAGCGAGGCCAGACACTCCAGCAACGCCAGCACGTGGCGGTGATCCAGCGTGCCGAGCATGGCGGCGACATCTTCGCGCCGCACCTGACCATGGCCGAAGGCGATCGCCTGATCGGTCAGACTCATGGCGTCACGCATCGAGCCATCGGCAGCCTTGCCGAGCAGCCACAGCGCGTCTTCCTCGAAGCTGACTTCCTCGCGGGCGAGAATGTCGGACAGGTGCTCGACCACGCGCACCGGCGGCATGTTCTTGAGCGTGAACTGCAGGCAGCGCGACAGGATGGTGACCGGCAGCTTCTGCGGATCAGTGGTCGCGAGCAGGAACTTCACGTGGGGCGGCGGCTCTTCCAGCGTCTTGAGCAGCGCATTGAAACTGTGGGTCGACAGCATGTGCACCTCATCGATGAGGTACACCTTGTAGCGGCCCTGGGTCGGCGCGTACTGGACGTTGTCCAGCAGCTCACGCGTATCCTCGACCTTGGTCCGCGAGGCGGCGTCGACTTCGATCAGGTCGACGAAGCGGCCCTCATCGATCTCGCGACAGGTGCCACAAACGCCACACGGCCTGGAGCTGACGCCCTCTTCACAGTTCAGGCACTTGGCCAGGATGCGCGCCAGCGTCGTCTTGCCGACACCGCGGGTCCCGGTGAACAGATAGGCATGGTGCAGGCGCCCCTGATCGAGGGCATTGACCAGCGCACGGCTGACATGCTCCTGACCGATCAGTTCGTGAAAATTGCGCGGGCGCCACTTGCGCGCCAATACCTGATAGCTCATTGAGCGGGGCATTCCTTGGGCGATCTGAAACATGAGCTGAAACCTGCACGACCCGGCTGGGCTTTACCCCCGACGGTCGACAGACGGAGACCGATGACGAGGCCTCGCTGAGAATGCGCTCATTCTAGCGACTTGCCGTGTGGCTTCAAAGCACGATGCCACTTGCGCAGCAGGATTGAGGGCACGAGGCCGGATGACAGGCGTGGTGCTCGTCCCGAATTGCGGGCACGACGAAACGCCAAGCGGGGCTCGGGACAGGCAGGAGATGACAGATTCAGACAGCGAGGGTGTGGCGAAAGGCTTCAGGCAACGTAAAGCGAAGGGCTTGCAGGGGGGGCTTGCGAGGACTTGAGATAGAGCCTTGCGCAGCAGGCGGGATGATGCGGACATTTCACGAGCAGCCACTTTCAGGGCCCTGAAATGGAGGCGGCCCCATCAGCCACATCCCGGCACACGCGTCAGCCACTACCGTTGCTCCCTTCCGGGCCTGGCGGGGTTTGCAGCCTAGCATTGCGGGAGGACCGACAGGGCCACCACAAATATGATCATTCGGTGAACCACCGAGCCAATCGCTTGAACTTCAAGCACTTGGCGTGATCAAGGCGCACACTATAACAGCGCATCGCCGCCCTCACAAGGGGAGATCACGCCGTGGGCTATTGCGTCGCCTCACGCGCTCGGCGGTGACGGAAATGACGCGCCATCACCGGTAGCAACAGCATCAGGACGATCAGGCGCAGAAGGTGATGAAAGGCGACGAAGATCGGGTCGAGATCGAGCGCCACCGCCAATAGCGCCATCTCGCCGATACCGCCGGGTGCCAGGGCGAGAAAGGCCACGTCACGCGGCACGCCCATCAGCTGATGGATCAGCTCGGCAAAGCAGCCCAGCACCGACAGCGAGATCAGGGTCGCCACGCCCGACTGGCCCATCACCCCGACCAGCACCCGCGGCGTAAGGCCCTTGAAGCGCGCCCCGATGGCGCAGCCCAGCACCAGCTGCATGACATCGGTGCCCCATACCGGTGGCGAGAAACGCACCACGTCGCCAAGCGACAGCACCAGCGCCAGCAACAGCGGCGCCAGCAGCGAGGCATTGGGAATGCGCAGTCGCCTGGCCAGGGGCAGCAGAATCGGCAGCACCGCGATCAGCCACAGGCCGCTTACCGCCACATCGCTGCCGATGCCGGGCGTGCCCGCCGCGCCTTCCAGCACCCAATAGAGCGGCGGCAGAATCATGATCACCAGCAGCACCCGCAACGATTGCGCCACCGCGATGCGCTGCGGATCGCCACCGATGCGCTCGCCGATCACCACCATCGCCGTCAGCGCACCAGGCACCGAGGAGAACCACGCACTGGTGGCGTCAAAACCACAGCGGCGATACCAGGCGGCGCAGGCCAGCGTCGAGGCCCATACCCCCGCCAGCAACAGCAATGCCGACAACCACCAGCTGGAGAGGTGCGAGACCAGCTCCGGCGAGACGCGCGCGCCCAGCGTCAGACCCAGCACCCCCAGAAACAGATTGCGCATCCGGTCCGGCACACCAAGCTTCAGCCCGGCCATCGCGCCCAGCAGATTGGCGACCAGCGGCCCCAGCATCCACGCCAGCGGCATGCCGGTGAGCTGGAACAGCCAACCGCCCACCCCCCCCAGCGCCAGCGAGGTCAGCAGCGGCCTGAGCGGCGCGTCAGCCTTGAGCGAGGTGGCAGCCTTGAGCGACATGACAGCCCTGAGCGACATGACAGCCGTAAGCCAATGGGCTGGCGAGAGACGAGAGGCGCGCGCCTTGAGGCGCTGCAATAGCGGAACGGATGGCATGCTGGCTTCCTTGTCAGCGACACGAAACAGGCCACCAATGATACGCTGGCGCAAGCGCCATTGGCTGCCTGTTTGAGGCAATATTGCGCCTTCAAGCGGCCATTGCAGGTCGCAGACCGGCCCTGTGCCTGACTCTCATCACTCTTGACGCGTACCTGACGCGCCCTTGCGGAGCCCGGATGACTTCTCCCGACTCACTCCCCTCAGCGGCTGACGATTCAGCGGCTGACGCTTCAGCGCATGGCCCAGCCACCGCCCCGCCCCCGGCCCTGTTGCTGGTCGAGGACGACGCCCTGCTGTCCAGCACGCTGTGCAGCGTCTTTTCCGCCGAGGGCCTTGCGGTCACCCACCTGGCCGATGGCGCTGCGGCGCTTGCCCGCCTGGCGACCCACCACGATCACGGCTTCGCGCTGATCGTGCTCGACCTCAACCTGCCCGGCGCTTCCGGGCTCGAGATTCTCGCCGCGCTGCGCCAGCACGATCGCCAGACACCGGTGCTGATTCTCACCGCGCGCGGCGCCATCGAAGATCGCGTGCGCGGGCTCGACCTGGGCGCCGATGACTATCTTGCCAAGCCCTTCGTGCTCGATGAGCTGGAAGCCCGCGTGCGCGCCCTGCTGCGCCGCCATGCCACTCTTCAGGCCAGTCAGCAGGCCACTCTTCAGGCCAGTCAGCAGCCGGCGCCCTCGCCTGGCATCGCCCCACGCCTGACCCTCGGCAGTTTGGCCTTCGAGCCACTCAATGCACGCTTTCTGCTCGCCGATGCCCCGCTGGCGCTGCCGCCCCGCGAACAGCGCCTGCTGGGTTGCCTGATCCAGCATGCCGGCGAGCCGGTGGACAAGGCGCGTCTGACCCGCGAGGCCTTCGATGAGGAGGAAGCCGTGGGCGACAACGCCATCGAGGTCTATGTGCATCGCCTGCGCAAGCGCCTGGAAGGCAGCGACGTCAATCTGCGCACCATCCGGGGCCTTGGCTATCTACTGGAACAGACCACGGACGGCAGCGCTTGAATTCCGCCCCCTCACCACGCCCACAGACAGAGGCAAAACGCAGCATCAGCCTCTATCGGCGCCTGCTGAGCTGGCTGCTGCTGCCCCTGCTGGCGCTGGGCACGCTATTGCTGGTGCAGGCCTTCCTGTCGGCGCGTGAGGCAGCAGATCGCGCCTATGACCGGCTGCTCGAAGCCTCGCTGGTCACCATCGCGGAGCAGGTCAAATGGCAGGACGGCCAGTTGTGGCTCGACCTGCCGCCCGCCGCCCTCGAGATGCTGGCCACCGACGCCCAGGAGCGCGTCTTCTACAGCCTGGTGGACGCCGATGGCGAGCAGGTCACCGGCAATACCCACCTGCCGGATGCCAATCGCGCCGCCAATGGTCGCCTGGCCCCACAGGAATCGCTCGGACGCAGCGGCGAGCTGTCGTTTCGCGATATCGCCTGGCAGGGACAGGCACTGCGGCTGGGCAGCCTCGATACCCGGCTGGGCGGCTGGGGCGATGACCCACGCCACGGCCAGCGCTACAGCATTCGCGTCGCCCATACCCGCGAGGGACGAGACACCCTGACGCGTGAGCTGTTCAGTGGCTCGCTGGTACGTCTGGCAGGCATGGCCACGCTGGCACTGCTGGTGGTGCTGATCGGCGTCCGGCTGGCGCTGTCGCCGCTGACCCGCCTGCGGCGCGCCATTCGCGAACGTGACTCGCGCAGTCTGGCGCCGCTCAACCTGCCCCTGCCGCGCGAGCTCGAGGAACTCAAGCACACCATCAATGACCTGCTGGCGCGCATGCGCCGCGTGCGTGCCAACCAGGAGCGCTTCATCGGTGATGCCTCGCACCAGCTGCGCACCCCGCTGGCGGGACTCTCCGCTCACGCCGAGCTGGCACTGCGCCAGCAGGACCCCAGCGCCTGGCATGCCGCGCTGGGCCAGATGCAGGCCACCGCCAGCCATACCGCCCATCTGGCCAATCAGCTGCTGTCGCTGACACGCCTCAACAACCCGGAGGTGCAGCCGCCGCGCGTGCCGTTGGAGCTATCGGCGCTGGCGCGCGCCACCGTCAGCCGCCTGTTCCTGCGCTGTGATCGCGCCGGGGTGGACCTCGGCCTCGAGATCGCCCCGGATATCGATGGCGCCGCCTGGACGCTGGGCGTCGAGTGGCAGCTCGAGGAGGCATTGGCCAATCTGATCGACAATGCCTGCAAGCACGGCGCGCGCACCGTCACGCTCACCCTGAGCCGGATGGCGGCACCGAGCGATGCCACGTTCACGCAACCGGACAGCGCCGCACTGGCGGGCCGCTGGCGGCTGAGTGTCGAGGATGACGGCCCGGGCATCGACGCCGAACGGCGCCTGCTGGTACTGCGCCCCTTCCACCGCAACACCCAGCCCGACAGTCATGATCAGGCGCCGGCGCAGCAGCCCGATGAGCTCAAGCATCACGAAGGCGCCGGACTGGGGCTGGCGATCGTCGATGGCATCGCGCGACACCACGATGCGCGCCTGACGCTCAGCGACGCGACAGCACGCAGCATGACGCAGGCTGCTGACTCTGCATCCCGCACAGGCGATGCAACCCGTACAGCCGACGCAAACGGCACAGCCGAGACAGGCACGTCCTGCGGGCTATGCGTCAGTCTGCATCTGGCGCCCTGTGCAGCGCCTGAGGTGAGAGTGGATGGGGATGATGAATCAGCACAGGCCGGCAAGCCTGCGAAGACAGGAGGCACAGCATGCTAGCGAGACGACCGCCAACCGGGCAGCAGCGCCCTGACCATCACGGTCATGACAATCACCGATCGGATCATCACCGCCCGGATCATCACCGCCCGGGCAGACAGCGATCTGGACGGCTGACGGCCTGCCTTGCGCTGGCCGTGCTTGTGAGCCCCTTTTGTCAGGCGGCAACCAAGGCGGCGTTCGATCCGCTGCTCGAAGAGCATCAATCGCTGTGGTTGCAGGGCGGCCAGCCAGTCACGGCGCCCGCGCCTGACAGCGACGCCAGCCACGCGGCCGACCTTACGATTCATGCCGCGCTGGACCTGCCCGAGATTCGCCCGCTGCTGCTGCGTTACAGCCGCCAGCATCCTGAGCGAGTGCTGCACTACGTCAATCGCTCCGCCTTGGGGCTTGAAGCACAGTACCTGCAGGCGCCGCTGACACCGCAGGCGGATCTGATGATCTCCTCGGCCATGGGGCTGCAGTACCGACTCGCCAATCAGGGTCACGCCCTGGCACTCGAGACCCCCAATCTGGCCGCCTGGCCGGCCAACTCACGCTGGCGCAATGAGCTGTATGCGATGAGCTTCGAGCCGATCGTGATGGTGGCGCGACGTGATGCGCTCAAGCGCCTGGCGGACCTCGACGGCCTGCGCAATCCCCGCGATGTGCTGCGCAGCCATCGCGACTTCTGGCACCTGCTCGAGACGCGCCGCGAGCAGCTGCGCGGCCGCATCATCAGCTACGACCCGCGCCGCAGCGGCTCAGGCTTTACCTATGCCGTGTCCGATGCCCGTCAATCACCGCGCTACTGGACGCTGGTGCGCGCCATGGGTCAGGCCGATGCCAGACTGGTCAGCACCACCGGCGCCATGCTCGAGGCACTGGCCAGCGGTGAGGTGGACATCGCCTACAACCTGGTCGGCCCCTACGCGGTGACCTTTGCCCGCGCCCATCCGGAGCTGGTGGTGATCGTGCCGGAAGACTACGTGCTGATTCAGCGCCGGCTGGCCTTCGTCCCCCAGCAGGCACCTCATCCCGAGGCCGGTGAGGCCTTTCTCGACTGGTGGCTGAGTCTGGAAGGCCAGCAGGCGGTGGCCAGCGACAGCCAGCTGGGCGCACTGCACCCCGAGGTGCGTGGCGAGGGCAGCGCTCAGCATATGCGCGAGCAACTGGGCGATGCGCTGCGCCCGATCGAGATCGGCCCTGGCCTGCTGGCGACACTCGACCGCCTCAAGCAGGCCAGTTTCCTGAGCCGCTGGGTGCTGGAATTCGAGGCCCCAGCTCCCTTTGCCGGTGAGGCGAGCCAGGGTCAGGGTCAGGGTCAGGGTCAGGGTCAGGGTCAGGGGCAGGCCCCGTTAGCCACGCAGCCCGAATTGAACCAATGATACGTGGCGTCAGGCCTGGCTAGCCCCTCCCCTTTTTTCGGCTCGATCTGTACAAGTCGCCTTTGCAGGGCGCCCTGGACACAGCTCCGAGCCCATCACGCACAAGGCGCCCCGCGGGGCGCCTTGTGCGTGATGCCATGCGGCATTCAATGACATGAGCAGTGGATTCAGCGTCAGCGACCGCCGGCATCTCCGCCGCCGTCACCGCCATCGGCGTCCGGTGCGGCCTCACGCAGCCCGGCGTCCTCACGGCCTGCCAGACCCTCGGCGGGCTTGCGACGCGCGATCAGTGCACCACCTTCCCGGTGCTCGCTGCTCTGATACTCCGTGCTTTCCGTCTCGCTGCTTTCCGGTGAGCCGCTGGCGGGGCGCAACGGCTCCGCCGAGGCGCTGCGCTGCTCGACGAGACGCTCGGTGCCATCGTCGCGATGCAGCCAGACATCCATCTGCTGGAAGGCGACCTTGAGGCCATGCTCACGGAAACGTGCGTCCACCCAGCGGTTGATCTCATCGGTGGCGTAGAGGCGATCGGTCAGGTCATTGACGTAGATGCGCAGCTCGAAACCGAAGTTGTCCTGGTTGTAGGTCAGGCAGAACACCAGCGGCTCCGGGTCCTTGAGCACCCGCCTGTTTTCCTGGGCGGCCTGCATCAGCAGACGATGCGCCAGATCCAGATCACTGCCATGGGCGACACCGAAATTGAGCACCACCCGCGTGACGTTGTCCGACAGCGACCAGTTGATCAGCTGGTCGGTGACGAACACCTTGTTGGGGATGATGATCTCCTTGCGATCGAAATCCGTCACCGTGGTGGCGCGGATCCGGATGCGATTGACCGTGCCATGCAGGTTGCCGATGGTGATGGTGTCGCCGATGCGCACCGGGCGCTCGAACAGGATGATCAGGCCCGAGATGAAGTTGGCGAAGATCTCCTGCAGACCGAAGCCCAGCCCGACACTCAACGCCGCCACCAGCCACTGCAGCTTGTCCCAGCTGACGCCCATGCTGCCCAATGTCATCACGAAGCCGGTGGCCATGATCACGTAGGACAGCAGCGAGGTGATCGCGTAGCTGGAGCCCTGCTTGAGCTCGAGCCGCGACAGGATCGAGACCTCCAGCAGGCCCGGCAGGTTGCGCGCCATCATCACCGCCACGGCGAGGGTGATCATGCCCGCGATCAGATCCGCCAGCGAGATGGGCGTCGCCGAATCGCCCTCGACGGAAGCGGCGATTTCCCACACCACCACGCTGTCGAGATAGCTGAGCACATTGAGCAGATCGGCCCACACCACATAGAAGATCGACAGGAAGCTGATGACCAGGATCAGCTTCGAGAGACGCAGCGACTGGGAGTTGACCTGCTCCATGTCCAGCGGCGGCTCTTCCACCACCTCGACACCGCCTTCGGCGCCCTCCTGCACCTGGGCACGGCGACGCGCCACGGCGCGACGATAGGCCAGACGCCGCGCGGCGACTGCCAGCCCGCGCACCACGGTGGCTTCCACCAGAATCCAGGCCCCGAACAGGAAGATGGTAGTGATGAAGCGGCCACACAGGCGCAGCGCGGTGTACTCGTAGCCGAGGCAGATCAGCACGCCCAGCGCCACCGGCACCAGCGCCATCGCAAGGCCCAGAATCAGTCGGAACAGCTTGAGGCCGAAGAAGGGGACATGCGCCAGAATCAGTCGCGACAGACAGAAGCTCATCGCCATCAGGCCCACGAACAGAATGGCCAGCCCCAACGGGCGCTCGAGCAGGTTGAGGTCCGCCTCGCTGATGATGTTGGTGGTCAGCACCACCGGCAGCAGCGCGAAGCCCAGCCACCAGATATGACGGCGCAGCTCCGCCACGTAGTTGGCCGGCCACTGGAAGTGACGCTCGGCGACGCCGTCCTTGACCAGCAGGCGGCGGAAGATGGCGAAGATGCCCCACGCCAGCGACAGCTTCAACAGTGCCTGGCCCAGCGCCCACAGCATGATGCCCTCGCCCAGCGACAGCACGCCGCCAATCAAGGCCAGCGCCAGCGCACCGGGGATGGCCAGCAGGACGTTGAGCAGAATGGCGCGCGGCGTATGCAGCTGGGTGTCCTGCTTCAGGCGCCCTATCTGGGCGTGCAGGTCCGCCAGGCGCGCACGGATGCGCGAACGCTTCCAGGTGATGAAGATCAGCAGCAGCAAGCCCGGCAGCGCCACCCACAGGTCACTGAGCTGAAAGCCCTTGGACAGCCCCGCCACCACGCCACGCCAGACGTTGGGCCTGAGCTCCTCGGCGAGCATTTCCGGGGTACGCGACAGCCAGTCGAGATCCAGCGGCTTGCCGTTGGCGACCCAGAACAGCTGCTCCTCGATGGTCTGGCGCAGACGCCCTGACACTTCCAGCAGCTGCTGCTGGTTGAGCTGCAGGTCGATGGCGCGTGCCAGCAGGCTGTCGTATTCCTTGTCGAGCTTGTCGACCAGCTCCTTGCGCGCCTCCAGCTGACCGATCAACGCCTGACGCAGCTCGGCGCTGATCTGACTGACATCGGCATTGCCGCCGGGGCGTTCCAGCGCCGCGGCCTCGCCCAGCACGTAGGAATTGAGGTAGCCCGGGATATCGGCGAGCTGCTCACGCACCTTGTTGAGTTCGAACTGCTTGAGCCGCAGGTCGGCGATCTCTTCCTTCAGGTCCTTGCGTACATCGACCTGCGGCAGGCGACTCTGCTGCTCACGCAGGATACGCGCCAGCAGGACGCTGCCCTTGATGGCCTCGATCTGCTCGCTCATGGTGCGCTCGACCTGGGTGACGCGATCAAGCTGGGTGCGCACCTCCAGCCCGTCGCGAATCACGGCGTTGACGCGATCGGTGATCGCCAGCAGCTGGCTGCTGAGCTCGCGGTTGCGGTTGAGCACCTGCTGGAAGATGGGATTGTCGGCCAGCGCGGCATTCTCGCCACTGGTGGCATCGGCGATGGTCTGCTCGGACTGGTTGCGGCGCTTGTCGTTGACCAGCGTCTGGACCTGCTCCAGATCCTGCTCCAGATTGGCGATCTGGCGGCTGTAGAGGGTCTTGCGCACCTGGGCCAGCTCACGCAGCAGGGAGCTTGAATTGAGCTCTGAATGGCTCAGCTCGCCACGCGTCTCGGCCAATGCCAGACGCGCCTCGATCAGGTCACGCCCGGTGCCGGACAGGTCGGCATCGCCGCTGCCACCCAGCTGGGTCTGCAGACGCTGCACCTGCTGCTGCGCATCGGCCAGGGTCGAGCGCGAACGCTCCGGCAGGCTCTGGGCATTGATCAGGCGCCGGTTGGTATCGGCCAGCTTGTCCTGCAGGTTCTGAAGCGAGTCGAGAATCGAGGTCATGCGCTTGTCCAGCGCCTCGACCGACTCGTCTTCCAACGACGCGATGCTGGGCGGGGTGTAGTCCTGAGGCAGACGCGCCAGCTCGGTCTGCGCCTTCGCCAACTCCGCCGGTGCCTCCTTGACCTCACTCTTGAGGGAATTCAGGCTGCTGGTGGCCTCGGCGAGGTCGTCGAGCACCGTCAGGGTATCCTTGAGGTCCGCGATGCGCTGACGGGTGTCGGCATCCGGTTTCTCGACGCTCTGCAGGTCTTCAAGCTGAGTCTGGACATCAGCACGCTTCGGGGCGTCCGCACTGGCCGTGGCCGGCACCCAGGCCAGCAGCACCATCAGCAGCAAGGCGCCTGCCAACATCATCAGTCTCAAGGACTTGTTACCTGTCACAGCTGTCTCCTCAATGGTCACCACCGCGCTTCTTCATCGGCTCTGCTGCCCCGCCAGGCCGCCGCCAGCCATGCAGGATGGCATCGTGACAGGCCGCAAACGCGGGCAAGGGCCGCATTGTCGACTGGCGCTGCATCCCGCGCAATCCTTGTCGGCAAACGTCCGCCGGCGGGCGCCCAGCAAAGGGTCAAGTGGAGAATGAACTAGAAAATGCAGCAAAGAGTGACGGGGCGAGAAAGCGGTGCTTTCAGGCCAGCGTGAGCGACATGCATCGTCGCATCGAGGCGACGCACCTGTCGGAATCTTCGTGCTGGAACCGGACACTGCGCCGCCAGTAGAATGGCAGACATGTCATGAACATTGCTCCATAATGCGCTGCTCCCCCGCCGCGGTGTAACCGACAGGATATTTCCATGCCCCTCCGCCTTGCCTCCATCGGATTCCGGTCCGTCCCTGCACGCCTCTCGGGAGTGCTGGCCACAGTACTGCTGGGTGCCGCCGCACCGGCAGCGGCCGACGTGCCCTACACCATGGATGCCGAAGGACGCGTGGTACTGGCCAACGGCAAGCGCTTCGCTCCCGAAGCACTGGGCATGACTGCCGCCCAGGCCCGCGCGGGCGCCATGAGCCAGGCTGACTGGCGCGAGCTGGCGGCCTCTGCACCGGGCACGGCGGACGGCGTCGAGAGTGACCCGCGTACCGAGCAGGTCTTCCTCTCCAACCGCGAAGACGCGGATTACGACCGCTACTCGGCGGAAGCGGCCGAGACCGAGCAGGCACAAGGCCAGAGCGTTGATGCGCCCCTCGATGAAAGCCTGGCCCAGCAGCGCGCCAAGGAGCGTGTCGTTCTTGAGAACGACGCCGAGAAGAATCCGCTGGCCATCACCGCCTACAAGCGCAATTACCTGCTGCCCTGGGCCTACAACACCAACCCGGATGCCAACGGCTTTGCCGAAGTCACCCAGGAAGGCGAGGTGGACAAGACCGAGGTGAAATACCAGCTCAGCCTCAAGGTCGAGCTGATGGACGACATCTTCGGTGACAATGGCGACCTGTTCTTCGCCTATACCCAGCGCAGCTGGTGGCAGGCCTACAATTCCGATGCCTCGGCGCCGTTCCGCGAGACCAATTACGAGCCGGAAGCCTTCCTGCAGTTCGACAATCGTTATGAGCTGTTCGGCTGGACCAATACCCGCAACCGCATCGGTTTCGCGCATCAGTCCAACGGCCGTTCCGACCCGCTGTCGCGCAGCTGGAACCGCGTCTATGCCGACATGATGTTCCAGAACGGCGACTGGGCCATCGCGGTCACGCCGCACTGGCGCGTGCCGGAGGAGTCCGACGAGGACGACAACCCGGACCTCTACAACTACATCGGCTACGGCGACATCACGGTCGGCTATACCTCCGATCAGCACGAAGTCACCTGGATGGTGCGTGGCAACCCCTCCAAGGGCAACTACGGCAACCAGCTCGACTACTCCTTCCCGCTGTTCGGCAAGGTACGTGGCTACGTGCAGTACTACCACGGCTACGGTGAGAGCCTGATCGACTACGACCACAGCGTGAATCGCTTTGGCCTTGGCTTCTCGATCAATACCTTCTTCGCCGGCTCGCCAGAGACCTGATCAAAGAGCTCTGATCAAAGAGCTCTGATCAAAAAGTTCTGATAAAAGAACTCGCACGACCCTCCCGCAACGGGCAGCCCAGGCTGCCCGTCTTGCCATCTGCCCTCCGTATGCACCGCTCTCATGTGGACCGCCCATGTGGGCCGCCCATGTGGACTGCCCATGTGGACCGCCCATGTAGACCTAGTGGCATGTCCATGATCCAGATCATGCCTCCCGCCCGTGACATGGCGATATCGTGCTCTGTGCGTGTCTTGCCCTTGTGTTTGTCGCGTTCGACCCCCACGACTTGTGCATGACCACGCAAGACGCGTCATGACGACGTGCTGACGATGCTTGCAGAGAGTCTCGTGCAAGTGGATTCAGGTCATGCCCTGCCGCCTGCGGCGCCCCAGGGAAGAGAGAGTTCGAGAGTCAAGCGCAGACAACACCGCGCTCACCATTCGCGAAATCTGATTCGACATACGGGAAGGAGTTACACCATGGCTATGCAAAAGATCGGCGATCACACCACTTCCGCGACCGGTGCCAACACCGACCAGCTGAAGGAAGATCTGCGCCATCTGTCCCAGACCGTCGAGGAACTGCTGCACGCCTCGGCTGAAGATTCCCGCGAGAGCATGAAGGAAGCCCGCGCCCGCGCCCAGACTCGCCTGGAAGCCACCCGCGCCCGCCTCAGCGCCCAGGGCGATCGCCTCGCCGCCGGCGCGCGCGAATCCGTGGACTGCGCTGATCGCTACGTGCACGACAACCCGTGGACCAGTGTCGGTATCGGCGCGGCCGCCGGTGTCGTCGTCGGCATGCTGCTTGGCCGTCGCTGATGCAGGAGCAAGGGCCGGTTGAACGCGTACTTGGCGCCATCCGACGTCTGACTGCGAGTCTGGTCGAGAGTGGCGAGACGCGCTTGCGTCTCGCCGTGCTGGAGCTCGAGGAAGAGCGCGAACGGCTGTTCGTGATGCTGCTGCTGTCGGGTATCGCCCTGATGCTGATCTGCTTCGGCATCGGCCTGGCGATCCTGCTGGTGGTCGTGGCCTTCTGGGATACCCACCGCCTGCTGGCCATCGCCCTGAGCGGCGGTATCCTGCTGGCATTGGGGGGATTGATCGCCTGGCGCGTCAAGGTGATCGCTTCCCAGCGCAGCCTGCTGCGTTCCACGCTCAGCAACCTGAGCCGTGACAGCGACAGCCTCAAGGATGTGCGTGCCGACGCACTGGAACGCCAGCGCCAACGCGAAAACCTTTGATGCCCCGCCTGCCAGTGCCTGCCAAGGAGGCGAGATGAGTTCTTCCAGACAGTCCCTCGCGCGACGCGAGCCGGCGCTGCCCCCCGTACAGGGGAACGGACGCCGGTCAGCACATCCGCGTGACGCTCGGCGTGCGGAACTCGAAGCACGCATCAGTCAGCAGCGCCTCGATGTCAGCCATGCGATGCGCGAACTCAAGGAGGCCACCGCCCCCATCGACCGCGGCTGGGCCAAGGTCCAGCAATACCGCGGCCCGTTGGTGCTGGTGGGCGGCCTGATCGCGGCGCGGGGCGGGTTCCGGCCAAAGAAGGGCCTGAGCCTGCTCAAGCGCGGGCTGATGAGCTGGGTGATGATTCGCCGTCTGAGAATACTGTTCGACAAATGATCGCGGTATTACAGCGAAAGCCCCGCCACCTGAGAGTCAGGTGGCGGGGCTTTTTTTTCGTCGCTGCAACATGCAGCTCCGTGAACCCTGCCGCGATCAGGCGCTGCGGCTGTCACGCTTGAGCAGATACACGCCCAGATAGAGCACCGCGAAGATCAGCCCCAGCACGGCGGCGGCGCCGAAGACGTTGCTGCCGTCACCGGGCAGGAATTCCAGGAAGGACGTCAGGAACTGTCCCAGGAAGATCGCCATCGTCAGGTAGGAGAGATTGCGACCGCGCACCGAGGTGTGGCTGCGCTCCACCGTCATGTGGTTGAGCAAGGGGATCGAGAAGCCGAAGCCCATGCCGGACAACACGGCACCGACGCTCATCAGCGTCATGTTCTCGGCCTGCTGGAAGAGGAACAGGCTGCCGGCATAGAGCAGGAAGGCCAGCACCAGCGTCGGCATCTCACCCAGGGCACGCGACACCTTCGGCATCAGCATCGCCGCGACCACCGCGACCAGCGAAATGCCCGCCAGGAAGATACCGGTGGCCGCTTCATCCAGCCCCAGCAGATTCAAGCGCATCGGCAGCATGACGATGGCGGTGAAGAACAGCGTCAACGAGATGGCCGCGGCCAGGTAGACGCTGGTCAGCGAGGAGGACAAGGCCTCACCGCCGGCATTTCCGCTCTCCTCGGCAGGCGCTTCAGGCGACTGCTTCGGCACCATCATCCACAGCATGGCCAGCAGTACCCAGGCCAGCAGATAGAGGGCGAAGGGCCACTGCCAGGCGATACCCGCCAGCACACCACTGACGAACAGGAAGATCACCCCGCCAAGCTCGATGGACATGCCCTGCTGGGCGATCATCGCCAGACGCGCATGGCCGTGATACCACTCGGAGATCAGCGTGGTGCCGCCCGCCATCACCACGGCGGTCACGCCGCCGAGCAGGATGCGATCGGCGAACACTACGACGGTGCCTTCCAGCAGTGCGCCGCCCGCGCCCAGCACGCCATACAGGAACAGCCCGCCTACCAGCGAGCGATAGGCACCGACACGATCGATCATGCGCCCGGCGATGGGAGCGAACAGCACGGCGCCCAGCGATGGCAAGGTGATCAGCCAGCTGGCATGGCTCTCCACCTCAAGCGCCGAAGCGATGCTCAGAAGCCCCGGCGCGACCACGGTACCCACCATGATGGTCAGACAGGCGATGGCCAGCAGCGTGAAACGGCCGCCGGCAGAAAGCGGTTGTGAGGGCCCGCGCGTATCCTGCGCGGCCACTCCACTCGTTGATGTCGTCATATTGGCTCCACTCGAATTCAGAACCCTCCTGTCAGCCGCTACGCGCCCCGCCTTCTCGCTTGCTTGCGTGCTTGCGTGCTTGCGAGGCAAAGCCAGCGGCAAGCAGCAAGAGACAGGAGACAAGGCGAGACGGCAGAGACTGACGAAGGGAGGTTTGGCAGGCCTTCAGACTAGCGAGTGCAGGCTTATAATAGAAATGACAATACTTGATATGACTTATACTGACTGAACATCAATCAGCCACGAGGGCCGGCATGGAACTCCGCACACTGAAAACCTTCGTCTCGGTGGCGACGCACAGAAGCTTCTCGGCTGCCGCCCGCGAGCTGCATACCGTGCAACCCGCCATCAGCCGCCAGATCGCCGATCTCGAAGCCGAACTGGGCGTCAGCCTGCTATGGCGCAATACGCGGGAAGTGAAGGTAACGGCACCGGGGGAGGCATTGCTGGAAGAAGCGCAGCGCATGCTGGCGCTGGAGGCGCAGGCACGCAAGCGCGTGGCGATGGCTGCAAGCGGCCAGACCGGCACACTGCGCATCGGCTACATGAGCTCGGCCTGCGCAAGCTTCGTGCCCGGACTGATGCGCGACTTCGCCAGCGACCATCCCGAGGTCAGCCTGTCATTGCATGAGATGAGCGCCCAGCAGCAGCTGGATGCCTTCGCGCGTGACGAGATCGACATCGGGCTGTCGCGCCCGCTTCCCGGCGAGCAGCGTGACAGCCTGACCGCCCTGGCGGTCTACGAGGATAGGCTGATGGCGGTGGTGCCCGAGGGGCATCGTCTGGCGCACCGCAAGCGACTCGCCCTCAGCGAGCTTGCGCAGGAAGATTTCGTGCTGTTTCAGCGCGGGCAGGCGACGGGGCTGTTCGATCAGATCATCAGTGCCTGCGGCGATGCCGGCTTCTCGCCGCGCATCCAGCGCCAACCGGCCTTGATGCAGACACTGCTCAGTGAGGTGGCGGCGGGACTGGGAGTCGCCATCGCGCCCGGCTGCATTCGCCGCCTGCAACGCGATGGCTGCCAGTTCATTCCCCTGCGCCCGGCACTCGGCGCGGTACCGCTGGAGCTGCACTACCCGACCACACCGGTCCGCCCGGTAATCGAGGCCTTCGTCGCGCTGGTCGAGCAGCGCCTGCCCGCCATCCGTCAGCAGATGGCGTGAGACGCAGCCAGTGGCGAGAAGGTGCCGGTCAGCAGTTCAGCCCGCAGGCCACCGCCGAGGACCACGCCCACTGGAAGTTGTAGCCGCCAAGTTCCCCGGTGACATCCAGCACCTCGCCGATGAAGGCCAGCTGCGGCAGATCGCGCACGCTGAAGTCCTTCTGCGAGATGGCGTCGGTGACCACGCCGCCCATGGTGACTTCTGCGGTGCGCCAGCCTTCGGTGCCCGCCGGCTTGAGCTGCCAGTGATTGAGCGCCTTGGCCAGCTGCTCGAGACGCGCGTTGGAAAGCTCGGCGAGACTGCGCTCGCTGATGCGACCGGCGTCGGCGTCCTGCCACTCGACCAGCGACTGGGCGAGGCGCTTGGGCAGGCGCTCGCCAAGCCAGGGGCCGATCTGGCGCTTGGGATGCTGCTCACGCAGGGTGAGCAGCTCGGCGTAGGCATCCACGCCCGGCAGCAGGTCGATGTCCAGCGGCTGACCGGGTGTCCACCAGCTGGAGGCCTGCAGCATCGCCGGGCCGGAAAGCCCGCGATGGGTGATCAGCATCGGTTCGCGATAATGGCCCTTGCCGGCGGTGACGCTGACGTCACAGGCAAGCCCCGATAGCGGCGACAGACGCTCCTTCCACTGCGAGGTCAGCGTGAACGGCACCAGTGCGGCGTAGGTATCGGTGACCTCGAGCCCGAACTGGCGCGCGATGTCGTAGCCGAAGCCGGTCGCGCCCAGCGTCGGAATCGACATGCCACCGGTGGCCACCACCACGCGCCCTGCCGTGTGCGTGCCATTGCTGGTCTCGACCCGCATGCCCTCGCCCGCGCGCTCCAGCGAGGTGATGCGCGTACTCAGGCGAATCTCCGCTCCGGCCCATTCACATTCCGTCAGCAGGATTGCCAGCAGGTCCTTGGCGGAATCGGCGCAGAACAGTTGTCCCGGCTTCTTTTCGACGTGCTCCAGCCCATGACGCTCCACCAGTTCCAGGAAATGGTGCGGCGTATAGCGCTTGAGCGCCGAGATGCAGAAGTGCGGATTGCGCGAGAAGAAGTTGGCTGGTCCGGCATCCAGATTGGTGAAGTTGCAGCGCCCACCGCCGGACATCAGGATCTTCTTGCCGGCCTTGTTGGCGTGGTCCAGCACCAGCACGCGCTTGCCCTGATAGCCTGCCGTGGCGGCACACATCAGGCCTGCCGCGCCTGCGCCGATGATGATGACGTCATATGTGGCCATGCGGGACACTCCGTGAAGCGAAGAAAGGAAAGGAAATCGGCTGTGCAGACACACGCGGGCCGGCATTCTACCAGAAGCCTGCCGCAGCCAGCGGCCGGAGATGGGAAACAAGACACCCCCACCGTCAGAGACGATGAGGGTGTCTTGTCAGACCGGGCAGACTAGCCAGTCACGGCGCGTCTCAGACGATGACGCCCTGGCTGCGCAGGTAGTCGTCGTAGGTGCCGGAGAAGTCGACCACGCCATCGGCCTTCAACTCGATGATGCGGGTGGCCAGCGAGCCGACGAATTCGCGGTCGTGGCTGACGAAGATCAGGGTGCCCGGGTAGTTTTCCAGCGCGAGGTTGAGCGCCTCGATGGATTCCATGTCCAGGTGGTTGGTCGGCTCATCCATCACCAGCACGTTGGGCTGCTTGAGGATCAGCTTGCCGAACAGCATGCGGCCCTGCTCGCCACCGGAGATGACCTTGACCGACTTCTGGATGTCGTCATTGGAGAACAGCATGCGACCCAGGGTGCCACGCACGACCTGCTCGCCGCCGCCGGTCCACTGTGCCATCCAGTCATAGAGGCTCATGTCGTTGGCGAAGTCATGGGCGTGGTCCTGCGCGTAGTAGCCGACGTCCGCGGCGTCGGTCCACTTCACTTCACCGGCGTCCGGGTACATCTCGCCGACCAGGGTGCGCAGCAGCGTGGTCTTGCCGATGCCGTTCGGGCCGATGATGGCGACACGCTCACCGGCGGCGACCGTGAAGCTGAAGTTCTCGAACAGGGTGTTGCCGTCGAAGCCCTTGGAGAGCTTGTCGATCATCACCGCGTTGTTGTGGACCTTCTTGGTCTGCTCGAAGCGGATGAACGGGCTGACGCGTGAGGACGGCTTGATCTCGTTGAGCTGGATCTTGTCGATCTGCTTGGCACGCGAGGTCGCCTGCTTGGCCTTGGAGGCGTTGGCGGAGAAGCGGCTGACGAAGGACTGCAGCTCGGCGATCTGCGCCTTCTTCTTGGCGTTGTCGGCCTGCAGCTGTTCGCGCGCCTGGGTGGCAGCGGTCATGTACTCATCGTAGTTGCCCGGGAACAGACGCAGCTCACCGTAGTCCAGGTCCGCCATGTGGGTGCAGACACTGTTCAGGAAGTGACGGTCGTGCGAGATGATGATCATGGTGCTGGAACGCGCGGTCAGCACGCCTTCCAACCAGCGGATGGTGTTGATATCCAGGTGGTTGGTCGGCTCATCGAGCAGCAGGACGTCAGGATCGGAGAACAGCGCCTGCGCCAGCAGCACGCGCAGCTTCCAGCCCGGTGCGACTTCACTCATCGGCCCCAGGTGCTGCTCGATGGGGATATCGAGGCCCATCAGCAGCTCACCGGCACGCGCTTCGGCGGTGTAGCCATCCAGCTCGGCGAATTCGACCTCGAGGTCGGCGACCTTCATGCCGTCTTCCTCGCTCATCTCCGGCAGCGAGTAGATGCGGTCACGCTCGGCCTTGACCACGGCCAGACGCTCGTGGCCCATGATGACGGTGTCGAGCACCGTGTATTCCTCATAGGCGAACTGGTCCTGACGCAGCTTGCCCAGACGGATGTTGGGCTCGAGCATGACGTGACCACCGGACGGCTCCAGATCGCCACCGAGAATCTTCATCATGGTCGACTTGCCGCAGCCGTTGGCGCCGATCAGGCCGTAGCGATTGCCACGCCCGAACTTGGCGGAGACGTCTTCAAACAGCGGCTTGGCACCGAACTGCATGGTGAGATTGGCGGTAGAGATCACGAGGGAATATCCGTTTGAAATGAAAAAGGTGGGCGGTGACGAAGCGTCACGCTGGCGCCGGGAAATACGGGGAGCCGCAAAGGCCTGGCAGGCATCAGCCGCGGAAGAAGACTTCCAGCAGGTGATAGCCGAACTTGCTCTTCAGCGGCCCCTGCAGGGTATTGAGCGGCCCCTTGAAGATGGCGCGATCAATGCCGCCGACCATCTGGCCGGGGCGCACTTCGCCCAGGTCACCGCCCTGCTTGCCGGAGGGACAGGTGGAGTGCTTCTTGGCCAGTTTCTCGAACGGCTGGCCGCGCTCCAATGACTGCTTGAGACGCTGCGCCTCGGCCTCGGTCTTCACCAGAATGTGGCGTGCCATGGCAATACGAGCCATCTCATGTCCTCTTGCAGGCGGAATCGGTCTTGCCTCACACCATCTCGGGCACCGGGCATCCCGGAGGCGGGCCCGACGTCACCCGAGCACGCCCCTGACGACATGACAGTCGTCATGACGCGAGATCAGGCGTTCGGGGAAGGTTCGACAGGCGATGGGGTGAGTCTGAAGGCGGGCATGATAACAGCTCAGGATGACAGACGCTGTATGCGTGTGTATCCATCGCCCGGTCGGCAGACAGGCAGACAAAGGCAGGGAGCGCCGAGAGCGCGGTGTGCTGTGTGCGGGGTGCGGGGTGCGGTGCGAGAGACGATGCCACAGCAGACAGCCGTGCATGACTGAACCACAAACGCCGTTGCCAACCTGAGCGCGAGTGACGTGCTGACTTTCACACTCACTCACGCCCAGGCTGGCAGTGACATGCATCGGGTGCCGGGACGGATGACGGTGACAGCAGGCGAGGCGCCTTGCGCTCAGTGCTCGCCTTGTGTCTCACCCTGTCACCGTTGCCGCCCCGCGCCCGTGTCGCGGATTGCTCCGTCGTGCTGCGTCACACTCTCAGAGCAGGCTCCCCGGGGCGTCATCCTGCACGCCCTGAAGGGTCACATCATCACTCATCGGCACCTCCTCATCGTTGGAGACCGGGGCGATATCGCCCTCATCGACCAGGCTCATCAGCGCGGTATTGCTTGGCGCGCTGGCCGGGGCAATGTCGGGGTCACGCGTGATCTGGAACGACGCCAGATCCTGCGAGCCGCCATTGAAGGTGATGCGTAGCACCTGCACCCCCTCCTCCAGGTCCAGCGTCAGCGAGGGGCCATCGACGTAGACGCCCCAGGCGCCGGAATTGGGCAGCGTGCCACTGTCCTCATCGTAGAACTCGCCATCCTTCTCCACCGAGGCGGTAATGCTGCGCCCATTGTCAGGCGCGGAGGTGACGAACGACAGCGTGTGCGAGCCCGCCTCTTCGACATCGATGGTGTACTCAAGCCACTCACCATCCTCCACCCAGCCTATCGCCTCGCCCTCGCCGACGGTGTCCACCGGGGTGTCACGATACCCCGAGCCAAGCTGGGCACTGGAGAGCTCATTGTAAGCCTCGCCCTGCTCGCCTTCGTCGAAGTCGACCGCCTGGAGGGTGAGACCCTCATCGGCATCCACCTGCCAGGGAACCCCGCCGGCATTGAAGGCCTGCTGGCCATCCCGGGACAGCGTGAAGCCCTGCAGGTCCATGGCGCCGCCGTTGAAGGTCAGCCGCAGCACCTGCTCGCCGGCCTCCAGGGTCACCTGGGCAGTGTCGGTTTCCACATAGTTGGTCCAGCCACCGGTCGGTTCGACCTCCACCGGCGTGACGCTGGCATAGGGAGTGTCGCCCTCCTTGGCAAAGGTCGCGGTCACGGTGCGCTGCGCGCCACCGGTGGAGCCCCGCGCTGCCAGGAAGGCAATGTCATAGGTGCCGGCCTGCTCGACATCGAGGGTGTATTCCACCCATTCGCCATCCTGGATCCAGCCGATGGCAGTGCCGCCGTTGGCCAGGTCCACCCCTTCGCCACGCACATTGCTGCCTTGCTGTACCTCGCTGGAATCGTTGTAGGCGACATCCTGGCCACCCTCATCGTAATTCACCGCCTCCAGGCTGAACTCGCTACCCACCTGCCAGGGCTGGCCATCGTCGGTGAACGCCTGCTGACCGTCATCCACCGGTGCCACCAGCGACAGGTCGAGAGATGCCAGATCCAGCTGTCCGCCGTTGAAGGTCAGCCTGAGCACCTGCTCGCCTTCCTCCAGCTCGAAGGTCAAGGGCCCCACATCGGTGAAGTTGGTGAAGGCGTCGGTGTCCGGCACCGCCACCGCCTGGGCGTCGGTATAGAAGCTGCCGTCCTGCTCGAAGGCTGCGGTGATCGACTTGCCGTCGGAGACCGCCGAGGCGGAGAAGTTCAGCGCATAGCTACCGGCTGTCTCCACATTCAGGGTGTACTCCAGCCACTCGCCGTCGGCGACATAGCCGATGGCCAGAGTGCCGTTGGAGATATCCACCGCCTCATCGGAGCGGAAGCCATCGCCCTGGTGGGACAGCGTGGTGTCGTTGTAGGCCACGCCCTGGCCTCCGTTGTCGAACAGGCGTGCCTCCAGGTTCAGGCCATCGGCCCCGACCGCCCAGGCCGTCTGATCGTCATTGAAGGCGCTCTGTCCGACCGGATCAGGCGTGTCGAGGAAGTTCGGCACGCCGTCGTTGTCATCGTCGTCGTACAGGTCCACACGCCCGTTGCCATCGGCATCTTCCGCGCCAGTGGGGTCGTAGGTGGTGACGTTCTCGACCAGGAAGATGTTGTCGTTGTAGTCGTAGTTCACCCCCGCGTAGTCCTGGATGACGATATAGGTGTCCGGAATCACGTTGCCGTCGGCATCCTTGGCCACATAGACGCGAATCAGGTGGCCATCATTTTCATCCCAATTCAGATTGTTGCCGGGATTGCCGATGGCATCGATGGTGTCCTCGTAGAGGTTGGCATCCGGGTCGGACCAGGAGATATAGCCCTGGCGGTCGGATATCTCGGCGTAGAAGCCGAAGGGATCATCGCGATCCAGACTCACCACTGCCTGCTGGTCGCCGCTATCGAGCGCCCGCGGGAACAGCGTCTGGCCATCCTGCTCGTCATGCACGATGACCTCTTCGAGCTCCCGACTGTCGACGTCATGCACGAACAGCCGCGCGATGTCGCCCTGGCCATGATAGGCGGCGATCTGGGTGATCTTGATCGGTTCATCGCCATCGGCACGCTGGAAGTACGGGGACAGGATCTCGTCTCCGTTGGCCTCCACCAGGCCGCCCTGGTTCATCTGGTCCTGCACCACGTTGGTGGAGTAGCCGAAGGCGTTGACGATCTCCTGCACCGTCGGCTCCTGACCGCTCTCGGACTGGTTCTGGGCCAGGCCCGCAAGCTGGATGACCTTCTCGCTCTCATCGGAATCGCTTGAGGAGATGATCAGGCTCGCCTCGTAGAGGCTGCCATCGTTGGGGTCATCAGCGATGAAGCGCACCGTGACATCCGCCGTCTCTCCCGGTGCCAGCGTCAGCGCACTGAACGGCTGGGTCAACTCGAACAGTGTCGTGTCACTGACGACGACATCATCGATGGTCAGGTCCTCGAAGCCGTCATTGCGCAAGGTGATAGTGGCCTCGTCATGCACCACCTGATTGTTGACCGGATTCTCGATGCGCGACATCACCAGACGATCATTGGACGGCAGCACATCATTGTTGATCACCGTCAGGTCACCGCCAGAGACAGGCGTCACCCCCTCGATGAGGAACATGTTGTCGTTGTAGTCATAGTTGATGCCGGTGTAATCCATGATGCCCACATAGGTATCGGGGATCACGTTGCCCTCTGCATCCAGCGCCCGGAACATGCGCACGGTGTAGCCGCGCTCGATGCCATCGGCATCTGCCGGCGGTGTACCGCCGCCTGACGGATTGAGTGACGGGTCAGTGGACAGGTTGGCCACTTCAATCCCGAACACGCCACTCCCGGCCCACTCGGCGGGGATGTCATCGAGACCGAAGGTCGCGCTGGCGAATTCGCCATTGCTCAGTACCGGCAGGATCGTCTGGTTATTGTCTCCCGCATGATTGGAGAAGATGACATCCTCGCCCTTGTCACCGGGGTTGTGGATGCCCAGAGTCGCCCCGCCGCCGCCGTGATAGGCCGCCAGCTGGGTGATCGTGGCCTCGCTGACGCCCTCCGCCAGCGTCCAGTAGCGCGACAGCACCTCGTCATCATTGATCGGGCGATACAGATCGAAGTCGTTGAGCACCGAGTTCTGGCCGCCACCCTCGGTCGGCAAGCCATCGATGCGGTTACCGAGGCCGAAGACCTCCCACACCTCATTGACGTTGGGCTCCCAGCCACCCTCGTCGCGTGCCTGCCAGAAGCCCGCCATATGGATCTCGGCCACCGGCGAATCCTGGTCGTTGGTCACCAGCCGGATCCGCCCCTCGAAGACTCCGTCACCGGCGTCGGTGGTGGGCGCTTCGTAGCTTGTACTGTCAAACAGCACCGTCACCTCGAGCGACTCCCCGGCGGCCAGCGTCAGGCCGTCGAAGGCAGCAGGGTCCTGCAGCACGAAGGGTCCTTCGATATCGGCTTCGAGAATTTCCAGCAACTCCGTCCCGGTGTTGGAAATCGTCACCGTGGCACTTTCCTTGAAGTCGCGGTCGGCATTCGAGGCGCTGTTGTTCTCCAGATAGCTGAAATGCAGGCGATCGGAGTAATAGGCGGCATCGCCGCTTTGCACCGCGATGTCGGCATTGTCGTTGCCGACCACCCGCGTCACGTCCAGATAGTCGAGATCATCGGCACCATCGGCGGCGGACACCGCACGCAGGTTGTACTCCACGCCGGCCTCGAGCTCGACATAGGTGCCCTCTTCCCCGGCATCGCCCTCTCCCGGATAGGCCAGCGTTTCCAGCGCCTGCCCGTTGAGCGTCAGGGCCAGGCCCTGGCCATCATCGGCGCCCGCATTCGCGGCCAGGTCGAAACGATAGAGCCCGCTGCTGTCCACGGTGAAGTAGAAGTCGGCGGTCAGCTCGTTGAGGGTGCGCGCGCTATCGCCACTCTCCAGCTCGATGCGCGACCCGTCCGAGACATCGGCATAGACGGGGACGAAGGTGTCAGACGGCGCATCCGGCACTCTCAGCAGATCGATGTTCGGCCCCACGGCTCCCGGCGCAGTCAGAGTGATGGTGTTGCTGCCCTGCTGCAGCGCGACCAGGGCATTCTGGAAGAACCAGTCGCTTTCATCGCCGTTGCTCTGGCCCTCGAAGTTCACCTGCCCCAGGTCGACGCCATTGATGCTCAGACCCAGCGGCCGGTCGGCCTTGGTCGCCGCCAGCGCATAGCGGAAGGCGATGTCGTAACTGCCGGTCTCGGCAACATCGATCGTCCAGGTAATGGTCTGGTCACCGCTGCCATCGAAGTCGACGAAGCCATCGCCGGAGGCATTGCGATCCTCCTCACTGGCCAGCACCACCACCGCCCCATCGAGCGCGGCTCCCTCGGCCTCGTACTCATCGAAGCCCGGAGTCGTGTCCGGCGCCTCCTGCAGGACCTCCAGCTGGTCGATATTGGGGCCGGTGTCAGCGGTGGCCTGCAGGCGCACCGTGTTCTGGCCGCTGACCAGCGTGGCCGCCACGTCCTCGGTCAGCCACTCGGCCCAGGCTGCATCACCGCTCAGACCCTCGGGCGGGCTGAAGTCATACACCCCGACGCTCACGTTGTTGACGAACACTTCCAGCGGGCGATCGGCGCTGCCGCCATTGGCATAGCGCAGGCGCAGCACCGAGTCACCGGCCTGCTCGGGGTCCAGCGTGAAGCTGAAGGTGATGAAGTCATCATTGGTGCTGCCGAAATCGGCATAACCGCCGGGCACGCCATCATCATCCACGTCATTGCCGTCCACCCCGAAGGCGCCGGGGCGCAGGCCGTTGGGCAGGTCGGGCTGGTTGGTCTCGGGATTGTCGATGTCACGGATCTGGATCTCCGCCCCGGTAGCGATCGTCACGGCAGTGCCGTCCTCAGGCGTCCTGTCCTCGGCCTGGATGGCCAGCAGCGAGACCAGATCATCGCCGGGATCAACCGGATCGACAGGATCGACAGGGTCGACGGGATCCACCGGGTCCACTACCCCACCCGGGGCCGGGTCGAGGCGAATGATCTGGCTCTGGCCATTGCCGCGATTCAGGGTCAGCAGGTAGAGCTGGCCGGTGGCCGGGTTCTCGATGATGTCCAGCGGGTCGACGTAGCTGATGACGTTGCCCTCGGGATCACGCAACACGTCATCGCCGATCACGTTGCCATTGGCATCCAGGGTGATGGAGCGGACATCGTCACCACCGGAATACTCGGTGAACAGCACGTTGCCCTGCAGATTGCCGCCGAAGACATCACTGGTGTACTCCACCGCCCCATTGGGCGAGCGATTTTCGCCCAGCGAATAGACCCCGGCGATGTCGTAGGTGCCCTCGGGATTGGTGCCCGTCGGGTACTTGTCGACCTGGTTGGGGTCGTTGGCACCGGTGGGGTTGCCGCCATTGAGGATGTACTCGTCACGCAGCGGGTTGGGATGGCCGTAGTAGCCACCCTCTTCGATACGGAACAGGTAGTCATCCTGCTTCTCGACCCCGGTGTAGCGCTCGTCCTCCGGCGTGGAGGGATCGTCCGGCACGTTGCCGCCGGCCGCCGAGCCGTTGGTCGGCACGTAGAGGAAGCCGTTGGAGTGCCACACCAGGTCGTAGGCATTGCGCGCCCCGGTGGCAAAGATCGTCAGCACCGCATCGCTGGCGTAGGGGTCGTAGTAGGACTCGAGCACGTTGCCGGACTCATCCTGCACCGTGGCGACGCCGCGCTCATCGAAGACCAGGAACTCGCCGTTGCCCATGGGGATGGGATCATCCTTGGGATGACCATCGGGGTCATCGAAGCGCCGGTTCAGGCCATCGTCAGGCAGCGGTTCGGTGCTGACGTCGAAGGGGCCATTGGACACGTCACGGGTCGGATCGATCTCCAGCACCGCCGCGTTCAGAAGACGCTCGGGACGGTTGCCCCAGGCGCTGTCCGGCTCACCCATGGCGGTGTTCGAGCCCTGGATCAGGTACAGCAGGTGACTCGGCACGTCCGGGTTGGTGTCCGGGTCGTAGTCCGGGTTCTCGCGGAACTCAAGGCTATTGGTCACGTGGTCGCCGTTGGAGCGTGGCAAGCCGGTGATATAGGCCTCGGCGGTGCCGGAGAAGCCGGGTCCGTCATCCAGGGTGATCTTGGTGATCCGGCCGCTGAAGTCCGGCACACCGTTGTCACGCCCGGTCAGCGGGATCGGATAGTTGTCGGTGATCCACAGCACGTTGGGATCGGTCGGGTCCACCACCAGGCCGATGATGCCGCGCTGCTGACTCTCTCCCGGCTGGTCGAAGTAGTCGTTGGGCAGACTCAGGTCCTGGCGATTGGACAGCGAACCATCGACCGGGTCGACGTCGTAGCGCAACAATTCACCACTGATGGTGGCGACGTACATGAAGGCACCATCCGGGCTCATCTCCAGCGAGGTGAAGCCGAAGGCACCGTCGGCGGCACCGTTGAGTTCCACCACGTCGTTGAAGGCCACGTCGCGCGCGACCACCTCCGGCTCGGCACCGGTGACGAAGGTGTTGGTGTACTTCTGGAACTCGCGGGTCGGCGCGCTCGCATCATCGTTGGGGCCGCGGTCCTGGAAGCCATCGATCACCAGGGTGTAGCTGGTGAACGGCTTGAGGGTCTGGCTCGGCGAGATGGTCAGCGAATCGAAGCCGCCGGTGGTGTTGGCGTTGAAGGTGACTTCCTGACCGGTGACAGTCTCGAACAACCGGATCGAGCCATCCCCCAGGCTTTCCAGCAGGGCCCCGCCGCGCCCATCCACCACCGAGATGCCGACGAAGATGTCGGATGTCGGATCGACCCCGGTGGGGATGCCGCCATCCTCCGGATCAAGGTCCACCTCCAGCTCGTTCTCGCCGACCCCGGCGATGGCACGGGCATCGGTGAAGAAGGCGTAGTCCTCGACCGCGATGCGGTCATCTTCCGGCGTCAGGTCCGGTAGCGCCTGGATCTCGAGGTACTGGATCTCGGTGTTCTCGCTGTCGAGTCCCAGGGAATCCAGCGTCAGACGCCCGTCGCTGACCTGAACGATGCGGGTGACCAGGTCCGAGCGGAAGCCCTCGGTATCATCGGACGGGTTGCCGTCCGCCGGGAAATCCTCGGGGCGGAACGGGGTGAAGGGGTCATTGAACAGCTCGCCCTCTGCATTGAGCACATTGTGGCTGTCGTAGGGCCCGCTGGTGTCGCCGATGGAGATGGTGACCTCGTAGTAGCCATTCTCCAGTTCGATCTCCCAGCCGGCGCGCACGTAGTTGGCGCTGGGCTGGTCAAAGTGGGCGTAGGTGCCCTGGCGCGGATCGAGACCCGCAATGTCATCGGTGCGGTCATTGACCGCCACGCTGGTCAGCGCGCTGATATCCAGCGGCTCGGTGCCGGGCTCGGCGTCGTAGATCGACGCCTCGGTGACCCAGCCGTACTGGTAGGTCTGGCCGTCCACGGTGACCGACTGGGTGCCGAATGCCTTGCCGTTGTCGGCGATGTAGCCATCCGGCACCGCGGTGCCTTCGGGCTGGAAGTTGATCTTGACCGAGAAGCGTTCGCCCGGCTCCACCGGACGGTCCGGCTCCACCCCGTCACGACTCACCGTCAGGCTGTCGATGTTGGGGCCGGCGTTGCCCAGGTTGGCAAGGCGAATGGTGTTGTCGCCGGCTGCGAGCTCTACCTCGAGGGTGGTGGTGGTCCAGTTCTCCCAGCCAGCCGCGTTGGTGCCGGTAGAGGCAAAGGCCAGACTGCCTTGGCTCTGGCCGTCGACCAGAATGTCCATGGGGCGATCGGCGCCGTTGGTGCCGGCATTGGTGTAGCGCACCTCCAGGGTGTAGGTGCCCGCCTCGTCCACGCTCACCTGGAACTCGGCGGCGTCACCGGCGTCGCCCCCCATGTCCAGATAGCCGGTGCCGGTAAAGTCATCCCACAGACCGTCGGCCCCGGCTGCGGTGTTGGTTTCCGGATTGTCGGCATCGCGCACCTGGGTATCGCCGTCGACATCGACGATGGTCAGCGCCTCGCCTTCGATGGCGAAGTTGAACGCCGGGGTGCCGACGTCGACCTCATTGAAGTCGAATACCACCTGGTCGATGTTGGGCCCGCCGGTGGCACCGGCCGGCATGGTCAGGGTGAAGGTATTGGCACCCTCGGCAAGTTCCACCTCGACCTCCAGCGTCTGCCACTGATCCCAGGGGTCAGTACCGGTGGCGTTGGCGAAGCCGAGCTGGCCCTGATCAGTGCCGTTGACGGTCAAATCCAGCGGCCGCGGGGCGTTTCCACCGTTGGCATAGCGCACGGTGGCGGTGTAGCTGCCGGCCTCCAGCGCGTTGACGTTGAAGGTGATCTGGTCGCCGGGATTGGAGCCGAAGTCCACATAGGCATCTCCCACCGCATCGGGGCGATGGTTGCCGAAGTCATCGGGATTGTCGGCATCGACCACCCGCGTCTCCTCACCTATCGCGCTACCGCCCACATCGACGATATCGGCGTCTTCCGCCTGCAGGGTGATCGGCGCCACCACCACGCCTGCGTCCTCGAAGCTGACCAGCTCGCTGGCGCTGGCTTCGTTGCCGGCGGCGTCGGTGACGAACAGCGAGACGACAAGATCGCCACTCTGATCATCAAGCAGGCCGCTCAGGTCCAGGGTGATGTTGCCATCGACATCCGGCGTCACCTCACCGCGGGACGCGCCACCATCGAAGGACACGGCGACGCTGGTCACGTCATCATCGATGCCGGAGACGTTGAAGACGGCCGCCGCCAGCTGGCTGGCATCGAGCGTCTCGTCAGCGGCGACAATGGCGAGATCGCCATCCTCATCGGCACTGACATCCTCCGGGATCGGGCCGCTGCCCGCCGCGGTCACTTCGATGCGGTCAATGTTGGGGCCGGTGTTGGCACCCGCCGGGATCGCCAGCGCGATGGTGTTGCTGCCCGCCGCCAGGGTGACGGTGAGCGTCTCGAACTCCCAGTGGTCGAAGCCTTCCTCGCTACCGGCACCATCCGGGTCGGTACTGGCCATGCCCAACGCCAGCGGATCACCGCCGTTGATCACCAGATCCAGCGGACGATCGCTGTTGGTGGCGTAACGCACACTGATGTCGTACTGACCGGCCTGGGCCACGTCGATCTGCCAGCTGACGTTGTCTCCCGGGGTATCCCCGAAGTCCAGATAGCCGCTGCCGGTGAAGCCCGGACGCAGGCCGGTGGGCTGATTCGCCTCGGGGTTGTCCGGATCACGGACCTGGGTGTCGGTGTTGTTGGCATCGGTATCGAAGCTCTCGACCACCCCGTCCTCGGCCTGCAGGCTCAGGGGCGAGAAAGGTGCCTCGTCGACGTCATTGACGGTGACCGAGAGCTGCTCGGTGGTGGAGAGATCGCCGTCAGTGACGCTGACTTCGACTTCGTAGACGCCGTCCTCGTCGTCATCGACCGCCAGCTCGAAATCGCGAGCGCTGGTGAAGCTCAGCACGCCGGTGCTCGGATCGATGCTGAACAGCGGAGAGTCGACCCCGCCGGTGATGGCGAACACCGGGGCGTTGAGGCCAAGGGCCACGCCATCCTCATCGACGAGGGGGATCGCGCCTATCTCGGTCAGGTTCTCGTCCACCGCAAACTCGGTCTGGGTGATGGCGATGCTCTCGTTGAGATCGGCCACGGTGATCAGAGCGTCCTGTGACACGCTGTCCTCGCCATCGGACACCGTCACGGTCAGCTCGTAGACGCCATCTTCGTCGCTGTCAGCGGCAAGCTCCGCGTCCGGCGGAGTGATGAAGGCGATGCCCTGGCTCACCTCGTCATAGCGGAACAGCGCCGCATCGGCACCGGACAGCGTCACGGTCAGGTCGTCACCGTCCGGGTCATCCAGTATCAGGCTGGCCACGGCAGTGCCGTTCTCGTCGACACTCAGGCTCTCTTCCAGCCCGTCAAGGGTCGGCGCGCCGTTGACCGGCTCATCAATGCGCTCGAAGACCAGCGAATCGATCCGCATCAATTCGCCATCGGCCCCCATCAGTTCGAGATTCGCCAGATCACCGGCGGTCACCTCGAAGGGTGTCTCGAAGACGATTTCCTTGCGGTTGCCGCTCTGGCCTGCGTTGCCGCGCGCGCCACTGCCGACGAAGGTGCCGAAGTCGTCATTCAACACCACGTCAGCACTCAGGGTGTCGGTTGTCGTGTTGCGCGCTTCAAGCACGGTGTCGCCGATGGTCAGGCTCAAGGTGCCTTCACCGTCGGTTTCATCGAACACATAGAGACGTGCGACGTACCAGCCGGGCTCCACGCCGCCCGCCGAAAGGTCGGTGCCAATCGTGGCCGGCGCATTGCTGGTCAGGCGAATCAGCTGTTCATTGGACGCGGATGCGCTGCCGGTGACGATCAGATTGCTGGCGTCGAGATCCGTGAAGTCTTCCGCCTCGATCGTGATGCTATCGCCGACCTGGGTGCCTTCGATGATGAAGCTGAGCGTCTGGGTCGCTGATAGACCGCCCGGGTCGGTGGCCCGCACGATGACATCGAAGGTGCCGCCCTGACTGGGCGTGCCCTGGATGATGCCATCGACCACCTCGAGCCCGGCCGGCAGGTCCTCGGCCGTCAATATCAGGCTATCGCCATCGGCATCGGAGAACAGCGCTGCGAAGTCCGACAGCGGAATCTGGAGGAAGTCCTCGCCCACTTCCCCGAAGTACGGTTCGAGGGCGACGGGCTCGGCCACCGGCGCGTCGTTGACGTTCTCGAGCGTCAGGGCAAAGTCGGTGTCGGTGCTGGTGGTGCCATCATCGGCGGTCACTGTCACGGTGTAACTGCCCGGCGCCAGTCCTGCAAGGCTTCCGGACAGCACATTGTCGCTGACACTCAGCCCCGGAGCGCTGACGGGCTGACCATCGCCATCGGTGACCAGGAAGCTGTAGGTGAGGTCGTCGCCATCGTCATCGACGAAGGGCAGGTCGACTTCGAGATTCGCGCCTTCGTCGAGACTCAGGTCGGCGATGCCGCCGCCCACCACGCGCGGGGCGCTGTTGGTGTCGCCGGTATCGGCTTCCGACAGGCTGACGGCGCTGAAGCTCGTGCTGCCCTTGGCGCCCGCATCGTCGTCGTTGACGAAGACGAGAGACTCGAGGGTGGTGCCCGCATGCGCCGACAGGTCGATGATGAAGCGCAAGGTGCCATCACCGTTGTCGCCCCCCTGGCCTCGCAGATCGACGAAGCCGCCCTGGGTCTGGGTACCACCCAGCTGGTAGACGCTGTTGCCGCCATTGAAGGGGTTGGAATCCGCATCGAAGCCGATGGCGACGATCTCGGGCACTGGCGAGCCGGAAATGGCCACGTCCACCGTCAGGAGGGTGGCATCGGTGATCGTGTAGTCACTGGGCAATGCCGCCCGTTTCCAGACGTTATCGTTCAGCGTCAATGTGCCGCCGTCGTCTTCCACCACCGCCCCCGTGCCGTCGGACGGGTTGTCCTGGGTGGCGCTGTAGGCGCTGAGAGTAGCGTCATCGAAGCTGACGGCGAGGCTCTCGGCACCAGCGGCGGCCAGCGTTACCGTGTCCGTGGCACTCGCCTCGTTGCCCGCAGCATCCGTCACGATCAAGGTCACGGTGATATCGCCCGGGGCCTGCGCCGAGAGATCCACCGTCAGGGTATCTCCATCGCTGACGACAGACTGGCGGGTCGCACCGCCATCGAAGCTGATTTCGAGGGTCGAGCCAGCATCGATCCCCACGACACTGAACACCACACTGGCACTGTCGGCCGATTCGATGGCCTCTTCCGGGCCTGCAAGGGCCAGGTCGCCCCCCTCATCGGCAGTGGTATCCAGCGTCAGTGCCACGCTCTGTTCAGCACGGTTGCCCCAGGCATCCATGGCGATCAGCGTGGCCGACAGGTCTCCATCGGCGAAGCCCGACAGGTCCAGCGTGAAGCTGCCTTCCGGCGTCGGCACCACCTCCTGGACCGTGACGCCCTCATCGAAGGTCACGCCGACGAAGGTGATGTCGGCATCAAGCCCGGTGACGCTGAAGCCGGCTTCGCCGACGGTCGCGCCATTGAGCAGGGGCTCCACCGCGGCAAAGGCCAGCGGAGAGGCATCATCATCCGCCACGACGTCCCCTACCGGCCCCGTGCCCGCGGTGGTGACCTCCAGGCGATCGACATTGGGGCCATTGTTGCGCCCTTGCGGAATCGCCAGGGTGATGGTGTTGTCGCCGGCTTCCAGTCGCGTCGTCAGGGTCTGGTACTCCCAGACATCGAAGCCTTCAGGGTCGACGTTGGTGGCGTTGGGGTCCGTCGCGACAAAGGCAAGCGCGGCGGGCTCGCCTGCGTTGATCGACAGATCCAGCGGACGCGTACCAGTGCTGGCATAGCGGAAGTTGAGGTCGTAGTCACCCGTCTCGGCCACATTGACGGTGAAGGTCAGGCTATCTCCCGGCGCGCTGCCGAAATCCACATAACCGGTGCCGGAAAAGTCCGGGCGCAGTCCGACAAAGCCACCGGCCTCGGGATTGGCGGCGTCGCGCACCAAGGTGGCGGCCCCGTTGTCGACGCCCAGCGCGGCGTCCTCGGCTTGCACCACCACTGGCGCAATCACCAGATCGACAGGATCTACCTCGTCGGCTTCCAGTAGCGCCACCTCGATCTTGTCGATATTCGGGCCATTGGTCGCGCCGCCCAGACGCAGGGTATTGCTGCCGGCGGCAAGCGTGATTTCCAGCGTCTCGGTGGTCCAGCCTTCCCACGCGGAAGACCCGCCATTGCCTGGCTGGTTGTCCGCGGGCACATCATCGACATCATCGGGGTAGTAGCCCGGCGCCTCTACCGCTGCGAACTGGAAGATGCCGACCTGACTTTGCGTGTCGTCATCGACCAAAAAGAGATCAATGGGACGTGCAGAACTGCTGGCATAGGTCACGGTGACGCTGTAAGTGCCGGCGGTGGCCACCTCGAGGGTGAATTCTCCGTAGGCTTCGACATTGCCCGACGCCCAATCGAGATAGCTGGCCCCTTCGGCCCCGACCCGGAAGGTTTCCCCGCCGTTGGTGAAACTGGCGATGTTGTCGACCGTCACCACGCGATTGGTGCCAGCATCGGCGACATCAGAGTTCGGGCCGATGTCGAGATCCTCGCCCTGGATGACGTAGACGTCCGGGTCCGGCGCACGCACTTCCAGATAATCGACGTTGGGGCCACTGGCCCCGTTGGAGGTGAACGACACCGTGTTCTCGCCTGCCTGCAGCTGAACGCGAATGGTACGCTCACCGAAGGTGCTGAAATCCGAAGTGTCATTCGTCAGGCTGGTGCTCGGCAGGTCGAACATTCGATCCTGAAGCTCGCCGTTGACGTCCAGACGCAGAGGGCGATTACGCTCGGAGCCATCCTCATCGCGGCTCAGCGCATACCCCAGGGCGAGTTCATACTCGCCGGCCTCGGCAACGCTGAAGCTGAAGGTCAGCGTCTCGCCGGTCGCGGCGGCGAAGTCCACATAGGCACTGCCTGAGGCATTCCCGGTATTGAGGGGGCTCTGCGCTCCCGACACCACCTCGATACCGGCGCCACTCAGGGAGGCAAGATTGCCATCACCATCTGAGTCCGTGAGGTCTTCCGCCTCGATGCGCAGGGTGGCAAAGCTTTCCGGCGCGATGAGCGCCGCCGTTGCCAGAGGCGCGGGCTCGGCCAGAAGCACAGGCTCGGCGCCTGCGGCAGGTTCGTCATCACTGGCCAGCAGCGCTTGGGCAAGCGGGTCTTCCTGAGCGATGGGCTCGCCGATGACATCATCGCTCTGGAGGGTCAGGGCCTCGCCGGGGTCAGCCGGAGGCGCATCTTGCGGGTCAGCTTGTGGCGTGCCGCCCAGCTCACTCACCTCCTCGACGACGACGACATCGGGGGCTTCGATCTCAAAGCCGAACTGCTCACCAGATCCGGGCAGTACCTCGCCCGCATCATCCAACGCCTCGATCATCATCTTGAGCTTGCCGGACATGGGGGCAGGCAGATGATCAAAGACAAAGGGGCGCTCGAAGCGCTCAAATACCGACAATCGATCCTGGGCATCTTCCAGGGTCATTCGCACTGCCTTGATCGAATCTCCCCACGCAGAGGGAAACGGCGTGACACTGATATCGTGACTCTGGAAAGCCCTTTCTTCCAGACGGTCGCCGTTGCGGAGACGTCCCTTGCCGGCGTCAAGACGGCTGGATACGAATGACATGGAATACATTTTCCTTACCCCCTGAATATTATTATCGTGGCGAAACCGCTACGCCATCTTGAAACCTCATGACACGACTCCCCCACACCGGAACTGAAGTTCCAGTGTTTTCTCCACTCCAACGCTATCCCGATACTTTCGAAGATGACCGGCCAAATCCCCTTCAACCCGTCAAAAACGAGTCTAGACGCGGCCCATGGCAAGACAAGAGGTTTTTGACACCTTCCCTGCAATGGCAATATGCAAAGGAACAGAAAGTTAAAATAAGCCCAATAAAAACAATACCATAATTATTTAAAACAATAAAAAAGCACCCCTTTAAGCCCTTGTCATGTGTCAGATGAGGAGAAAAACAATACCGAGCACCAAAAAGGTTAATCCACCAGGAAACCAGAAACCCCATGCTTTTATAAAGACGAGAATCAGGTGGATTTATAGATTCGGAGGTGAGCAAAATGAACAGCAAAAACCAACAATATAAAACCCTGAAATGTTTTTGATGATCATCAAAATATTCACTTGCTAGCCAACCTTTCAGACGCAATATTTCAATAGGCTATCTGAAAAACAAAACATAAAAATCTAATAAATAGATAACCAATATGAATTGCTGAGCAATGCGATTCATTCCATCGCCAAGTAGCACATCATGAAAAGATCCAGGCTCAGGGCAGCCGTCAACGACGGTGACCTGGATAAAAAGAACAACAATGACGCTAGGGAACGAGATCATGGCCACCCCACAGGAAGGCAATGACCTGCAAAAGGTCCTGGACCATTGCCGACGAAGCTTCGTCTACGTCGGTCTCTTCAGTCTTTTCATCAACCTGCTGATGCTGGTGCCTCCGCTCTACATGCTGCAGGTCTATGATCGCGTCATCACGACACGCAGCCAGGAAACGCTGCTGATGCTGACTCTGGTGGTCGTGTTTCTGTTCATGGTGATGGGCGCGCTGGAACTGGTGCGTTCCAGAATCCTTGTCCGGGTCGGCAATCGTCTGGATGTGCTGCTCAGCCCTCGGCTCTACGGCGCCATGTTCAAGCGCTCGTTGACCACCCCGGGCAAGCCGTCCGCGCAACCGCTGAATGACCTCACTACCCTGCGCCAATTTCTGTCCGGCAATGGGCTGTTCGCGTTTTTCGATGCTCCCTGGGTGCCGGTATATATCGGCGTGCTGGCGCTGTTTCACCCGTGGTTTGGCCTGTTTGCCCTGGGTGCGGGTCTCGTGCTGGCCGTGATCGCCTTGATCAATGAGAAGACGACCAGACAGCTGCTGGCCGATGCCAACGGACAACACGTCCTGTCCCAGGACCTCGCCAACAGCAATCTGCGCAACGCCGAAGTGCTGCATGCCATGGGCATGCTGCCCGGCATTCAGGGGCGCTGGGCAGCCCGCCATCGTGAGTATCTGGCGTTGCAGTCCAAAGCCAGCGACCGCGCGGGCCTATTGACCAACACCTCCAAGATACTGCGCCTGATGTTCCAGTCGTTGATTCTTGGGCTGGGCGCGTATCTGGTGCTGGCCGGTGACCTGACTCCGGGCATGATGATTGCCGGCTCGATTCTGATGGGACGTGCGCTGGCGCCAATCGATCAGATGATCAATGGCTGGAAAGGCTTCAGCGGCGCCAGAACCGCACGCGCGCGCCTGGAGGAGTTGCTTGAGGCGGTGCCAGCCGAGGCGCCTTCCATGCCGCTGCCGATCCCCAAGGGCCGGCTGAAGCTCGAGGCGGTCAACGCCGCCCCGCCGGGCGAGCGCCTGCCGACCCTCAAGGACATCAACCTGACACTCGCCAAGGGCGAGCACATTGCCGTGGTGGGCCCCAGCGCCTCAGGCAAGTCGTCCCTCGCGCGAGTGGTACTGGGACTATGGCCGGTGCAGCTGGGCTGCGTGCGACTCGATGGCGCGGACATCTCCCAGTGGAAGAGGACCGCGCTGGGGCCTCACCTCGGCTATCTGCCCCAGGACATCGAGTTGTTCGACGGCTCCATTGCCGAGAACATCGCTCGCTTCCAGGAGGTCGATGCGCAACTCGTGGTGCAAGCCGCGCAGAGCGCCGGGGTGCACGAGATGATCCTGCGACTCCCCCAGGGCTATGACACCTGGCTGTCGCATGGCGGCGCCGCCCTCTCCGCGGGTCAGCGCCAGCGAATCGGTCTGGCCCGAGCCCTCTACGGCAAACCGGTGCTGGTGGTACTCGATGAACCTGACGCCAATCTGGATGCCAGCGGTGAACAGGCGCTGGCTGAGTGCCTGATGCGTCTGCGTCGCGAAGGCACCACGACCTTGATCATCACTCACCGTCAGCGCCTGCTGCAGCAGGTCGATCGCATCCTCGTACTCAATGATGGCCAAGTGGTGTCACTGGCCGCGCCGACGCGTGAGCCCCCCGTGACACGGGCCGTGGCAGGCAACGGCCATCAGGCCCGATCGACAGGCGTCCAGCGCGTCACCAAGCTAAAACCCAGTGCCAGAGGCCGCCATGAGGGCGGCGAGGAGAGCGCCTCATGACCCACTCCACATCCGGCAATACCAGTGCCGAGAGTGACGTTCCGCTGCGCGATCACGGCTATCGACGCTTCGGTCTGGCCGTGCTGCTGGTCGCGGTGGGCGGATTCGGCAGCTGGTCGGTGATGGCGAATCTGGCCATTTCGGTCGTCGCGCCGGGCTCCGTATCGGTGGAAAGCTTTACCAAGACGGTTCAGCACCTGGAGGGCGGTATCGTCGAATCGATCGAGGTCGAGGATGGCGATCATGTCGAGACCGGCGATGTGCTGATCGTTTTCGACGATACCCAGGCACGCTCACAGCAGAAGATCGTCGAAGCCGAATATCTGATCTCAAGGGCCAGTGAGATTCGGCTGCTGGCGGAGTACAGCAATGCCGACAGCCTGGTCTTCCCGGATTCGCTGGTCAGTTCGACCAATCCGCGGGTGCAGGAAGTCCTCGAAGTCCAGCAGCGTCTGTTCGAGGTCCGTCGCCAATCCTTGAACGGTGCCATGGCGGCGCTGGATGAGCAGATCGTGCAGATGAACGAGCAGATTTCAGGCCTCGAGAATACCCAGGCCATCACGCGGCGGCGCATCAACTCACTCAATGATGACGTTGCCAACCATCGCAAGCTGTTTCGCAATGGGTTGATCAACAATCAGCGTCTGCGGGAGATGGAGCGCGAGAGCCTCGAATACCAGAGCGACAACGCGGGCCAGTTTGCCGAGGTCGCGCGTCTGCGCTCGCAGATCAGCGAGAACGAGCTGCAGAAACAGATTCGCCTGCAGGAATTCCAGCAGCAGATCGGCGAGTCCCTGCGTCAGGTGCAGGCCGAAGTCACCGACGCGGAAGAGCGGCTGGTCGCGCTCAATGACAACCTGAGGCGCACCAAAGTCATCGCCCCGGTCGCCGGCACCGTGGTCGGGCTCAAGGTTCATACGCTGGGGGCGGTGATACGCAGCGGCGACCCCCTGCTCGATATCGTGCCCGCCGGCGATGGCTTCATCGTCGAGGCAAGGGTCCCGGACCACGATATCGACCACCTCTACCTTGGCCAGCCGGCGGAAATCCGCTTCAGCGCGTTCAACCAGCGCCTGTCCAACATCATCGATGGTGAGGTGACCCACCTGAGCGCCAACAGCTTCGAGGATGAAGCGACCCGAGCGCGCTACTACAAGGCACGAATTCGTGTCACCGAAGCCGGCAAGGGCGACATGACGGACAGCATGCGTCTGCTGTCCGGCATGCCGGCGGAAGTGATGATCCGTACTGGCGAGCGCAGCTTTGCCAGCTACATCGGCAAACCCATGACGGACATGCTGGCGCGCGCGATGAGAGCGGAATAGATGAGAGCGGAATATAAGGAAGGCTGGTGGCTGAGACGCCGCTGAATGAGAGGCGAGCGACAGACCATCCCTCAGAAACGCGAAAAGCCCGCATCGTGAGATGCGGGCTTTTCTGAATCTGGTGGAGGAGGAGGGATTCGAACCCTCGAAGCCTTTCGACTTACACACTTTCCAGGCGTGCTCCTTCGACCACTCGGACACCCCTCCAGATCAGTGCTCTCATTGGTCACCCGACTGCGTCGTGTTTCCCTTGAGAACGCGGCGTATATTATCGATAACCTTCGAGTGGCGCAAGCCTTTTTTCCAAAAACTTTCAGATAGATAGCGTCAGCGCTCTCACTCTGTTCACTGACCCTGCGCCCTCGCACTGCTATTGCACCCTGTGCTCTCAACCCGCGCACTGGCCCGAGACCGCACTCGTCGTCACGGCCCCAGCACCACGTAATCGCCGCGGGCCTCGAAATACAGTCGCGGAGCGGGCTGCCCTTCGACCTGACACCACAGCTGCTGGGTCAGCGACAGTCGCGCTCGCCGCCCTGCCGCCAGGCGCTCGCCCACCTCGTGCAGCGCTGCCATGTCATCCGGCGCGCAGATGATGTAATAGTCGCCACTGACCGGGGCCAGAAACTGCTGACTGGCCTGCGACACCACGATATCGCGCTGGATACCGCGGGCACGCAGCCAGAGCGTCAGCCAGCTCCAGCCACACAGGGTCGCCTCGAGACTCATGGCGCCGCCGAAGGCAGTGCCCTTGTCGTTGAGATTGGGCGGCAGATGCAGGTGCCAGCTCAGCTGACCCGTCGCACGCTCGGGCTCTGACCACTGCATCTCGACGAGCCCGAGATGAGCGGCCAGCGGGATCGCCTGCGTCAGCCAGCCACGAAACCGTGACAGGTCGTCGCTGACCGGCGCCGCGAGACTGCCCGGCTGCCCCTGCGCATCACGCGGCAGAGGCAACGGAGGCCAGGCCTCACCACTCAGGCGCGACGGCTCATTTCGCGTCTCACTCACTCAGCGTCTCTCTCATCAAGGGCCTCGCTCAGCGCCTCTCTCATTCAGGCCCTCGCTCAGCGCTCCTCACCAAGGGCCTCGCTCATTCAGCGTTTCACTGCCAGCGTTCGACGAAGTCGGCACTGTTGCGGTTCGGCAATGGCTTGAGGCGCCCGCCCGGAGTACCGAGGTAGAGGAAGCCGACCAGCTCATCCTGCTCGCCCATGCCCAGCCCTGCGTGCACGATGGGGTCAAAGGCGTAGCCGCCGGTGCGCCACATGCCACCGAGCCCCTGGGCCTGAGCGGCATACAGCATGGCGTGGGCGGCACAGCCGGCGCTGACCACCTGTTCGACACGCGGCACCTTGGGGTGGTCCGGCGTGACCCTGGCGATCACCGCGATCACCATCGGCGCACGCAGCGGCTTCTTGCTGGCGGCGGCCTGAGCGGCCTCGTCACCGGCCGGCGACTTGTTGCGCTCCGCCTCGGCGAACAGCTCACCGAGGCGCTCAAGCCCGCCACCCGTGAATTCGATGAAGCGCCAGGGCGTCAGCTCGGCGTGGTCCGGCGCGCGCAGGGCGGCCTGATAGATGGCCTCCATCTGCTCAGCGCTCGGGGCCGGTGCCATCAACTTGCCCATGGAATTGCGTTCATGCAGTAACGTCAGCGCGTCCATCGTCTCTCCTGTCACAGACTTAAGATAAGAATGATTCTCACACTAGCATGTCGCCGGTACGCCGTCTCATCACTCGCTGCTATCTACCTGATTGGCAAGGCGCTATCTGGTTGGCGAGGCGCTACCTGATTGGCAAGGCGACGGGGACGACTACTGCCGGGAGAGACGCAGCGGCAGGCTGGCGCGGGCCTCGGCCTCGAGATCCGCCGTGGCACGCCACGGGCTGATATCCAGGCCACCACGCCGCACATAACGCGCCATCACCAGCAGAGACTCGGGCTTCACGCGCGCCATCAGGTCGACGAACAGGTTCTCGACGCAGTGCTCATGGAAATCCTGGTGCTGGCGATAGCTGATCAGATAGGCCAGCAGGCGCTCGCGGTCGATACGCGGGCCGCGATAACGGATCCACACACTGCCCCAGTCCGGCTGACCGGTGACCGGGCAGTTGGACTTGAGCAGGTGGCTGTGCAGGTCTTCGCTGACGATGTCGGCGGCATCGGCGCTGAGCAGCTCCGGCGACGGTGTGTAGTGCTCGACGCTGATCGGCAAGTCATCGAGGCACTCCCCCGGCAGACGCCCGACGTCCAGCTCGCTATCGTCCAGCTCCAGCAGGCACACCTCGACCGGCGCACCGGCCGCGGCGGCGAGGTCGCGCTCCAGCGTTGCCTGCACCGCTGCCTGATCAGGGAAACGGCTCTGATTGAGACTGTTGAGATAGAGCTTCCAGGACTTGGATTCGATCAGGTTCGGCGAGGCTGCCGGCAGGCGAAAACGGGCCACGCGCACCCACGGCTTGCCGGCCTCATCCAGCCAGGAGACTTCAAAGGCGTGCCACTCATCCTCACCGACGAACGGCAGCGCCGCGTCATCGATGCCGATGGGGCCACGATTGGCTGCCCGCGCGATGGGGAACAGCAGGCTGGCATCGTAGTGCTCGGGATAGGCGGACTCTCGCCCGAGCGGGGCATCCTTGAGGGTCTCGGGGCGCGCCTCGTCGGGCACGTTGACGGCAGTGGGGTGAGCCATGACAGCACTCCAGTGAAATAGGCCAATAAGCATCGATATCAGGGGCGCAGACAGCAGAACGCCGGCAGAAGCCGGCGTTGCATGCACTGGCGCGATAGCGCGCATCTTACCATCATCGTCTGGGCGACATCTTCAGCTGCGGATGCCCTTGCCACGCTCCAGCAGCCACAGCGCGAAGGCGAACAGGCCGATGATGAAGGCCACGATGGCGGCCATCGCCGGGCCAACGCTGATGTCCGAGACGCCCAGAATGCCGTAGCGGAAGGTGTTGACCATATAGAGGATCGGGTTGGCCAGCGACACCGTCTGCCAGAATTCCGGCAGCATGTGGATGGAATAGAAGACGCCCCCCAAGTAGGTCAGCGGCGTGAGCACGAAGGTCGGAATGATCGAGATGTCATCGAACTTGCGCGCGAACAGCGCATTGATGAAGCCACCGATGGAGAACAGCAGCGCCGTCAGCACCACGACCATGATGGTCAGGAAGGGGTGATGGATATCGAGGTCCGTGAACAGGAAGGCCACGGCGGTCACGATGATGCCGACCCCCAGCCCGCGCACGGCGCCACCGATGATGTAGCCGAGCAGAATGATCCACGAGGGCAGTGGCGAGACCATCAGCTCCTCGATGCTGCGCTGGAACTTGTTGGAGAAGAATGACGAGGCCACGTTGGAATACGAGTTGGTGATCACCGACATCATGATCAGCCCCGGCACGATGTAATCCATGTAGCTAATGCCATCCATGGTGCCGATGCGCGAGCCGATGAGGTTGCCGAAGATGACGAAATAGAGCGTCATGGTGATGGAAGGCGGCAACAGCGTCTGCGGCCAGATGCGCGTGAAACGACGGACTTCCTTGACGACGATGGTGACCAGAGCCACCCATAGCTGACGGGGGTTCACTGCGTGATCTCCTTGGCAACATTGGAGGCGATACCGCTTTCGGCGTTGGAACGCTCGACCAGGTCGACGAACAGCTCCTCGAGACGATTGGCACGATTGCGCATCGACACCACGGTGATACCGGCACGATCCAGCGCCGCGAAGGCGGTATTGATCGACTGGCCCTTGCGCACGGCGAGCGCCAGCTGCTGAGGGTCACTCAAGGAAACCTCGAACCCGGCAATCACCGGCGCCTTGGTCAGCGGCTCACGAATGTCGAGCAGGAAGGTTTCCGCATCCAGCTCCTTGAGCAGCTCACGCATGCTGGTGTTATGCACGATCTCGCCATGGTTGATGATGGCGATGTTGCGGCACAGGCTCTCGGCCTCTTCCAGGTAATGCGTGGTGAGGATGATGGTGGTGCCCTCCTCCCGATTGATGCGGCGCATGAACTCCCACATCGAGCGGCGCAATTCGATATCCACACCGGCCGTCGGCTCATCAAGAATCAACAGACGCGGCTTGTGAATCAGCGCACGGGCAATCATCAGACGGCGCTTCATGCCACCGGACAGCATGCGTGACGGGGTGTCGCGCTTGTCCCACAGCCCGAGGTCCCTGAGCAGACGCTCGGCACGCGGGCGCGCTTCCTTCATCGGCATGCCGTAATAACCCGCCTGGGTCATCACGATGTCCTGCACCTTCTCGAACTGATTGAAGTTGAACTCCTGCGGCACGACACCGAGGTGATACTTGGCCTTCGAGAAGTCCTTGTCGATATCGATTCCATAGATCTCGACCTTGCCTGCGGTCTTCTGCACCAGCGAACTCACCACGCCGAGGGTCGTGGACTTGCCGGCCCCATTGGGGCCCAGCAGCGCGAAGAAATCGCCCTCGGGGACGTCAAGATCAATCCCCTTGAGCGCCTCAAAACCGTTGCCGTAGACCTTGGTCAGGCCACGGATAGACAAGGCAGGTCGTGACATCGGACACCTGTAATCGATTGACGCTGTCAGCCAGCACAGCAGAAAAGACGCATCTGAGAACAATTGCGCAACAGTGATGGCACCGTTTCGCCGTCCGCGAACATGAAAATCAGACGCAAGATATTGGATGCGCATGGTAACGCATTCGGCGCTGCCACATCAGACACACGGCAGAAAGGCATTAGTGCGCCACGGGAAACAAGCAGAGGGAGAAAATCACGCGGGGGCAGCACCAGCGAGCGGCGCAGAACAGGGCGGGGAGGAATGTCAGGCACAAAAAAATCGCCAGTGACGTAACACGATGATCGTGTCTGTCAGGCGATGGCGTACTGCTATGTCATGCTTCAGCTTGCAACGTCACATTCGACTGGAGCGGGAAACGAGATTCGAACTCGCGACCCCAACCTTGGCAAGGTTGTGCTCTACCACTGAGCTATTCCCGCCTGTCGAAACACAAAAACTGCGGCGTAAAACAGAATGGCGTCCCATAGGGGGTTCGAACCCCTGTTACCGCCGTGAAAGGGCGGTGTCCTGGACCACTAGACGAATGGGAC
>NZ_JALNTQ010000016.1:0-618 GCF_023161745.1 Cobetia sp. 1CM21F | reverse complement strand
AGGAGCGTTGCTCGATCACCTGTTCCGTAAGGAGTGCGGCGTATTCTAGCGAATCGCCCGGGATTGTCAATCGATGATATCGAAGCGGACTTCAAAAACATCAACCAAAACAATCACCTGCAAACCTCTTTCACCGCTGGTAACGCCATGCGTCCCCGGCAGCGGATGCGTACCTTACGCACGAACCGGCGTGAGGGCAAGGGCTTTTTGAAGATCAGGCCAGATTTCACCTTCACACCCCTGATTCTGGCACCTGGAGCACTCCAGCCAGCCGATCCCTGGCAACAAGGCTCGTTTTTAGCACCCTTTTCTTCACCTGGCGGCGCACGCAAAAAACACGGTCTTGCGCATAAAAAACATCCTGAATGACACCACTCCCGACCCAGACATGATGGAAATGAGCATCCCTCTGATGAACTCCGACGCCGACAGATGCATGCGAGGTGCTTCAAGCCACACAAAAACGCCCCTGCCACATCAGTGACAGGGGCGTTTCCTTTGGTCTTCTTTCTGCACAACTTTTGCGCGCACAACTTTTCCCGCGCACAAAGAGAACCGCCCCTGCAGCAAGGCTGCAGGGGCGGTTCGGGATAAGTGCCTGACGATGACCTACTCTCA
>NZ_JALNTQ010000015.1:0-669 GCF_023161745.1 Cobetia sp. 1CM21F | reverse complement strand
GACTCATCATCAAGTGCTTGACTTCTCAAGCGTTCCGGGTAGAATATGCCTCCTCGCTTAACAGCGACGCTCTTTAAAAATTTGATCAGGTAATTCGTGTGAGCGCTTGCCGATGAGTGGTGACAAGGTCACCAAATATCGGAGCAAGCCTCTCACGAGAAGTTTGACTCTGAACCAAGTTTGGTCTGCTTAACAGACTATCAAGCTTTCAACTGAAGAGTTTGATCATGGCTCAGATTGAACGCTGGCGGCAGGCTTAACACATGCAAGTCGAGCGGAAACGATCCTAGCTTGCTAGGAGGCGTCGAGCGGCGGACGGGTGAGTAATGCATGGGAATCTGCCCGATAGTGGGGGACAACCTGGGGAAACTCAGGCTAATACCGCATACGTCCTACGGGAGAAAGCAGGGGATCTTCGGACCTTGCGCTATCGGATGAGCCCATGTCGGATTAGCTTGTTGGTGAGGTAATGGCTCACCAAGGCGACGATCCGTAGCTGGTCTGAGAGGATGATCAGCCACACTGGGACTGAGACACGGCCCAGACTCCTACGGGAGGCAGCAGTGGGGAATATTGGACAATGGGCGAAAGCCTGATCCAGCCATGCCGCGTGTGTGAAGAAGGCCTTCGGGTTGTAAAGCACTTTCAGCGAGGAAGAACGCCTTGGGA
>NZ_JALNTQ010000014.1:0-691 GCF_023161745.1 Cobetia sp. 1CM21F | reverse complement strand
TGGATGAGCGGTAGAGGAGCGTCGTGTAAGCCAATGAAGGTGGATTGAGAAGTCTGCTGGAGGTATCACGAGTGCGAATGCTGACATGAGTAACGATAAGGGGAGTGAAAAACTCCCCCGCCGGAAGACCAAGGTTTTCTGTTCTACGTTAATCGGAGCAGAGTGAGTCGGCCCCTAAGGCGAGGCGGAAACGCGTAGTCGATGGGAAACGGGTTAATATTCCCGTACCGGATGTGGTTGCGATGGGGGGACGAAGAAGGCTAGGTGAGCCAGGCGTTGGTTGTCCTGGTGAAAGCATGTAGGCCGAGGAATCAGGCAAATCCGGTTCCTCTGAGGTCGAGATGCGAGACGAACTGACCACGGTCAGGAAGTCATCGATGCCACGCTTCCAGGAAAAGCCTCTAAGCTTCAGATCACATGCGACCGTACCCCAAACCGACACAGGTGGTCAGGTAGAGAATACCAAGGCGCTTGAGAGAACTCGGGTGAAGGAACTAGGCAAAATGGCACCGTAACTTCGGGAGAAGGTGCACCGGTTCGAGTGAAGGACTTGCTCCGTAAGCTCCTACCGGTCGAAGATACCAGGTGGCTGCAACTGTTTATTAAAAACACAGCACTCTGCAAACGCGCAAGCGGACGTATAGGGTGTGACGCCTGCCCGGTGCCGGAAGGTTAATTGATGGGGTTAGCT
>NZ_JALNTQ010000013.1:0-1064 GCF_023161745.1 Cobetia sp. 1CM21F | reverse complement strand
GTTTGCCTGCGCAAACCCCTTGGGTGTTATATGGTCAAGCCTCACGGGCAATTAGTACTGGTTAGCTCAACACATTGCTGTGCTTCCACACCCAGCCTATCAACCTTGTAGTCTTCAAGGGCCCTTCAGGAGGCGCAAGGCCTCAGGGAAGTCTCATCTTGAAGGGGGCTTCCCGCTTAGATGCTTTCAGCGGTTATCCCGTCCGAACGTAGCTACCGGGCAATGCCATTGGCATGACAACCCGAACACCAGAGGTTCGTCCACTCCGGTCCTCTCGTACTAGGAGCAGCTCTTCTCAAACTTCCGACGCCCACGGCAGATAGGGACCGAACTGTCTCACGACGTTCTAAACCCAGCTCGCGTACCACTTTAAATGGCGAACAGCCATACCCTTGGGACCGACTTCAGCCCCAGGATGTGATGAGCCGACATCGAGGTGCCAAACACCGCCGTCGATGTGAACTCTTGGGCGGTATCAGCCTGTTATCCCCGGAGTACCTTTTATCCGTTGAGCGATGGCCCTTCCATACAGAACCACCGGATCACTAGAACCTACTTTCGTACCTGCTCGACGTGTCTGTCTCGCAGTCAAGCACCCTTATGCTCTTGCACTCAATGCACGATTTCCAACCGTGCTGAGGGTACCTTCGTGCTCCTCCGTTACTCTTTAGGAGGAGACCGCCCCAGTCAAACTACCCACCATACACTGTCCTCGATCCGGATAACGGACCTGAGTTAGAACGCCAATGATGTCAGGCTGGTATTTCAAGGTTGGCTCCACCGCATCTGGCGACGTGGTTTCAAAGCCTCCCAGCTATCCTACACAGACAACATCAGCATCCAGTGTAAAGCTATAGTAAAGGTTCACGGGGTCTTTCCGTCTAGCCGCGGGTACACAGCATCTTCACTGCGATTTCAATTTCACTGAGTCTCGGGTGGAGACAGCGTGGCCATCATTACGCCATTCGTGCAGGTCGGAACTTACCCGACAAGGAATTTCGCTACCTTAGGACCGTTATAGTTACGGCCGCCGTTTACCGGGGCTTCGATCAAGAGCTTCGCGT
>NZ_JALNTQ010000012.1:1321-2414 GCF_023161745.1 Cobetia sp. 1CM21F | reverse complement strand
TAATACTCCCGAGGAAAGACATCACTCGCAGAAGAAGCACCGGCTAACTCCGTGCCAGCAGCCGCGGTAATACGGAGGGTGCAAGCGTTAATCGGAATTACTGGGCGTAAAGCGCGCGTAGGTGGCTAAGTCAGCCAGGTGTGAAAGCCCCGGGCTCAACCTGGGAACGGCATCTGGAACTGCTTGGCTAGAGTGCAGGAGAGGAAGGTAGAATTCCCGGTGTAGCGGTGAAATGCGTAGAGATCGGGAGGAATACCAGTGGCGAAGGCGGCCTTCTGGACTGACACTGACACTGAGGTGCGAAAGCGTGGGTAGCAAACAGGATTAGATACCCTGGTAGTCCACGCCGTAAACGATGTCAACTAGCCGTTGGGTCCCTTGAGGACTTAGTGGCGCAGCTAACGCAATAAGTTGACCGCCTGGGGAGTACGGCCGCAAGGTTAAAACTCAAATGAATTGACGGGGGCCCGCACAAGCGGTGGAGCATGTGGTTTAATTCGATGCAACGCGAAGAACCTTACCTACCCTTGACATCCAGAGGACTTTCCAGAGATGGATTGGTGCCTTCGGGAACTCTGAGACAGGTGCTGCATGGCTGTCGTCAGCTCGTGTTGTGAAATGTTGGGTTAAGTCCCGTAACGAGCGCAACCCCTATCCTTATTTGCCAGCGAGTAATGTCGGGAACTCTAAGGAGACTGCCGGTGACAAACCGGAGGAAGGTGGGGACGACGTCAAGTCATCATGGCCCTTACGGGTAGGGCTACACACGTGCTACAATGGCAAGTACAAAGGGTTGCAATACTGCGAAGTGGAGCCAATCCCATAAAGCTTGCCTCAGTCCGGATTGGAGTCTGCAACTCGACTCCATGAAGTCGGAATCGCTAGTAATCGTGGATCAGAATGCCACGGTGAATACGTTCCCGGGCCTTGTACACACCGCCCGTCACACCATGGGAGTGGACTGCACCAGAAGTGGTTAGCCTAACCTTCGGGAGGGCGATCACCACGGTGTGGTTCATGACTGGGGTGAAGTCGTAACAAGGTAGCCCTAGGGGAACCTGGGGCTGGATCACCTCCTTATCGACACTGTCTA
>NZ_JALNTQ010000012.1:0-1221 GCF_023161745.1 Cobetia sp. 1CM21F | reverse complement strand
AAACGATATGTCGGAGAGGTCCGACAGATTCGTAATCCTTGACAGACCCCTTGGGGTTATATGGTCAAGCGATTAAGCGCATACGGTGGATGCCTTGGCAGCCAGAGGCGATGAAGGACGTGATAGCCTGCGATAAGCGTTGGCGAGGTGGCAAATACCCTGCGACCCAACGATTTCCGAATGGGGAAACCCACTCACCATCAGGTGAGTATCTATAGGCCAATACATAACCTATAGAGGCAAACCCGGGGAACTGAAACATCTAAGTACCCGGAGGAAAAGAAATCAACCGAGATTCCCCAAGTAGCGGCGAGCGAACGGGGACCAGCCCTTAAGCGTGACAACTGACAGACGAACAAGCTGGGAAGCTTGACGATACAGGGTGATAGTCCCGTAGTCGAAGTCTGAGTCACGTGAAATCGAGTAGGTCGGGGCACGAGAAACCTTGACTGAACATGGGGGGACCATCCTCCAAGGCTAAATACTCCTGGCTGACCGATAGTGAACCAGTACCGTGAGGGAAAGGCGAAAAGAACCCCGGCGAGGGGAGTGAAATAGATCCTGAAACCGTATGCGTACAAGCAGTGGGAGCACCTTCGTGGTGTGACCGCGTACCTTTTGTATAATGGGTCAGCGACTTATATTCTGTGGCGAGCTTAACCGTATAGGGGAGGCGTAGGGAAACCGAGTCTTAACTGGGCGACCAGTCGCAGGGTATAGACCCGAAACCGGGCGATCTATCCATGGCCAGGGTGAAGATTGAGTAACATCAATTGGAGGCCCGAACCCAAGTATGTTGAAAAATGCTGGGATGAGCTGTGGATCGGAGTGAAAGGCTAATCAAGCCCGGAGATAGCTGGTTCTCCTCGAAAGCTATTTAGGTAGCGCCTCACGTATCACCGCTGGGGGTAGAGCACTGTTTCGGCTAGGGGGTCATCCCGACTTACCAACCCGAGGCAAACTCCGAATACCAGTGAGTGCAGCGTGGGAGACACACAGCGGGTGCTAACGTCCGTTGTGAAAAGGGAAACAACCCAGACCGTCAGCTAAGGTCCCAAAATCCTGATTAAGTGGGAAACGATGTGGGAAGGCTCAGACAGCTAGGAGGTTGGCTTAGAAGCAGCCATCCTTTAAAGAAAGCGTAATAGCTCACTAGTCGAGTCGGCCTGCGCGGAAGATATAACGGGGCTAAATCAGGTACCGAAGCTACGGGTTCATCCT
>NZ_JALNTQ010000011.1:0-5509 GCF_023161745.1 Cobetia sp. 1CM21F | reverse complement strand
TGTTCAACATGATCAACATGCTGGAACAGGCAATACACGATGTGGGCTCAGGGCATCGAGACGGGGACGAAAAAGGAATGGTGCAGCTGAGAAGTGAGATGTTTTATGAGCGAAGGAAAGTAGAAGAGGAGCTAGAGAGAAGGAGGCTTGAAGGTGAGGAATTCCCCGAGGGTCACCATAAGTATGAATTGATAACACCAGAAACCCTGGCGCCCAAAGTGGCGAACATGGATCCAAACGTATGCAGGTGCTGCGGCCAATACAAATAAGCCGCCACCCCAATGAAGGATGACGGCTTAAGTGGGCACTCCCCAGTGCCACTAGGAACGAGGATCAGTGTAGGCGATAGCAGGAGTGTCGAAGTATTGCCGGTCAACGGAACGAGAATCACCGCGTTGTGATGCTGAATCACCATCCATAGACGGGGAACGGGGAGGGGGAGACGGGAGGGCAGGAGGAGGAGACACCAAGGCCACCAGTCGGCCGCTCCCTATGTGGGGCGATAAGAAGCCCTTTTTCTTTAATAACAGTGGGATAGAAGCGCGAAAACTGTCATTTCACTTGATCGGGCAGGAGTAGCCATCAGTCACCTGAGCGTATGCGTCAGCCATGATGCGTCGAAGATCATCAGCGTGTTCAGCGGCCACGATAAACGAGTCATGGATGCCGATAACGGGGCGGCCCAGCTTCGCGTGTTCAGCAAAGACAATCTCGGCAATGCGGGCGTCAGCGTACTGGATTGCCAGCGCCTGCCCCTTGGCATCGAACGCCTCAGCAATGGGCCCATGAGCGCACAGGAAGGCGTCTATCGCCGCATCCACGTCGATGCTTGCGTCCAGCGGCTCAAAGCCGTCATGGAGGCACTGCGGGCGTCTGGGCGGTGCAGGTCGATCAGCAGGGGGAAGCTCTGCCCATGCCTGGTACTCGGCAACATGGCGCTCATACGCGGCCACGCGGGCGGGAATCTGCCGCCCCTTGAGGTTTGAGCGAGCACGGGCCACTGACTCGTCATACAGCAGCGACAAGAACATGACCTTGGCAACGTCGCGGGGAATGCCTGGCAGCGTGTACGGGTCGGCGTCGTACTGGATACCGGCGTTGGCGTAGATCAGGCGAGGGTGAAGGCTGGCAAAGTCCAGCTCTACAGTCGGCTTGCCGTCGATCAGGATGCGCTGGCGCTCGGCCTTGGTCAGCCCCTGGGCATGGCAGTACCAGCGGCCACCCTGCTCCAGCGTCTCGGAGAAGATGCGGCAATATTGGGGCGCGGGATATTCGATACCGTCAAGCGTGTAGACGTGCTGGGCGATGACCTTGTTCAGTCGGCGGATTGCAGGGGATAGGCGTTGGGCGGCACGAGCGGGCACAGGAAGCTGGTTCTTGTCCTTGTCACGCAGCACCACAAGCTCGATAGGCGTCGTGTTGATCTCGGCAGGGGATAGGCTGCCCACCATCGCCAGCAGGCGCTCAGTCGCCATGATGGACGTTGTGACGCCACCCTCAGCGCGGGCCGGTGCTATCTCCTGACGAATCAATCCATCGGCTGCGAGGGTATCGAGAACGCGGATAACGTGACGGCTGCCTGTTCGCTTGCTTCGAGACACAAGCACTTGGATATTTAGCTGGCCGTAGTAGGCGACGTTCACCAACAGCGCCTCAGCTTCACGCTGGAAGCCCTGGGCGTCCTTGAGTCGCTGAATGATGCCGTGGTTACGACCAATCCGATGCAGTCGAGCGGCAAGGGCTTTGATGCGGCCTGACTTGGACCTGTCTGTCCAATGAGGGTGGTACGGGGCACAGCTTGGTGCCTTGTTCATTCTGGCTCCTGTAGGAGCCGGCAGGGTACGGTCACACCAACCCGCATTAGTACGTGGACGTACTAACGGGCCTTTGGTAGGCTAACCCCTAGAAGCGCGATGCGGACTGCAATCCCAACGGGCTTCGGAGCAGTTTGGGTGCTACAATTGTACCTCTACCAGCTCTCGTCCTAGCAGACATTAAGTGCGGTGCGCTAACACCGGGCTATAGAAGGTCACCTTTTCGCGGAGGTGGCCTTCTTTCGTTTTCGACTCAAAAACATGAGCATTTAACGATCATACTTGGCGGCGACCACCCTGCCAACCGCGGTCATCTGGCCTGCTCCTTTTTGATGCGCGTTACCGTGGTCGGTGAAACCTTAGCGAGCCGCGCCGTTTCCCTCACGCCTTTCCCCGCCCCCAGCATCGTCAGTACCAACTCCCGCTTTTCTTCGTCGCGTGGTCGGCCCTTATAGACGCCCTTGGCTTTGGCTATCTCGATGCCCTGACGCTGGCGCTCTCGTCGTGTTTCGTAATCGTCTCGGGCCATCTGCAACACGATGCGCAGCATCAATTTCTGCATTGAATCCAATATGACGCTCGTCATGCCCTCGGCTTCAATGTCGCTTAGATCCAGCAGGCCAGGCACGGATAATCGTGCGCCCTTTGCCTCTATCTGTGCGATCAGCGCCTCAGCATCGGCCAGCGGGGCGCGGGTAATGCGATCAATCTTCTCAGCGATCACCACGTCACCTGGGCGTATTGCCGCGATCATGCGATGCAGCTCAGGGCGGTCGTGTGTGGTGCCCGACGCCTTATCCTTGTACGTACCGACAACGCAGTAGCCTTGGTCCTCGGCCTTCGATACCAGCTCCTTCTCCTGCCGGTCTGTGCTTTGTTCTGACGTGCTGACTCGCATGTAGATGTGCGCCACCTTTTGCATGGTCACTCTCCCTGTTCCATTTAGGGTGTTTCAGAAAGAGTGTAACCATTAGGGTGTCACATTAATAAGATTATCTAGTTATAAGCCCGCATCTTTGCGTGTCATCTCAAGTAAACCCAAACGAAACACACGCGCTCATCAGTTTTACTGTGTTTCCCCTGTGCCTTGTTTGCGACGCAGTGCAGCCAACTCGGCGGCGAACAAGTTCACAGGCTTGTCATCGGTGGAGGTGGGGACTGGAGTCGCTTGTGGGGCCGCTGCGGGCGTCTCAGGGGCAGGCAGGCGCATCATGTGGGCCTTCAGTTCAGCCACCTCAGAGCGCAACGCTTTCAGCTCCTCAAGCATGTCATTGAACACCTCAGCGGGCGGTGCATCCTGTTGCACTGCTTCCTCGACCTGGTGAGGTTCGCCCATTACGCGTATCAACTCGGACAGGGCGACTACCCGCTTACCATCGCCACGAACCGTAGACGACATGCGGCCTGACTTGAGTTTTCGATGCACTGTTGATCGGGCCACGCCGTATAGCTCGGCGGCTTGCGAGACGGTCAATTGATGCTGTTGCACGGCGGCGCACCTTGTTGCGTTGCAATGTGTTGCACATTAGCGCAGCCGTTCAGCGGGCACAAAAAAAGCCCCACAGCGGGGGCTAGTCATCGTCGCCGGGCAACGGCGGCGGATCATCTGGATAGAAAGCGGCCATCGCCTCGGGGTCAGCGTAGAAGGGTGCTAGGCCGTTAGGGCAGGTGGCGCGGTGCTGTCGGGCTTCCAGCTCGCTCAGGCGTTTCATCAGCTCAGGCTTCATAGATGGCTCCGATAACCGCGATGCCAGATGCCACACGAGCCGCATCCGCTGCACGTTGCTCAAGCTCTGCGTCCGTCTCACCAGCGCGACGCAAGATGACACGCTCCCCGACTTGATAGCCCTCGGCTACGCGATCACGCCCCGTCAGGCAGATGACATCAGGGCCGTGGGTAGCCTTATCGAGCGCCTCAAGGCGCTGAAGGCGGCGGGCCAGTGGGTTGATGCGCATGGGTGTCTCCTGCCCTCTGCGGGCCTGTTCCTGCCTGCAAATCAGGCTTTGTTCTCGATGGCGGCCAAGCGGCGCTCAATTTCATCCAGCTCAACCATCCGTGCGACGCTCGCCATACCACTCAGCAGCGCGACCCCCTGTTCCGTGGGCAGCTCCCCAAGCGATACCGCCTTGAGGATCATTCGCGCTTGTTCGGCCAGTGGAGCGGTCTCGTCAAAATCAAAACGCACGGGGTCGGAGTGGGCTTTGATGGGGGAGCAGGTGCGCTCAAGGATCAAGCGGCAGGCCTGCACGTCACCCTCGACAGCCATTTGCAGCACCTTCTCCACGATGCCTGGCGAGCCTTCCTGTAGGCGCTGACGGAGGCTGGCAGGGGGGCGCCCAGCGGCGTTACCTGAGACCCCCTTGATGAAACGCCCTCGCTCGTCACGGGTAGCCATCACGCACCCATCGGGAGTGTCGCCAGATAAGCCTTCATCGGCGCATCAGTGCGACCTTCTACGGCCTTACTCAGTGCGCCATGATGGCCGGCCTTTCCGACTTCCATGAGCGACTTGGCAATAGCTTTCACCGTCTGCTCAGTCTCGAACGACACGAAGGTCATCGCGCGGATGGTGTCGAGCGCAGGGCGATTGGCAGCCACGATTCCGGCCCCTTTCAATTGCCCGAAAGCATCAGCGGTCAGACCAGAAGCGATCGGTACACCACGCAGCACGGCAGCGGTGATCTCGGGCTGCTTGCCTGATGCGGCGTCTGCCATCAAACGACTACGTTCATTCGCAGGCAGTGCGCGAGCAATCCCACGAAGCTCCACGTCCTGTGCAGCACTGACCGCATCTTTCATATCGAGCGGCTGAGTCGGATCAAAGCCCTTCTCCGCGCTCACTGCGGCAGCACTCCAGGCGTCAGCCAAGTCAGCGTATGGGCCTGCCAGCGCCTCAGCAGCCTGATCCAGAAGCTCCACGGAGCGGCGATCCTTGGCGGCTTGGTTCAAATCCATGTCGGCATGAACCTTGATGAGCTGTTCACCAGTAGTCGTGAAGACGGCGAGCGCTCGCGTCTGCAAAGTACCGGCTGCTTTGCCTACCCCGAGGCCGAGCGGCCAGGCTTTCCCACCCATCTGCACGGCGGTATTGGTCACTTCGGACCAGTCGCGGTTAGAGAACATGACGCTCGCGCCATTGGTCAGCTTACGGATGCTGCGATTGCTATCAAAAGTCATTGGATCAAGCCTCCAGGGTCAGCAGGATTTGAATGGCCGCAACATCGCCACGCATGGCGCGTTCTCGGAGGATCAGCAGATACTCGCGCTTCTCGCGTTGTGTCGGTCGTGCCTGACGGGAGCCACGGGGACGGCCCTTTGGTGGTGTCTGTTCGCTCATGGATGCAGCCTCAGTAAGTTATAACGAATCAACACATTATAACTTATAGGAATAAGGATAGACACAAGTAGTGATCATGCTCAGGGCGCATACCCTGGCAACTCTTCTGGGCGAAAGAGTTTGGCCGCCGGTTGTCCTACGCTGAAGGCTCACATACGGCAAGGGACATGCGACGTGACCAAGATGATGGATCGGCTATCAGAACTCTTATGCCTGCAAGACGCGCCTCTGCACGTGCAAAGCATGACCACGATAGACCTGCTGTGGTCGGAAAAGCAGATGTTCAACATGATCAACATGCTGGAACAGGCAATACACGATGTGGGCTCAGGGCATCGAGACGGGGACGAAAAAGGA
>NZ_JALNTQ010000010.1:0-8135 GCF_023161745.1 Cobetia sp. 1CM21F | reverse complement strand
CCCCGGCACCAGCCGCGCCCACATGTGCTAAATCCTTCCGGGTATCGGCCGATTTCGCACGTGCGAAACTCCTCCCCCGGCACCAGCCGCGCCACATGTGCTAAATCCTTCCGGGTATCGGCCGATTTCGCGCGCGCGAAATTCCTTCCCAGGCACCAGCCGCGCCACATGTGCTAAATCCTTCCGGTATCAGATGACCGGGGCATCTGCTCAATCACCTAGCTTCTGTGATCGGCTATAACGCTGGATGAGTCATGCCATCAGCAGTATGCTATACACGTATAGCAAAATCAGGAGAGCTTACCCATGCTGGCAATTCGACTGCCTAGTGACATCGAGGAACGCCTCGAGGCACTGGCCAAGGCCACTGGCCGTACCAAGACCTACTACGCTCGCGAGGCTATCCTCGAGCACCTAGAGGATCTTGAAGACATCTATCTCGCGGAACAGACGCTCGAGCAGCTACGTCGTGGGGAAGAAACTACGCACTCCCTAGACGACGTGGAGCAGGACCTTGGCTTGGCAAATTGAGTTGACCGGAGCCGCACACAAGCAGCTCAAGAAGATCGGCCATGCCGAGGCCAAGCGTATTCGTGACTACCTGCGAGAGCGCATCCAGCCACTCGAGGATCCGAGGCAGCTGGGAAAGCCTCTCCAGGGACAGCTGGGTGAGCTATGGCGCTACCGCGTCGGTGATTATCGCCTTATCGCTCAGATCGAAGATGATCGTGTCTGCGTGCTGGTCGTCCGGATCGGTCATCGACGCGATATTTACCGCTGATGGTTTTCACTAAACTGTCCGGCTTATAGTTAGAACCCGGATAGTGACTCCGCCATCAGGGTAAGGCATGCTCCGGGTATATACCGATAGCTTGTGGGTGTGCTGGATCAGCGAGCGCACCACGTTCCCCGAAGGGTTTTCGTACAGGGCGGTGTTCACAGCCATTGTCGCCCCCTATTACGATGGCACGGGCGTTGGGTTAGTGGTTGGGAGGGGGGGACGTTCTGCTCTCTGCGTGACGCTGACACCAAGCATGGTACGCCTCGGCCGGGAGGGCCGGTGAGTAGTAGAAACCCTGGGCCTGATCACAGCCCAGTTGCTGCAGAATCTCAGCCTGCTGCTGGGTTTCCACCCCTTCGGCGGTGACCACCAGGTCCAGGGCGTGCCCGATTTCGATCATGCAGGCCATCAGCTTGCGCGCTTGCTCGCTATCGCCAAGGTGGGTGACGAAGGCGCGATCGATCTTGAGGCCCGTGATGGGCAGGTGCTGCAAGTACTCGAACGAGGAAAAGCCGGTCCCGAAATCATCGATGCTCACGCCGATGCCGAGGTTGCGAAGGCGCTGAACGGCATCCCGGGCGTCGCCGAGATCCCCGATGAAGGCGCTTTCCGTGAGCTCGACTTCTATCCGCTCGGGACGCATACCGGCGTGCTCGATCAGCTCTTGAATCCGCTCGTAAAGCGTCTCGTCATACAGGTTGTGTACCGACAGGTTGATGCTGATCGCGCTCTCGTTTCCCGGGTGCAAAGCGAACGCCCCGGCGGCCTGTACGACGAAGTGGGTCAGCGGGCCAATGAGCGAGGTGCTTTCCACCTTGGGCATGAACTGGCCAGGGGGAATCAGTTTGCCCTGGTCGTCCCACCAGCGGATGAGGCCTTCACACCCGCAGACGTGACCATCACTCAGACGAATCTTGGGCTGGTAATGTAGCTCAAACTTCTTCTCGGCCAAGGCCTCTCGCACCCGACCGATCAGCTTGAAGGCCTCGAGGGAGCGTTGGTCGAAGGTCGGGCTAAAATGCATATACCCTTGCCGTTGGCGAATGGACGCCAGGAGCGCGAGGCGCGCTTCTCGCAGCAGGTCCACCACGGTTTTGTGGTGATCTTCCGCGATCGCGCTGCCGATCGCCAACTGTACGCGGACAAGCACCTGGTAGATCGGCAGGCTCTCTTCACCGATCTCGAGGAGCCGTTGGCAGATAACATAGAGATCAGTCGGTTCGACATTCAGCATGATCAGGGCAAGTTCATCGGGACTGGTGCGGTAGGCCTGATCTTCGCCACGAACGGCCTGGCTCAGCCGCTGGCTGATGGCGACGACAAGCTCATCGGCCGCCTCCGGGCCGAGGGCCTCAATGACGTCCGCCATGTCTGTGATTTTTACCTTGATCACCCCGACCGTTCTGACGGTCGGCCGCAGGGGCGATAAGAGCTTGTGGAGGTCCTCGCTGAGGGCAACCTGGTTGGCCAGGCTCGAATGCTGGTCGGTGCGGGCGATGTCCCGGTGGGCGAGGAATGCTTGGCGTCGCGACTGGAAAAGCCAGCCGGCTACGCCACCCAGGGATAAATACAGTATTAGGCGCAGCAAGTAGTTAAAGGGACTTTGCTCGGTGCCCAAGTCTATATTCAACGGCATGACGGCCATCGCGATGCCTGCGACGAGAGCGGTGATCAGGCCCCCGGGCAAGTCGTACCAGGCGGCGGCGATCAGCACGGGGATCAGCATCAGGTAGGGGTAGGCATAGGCTGTCCCACCGGTGGCATAAACCCCCCCTGTCCCCATGCCTAGGAGCAGCACGATCACGCTGCAGCGTACGGTATGGCGATTGACCATCCACTGCATCACGCGCAGAGGCCATGTCATTGACGTTACAGATTCCATCCTTGAGCTCCGTATGAAGAACGTATGTTCTATATAGGGTAGGCGTGGTGAATGTTCTCCTTCATTAGCTCTTTACCGACAATAACAGCCACCCAGAAAGAATGTCTCATCATCTCCTGCTGTGAGGTTACGATACTGTCTGGCTTTCAACCATTTTACAGACAGTTTTAAGGAGCCTACCCATGAGCCACAAGGTCTCTGACATTGTCGCCCAGCCGTCTCGGGCAACTGAAATACGGACAGTCACCTCTCGATCCGCCAATGATCGGGCACGAGGACGTAAGTACCTGACACGCGATGAAGTGCTGAAGCTGGCAAGGGAAGCGAGAAAAAACCGCTATGGGGCACGTGACTCACTGATGATCCTGATGGCGTACCAACACGCATTGCGAGTATCGGAGTTGGTCGACCTCAAGTGGCAACAGATAGACCTCGATGGCAGCCATCAGATCAGCATCCAGCGGGCCAAGGGGTCACTTGATGGGACACATCCGCTCCAAGGAGACACGGTGCGAGCGCTCAAGCGCTATCAGCGTGAGTGCGGTAGATCGCATGGGTACGTGTTCATCAATGAGCGCGGCGGCACCGTGAGCATCGACGGCTTCCGCAAAATGTTCCATCGCCTGAGCGAGTCCGTGATGGGTATCAAATGGAATCCCCACGCGCTACGCCATGCCTCCGGGGTTCATCTGATCAACCAAGGTGCTGACCTTCGTACCGTGCAGCAGTACATGGGCCACGCCAATATTCAGAACACCGTCGCGTATACAGCACTGACTGGCCGCCAATTCGAGAAGTTAACCTTCTGAAATCTCGCAAAGGACGTGCCCCTCTGCTTGGGCTCAAAAATAGTGGGAATGACGACAGATACACGGAGAATACTCTATCCCCGTAGGGGAACACCGCTTTTTCCGGATTTACAGCCGTCTCATGAGGAGTGGATACTTTCCTGATCTACGCTGCAGGCCGCGATATACGGAATTCCCATGAGAGTGATTGAAGATGCAGCACAACCGGGCTAGAGCTACGAGGGTGCCACTCTGCGGCTGCTGGAAGAGCAGCTAGAAGGAAAACCTAAACCGGCCTGTCATGTCTCCACAGTACGAAGCCATCAATTCGTTGTAAAACCGTTTAATAGGACGGGTTGACTATGCTAGCCGTCTCTATGAATATGCGCGACCTATTAATACTTCCTAATAAAAACTTAATTATATTTAGCTTCGCATGGGAAAACTTGGAATGAAGTACATTAGATGTCCTGGATGCAAGGGATATGGGATATATAAGAAAAGACGTAGTCTAATCAAGAAAATATTTTCAATGAAAAACAATTGGAAGTGTATAGACTGCTACATTTATTTAAAACATAAGGATGTGATTTATTAGAATACTTATAAAAAGCAGAGATTAATATTATAGATCAATAACAATATAGTGGGAGGTAGAGAGGTAGGGAGGTAGGAAAGTCTTACTCCATAACTAAATATATAAGAATATCTTTATTATCTCCCCAAAATCATATAGCGAATTTCTGTCATCGAAGATCTACTATAAAATACTCCTCTGCCCTATATATTAACTTTATTCCCTTAGTTTTTTATACTGTCTGTCTTCCATCGAAGGTGCTGACCTTTACACCATCACGTATACAGCACTGACTGACCGCCAATTCGAGATGCTCGATCTTCTGACATCATCTCACTAGGCGTAATCATGAATTTTGGTGTTTTGGAGCCAGTAAGACGGGGCTGCATCACAAAAATGTGATGGAGTTGATAAGCGTATGGTACTCGTTCACCCTGGCTGCATCTTGATCCACAGAAAAAGTCTATAGCGAATCATCGTCTAAAGACTTACCAAGATCAGGATCATGGAACAAGTGATGTCGATACACAACGTCATTCATAGTCCCAGCATGAAGGTGAGGGTACGTTACTTCATCTTCGTTATCTTCCTCCGAACGATCCATGGTTGTGCTTATTGGTCGCTCTCGAAGCCTGAAGGCCATGCGAATGACTTCATAGGTTGCAGCTACTGCGAAGGAGAGCAGTAAAGTCAACCCATAAATAGTTTCCAAGAAGTTCTGAGAATTAAGTTCTGGTAAAGAGCCCAAACCAAGGAAGATCTTCAAAGCAAAGAAAATCAACAACCATCGAATGGCAAAGCCAATTACATAAAGCACATTTCACCTCCAGCTAAAATAGACTCACACACACAAGTTTATCGCTTTTCGACGAGGTGACAACTTATTCTATCCTTGCCTGCTTTAGACCAGCACACACTTCTTCGCTCTCCTCGCTTAAAACCGGTACAGCAGAACACTAGGACGAAATTTTAACGGTTAGAATTTTCGCCAATATATCTACCTACGCAATGGTTCTCAAAGCACAATGCAAGTGTCCTATAGCCTCTGCCGGCAAAAGCCAGCACATTGCGGATCCTGCCCTGCCCTAGGCTGAGTAAAATTCGTGCCCACAAACTTTTATTCTTTATGCTGCTTAGCTCTGAGGGCAGCCATTTCGTCAGCAAACGGGTGTGAATTAGGTTCCAGGGCTGGTGTCGCCTGTGGGGGTGCTGGCGCGGGCAGACGGCGCAGATGTGCCACTTCTTCCCGTAGTCCGGCCAACTCCTCCCGCAACGCCCGTATCTCAGCTATCAACGCGTCGTCACTGGCTGTGCCACTGTCCCGTGACGGTGTGCCAGGCTCAGGCATCTTCAATGCCCCGTACCAGCGTTCTAGCTCGCTAGTCTCTATTTGGCGATGCCCATCACGTCGTGTCGTAAAGCTCAGGTTCCCGCGCCTCATATCGCGGTACAGGGTGCGCCTGCTGCGTCCCACAAGCTCGGCAGCTTCATTGACGGTGATAGATGCCATGTTGTCCCCTTCACGTCGTGTGCGCTCATTCTAGGCCGGAGTGACAGCATGGGACAGGTGGTGTGACAAATAGTGAGACACCCCAGTGTCAGCAAGGCTTTAGCGCGTGACAGGGTGTCATGGGACACGTGTGACATTCGAGCGGAAGCGAGCAAGTTTTAGGGTCTCGGGGCGTAGCCCTGAGCAAGTCGCCAGGCTGCACGAAAGCGTAGCGATTTTGCAGCCGAAAGTGACACGAATGTGTTACGCAGGCATACCTTGTCCGAGTCCGTGACGGGGTATGCGGATCAACTTAAATCAAACTTCTCGCGACACTCGATCTGCATTCCAAGCCACACACACAGCAAGGAAGCTGCGCAACATATCCAAGTCTGTAGCCCGAAACCCACAAAAAATTTTTGTTCACCGTCAGACTCACTTCAAGTACAGAAGTGGGCCATCCTGGCGTCATAAAATGCTGTAGAAAAAAGGCGGCAGCCTCGCAGAGCAAGATCACGTTGAGCACGAAGTGCGAAATTACGTGGTGCGAGGGTTAGCTAACCTCGCCCATCTTGCCTGCTTCAAAAGCACAACTACCCCGTATCTTTACGCAACTGCCTGTGCTGTAAGTGTGCTGGAGCTGTACTGAGGTCGTGCTGATCGTTCTCCTCCGACGTGTACTCCGTAGAAAGCCGAGAATCGCTTCTGAGGAGAGATAGCCAGAGGAGGTATCAAACCCTCCTTGTGAGCACTAGAGCCCGTGTGAGGCCTCACAGGAGCCCACATAGCGTCTTATCCGTTTAACCTGGCGCGTAGCGCCCATGTTCCCGCGTTTGATTGGGTTGGCGACCACAAAAGCTGGAGTTCTTTAGCGGCGAAGCTTCCCGCAGGATGCCCAGGGGCTATGCCCCTCGATGGCATCCTTTCTGCGCCTGTGGCGCAGGCAATTTTAGGCGGCCGTAGGCCGGGCGGAGCGAAGCGGAGGGTAGGTGAGCGCATCGCGCTCTTTTTTGTCCTTTTACCCCTTTTCCCTTTTAGGGGATATAAATCATTGAAAATAAAGAGTTAATAGCGTTAAAAGGGGACGGATTGATGGTTAAAAGGGGACGGATTGATGGTTAAAAGGGGACGGATTGATGGTTGTAGAGGGGACGGATTGATGGTATTAAAGGACATAATAAAATGAGTCCTTTAATGGAGGCGGGTATGGATTCCGCATTGGTCTATAAAAGCAACGCATTGATTGAAGCATCCTACCGCCTCAGCGTTTACGAGCAGCGCATCATCCTAGGGTGTATTGCCCAGGTACGACGAGATGAGCCTTTGACAGACCAGCGGCTCTACACGGTCAGCGCCCAACAGATCGCCGATATGACCGGTACTCAACTAGGGACGGCTTACCAGAACCTCAAGGCAGCGTCTGAACGCCTGTTCCGGAGGGAGGTCACGCTACATGAAGCACCCAACGGTCAAGGTGGAGCCAAGGTAAGACTCACGCGCTGGGTGCAGGAAGTGGTCTATCAGAAAGATCTGGGCACGATAGCCCTTCGTTTCAGCCAACCCATGGTGCCCTACCTCTCCCAGCTCACCGAGCAGTTCACCCGCTATGCTCTGACCGACATAGCCCGCATGGAAAGCGCTCACGCTATCAGGCTCTACGAACTGCTTTGCCAGTGGCGTGACACTGGCCAACGTGAGGTATCCATCGAGTGGCTGCGCAATGCTTTCCAACTGGGCGATAAATACCCGGCCATAAAGGATTTCAAGAAGCGAGTAATTCAGCCCTCCATCGAGCAGATCAACGAACACTCGCCACTGTGGGTGAAATGGGATCAGCGCAAGACCGGACGGCGTGTCAGCCATTTGGTATTCACATTTGGCGAGAAATCCCCGGGAGAAGCCGGCGTAAGTGACAACAAGCACAAGCCTAAAAGAAAAAGCAGTAGAAGTGCTCAGGGCGCGATCTACGGCATTCCCATGAGCGTGATTGAAGCCGCAGCACAGCCGGGCGAGAGCTACGAGGATGCCGCTCTGCGGTTGCTGGAAGAAGCAGCCAGAAGAAAAATCTGAACCGGCCTCATTGATTCACCATCCGATAGGCGAGTTTTGACAGTCTGACATAAGGGCATGGGGAAGCCTGCTGCAAAAGGTACCTTTTGGTACCACTTTGCGAATCCTGCCCTAGCTCTACCCCCCATCTTTTTTTCTTACGTACGAAATTTGAGTTTGCCCGGCGGGTTGGTAAGCCCCTCGGGGCTTACCAACCCGCTGCACGGACTTTGACTTGATTTTACTCTGACGCGCGTCAAAAACGTTCCTATCAAGGTTCCAGGGAGCGCAGGGACTGAAGAGGTACACAAGGATGCGAGGTACTGATCGCCAAGAGTCCACAGCTTTCGCTGCCGACTCACGATAAGGCGCGTAATCGTGATTTTCGGCGTTTTGGGGCCGGTAAGACGGGGCTGTGTAGCGCACATGTGAAGTCCTTCCGGGTATTAGCCGATTTCGCATGCGCGAAATCCTTGCCCCGGCACCAGCCGCGCCCACATGTGCTAAATCCTTCCGGGTATCGGCCGATTTCGCACGTGCGAAACTCCTCCCCCGGCACCAGCCGCGCC